>NZ_JAUZDX010000050.1 GCF_030704685.1 Acidovorax sp. A1169
TCCACAAACCAGGCACACAGTCAGCCACAGGCGACTACCCAACGCCGGCAATGCTGGATGCAGGCAGGGCGCGGCGCGTCAGCACCGCAGCGACGCAGAAGCACCCAAACAACTGAAACAACACTCAGGGCGACAACGCCTGCTCCACCGCCACCTTGGCCTCTTCCAGGCTGCTGAAAAACCGCGTGGGCTGCGGCAGGGCCTTGGGCAGATGGGAGGGTGCCGGCCACAAACGCTCATCCGTCCAGCCCGCTGTCCACCCGCCAATGTCCTTGCGCTTGACGGAGCAGACGGCTTGCCCGCTCACCGTCGCTACCCAGGTAGTAGGCGGATCGTGGTCCCAGGTGACGTTTGCCATGGTGCCCTCCAACGGTTGGCTGCAACACATTGTAAGAAGGCTCTTACCCAGCCGGCACTGGTGGTTCCCCGACTGCGCCACACCAGCCGTTTGCCGATGGCATGGGCAACTACAGCAGCTTCCCCAACATCACCACCCGCCCCTTGCGATAGCCCAAGCCCTCATAGAACCCAAACGCCGGCGCCTCCTCCAGGGTCTGCAAGTTCACGCTCACGACCCCCTCGTCCCGCAGCACATCCTCCAACGCGCGTATCAAGATTGCCCCAGCACCTTGCCGCTGCAGACGCCCGGCCACGCACATCTCCTTGATGTGAAAGGTCCACCCATTCACCCACCGCTCCTTCCACCCCAGCACCATCGCAACCGGCACCTCATCGACCAGCAACGCCATTGCGCGCGCAGCCGGAAAGGCCATGAACGCCGCGAGCCGCTCCACCACAGCGGCATGCTCCCATCCATCGTTCCAGGGCGGTGCGTTGAACACGCCCAGGTACAGGTCCGCACAGTCGGCGATGTTCTCGGCCGTCAGGGCCACCGTGGCAAAGGGCTGGGTCATGGGAAACAAGCGCAAAAAAACACAAGGGCGGCAAGCGTAGCGCACCACGCTTGCCGCCCCTGATTGCGGTTATCCCACGCCCTACATGCTCACCGGGCGGCCATGGGCCCCAACGCAAACTTCGCAGCCCGCACCACGGCGGCCGCATCCACCCCGAAGAACTCCCGCAGCGCCGCCCGCGTATCACTGCGCCCAAACCCATCGGTCCCCAGGGTCAGGTACCTGCGTCCTTCGGGCACGAAAGCGCGCACGGTTTCGGGCACGGCCCGCACATAGTCGGTTGCAGCAATCACCGGACCGCTTGTGGCGGCCAGCTGTGCTGCAAGCCAGGGGGTACCCGGCTCATCTGTTTCGCCCGCGATGGCGCGCTGCTCGCACGCCACGCCATCGCGCGCCAGTTCGCTCCAGCTGGTCACGCTGACCACTGTGGCGGTGATGCCTTCGGCGGCCAGTTGCTGCGCGGCCTTGACCACCTCGGTGAGGATGGCGCCGGAGCCCATCAGCGTCACGTGGCGTGCGTTGGCCGCAGGGCCTTCGGCACCGAAGCACTGGAACACATAGCAGCCGCGCAGCACGCCCTCGGCCGCACCGGCGGGCAGGTCGGGCTGGGCGTAGTTCTCGTTCATCAGTGTGACGTAGTAGAAGACGTCGCGCTGCTCGGTCACCATCTCGCGCATGCCGGCGTCGACGATCACGGCCATCTCGCCCGCATAGGCCGGGTCGTAGGCCTTGCAGTTGGGAATGGTGGCCGCCACCAGGTGGCTGCTGCCGTCCTGGTGCTGCAGGCCCTCGCCGCCCAGCGTGGTGCGACCCGAGGTAGCGCCCAGCAAAAAGCCGCGCGCCCGCTGGTCGGCAGCGGCCCAGATGGCATCGCCCACGCGCTGAAAGCCGAACATCGAGTAGTAGATGTAGAACGGCAGCGTGGCCAGGCCGTGCACGCTGTAGCTGGTGGCCGCAGCCGTCCAGCTGGCGATGGCGCCGGCCTCGCTGATGCCTTCTTCCAGAATCTGGCCATCGAGCGCCTCGCGGTAGCTCAGCACCGAGCCGATGTCCTCGGGCGCATAGCGCTGGCCCACGCTGCTGTAGATGCCGACCTGCTTGAACAGATTGGCCATGCCGAAGGTGCGCGCCTCGTCGGCCACGATGGGCACGATGCGCGGGCCCAGCGTGGCGTCCTTGAGCAAACTGCCCAGCATGCGCACGAAAGCCATGGTCGTGCTCATCTCTTTGCCATCGGCCTGCAGCGCGAACTGCGCGTAGCTGGCGATGGCGGGCACGGGCAACGCTTCGCACACCGTCTCGCGGCGTGGCAGGTAGCCGCCCAGGTTCTGCCGGTGGCTGCGCAGGTAACGCATCTCGGGGCTGTCCTCGGCGGGCTTGAAGAAGGCCAGGCTCGTGGCCTGCGCGTCGGTGAGCGGCAGGTTGAAGCGGTTGCGAAACTCGATGAGGTCGGTCTCGTCCAGCTTCTTCTGGCTGTGCGTGGTCATCTTGCCCTGGCCGGCCGTGCCCATGCCGTAGCCTTTCTTGGTGTGCGCCAGGATCACCGTGGGCTGGCCCTGGTGGCGCGCGGCGGCGGCATACGCAGCGTGGATCTTCACCAGGTCGTGCCCGCCGCGCTTCAAGCGGTCGATCTGCTCGTCCGTCATGCCCTGGGCCAGGGCGGCCAGCTCGGGGTTCTGGCCGAAGAAGTTGTCGCGGTTGAAGCGCCCGTCCTTGGCGGCAAAGGTCTGCATCTGGCCGTCCACCGTGCCCTCCAGCGCGCGGGCCAGCGCGCCGGTGAGGTCGCGGGCGAACAGGCCGTCCCAGTCGCTGCCCCAGACCAGCTTGACCACATTCCAGCCCGCGCCGGCAAACAGGCGCTCCAGCTCGTCGATGATGCGGCCGTTGCCGCGCACCGGGCCGTCCAGGCGCTGCAGGTTGCAGTTGACCACCCACACCAGGTTATCGAGCCCCTCGCGCGCGGCCAGGGTCAGCGCGCTCATGCTCTCGGGCTCGTCCATCTCGCCATCGCCGAACACGCCCCAGACCTTGCGCGCCGAGCAGTCGAGCAAATTGCGGTGCGTGAGGTAGCGCATGAAGCGCGCGTGGTAGATGCTGCTGATGGGGCCGATGCCCATGGACCCGGTGGGGAACTGCCAGAAGTCCGGCATCAGCCAGGGGTGCGGGTAGCTCGACAGGCCCTGCGCCCCTGCGGCAGGCGCCGTGAGCTCCTGGCGGTAGTGCATCAGGTCTTGCTCGGACAGGCGCCCTTCCATGAAGGCGCGTGCATACACGCCGGGCGCGCTGTGCGGCTGGAAGAACACCAGGTCCCCACGGTGTTGGCCTTCGCCCAGCCCTTCACGGGCACGGAAGAAGTGGTTGAACCCGCTCTCGAACAGATCCGCCGCGCTGGCGTAGCTGGCGATGTGGCCGCCCAGCTCCCCGTAGGCCTGGTTGGCGCGCACCACCATGGCCAGCGCGTTCCAGCGCACGATGGAGGCCACGCGCTCCTCGATGGCCAGGTCGCCGGGGAACACCGGCTGGTCCTGCACGGCCACAGTGTTCACATACGGCGTGTTCAGGTCGGGCTGCCAGCCCACGCGCCGGGCCCGCGCCAAGCGCACCATCTCCTGCAGCATGAAGCGCGCGCGCTCGGGCCCCTCGGTCGCGACCAGGGCCAGGAAGGCATCGCGCCATTCGGCGGTTTCTTGGGGATCCGTATCAGCCAACGCGGTGGCCGATGCAGGCATGAGCAGGTGGTGGGGGGCGGTGGGGGCGTTCATGCCGCAACTGTAGCCATTGCGGCCCCGAATGGGATGCCGTTCTGGCCCGTAAAAGCCCCGGCTACAGCACTTCGTGCGGCAAACCACCTACACTGCAGCACATGAAGCTGGATACCCTGGATTTGCGCATTCTGGCCGAGCTGCAGGCCGACGGCTCCCTGTCCAACGTGGAGCTGGCGCGGCGCGTGCACCTGTCGCCCTCGCCCTGCCTGGCGCGCGTGAAGGCGCTGGAGGCCAGCGGCGTCATCAGCCGCTACGTGGCCCTGGCCAGCGCGGCCGCCCTGGGCCTGGGGCTCAACGTGTTCATCAGCATCAGCCTGAAGACGCAGAGCAAGGAAGCACTGGGCGATTTCGAGCAGCGCATCGCCGAGCACGACGAGGTGATGGAGTGCTACCTCATGAGCGGCGACAGCGACTACCTGATCCGCGTGGCCGTGCCCGACATCGGGGCGCTGGAGCGCTTCATCCTGGAGCGGCTGGCCCCCATACCGGGCGTGGAAAAGATCCGCTCGAGCTTTGCACTCAAGCAGGTGCGCTACAAGACGGCGCTGCCGCTGCCGAAGGCATAGGAGTCCACGGGCCGGCGGCAGGGAGGCTGGCGCAGCTCATGTCAGTTCGATGGGTTCTTCGGCGCCGCTGCCATACAGCAGCTCCTCGCGCAAGTGACTGCTGTCGCAGCGCAGGTTGCCCAACACGACCAGACCGTCGATACAGGTCAGGTCAATCCGGCGCATCTCGAATGAGTGATGAGGAGTTGGCAACACTCATGATCATGCGGCGGGATATGCTGGGCGAAGAGGCCATTGCCCGCATCGAGATCATGCGCTGTGGGCCGCCAGAGGTCGATCTTTGAGCACGTCGGAACATCGAGCGTCTTACGCGTGTTTTCAGCGTTACCGTTGGCACAGAGAATGAAAGCGCTGAAACCCATTGCTGGCCCTGACCCAGACAAGTTGCGTCACCCGGTCAATGCAACAGCGACGCGCTCAGCCCCGGAAAGACAAGCCTGCACTGTCAAGGACAGCTTGGCGCAGCCATACATGAGGCGGATCGCGTTCCAGACGGCGCGGCCAGATCATGGACACGGACGATCCGCGCACGCGCAGTGGTACTTCACCCAACTCCATTGACAGCAGGTTCGAGGCAGCGCGCGCCACCGGGCTGGGCAACGTGGCCAGCAGTGGGCTGTTGGCGGTGATAAAAACAGCTGCCGCAAAATCGGGCACCGTGACTTGTACCCGGCGCGTTGCCCGTCCCCGCTTGCGCAACGCTTCATCCACCTGATTCCCAAAGGCGCGTTCGATGTGAACTGCCACATGTGCCATTTGCAGGTACTCCTTCAAAGAGGTCGGCAGCGGTTCGCCTTTTCGCCGCACGCACATCCAGGAGTCCTCGATAAAAGGGGTACTCGCACACCACCCAGGACAGAACTCTTGTGGACCGAACATGATTTCGGCCTCGCCACTGGCAAGCAGGTTCTCGGGATTGCCCGTAACAGGGAGCAGAGAAATATGCACATGGGGTGCGTGGTCGTGCAGCCAACTGACGATGGAGCCCATCAGCGCGACCGCTGCGTAGTCCGAACTCACAATGCGGAAATGCGCCTTGTCCCGCAACGGATCGAACGCACGCGGTGGGTTGAACAACT
>NZ_JAUZDX010000051.1 GCF_030704685.1 Acidovorax sp. A1169
CGGCCAGCACCAGCAGGTCGAATTCGCCGTGCGTTCGCTGGCCATCATGGGCGTCCCCCGTGTGGTCACCATCTTCTCCTCCGCACTGTACGAGCAGCAGTCCAGAAGCCAGGTGGAGAAAGCCGCGAGCGCCACACGCATTGCCGTTGACTACGTGCCTGCAGCCAGGCTCAGCCAGGTCGGCTACAAGTACCGGCCAGATGTGCCGGTGGTACTGTTTCTGGGTGGCACGCTGGAACTGCACGAATTCATCAATCAAATGGCCATGCCGGCCGGCCGCCAGTGCTATGTCATCGCGCTGGCGGACGTCAACTTGCAGGTGCTGGCGCAGATGTCCAAGATCCCCAGCCAGATATCGGTGGTGGCCACCCAGGTGGTGCCGCCGGTCACCTCAGGCACTGCCGTGGTGCGTGAGTACCGCGAAGCGCTGAGCCGGCTGTTCGACGAAGAGCCCACACCGCAGGGACTGGCCGGCTTCATTGCGGCAAAATTCACCGAGGCGGCCATTGCGCGCTCGGCCCAACCCTGGAGCAGGTCCTCCCTGCTTGCCACGCTCAGAAGGCAGGAAGACAGCGACCTGGGTGGGTTCAATGTGCTCTTCAACAAGGGCATGCGCATCAGCCAGTATGTGACTCAGACCGTCATAGCGAGGGATGGACGGGTGCTGCGCTAAGAGCGGCTCACAAAACTCTTCTGGCGTCGTTGCAGCGTCTTGTCGTACTACTCGTACTGCCTGCGATGCCGATCCTCACTGGCAAGGATGAATCAGGCGGCGTTTGCCTTGTACCAATGCGATGTTTTGGAGATTTGATGCCAGATGCCCATGTGGTCATTTTTGTGTCCCAGCGCAATTCGTTTCGAAGCGTTCTCGCGCGTGCATGCCTGGAGCATGTGAGCAAGGGCCGGTTCAAGGCCTACTCCTGCGGCAACCCGGCCAGGCTGGCGTCCGAACCTCACGAGCTGGCCATGCACGCAATCCGCGCCGCTGGCATTGGGCTGCGACAGGACAAGCAGCACGACTGGAACGAGTTTGCGCGCCTGGGCGTGATGAAGGCACAGTTCGTCATCACGCTGGACGCCAGCGTTCAGGACCTGACGCCCAAGTGGAACGGGCAGCCAGACACAGCCTTGTGGGCCTACCCCGACCTTGTGGGGGGCAACACCGGCACCGAAGACCTTCAGCGAGCAGCCAGTGTGATGCTGTTGTCGCTACGCCGCCGCCTGGAGATTCTGTCCAGCCTGCCGCTGGCCCAAGGGGATCGCACGGCCCTGCGCCACGATGTCAGGGATCTGGGATACCTCGCTTGAAATTGAAACCGCCTCAGCCGGCACCCATGCCGGCTGCCTGTTCCAGCAATGGAATTGCCCCTACCATTCCGACGGACAGTCGGCATGGATTTACGCTTGCTGCTCCATGAGACTTTTACCCCGCGTTCTGATCGTCGATGACGAGCCCGCGATTGCGGAATTGATCTCCATCAATCTGCGGCACAACGGGTTTACTCCGTTCTGGGCTGAAGATGGCGAGTCGGCCCAGCGGGAGCTGGACAATGAACTGCCGGATGTGATCCTTCTGGACTGGATGCTGCCCGGTGAAAACGGCTTGCTTCTCGCCCGCAAATGGCGCGCCGACCAACGCACCAGACGCGTCCCCATCGTGATGCTCACCGCCAGGGGTGACGAGGCGGACAAGGTGGCCGCCTTGGATGCCGGTGCAGACGACTACATCACCAAGCCGTTTTCCACGCAGGAATTGCTGGCCCGCATTCGTGCCGTCATGCGGCGCAATTTTTCCGACCCAGCCAGCGACAAAGTCACCGTCGGACTGCTCACCATCGACGCGGCAACCCATCGCGTCACATTCAAAGGCCAACATGTGAGACTTGGGCCCACAGAGTTCAAATTGTTGCATTACTTCATGACGCACGCAGAGAGAACCCATACCCGCTCGCAGGTGCTGGACACGGTCTGGAATGACGATGCACTCATTGAAGAGCGCACCGTCGATGTCCACGTGAAGCGACTGCGCGATGCCTTGGGAGAGGCTGGCGCCATGATCGAAACCGTGCGTGGTGCTGGTTACCGCTTCACTACAGATTCCCAGCCGCGACTGTAGATTGCTGCGAAGGTTGCTTGCACTCCTTCATCACTAGTGTCCCGAGTTAGAAATTCGTTGAGTAAATCTACCGACAATCGCCGCCATGCGTCGTTGCAAATGCTCGCCATGCGCCCGGCATGTCTGCGCTTTGCGCCTAGCTTGGCAGCGATTTCGGCAGATTTCTTTCTTCAACGAACTTCCAACTCAGGACACTAGTCCTCACTGACCGAGCGGACCCGCCAGAGAAATTTCTGCAATGACCCACGCGCCGAGAACCAATTCAGAGACCGCCATCATCTGGGTGCTGCGAATTCTTGCCTGTATCGCCATCCTCGCCGGGGCTGCAGGGCTTGTTCTGGGGCCCGTCACAGGGCCGGGATTGCAATCCATCACTGTGTCGACAGACAGCGAATATCGATTTCTCAGCGGTATCTGGCTCGCGACAGGGCTGGTTCTGTGGTGGTCCTCACAAAGTCCTCGAGACCGTGCCGCTCACACGCGTGTCGTTCTTCTTGCGATCATCGCTGGGGGGGGTGGCCGGGCAATCTCACTCATCGTCGCTGGCTACCCGGAACCTTATTTTCTCGCAGCGTTGTGCATCGAACTTCTTGGCGTGCCTCTTGTCCTGTACTGACATAAGAAGACGTGGACTGACGCCAGCAGGTAACGCGTCACGCTGACCGGGGATGCGGACAAGAGCTTGGGCTACCTCCAAGTAGTTCATGCATTTCTACGAAGATAGCTGGCGCTTTCACGGAAATGCAGGCCGCGATGCCGTCACTGGCCGCTGCCGGCAAAGCGCATCGGTGCTGGTTGCTCACTGGATTCAGGCACAAATTCTGCATGCTGTCTTACGCCCGCGCGCCATCGCTGCAGGCAAGATAGGCGCTGTCAACATGGCCCACAACCGGTATGCAACAAACTGGAGTGCCGTTGACCCCTGCTGGCCGTCCAAAGCCTGGGCCATGAACCATCATCAAATTCCGCTTCCCCGACCATGAGCCCAGTGGCGAATGTTTTGTTCGTATCTGCCGAAAACGCCGTTCGCAGCCAGTTGGCGGAGGCGTGCCTTCGCCATATCGGCAAAGGCCGTTTCAACGCCTTTTCGTGCGGTGTGCCCGAGAAGACGGCGATGACTGTGAGCCCTGTAGCGCTGGAAGTTCTGCACCGGGCGGGCATGCCCATTGCCCGTTTGTCGACCAAGAGCTGGGAGCAGTTCCTGGCGCCAGGGGGCACGCGCATCGACATCATCGTGGCGCTCGATGGCGCGACCGTACACAGCCATCCGGCATGGCCATGGCAGGCGCACAGCGCGCACTGGGACTATCCGCCGCTGCTGCATACCCTGACGCCTGTATCCAACCGGGTGCAGCAGGCAGAGCAAACGCTGCATTCGTTGCGCCGCCGCGTCGAGCTCGTCATGAACCTGCATGACAGCGGCAAGCTGCGGCGCGAGGATTGGCAAGGCATTGGCGATGCGTCGCCGCTGGTCGAGTTGTCTGCCGATTGACAGCACGGCAGCGGATTTTTGGCTGACTGTTCACGCACTGGCCTGGCTACGAGAAATGAGAAAGGACCCCCCCATGGAAGTCGAATTCAAGTTCCACATTGACGAGAGCCAACTGGCTGCGCTGCAAGCTGCTGCCCAACGTGGTGACGCGACCACTGTGAGGCTGGAGGCGCGGTACTTCGATACCAAGGACGCTGCGCTGTCGTCGCGCGGCATCGCCTTGCGCCTGCGCAAAGAGGGCGATCAGTGGGTACAGACCGTGAAGGCCCGGGGCGATGGCCCGCTGGACCGCGAAGAGCACAACGTACAGGTCGACGCACCATCCCCTTCGGTGCAGCCCGAGCTGCATGCGGGCACAAAGGCGGGCAAGCGGCTGCTTGAGGCGCTGGACAGCGCTGAAGGCCCACTGGAAGAAACCTACCGCACCGAGATCGACCGCGCCATACGCAACCTGCAGTTCGATGGCGGCATGGTTGAGTTGGCGCTGGACACCGGCAAGATCGTCGCCCACGGCGGTACCGAACACGAGAAGCAGGCAAGTGTGTGCGAGCTGGAGCTTGAACTCAAAGAGGGCCCCGTAACCGGCTTGGTCGAAGTGGCCACCCAGTGGGCGTCCAAGTACGGGCTGGTTGTGAACACGGTTTCCAAGGCCGAGCGCGGCGAGCGGCTGCTGGCGGCCGGGTGGGGACGGCCAGCAATCAAGGCCCGACCCATGGTGGCGCCAAGCGGCACGCGCAAATTCCTCAAAGGACCAGCGCTGCAGCGCGCCGCCGTGGCCAACTGCCTGGCGCAGATTCTGGGCAACGCCAGCGAAATCGTCGAGGGCTCGGATGATGAAACCCATGTGCACCAGCTGCGCGTGGGCATTCGCCGGCTGCGCACCGTGCTGCGGGAGCTGGATGCGCTGGCCCCGGGCGCTTACGACCCTGTCTGGGAGCAACCACTGGTGGAGGCCTTTCGCCGCCTGGGAGAACTGCGCGACCGCGACCAGGCGGTGCAAACCATCGGCGCGGAGCTTTTGGAAGCAGGCGCTCCACCGGTTGATGCGCCGCCGCAGGCCACTACGGCGTCGCCGCTGGAAATCGTGCGCTCGCCGGCCTTTCAGGGCACGCTGATCGCCCTCATGGGCTTTACTGCGCACCCTGCCGACAGCGAGGCTCCCGACCTGGCCCAGGCGTCTCTCGGAGCCCGTGGCACACGCAAGTACCTGCACCAGCGCTTGCGCACGCTGCGCAAGAAGGTGCACCAGGACGCAGGCAGGTTCGAAGCCCTGTCCATTGACGACCAGCACAGCGTGCGCAAGCGCCTCAAACGGCTGCGGTTTCTGACGGAGTTTGCTGCGCCAGCGATCCAACGCGAGGCCGGCGATTTCCTTGAAAGCCTGCAGCCGGCGCTCTCCGCACTCGGTCGGCTTAACGACGAACACGTGGCAAGCACC
>NZ_JAUZDX010000052.1 GCF_030704685.1 Acidovorax sp. A1169
TGCATGCCGGGAGCTCGCGCTCAATCGCATAGACCTGCGCAATCTGTTCCAGCGCACGTTGTGCAACCGAACTCTGGTGAGCGGCGTGCAGGTCGAAGAATTTGCGTCGAGCGTGGGCCAGACACCCGACCTCCGTGACCCCCTGCGCTATCAATTGCTTGTAGCCGCTGAAGTCATCACACACGAGGCTGCCGCGCCAGGTTCCCAAGAAGGCTTTGGCGTTCTCCCCGGCACGAGATGCGCAAAAGTCATAGACGACCGCCCTGGTGTCCTCGAACGCGCCGGCAGCATAGGCCCACAGGTAGGCACGGTGCGTCTTGCCATGGCCGGGCAGGAGCATCTGCACCGGGGTCTCATCGGCGTGCACCACCCGGTGCTTCAGGATGTCGTCTTTCAAGGCGTCCACCAGCGGCTGGAGTTGCACACCACAGGTGCCCATCCAGGCGCCGAGTGTAGAGCGCGGAATGGCCACCCCGGCACGGCCAAAAATGGCCTCCTGGCGGTACAGCGGTAAGTGGTCGGCGAACTTGGCGACGAGCACCTGCGCCAGCAGCCCGGTGGTCGGGATGCCCTTGTCAATGACGTGCGCCGCCACAGGGTCTGCACCAGGGTCTCGCAGTGGCTGCACGCCCATTTGCCACGCACGTGACGCTCGACGCTGAAGACGCCCGGCTGGTAGTCCAGCTTCTCGGCCACGTCTTCCCCAATGCGTTGCATCTGGCAACCACAGCGGCAGGTGGTGGAAGCCGGCTCGTGGCGGATGTCGATACGCGGCAGGTTCGCCGGCAACGGCTGGCGTTTCGGTTCGTCTTTGACACGCAGCGGGATGGGTGCTGCACTGAGCTGTGCCATCTCTTCGCTGACCGCTTGCAGGTCTTCGTGCAACGTCTCTTCCAGCAGGCTTCGTTGCGCGGCGCCGAAGCGCTCGGACTGCGCCGCAAACTTCAGGCGCTTGAGCAAAGCGTTCTCGTGCGTGAGTTTGTCGATGGTGGCTTGCTTGAAGGTGACCGTCTGGCGCAGCGACTGCACCATCCCACGCAGTTCTTCTGCGCTCAGATGCAAGAGCGTGTCGGTGGCAACGTCCATGAGGCAAGAGTTTGCCAAACCAACCTGTGCCACGCTATTGGCACATCCCCCGATTGATGGCCACGGCTGCCCACGTCATGCGTCATGCGTCAGATGAGGGAGATGACACTGGCCTCACCCATGCGATGCCACGGCAGGCCCATGACCAGGGCGTCGAGTTGCTCACGCTGGAGGCTTTGCTGCGCCGTGCCGCCAGCGGACGGCCAATGGAAGCGGCCCTGGTGCAGCCGGCGTGCGGCCAGCCAGATGCCAAACCCATCGTGCACCAGCACCTTCAAGTGGGTGCCACGCTTGTTGCCAAACAGGTAGGCCGTGTAAGGATGTGCCGCGCCGAACACCGCCACGACACGCGCCAGCGCGGTCTCGGTGCCGGCGCGCATGTCCATGGGCGTGCTGGCCAGCCACACGGCGTCGATGCGAATCACTTGAGGACCACGGCAGCCCATTGGGCAAAGTGCGCAAAGTCGGCTGCGGCGTGGATAGGCCAAGAGACGGTCATCAACAACGCTCCCTTGCGCATTTCGATTTTTAGCTCGGTCGCAACGGCATCGGGTGTGACGCTCGACAGGCGCAGCGCGATGAACTCTGACACCGAGGGTAGCGGGTCAGGTTCGCGGAGTTGCTGCGAAGCGATGGGGTGGTGGCAGCCCGTGCGCGCATGCTCCTTGAGCCAGCGGTGCAGTACGTTCGCGTTCATGCCATGGCTGGCAGCCAACGCCGCGATGGAGGTGCCAGGTTGCTGGCAGGCCGCTACCAGTTCTGCCTTGAAGGCCGGGGTGTAGGTCCGGTGGGTACGTCGGGCCGTGTGTCTCGCGATGTCTGAGTCTTTGAGCATGGTGTGCACGATGGTTACGTGCACACGATGTTGCGAGAGGCAAAGAGTCAAATCAAGATGGGTTAACCGGGCGCTTACAGTTCGCGAAACTGGCTGTCGAGTTCAACCAAGCGGGAAAGATCCAATCGATTCTTCAAGGGCGAGTGGCAGCGAAAGTTCAAAACAACACTTTGATTGCGCAGACGTCTTCGCAACGCAAGTGGGAGCTTTCCAATTGCGCTGGACCGCCTTGAAACGGGTTTTGCGCGCAGAAAGTTCAGCTATCTTCGCACGCTCAGTCCCAAACAGGACCAACTAGTCCCCTAAATATTTGACGAGCATGTTGCAGTTAGACAAAGAACAGATCGGCCATTTCAGCGAGATGGACCTGGAAGAAATCCTTCAAACCGGTGGCTTTGATGCAATCCTTCCAAGAAGCCTTAGCGACGGCCAATTGGTGTGTGTTTCCGATCAACTTCGGGCCATGCTGTGGGGAGAAGGCACACGGGGTCCCGACGGCGAACCCAATGCAGCGATCGCGATGGCGTTGCTGTTGATAGCAAAGGCACATCCGTCGCCTCCCGTAAATGGCGAACTCAGTTTTGAAGGCAGCCTTGAGCAGCTGCGCGACGTGATGATGGTGCTCAGCATGGCCGCAGACCGCGAGATCGTGAACAGACTGCTTAATCGCCCAAACGATGACGAATCGTTGTCCATGCTGACAGGAATTGAAGCCATCATGGTCGGAGAAAGTTCTCCATCTCAGCCCAAAAGGGCTAAGCAACGTCCTCAGGCAGCAGTGTAGAGAGATCGGTTCGAACAGACTTCAGCACCTTCTCAATCGATGCTGCATCGAATCTACGCGCATATGCCACTGCAAGGAGAGTCATTGGGTGAACCTGCAGGCCTTCAGCGAGGTGCTCCACCATGCCAATGCTGGGGAGCTGCTCGCCCTGCTCGAGACGCCCAATGTGCCGCCGGCTTATCGCCGGTGTCAGATCCTCCTGCGTGAACCCGCGTGCGATGCGCAGCTCCTTGAGCGCGCGACCGACAGCAGCTTTCGGTGGATCTGACTTTCGAGTTGGCATCCACTCGATTTCCGCCGATGGCGACTTAAAAGACCACGTCCAACTAGTCGCATTCAGGCGGAAATTTGATGATTTTCACTTCCGAATGGCTCCCGCAGAGTCCTCAAACCAGCGTCTGCTCAACCTTGGACTGATCCCAGATCTGGACAAGGAGCACGTCTGCAGCCCACTGCAGCGAAACCACCGCAAACGGGGAGCCACAGCCTGTTCGCCTATCAGATCAAAAACAAGGTCCTGCATCGTGCAGATTCAATTTCTCAATGAGCGTCCCGCCCCCGATGTTCAAGTTCAGCCCGAGGTCCAACTAGACCATTGGCGAATCCTCCAACGTTGGACCGGGATGCTGCACATCGTCGCGATGCTGGGCCCCATGACACTCAGAGTTACTTCGGCCCTGGCTGCCATCGATCTTGCGACCGCAATGGTCAAGACGGGATCAGGTCGCAACTATCACCTCGCAGCACCTCCCGAAGAAGACGAGGACCTGCGGATGTTGATGGAACGGCGTAGCAAGCATGCCATCGGGACAATTTCGGGTGATGTGAGCGATGGCGTCTGGCACGCGGTATCTGTCGGCGCGTGGCCAGACCATGGCGGCGGGTTGCTGCAACCCTTGCAATAGTCTCGCTTCCTCCTGTCCCGCAAATAAATGCC
>NZ_JAUZDX010000053.1 GCF_030704685.1 Acidovorax sp. A1169
TGTTAGTGCCGATGCAATCTTGACCAGCTAAACCGCAAAGTGCCAATCCAATATTGACCAGGGTGTTCCACTGACCTGCTGAGAATTTCAGCAGGGATTCAAGGTGATCACCATGGACATGATTGGCAAGGTCAGGCGCATGAGGCTGCGCGACCAACTCTCTCTCAGCGAGATCGCAAAGCGCACGGGCCTGTCGCGCAACACGGTCAAGAAGTGGCTCAAGGCGCCCGGCGATGTTGTGCCGAAGTACGAGCGGGTGAAGTTCGATGGCAAGCTCACGGCATTCGAGCCGGCCCTGCATCAAGCGCTCACAACCGACAGCCATCGCCCCAAGCAGGGACGACGCAGCGGCCGTGCCTTGTTTGCTCAGATACAGGCCCAGGGCTACCGCGGCGGCTACAGCGCCGTCACCGACTACATCCGGCGCTGGCGGGTGGAGTCGGCAGCCAGTCCGGCCAAGGCGTTCGTTCCGATGAGCTTCGCGCTGGGCGAGGCCTTCCAGTTCGACTGGAGCGTCGAAGCCATGGTCGTCGGCGGCGTGTTCTACAACGTGCAAGTGGCGCACCTGAAGCTGTGCGCCAGCCGGGCCTTCTGGCTGGTGGCCTACCCCAGCCAGGGCCACGAGATGCTGTTCGATGCCCACACTCGCTCGTTCCAGGCACTTGGCGGCGTCACCCGGCGCGGCATCTACGACAACATGCGCACCGCCGTGGACAAGGTGCAACGCGGCAAGCAGCGCACGGTCAACGCGCGCTTCGCAGCCATGTGCAGCCACTACCTGTTCGACCCCGACTTCTGCAACGTCGCCTCCGGCTGGGAGAAGGGGGTGGTGGAGAAGAACGTGCAGGACAGCCGCAGGCGCATCTGGATCGAAGCCGCGACCCGTCGCTTCGGCTCGTTCATCGAACTCAATGCCTGGCTGAGCGAGCGGTGTCGTTCGGTGTGGAGCGACACCACGCATCCGATCCACAGGCAGTTCACCGTGGCCGAGATGTGGGAGTTGGAGAAGCCTCACCTCATGTCCATGCCGGCCCCCTTCAACGGCTACGTCGAGCGGCTGGCCCGGGTCAGCAGCACCTGCCTGGTGGCCGCCGCGCGCAACCGTTACTCCGTGCCGTGCGAGTGGGCCGGCCACATCGTCAGCACCCGCGTCTATCCCGAACGAATCGATGTGGCGGCCGCAGATGCCGTCGTAGCCAGCCATGCCCGGCTGCCGGGCAGTGGCCAGACCAGCTACGACTGGCAGCACTACATCGACCTGGTGCAGCGCAAACCGGGCGCATTGCGCAATGGCACGCCGTTCCTGGACCTTCCGGCGCCGTTGCTGCGTTTGCGCCAGTCTCTGCTCAGGCACCCTGGAGGAGACCGGGTCATGGCACAGGTGCTGGCCGTGGTGCCGCAGGCCGGGCTGGAAGCGGTGCTGGTGGCCATCGAGCTGGTACTCGAAGGCAGGACCCCCAGTGGCAGCATTAGCGTGGAGCACGTGCGTAACGTGCTGGCCCGCTTGAACAACCCGGCCACGCCGGCGCAGGCGCAGACGTCCTTGCGACTCACCCAGGCTCCCAAGGCCGACACCGCGCGTTATGACCGGCTGCGCCCCACCCACACGGACCATGAGCAGGAGGTCGATCATGCGTGAGACCTCCATCGATGTACAGGCCCAACTGAAGGCGCTGCGGCTCAACGGCATGGCCACGGCCTGGGCCGACCTGACGGAGCAAGGTGGCGATACGACCCTGGCCGCATCACGCTGGCTGGTGGAGCACCTGCTACAGGCTGAAGATGCTGATCGGGCGATGCGCTCCATCGCCCACCAGATGAAGGCGGCGCGCTTCCCGATGCACCGCGACCTGGCTGGGTTCGACTTCACCGTCGCGCAGGTCGACCGCGCGTTGATCCAGAAACTGGCGGACCTCTCGTTCACGCAGGATGCGCAGAACGTGGTGCTGGTCGGCGGCCCAGGCACCGGCAAAACCCACCTGGCCACGGCGCTGGGAATTGCTGGGCTCACCCGGCACGCCAAGCGAGTGCGGTTCTACTCCACGGTCGATCTGGTCAATGCCCTGGAGCATGAGAAGAGCCAGGGCCGTGCCGGACGCATCGCCATGAGTCTGGTGCGCATGGATCTGGTCGTGCTCGACGAGTTGGGCTACCTGCCCTTCAGCCAGGCCGGTGGCGCCTTGTTGTTCCACCTGCTGTCCAAGCTGTACGAGCACACCAGCGTGATGATCACCACCAACCTGACGTTCGCGGAGTGGTCCACGGTGTTCGGCGATGCCAAGATGACCACTGCGTTGCTGGATCGCTTGACCCATCACTGCCACATCATCGAGACGGGCAACGAGTCCTACCGCTTCCGCCACAGCACGCACGAAGCCAAGGGGCGCATCAAGACCCGTGAGCAGACCAGGAAAGCAGCAGCGGCACAGTTAAGCGAGGGCTCGCAGGAGGGGGCCTCGCCTGACGGCTCGGGAATACCAACTACCAGTTCAAAAAAAGGAGGTGCTACCGAACCATCCAACCTATAGTTATCCACAGCTGGCTTCTAATGGAACCAGCTTCAGCCCCTGGTCAATGTTCGACTGGCACTGCTGATCACGATTGCACTGGCGCTAACA
>NZ_JAUZDX010000054.1 GCF_030704685.1 Acidovorax sp. A1169
CTCGGCCCTGAACATCGTCGGTGGCGACACCATCGATGTGAGCAAGCTCAGCGTCACCGGCCAGGCCGGCAGCTACACCCTGACCACGGCCAACGTCACGGCCAGCAGTTCCACGGCTTTCGCAGTTACGCTCAATGCCGCAGACAAGCTGGCCATCAACGGCATCCTGAACACCAACGGCACCTCTGCCGTGGACACCACGGTGTTCAATCTGGCCGCTGCGGCCAGTTGGGATGCGACCACTACCTCGGGTGCAGACCTCACGGGCAACGCCGTCACCGTCACCAACGTCACCGCCCCCACCATCACCTCGGCCACCTACGACGGCACCACCAACACCCTGGTGGTCACCGGCACCGGCCTGGTCAAGACCCTCGGCGCCACCAACGACGTCACCGCCAACAAGCTCACCATCACCGGCGAGGGCGGTGCCACCTATTCCCTGACCACCACGGGCAATGTGGAGGTCACCTCGGCCACCAGCTTCACCGTCACCCTAACGGGCGCAGACATCGCCGGCGTCGCCTCGCTGCTCAACAAGAACGGTACTTCTTCGGCCAGCAGCGCCACCACCTACAACATCGCAGCCGCCGATGACTGGAACAGCGTGGTCACGGGGGGCAACATCGCCGACCTCACGGGCAACGGCATCACCGTTGCCAACGCCGCCCCCAGCATCCTCTCGTCCACCTACGACGCTGCCACCGGCATCCTCTCGGTCTCGGCCGTCAACATCGTCACTGGCGACACCATTGATGTGTCCAAGCTGTCGGTCGTCGGCCAGGGCGGGGGCTCCTACACCCTGACCAGCGCCAACGTCAACGCTGCCAGCGCCACCAGCTTCTCGGTCACCCTGAACGCCGCAGACAAGCTGGCCGTGGGCGGCCTGCTGAACAAGACCGGCACCTCTGCCGCCGACGCCACCGCCTTCAACCTGGCCGCTGCGGCCAGCTGGGATGTGACCACCACATCGGGTGCAGACCTGACCGGCAATGCGGTGACGGTGTCGAATGTCTCGGCCCCCACCATCACCAGCGCCACCTACGACGCCACCACCCACGTCCTTACCGTGACCGGCACGGGTCTGGTCAAGACGCTGGGGGCGACCAACGACGTCACGGTCAGCACCCTGGCCATCACCGGCGAAGGCGGCGTTGCCCGCACCCTGTCCACCACCGGCAATGTGGAGGTGCTCTCGGCCACCAGCTTTGCCGTGACCCTGGCCGGTGCCGACCAGGCGGCTGTGGAGGCGCTGTTCAACAAGAACGGCACCACCTCCAGCGGCGGCACCACCTATAACCTGGCCGCCGCCGACGACTGGAACAGCGTGGTCACCGGCGCCAACATCGCCGACCTCACCGGCAATGCCATCACGGTCTCGAACGTGCCCGTGCCCACCATCACCAGCGCCACCTACAACGCCGCCACCGGCGCCCTGGTGGTCACCGGCACCGGCTTCACCGCCCTGGGCGGGGCCACCAACGACATCCTGGCCGGCAAGTTCACCCTCACCGGCGAAGGCGGCGTGGGCCACACGCTGGCCGCCACCAGCAATGTGGAGATCACCAGCACCACCAGCTTCACCCTGACCCTGGGTGCAGCCGACCGGACGGCCGTGAACGCCCTGGCCAACAAGAACGGCAGCACCTCCACCGGCGGCACCACCTACAACCTGGCTGCGGCCGAGGACTGGGCCGCCGGGGCGGATGCCGCCGTGGTGCTGGCCGACCTCACGGGCAATGGCGTCACCGTGGCCAGTGTGGCCGTGCCCACCGTCACCAGCGCCACCTACAACGTGGGCACCGGCGTGCTGGTGGTCACCGGCACCGGGCTGCTGGGCCGGGCGGGCGCTGCCAACGACATCATCGCCAACAAGCTGACCTTCACCGGCAAGGCCGGCGGCACCTACACGCTGACCAACACCGCCGATGCCGAGATCGCCAGCGCCACCAGTTTCACCCTGACGCTGAGCGCCACCGACAAGGCCGCCGTCAACCTGCTGCTGGACAAGGCCGGCCTGGCCTCCATCGACAACAACACCTACAACATCGCGTTCGCCGAGGACTGGAACGCCGGGGCTGATGCGGCCGTGGTGATCGCCGATCTCACGGGCAATGCGGTCACCGCCGCAGGCTTCCCCTCGGACGGTGGCCCCACCCCACCCACCGGCACCCCCATCGACGGCGTGCCCGTCACCACCGAGCCCGGCCCCGGTGGCTCCACCATCATCACCATCCCGGTGGTGGTGCCCACCCGGCCCGACACCCCGGGCACACCCTCCCCGCTGGCCGACATCCCCCTGGTCACCTCGCCCAGCGGCACCCCCATCGTCTCGGTGGGTGTGCCCACCGGGGTCGGGCTGCAGGCGGAAGGCCTGTCCACCACGACCACGGGCTCTGCCGCCCTGGCCGAGCTGGGGTTCCGCATCGAGCGGGTCACCGGCAACAACCCCGAGCTGACCAATGCCGGCCAGGTGTTCTATGCCACCCTCAATCCCAATGAACCGCTGTCGGTGCAGATCTTGAAGCCCACCATCGGTGCCGGCTACGACGGCACCCAGCCCCTGGTGATCACCGGCAGCAACAACCCC
>NZ_JAUZDX010000055.1 GCF_030704685.1 Acidovorax sp. A1169
CGTAAGCCGTCAATCAACCACGCCCTTGCGCACGGCGCTGGAGCCTATTTGCGAGTCGCGGTCTACGCCTCGCCCAGTGCGATGTTCCAGGGCAGCAGAGCCTCGTAGTCGTCCACCGTCTGGGCCAGCGGCAACTTCTTGAAGAGCGCGACGAGGTAGCGGTAGGGCTCGATGTTGTTGGCTTTGGCGGTTTCGATCAACGAGTACAGGTTGGCGCTGGCGTTTGCGCCGCCCACGGTGTCGGCGAACAACCAGCTGCGTCTTCCGACGACGAACGGCCGGATGGCGTTCTCGACCGGGTTGGAGTCTAGCGGCCAAGTGCCGCTGTCCAGGAACCGCACGAGCTTGGGCCACTGCCCGTGCAGATAGTGCAGTGCCTCCCCCAGCAGGCTGGACGGTGCAACGCGATGCAGATGCGTGAGCAGCAGCCCCTCGATCTCACGCACGACCGCGCGGCTGTAGCGCGAACGCAGCCGCAGCCGGCGTTGCGGGCTCCAGTCCTTGGCCAGCGCTTCGGCGCGGTACAGCTTGCCGATGAGCCGCACGAACCGGCTGGCGAGCTGGTCCTGGGAACGCGCAGCCTTCGGGATGGCGTCCTCGGCCTTGATGAATGGCCGGCGCGCGTGAACCCAGCACCCCAGGTGCGTGAGCCCGCCGGCCTTGGCAATGCCGTTGTAGACCTCATAGCCATCGCTCATGAGTGTGGTGCCCGGGCGTATACCTGCGTAGAGCTTCTCCGCGTGCACGGCGCCGCGTCCCGGCGCATAGGCGAACAACCGCACCGGCGGGCCCGTGCCGTTCATCTGTGCCCACATGTAGCTCTTGGTCTGGGCCTTGCGCCCGGGCTCCTTGAGCACTTGGACCGTGGTCTCGTCGCCGTAGATCAGCTCGGAGTCCAGCAGGTGGTCGCGAAGCAAGTTGATGACGGGCTGCACGGCCTGGCCGATGCGCACGACGCCGGCGGCCAGCGTATTGCTGGCGAGGTCACCACCGAAGCGGCGCAGCAACGCGGCCGTGCGGTACAGCGGCATGCCGAACTGGTACTTGCCGGTGATGACCCAGGCTTGCGCCCGCTCGGTGAGCAGCCCGCGGGGGATGATGCGCGCCGGTGCCGGCGCAACCTTCAGGCTTAGGTCACAGCACGGGCATGCGTACTTGACGCGGTGGTGCTGCAGCACGCGCACCTGCTCGGGGATCACGTCGATCTGCTCGCTGATCTCCGCGCCGATCTCCACCAGCGCGTGCCCGTCGTGGGCACACACACGCTCGGCCTCGGGCAGCTCGTGGCGCACGATCTCGCGCGGCAGTGCCGCGTCCAGGGGCTTGCGGCCGCGCTTCTTGCGCTGATGGCCTGCGACAGACGTCGATTCCTCTTTCTCAGTCTGCGCCGCTGGCGTCTGGTCAGTGGGGGCGAGCTGTTCCGCCTCGTTGAGAAACAGGTCCTTCTGGTCAAGGCTGCGCGCCTCGCTCTTGGCCGCGAACAGCTGACGCTGCAGGGCCTTCAGCCGCTCCAGCGCGAGGTCGCGTTGGGCATTGGCCACCCGCAGTGCGCCGGCCAGTGCATCGCGCTCGGCGATGAGCGCGGCGAGGTCTTCGGCGGTGATGGTGAGAGGCAACGACACAGCAGCTTTGACCAGCATGCCATGGCTTTGTTCCCCTCGGGGCAAGCTCAGGCCACGCGGCTGTACAGGCGCTGCGGATGCTTGTGCACGACCGCCAGGTCGATGCCATCGAGCAGCCAGTGCAACTGCTCGACCGTCAGCGTCGGCACGGCCGCCACGTCCGGCCAGATGAAGCGGTCCTGCTCGAGCCGCTTCATCAACAACCAAAATCCGTTGCGCTGCCAGCCCAGAATCTTGACGCGGTCGCGGCGCTTGTTGCGGAACACGAACAGCGCTTGCTCGAACGGACTCATGCCCAACACCTGCTCGACCAGGACAGACAGTCCGTTCAAGCCTACACGGAAGTCGATGGCTTCGCGGTGCAGGTAGACCTTCAGGTCCGGCTCGAAGCGGAACACCGCAACCTCCCCAGCGCCTCGATGAGCGCGCATGCTTGCGGCAGGTCGCAGCTGGCCAGGTCCACGACAACGCCGTTGGGCAGCCGGGCCTGCAGCTGCACGGCGGCCTGCGCTGGTGCTTCGATGCGCACGGGCACGAAGGCCGATGCGGCTGCATCGGCCTCGGCGGCCACCGGCGAGGGCAAGACCGCCGCCTTGCGTTCGTGCTTGCGCACCCAGGTGTTCAACAAGTTGGCATTGATGCCACAGTCGCGCGCCAGCCTGGCCATCGAGATGCCTGGCCGGCCGCAAGCCGCGATCAGCTCCTGCTTGGCCTGCTCGTCATACACACACCGCCCATCACGCTTGCGGCTGACGATCAACCGCCCGGCCAAATCTGAAACCCACTCTGACATTACGTTCCCATCTACATGTACGTGGACACGTAGGCTCTCAAATCAGCCGGCCTTCGGAAAGGGCGTGGTTGAATGACCGCATAC
>NZ_JAUZDX010000056.1 GCF_030704685.1 Acidovorax sp. A1169
GCCCCTTCGCTCATCGGTGAAGGGGAAGCCTAGGTAACCCGGTTTGCGGGCCTTCTTGGGCTCCTGGACGCCTTCGGCGACCCTTTCCAGCGTGTAGCCGCCGGCCCTGGTGTAGCGGTAGAGCATGTCCATGAAGGGGAGGCCGGCCAGGTGGCTGGAATCGTCGGTGAGCTCGTCGGGAACATCGACCCCACGAAAGCAGCCAGCGCTGGCGAGGAGGCGCTTTCCCTTGAGCGTTTCCCATGCGTGGACCGTGTCGGCTGGCTCCTGATCGCTGAATTTCACGGCGTATTTGAAGACCTCGATGAAGCCTGAAACGGGGTCCTCCTGGCTGATCGGTCGCACGTCCACGATGAACGAATCGCCTGTGATGTCGTGCCACTCGCCGGCGAGCTGGACCGCATCGGGCTGGACCTCTGCGAGCGCGATCATGTGCAAATGCGGGTGCCACACACCCGAGCCGGTGCCGCGTTTCACCTCGTAGGACCACACAGCGCCCTCTACCTGGTCGAGCACAGATCCGCGGCGGCGGTGCTTGCGCATCCATAGCTCGCGCTGGCTGTCGTGCAGGTGCTTGAAGCGCTCTGCCAGGTCGTCGCCGTCCTTCACGGTGAGCGTGACCAGGTAGGGCTGCAGCCGGGGGTTTTGCAGATTGATCGCCTTCCACCTGGCCAGGTACGCAGCGAGCGCTTTTGCGCCCCGCCTGATCGCGCAGAGAGGGCAGAGCAGGTGCTTTTTGCAGAACTGGGCCGCGTGCAGCTTCACCTGGTCAACGGTGTGGAAATGGCGAAACAGGAGGTAGTCGCCGCACCCCTGGACCTTTGAGGCCATGGCTTGATGCTTGGTCGACGCGGCCATATACTCCGCTATGTCGAGAGCGCTTTTTCTTGCTTTGCCGTAACGTTCAACCCTCTTGGGTAGTGCCTCGATATCTCCCTGAACCCCGATTTCAGCTGCAACTGAGTCGGGGTTTTCCTTTTGGTCAGGCTGTTTTCGCTCCATTGGCGGCCCTCCCTTCGATCAGCCCTGAGGACCACGCCCAGGCTTCCGACGTCATAGGCGGATAGGGGCAAATGGCCATGGAAAGCAGGCCGTCCTGGTAGCCCTGTTGCCAGGCATGCGCCGGCATCTCCAAAGTGCCCGGAACCCGCATGGATACTGGCTTGGAGCAATTGTTTCTATGTATCAAGTTCAGGGACCCGCTGCGCGCACCCCCTCGCTGCGCGCCTTCGGTGCTCGCTCCGGGCTTCACGCTGCGGCCCCCTCGAACACGAATCCGATTGCTGCATTACCAGGTGCCCAGGCACGCACAGGCAGGTTGACCTGGTCGCCGATCTTGCTGGGGTAGTCGGCCAGGTCGGGAACGGTGATGGTGTCCATCTTGACCAGGCCGCGCCCGTCGATGGTTTCAACCTGCAGGACGTTCCGCAGGGGAATGACCTCGCCGGTTTTCTTGTTGGTGCCACCGCCGAGGGTGGTGGCTGCGCGCAGGATGCCTTGAAGAATCAACATGATTCAGTCCCCCGACGACACGCGGGCCGTTGTGTTTGAGATCAGCTCGGCAAGCTCCTCGATGGTCTGTTTATCGAGGTTGGCGAGCACGTTTTCAGGCAGCGTTTCACGCACGGAATCGACTGCCAGGTCGAGCAGCTCGATAGCCATTGCATTGCGCGATTTCTTGCCGATCTTTGCCATTGCATCGACCTGGGCCAGCAGGTGTTCGGGGATGCGCAAGAGCACTGGGCGCGCTGCAGAGACGTAATGGCTCTCCCCTGTTCCAGCCAGGTTGGAGGCAATCATTTGTGCCTTGGTGGCTTGAGGAACAGGGATGCTGGTGACCTTGCTCACCCGCGATCGCGGGGCCTTCTTGAGAACTGCACTCATGGGATTCCTTTCTTGCGGCGAAACTGCCGCGCAAGAAAATGATATCACCACGCTTGCAGCGATGGAAAATGAATCGAAATGATTCAAGATGAAGCAGAGCACGAAAGGGAGCATGTGACCTCCTGGGTTTAGAGGTCTCCGATGTTGTTGTCACGACTCGATTTCGAGAAACCCTATACAGGTTTTCAGGGCGCGCAGGGCAGGGCAGCAGGCGCAAAAAAACCCCGCCACGCGGGATGCATGGCGGGGTGTGAAATGCCCCGGTCGGCCAGTCAGAAAGTGAAAAAGGTACTGGCATGTTGACCCGGGCGCGCTGGTGACTTCGGTGGTCCCAGTGCCGGGCACGTCGCGCGGGGCAGGTTGACCTGGTCAGGGGGGGATCATCTTCGGCCCCGGAACGATGCCCAGGAGGTCCAAACGCTCGATGTAAAGCCGTCTAAACGCCTCATAGAG
>NZ_JAUZDX010000057.1 GCF_030704685.1 Acidovorax sp. A1169
GTCACTGCCATGCTGGCCGCCTGCGGGCTGGCCGGTGCGGCCACCACCTGGTCGCCCGACCGCCCCACCGAGGTGCGTATCGGCAGCCTGGTGGTGGGGGACACCAAGTACGACAACGTCGTCATCACCGTAGGCGGGGTGCTGGGTTTCAGCGCCACGGGGCCCAACCGCACCTACGACAGCTTCAACCCGGCCAACGGGCAGGTCACAATCGCCACGCTGACGGCGGGCAGCCAGTCGTTCTATGACGTGGTGGTGACGGTGGGCGGGCTGGTCAGCGTGGGCGGGGGCGGTGCGCTGCCGGCCCTGGTGCCCAACGACCCGCTGTTCAGCCGCCAATGGCACCTCAAGAACACGGGCCAGAGCGGCGCGGGCGGCCCGGCCGCCCTGGCGGGCGAAGACCTGAACATCGGCAAGGCCTGGCAGTTGGCCACTGGCACGGGCGTGCAGATCGCGGTGATCGACGACGGTCTCGACATCTTTCACGAAGACCTGCGCGTGGTGGCCGGCAAGAGCTGGGACTACCGCACCAATGCCTATGGCGACCCATCGTCCTCCACCAGCTCGCACGGCACCAGCTGCGGCGGCCTGGCGGCTGCCATCGGCAACAATAACCTGGGCGTGACGGGCGTGGCCTTCAACGCGCGCCTGGTGGGCTACAACCTGTTGTCGGCCACCACCGGTGCCTTCGGCGCCGACGCGGTGACCAAGGACCTGGCCAGCAACCACATCTACACCAACAGCTACGGCGCGGCCGACAGCAACGGCATGCTGGCCCCGGCCGACGAGCTGTGGCGCGACGCCATCCGCACCGGCATCAGCACCGGGCGCGGCGGCAAGGGCGCCATCTACACCTGGGCCGCCGGCAATGGCGCGCCCGAGGACCGCTCGGACTACGACGGCCAAGCCAACTTCCAGGGCGTGCTGGCCATCGGTGCGCTCAACGACCAGGGCCAGCGCTCCTCCTACTCCGAGCCCGGCTCCAATGTGCTGGTCACTGCCTATGGCGGCGAGTTCTGCGGCACCCAGACGACCACCACCACCGACGTATCGGGCGCGGGCGGCTACAACGACGGCAACAAGCCACAGGACATCACCGGCAGCCCCAACTACACGCGCTGCATGAACGGTACCTCGGCCGCCACGCCGCAGGCGGCCGGCGTGGCCGCGCTTCTGCTGGAGACCAACCCCGCGCTCACCTGGCGTGACGTGCGCGCCATCCTCGCCCGCACCGCGCGCAAGACCGACCCCGCCAACGCCGGCTGGGTCACCAACGGTGGCGGTCTGCACGTGAACCACGAGTACGGCTACGGCGCCATCGACGCGCTGGCCGCCGTGCGCGCAGCCCCGGGCTGGGCCCTGCTGCCCGCACAGAAAACCGCCACCCAGGCCGCCACGCTGGGCAGCCCCCTGGCCATTGCCGACAACGGCGCCGCCGCCACCAGCAGCCTCACCCTGCAGGGCAGCGGCATCGGCAAGCTCGAATTCGTGGACCTGGCCATCACCTCCAACCACACCAACGTGGGCGACCTGGAGATCACGCTCACCAGCCCTGCCGGCACGCGCAGTACGGTATCGGTGGTGCGCGATTGCAAGGACACGGCGGCCAACGCCGTCACCTGCGGCGCCGCACTCGAAGCGGGCTTCACCTTCGGCATCGCGCGCCTGATGGGCGAGGCCGCCGACGGCAACTGGACCCTGTCCGTGCGCGACGGCAGAACCGGCGAGACCGGCAGCGTCTCGGCCTGGAGCATCAAGGCCTATGGCTACTGA
>NZ_JAUZDX010000058.1 GCF_030704685.1 Acidovorax sp. A1169
CGGCCGCCTTCTCTTTGGTGACTTTCTCTTGGCGGCCCAAGAGAAAGTTACTGCGCCGCCGGGCGCACATCCCGGCCTCCGCCTTTCACCCAAGCAAACAGTCACCATCGGCAAAAAATAGCCCCGTGTGACACAGACCACCACCGCATGGAAATCCTCGACAAACTCCTCGCCGACTTCAACCACTCCAGCGTCTGGCTGGAACTCGGCGTCCTGGCCGCCGCCATCGCCATTGCCCTGTTCGCCGCCAGCCTGATAGGCCGCAACCAACCCCCCGACTCCGTATGGATCGGCCGCAACACCATCGACGGCCTGCTCTTCCCCCTGATCGCCCTGGTCCTCACCTTCGCCGGCCGCCTGGCGGTTGAGCACTACCACCCCGTGTTCGTGCTGCGCATCGCAGTCCCCATGCTGGTCTCGCTCGCGCTGATCCGCTTCATCGCCCGCGTGCTGCGCGTCGCCTTTCCTGCATCGGCCCTCGTGCGGCTGCTCGAAGGGCTGTTCTCCTGGGTCATCTGGGGTGCGGCCGTGCTGTGGATCGTGGGGCTGCTGCCCGCCGTGCGCAGCGAGCTCGATGCCATCACGCTCAACTTCGGCAAGTCCACCGTGAGCGTGGCCACGCTGATCGAGGGCGCCCTGTCCGCCAGCCTGGTGATGGTGGCAGCACTCTGGATCTCGGCCACCTTCGAGCGGCGCGTGCTCGCCACGGCCGTGACCGATCTGTCCATGCGCAAGGTGGCTGGCAACGCCGTGCGCGCGGTGCTGTTGCTCGTGGGCATGCTGTTCGCGCTGTCGGCCGTGGGGGTGGACCTCACCGCGCTGTCGGTGCTGGGCGGGGCGGTGGGCGTCGGCCTGGGCTTTGGCCTGCAAAAACTCGCTTCCAACTACGTGAGCGGCTTCGTGATTCTGCTGGAGCGCTCGCTGCGCATCGGCGACAACGTGCGCGTCGATGGTTTCGAGGGCCGCATCACCGACATCAAGACCCGCTACACCCTGATCCGCGCCGGCAACGGGCGCGAATCCATCGTGCCCAACGAGACCCTGATCACCCAGCGCGTGGAGAACCTGTCCGACGCCGACCGCAAGTTCAACGTCTCCACCAACATCATCGTCGGCTACGACAGCGATGTGGGCCAAGTGCAGGCCATTCTGTGCGCTGCCGCCGCTGCGCAGCCGCGCGTGCTCACGGAGCCCGAGCCCGTGGCTTTCCTCATCAATTTCGCGCCCGATGGGCTTGAGTTCAGCCTCAACTTCTGGATCAGCGACCCCTCCGCCGGCTCGCTCAACCTGCGCTCGGCCATCAACATCGCCATCCTCGATGGCCTGCGGGCCGCGAACATCGACATCCCTTACCCGCAGCGCGTGGTGCAGTTCAAGGACGGTGCCGTCCCTGCCGGCCTGTCTCCGGGTGCTGCCGTGACCGGTGCCTCCGGCGAGACATCGGGCGGTTCGCCAAGTGCCCTATAATCACTAAAAAGCACGATCGTTCTTTTTTATGCCCCTGCAGCCGATGGGGCGCCGGCCTGCACCCTTCGGGGGGCACTGCGGCATAGAATGTTCCAGTTTACGTAAACGTCAATTCAACCAACTCTAGGAGCCGCAGCAATGAAGGTCTTGGTCCCTGTCAAGCGCGTGGTGGACTACAACGTCAAAGTT
>NZ_JAUZDX010000059.1 GCF_030704685.1 Acidovorax sp. A1169
TCGACATCAGGAACTACCCGGTTCTGCCGCGCAGACTCCTAGGGCTAGCCTGGCTATGGCCGTGACACACCAAGAGCATTGTCACCGGCCATCGCCAGACAAAGTTTGATGGTCTGCGGGGGCGTTGGCGTTGTCGAGCAGGGTACTCCACTCCTGCTGCTGCATTTGGCGGTCCAGGCTAGCGCGCTTCCTTGCAACTGGACCAGCGTGGGGAACGTCGCCGAAGCGAGACTCAGAATGCCCCAGAGCAGGTGCCAGGCACCTTCAAGTGCCTGCAGTCGGAACCCGAGATGATAGCCAACGTCCGTGAAAGCCGGAATAGGGTTCAGGATGGCTTTCATCGGCGGGGGGCTGTTTCGCTTCTGGCTCGCGGACTTCCGTCGGAGCAATGGCGCTCGCATCCGCATCGTCTGCAAGCGCTTCATCACCATGTGCCGGCAGCTGAACCTCTTCGCACAGGCCATCGTGGCGATTGATGGCAGCAAGTTCAAGGCCGTCAACAGCCGCGACCGCAACTTCACGCCTGGCAAGATCGAGGCCCGCCAGCAGCAGATCGAGCAGAGCATCCAGCGTTACCTGGCCGCGCTGGAGACCGCAGACCGCACGCAGCCCGCTGAGGTCGAAGCCAAGACCGAACGACTGCAGGAGAAGCTGAAGAAGCTGCGTGAGCAGATGCGGCAACTTGACGGTCTCAAGGAGCAATTGAAGAGCCTTCCCGATGGCCAGGTCTCGCTCACCGACCCCGATGCACGTTCGATGGCCACCCAGGCCAAGGGATCGGGCCTGGTAGGCTACAACGTGCCGACAGCTGTCGATGCCAGGCACCACCTGATCGTCGCGCACGAGGTCACGAACATTGGCAATGACCGGGCACAGCTGCACAACATGGCCTGTGCCGCAGACCAGGCCATGGGAGGTGAGAACCTGCAAGCCTTCGCCGACCGGGGCTACTTCAGTGGCCCGCAGCTCAAGGCCTGCGAAGACGCGGGCATCACGACCTTCGTGCCCAAGCCGATGACATCCAACGCGAAAGCCGAGGGGCGCTTCGATAAAGGCGACTTCATCTACATCGCCAAGGATGACGAGTACCAATGCCCTGCAGGCGAGCGTGCGATCCATCGGTTCAGAGCGGTCGAGAAAGGCTTGAGCCTGAGCATCTATTGGTCAAGCGCCTGTCCGCACTGCCCGCTGCGCGAGCAATGCACGACCAGCAAATACCGACGTGTCCGGCGATGGGAGCACGAAGAAGTGCTGGAGCGCGTTCAGCAACGGCTTGACAGCAACCCCGAGGCGATGACATGGCGCAGTTCCACCGTGGAGCATGTCTTCGGCACGCTCAAGCACTGGATGGGCTCGACGCACTTCCTGACGAAGACCCTCAAGCACGTGGGCACCGAGATGAGCCTGCATGTGCTGGCCTACAACCTCAAGCGGGTGATGGGCTTGATGGGTATCGCGCAGATGATGGAGGCGATGCGGACGGTGAAAGAGTGAGGCATTTGCTGGCTTTTTAAATGCCGAGAACGGCTTCATAAGGC
>NZ_JAUZDX010000006.1 GCF_030704685.1 Acidovorax sp. A1169
GATGCTCCGCCTTCAATTTGCATTGCTTCTCTGATGAGGGCATCATTCGAGATGACTGCAGTGTTGGACGAATATTTTCCTTGTCGAACTGCAACATTGACCTTCCAGCCATCTGACGCCATGGCTGATAGTTTTTCGGGATAGCCGATTTCAAAGCTTGAATAATTGAATTTTGTGAAGTCTCCAAGTCGGCAAAGAAAGTTTTCCGCTGGATCGTCTAAATCCTCCCAAGGGATTTTGCTTGTTTTGATGAATTTTTTTAGTTTTTTAGGGTTTTGATAATTTACTGGTGATGAGAACACAAAATATGCCCCGTAGGGGTGAATTACTGTTGAATTACCCCCTGAGTAGTCGGTTGTTAGTATTGCAAAATCAAGTATTGATGCCTTTTGGGCGGCGATAGAAAGTGGGTTGAGTGCTTTTTCGCGATCTTCTTTGTTTTCAAATAAATGAACTTGATGAGCTCTTTCAATTTTCAAAGGCTCGACTTCCTCTTGTGGTATAAATTGACTAACTTTATTAATTTCGCCATCTTGATTTGCGGAAATGACTAAGCCGATGGTAGAGATATTTGTTGCCCTTAAATATTCTGAAAAAGGAGTGCTTAGCTCATGCCATTCGGTTGAGACAAGAATTGCTCGAATGTTGTGTATTTTTATACCGAGTGAGGAGGTTAGCAGTGTTGAGTATTTTGTTAGTTCGTGAAGTGCCGCTCTGGCTGCCTCGTTGCTTCTTTTTATTTCTATTATAGTAAAATGCCCTAAACTATCTTTTGCTAAAATATCAATAAAGCCGCCAGCTCCTAAATTGTTCTGAATGTAAAATTCTTTTTTGACGAGGAGCATTCCTTCTTCTATAATTTTGAGATTTTCGCTTAAATAATCTCTAATTCGTGATTCGTGTTGGTTCAAGGTGGTATCCAATGCAATTTTAGTTACAGTGATTCAGTATGGGTATAACGCTTGAATTCTGGTGGGGCTCTTAAATCAAAAATGGTCGCAGTCACGCTATAAAATCAATAAATTAAGCATTGAAAAATGGTTTGAGAAGTCCCTCTTGGCTAAACCGCAGGAATAAATCTACGATACCTGAATTTGCATACATCAGCCAGAATTTTTTGCACTCAAGCCAATGATTTACGCCTGCACAGAGCCAATATTCGGAAGGCTTGAGGGATGCCCAGACATAGACGTCTGGCTTTTTGCTTATCCCAGCAATGGCACCAGATCCGGATCCCCCTTTGCCAGCGCGCGCTGGTACGCCGGCCGCGCGCCAATGCGTTGCAGGTAGGCGCGGATGTTCGGATACGGCGCAAGGTCCAGCGGCTGGAACAGCCGCATGGTGGTGAGCGAGAACACGCTCATTACATCGGCGGCCGTGAACTCCTGCCCTGCGAAATAGGGCACCTCGCTCAGGCGGGCCTCCACCAGCGCCAGCACCCGATCGAGCCGCAGCTGCGCGTTCTGCTGCACCGGGTGGTCCGCCGGCAACTGGGCGCGGTTGACCACCATCATGCGGCCCAGCACGGGCATCAGGTTGCCGTTGGAGAAGTGGAACCAGTACAGGAACGCCGCGTAGTCCGCATGGTCCGGCGAGAGCTTGAGGCGGCCGCCGCCGTGCCTGGCGATGATGTACTCGACGATGGCGGCCGACTCGGCCAGCAGCAGGCCACCGTCTTCGATGACCGGCGCGGCGCCCAGCGGGTGCAGTGCCCTGAGTTCGGGCGGCGAGAGGCGCGTGACGGCATCGCGTGTGTAGTGCACCAATTCATAGGGCAGGCACAGTTCTTCGCAGAGCCAGACGATGCGTTCGGACTGGGAGTGGCCGAGGTGGTGGATTTTGAGCATGGGGAGTGGATGCGGGGGCAGGATTGAAAGTGTCGAAAGGCAGCCGGATCGGAGTGGTGGGTGTGCAAAAGTTTCTGGTTCCTGGCCTTTTTAGGGGGTAGCACCAATCCCATTCTGTGCCAATCCGATCAAGCGGGTGTCCTACAGTGACCGCTTTGCGGGCAGGGCATGGACACGACACACTGGCCGCTTTTCCCACACAGGAGACCTGCATGCCTACCGCCAAGAACACCGTCTGCATCTGGTACGACAGCGAAGCCGAGGCCGCTGCCAATTTCTATGCCCAGACCTTCCCGGACAGCAAGGTGACTGCGGTGCACCAGGCGCCCTCGGACTTCCCGGGCGGCGGCAAGAAGGGCAATGTGCTGACGGTGGAATTCACCGTCGCCGGCATCCCCTGCATCGGCCTCAACGGCGGCCCGCAGTTCAAGCACAGCGAGGCCTTCTCGTTCCAGATCGCCACCGATGACCAGGCCGAGACCGACCGCCTGTGGAACGCCATCGTCGGCAGCGGCGGGCAGGAGAGCCAGTGCGGCTGGTGCAAGGACCGCTGGGGCATCAACTGGCAGATCACCCCGCGCGTGTTGACCGATGCCATGGCCCAGGGCGGCGAGGTGGCCAAGCGTGCCTTCCAGGCCATGATGCCGATGAGAAAGATCGATGTCGCAGCGATAGAAAAGGCCGTTCGCGGCTGAGCCTGACCGCGTGCAGGTTCGTTGGCGCATCGGGAAATATTTTTCTCCGGTGCGGTTGACGGGCAGCGAAACACCACGCCATAATCCGCCCGCAGCTGCCAGCCAGCCTGTCGTAAGCGTTACCGTCATCCAACGCGTCCTTTGTCGAGAGGAGCCCAGTAAGGGCGTGTCTCGGCGTTTTAAAGGCGCGCTCTCCATGACGTCACGCATTTCGCATTCTTCTTCTTCTCCATCCCCCTCCGCTTCTTCCGTAGTTCGCCCGCTCGGGTCCGTTTCTGCACCTGCGCCTGCCTTGTTCGCGGCGCTGGCACCGGTGGCGCTGGCGGTCTTCCTCGGTTTTCTGTCCATCAGCATTCCGCTCGGCGCACTGGCGCTGGAGGTGCGCGACCACCTGGGCTTTGGCGCGGCCACGGTAGGCTGGGCCATCGGCCTGCAGTCGCTTGCCACGTTGCTCACGCGCCACCAGGCGGGCACGCTCTGCGACCAGCGCGGGCCGCGTTTTGCCGTGTTGCTGGGCCTGCCGCTCACGGCCTGCTCGGGGCTGGCCTATGTGCTGGCCAGTGTGCTGCCCTTCGGCGCTGCAGCCAGCCTGGCGGTGGTGATCCTCGGCCGGCTGGTGGCGGGCCTCGGTGAAAGCCTGTTCCTCACCGGCCTCATGAGCTGGGGCATTGCGCGCGTGGGGCCGGCGCGCACGGGCTCCGTGATGTCCTGGGTGGGCATTGCCATCTATGCCGCGCTGGGCCTGGGCGCACCGCTGGGGCTGGCGGTGCAGCCATCCTTCGGCTTTGCCGGCGTGGGCGTGCTCGCGCTGATCACACCGCTGCTGGCCTGGGCCATTGCGCTGCGGCTGCCGGCCGTGCCAGCCTCGGGCGGGCAGCAGCGCGTGCCGTTCCACCGCGTGCTGGGCCTCATCTGGCGGCCGGGCCTGGTGCTGGCGCTGGCCACCGTGCCGTATGCAGCCATGGCTGCGTTCCTCACCCTCAGTTACGCGGCCCACGGCTGGGCCCATGCGGGCACGGCGCTGCTGGGTTTCAGCGCGGCCTACATCCTCGTGCGCCTGGTGGGCTCGGGCCTGCCGGACCGCTTGGGTGCCACGGCCGTGGCCGTAGGTTCGCTGGCCTTCGAGGCTGTGGGCCAGGTGCTGATCTGGCAGGCGGGCAACCCCGCCATGGCGGTGCTGGGCGCCACGCTCACTGGCCTGGGCTTCTCGCTGGTGTTCCCGGCCATGGGCGTGCTGGCCACGCGCTCGGTGCCGCCCGAGCAGCGCGGCCGCGCGGTGGGCAACTTCATCGCCTTTGCCGACATTGCGCTAGGCGTGACGGGGCCGGTGGTGGGCATGGCGACACACTGGTTCGGCATCGGCACGGCCTTTCTGGTGGGGGCAGCGGCCACGTGCGTGGCACTGGCGCTGCTGGCTACCGTGCGCCTGGGGCGCAGTACGTAGCGCCGTGCACCCAGAGGTTACTCCGCATCCACCGACGTGGAGCGCCGCTCGATCAGCCGAAATCCCAGGTCCACAATGGGCTGCGCCACCGCTTCGCCATTGCAGCGCGCCATGATGAGCTGCGCGGCCAGACGGCCGATCTCGGGGCCGTCCACGTGCACGGTGGTGATCGATGGCAGCATGTGCGCGCCGAACTCGGCGTTGCCGAAGCCGACCACGGCCAGGTCCTCGGGCACACGCAGGCCGCGGGCCTGGGCCTCGACCAGCACGCCGTGGGCCAGGGTGTCGGAGCTGCAGCACACGGCCTGCAGCCCTGGTTCCTTGTCCAGCAGTTCGGCCAGTGCGCGGCGGCCCAGGGCCAGGCTGCTGGGGGCGGGCACCACGGCGGTGGGCACGTCGTCGCGGCCCAAGGTGGCCAGAAAGCCTTCGCGGCGCAGCATGGCGCGGTGGTCGCTGCCGGTGGCGATGCCCACCTTGTGCCAGCCGCGCGAGAGGAAGTAACCGGCCACCGCACCACCCACCTTGAGGTGCGAAAAGCCGATCACCATGTCCACCGGCCGGTCGCTCAGGTCCCAGGTTTCCACCACGGGGATGCCGGATCGCCTGAGCCGGTCGCGTGCTTTTTGCGACTGCACCAGGCCGGTCATCACGATGCCGTCCGGCTGGCGGCTGATCATGGTGTTGAGCACAGCCTCCTCGCGCTCGGCGTCGTAGTTGGTCTGCCCCACGATGACCTGGTAACCGCCAGCGGCCAGCGCCGAGGTGAGGGTCTGCACGGTGGGCAAAAATTGCGATACCGACAGCGCCGGCACGATGGCCGCCACCATGCGGCTGCGTTTTGACTTGAGGCCGCCCGCCAGCAGGTTGGGAATATAGCCCGTGGCCTCCACGGCCTCGCGCACCCTGGCGATGGTCTTGTCCGACACCACGCCCGGGTTGCTCAGCGCGCGCGACGCGGTGATGAGCGACACGCCCGCGACCTTGGCCACATCGTGCAGGGTGACGGGCTTGTGAGGGGAGGGGGTGTTCATGGGGGAGGGCAATGCAATGGCAAGGGTGTGGCGAGTGGGGCCATACCCTACCAAAAATCCCGGGAGGCCCCCGCACTGGCAGGGTGGCGCGTGGCGCGGTGACGACGGGTTAGGGGGGCTCTCGCTGGCGGAGCCGATGGGCGTGCGGGCGGTGGTTTGCGGCCCTGGCAGGCCTGTCTTCTTCGGGCAAACCCTGATCCGAATCGGGTTGACGGTACAAAATGACAACGATATCATTTGCGCCGGACTGTGGCAATGAGCAGCTGGTGGGTGCGACAAACCAACATATAAATAGCATCCAACCATTCTGCTCTGGCAATGAAATGACAACGTTGTCATTATTGACTGTGCCATCAGACCTTTTCCCCCAAGGCCACAGCAACTGCGCGGGCAGGCCATCAGGACCATTTTCATAAAGAAGGAGACAACGCATGAAGAAGACACTCACCGCCCTATGCATCGGCCTGGCGGCCCTGGCATCGCACGCGCAGACCTGGCCCGACAAGTCGGTGACGCTGGTCGTGCCGTTCCCGCCCGGAGGCTCCACCGACCAGGTGGCACGCGCCGTGGGCCCGCTGCTCACCAACAAGTTCAAGCAGTCCTTTCTGGTGGAGAACAAGGCCGGTGCCACGGGCACCATCGGCGCCACCTTCGTCAAGCGCGCACCGGCCGATGGCTACACCTTCCTGGTCACCTCGTTGGGCCCGCTGGTCATCACGCCGCACCTGCTCAAGGGCATGCAGTACGACCCGCTCAAGGATTTCGACCTGATCACCGTGGCCGTGCAGTCGCCCAATGTGCTGGTCGTGCCCACCAATTCGCCGTTCAAGACAGTGGCCGACGTGATCGCCAGCCTCAAGGCCAACCCCGGCAAGCTCACCTTTGCCTCGGCTGGCAACGGCTCCAGCGACCACCTGACGGCAGAGCTGTTCTGGCAGCAGACGGGCACCACCGCCATCCATGTGCCCTACAAGGGTGGCGCCCCTGCGCATACCGACATCATGGGCGGGCAGGTGGATGCCTCGTTCCAGAACGTCAACTCGGTGGTGCAGTACATCAAGGGCGGCAAGATGCGCGCCCTGGCCGTCACCAGCGCCGCGCGCTCGCCCGTGCTGCCCGATGTGCCCACCCTGACCGAAGCCGGCGTGAAGAACGTCGTGGTCACCTCCTGGCAGGCCATCGTCGCGCCCAAGGGCTTGCCGCCCGCCGTGCGCGAAAAGGCCCACGCCGCGTTCGCCGAGGCGCTGAACGACCCGAAGGTGAAGGACCAGTTCGTCGGCATCGGCTTCGAGATGGTGGTCAACACCCCGGCCCAGTTCGCGGACTTCCAGAAGAAGGAATACGCGCGCTGGAAGACGGTGATCGAGACCGGAAAAATTTCCATCGACTGATGCATTGCGACCCCAAGGCGAAGTCTTGGGGTCGCGATTTCATTGTTGCTTCGTAGCCCCAGCCCATGACTTCCTCCACCCCCTCCACCGCCAGCGACTCCATCGCCTGGGTCCGCGTTTCTTCGTGCTACCTGCCGCTGGCCAACCCGATCAGCGACGCCAAAGTGCTCACCGGCCGCCAGAAGCCGATGACCGAGATCGCGATGCTCTTCGCCGAGATCGAAACCAAGGACGGCCACAAGGGCCTGGGGCTGAGCTACTCCAAGCGCGCGGGCGGGCCGGGGCAGTTTGCCCACGCCAAGGAGATCGCGCCCGCGCTGATAGGGGAGGACCCGAGCGACATCTCGCGCCTGTGGACCAAGCTGTGCTGGGCCGGGGCCTCGGTGGGGCGCAGCGGCATGTCCACCCAGGCCATCGGTGCCTTCGACGTGGCGCTGTACGACCTCAAGGCGCGGCGCGCGGGGCTGTCACTGTCCAAGCTCCTGGGCTCGCAGCGCGACTCGGTGCAGTGCTACAACACCTCCGGCGGCTTCCTGCACACGCCTATCGACCAACTGGTGGTGAACGCGGGGGCCTCCATCGAGCGCGGCATCGGCGGCATCAAGCTCAAGGTCGGCCAGCCCGACCGGGCGCTGGACATCACGCGCGTGGAGACCGTGCGCAAGCACCTGGGCGAGCAGGTGCCGCTGATGGTGGACGCCAACCAGCAGTGGGACCGCCCCACCGCGCAGCGCATGTGCCGCATCTTCGAAGAATTCAACCTGGTGTGGATCGAGGAGCCGCTTGACGCCTACGACTTCGAAGGCCACGCCGCGCTGGCTGCGACCTTTGACACACCCATCGCCACGGGCGAGATGCTGACCAGTGCCGCCGAGCATGGCGAGCTGATACGCCACCGCGCGGCCGACTACCTGATGCCCGATGCACCGCGCGTGGGCGGCATCACGCCCTTCCTCAAGATCGCGTCGCAGGCCGAGCACGCCGGCCTGAGCCTGGGCCCGCATTTCGCGATGGAACTGCACGTGCACCTGGCCGCGGTGTATGCCACCGAGCCCTGGGTGGAGCATTTCGACTGGCTGGAGCCGCTGTTCAACGAGCGCCTGGAGATCAAGGACGGCCACATGCTCGTGCCCACGCGCCCTGGCCTGGGCCTGAGCCTGAGCGAGCAGGCGCGCGCCTGGACGCGCGAGACGGCAGAGGCAGGCCAGAGGCAATGACGCACCTGCGGTAGATTGAGCAAAACAGCACAGAGAACCCCCATGACCGATAGCACCGCATCCACCACGACCCCGGCGCGGCCGCCCCTGCACATCAAGATGGACGAGCGCGACAACGTCGCCATCGTCGCCAACGACGGGGGCCTGCCCGCAGGCACCGTATTCCCCTCGGGCCTGACCCTGGTGGACAAGGTGCCGCAGGCGCACAAGGTGGCGTTGGTGGACATCCCCGAAGGCGGCGAGGTGCGCCGCTACAACGTGCCCATCGGCTATGCCTTGAAGCCCATCCCCGCGGGCAGTTGGGTGCACGAGCGCCTGCTGCGCATGCCCGAGGCGCGCGAGCTCGAAGGCCTGCCCATCGCCACGGTCAAGCCCGAGCCGCAACCCGCCTTGGAAGGCTACACCTTCGAGGGCTACCGCAATGCTGACGGATCGGTGGGCACGCGCAACATCTTGGCCATCACGCAGACCGTGCAGTGCGTGGCCGGCGTGACCGACTTTGCCGTGCAGCGCATCAAGTCCGAGCTGCTGCCGCGCTTTTCGAACGTGGACGACGTGGTGGCGCTGGAGCACAGCTACGGCTGCGGCGTGGCCATCGACGCGCCCGATGCGGTGATCCCCATCCGCACGCTGCGCAACATCTCGCTCAACCCCAACTTCGGCGGCGAGGTGATGGTGGTGAGCCTGGGCTGCGAGAAGTTGCAGCCCGAGCGCCTGCTGCCGCCCGGCAGCATTCCGCTGGTGGACGAGCGCAACGTGGCCGATACGGGTACGAGCGCCGATACGCCGCTGGACGTGGTGTGCCTGCAGGACGATGCGCACGTGGGCTTCATGTCCATGGTCGACTCCATCCTGCGCCAGGCCGAGCTGCACCTGGAGCGCCTGAACGCGCGCCGCCGCGAGACCGTGCCCGCCAGCGAGCTGGTCGTGGGCGTGCAGTGCGGTGGCAGCGACGCGTTCTCGGGCGTCACGGCCAACCCGGCCGTGGGTTACTGCACCGACCTGCTGGTGCGCGCGGGCGCCACGGTCATGTTCTCCGAAACGACCGAGGTGCGTGACGGCATCGACCAGCTCACCTCGCGTGCCTCCACGCCCGAGGTGGCCGAGGCCATGATCCGCGAGATGGCCTGGTACGACGCCTACCTGCAGCGCGGCCGGGTGGACCGCAGCGCCAACACCACGCCGGGCAACAAGAAGGGCGGCCTGTCCAATATCGTGGAAAAAGCCATGGGCTCCATCGTCAAGTCGGGTAGCTCGCCGATCTCGGGCGTGATCGCTCCGGGTGAGAAGCTCCGGCAGCGTGGACTGATCTACGCAGCCACCCCCGCCAGCGACTTCATCTGCGGCACCCTGCAACTGGCTGCGGGCATGAACCTGCACGTGTTCACCACCGGCCGTGGCACGCCCTATGGCCTGGCCCAGGTGCCCGTCATCAAGGTGGCCACGCGCGACGACCTGGCGCGCCGCTGGCACGACCTGATGGACATCAACGCCGGAACGATTGCCACCGGCGAGAAGACGATTGCCGACGTGGGCTGGGAGATGTTCCAGCTGATGCTGGACGTGGCCAGTGGCCGCAAGAAGACTTGGGCCGAGCATTGGAAGCTGCACAACGCGCTGGTGTTGTTCAATCCTGCGCCAGTGACCTGAAGACCAGGCAACCTTCAGATTCCTTTCAAAACCACAACACAGGAGACAAGAGAGATGACGACAACCAAGAACCAGGGGATGACCTCCGCCCGCCGCCAGTTCCTGAAAACAGCGGCCGGCACCGGCGTGGCAGCCCTGAGCGGCCTTGCCGGCGCGCAGGCCTTCGACTTCAGGCCCAACCAGCGCTACCCCGACCCTTCGGTGTTCATCCTGGACCCGAGCTTTGCCAAGTACCGCATCTACAGCAGCACGGTGGAGCAACTGGGCACGGGCATGCGCTGGGCCGAGGGGCCGGCCTACTTCTCCCAGGGCGGCTACCTGCTGCTCAGCGACATTCCGAACAACCGGCTGATGAAGTACGACGAGAAGTCTGGCCAGTTCTCGGTGCACAAGACCAACGTCAACTACGCCAACGGCAATGTCTGCGACCGCCAGGGCCGGCTCATCACCTGCGAGCATTCGGTGACGCGCCGCGTGGTGCGCACCGAGAAGGACGGGCGCACCACCGTGCTGGCCGACCGCTTCGAGGGCAAGCGCCTGAATGCGCCGAACGACATCGTCGTCAAGTCGGACGACAGCGTCTGGTTCACCGACCCGACCTTCGGCATTGGCGGTGAATGGGAGGGCTCGCGCGCCACGCCCGAGCAGGCCACGACCAACGTCTACCGCATAGCGCCCGATGGCAAGCTCACGGCGGTGATCACCGATCTGGTGAACCCCAACGGCCTGGCGTTCTCACCCGATGAAAAGAAGCTCTACGTGGTGGAGTGGAAGGGCACGCCCAACCGCAGCATCTGGGCCTACGACGTGTCGGCCGATGGCGCCACCGTCTCCAACAAGACCAAGCTGATCGATGCCGCTGGCCCCGGTGCGTTCGACGGCTTCAAGGTGGACCGCGACGGCAACCTGTGGTGCGGCTGGGGCTATACCGGCGCGCTGGCGGCCGAGCCTGCCGACATCGGCGGCGGCATGAAGGCGCACCTGCCCACGGGGCGCTCCGACGAGATGGACGGTGTGAAGGTCTTCAACCCCGAGGGCAAGCCCATCGGCTTCCTCCGCCTGCCCGAGCGCTGTGCCAACCTGGCCTTTGGGGGGCCCAAGCGCAACCGGCTGTACATGACCAGCAGCCATTCGCTGTACGCCCTGTATGTGGAGTCCCACGGCGCGGTGTAAGGTTCTGCTTTCTCCATTGTTTCCTACCCAACAGGAGTATTTGCGTGTCCTCTCTTCCCGCCCAGAAAGTCGCTCTCGTCACCGGCGCCGGCAGCGGCATCGGTCGTGCCGTTGCCAAGGCGCTCGCGCACGACGGTTTCTTCGTCGTGGCGACCGGTCGCCGTGCCGAGTTGCTCGATTCGCTTGTTTCGGAAGTGCATGCCCTGGGCGGCAAGGCCCTGGCCGTCACCTCCGACGTGCGCGACCCCGCCAGCGTGGATGCGCTGTTCCAGGCGGTTGAAAAGGAATGCGGTCGCCTGGATGTGCTGTTCAACAACGCCGGCATCGGCGCGCCCGCCGTGCCCATGGACGAGCTGCCCGTGGAGAAGTGGCTGGACGTGGTGGACACCAACATCACCGGCGTGTTCCTGTGCGCGCGGGCGGCCTTCGGCCTCATGCGCCGCCAGTCGCCCCAGGGCGGGCGCATCATCAACAACGGCTCGATCTCTGCCCACACGCCGCGGCCCTTCAGCAGCCCCTACACGGCCAGCAAGCACGCCGTGCTGGGCCTGACCAAGTGCCTGGCGCTCGATGGGCGCCCGTTCAACATCGTGGGTTGCCAGATCGACATCGGCAATGCGCTGACCGACCTGTCGGCCCGCATGACCAAGGGCGAGGGCGTGCGCCAGGCCAACGGCACCATGGCCACCGAGCCCATGATGGACGTCAAGCATGTGGCCGAGGCCGTGAGCTACATGGCCGGCCTGCCGCTCTCCGCCAACGTGCTGAACATGACCGTGATGGCATCCAACATGCCCTTTGCAGGTCGAGGCTGAGCGCTACTCGGTAGCAGTCTTGGCCTTGGCGCCCGCTGCCTTGGCCTTGCTCTGGGCCAGGGCGCGGCTTTCCTTCTTGAGCCCCGTGGACACGGGGCACACACTCTGCATGAAGCCCGTGAGGGTGTGGGCCAGGTTGTCGCGCTGCAGGCTGTAGAAGACGAACTGGCCGCGCTTTTCCGAGGTGACGAGGCCGGCGTTCTCCAGCACCTTGAGGTGCTGCGAGAGCGAGGGCTTGCTCATCTCGAAGCGCGTGGCGATCTCGCCCGCCGACAGCTCGGTCTCGGACAGGTAGGCCAGGATCTTGCGCCGGGGTGTGGACGCAAGCGCTTCGAAGATTTTTTCCATCCACACATTCTAGCCAAGCTGGGTCGTGATTTATTTAATTAAATAGTTAGGTATTTAACTAAATATTGCTATGATGGCTGCAAAGGAAATAGCCATGCGCAACACCCCCAACCCCACCGCCACTGTGTACTACAACAGTGCCTGCCTGTGTGCGATGCCGGCATCTGCGCCATGCGGGAGCGGCTGGCAACTGATGGGGGTGTGCAGTGGGTGGACGTGCACCAGCACCCCGAGGTGCTCGATGACCTGGGCCTGGACCTCGAGGCCGTGCGCGAGCGCCTGCACGTGGCCGACGGGCAGGGGCGCATGCAGGTGGGTGCCGATGCGCTGGCCGCCACCCTGCGGCGCGTGCCGCGCTGGGGCTGGTTGGCCGCGCCGCTGCGCTGGTGGGGTGTGCGCCGCATCACTGACCTTTTCTACAACGCCTTTGCGCGCGGGCTCTACCGCTGGAACCGGGCCCGGGGCCACTGGTAAGCCGATCGATCGTTTTCCCATTCCAAAGAAGGAGTTGCACCATGGTCCACACCAATTTCGACGCCGCCGAACTCGCCAAATTCCAGCAACTGGCGGACCGCTGGTGGGATCCCCAATCGGAATTCCGCCCGCTGCACGAGATCAATCCGCTGCGCCTGCAGTGGATCGACGATGCGGTGTCATCACTCCAGGGCAAGCGGGTGCTCGACGTGGGCTGCGGCGGCGGCATCCTGGCTGAGTCCATGGCCCGGCGCGGGGCCGATGTGCTGGGCATCGACCTGGCGGACAAGCCGCTCAAGGTGGCCACGCTGCATGCCCGCAAGACCGGCGCCAGCGTGGCCTACCGCGCTGTGTCGGCCGAGGAACTGGCGGCCGAGCAGCCCGGAGGCTACGACGTGGTGACCTGCATGGAGATGCTGGAGCATGTGCCCGACCCGCGCCTGGTGATCGAGGCCTGCGCACGGCTGGTCAAGCCCGGTGGCTGGGTGTTCTTTTCCACGATCAACCGCACGCCCTTCGCGTGGCTGATCGCGGTGTTCGGTGCGGAGCGCGTGCTGCGGCTGCTGCCGGTGGGCACGCACGACTGGCGCAAGTTCATCCGCCCGCACGAGCTGGTGGCCGATGCGAAGGCGGCGGGCCTCACGCTCAAGGATGCGCGCGGGCTGGGCTACAACCCCTTCACACGGACCTTCCGCCTGCACCGCGCGCAGCGCGTGGGCTACCTGCTGGCGATGAAGAAGGACCGCTGAGGCGGGTCAGCCGGCAGCGACCTGCAGCGCCTGCTCCACATCGGCCGCCTGCTGCGGGCGCACCAGGCGCTCCACTTCCTTGCCATCCTTGAGGAAGACCAGCGTGGGCCAGAGCTTCACGCCGAAGGTGCGCCCCAGGCGCTGGCCGGGGCCGTCTTCGACCTTGATGTGGGCCACGTCGGTGCGGTCCTTCAAGGCCCCTTCGATCAGGGGCTGGGCGCGCTGGCAATGGCCGCACCAGGGCGTGCCGAACTCGACGACGGTGGCACCGGCCAACTGGTCCACGTCGTCGCGCGAAGGGGGTTGTACAAGGTGTTTGGCTGCGTAGGGCATGGTGAATCTCGTTCGAATGGGATGTTCAGTACAGCGTAGGCCGTGTTTCGGCATGCGTGGAGAAGTCCATGCCGCACCTGCGTGTCAGATCACGCCGTCAAACACCATCACGTCCACGGGGTCGCCAGGGGCCACATCGCCCTGGCCATGGTGCAGCACGATGAGGCCGTTCGCCTGCACCATGGAGCTGAGCACGCCCGAGCCCTGGTTGCCGGTGGTGCAGACCTGCAGGCTGCCATCGGTGGCCGTGCTCACGGTGCCGCGCTGGTACTCGGTGCGGCCGGGCTTCTTGCGCAGGGCCTCGGTGCTGATGGCGCGCATGAGGGGGGCGGGGGCATGGGTGCTGCCCATCATGCGCAACAGGGCGGGGCGCACGAAGGCCAGGAAGGTGACCATCACCGCCACCGGGTTGCCGGGCAGGCCGAACAGCACGGCGCTGCGGCCATCGGACGTATCACTGGCCAAACGCCCCACGGCCATGGGGCGGCCCGGGCGCATGGCGATGCGCCAGAAGGCCACGTCGCCCAGTTGTTTCATCATGGTGCGCGTGTGGTCGGCCTCGCCCACGCTCACACCACCGCTGGTGATGATGGCATCAGCCTGCTGCGCCGCCTGGCGAAAGGCCGCCTCCAGCAGGGCGGGCTCGTCGCGCACCACGCCCAGGTCGATCACCTCCACGCCCAGGCGCGTGAGCAGGCCGAACACGGTGTAGCGGTTGCTGTCGTACACCGCGCCTTCGCGCGGGGCCTCGCCCAGGCTCAGGATCTCGTCGCCGGTGGAAAAATAGGCCACGCGCAGGCGGCGGTGCACCGTGACCGTGGGCAGGCCCAGGCTGGCCACCAGGCCCAGCGCGGCCGGCGTGAGCAGTTCGCCCTGCGCGAGCGCAACGCTGCCTTGCATCAGGTCCTCGCCCTTGAAGCGGCGGTTGTCGCCCGGGCGCAGCACGTCGGCGGCGATGGTGATGGAGCCGTCTGCCCCGGTGGTGGTGAACTCCTGCGGCACCACGGTATCCAGGCCCGTGGGCATGATGGCCCCGGTCATGATCTTGACGCACTCGCCGGCGGCCACCGTGCCCGCCCAGGCCTTGCCGGCCAGGGCCGTGCCCATGGGGCGCAGCGTGAGCGACTGGCCCGGCACCAACTGGGCGCCGGCCAGCGCATAGCCGTCCATGGCCGAGTTGTCGTGCGGCGGCACGCTCACGGGCGAGACGACATCGCTGGCCAGCACGCGGCCCAGCGCATCGAAGAGGGGCAGGGTCTCGGTGCCTTGAACGGGCTGCACCAGGCGCGAAAGGAAGGCATTGGCATCGCCAACACTCAGGGCCTTGGGGTCGTAGCCCTGCAGTTCGGCGGCAATCTCGGCAAGGGTCTTCATGGGCGGTCGGATGGTGTACCGGCCTCCAGCGCGTGCAGCTCGGCCAGGGTGTTGGCGTTGAAGAAGGCCTGTGGGTCGTCGCCCGGGGCGTTGAAGGGCACGATGGCGCAGGCATGCTGGCCGGTCCACGCATCGATCTTGCGGCCGCCGGCCTGGGTGAAGGCCACCAGGCTCTCCAGCAGGTCCACTCGCAGCAGGCAGAACACGGGCTGGGGGCGCACCGCCACCTCGCCGCTGCCATCGTCCTCGGGGGCGGCCGCCATGGCGATGTCGGCACCCGCTTCGTCGGCCGCTGCGGCCAAGCGCGCGGCCAGGTCCAGCGGGAACAGGGGGGTGTCGCAGGGCACGGTCAGCATCCAGGGGGTTTCGCAGCGCTCCAGCCCGGTCATGAAGCCGGCCAGCGGGCCCGCGTAGTCGGCCAGCACGTCGGGCCACACCGGGGCGCCGAATGATTCGTAGGCTGCCAGGTTGCGGTTGGCGTTGACCATGCTGGCACCGGTCTGCATCTGCAGCCGCATCAGCGTGTGCAGCGCCAGCGGCATTCCGCGAAAGCCCTGCAGGCCCTTGTCGACCCCGCCCATGCGGGAGCCGCGGCCCCCGGCCAGCACAAGGCCGGTGATGTCCTGGATGTCGATCATGGAGAGGGGTGGCCCGGTGTGCGTTGAAGAAAAAGAAAGGGCAGCAGTGCCTGCATCACCCGCCGATATAGCTCATCTCCACCCGGCGCGGCCCCGGCGTGGCATCCGCAGGCAGGCTGCTGCGCAGCTCGGAGTAGCGGTCGCTGCGGCCCTGCCAGATGGGGGCGATGGCCGAGGCGATGGCCTCGTCGCTCGCGCCGCCGCGCAGCAGGCTGCGCAGGTCATGGCCCTGGGTGGCGAAGAGGCACAGGTACAGCTGGCCTTCGGTGGACAGGCGCGCGCGGTTGCAGTCGTGGCAAAAGGCCTGGGTGACGCTGCTGATCACACCGATCTCGCCCAGGGCAGGGTCGTACAGGCCGCTGGCGTCGGCATAGCCCCAGCGCTCGGCGGTCTCGCCCGGGCTGGCGGGATCGAGCGGCACCAGCGGCAGGTGGGCGCGCAGGCGCTCGATGAGTTCGGCCGAGGGCAGCACCTCGTCCATGCGCCAGCCGTTGGTGGCGCCCACATCCATGTACTCGATGAAGCGCAGCGTGGTGCCCGTGCCGCGAAAGTGCCGCGCCATGGGCAGGATCTCGTGGTCGTTGGTGCCGCGCTTGACGACCATGTTGACCTTGATGTGCGACAGGCCGGCCGCATGCGCGGCCTCGATGCCCGCCAGCACGTCGGCCACCGGAAAGTCCACATCGTTCATGCGCCGGAACACCGTATCGTCCAGACCGTCGAGGCTCACTGTCACGCGGTTCAGGCCGGCGTCCTTGAGCGCCTGCGCCTTGCGCACCAGCAGCGATCCGTTGGTTGTGAGCGTGAGGTCGGGGGGCGTGCCGTCCACCGTGCGCAGGGCGGCGAGTTGCGCCACCAGGGCTTCGAGGTTCTTGCGCAGCAACGGCTCGCCCCCTGTGAGGCGGATCTTGCGCACCCCGTGCGCCAGAAAGAGTTTTGCCAGCCGCGTGATCTCCTCGAAGCTGAGCAGCGCACTGTGCGGCAGGTAGGGGTAGTCCTTGTCGAACACCTCCTTGGGCATGCAGTAGCTGCAGCGGAAATTGCAGCGGTCCGTCACGCTGATGCGCAGGTCGCGCAAGGGACGCCCGCGCGTGTCCACCAGGTGGCCGGTGGGCACCTGGCCATGCAGCGGCACCACCGCCCTGAGTGCGGCGCTGCGCTGGTCCACCAGGGGGATCACACGTTCGGCCATGGGGGCATTTTGCCGCAGTTGCTGCATTGGGGATGCGGTCCCCCAACTTGCCCTTGTGAGGGGGGCTTATACGCAGCGGCCGCCGTCTACCTCGATGCACACGCCATTGATGAACGAGGCTTCGTCGCTGGCCAGGTAGAGCGCGGCGTTGGCCACGTCGAGCGCGGTGGAAAAGCGCCCCAGCGGGATGGTGGCCAGGAATTTGGCGCGGCGCGCGTCGTCCACCGGGCCGCCCGCGAACTCGGCGGCCAGGCCCGTATCGGGGTTGAACACGGGGTTGATGCAGTTCACGCGGATGTTGTCGGGGCCGAGCTCGGCCGCCATGGACTTGCTGGTGATGATCACGGCGCCCTTGGAGCCGTTGTACCAGGTCAGGCCCGGGCGCGGGCGCAGGCCGGCCGTGGAGGCGATGTTGATGATGCTGCCGCCGCCCACCTTGCGCAGCACCGGCACGGCGTGGATGGCCGAGAGGTAGATGCTCTTCATGTTGATGGCATAGACCTTGTCGAACTCATCTTCGCTCACCTCCAGCATGGGGCGGTTGCGGTGCGTCCAGCCGGCGTTGTTGACCATCACGTCGAGCTGGCCGTACAGGCGCACGGCCTCATCCACCAGGGCCTTGACCTGGGCCGAATTGGTCACGTCGGCCTTGAAGAAGGCGGCCGTGCCGCCGGCTGCGGTGATTTCGGCCACCACGCGCTGACCGCCGGCTTCGTTGATGTCGTTGACGATGAGCTTGGCGCCCTCGGCCGCCAGGCGCTTGGCGATGCCCTCGCCAATGCCGTTGCCGGCGCCGGTGACGATGGTGGATTTGTTCTGTGCACGCATGGAGTGTCTCCCTGTCTTTGGAAAAAAGTGTGGCGGTAAAAGCGGCGGGCCGGTCGTGGTCAGCGCTCGGCGGGCGGTGCCGCCGTGTCGGGCTTGCTGACCGGGGCAGGCACGCGGCCGTAGAACTGCGGAAAGTGCTCCTTCACGCCGTTGCCGTCGAAGGCCCAGCCCGTGCACTGGTTCAAATGGCGTGGCGGGTCGCCATTGGCGGGCGGCGCGAACACGGCGGTGACAGACTGGAAGGCGGCCGTGGCCAGGTTGAACAGCAGCTCGCGCAGGTGGGTGCAGCTGGCCACGCCACCCAGGTGTTTCTGGATGGCCTGGCGCCAGCCGCGGGTCATGCTGCAGCCCACCATCTGCTGCAGCGCGGCCTGGGCCAGCGGGCAGTCCTTGAGCGGGTGGGCGTCCATGGCCACGTCGATGGCCTGCACCACGAGCTGGCGGTCCACCGTGACGCGCAGCAGCATGTGGTGGATGGGCTCGCCCGCGCGGCGCACGCCCTCGCCACGGTGCACGGGGGCATCGTAGGCCTTGCTGTCGTGCAGCTCGCCTTCGATGTCCCACAGGCCGTCGTCGCGTTCATAGCCCTGGTAGGTCACGCGCCGGACATGCCGGGCGGTGCGGGGGGTGGGGGGGCTCAGGGGCATGGAAAGAGGTCTTGCGCAAATCAGTGCCCGCCAGGTCGGCGAGCGCTGCAATCAACCGTGCTTGATCGCCACGGTCTTGAGCGTGGTGAAGCCGTACAGCGCCTCGAAGCCCTTTTCGCGCCCGTAGCCGCTGGACTTCACGCCGCCGAACGGCAGCTCCACGCCGCCCCCGGCGCCGTAGTTGTTGATGAACACCTGGCCGCTGTGCACGCGCTTGGCCATGCGGAACTGGCGCGAGCCGTCGCGCGTCCAGATGCCGGCCACCAGGCCGAACTGCGTGGCATTGGCCAGCTCCACCGCATGGTCCTCGTCCTGGAAGGCCATGGCCGAGAGCACCGGGCCGAACACTTCTTCCTGCGCCAGGCGGTGCTGCACCGGCACGTCGCGCAGCAGCGTGGGGGCCTGGTAGAAACCGCCCTCGGGCGATTCGTCCACCACCACGCCCTGGGCCACCATGGGGATGCCGGCCACCTGTGCGTCGGACAAAAAATCCCACACGCGCTGTTGCTGGGTCTGGCGGATCAGCGGGCCCACATCGAGGTCCATGGCCGCCGGGCCCACGCGCAGGGCCTCGAAGGCCTTGCCCAGGCGTTCGAGCAGCGGTTCGTAGATCAGCGAGTCGATCAGCACGCGCGAGCCGGCGCTGCAGGTCTGGCCCGCGTTCTGCACGATGGCGTTGATCACCACGGGCACGGCGGCATCGAGGTCCGCATCGGCAAAGATGATCTGCGGGCTCTTGCCGCCGAGCTCCAGCGTCACCGGGCAGTGGCGCTCGGCCGCCACCTGCTGGATCAGCGTGCCGATCTTGGGGCTGCCGGTGAAGCTGATGTGGTCGATGCCCGGGTGGCGCGCCAGCGCGTCGCCCACCTCGTGGCCATAGCCGGTGACGATGTTCAGCGCGCCAGAGGGGAAGCCCACTTCGGCCGCCAGCTGCGCCACGCGGATCAGCGACAGGCAGGCGTCCTCGGCCGGCTTGACCACGCAGACGTTGCCGGCGGCCAGGGCACCGCCCACGCTGCGGCCGAAGATCTGCATCGGGTAGTTCCAGGGAATCACATGGCCCGTCACGCCATGCGGCTCGCGCCAGGTGAGCACGCTGTAGCCGTCCAGGTAGGGCAGGGTCTCGCCATGCAGCTTGTCGCAAGCACCGGCATAGAACTCGAAGTAGCGGGCCAGCGCCAGCGTGTCGGCGCGGGCCTGCTTGGTGGGCTTGCCGCAGTCGCGCTGCTCCAGCGCGGTCAGCTCGTCGGCATGTTCGAGCACCTTGGCCGACAGGCGCTGCAGCAGGCGGCCCCGGTCGGCGGGTGCCATGCGCTGCCACACGGCGTTGTAGCACTGGCGCGCCGCATGCACCGCCGCGTCGATGTCGTCGGCGTTGCTGCGCTGGATCTCGTCGAAGGGCTGGCCGTCCGAAGGGTCGATCACGGCAAGCGTGCGGCCCGACGAAGACGGAACAGAGGCGTTGGCGATGTAGTTCAGTTGCATGCCGCCATTTTGCCCGGAAATGCAAAGTGTTCTTAGTATTTTGCTCCCAAATGCACTTGGGTAATAACCCGCGTGCGCTGGGTGCTATTGATTCAGTAGCAAGTGGCGCGCAGGGCCGCCAGGTCCAGGATCTCCACCTCGCCGCGGTGCACGCGCACCAGGGCGCGGCCCTCCAGGTCCTTGAGGATCTGGTTCGTGGTCTGGCGCGAGATGGCCAGCATCAGCGACAGCTGCTCCTGAGAGATGCCGATCACCCGGCGCGACTGGCCCTCCGCCGTCCACTGGCCATAGCCCTCGGCCATCATCACCAGGCGGCGCGCCAGGCGCTGGCCGGCGGGCAGCAATGCCAGCTCTTCCATGGCCACGAAGGCGGTGCGCAGCTTGTCGGTGAGCAAGAGGGCCAGTGCATGCCAGTGCTGCGGGTGGCCGGTGAGCCAGGCCTGCAGCGGCTCGTGCGGTATCTGCAGCAGGGTGCTGGCCTCGGCCGCATGGGCATCGTGTGTGCGCGCCGAGTTGTCGAACACCGAGATCTCGCCGAACCAGTGCGGCGGCTCCAGCCGCGTGAGCAGGGCGGCGCGCGCCTCGTCGGCCCGCCCGCCGGTGCCCGAGATGCTGATCGCGCCGCGCACCACCGCATACAGCCCGCAGGGTGCATCGCCGCGCAGAAAGAGCACCTCGCCCGGCGCCAGCTGGCGCAGGTGGGCCATGCCCAGCAGCGGCTGGGCGAAGTCGGGCGGCAGGTGGGCGAACCAGCGGCCGGTCTGGAGCACGGGAAGGTAGGCGGCGGGGTCGGTCATGCGGTCAGGGAAGGCTGGGTTTGTGTCGGCTCCCCGACAGACGGGGGGCGGGCGCCGCACGAGTATGGATGCTGCTCACAACAACAACCAGGAGACACCCATGAAAACCCTGATCGACCACCTGGCCCAGTACGCCGACTACCACCGCGACCCGCGCAACATCCACACCCATTTCGTGGGCGTGCCGATGATCATGTTCGCCGTGGTGATCCTGCTCTCGCGCCCCACCTGGCTGCTGGGCGGGGTGCCTGTGGGGCCGGCGCTGGTGGCGGCCATCGCGGCCAGCGTCTTCTATTTCCGGCTCGATACGCGCTTCGGCCTGGTGATGGCCGCGCTGCAGGCCGCCATGCTGGCTGGCGGCCAATGGCTGGCGCTGCAAGGCACCACGCTGTGGCTGGCCACGGGTGTGGGTCTGTTCGCCGTGGGCTGGGTCATCCAGTTCGTGGGCCACTACTACGAGGGCCGTAAGCCCGCGTTCGTGGACGACCTGGTGGGCCTCATTGTTGGCCCGCTGTTCGTGGTGGCCGAACTGGGCTTTCTGATGGGCCTGCGCAAGGAAGTGCAGCACGCCATCGAGCAGCGCAGCGGCCCGGTGCGCCTGCGCACAGGCCCGGCCGCTACTGCCTGAGCTTCGGCTTCTCTCCTTTTCATCGTCTTTCGGCCCACGGCACCGCATGGCGGCGCCGTGGGCTTTGCCACAGGAGCGCGGCCAGCCCAGGCCGCGTGAGCGCACCATGAGTTTCATTTCCATCCTGCCCACGCTGCTGTTCATTGCGCTGGGCCTCGTCATGTTCGGCCTGGGCCTGTCGCTCACCGTGGCGGACTTCAAGCGCCTGCTGCAGTACCCGCGCGCTGTGGTGCTGGCCCTGGTGCTGCAGGCGCTGGTGCTGCCGGCAGCCTGCTACGGCCTCATCGTGCTGCTGGGCGTGCCGCCGCTGTATGCCGTGGGGTTGATGCTGCTGGCGGCCTCGCCGGGTGGCGTGTCGGCCAACCTCTTCAGCCACCTGTTCGGCGGCAACGTGGCGATGAACATCTCGCTCACGGCCATCAACACGCTGCTGTCCATCGTGAGCCTGCCGCTCATCACCAACTGGGCCATCGCCACCTTCGCGAAGACGGGCCAGGTGGTGCCGCTGCAGTTCGGCAAGGTGCTGGAGGTGATCGTGATCGTGCTCATCCCCGTGGTGGTGGGCATGTGGGTGCACCGGCGCGCGCCGGCCTTCAGCGCGCGCATGGAAAAGCCCATGAAGATCTTCAGCGCCGTGGTGCTCGCGGCCTTCGCGCTGATCGCCATTGCCAAGGAATGGGCGGCGCTGTCGGCATCGTTCGCCGACATCGGGCCGGCCGTGCTGCTGTTCAATGCCCTGAGCCTGGGTGCCGGCTACTTCCTGCCACGCGCTGTGGGCATGGACAAGTCCATGGCCACGGCCATCGGCTTCGAGATCGGCATCCACAACTCCACGCTGGCGATCTTCATCGCGCTGTCGGTGCTCAACAACTTCCAGCTCGCACTGCCGGCGGCCATCTACTCGGTGAGCATGTACATCATGGCGCCGCTGTTCGGTGCGCTGGTGCTGCGCAGACCGGGGCAGAACGCCAGGGTCTCATAACCTGCTTTCCACGCTGTTGCGCATGGCGGCCTGCGCAACAGCGTCCAGGGCGACATCCACCACGGGCTGTTGGCTGAGCACCTGCAGGCTGCCTTGCTGGAAGCACCGGTCGAGCAGCCGCAGGGTCATCGACTGGGTGCGCCCGGACGCATTGGTGAAGAGGAAGAAGGTGCCCTGCGAGCCGACCCAGGACAGCTGGGTGCGCTCCCACTGGCCTGCCACCAGCAGGTTCACCCAGCTGCCGACGGCCAGTGCAGGTCGGGTGGGTCCATCCACCGGGGTGGGCTCGGGCGGGGGCTCCAGGATCCCGGGCTGGGAAGGCTGCAAGTCGTCCATGAAGCCGGAATCCTGGGCTTCCGATGGCGCAAGCCACGGCTCCTCGTCCTCTTGCGTGAGCAGGGTTGGCGCCGGCTGCCCTGCAGGCTTCGGCCCGCCCTGGAAGGCCTGCTGGTGCAATTGCATCAACTGCTCGAAGACGGCTTCGGTCCTGTCGGCGGGGTAGTCGATCAATGCGAGGCCCTCGCGCAGGCGAGGCAGCAGTTGGGGGATCAGGCGCGCGAGCTCACCGGTGTTCGTGCGGGTCAGTTCGGGCTGCGCGCTCCAGACCAAGGCGCCCACCAGCTCCTGGTAGCGGCCCGGGTCGGCGCTGCCGGTCCTGTCGGTCAGGCGCGCCTGGGCCAGGACCTGGGCCCAGGGGCCGAGCAGGAAGTGGGCAATCTCGCCGGGAATGTTGTCGATCTGCGGCAGCAACCGGATCTCGCCGGACAACCTGGCCGCCAGTATGTGGCGCTGCTCCGCGTGCTCCAGCGCCTCGATGGCGCGCAGGCGCTCCTGTTCGCGCACCTGCTCGCCGTCTGCCCATTGCGCGTGCAACTGCTGGCGGACCTGCTCGAAGTCGTCGGCCCCTTCGATGGTGGCCGTGGCCAGCGGGCCGGCAATGTCCATGAGGGAGCGCATGAATCGCTTGAAGCCGGGTGCCTCGGCCCCGTTGAAAGCCATGCTGTGGTCGGTGATGTCCTGCAGCAGGCGGCGCGCGGGGTGCTCCTTGTTGCTGAAGAACCGGGGGTCGGCCAACGCCAGCTGCATCAGGGCGGGCTCCAGGGCGCGCACGAACTGCTGCACAGGCCACAGCAGCCGGCTGTCGCGCGCGATGTTGTCCACCATCAGCGCGACCACCTCCATGCCCAGGGCGTCTCCCAGCCCCGCGGCGCGCCTCTGCCCTGGGCCGTCGCCGGGCTGAGCGCGCTGGCTGCCCAGGCGCTCCATCATCTGGCCGACCTGGTTCATTTCCTGCAGCGCCTCGAAGGCGGCGGGCACGGTCATGGCGAAATCCGTTGCGGGCGGGTCGATCTGCGGAAGCTGCACCGGGTTGTCGAACTCGCGTGCAAAACGTTCGGCGAAGGGCTCATCGTCCGGCGTGGCCGCCGGGGCCTGCGCCGGCGCGGGCTGCTCGCTGAACTCGCCGAGCAGCAGGCGGCGCAGCCGGTCGAGCGTGAGCAGCGGGTCGGCGCCGCCGGCCGGTACCGGCATGTCCGTTTCTGCCCCGAACCCGGGGGATGCTCCGCCGCCGCCCGGCGCGACGTATACATACTGGTACTGGCCGTCGGTCTGGCGCATGGCGTAGCCCACGGGCTGCACGCCGCCTTGCTTGAGCAGCTCGATCTGTGCCAGGTAGAGCCCCTTGAGTTCGGTGCCCAGCGCCTTGGCCATGTGCGCCATCCAATCGTTTCGCACCTGCGCGGTGGCCTGCATCTGCGACACCACGGCCTGCAGTGCCTGCAGGAAGACTTCGGGGCGCAGGGGGTTGTGCTCGGGCTGCACCCTCGGCAGTCCCTGTGCTGCGCACACCAGGGCGTCGAGGTCGGCCAGCGGCCCCTCCACGGCAGAAGCCAGGACCTGCCTGGCGCGGGCGCGCTCGACGCTTTCGGTGATCTGCGACTCGTCCATCAGTTCGAGCTCGTCGAAATGGATGGTGAACAGGGAGCGCGAGGGTTTTTCCTCCCCCGGCGCCGCAGTCTGCTGTTCGAGTGCCTTGCGCAGCGCGCCAGGGTAGCGCTCGCCCATCACCGAGGTGAGCCGCATCAACTGCTGCTGCGCTTCGCGCATGCCTTGGTGCTCGCCCGGCGTACGGGCCTGGTCCTGGCGCAGTTGCAAAGACATGCGCGTCGCCTCGGCAACGCGCTCCATCAGGTGCCTGGAATCCGCCAGCACGCCATCGACGATGCGCTGGTAGTGCGGGGCGTTGCCGCCGAGAGGGGCAGGGTCAGGCAGTGCGGAGTGTGTCAAGGCCATCTTCTCTGGTAATACCGGAATGCCTGTGATGGTACGCGGGCTTGCTGCCCAGGTGCCCAAGAATCTGTTCAAGCGGACCTTGAACAGGTTCTAGGTTCCTCAGCCCGGTTGGCCCGGCCCTGGCCGGGCCCAGGCCAGCAGCGCCGCGGTGCATGCAGCGCACAGCGCCACCAGCGCACACAGCTGGGGCAAGGCCGCCGCGAGGGGCGCGCCCAGCTGGTTGAGCCGCAGCGAGGCCTGCACGCCCGAGGTGCTGGGCAGCAGCCAGCGCAGCCACTGCAGCGGCTCGGGCAGGGCCTCCACGGGCCAGGAGAAGCCGGCGACGAAGGCCATGGGCAAGGTGGTGAACAGCAGCACCTGCAGTGCGCGCTCGCGGTTGCCCACCCACAGGCCGATCAGTGCGCCCAGGGCCGCGATGGCGGGCACGTAGCAGGCCAGCAGCGCCAGCGCACCGAGCGGGTTGCCGCCGCGCGGGTAGTCGTGCAGCAGAAAGATCCAGCCGAAGTAGAACAGACCGCTGACCCAGCCCAGCGTGCACAGCGCCAGCAGCCGGCCCAGCCAGGTGCGGGCCCGTGCCCGGTGCTGGCCGGACTCGACCCAGGTGCCGGTGAGCATGGCCGCGCCCATGAGCAGCGTCTGCTGCAGGATCAGTAGCGCCACGGCGGGTACGACGAAGCTGCCGTAGCCTTCGGTGGGGTTGAACAGCGCCACCATCTGCAGCTGCACCGGGTTGCGGCTGGCCGCTGCCTGCTGCGCGCTCTGGCCCGCAGCCTGCAGCTTGCGGATCTCGATGCCGGCGGACACGGTGCCCACGGCCTCGGCAAAGCCGTACTGCACGGCCTTGTTGAGCAGCGCATAGGCGCCGTTCCCTTCGACGCGGACCAGGGCCTCCTCGCCGCGCGCCACGCTGCGCTTGAGGTTCGCGGGGATCAGCGCATAGCCTTCCACCTCGCCGCGCCACAGCGCTTCCTGCGCCTCGCGCTCGCTGGCGGTCACCAGGCGCACCTCGATGCGCGGGTCGGCTTCGGCAAAGCGCGTGATCTGGCGCGACAGGCTGCTGCGGTCCATGTCCACCACGGCCACGGGCACGCGCGTGAGCACCTCATCGGCATAGAACCAGGGGTAGAAGAAGCCGTAGAGCACCGGCGCCGCCACGAGCAGCAGCAGCACGCCCTTGTCGCGGCCAATGGTGGCCAGGGCCTGGAGCCAGGCGCTCCAGAGACTGCCGGGTTCATCGTTGGGTGGGGTCATTGCGTGGGTGGTTTGTTCCATCACCTTCCTCCCCAGCTCTCGGGCCTGCGCCGTGCCAGCTGCAGGGCCAGCGTGCACGCCAGCAGCAGCACGGCAGTGGCCGCCATCAGCGCGACCACGGTGGAAATACTGGTGCGCAGCGGTGCGCCAATCTGCAACTGCTCGATCTGCAGGCGGATGTAGTGGGTGTAGGGCATGGCCTCGGCCCAGGCGCGCGCGCTGGCCGGCATGCCCGCCAGCGGAAAGGCCACGCCGCTGAACGCAAACGCCGGTGCCGCGAAGAAGCCGGCGCCCGACAGCGCCGTGCGCAGCGAGCGCGTGGCGCCCGCCAGCGCCGCACCGGCGGCCAGCGACACGGCCATCAACAGCGCCAGCCCGGCAGCCACCCAGGCCAGGTTGCCCGGCGGGTGCCAGCCGCGCCCCCAGGTGATGCCCGTCAGCGCCATAAGTGCCACCAGCGTCAGCGAGGCCCAGGGCAGGGCGAGCTTGCCCACCAGGGCCGCACCCGTGCGCAGCACACCACCGCCCGCACCCAGCCATTCGCCCAGCGTGCGGTCGCGCAGTTCGCGCCCCACAGCCCAGGCGCCGGCCGTCATGGCCAGGATGTGCAGCAGCGCGGGGATCAGCGCCGCGCCCAGAAACTGCTCGTAGTTGGTGGACACGTTGAACAGCGCCACGAGTTGCGTGTGGATGGGCTCCATGCTCACGCGCACGGCCTGGGCCGGCTCGCCGCGCTGGTTGCGCGCGGCCATCTCGATGCCGGCCGACAGCGTGCCCACCACGGCGCGCACGTCGCGTTGCAGCACGCCCGAATGCGTGCCCAGCTGCGCGTTGTGCAGCAGCGTGACCTGGGCCGTGCGGCCCTCCTTCACGGTGCGCGCGAAGTCGCGCGGGAGGGTGACCACGGCATACACCTCCACGCTGCGCAGGGCGCGTTCGGCCTCGGCCGTGTTGGCGTAGTGCTGCACCACCTGCAGGCCGGGCGTCGCGTCCAGCATGCGCACCACCTGGCGTGACAGGGCCGAGTGGTCGTCGTCCAGCACGCCCACGGGCAGGTGCCGCGGCAGGCCTGCCGAGAAGATCCAGCCCATGAGCAGCACGGCGAGCAGCGGCACCCAGGTGACCATGGCCAGGTCCCAGGGGCTGGCAGAGAGGCGCCGCGCCTCGCGGCGAAAGCTGTGGACCAGGGCGCTCATGGTGGGGTGGCGGTCAGGGTGCGGTGGTGGGGCGTTGCGTGCCGGCTCATTGCACCAGCACCGTCATGCCGGGGCGGGCGCCTTCGATGGGGGTGGCCGGGCGGGCGCGTACTTCGAAGGTGCGCACGTCAAAGCCCTGGCCGGCGCGCGTGGCGCGCCAGGTGGCGAAGTCGGGCAGGGCGGCCGTGTGGTAGACCTTGAAGCGCACGGGCTTGCCAGCGCTGCCGATGGCGGGCAGCGTGGCCTCGAACTCCTGGCCGATGGCAAAGCGCTGCAGGCGGTCTTCGCGCACATTCAGCACCACCCATTGGTCGGCCAGGTCCACCACCGTGACCACGGCCACGCCTTGGGGCGACAGCTCGCCGCTGCGTGCCAGCACCTTGGCCACCTCGCCGGCCACGGGGCTCTTGAGCTCCGTCTCGGCCTGGGCGGCCCTGACCTCGGCGACCACACCAGCCACCTGGCGCGCCTGGGCGCTGGCGGCGGACCGGTCCTCGGGCCGGGCACCGGCACGGGCCAGTTCGTACTGGGCCTTGGCGGCCAGGGCCTGGTCGCGCGCGGCCTTGTGGTTGGCCTCGGCCTCGTCGCGCTTTTGTGCGGCCACCAAGCCTTCGCGGGCCAGGCCGTCCACCCGGCGGTAGGAGGATTCGGCCAGGTCGGCCGCCGTCACGGCGCGCTGCCAGGCCAGGCGGGCCATCTCCACCTCCTGCGGGCGGGCGCCGTGCGCGGCCTTGTCGGCCACGGCCTGGGCCGCTTCCTGCGCGGCGGTGGCTTGCGCCAGCTTGGCCTGCACCTCAGGGCTGTCCATGCGGATCAGCGGGGCGCCCACGGCGATCTGGTCGCCTTCCTTGACCAGTATCTGCGCGATGCGCGCCGTGACCTTGGGCGCGATGTCGGCCTCGCGGGCTTCCATCTGTCCCTGGAACACCTCGGGGGCCGGTTGCGAAGCCTTCCACAGCCCGAAGCCGACGAAGCCACCCACGGCCACCAGGGCCACGGCGCCCAGCACCGCAGCCTTCCGGCTGCCCTTGCCGCTGCGGTTGGCGTTGTTATTGTTGCTGTCGCTCATGTTCATTCCACCTTCACATCGGCACGTGCCATGTATTTGCCAAATTCATCGGACAGGCCGCAGCTTTCGAGCAGCTCGGCCAGGGCCTTCACGTAGTCGTGGGCGGCCTGTGCCCCTTCGGTCTGTGCCTTGGCCTGGTTGACCTGGGCGTCGATCAGGTCCAGCGTGGTGCTGGTGCCTGCGCGGAGGCCCGAGGTGCGCAGGCGCAGCACCTCGTCGGCCACCTCCAGCCCGGGCTGCAGGGCGAAATAGGCGCGCCGCGCCTGCTCCAGCGCCTGCCAGCGCTTTTCCACCAGCAGGGCGATGTCGTTCTGCGCCTGGGCGCCGCTGCGCTCGGCCTGCTCGATCTGGCGCGAGGACGATGCGGCCAGCGCATCGCGGTCGATGGAGTCCCACAGCGTGAAGCGCACACCGATGCCGGCCACCCAGTCGGCATCCCTGCCGCTTTTGAGCTGGCGCTGGCCGAAGGCGAAGACCTGCGGCTTGCGCAAGGCCTCCTGCGCGGCATGCAACTGCTCGGCCTGGCCCTTTTTGGCGGCCACCTTGGCCAGGCCCGGGTGGCGCTGCAGCGCGGCATCAACGAAATGGGGCAGGGGCTCCACCGGCTGGCCGAGCACGAAGAGCGGGCTGGTGGGCGTCACGCGCTCGCTGGCTTTCACCGTGCGGGTGAGGGCGGTGGCGGCCAGGTCGGCGTCGTCGCGGGCCTTGCGTGCGTTGCGGCGGGCTTCCTCCAGTGCGGCGCGGGCCTGCAGGCGCTCCACGCGGGCGATCACGCCGGCGTCCAGCATCTTCTGCGCGGCGGCATCGTGCTGCTCGATGGTGGCCAGGGCCGACTCACGCAGGCGGGCCGCGTGTTCGGCCAGTTGGGCGCCGAAGTAGCGCTGCACCAGCACGGTGGTGACCTCGTGGCCGGTCTTGTCGGCATCGGCCTGCGCCTCGGCGGCCTGCGCCTCCACCAGGCCGCGTGCGGCGTCGCTGGCACCGCCCATGTAGATCGGCCAGATGCCCGAGACCGAGGTGCTGGTGTCCGTCTTGTGGCGGTTCAGCGTGTAGCTGGCCGGCAGGTGCGGCAATTGGGCCAGCGAGCCCGCCAGCTGCGGCGGCAACTGCTGCAGCACGCCCGGCAGGGCCTGGTTCACGGGGTTGAGGTCGAGGTCCAGGTTGGCGTTGTAGGCGTACGCGGCACCGCTGAACGAGACCACGGGCCCGCCCAGGCGCGCCAGGGCCTGGCGGCGCAGCTGTGCGCTTTGCACCGCATTGCGCGATGCGGCGAGCTGGTCGGAGCGCGCCGCCAACTGCTCCTGCGCCGTATGGAAAGCCATGGGTTCGGCCTGCGCAGGCCACTGCATGGCGAGCGCAGCCAGCAGGGCGGCGGCCCGCAGTGTGGAAATACGCAGGCAAGGGCGGGGCTGGCCGGCCGCCGCGTGCGGCCGGTGGGAGGGGCTCTGGATCATGGTGGGAGGGGTTAGCGCGCGCCTACGGGGGTATAGGCATCGCGGTGGTCGGCCAGCCAGCGCTCGGAGAGGTCGCTGCCCTGCTGGCTGGGGTGGAAATCGCGCCGCAGGTACGCGCGCCAGGGGCGCCAGGTCTCGCGCACCAGGCCCCCCTTGCCGAAGAGCGTGCGGGCCGCGCTGCGCCAGGTGCGCCAGTGCCACAGCGTGCCGTCGCGGCGCAGGTTGCCCACGGTCTGGCGCAGCACGTCGCCCAGAAAGACCAGGGTGATGCGCCGGAACCAAGTGATGCGCCAGGCATGGTCGCCGTCCAGCGCCTGGTAAATGTCGAAGGCCGTCCTCTTGTGCTCGGCCTCTTCGGCGCAGTGCCATTGCCACATCGTGGCCAGGCGTGGATCGGAGCCGGCGAGGACCTCGGGGTGGCCCAGCAGCCACTCGGCCAGCAAGGCGGTGAAGTGCTCGTTGGCGGCGGTCACCGCCAGCGGATGGCGCGGGTCGGCGCCCTCGAAGAGCTTCATGCGCTCGGCCGCGCGCGGGCCCCAGGTGTTGACCAGGCCCTGCGTGTCGAGGTGGCCGTTGAACAGCGCGTGGATGCGCCGGTGCGTGGCCTCCTGCCCGATGAAGCCGCGCACCTCGTCGGCGTGCTGCGCCTGCCGGTCGGCGGGCAGGGCCTTGTGGCCATTGCGCACCGCGTCGATGAAGAACTGCTCGCCCACGGGGAAGCTCATGGACAGCGCATTGAAGAGCGCCGTGCGAAAGGCATCGCCGCCGCACCAGTGGCGCGCAAAAGGCGCTTCCAGGTCGATGAGCAGACGGCGGACGACGAGTTCGGTCATGGCGGGCTCCAAGGGATGAAAGGTTTTGGTACTGCATGGTACCAGTTGCATATCATGCGTGGCGAGTGTGGTACTGTCAAGTACCTTTTCGGAGTTTCACCGCGCCATGACCGAAGCCACGACCGCCGCCAGCCCATCCACATCCACCGTACACCGCTCCCGCCTGCTGGAGGGCATGGCGCGCGCCGTGGCCGCGCGCGGCTATGCCGACACCACCATCGCCGACATCGTGCGCGAGGCCAGCGTCTCGCGCCGCACCTTCTACGAGAACTTCGCCGACAAGGCCGAGTGCCTTATCGCGCTGTACGAGGTCGCCAGCGGCAACGCCATCACGGTGCTGCGCAACGCCATCGATCCGCACAGCGACTGGCAGGCCCAGGTGGAGCAGGCCATGGGTGCCTACTTCGGCGTGCTTGAGAGCAACCCCGTGCTTCTGCGCACGCTGTTCGTGGAGATGCTGGGCCTGGGCGCGCCGGGCCTGGCCGCGCGCCGCCGCGCCAACCAGCAGCTGGCCGACCTGATGCTCGACGTGGTGAACAACCGCCCGGGCGAGCGCCTGCGCAAGGCCCCGCTCAAGCCCATGATGGCCATGGCCGTGGTGGGCGGCATCAACGAGATGGTGCTGCAGTCCATCGAGCAGGGGCGCGCCAACGACCTGCAGGAACTGGTGGAGCCGGCCGCGATGCTGCTCAGGGCCGCGATCTCGGCGGAGTTTTGAGTCAGACCTCGTTCGCTATTTCGATCAGGTTCTCGTCCGGATCGTAGATATAGACCGAGCGCATCCGCTGCCGCGCACCGGTGGCACCCACGGGCCCCTGCACCACGGCCACGCCCTCGGCGGCCAGATGCACAAGGACTGCGTCGAGCGGCGTGTGCGTGAGAAAGCACAGGTCGCCCGAGCCTGCCGTGGCATGGCGCACGTTCGGGTCCACCACCGTGCCCACCTCGTGCAGGTTGATCTTCTGTTCGCCGAAATGCAGTGCGTAGCGCCCCGGCTTGAACTCGCGCGCCGCCATGCCCAGCACGCGCTCGTAGAAGGTAATGGTGGCCGGAATGCTGGCGACGGTCAGGACCACATGGTCCAGCGATTGCACGGTGATGGGCATGGCAGTGCGGTGAAATGGCTTGGAAAAAGAAAAGGCCCGCCGAAGCGGGCCGTGGCCGTACAGGCTGCTACCGCAGCGTATCAGCTCCCATGGAATCGCACCACCAGCGGCACGATCAGCAGCGCCACGATGTTGATGATCTTGATCAGCGGGTTGATGGCCGGGCCGGCCGTGTCCTTGTAGGGGTCGCCCACGGTGTCACCGGTCACGGCGGCCTTGTGCGCCTCGCTGCCCTTGCCGCCATGGTGGCCATCTTCGATGTACTTCTTGGCATTGTCCCAGGCGCCGCCGCCCGTGCACATGGAGATGGCGACGAACAGCCCGGTGACGATGGTGCCCATGAGCAGGCCGCCGAGCGCCTTGGGCCCCAGTAGCAGGCCGACCACGATGGGCACCACCACGGGCAGCAGGCTGGGGATCACCATTTCCTTGATGGCGGCGGTGGTCAGCATGTCCACGGCCTTGCCGTACTCAGGCTTGCCCGTGCCGTCCATGATGCCGGGGATGGTGCTGAACTGGCGGCGCACCTCCACCACCACCGCGCCGGCCGCGCGGCCCACGGCCTCCATGGCCATGGCGCCGAACAGGTAGGGGATCAGCCCGCCGATGAACAGGCCGACGATGACCAGCGGGTCCGACAGGTCGAAGCTGATGGCCTTGCCATAGCTTTCCAGCTTGTGCGTGTAGTCGGCAAACAGCACCAGCGCCGCCAGGCCCGCCGAGCCGATGGCATAGCCCTTGGTCACGGCCTTGGTGGTGTTGCCCACAGCATCCAGCGGGTCGGTGACGTCGCGTACGCTGCTGGGCAGCTCGGCCATCTCGGCAATGCCGCCGGCGTTATCGGTGATGGGGCCGTAGGCGTCCAGCGCCACCACGATGCCCGCCATGCTCAGCATGGACGTGGCCGCCACGGCAATGCCGTAGAGCCCGGCGAGCTGGTAGGACGCAAGGATGGCCAGGCAGACGAAGAGCACCGGCCAGGCGGTGGAGCGCATCGAGACCCCCAGGCCGGCGATGATGTTGGTGCCGTGGCCGGTGGTGGAGGCCTGTGCGATGTGCTGCACGGGCGAATACTGCGTGCCGGTGTAGAACTCGGTGATCCAGACCAGCGCGGCCGTGAGCACCAGCCCCGTGGCGCAGGCGCCGAACAGGCGCATCTGGCTGCCGCTGGCGCGGATGGCGTTGTCCGGCATGATCCACATCGTGACGAAGTAGAACGCGATCAGCGACAGAATGCCCGCGATCGCCAGGCCCTTGTACAGGGCGGGCATCACGTTCTTCATGCCCGGCGAGGCCTTCACGAAGAAGCAGCCGATGATCGATGCCACGATGGACACGGCGCCCAGCGCCAGCGGGTACACCGCAGCGTTGACCGGCGCGGCCACCACCATCAGCGCGCCCAGCACCATGGTGGCGATCAGCGTCACGGCATAGGTCTCGAACAGGTCGGCCGCCATGCCGGCGCAGTCGCCCACGTTGTCGCCCACGTTGTCGGCGATCACGGCGGGGTTGCGCGGGTCGTCTTCAGGGATGCCGGCCTCCACCTTGCCAACCAGGTCGGCGCCCACGTCGGCGCCCTTGGTGAAGATGCCGCCGCCCAGGCGCGCAAAGATCGAGATCAGCGAGGAGCCGAAGGCAAAGCCGATCAGCGGGTTGAGCGCCTCGGCCAGCATGGGCCCCGAGGTGATGCCCCGCGACAGCGCCCAGTAAAAACCCGTTACACCCAGGAGGCCCAGGCCCACGACCAGCATGCCGGTGATGGCACCGCCGCGAAAGGCCACGTCGAGCGCGGGGCCGATGCCCTGGGTAGCGGCCTGCGCGGTGCGCACGTTGGCGCGCACCGAGACGTTCATGCCGATGAAACCGCAGGCGCCCGAGAGAAAGGCCCCCAGCACGAAGCCGAGCGCGGAGGTCAGGTCCAGAAAGGCACCGATGAGAATCGCCAGCACCACGCCGACGATGGCAATGGTCTTGTACTGGCGTGCCAGGTAGGCGGCTGCACCGGCCTGTATGGCGGCGGCAATCTCCTGCATGCGCGCGTTGCCCGCATCCTTGGCAAGAATCCACCCACGGGCCCAGATGCCGTAGGCCACCGCAATCAATCCGCAAACCAATGCCAGTATCAGAGGGGACGTCAGCGCTGAGTTGTCAGCCATGCATTTCTCCTTGGTTTTTTCAGTTGCACGGAAGGAAACACAACGCAGGTCGGTGGTGCTTCCGCTGCGTTGCTTCCTCGTGCTCCTGGGGGAAGAATCTGCTCAAAATCGGGAGCAGCTTCTCAAGGAGTCGATTGGCCAACGGACCCAATTTACAGGCAAACGCCGGTTTGCAAGCGGGCAGAAAGGGGCATGCGCCTAAAATCAGGGTTAATCCCGACGCTCTTGGTCCCTATTGGTCCTGAACCGGGCTCGCGGGTTATCGTTTCAAACCACTATCCACAGACATGTCCCTGAACCACGTACCTCCTGGCAAGAACGCCCCCGACTCCTTCAACGTCGTCATCGAGATCCCGATGAACGCCGATCCGATCAAGTACGAAGTGGACAAGGAATCGGGCGCGATCTTCGTGGACCGCTTCATGACCACGGCCATGCACTACCCCACCAACTACGGCTATGTGCCGCAGACGCTGTCGGGCGACGGCGACCCGGTGGACGTGCTGGTGATCACCCCCTACCCGCTGTTCCCCGGCGTGGTCGTGCCCTGCCGCCCCATCGGCATCCTGATGATGGAAGACGAAGCCGGCGTGGACGGCAAGGTGCTGGCCGTGCCCACCGACAAGGTGCTGCCCATCTACACCCACTGGCAGAAGGTGGAAGACGTGAACCCGATGCGCCTGAAGGCCATCAGCCACTTCTTCGAGCACTACAAGGACCTGGAAGCCGGGAAGTGGGTCAAGGTGCTGGGCTGGGAAGGCCTGGACGCAGCCAAGAAGGAAATCATGGACGGCATCGCCAGCTTCAAGGCCAAGAACAGCCAGGCCTGATCCCCGGCTGCCTTGCCGGCGGCCCGCTGACCAAAAAGCATGCATGCCCTCGCGGGCTGCATGCTTTTTTCATGGAAACCCCGCACTGTGCAGTGCCCCGGCCGTTGCTAGACTGCGCAAAGCCAGGGTGTCGGTGCGCAATCCTGCGCCCGCCCTGGCACGAATGGCCGTGGCCAAGGGATGATATGAAGATTTCCGACGTGAGTATCGGGCTCAAGCTGGGGATCGGGTTCTTTGCCCTGGTGCTGCTCACGGCCTTGCTGGGCGCGGTCTCGTTTTTCCAGCTGTCACGCATCCACCACAACGCACAGGAGATCGCCAGCAACCTGCTGCCCAGCGGGGGCTACACGGGCGAGCTCAGGGTGTTGATGAACCGCATGCGGCGCTCCGAGGCCGGCATGATCACCGCGCGCAGCACCGCCGAAGTCCGGGCCTTTGCTGAGCAGATGAACGCGCTTGCCAAAGACCTGGAGCGTGTGGAGGCGCAGTACGAACCGCTGGTCACTGCCGGTGAGGAGCGTGAGGCCTTCCAGACCTTTCGCACGCGCAAGGCCGTGTACTACAAGCTCCAGGCCAACCTGGTGGATGTCGCCAAGGCGGTGGACTTCAGCACCAACGACACCCTGGCGTTGAGCGCCGATGCCTTGTCGGGGCTGTTTGCCGGTGAATCCGAAACCGCCTTCGTGGCCGCTGCCGAAACCCTGAGCGAATTGCAGAAAATCAATTCCGCGCAGGCCGACAAGGAGCAGGCCGAGGTGCAGCCGGTCTTCCAGGCAGCCCGGGTCTGGGTGCTGGGCACGCTGGCAGCCTGTGTGGCGCTTGCGGTCGTGCTGGGCGTGTCGATCACGCGCTTGGTCACTCGCCCCGCAAGAAAGGCGGTGAGCGCTGCGCGCGCCATTGCCGAAGGCGATCTCACGGCGGCCATGCCGGCGCATGGCAAGGATGAAATGGGCCAGTTGCTGTCGGCGCTGGAGGACATGCGCGCCAACCTGGCCCGCGTGGTCACCGGCGTGCGCGGCAACGCCTAAAGCGTAGCCTCGGCCAGCGCACAGATTGCCTCGGGCAACAACGACCTGTCGGCGCGCACCGAGCAGCAGGCCTCGGCACTGGAAGAGACAGCCGCATCGATGGAAGAACTGGGCTCCACCGTGCGCCAGAACGCAGACAACGCACGCCAGGCCAACCAGCTGGCGCTGAGTGCGTCCACCGTGGCCGTACAGGGCGGCGACGTGGTGGCCGAAGTGGTCGAGGCCATGAAAGGCATCAACGCCAGCAGCAGCAAGATCGCGGACATCATCAGCGTCATCGACGGCATCGCCTTCCAGACCAACATCCTGGCCCTGAATGCAGCGGTGGAAGCTGCCCGGGCCGGCGAGCAAGGCCGGGGCTTTGCCGTGGTGGCCAGCGAAGTGCGCAGCCTGGCCGGGCGCAGCGCCGAAGCGGCCAAGGAAATCAAGGGCCTGATCACCGCCAGCGTCGAGCGTGTGGAGCAAGGCACGCAACTGGTGGACAAGGCCGGGGCCACCATGACCGAAGTGGTGGCCGCCATCCGGCGCGTCACGGACATCATGGGCGAGATCAGCGCCGCCAGCAGCGAACAAAGCGCAGGGGTGGGCCAGGTGGGAGAAGCGGTCACGCAGATCGACCAGGCCACCCAGCAGAACGCAGCGCTGGTGGAAGAGATGGCCGCAGCAGCGAGCAGCCTGAACAGCCAGGCGGGCGAACTGGTGAACGCGGTGGCGGTGTTCCGGCTGGCGGGCGATGTCAGCGGTGCTGGCAACTACCGCGCACCGGCACCGGCGCCAACGGCTCGCAAGCCAGCGCCGGCCCCGCGCGCGGCAGTCACGTCCACGCCGGCGGTCAACGCCCCGGTGGCCAGCCGACTGGCGGCGCCCAAGGGCCCCCTGGCGCCCAAGGCCGCACCGGCGGCAAGCCCTGCGCCAGCGCCAAAGGCGCCGGCCAAGGCGGCCGGAGGTGGGGATGATGACTGGGAGAGCTTCTAAGCGCTTGATCGGGATCAAGCGCCTCGTCTGACAGTGCTGCGGCCTGACAGACGTCGCCACGCGCAGCGCGTGGGGCTTACAACGGAAGGACAGCGAGCGGTACCCGAGCGGTGCCGCTTGACAATCCCTTCACTTCCAAGGAGAAGCCCATGATCCCCTCCCTCACCCTGGACAAGGACCTCGCCGAGCAGGCGCGCCCCGGCCATGGCATTCCATCGCAAGACCCCGATCCTGCAGCACAGTTGCCGTTGTCGGATGCCGAGAAAGAGCGTGAGTCCCAGTCGGCCCTCGTGGGCGGCGGTGTCGTGGCCGGCGCAGCGGCAGGGGCTGCGGTCGGCGCGGTCGTTGGCGGGCCGGTGGGCGTGGTCGTCGGAGGAACGCTGGGTGTATTGGCGGGTGCTGTTGGCGGTGCCGCTGCGGGCTCAATCGCCACGCCGGATGAACCCAGCAAGACCATTCCCGATTCCGGGGAGCACGAAGTCGTGCGCACTGGGGAAACCGGGCACGAAGACCTCAATCGCTGAGCACCATGCTCCCGATCGACAATGAAATAACGCGCTAAGGCGGGTCATTGCATTGCATCATTCGAGCTGCCCAGCGTGCCTTGCGTCAGCGTGGCCGGTGCGGATCCGGAAACACGAGCTGCAGCCCCGGCAGGGCAGGGCGTTTGAAGGCTTGCCACGCGGCTCCCGGCACCTGTGGCTGTGCCAGCCGGTCGGCCACAACCCACCAGGCGCTCGGGTTCAGCCCCATGCCGAAATGGCTGGCCACCACCTCGATGTTCTCGGTGTGCGGGTTGTGCGGGGCGGGGGCCTGCAGGCTGCCGCGCCAGGCCACCACGCCATCGCTGCGCGAGTAGATGCTGGTGGTGGGCACGGGCGGGGCCTCGGGAAGGTTGTAGTTCTCGGTCTCGCGCTCGATGCTGCGGCCGCTGGCGAACTGGTAGATGCGCCAGGCATTGGTGGAGGTGTGGGGCCCGGCAAAGGGCGTGCCCAGTGTCACCACGCAACGCACCAGGTCGGGCAGTTCCTTGGCCAGCTCGCGGGCATAGATGCCGCCCAGGCTCCAGCCCACCAGGCTCACCTTGTCGCCACTGCGCTGCGCGGCCTGCTGCAACTGCTGCTTGGCGTTGTCCAGCACGCCTTCGCGCGGACCCAGGTTCAGGCCCTGACCCCAGCCCTGGGTGTCATAGCTGCGCGATTCCAGGTAGCGGCGCAGTGGCGCCGTGGTGGCGTCCCCGGCCGTGAGCCCGGGAAAGACGATGACGGAATGCCCGTCCCCTCGGGGGGCGCGCTGCAGTACCGGCCAGGCGGGCAGCACGGCCCCGAATTCCCAGGGCGCACGCAGCTCCAGCGCCAGCAAGGGCAGGCCGGGTGCGGGCATGTGGTGGGGGTTTGTCTCTTTCCTTGTGAACAGCGGCATCAGGTCATTCCGTGGGGCACCAGACAACAGCCTGGTGGTGCTAGGGATCCTCGGTACCCAGCTCGCCGGGCGGTGTCGGTACGGATCGGGACGGAACGCAAGGCGACTTCTGGCCGCCAACAACCCCGGCTATTGGCAAGAAAAGCACCGCAGCGGACCGCCCGACGCCGGACCACCAAGAGGCGCAGGGATTGGTGCAGAGGGTCCTATGGCAACGGTAACATTTTTTTTGCACCAGAGACCTTGCCGCGAATGGAGGCAGCTCTCCAATGAGGCGGGTAACGGCCATTGTGAAACCAGAAGAAGACAGGCACGCACGGGGTCTATTTGTATCAAATTGCAACAATCGCTGCTATGCTTTGCAGCATGCCTGCATCCGTGGAGCGACCGTCGCTCGAATCGGTTGCGCACGCCCCCCTCCAGACCGAAATGAGTGATCCATGACCGAACCCTTCGCAGCATCCCCACCAGGCGCCCCTTCGCGCAATGTCTCTGCAGGCCCGGCTGGGGAATACCTCAGCTTTCGCCTGGGCGTGGAGGAATACGGCATCGACATCCTGCGCGTGCAGGAGATCCGCTCGTACGAGCGGCCTACCCGCCTGGCCCATTCGCCCGACTTCATCAAGGGAGTGATCGACCTGCGCGGGCGCATCGTGCCCATCCTGGACCTGCGCATGAAGCTGCACTGCCCCGAGGCGAGCTATACCGATTTCACGGTGGTCATCATCCTGGACCTGGGGTCCCTGCTGGTCGGGGCGGTGGTGGATGCCGTGGCCGACGTGGTCACCCTGACCCCGGATCTCATCAAGCCCGTGCCGCAGTTCGAGCCCCAGGGCCACCTGGACCCTGCCTTCATCACCGGCATTGCCAGCCTGGGCGAGCGTATGTTGGTCCTGATGGACATCGAGGCCCTGCTCGGCAGTGCCGACATCGGGCTGGTGAAGGCTGCGGCGACCTGATGCAAAGCCAGGCGGCGCAGGAGTCGGCAGTGGAATGGTACCCTGTGGACCGGTCAGGTATTTTCTGGAAACGACACCATGAACAATCTCAGGATATCGACTCGCATGGCGGGCACCTTTGGCGCCCTTGTGCTGTTGTTGCTCGCAGTCATCGTCACAGCGCTGTCGCAACTGACCGCGATTTATGGCAGTACGTCGGACATCACCGAAAATTGGCTGCCCAGTGTCGAGCTGGTGAATCGGCTCGACGCCCAACTGGCAGAAGCGCGGCTCAATGAGTTCCAGCATCTGACCACCCAGGACCCTTCGGCCAAGGGTCAGGTGGAAAAAGCGATGGAGGGTATGCGCGCCGAGATCAAGACGACAGAGGCCGCCTACGAAGGCTTGATCGCCAGCGATGCGGAACGCAAGCTGTATGAAACCTATGTCCAGGCGCGCAAGGGTTATGGCGAGTCTGCCGTAAAGCTGCTGGAGCTGTCGCGCAAGAACGAGAGCGAGCAGGCTTTTGCGTTCTTGCAGGGCGAATCGCGCAAGTGGTACATGGAGTCGATTGATACCCTGAAGAAACTCGCGGCATTGAACGGCGCTGGTGCCAGGGCCGCTAGCGCCAGCGCCGCTTCGATCTACCTCAATGCGCGTTTCGTGATGTGGGCTGCAGCCGCGTTCGCGATCCTGCTGGCAGTCTTGGCGGCGGTGTGGCTCATCCGCTCCATCACGCGGCCCCTGGCCCAGGCAGTGGAGGCTGCCGACCGCGTGGCCGCCGGCGACCTGAGCGTCGACATCGCCGTGACGTCCCAGGACGAAACCGGGCAGCTGCTCAGCGCCCTGCAGCGCATGCAGCAAAGCCTGGTGAGCACCGTGACCACGGTGCGCATCAACTCCGAAAGCGTGGCGTCGGCCAGCGCGCAGATTGCCTCGGGCAACAACGACCTGTCGGCGCGCACCGAGCAGCAGGCCTCGGCACTGGAAGAGACGGCCGCCTCGATGGAAGAGCTCGGCTCCACCGTGCGCCAGAACGCAGACAACGCGCGCCAGGCCAACCAGCTGGCGCTGAACGCCTCCACGGTGGCCGTACAGGGCGGCGACGTGGTGGCCGAAGTGGTCGAGACCATGAAAGGCATCAACGCCAGCAGCAGCAAGATCGCCGACATCATCAGCGTCATCGACGGCATCGCCTTCCAGACCAACATCCTGGCCCTGAATGCAGCGGTGGAAGCCGCCCGGGCGGGCGAGCAAGGCCGGGGCTTTGCCGTGGTGGCCAGCGAAGTGCGCAGCCTGGCCGGGCGCAGCGCCGAAGCGGCCAAGGAAATCAAGGGCCTGATCACCGCCAGCGTGGAACGGGTGGAACAAGGCACCCTGCTGGTGGACAAGGCCGGGGCCACCATGACCGAAGTGGTGGCAGCCATCCGGCGCGTGACCGACATCATGGGCGAGATCAGCGCGGCCAGCAGCGAGCAGAGTGCAGGCGTAGGCCAGGTGGGAGAAGCGGTCACGCAGATGGACCAGGCGACCCAGCAGAACGCAGCGCTGGTGGAAGAGATGGCCGCAGCAGCGAGCAGCCTGAACAGCCAGGCGGGCGAGTTGGTCAATGCGGTGGCGGTGTTCAGGCTGGCGGGCGATGGCAGCGGAGGCGGCAACTACCGTAGCGCGGCCCCCGCACCGGCCCCCGCGGTGCGCAAGCCGGTGGCCATGGCGGCGCCGGCTGCGCGCGCGGCAGTAGCGTCCAGGCCTGCGGCCAAGGCCCCGGCGGCCAGCCGGCTGGCGGCCCCCAAGGCCGCAGCGGCGGCAAGCCCTGCGCCAGCGCCCAAGGCGCCGGCCAAGGCGGCCGGGGGTGGGGATGATGACTGGGAAAGCTTCTGATTCCCAGTTTCTGTTGTCGTAAGGCACCCCTCATGCGATGACACACCGGGAGAGTAAAGATGCCTTGAACGAGGGGGTGTGTTGGCCTGGATCTTGCGATTCTGTGCTTACAGATCGTTACTTCAGGAGACAGGGCATGAACCGGTTCAAGATTTCCACCCGCCTGGCGGGGCTTCTGGCGGTGTTGTGCTGCCTCGTGCTGCTGGTCGGCGGCGCCGGTCTGCTGGGCATGGGGCAGTCCAACGCCGGGCTCAAATCGGTGTACGACGACCGGGTGGTGCCCCTCAAGCAGATCAAGATCGTGGCCGACATGTACGCGGTCAACGTGGTCGATGCAGCGCACAAGGTGCGCGACGGCGGCATGACCGCCGCGCAGGGCCAGCAATCGGTGGCCGATGCGCGCAAGGCCATCGACACCAACTGGAACGCCTACCTGGCCACAAAGCTGGCGCCCGAGGAAAAGACCCTGGTGGACCGCTTCAAGCCCTTGCAGGCCAAGGCGGACGCGGCCACCGAGGCCCTGGTGGGCCTGTTCCGCGCAGGCGACGTACCCGCCCTCACCGCCTTTGCCGCCAAGGAGCTGTATCCGGCCATGGACCCGCTGCAGGAGGTGCTGGGCCAGCTCATGCAGGTGCAGCTCGACCAGGCCAAGATGGAATACGACCGTGCCGCAGCCAGCTACCAGACCATCTGGGTCCTGGTGGCGGTGGCTGTGGTGGCGGGCGTGTTGCTCGCCGTGCTCGTCGGGGGCTCGATGATCCGCCAGATCTCGCGCTCGCTGGGCAATGCGGTGGACATCACCGATTCCGTGTCCCGCGGCGATCTCACGGTCACCATTCCGGTACAGGGGCGCGATGAGATCGCGCGCCTGCTCACCGGCCTGACGGCCATGCGTGACAACCTGGCCCAGGTGGTATCGGGGGTGCGTGGCAATGCGCAGGGCGTGGCCTCGGCCAGCGCGGAAATCGCCTCGGGCAACCACGACCTGTCCATCCGCACCGAGGAGCAGGCCAGTGCCCTGCAGCAAACGGCCGCCTCCATGGAGGAACTGAGCTCCACCGTGCGCCAGGACGCCGACAACGCGCGCCAGGCCAACCAGTTGGCCATGAGCGCCTCCACCGTGGCCGTGCAGGGTGGCGACGTGGTGTCCGAAGTGGTGGAGACCATGAAAGGCATCAACGACAGCAGCAAGAAGATTTCCGACATCATCGGCGTGATCGACGGCATTGCCTTCCAGACCAATATCCTGGCGCTCAATGCGGCGGTGGAAGCCGCCCGTGCGGGCGAGCAGGGCCGGGGCTTTGCCGTGGTGGCCAGCGAGGTGCGCAGCCTGGCCGGGCGCAGCGCAGACGCCGCCAAGGAGATCAAGAGCCTGATCCACGCCAGCGTGGAGCGGGTCGAGCAGGGCACTGCGCTGGTCGACAAGGCGGGCGCCACCATGACCGAGGTGGTGGCTTCGATCCGCCGTGTGACCGACATCATGGGCGAGATCAGCGCTGCCAGCACCGAGCAGAGCCAGGGTGTCTCCCAGGTCGGCGATGCCGTCACGCAGATGGACCAGGTCACGCAGCAGAACGCCGCCCTGGTCGAGGAAATGGCCGCTGCCGCCGGCAGCCTGAGCCACCAGGCCCAGGCCCTGGTGGGCGCGGTGGAGGTGTTCAAGCTGTCGGGTGATGCGCCAGCGGTTCAGGCCACCACCGCACCTCGCCCGCGCCCTTCTCCCCCGGTATCGCCGCCCGCCGCCCGCAAGCCGGTCGCCGGGGTGGCGCAGCGCAAGCTCGCGGCACCGACTCCCACCGTGGCAAAAACCGCTGCCAAACCGCCTGCGCCCGCAGCGGGAGCCACCGTCAAGGCGGCGTCCGATGATGAGTGGGAAAGCTTCTGAGACGGCGCGCAGGTTCTGCGCTTGGCAGGAGCGGCGATTGCACCAAAGTGATGCGTCTTTTGGCGCGCGATAGCCAAATGGTTGTGAGTTGCCCTTGTTTGGTGCTTTTTGGGTGGTTGGTTGAATCGTTGTGGTGCATCTGATGGGGCTCAAGGCCCATCGTGGTCAAGAATCAACGGCTGGTTCAGTGCACTGGTATGGCGTCCGGCTGTTCCAGGGTGTCAAGCCGTGCCACTGCCTCGGGAGGCAATTGCAGTTGCGCCGCCGCCAGGTTCTGCTGCAGGTGGGTGACCGACGAGGTACCCGGAATCAGCAGCACATTGGGTGAGCGCTGCAGCAGCCAGGCCAGCGCCACCTGCATGGGCGTGGCGCCGAGTTCGGCCGCCACTTCCGACAGCACGCCCGACTGCAGCGGCGTGAAACCGCCCAGCGGGAAGAAGGGCACATAGGCCGTGCCTTCGGCGGCCAGCTGCGTGAGCAGGGCCTCGTCTTCGCGGTGGGCCAGGTTGTACATGTTCTGCACGCAGGCAATCTGGGTGATCCTGCGCCCGTCCTGCACCTGGCGCGCCGTCACGTTGCTCAGGCCGATGTGGCGTATCAGGCCCTGGCGCTGCAGCTCGGCCAGCGCCGTGAGCGGCGCCTCCAGCGATCCTTCTGCCGGGCCGTGCACGCTGAACATGGCACGCAGGTTCACCACGTCCAGCACGGGAAGGCCCAGGTTGCGCAGGTTGTCGTGCACGCCCTGCGTAAGCTCCGCGGCCGAGAACGCGGGCAGCCACGAGGCATCGTCGCCGCGCCTTGCGCCCACCTTGGTCACGAGGGTCAGGCCGTCGCGGTAGGGGTGCAGTGCCTCCTTGATGATCTGGTTGGTCACGTGCGGGCCGTAGAAGTCGCTGGTGTCGATGTGGCCCACGCCGCTCTCCACGGCGGCGCGCAGCACGGTCACGGCCGCGGCACGGTCCTTGGGCGGGCCGAACACGCCGGGGCCGGCCAACTGCATGGCGCCATAGCCCAGGCGCTTCACATCACGGTGGCCGAGGCGGTAGCTGCCGGCCTTGTCGATTGCTGTCATGGGAGAGTCCTTTCAATGGGGATGCATCGACTGTAGGCACGCAGCCTGTGTACGATAAGTCGGTTGAGTGCGCACAGGCTGTGCGGCACAGCGAACAATCCATCAAGGGATCCTGTCCATGGCCGAGCAGTTGGGTGATCTGGCCGCCTTTGTCTCGGTGGCACGCGGCGGCGGTTTCCGCGAGGCGGCACGCTTGGGCGGTGTCAGCGCGTCGAGCCTGAGCGAGGCGGTGCGTCGGCTCGAAGCGCGGCTGGGCGTGCGCCTGCTGCACCGCACGACACGCAGCGTGGCGCCCACCGAGGCCGGGGCGCGCCTGCTCGAACGCCTGGGCCCGGCGCTCGGCGAGGTGCAGGCCGCGCTCGACGTGGTCAACGGCTTTCGCGACCGGCCCGCCGGCACCCTGCGCCTCAACGTGCCCGCCAGCGCGGCACGCCTGGTGCTGCCCGCCATCGTGCCGCCGTTCCTCGCGGCCTACCCCGACATCCGCCTGGACGTGGTGGTGGAGGAAAGCTTTGTCGACATCCTCGCCGAGGGCTGCGACGCCGGTATCCGCTATGACGAGCGGCTGGAGCAGGACATGATCGCCCTCCCCATCGGCCCGCGCTGGCAGCGCATGGCCACGGCCGCTGCACCCGCCTATCTGGCCGCGCGTGGCCGGCCCGAACACCCGCGCGACCTCATGCAGCACGCCTGCCTGCGCGGCCGTTTTGCCAGCGGCACCATGCCCACCTGGGAGTTCGAGCGCGGTGGCGAAGTGGTCGTCGTGGATCCGTCCGGCCCCTTGATCGTGCGCATCTCGGGCGGTGTGGATCTGGCGGTGGAAGCGGCGCTTGCTGGCTGCGGCATCATCCACATGTTCGAAGGCTGGTTGCAGCCCCATCTCGACAGCGGGGCGCTGGTGCCGGTGCTGGGCGACTGGGCGCGGCCTTTTTCAGGGCCGTTTCTCTACTACTCCGGGCGGCGGTACCTGCCGGCGCCGTTGCGGGCGTTTGTGGATTTTGTGCGGGGGCAGGGCGCAGATGGCGCGGTCGCCAACCCGTGAGTGGGCTGGCGATATGTTGACTGGTCAACGCGGATCGTGGATAAACCCTCTCAACGCTGTGACAAGGACAACCATGCAAGCCCAGCTCAACCCGCGCGCCGGCTCTGATTTGCTGCGACGCTACCGCGAGCGCGGACTGTGGGGCGGTTTGGCGCTTGGCGCGATAGGCGGGGCCATGGTCTGCGGCCCGCATTTCCATGACTGGTCGCTCTCTGCTTCAGGTGCTGTGATGCTTGGCCTCAGTACGGGGCTCGGATTGCTGGGCTGGTTTTTCGGGTCCTTGGCGGCGGGCTCGGTCGCAGGTGTGGGAGCGCACGATGCCGCCGAACCGGACGGGCATGCCGATGGTGCGCACCATGCTGACCCGGGCAGCGACGCCAATTGATATCCGCCAGATACCTCACCCCTGCCTGAACGGACTGCGCCCCTGCAGTTCCTCCAGATAGCCTTCCACCCCCTGGCCTTCACGTTCAAGAAAGCGCTCCACCGCTTCGGCAAAGGCCGGGTGCGCGATCCAGTGGGCACTGCTGGCCTGCACGGGCAGCAGGGCACGGGCCATCTTGTGCTCGCCCTGGGCGCCGCCCTCGAAGCGCTGGGCGCCGTGTTCAATGCACCACTGCAGCGGCTGGTAATAGCAGGCCTCGAAGTGCAGGCAGTCCACGCGCTCCAGCGCGCCCCAGTAGCGTCCATACGCCACGAGCCCCTCCGTGCCGTAGTCACCCAGCGCGATCAGGCTGCTGGCGATCGGATGGCCATCCCGCTCGGCGATGAACAGCAGCCAGGCCTCGGGCATGTTCTGCGCCATGCGCGCGAAGAAGTCGCGCGTGAGGTAGGGCGGGTTGCCGTGCTCCAGGTAGGTGCGCTCGTAGCAGCGGTAGAAGAAGTCCCAATCGGCGGGGCTGATGTCGGCGCCGCGTGACCAGCGGAACGTGACGCCCGCCTCGGCCACGCGGCGGCGCTCCTGGCGGATCTTCTTGCGCTTGTCCTGGGCCAGGCTGGCGAGGAAATCGTCGAAGCTGGCGTAGCGGGCTGGTGGTGCTGCGTTGCTCCCATCCGGGGATGCCGTTGACTCGGGTGCCGTCGGCGATTCATTCTTCCAGTGGAATTGCACGGTGTGGCGCAGCATCAGGCCTTCGTCGGCGCTGGTCTTGATGTCGTCATTGCTGGCGAACAGCACATGCACCGACGACACGCCCTGGCTCTCGCACCACTGGCACACGGCCTGCACGAGCAATGCGCGGCTCTCGTCGTCCCGCGCCATCAGGCGGGTGCCGGGCACGGGGGTGAAGGGCACGGCGATGGTGGCCTTGGGGTAGTAGGGCACGCCGTGCTGTTCGTAGGCGCTGGCCCAGGCCCAGTCGAAGACGTATTCGCCGTACGAGTGGCTTTTGAGGTACAGCGGGCAGGCGGCCAGCAGCGTGTCCTCGCCGTCCCACAGCGTCATGAAGCGCGGCGTCCAGCCGCGCTTGGGCGTGGCGCTGCCGCTCTCGTGCAAGGCCGTGAGGTACTCGTGGCGCAAAAAGGGCGTGGGGTGGCTCTGCAAAGCCAGCAGGCCGTTCCAGGCATTGGCGTCCACCTCCTGTGGGGAGGCCAGCACGCGGGCGATAATGTGCAATTGCTCAGCCATGTGTGCCCAGCGGCCTGCATTGCACTGCCAGATGGCGGTCTGCGGCGGGTTGCGGGCCTGCATTGGCGGTTGTCTTCAACCTGGCCCCAAGGGGCTTCTCCAGTTCCATGACGCTCTCCATTTGCACAGCGCAGCTCAATTTTGTGGTGGGCGACATGCCCGGCAATGCGCAGAAGATCATTGCTGCCGCTCGCCAGGCCCATGCCCAGGGTGCGCAGTTGCTGCTCACGCCCGAATTGGCGATCTGCGGCTACGCGGCGGAGGACCTGTTCCTGCGCCCGGCCTTCATCGCTGCCTGCGATGATGCCGTGAAAACCGTGGCCCGTGAGACTGCGGGGTTGAAAGGCCTGGCCATCGTGCTCGGGCATCCGCAGGCGACGCGCGCCGATGCCCCGGCTTTCAGTGCCTGTTTCAACGCTGCCAGCGTGCTGCGCGATGGCGTGGTGGAGCAGACCTATGCCAAGCGCGAGCTGCCCAACTACCAGGTGTTCGACGAACGGCGCTACTTCGTGGCCGGGCGATCGCCCTGCGTGTTCGAGGTGGGCGGGCTGCGCGTGGGCCTGCTGGTCTGCGAGGACGCCTGGTTCGCCGCGCCCGCGCGTGACGCGGCTGCCGCCGGTGCGCAACTGCTGGCGGTGATCAATGCCTCGCCCTTTCACCTGGGCAAGAGCGCCGAGCGCGAGGACACCATGCGCGAGCGCGTGCGCGAAACGGGGCTGCCCCTGGTCTACGCCCACCTGGTGGGCGGGCAGGACGAGGTGGTGTTCGAGGGCCGCTCCTTCGCCCTGGGTGCCGATGGCGCTGTGGCTGCGCGTGCGCCGGGCTTCGAGGAAGAACTGTTCTGCGTGCAGGTGGTGGCCGGAAACGGCACCACGCCGCTGGCGGTCCAGGGTGACATCGCCCCGCTGCGCAGTGCCGAGGCCGATCTGTGGGACGCGCTGGTGATGGGCGTGCGCGACTATGTGGGCAAGAACCGCTTCCCCAGCGTGCTACTGGGCCTGTCGGGTGGCATCGACTCGGCCCTGGTGCTGGCGATCGCCGTGGATGCGCTGGGCGCAGACAAGGTGCGTGCGGTGATGATGCCCTCGCCCTACACGGCCGACATCAGCTGGATCGATGCGCGCGACATGGCGGCCCGCATGGGCGTGCGCTATGACGAGATTTCCATCCAACCGCAGTTCGAGGCCTTCAAGGCCGCGCTGGCCAGCGACTTCGCAGGCCTGGCCGAGGACACGACCGAGGAGAACCTGCAGGCGCGCATCCGAGGCACGCTGCTCATGGCGCTCTCCAACAAATTCGGCTCCATCGTGCTGACCACGGGCAACAAGAGCGAGATGTCCACCGGCTACTGCACGCTCTATGGCGACATGGCCGGCGGTTTCGCCGTCATCAAGGACGTGGCCAAGACCACCGTGTTCGCGCTGTGCCGCTGGCGCAATGCCCACGACCCGTATGGCACGGGCGCCAGCCCCATCCCCGAGCGCATCATCACCCGCCCGCCGAGTGCCGAGCTGCGCCCCGACCAGAAGGACCAGGACAGCCTGCCGCCCTACGACGTGTTGGACGCCATCGTCTCGCGCTACATGGAGAACGACGAGCCCATCGAATCCATCATCGCCGCCGGCTTTGCGCGCGCCGACGTGGAGCGCGTGACCCGGCTCATCAAGATCAACGAATACAAGCGCCAGCAGGCGCCCGTAGGGATTCGCGTCACGCGCCGCAGCTTCGGCAAGGATTGGCGTTACCCTATCACCAATAGCTTTCGCGCTTGAGGCAGTTCTGACGGCATGAGCCCAGGCCACGAGCAGCCGTTCCCTTTTTTTCATCTCCAGGAGACCCGCCATGAAAATGATCACCGCCGTCATCAAGCCCTTCAAGCTCGAAGAAGTCCGCGAAGCCCTGGCCGAATGCGGCGTGACGGGCCTGACCGTCACCGAGGTCAAGGGCTTCGGCCGCCAGAAGGGCCACACCGAGCTGTACCGTGGCGCCGAGTACGTGGTGGACTTTCTGCCCAAGGTGAAGGTCGAGGTCGTGGTCAAGTCCGAGGACGTGGACCGCTGCGTGGACGCCATCGTCAACGTGGCGCGCACCGGCAAGATCGGTGACGGCAAGATCTTTGTGACGGCTGTCGAGCGCACGGTGCGCATCCGCACCGGAGACCTGGACGACGCTGCTGTATAGGCTCCCCCTGAGTCGCTTCGCGCCATCCCCCTGAGGGGAACGCCACCAGTGGCTTGGCAAAGCCAGTTCCACGGTGGCACTGGCTTTGCATCACGCCAGTTTTGGCGGGCCTTTGGCCTAGATCACCGAACGCAGCGGGATGTGGCGCGCATTGCTGCCGGCCTGTTCGACCAGCGTCTGTAGCAGTGCAGGAGTATCACTGCCTGCGTGCAGCAGCCCCATCTGCCATTCGCCCATGAAGCCGCTGGCCACGCTGTGGTTCAAAAAGGCCAGCAGGCCGTCGTAGTAGCCGGCCACGTTGAGCAGGCCCAGGGGCTTGTCGTGGTAGCCGAGCTGGCGCCAGGTCCAGACCTCGAACAGTTCCTCGAAGGTGCCGATGCCGCCGGGCAGGGCGATGAAGGCATCGCTGCGCTCGGCCATCATGGCCTTGCGCTCGTGCATGGTCTGCACGATGTGCAATTCATCGCACTGGCGGTTGGCCAGTTCCTTGTCGACCAGGGCCTGGGGGATGATGCCCACCACGCGGCCACCGGCCTGGCGCGTGGCCTCGGCCACGGTGCCCATGAGGCCGCTGCGCCCGCCGCCATAGACCAGTTGCCCGCCATGCGCGCCGATCCATGTGCCCACGGCCGTGGCCGCCTCGGCATAGGCCCCGTTCTCGCCGGGGCGCGAACCGCAGTACACGCAGATGGAAAAAGCCGGTTCAGCCATGCGCGATCCTTTGAAAAATGGCCCCTGCCCAGATGCCCGCGCACAGCAGCAGGGCCAGCAGCACGGCGGCACTGCCCATGTCCTTGGCGCGCTTGGACAGATCGTGCCATTCAGGCCCGATGCGGTCGATGGCGGTCTCGATGCCGGTGTTGAGCAGCTCGACGATCATCACGATCACCACCGAGCCGGCCAGGAGGGCCACCTCCACCCAGCTGCGCCCCAGCCACAGCGAGGCGGGCAGCAGCACGATGGCGGCGATGGCCTCCTGGCGAAAGGCCTTTTCACCCCAGCCGGCGCGCAGGCCTTCGAACGAGTAGCCGGCCGCATGCCAGATGCGGTTCAGGCCCGTGCGGGCTTTCTGGGGATTGGCGGGGGCAGTGGGCTGGGGTGTGGACATAAGAAAAACCGGGATTCTCGCGCAGTGTTGTGACGGTGGGCTTAAGAACCTGCTCAAAGAAGCCTGCACCGAAGGAGCCTATTTCTTGCGGTGCTCGAAATGCACCAGGCGGGTGCCGGCCAGTGCATCGTGCCAGAACTGCCGCTCTGGATGGAAGCGCGCCAGAATGGCCCAGACGGCCACCCAGCCGATGACGAGGACCGTGGTCTCCCCGCCCGAGAGCGCGAAGGGCGATACGGCGGCCAGCGGCGGCAAGAACCACAGCCAGCTGAGCACGTAGCGCAGCAGAGCGCGCGGCTGGCTGATGGGGCGGCCGGCACGGTCCACCATGCGGATGTTCCAGGTCTTCATGGCCAGGGTCTGGCCCTTGGCCCAGAACCAGGTGAAGTAGATGCCGAACACCACGAACAGAAAGGCCTGCAGTGCATGGCGGTTGTCCATGGCATTGCGTGTCTGGCTCAGGGTGCCGAACAGGTAGCCGGCGATGAAGACCACGCCGAACATCAGCATGCCCTCGTACAGCCAGCAGGCCATGCGGCGCATGAGGCTGGGGGTGGTGGCGGGTGCTGTGGCCGGGGGCGCCATGTCTGCCTGCGGCGTGCTGGGGGTGGGGGATGCGGGCATTCCGGGCTGCGGGATCGGCGCGGCAGGCGCCGTCAGTTGTTGGGGTACAGGCCGGAATTGTCGGCGCTGGGCGGTGCTGCGGGGGCAGCCGGGTCGGAGCCTGCGGGCGCCAGCGGTGGCAGCGCGGCCGGCACGGCGGTGGGCACGGCCACGGGGGCTGTTTCCACCACCACGGGGCCGGCAGGGTTGGAGGCCGAGGCCTCTGCAGCGGGCATGGCGGCGGGTATTGGCATCGCCAGGCGCGGGCCGTGGTCGGTCACCGGGGGAATCTTGGGCGCATTGGGGCGCAGGGGGTTGGCCTGCGTGGCGGCGGGCACCTGCACCAGTTTGCGTGGGGACACAGGGCGCAGCGCGGTCGCCGCACCCTGGGGGTTGGGCGGCGCCGTGGCTGCCAGCAGGTCGCGCTCCTCGGCCGTCAAGGCCTGGTAGGCCTCCCACTGGGCGAGCTTGTTGTCCCGGGCCAGGCGGTTGGTGCTGGCGTAGTTCAGGCGGGCCTGGCTGCGCTGCTGAGCGCTCAGGCTGGCCCATTCGGTCATGCGGCTGTGCAGCTTGGCCTGCTCCTCTTCGGGCAGTTCCGGGAAATTCACCGCCAACGCCAGCCAGCGGCGCTTTTGCACCTCGCTGATCAGCGACCAGCGTTCGGCCAGGGGGTAGAGCGCGAGCTTTTGCCGGGTGTTCAGTGTTTCCCAGCCCGGGCCTGCAGCCACTTCGGCCAGACCTTCGGAGGGCAGGGCGGTGGCGCCGCCCGCGGGGCGCAGGGCTGTTGCCGCCGCAGGGGTGGGGCGCGTGGCGGCCGAGGGCAGCAAGGTGGCTGGCGCCATGCCCACCTGCTGCACGACGACCGTCACGGCGAAGGCGGTCAGCGCGCCCAGAAGCGCCAAAGCCAGCACGATGGCTGGCAGTGGTGGGGGGGCGTCGGGAAGTCCTTTATGCATGCATCGGGCAGTGGGCCAAATCAGTGATTCTGCGCTGCCGTTTTGAGGAACTGGACAAATCCCGGGTCGGAGTAGGCTTCTGGAGGCAACTCATCGGTCAGCAGGGCGGCATCCACCTCGGCGACCTCGTTGGCGCCAAATTCGTCCTGCACCGTGCTGATGAAGAACAGGCCCACCACCAGCGCGATCAGCGGCACGGCGGACACCAGGGCATTCCACCAGCTGTTGCCCTCGCTGCCACCGCCGCCGAGGGCGGCCGAGGCGCCGCCGGCCAGCACCACCGGAGCGGCTGCCCTGGCGGGTGCGCGCACGGGGGCCAGCACCTTGCGCCGGGCCAGTGCCTGCATGCGCGATGCGCGCAGGCGCTCCGAGATGTCATAGGGCAGATCCTGCGAGCCATCCGTCAGCCGCGCCGATACGCGGCGGGCAAAACGTTCTGCTGCAGCTTCCTGGGAGAGGGTAGGGGCGGTGTTCACAGTTCTATTCCTTTGGCTTTCAGTGCCTTGCTCAGGGTTTGTATGGCACGAAAACAGTGCGTTTTCACACTGCCTTCCGAACAACCCATGGCGGCTGCCGTTTCTGATACATCCATTTCTTCCCAGTAACGCATGAGGAAGGCTTCCCGTTGACGTGCTGGCAATTCTTCTATCTCGGCCTCTATCTGGTGGAAGGTCTGGGCCCTTCGGGTCAGGTCTTCGGCACTTTCGGCCTTGTCCCCGTCGTCGGGGCCGGAGTACGCCTCCAACAGATCAAAATCCATGCCATCTTCTCCGGGCCCTTCGAAGTCACTCATGCTCGAAAACAGTGCATTGCGTGTCTTCTGGCGCCGAAACCAGTCCAGGGTGCAGTTGGAGAGGATGCGCTGAAAGAGCATGGGCAGCTCGGCCGCCGGCTTGTCCCCATAGTGTTCGGCCAGCTTGAGCATGCTGTCCTGCACGATGTCCAGGGCCGCTTCCTCATTGCGGACGTGGTAGACCGAGCGCTTGAAGGCACGCTTTTCTACGCTTTTGAGGAAATCGGAGAGTTCTTGTTCGGTTGCCAAGACGGGTCAGCCCGGGAATGGGATGCTGCGGGGCATGCGCCAGTGCGGCGCCCCAACAACAGGTGCAGAACCCCTCCAGAGAAGAGCCCAGCCACCGATTATCGCATCCTCTGGTGTTTTTTTAGACGCAGCATGCATTTGCACGTGTTGCAGTGCGATAATCGCGGCTGCAATTCAAAAGGCAAACGGGTCACGGTCCGGCGCGGCAATCATCCCGCCCATGTCCTTGGCCTCAAGTTCCAAGCTGGCTCCACAAGAGTCCATGCAAGGGGCACCCAAGGTTTTTCGTCAGAGAAATTCACAAAGGTTGATCATGGAAATCTCCAAGGCCGAGCTCACATCGGCAGCCGCTGCTTCGCAGGGCAACAACACCCCCTCCGCTTCCGGCTCTCAGGACCTCATGGGTGCCGAGATCCTCATCAAGTCGCTCCAGGCAGAGAATGTCGAGTTCATCTGGGGCTACCCCGGCGGTGCAGTTCTGTACATCTACGACGCGCTGTACAAGCAAGACACCATCCAGCACGTGCTGGTGCGCCACGAGCAGGCGGCTGTGCACGCCGCCGACGGCTATGCTCGCGCCACCGGTGAAGTGGGCGTCGCCCTGGTCACTTCGGGCCCCGGCCTGACCAATGCCGTCACCGGCATCGCCACGGCGTACATGGATTCGATCCCCATGGTGATCATCTCCGGCCAGGTGCCCACGGCCGCCATCGGGCTCGATGCCTTCCAGGAATGCGACACCGTCGGCATCACGCGCCCCATCGTCAAGCACAATTTCCTGGTCAAGGACCCGCGCGACCTGGCCGTCACGCTCAAGAAGGCCTTCCACATCGCCCGCACCGGTCGCCCCGGCCCCGTGGTGGTCGATATCCCGAAGGACGTGTCCTTCAAGAAGGCGGCCTACACCGGCTACCCCCAGAGCGTGGAAATGCGCTCGTACAACCCCGTGCGCAAGGGCCACAGTGGCCAGATCCGCAAGGCGCTGCAGCTGCTGCTGGCCGCCAAGCGCCCCTACATCTACACCGGCGGCGGCGTGCTGCTGGGCAATGCCACCAACGAGCTGCGCACGCTGGTGGACATGCTGGGCTACCCGGTCACCAACACGCTGATGGGCCTAGGGGCCTACCCCGCTTCGGACCGCAAATTCCTGGGCATGCTGGGCATGCACGGCACCATCGAAGCCAACAACGCCATGCAGAACTGCGACGTGCTGCTGGCCGTGGGCGCGCGCTTCGACGACCGCGTGATCGGCAACCCCAAGCACTTCGCGCAGAACGACCGCAAGATCATCCACGTGGACATCGATCCGTCGAGCATCTCCAAGCGCGTGAAGGTCGACATCCCGATCGTCGGCGACGTGAAGGACGTGCTCACCGAGCTGATCTCCATGGTCCGCGAGAGCAGCACCCGCCCCGATGCCGGCGCCCTGGCCGCCTGGTGGGACACCATCGAAGGCTGGCGCAAGCGCGACTGCCTGAAGTACAGCATGGGCAGTCCCGACGTCATCAAGCCCCAGTACGTGGTGGAAACGCTGTGGAACATGACCAAGGACGTGGACACCTACATCACGTCCGACGTGGGCCAGCACCAGATGTGGGCAGCCCAGTACTACCGCTTCGACGAGCCGCGCCGCTGGATCAACTCCGGTGGCCTGGGCACCATGGGCGTGGGCATTCCCTATGCCATGGGCATCAAGCTGGCCAAGCCGCAAGCCGAGGTGTTCTGCATCACCGGCGAAGGCTCGGTGCAGATGAACATCCAGGAGCTGTCGACCTGCCTGCAGTACAACACGCCGATCAAGATCTGCTCGTTGAACAACCGCTACCTGGGCATGGTGCGCCAGTGGCAGGAGATCGAATACTCCGGCCGCTACAGCCACAGCTACATGGATGCGCTGCCCAACTTCGTGAAGCTGGCCGAGGCCTATGGCCACGTCGGCATGCTGATCGAGCACCCCAAGGACGTCGAGCCCGCGCTGCGCGAAGCACGCAAGCTCAAGGACCGCACGGTGTTTATGGACTTCCGTACCGACCCCACCGAGAACGTGTTCCCGATGGTGCAGGCCGGCAAGGGCATCACCGAAATGCTGCTGGGCTCCGAAGACCTGTAAACACAGGCCTTCGGCTCCCGCTACGGCCTGCAGCAAGCGGCAATTGCGATTGCGACTGCTGCGGGCCAATCTCCTGCTATCAACCTGATAGCGTCACTTCGACGAATCTATTGTCTGCCGAGCCTGCGCATTACCGTGCGCAGGGGAGGGCAGCGAAAAGAGGAATGTCTTCACCATGAAACACATCATTGCCGTTTTGCTTGAGAACGAACCCGGTGCGCTGTCGCGCGTCGTGGGCCTGTTCTCTGCCCGTGGCTACAATATCGAATCGCTCACCGTGGCGCCCACCGAGGATCCATCGCTCTCGCGCATGACGATCCAGACCACGGGTTCCGACGACGTGATCGAGCAGATCACCAAGCACCTGAACCGCCTCATCGAAGTGGTCAAGGTGGTCGACCTCACCGAGGGTGCCTACACAGAGCGCGAGCTCATGATGGTGAAGGTGCGCGCCGTAGGCAAGGAGCGCGAGGAGATGAAGCGCATGGCCGACATCTTCCGCGGCCGCATCATCGACGTGACCGAAAAGAGCTACACCATCGAGCTCACCGGTGACCAGTCCAAGAACGATGCCTTCCTGCAGGCCATCGACCGCACCGCCATCCTGGAAACCGTGCGAACCGGCGCCAGTGGCATTGGCCGTGGCGAGCGAATTCTGCGCGTGTAAGACAATCCACCCCGCTTTTCCAATTTCACCCCCCCAAACAACGCATTTCAACCGGAGCGACCCATGAAAGTTTTCTACGACAAAGACTGTGACCTGAGCCTGATCAAGGGCAAGACCGTTGCCATCATCGGCTACGGCTCGCAGGGCCACGCCCACGCACAGAACCTGAACGACAGCGGCGTGAAGGTCGTGGTCGGCCTGCGCAAGGGTGGCGCCTCGTGGGACAAGGTCGGCAAGGCCGGCCTGAACGTGATGGAAGTCAACGACGCAGTCAAGGCGGCCGACGTGGTCATGATTTTGCTGCCCGACGAGCAGATCGGCGAGGTCTACACCAACAACGTGGCCCCCAACATCAAGCAAGGCGCTTCGCTGGCCTTCGCCCACGGCTTCAACGTGCACTACAACCAGGTCGTGCCCCGCGCCGATCTGGACGTGTGGATGGTCGCCCCCAAGGCCCCTGGCCACACCGTGCGCAACACCTACACCCAGGGCGGCGGCGTGCCCCACCTGGTGGCCGTGCACCAGGACAAGTCCGGCAAGGCCCGTGACCTGGCCCTGTCGTACGCCATGGCCAATGGTGGCGGCAAGGCCGGCATCATCGAGACCAACTTCAAGGAAGAAACCGAGACCGACCTGTTCGGCGAACAGGCCGTGCTGTGCGGCGGCGCCGTCGAGCTGATCAAGATGGGTTACGAAACCCTGGTCGAAGCCGGCTACGCCCCTGAAATGGCCTACTTCGAATGCCTGCACGAGCTCAAGCTCATCGTGGACCTGATCTACGAAGGCGGCATTGCCAACATGAACTACTCGATCTCGAACAACGCCGAGTACGGCGAGTACGTGACCGGCCCTGAAGTCATCAACGAGCAGTCGCGCCTTGCCATGCGCAATGCCCTGAAGCGCATCCAGAGCGGCGAATACGCCAAGATGTTCATCCAGGAAGGCCGCCTGAACTACCCAAGCATGACGGCCCGCCGACGCAACACCGCCGACCACAGCATCGAAGTGGTGGGTGGCAAGCTGCGCGCCATGATGCCCTGGATCGCCAAGAACAAGCTGGTCGACCAGACCCGCAACTGATCTCGCGATCCACTGCGCCCTGCGTACACGATCCCAAAGGCCACTTCGGTGGCCTTTTTCGTTGCCGAGTGGGGCTGGGCATGCCACCTGCGGCGCGCCGCATGGCCTTGCGTAATCAATTGTTAACAGGTGCATGGTCCGGGTGCCTGCCGGTGCAGCTACACTGCGCCTTCGGTTCTCTCGGAGGGGGTGCCATGCGCCGTGCGGCGCAGGTGCCGATTACTATAAATTTGGTGGCTGTTCACGCCGGCTGGTCTGGCGATGGAGATTTGTTCGATGCATGACGGCAAGGATTCCGCCGACGGTTCTGGCGTGATGGTGCGCAAACGGCGCAAGGGCATCTACATCCTGCCCAACCTGTTCACGCTGGCGGCGCTGTTCGGGGGCTTCTATTCCATCGTGATGGCGATGAACGGGCGCTTCGACCTGGCGGCCGTGGGCGTGTTCTGCGCCATGGTGCTCGACAGCCTGGACGGGCGCGTGGCCCGCATGACCAACACGCAAAGCGCCTTCGGTGAGCAGATGGATTCGCTGTCGGACATGGTGTCCTTTGGCGCCGCACCCGCGCTCATCGCCTACGAATGGTCGCTCAAGGGCCTGGGCCGCTGGGGCTGGATCGCGGCCTTCGTCTACTGCGCCTGCGCCGCGCTGCGCCTGGCGCGCTTCAACGTGAACACGGGCGTGGTCGACAAGCGCTACTTCCAGGGCCTGCCGTCGCCTGCTGCCGCTGCGCTGGTGGCCGGCTTCATCTGGCTCATGACCGAGCTCGGGGTGCAACGCGGCATGGACACCTGGCTCACCTGGAACCAGGTCACCTGGATCATGTTCGCCTTCACGCTGTACGCCGGCCTCACCATGGTGACCAACGTGCCGTTCTACAGCTTCAAGGACATCCAGATGAAAAAGAGCGTGCCCTTCGTCGTGATCGTGCTGATCGCGCTGGGCATCGCCGTCATCAACATCTCGCCGCCCATCATGCTGTTCAGCGTGTTCGTGCTGTATGGCCTGAGCGGCTACGGCGTATACGCCTGGCGCAAGGCCAAGGGGCAGCACAGCAGCGTGATCAGCACCTCCACCGACGAGCCCGACGAGCGCGGCCTGCACAAATGACGGCAGGGCGCCGCATTGACCGCACTTGTGCTACATTGCACTGCATGAACACGTTGGCCATTGCAATCCTACTGCTAGCTCCCCACGGGCGGAGACGGTAGGCGCACGCGCACACGTTTTCCACAAAGGCCCGTATGCACCCGCAACGGGCCTTTTGCTTTGGGCGCCAGAATTCAGCGTTGCGGACCACCCCACCATCAATACCAGGAGAACCCCATGGCCGACAAACTCATCATTTTCGACACCACCTTGCGCGACGGCGAGCAATCGCCTGGCGCCTCCATGACCAAGGACGAGAAGCTGCGCATCGCACGCCAGCTCGAGCGCCTGAAGGTGGATGTGATCGAAGCGGGTTTTGCGGCCAGCTCCAACGGCGACTTCGAGGCCGTGCAGGCCATTGCCCACGCCATCAAGGACTCGACCATCTGCTCGCTCTCGCGCGCCAATGACCGCGACATCTCGCGTGCGGCCGAAGCGCTCAAGGGCGCCAACAGCGCACGCATCCACACGTTCATCGCCACCTCGGCGCTGCACATGGAAAAGAAGCTGCGCATGACGCCCGAGCAGGTGCTCGAGCAGGCGCGCCAGTCGGTGCGCTTTGCGCGCAACCTCGTGGCCGACATCGAGTTCAGCCCCGAAGACGGCTACCGCAGCGACCCGGACTTTTTGTGCCGCGTGCTCGAAGCGGTGATTGCCGAAGGCGCCACCACCATCAACGTGCCCGACACCGTGGGCTACGCCATCCCCGAGCTGTACGGCAACTTCATCAAGACGCTGCGCGAGCGCATTCCCAACAGCGACAAGGCCATCTGGTCCGTGCACTGCCACAACGACCTGGGGATGGCCGTGGCCAACTCCCTGGCCGGCGTGAAGATCGGCGGTGCCCGCCAGGTCGAGTGCACCATCAACGGCCTGGGTGAGCGCGCCGGCAACTGCTCGCTCGAAGAAGTCGTCATGGCCATCAAGACGCGCCGCGACTACTTCGACCTGGACCTGAACATCGACGCCAAGCACATCGTTGCGGCCAGCCGCATGGTCAGCCAGACCACCGGCTTCGTGGTGCAGCCCAACAAGGCCGTGGTCGGCGCCAACGCCTTCGCCCACGCCAGCGGCATCCACCAGGACGGCGTGCTCAAGGCACGCGACACCTACGAGATCATGCGCGCCGAAGACGTGGGCTGGAGCGCCAACAAGATCGTGCTGGGCAAGCTCAGCGGCCGCAACGCCTTCAAGCAGCGCCTGCAAGAACTGGGTGTGAGCCTGGAGAGCGAGACCGAGGTCAACAGCGCCTTCACCCGCTTCAAGGAGCTGGCCGACCGCAAGAGCGAGATATTCGACGAGGACATCCTGGCCTTGGTCAGCGACGAAAGCGTGACCGCCGAGAAGGAGCAGTATGGCTTCGTCTCGCTGTTCCAGCAGAGCGAAACCGGCGAGCACCCCCGTGCGCGCATCGTCTTCACGGTGGACGGCCACGAAGTGCGCGGCGAGTCCGAGGGCAATGGCCCGGTGGACGCGTCCCTCAAGGCCATCGAGTCCCACGTCAAGAGCGGTGCCGAGATGGTGTTGTATTCCGTCAACGCCATCAGCGGCTCCACCGAGAGCCAGGGCGAGGTCACCGTGCGCCTGCAGAACAGCGGCCGCGTGGTCAACGGAGTGGGCGCTGACCCCGATATCGTGGTCGCATCGGCCAAGGCCTACCTCAGCGCGTTGAACAAATTACAAAGTAAAGCTGACCGGGTGGCTGCACAGGGTTAAGTGTTGAATTTATAATTCATTCACTTTCTTGGAAAGTCGCGCAAGGTATTGATCTTGCGCGACTTTTTTTGATTCTGTACACTGGCCCACACTTCTTACCCTTTGGAGCACTTTGATGCACCATGGCCGCAGCACCGCAATGAACCGTTTTTTCCAGCTTCTGGGCTTTGTTGTTGTGAGTGCGGCGCTTGCCTCGCCCATGGCACACGCCAACGAGCGCAAGAAGGCGCCCGCCAAGAAGCAGGTGGCATCCGCCACCGCCAAGAAGTCCGCCGGCCCGCGCAAGGCCGCCGTTGCCGCCAAGCCGGTGCGCGTCTCGGCCAAGACCTCCAAGGCCGCCACCCGCGTGGCCTTCATCCCCGCCAAGCAATCGTTTGGCCAACTGGCCGGCCTGCACGAAGTCAATGACCCCCTGGACCTCAAGTCCAGCGTGGCCCTGGTGATCGACCAGGACACCCATGAAGTGCTGCTCAGCAAGAACGACCACGCCGTTCTGCCGATCGCATCGCTCACCAAGCTCATGACCGGCCTCATCATCTCCCAGGCCAAGCTGCCCATGGATGAGCAGCTGACCATTACCCAGGACGATGTGGACACTGAAAAAGGCAGCCGTTCGCGCCTGACGGTGGGCTCCACGCTGACCCGCGGCGAAATGCTGCACCTGGCCCTGATGTCCAGCGAGAACCGCGCAGCCCACGCCCTGGGCCGCACCTTCCCTGGCGGCCTGGACGTGTTCGTGGCGCAGATGAACGCCAAGGCACGCCTGCTGGGCATGACCGACACCAAATATGTCGAGCCCACGGGCCTGTCCAGTCGCAACCAGAGCAGCGCCCGCGACCTGGCCACGCTGGTCAATGTGGCCCATGGCGACCCTGTCATGCGCGAGCTGTCCACCTCGCCCGGCTATGAGCTGGCCCTGGGCGCGCGCACCCTGCAGTTCAACAACACCAACGGCCTGGTGAAGAACCCCACCTGGGACATCGGCCTGCAAAAGACCGGCTACATCTCCGAAGCTGGGCGCTGCCTGGTGATGCAGGCCCAGTTCGCTGGCCGCAAGGTCATCATGGTGTTCCTGGACTCGGCCGGCAAGTTCAGCCGCCTGGGCGACGCCGAGCGCGTGCGCCACTGGGTCGAATCCATGCCCGCCGCCATCAGCCCCGTGAAGACGGTGGTGCACGGCAACACCAACGGCTGAAGAGGCGCTGCCGGCCCCCCGCCTTGACCGGTTGCCAGGCGGTCAGCAACCACCCCACAAAACAAAACCCCGGTGGCGAGAGCCCCGGGGTTTTGTTTTTGCCTGGTGTCCAGCCGCGTTGGCCGCAGCTTTCAATCGGCAGGCGTATGCGCTGCTTCGCTGCCGTGCAGCGATGACGCCAGTGCGGGCATGGGTGCCTTGGCCTGCACATAGCCCAGCGCCAGCGAGATCTCCTGCGCAGTGGCCTGCAGCTTGGCCATCCAGCCTTCGTCCAGCCGGTCGGCCGGGGCCGAGATGGACAGGCCGGCCACTAGCTTGGCCTGGTCGTCATAGACGCCAGCGGCCATGCAGCGCACGCCCAGTTCCAGCTCCTCGTTGTCGCGGGCAGTACCGTACTGGCGCGCCTTGGCCAGCTCGCGCTCCAGCACGGGCAACTGCGTGATGCTGTTGCGGGTATGGCCGGCCAGCCCGGTGCGGGTGGCATAGGCGCGCACGCGCTGCGGGTCGTCCAGCGCCAGGAAGAGCTTGCCGGTGGAGGTCAGGTGCAGCGGCGCACGGCCGCCGATGGCGCGCACCACCTGCATGCCCGAGCGCTCGCTGTAGGCGCGCTCCACGTACACGATCTCGTCGCCCTGGCGCATGCTCAGGTTCACCGGCTGCTGGATCAGCTTGTGCAGGTTGCGCATGGGCGCCAGCGCCGCATCGCGCACGCTCAGGCGCGCCTTCACCAGGTTACCGAGCTCCAGCAGGCGCATGCCCAGCCGGTAGCTGCCCGACTCGGGCCGGTCCACAAAGCGGCCGATGGTCAGGTCGTTGAGGATGCGGTGCGTTGTGGAGGGGTGCAGCCCCGTCTTCTCGCTGATTTCCTTGAGCGAGATGGCGTCCTCACGCGATGCGAGCACGTCGATCAGCGTGAACATGCGCTCCAGTACCTGGACGCTGGGTTTGATCGGGATACCAGGGTCGATTTTTTTCATGGGCTGCAGGAATGCGGGAATGGTGTGGAGTAAGGGATATCCACAACATCCTCTGATCGCTGCATCTTACCTTGTGAAATGCAATGGCACCATCAGGTGCCCTGGGCGGCCCCACCCGGGGTGCCGCCTGCGTGACTGCTGCGGTCCACGCGCTGCCACACATTGTCCTGGCGGATCTCGTGCGGCAGAAAGCGCGCCTTGTAGTTCATCTTCGGGCTCGCGGCGATCCAGTAGCCCAGGTACACATAGGGCAGGCCCATGGCGCGCGCCTGCTCGATCTGCCAGACCACGTTGTAGGTGCCGTAGCTGGCGCGCGCCTCGGGCTCGTAGAAGGTGTACACGGCCGACAGGCCATCGTTGAGCACATCGAGGATGGACACCATCTTCAGCGCGCCGGGCTCGCCGGTGGTGGCATCCACCTCGCGGAACTCCACCAGCCGCGAATTGACCCGGCTTTGCAGCAAAAACTGGGTGTACTGGTCGATGCTGTCCTGGTCCATGCCGCCACCCGCGTGGCGGCCGTTCTGGTAGCGCAGGTACAGCTGGTAATGTTCGGGCACGAAACACAGGCGCAGCACACGCGCCTGCAGCGCACCGTGCTGCACCGCCGAGCGGCGCTGGCTGCGGTCGGGGCGAAACTCGCTGGCGCGCACGCGCAGCGGGGTGCAGGCCTGGCAGCCGTCGCAATAGGGGCGGTAGGTGAACATGCCACTGCGCCGGAAACCCGTGGCCACGAGGCCCGAGTACACATCGCTCTGGATCAGGTGGCTGGGCGTCGCGACCTGTGAGCGCGCCTGCCTGTTCGGCAGGTAGCTGCACGGGTAGGGCGCTGTCGCATAGAACTGCAGGGTCTGCAGCGGCAGGTCGTTGAGTTGCGTCATGCCATGGGCGTGGGGTGGGCCAGCAGTTGATTCCAGTATACGGGCTCGAAAGTCCACGTGCCGCCCGGCAGGTCTTGCGCCACGGCGATCTTGCGCAGGAACTCGTTGCGCGGGATCTCGCGCGCCCCCAGCGACGCCAGATGGCGCGTGTTCTGCTGGCAGTCGATCAGCGCCACCCCCTGCACGCGGCAGATCGCTACCAGCGCCGCCAGCGCGATCTTGGAGGCATCGGTGGCGTGCGCAAACATCGACTCGCCAAACACCGCGCGCCCTAGCGCCACGCAGTACAGCCCGCCCACCAACTGGCCATCGACCCAGGTCTCCACGCTGTGGGCTGAGCCCGCCGCATGCAGCGCCTCGTAGGCGCGCACCATGTCCGGCACGATCCAGGTGCCCGCCTGCCCCTCGCGCGGTGTGGACGAGCAGGCGCGTATCACCTGGCCAAAGGCCGTGTCCACCCGCACCTCGCAGTGGCTGCTGGCGGCGGCAAATTTCTGCAGCGTCTTGCGCAGCGAGCGGTGCAGCCGGAACTCGGCCACCGGCAGCACCATGCGCGGGTCGGGCGCCCACCACAGAATGGGCTGGCCCTCGCTGAACCAGGGGAAGGTGCCCTGCCCATAGGCCGCCCGCAGATGCTCCACATCCAGCGCTCCACCGGCGGCCAGCAGGCCCGGCGCCGGATCGCGGGGGCCCCAGGCACTGGCCGGGTGGGGGAAGGGGTCATGGGGTTCCAGCCAGGGGAGTTGGGCGGGCATGGGGGCAGGGGTTGCGAAGGGTGGTTTGTTGGATTGTGCGGCAACATCCGGTTCCACCGTGGCGCGGGCCGTGTGCGCTATGTCGGCTGCAGGCGACAGATTTCCTGCTGCATCGCCGTGGCATGCGCCATCCGGTGCCAGCGGCCTGCACAATGCCGCGATCACAAGACAGGAGAGGGGATCCCCATGCGCCGTGGATATGGATTGGCATTGCTGCTCACCGTGCTTGCAGGCTGCCAGAAGCAGGAAGCACCCGACGCTTTCTATGAGCGCTACTACCAGAAGTCGGCCAGCGGCATTGCCACCCTGGAGGAAGAAGCCCATTTCTATTCCGCCAGGAAGCGCGCCGATGTGGAGCAGAAGATTCCAGCGATGATGAAGATGATGGGAAAGACGCGCGACGAGGTAGCACGCGTCTATCTGGACATGTCCCAGACACTCGCGCGGTGCAAAAAGATCGAGCTGGCTGGGCAGAGCGTGTCTGGCAACGTGGCCGAGCTCACCTACCGGCAGACGGATGTGTGCGGCAGCACGTCCACATCGCCAGAGAGCCAGAAGGTGCGCCTGGTGAACGAGGACGGGTGGAAGATCGACCACGTGGAAATAAGCCTATAGGGACCCTCTGCACAAATCCCTGCGGCCGTTGGCAGCGCGGACTCGGGCGGTCCGCTGCGTTGCTTCTCTTGCCAATAACCCTGCTATTGACTGCAAGAAGACGCCTTGCGGCCCATCCCGATCCGCACTACCACCGATCCGCGAGGTTTATGCGGAGGGTCCTTAGACCGCCTGGCCGGCGCGGGCGCTACTTGCGCCGGTACTCGCCCACAAAGGTCACGTGCATGCCGCCGCAGCCGTCGTCGTCCTTCACGGCCAGGCCGCCGCGCTCCAATGCCAGCGTGGCCGTGCAGCCATCACCGTCGTACGCCAGCAGCCCGTTGCGCAGGGTGCCCACGCCGCGTATCTCGCCCACATTGACCTGACCATTGGCGGCGTTGGGGCCGTACCAGACTGCATCGCCCGCCAGGTAGACCTTGCCGTCCTGCAGGCCGACGACGGCCAGGCTGGCGCTGTCCTTGTCGGGCTTGCCCTGGTGGTAGCGGGTGTATGCGCCATTCCACTTGGCGCTTGCTGAGGTGGCGGGCGCAACGCTCTGTAGCAGGGCAATGCGGCCCGCGAACTCCTGGCCCAGGCAGCGGGCGTCTTTGCACTGCGTGACCTCATAGGATTGGAGCCATTCGCGCTGCCACTGCACCAGCTGCGGCCGTGCTTTGGAGCGCGTGATCGCATCCTTGAACGCAGTATTGAGCTGTTCATCCAGCGCGGAGAGCGGGGCATCCGAGCAGATCAGCTTTTCCATGGCCGAGCGGGCCTTGGCGCAATCGAAACTGGCAGCGCTGGCCAACGGGGCCAGGGCTGCGATCAGGGCCGCCAGGGCAAGGCGCAACAAGGGCTGGGCAAGGGTGGTCGGCATGGCGGGGTTCCTGCTCGGTAAGATGCGCGCGCGAACAGTGCGGCAGGCAGAAATCATACGATCCCGCCCGGCCAATTGCCGCTTGACACAAGCGCATGCCAATCGCACGCTACGGCCCCGCACCAGCGGTGTATACGAACAACCAACCATCGGAGAGAAGCATCGTGATCAACAAGCGTGATTTTGTCGCCAGCGTCGGCCTGGCAGGGGTGATGCTGCCGGCTGCCAATGCCATCGCGGCCCCCGGCAACAAAGCCGGCAATGCGCAACCCGTTCTGCTGACGGTGAGCGGCGCCATTGGCAAGACCAACCGCGGCGCGCTCGACCCCGTTATCGACCAGATGATGGGCAAGCACAGCATCCAGTTCAGCAAGGCCTTCGCGTTCGACGCGGCCGCGCTGCAACGCCTGCCGTCAGTGACCATCAAGCCCACGCTCGAATACGACAGCAAGCCCCACACGCTGGAAGGCCCGCTTCTGGTCTCGGTGCTTGAAGCCGCGGGCGTGCCGCGCGGCAGCAACGTGCAACTGGGCCTGCGCGCTGTGGACGGCTACAACGTTGCCATCAGCCTGGCCGACGCAGCGCAGTACCGCATGATCGTCGCCACCCGCATCGACGGCCAGCCCATGGCGCTCGGCGGCCTGGGGCCGCAGTGGGCCGTGTACGACGCGGACAACGTGGCCCCCTTCAAGGACAAGCCCGTGAAGGAACGCTTTGCGCTGTGCCCCTGGGGCCTGTACCACATCGACGTGAAAGCCTGAGCCCCCGAGACCTCGACAAAGTCCTCTATAGGTGTCATCGCATCCCTTCTCAGCGGCAACTGGTGCAGGCAGGCAGCAGGAGTCGTCCGGCCAGACGCAGCAACGACGCCAGAAGAGTTTTGTCAGCCGTTTCTCAGCGCGTCTTGTCGTCGGTCTCGCCTGTCACGCCGGTGCCCTGCCGCGATGCCGGCTTGGGGTTCGGATGCTCTTCAATGGCGCCCAACCGATGCCCCGATGGGTCTACCGCATCCACCGGCCCCACCCCGGGCTGCTCTCCGCCGGGCCGGTTGGCGTACGCTGGGCCGGGTGTGCCGCTTTCGTCTTTCAAACCATACTGGTTGTAGCCGGGCTTGGGTGTGTTGCTGGGCATGGCGTGCTCCTGGGGGATTTAAGCCCTCATGCTAGGCGCGCTACCCGTGGCGGCTTGTAGGACCCTGTCGGCTGCGCCGGTGCTCGCCGTCCTGCCAACGCTTTGGCAGTAGGTGGTTCAGTTGCTGCGCAACAGCACCACGGCGTAGGTGCAGTTCGCCGCCGTCTCGTTGCTGAACACGCAGTCCGCAGGCGGCCCCAGTTCCAGGCAGTCGCCCGCATCCATCGCATGCCGGGTGTCGCCCTCCATGAACACCAGCGAGCCGGCCAGCACCCAGATCAATTGCCGCTTGGCGGTATAGGCCGCAGCGGGCATGGGCACCCGCGCGCCCGCAGGCAGCACCACTTGCACCAGGTCCAGCGGCAGGTCGGAAGGGGGCGACACGTGCGTGCGCACATAGCGGGTCTGCGGGTCGGTCCACACCGGCTGGTCGGCCCGGCGCAGCAGCCGGCCCTCCTTGGCCTCGGCGCGGGCGATCAGCTGCGACATGCTCAGCCCGAACGCGCCCGACAGCCGCGCCAGCAAAGTCGCCGTGGGGCTCGATTCGCCCCGCTCCAGCTTGTGCACCATGGCCCGCGACACACCCGAGTTTGCTGCCAGGTCGGTCAGCGACCAGCCCCGGCCCTCGCGCTCGATGCGCACGCGCGCACCGATGCGCTGGCTCAGGCTATCGACTGCGGCATCTACTTTGGTGGACATGTGTTTCATCATGATGGACAATAATCTACCAAAATACGTTATTCGTCCATCATAGTGGATGGCGAGCCCTGCAACCCCTGACAGCCATGACCACCCTACAGATACGCGATGCCCATGCGGGCGACATCGAAGGCATCCTCGCCATCTACAACGACGCCGTGGCCAACACCACTGCCATCTGGAACGAAACCCTGGTGGACGCCGCCAACCGCGCCGCCTGGCTGGCCGACCGCCAGCGCCTGGGCTACCCCGTGCTCGTCGCCGTTGACGAACAGGGCGCCGTGGCCGGCTACGCCTCGTTCGGCGACTGGCGCGCTTTCGACGGCTACCGCCACACCGTCGAGCATTCGGTGTACGTGCACCAGAACGCCCGCGGCGCGGGCCTGGGCAAGCGGCTGATGCAGGCCCTCATCGAACGCGCCCGCGCCATCGGCAAGCACGTCATGGTCGCCGGCATCGAGGCCGGCAACACCGCATCGATCCAATTGCACGAGCGCCTGGGCTTCACCCAGGTGGGCCTGCTGCCCGAAGTGGGCACCAAGTTCGGTAAGTGGCTGGATTTGGCCTTCTTGCAGCTCAAGCTGGATGCGCGGACGGATCCTGATGGGGCAGGGCGGGGTGGTGCCTAAGTCGGTGCTTTGAGCCGCCTTCTCCCTCTTTTTGAAGCAGGAGAGCGGCTGGAAAAACTCAGCGAAGCGGTTCTGGCTAGGCGCTGCGTCGCGGGCAGTACGACTAGTACGACAAGACGCAGCAACAACGCCAGAAGAGTTTTCTCCAGACGCTCAATCGTCTTCTTGGGCGCTGATTTCGGGGAAGAGAATTTCCGTGTACCCAAACTGAGTAAAGTCCCGCACCCGCATCGGGTACAGCTTGCCGATCAGGTGGTCGCACTCGTGCTGCACCACCCGGGCATGGAAGCCATCCACCGTGCGGTCGATCGGGTCGCCATACAGATCGAACCCCGTGTAGCGAATGCGCGCCCAGCGCGGCACCTTGCCCCGCAGGCCCGGCACCGACAGGCAGCCCTCCCAATCCTCTTCTTCCTCATCGCCCAGCGGCGTGATCACCGGGTTGATCAGCACCGTGGGTGGCACGATGGGGCGGCTCGGGTAGCGCGGGTTACGGTCGTTTGAGCCAAAGATCACCAACTGCAAGTCCACCCCGATCTGCGGCGCCGCCAGCCCCGCGCCGTTGACGGACCGCATCGTCTCCAGCATGTCGCGCACCAGCAGGTGCAGCTCGTCCGTGTCGAACGCGGTCACGGGCTGGGCCACGCGCAGCAGGCGCAGGTCGCCCATCTTCAGGATGGTGTGTATGGTCATGGGCTGGAAGCAATGAGTGGATGAATGCTTGCTGTCATCAAGGTCGGCCACATCATGCCGCAAGGCCGCCAACCCCGCAGCCAAGGGGCCCGCCAGCCCCTTGCCACCCATGCATGTTCCGCGCGCAACACAGCCTGATGGCCAAGATCATCGCGCCGAGTGGAAAACGCCCAAGTTTTGTGTATATAATCTAAGTCTTGATGTTCCTCGATAGCTCAGTTGGTAGAGCGCCGGACTGTTAATCCGTAGGTCCCTGGTTCGAGCCCAGGTCGAGGAGCCAAAAATTCAGTGCCAGGCCCTGCATGTGTACGCGGGGCCTTTCACTTAGTCAGCCTAAGAGCAGGCTGGCTGGTCAGTAGATAGTAGTCAGTGCAAGTGTCAGTACCCATCATTCCTCGATAGCTCAGTTGGTAGAGCGCCGGACTGTTAATCCGTAGGTCCCTGGTTCGAGCCCAGGTCGAGGAGCCATTCATTGGCAGTAAAAGGCTACCCTTTGCGGGGTGGCCTTTTTGCTTTGGGGCTGCGGATCATGCTGGTCCGATGGGCGCTGCGATGAGGCGCACATCGTCGGTTGATGGCTGCAGGCATCGCGGGTCGGTGCGGTTCGGCGGGTTCGGCTGCGAGGTTGTTGCATGGAAAGGCTCTGTGGGCCGCTCGGGTCTGCGAACTCTCGGCCATGGGTTGATGATGGCCGGCATCGTCGGGCGCTATGCGCAGGTCTCGCGGGCCTCGATGCGGGGTGGGCCTGGGCGGTGCTCATTGAGGCGATAGATGGCGCGCGGATTGATGCCGGGTGCATCGATGGCGGCTATGACCCTCGGCGGGAGCGGGACGCACCCGTGCACCTCGTCAGGCCGTCACCTTCTTGTCATCGGTAGGGTTCGGACGCGCAATTTCAAGCCGAAGCTTGCGCTACATTGTCCTGATGCGAGGTTGCGAGCGGCCAGCACAGAAACATTCGGGGAGCACGCATGAGCAACGGAGACGAGCCATTCATTGAGGGCGCTAAAGCTGTCCAAGAAGTCGCGAAGACAAGTGGGAAGGCGATTGACGCTGCTGAGAAGTTCGGAAGCTTCGTGTCAACATATATTGCTGGCTCCCTTGAGCAAGGCATGGGCATCTTCGAGGACAAACTGAAATTCATGCGCTGGGAGAGGCAGCTTCGAATGATGAAAAGGGCGAACCAACTGCAAGAGGAGGCAGGCTTGGATGCGCCAACCAGACCCATTCCACTCAAGTTTGCAATCCCCCTCCTTGAAGGCGCATCCCTTGAAGACGACGACTCATTGCAGGACATGTGGGCAAAGCTATTGGTAAATGCTGCCAACAAGGACAGTGGCGTGGATTTGCGAAGGGCGTATATCGATCTCCTTGCACAAATTTCGCCTGAAGAAGCGTCCATCCTTCACCTAATCTACAGCCCCACTCTGCCCTACGACATCACCAAAAGGTACGGCGTCATTGTGGGGGATCTTCCAAATTCCGTCAGAGCTGGGGGTGCGCCAATGGAGCCCATCTACGCGTACAGAGACCCGGTAGCGGGAATTCCTCCGCCTCGCACACCGGAACTGCTAGAGCCTCCGGACCACATCAAGCTTGCACTTGCAAATCTCAAGCGACTTGGCTGCATTTCTCTTCCAGAGACATGGGCGGGTCAGGAGGTTTTCACCCAAGTGCACATCACGTTACTCGGAAAGCACTTCATTGAAGCCTGTACGCTAAAGTTAGCCTAATAAGCTGCTTCGGTCGTGCTTAAGCTGGAGAGTAATTGATTAGGGCTGGGGAAATTTCTGGTGTTTAGGTGTCGCCGGGATCTCACGCCTGTGCTCTTCCATTGATCAAATTGCAAAAGCAGAGCGGTCCTTGTCTGCGATCCACACAGGAGCACGGCCCCGTCCTGTCCAAGTCGCCCCCGTCGCGGGATCGCGGTATTTCGCCTCAACCTTCGTACCTTTGGCGCTGGAAGCCTTCCTAGCCTTGGCGCCGCCGAACACATCCTCGGAAGTCAGTCCGAACTCCGCGATGAGTGCGCGTGCTTCGGCGATAGCGCCTGAGACTTCGGCCTTGCGGGTCTCCTCGATGAGTCGGTCAAGTTCCGCTTTGCGGGCGATGAGTGCTTTGTAGTTGGACATGTGGAGAGTCTAGAAAAGTGAGTTGAGCGCAAGTGTGCCGCCATTCAAAAGAGCGGACAAGGGGGTAGTTTGATGGCACACTTAGCGAGCAACAACACACAAGCAGCTATGTCTGATTATAAAAAAACAAGCCTTTGGAAAAAAGCTTTTGATCAAAAAAATGACGGTTTTGATGATAAACGAGCTTTGCTTGAATGTGCATATGATGCGTTCCGAGAACGTGTGGCAATATTATTGGCGCACATAAGAAGTGAGATACCTAGCCTCACGATTCATGATATCACGCATGTAGATTCTCTTTGGCGTGTTGGATCTGAAATCGCTGGTGCGGACTATGAAATTAATGCAGCAGAAGCATTTGTTTTAGGTGGCGCATTTCTTCTTCATGATGCGGCGCACTGCAGGGCAGCTTTTTCCGGCGGCATTGAGGAAATTCAAAGTATGCCTGAGTGGAAGGATGCCGCAGCACAATTTGGTATTGATTCATCGACTGTTAAAATGGGTTCTGCTGATTTTCAGCGGCTTCTTTTTGAAACGCTTCGGGTTTTTCATCCCAGGCAGGCAAGACGGCTTCCTTTTGCGAAGTGGGATGATGGCTCGGGGAATAATATGTACCTTTTGCCACATGATGATATTCGAGAGGCTTATGGTGACCTCATTGGTCAAGCAGCAGAAAGTCATTGGTTTAACCCGGAACAGTTAGAAGAATTTTATCGAGTGAATCGGTCGGTGCCCATCTGCCTTTCTCCGGCGCCGTGGAATGTTAATTTACTAAAGATTGCTTTGCTTCTTCGAGTTGCAGACGCTGCACATATTGATCAGTTTAGGGCGCCGCGACTGCTGATGCTTATGAGTGGCTTATCGGGTGTATCAAAAGATCATTGGTCATTTCAGGCGCGGATGCACATCCCTCGTTGTGAAGTTAATACTTCACAATTGTCGTTCACTTCTAACCCATTTCCGATTTCAGCGCAGGCGGCTTGGTGGCTTGCTTACGAAACCGCAATGATGGTTGATCGTGAACTTTTGGCGGCAGACCACCTTCTTCGTGAAAATAATTTACAGTGTTTCGCAGCTAGGGAGGTTGCGAGGGTCCGAACGCCAGAGTCGTTTGCAATATTGGTGCCAGCAGAAGGTTGGCAACCGGTTGATGCGTCATTGAAAATTGGCGATGTACGATCTGTAATGAAAAAATTTGGTGGAGAGGAGCTGTATGGGAAAAAGCCTCATTTGGCTCTGCGAGAAATTCTTCAAAATGCGCGTGATGCTGTAATTGCACGCAGAGGAATTGGAGATCTTGAAGTGAATGAAGGAAGTATTCTAGTTCATCTGGAAAATGTGAATGGCGAGGACTGGTTGCACGTCTCTGACACAGGAGTGGGCATGAGTCGATATGTTCTAACTCAGGTTTTATTAGACTTCGGCCGATCTCTCTGGAAGGATGCTGGCGTGCGGCGCGAATGGCCGGGTCTACTATCAAAGCAATTTAACCCTGTTGGGCGTTTCGGCATAGGATTTTTTTCCATTTTTATGCTTGGGGATCATATAAAAGTTGCTACCAAGCGAATAATCAGGGCGCAGCAGGATAGTCACAACGATTTTTTGCTGGAGATAGCTGAGGGGCTTGACTCTCGCCCAATTATTCGAGCGCCAAGTGAAGCTGAACGTCTCCTTAAACATGGGACGCGAGTATCGGTCAGGCTTAAGGATAAGAAAGGCCTACTTTCTATCATTTTTGGTGGATTTGATATTTTTTCATTGCGGCAAGGTTCTGGGCGTGAATCCCTGACCCTTCATGAGTTAGTCGGCGCTCTGGTTCCCGCACTGGATATAGATGTTTATACACAAGAGGGAAATGAATCAAGGGTTAAAACGATATCTGCAGGTGACTGGAAAACTATCTCATCGCGAGAATTGGTTGATAGAATATCTCCGCATGCTGCGAAAAATCCATCTCATTATAGGTATGTGAATATTCCTCTCTCCGTGGAAAATATGGAGGAAATGTTTGATCAGCATGGCAATGTTGTGGGGCGCGCTGCGCTAAGTGGCATTGGTAGTAGGGCGTTTGGTCTCAATGCCGGTGTAATTTCTACTGGCGGTGTTTTGGGTGGAGAGATTTCAAATTTCGCTGGAATTATTGAAGGTGATGTGCCTTTGGGGCTCGATAGAAGTTGTGCGAAGCCGTTGGTTTCTAAAGATGCACTGATTAATTGGGCAACTTCTCAGGCTAAAAAGCTTATTAAAAATGGCCGACTTGGTTTGTCTGATAGTGCTATGCTGATGGAGATGGGCGCAGAAATCGAGGGGCTCTATATAGTCTCCAAGGGTAAGGTGAATCTACGAAGAAGTGAAGTGGCTGAAATTCTCCGGGGTATTGACTTTATATTCATAGCATCGCGAAGGGACTGTGAATACAAGGCTGATGTTGATCTTGTGCTAAAGACGCAGTATGAGGCTGATTTCATTTTTCTTGATAATGTATTTATTCTGAATGAAGGTATTGCTCCAAATAGTTTTATTACAAAAATTCAGTGGCCGAGATCCTTGTTGGGGGAGGAGTCTAGACAGCCGAATGCAGTCCTGGAGAGTTTGATTAACGAAGTTTGGCCCGACTGTGCTGTGGAGGAGGATGTGATGGCTTCAATAGGTGTTGTGAATGGATTTCCTATTAATAGGGAAGTGACCTTGGTGTATAAGGTCGGAGGTAAGAGGCCGTCTTTATCTTCCTAGAACGGCGCCCTCGAAACCACCACCTCGGCGCGCCCCTCGCCCTGGAAAACCACCTCACCGGTGGCTATGACCAACACCGTGCACAACTCCCCGTGGCGCAGCACCTCGTAGTGATCTATGGGCAGCGGCAGCAGGCGGTCGTCCATCACCACGCCATTCTTCACGGGCACCCGGAGCAGGGTGGGGTGACCTAGTGTGACCCGTCGAAGCGACGATCCGTCGATGGGTTGTCGTTGAGTCGTCAGGTCGTCAGATGGTCATGAGAAGTTTTCCCGGAAGCGCAGGTCATCAAGGGGCGGCCTGGCAATAGCATCGGCAGCAACTGCGTGAAGGTGCCGACACACCTCTACAAGCTGGTCTATGACGCCACCACGCAGCGGGCCTGGGCACACTGGCAGCGGAACGAGGAGGGCGAGCGCTCAGGGCCGCCGATCAGCTATCAGGAGCTGGTGAAGCGCACCGGCATTGAATTCCTGCCACGGGTCACACCGCAGCATTGAGATGTCGCGCCACCAGCTACTCGGCAATCTTCCTCTCGTAACTATTCGTGAGCGCCGCTATCATGTTGCCAGCTAGAGAGGGCAGCACAGATGAAATACTTGTTAGTGGTGGCGATTTTTTTCAACATTTCGATTTGTTCAGCGCAGACACCTAAAGCGCCGCTTGGAAAGCAGCCTGCAAAGGTCTCTGTTCCTCCTGCCACGGCACCCGAAAACCGAGCCTCCCCACCGCCAGCGGCTCTGGATCTGTTATCAAAGCCATTTGTGTTTCTCAACATTTATTCGGAACCCGAAGGGGCTCAACTAGTGCTTGTTGAGAGCAACGAAAACTTTGGACGGACTCCTTTTAGTAAAAAGTACAGTGTCGATCTATTTAGGAATCATACTCGGTCTGATGGCTGCTTACACATGTTGCGGATGGAGGCTAGGTGGGTAAGTGGCGCCACCGCTAGTGAGGTAATTAGGCTATGTGGAGGTACCACGGCTGATTATCATTACACATTCAAGCGCCCTAAAGATGCACCATTTTTTGATAGAGATGAAAATTATGCGACTGCACTAAGAGAAAAACGAGAGAGAGAAGATAAGAGTTTGGGTGAATTCGTTGTTGTTGTGAAAACAGTCCCGGAGGGAGCAGAAATTGTTGAGGAAGCTTCATCTGGAAATAAGGTATGGGGACGATCACCAATTCAACTAACCTATGAAGTCGGAGCATGTAAGCGAATCGTGGCCAATTCGCAAGACAATTGTATGTTGTCAAGAAATTTCGTGGCCCACTGGCCGAGTGGCGTTCGATCCAAGGCTGAAAAATTCTCTTTTTGTGGAGAAGTTGGCAAGGAGGAAATACGAGTAATTGAGCGCCCTGTGGACGCACCTGGGCTTCAAGTAGACCAGAACTTCGCCGCTGCACTCATATTGGAGCGTATTCGAAAGGAAAACAACGATCAGCAGGCTCAGCAAGTTCAGCGCGCTCAGGATCAGGCTAATCAAGTGCAGCAACGTTTGGCGCAAGAGGCTCAACGGCAAGCTGAACAAGACGCCTTCGATAACAAGGCAGCCGCCGTGATTAATGGACTGATGTCCCTTGTTCCTCAGCGACAACCTGCACCTATCGTCATCGAGCAACGCTCGGCACCTACTCAACTGCGGTGTGTGACCAAGCCACGCTTCGGAAAGTTGGAAACTGTCTGCGAGTGAGACCCGGTTGGTATGACCATCACCTTTCATCACCCCAGAGCCGCTGTGCCTCGTAGTGGTCGAAGGGTAGCGGCAGCACGCGATTACACAGCAGGCGATTGCTGATGGGCACCCAGAGCAATGTGGGGTGGCTCCCGGTGTCATCGGCACTCCCAGTGTGATCCGTCGAAGCGTCGTCCCGTCGAGGTGTGGTCGTCGAGTGGGCGTGGGGAGTTCCGGCAGTTCGGGCCAGGGTGGGCTCGGCTGGCTCAAGCATGGAACGCAACGGTGTAGATGGTGCCGACACACCTCTTCAAGCTGGTCTAGGACTCCACCATGCAGCATGCATGGACACATTGGCAATACAACGAGAAGGGCGAGCGTGCGGGTGCACCCATCAGCTATCAGGAGCTGATGAAGCGCTCCGAGATTGAATTCCAACCAATGACCACCCTGCAGCACTGAACTGCGCGAAGATTGAATTTGAGCAAGCTTGTGTCTTGGCAACGATGGCTGCTATCGGCTAGAAATGGACCTACGCTATAGAATCCTTCTACGTGCACTGCGAATTGTAAATTGGATACTTCGCTATATCACCGCTGAGCGCCTTTCCTCATCGCTATTTAGAAATGCCGTGAGCAACTTATTGCTTTAAGATGGTCATCCATCTAAATTAAAAATCTAATCATGATAGAGCAATCAAAAGATAAAATATTTATGGCCGCCGCTGTCGAAGAGATGAGGAAAAGCGATACGGCCGTAAAGGTTGGTGTGGTAATTGTGGTGGATGATAATATAGTTGCCAGCGCTTTTCGAGCAAAGGGCGAGCATGCGGAACGTGCTGCGATCCAACTGGCGCGGCAACGCGGGGTAAATTTAAAAAAGGCGACCCTTTACGCCACTCTTGAGCCATGCGTGGACTTGCGGCCTGGACAACAGATTCAATGTTGCGCGGATCTAATTGTTTCTTCAGGAATCAAAGAGGTGGTTATCGGTCGATATGATCCTAATCCGAATATTTACCGCCAAGGCTGGAAACGTCTGAGAGACGGCGATGTATTTTTGCGTGATTTTCATGCGGATCTGCGTGAAGAGATCGACGAGGTCAACAGCCGCTTCATGGGATTTTTCGACAAGGGTATGGGCCCTACCGGGGGGGCAAAGGTGGGGCATAAAGATGGAGGTAAATTCCTCGTTCAATTTGCTGAGGATGATGATCGAACAATGGAAATCGCCTGGACAGTCGCCGGTGTCAACGCGGCTTACGGCTATGCGTTGCAACCAGTCGAAGTAGCAATGGCTAGATTTGCAAAGGCGTTTGACGAAGTTGACGATCCGACTGCCTACGAATTCCGCCACTCGGTTCGGATCGAAGTTGGCGAAATCGGTATATTCAAAGGACCTGAAGCCTGTGTTTTCGTCAAGCCGAAGCAGATTGAAAGTGGCCCCAAATACGGCAACACTGACTATTTTGTCAGCTTCGACTATCAAGTGCGCGTTCTCAAATCGCGTTAAACAATGGCGGTGCCATCAAAGAAATATTCGCGAATATTAAGCAGTGGCGAACCCCATCTGGAGCCCAAGGGCGGCGTTCCCCCTGGGGGCGTCGAGTCGTCAGGTTGTCGGGTGCTCCCGCAGAATCCCTTGCCTGTGCCCGTCGAACTGTCGGGTCGTCAGGTCGCGGAAGACTCCAGCGCCTCAATGAAAACCTTGGCGACCTCCCGCCGAGCATCCGGTGGCCGCTTGTGCAACGCAAGCAGCAGCGCCGCTATCTCGTCATCCTCGCAGTACAGGTAGGCCAGGGGCACCCCGAACACACGCGCAATGAGCCGCGCGGTGCCTACAGGGGGCTCGTGGACGCCCCGCTCGTAGCGGCTGATCCGCATCCGGCTGGCTGATTCTTCCAGGCCGATTTCCACACCAACCTTCTCCTGGGACCAGCCGAGGCCTTCCCGGAGGGCCTGCATGCGTCTTCCCACGATCGCGGGAGAGGAGGACGGCTGGACCTGATGCATGTATCGAGTTTCGTGACAAGACACCATCTGGTCGGCCTATATCCCGATGGGGCACGGACCATGGGACTGTGCCATACGGCACACATCATGGCTTGATGGGCTGCGAATTCTGGGTTGGTTGGCCGTGGCGGCCGCAACACTCTCCGCTGAATTCGGGCTGGCGTGCCGCCTACCCAGCTGCCTTGTTTTGTGTGGGTCTAGGCCTTGCAGGTGCCGGCGGATTTGCCCTGCAAGGCCTGGGTCAGGCGCGCATGCGCATTCAAGGCAAGTTCAAGGTCCTGTTTGAAGTTCGCAACATCATTCTTGGGCAGTGTGACGTAGCCCTTGTCACCGGTCAGCCGGATAGTCAACTGTTTGGATTCCGCCAGCTTCTTGAATACATCCATCTCGTCCTGATTCAGGATGGCCATGCCGCGCTCTATTACGCGCACTTTCTTGAATGATTCGGTGTCCTGCTGGATCGAGTCACGCGGCAAGCTGCGCTCCCACACGACAACCCCATCGGCCAAGATAGCCACGTTGTTCAAGAAAATCCAGGTATCGCCGTAGAAAGTGGGACGCATCACGAGCCTTGGCAGGTTGCAGCCCACAACCACAATTGAAGAGCCAAGGTAGTGTGCCAAGGGCGTCGATTCAGTGATTGCCGTGTACAGGCCGCGCATATGGAAGCTCTTTTTGAACGCGTCGTAGTCGGTGAGCAGGCAGTCGCCTCTTCCTCCATCAGGCGCATTGAAGCAAGCACCGTAGTGCGTGACACCATCCGCAGTCTTGGGGTCTTTTTTGGTAAACGCCCCCTCTACAGCGGCTTGCCACTCGGCAACCGTGGGCGCAGGTGGCGGAGGCGGTGAAGGAGCCGCAATGGCTACCTCCTCAGACTGAGCGGCGGTGCCTGGCGCAGCAGGTTGTTTGGAATCCCCGCACCCACTCAACAGCACCGCCAGTGGCAGCAGCAGTAAACCGCGCATTGCATCCCCCTTGTTCGTGTCTCGGCGTCTTTCCGCTGAGACTTTAGCGCATATGGTGCCGTGGGATAGATCCTCTACGAGCCGAGAAAGGACCGGGTTTTGAGGCCGGGCGTGAGGGTAGTGCAACAGTGCACGCCGCTGTAAACCTGCCCCTCTACCCTGCCACTTTAGGCGTCCAGGGGCAAGAGGCACCACGATCGGTGGACTGGCACACGTGGCACAGGCTCGCTCGGTTGAATTCGGCTTCCGAGCGGCTAAAAAAACTCTTCTGGCGCGGTTGCTGCGTCTTGTCGCGCTGACCGTACTGCCTGCAATGCATCTGGCGTTTTGCGCCTGGCCAGAACCGTTTCGCTGAGTTGTATGAGCCGCTCTCAGTGGGCCTTGTGGCGCACGGGCTTGGTGCCCCTGGTTGTCCCCAGCGCCTGCAACGCCGCCACCGTCTCCCGCAACCCCCGGTGCAGCCGCTTGTCCTTGCGCACCACCACGGCCAGGGTGCGGGCCAGGGGCGGTGACAGCGGGCGCACTTCCACCGCACTGCCATGTGCGCCCTGCACGGCCATGCCGGGCAGCACGGCGCAGCCCAGGCCGGCGGCCACCAGCTCCTTGATGGCTTCCACGCTGCCCAGCGACATGGCGGGCTGAAGGGCCACGCCGGCGCGGGCGAACCAGGCGTCGGCGATGCGGCGGGTCTGGCCACCGGGCTCGAACAGCAGCACGGGGTGGCGGGCCAGGTCGGCGGCGGTCACCTTCTTGTGCAGGGCGGTGCCCTTGGGGGCGATGGCGACGAAGGCGTCCTGCAGCACAGGCGTGACGTCGAGCATGCGGCCGCTGGCGGGCAGGGTGACCAGGCCCAGGTCCAGCGTGTTGTCTTCCACGGCCTGCACGATGTCGGCGGTGTTGCCGGTGCGCACGGTGATCTCCAGGCCCGCAAAGCGCTGGCGCAGCGCGCCCAGCACCGGCGGCAGCAAGAAGATGCAGGCCGTGGCGCCCGTGCCCAGGCGCACGCGGCCTGCCGTGCCGCTGGCGTGGTGGGCCACGGCGTGCAGCGCATCGGCCACGGCGGCGTCGATGCGGGCCACGTGCACCAGCAACTCAGCGCCCGCCGCAGTGGGGCGCAGCACGCGGCCCACGCGCTCCACCAGCGGCGTGCCCAGGCGCTTTTCGAGCTGGCGCACCTGCAGGCTCACGGCCGGTTGGGTCAGGTCCAGCCGCTGGGCGGCGGCCGAGAAGCTGCCCAGTTCGATGGCGGTGGCAAAGCCGTGCAGCTGGTCGAGGTTGATGCGTTCCATACCAAAGAATTTCTCATACTTTGCATAAGTTGTGAAAGCTTCTTTTATGGGCTGTGGCGCGCCACACTGGCGCCATGCATTCCTCTTCAGCGCTCACCGCGCCACTTTCTTCCTCTACCGCTGCGCCGCATGTGCGCGATGCCGCTGATGCCGATTTGTCCGTCATCCAGGCGATCTATGCCCACCATGTGCTCCATGGCCTGGCCTCGTTCGAGGAAGTGCCACCCGGCGTGGACGAGCTGCGCACCCGCCTTGCCGCTGTGCGCGCCGCGGGCCTGCCCTATCTGGTGGCCGAGGTCGATGGCGCGGTGGCCGGCTATGCCTATGCCACGCTGTACCGCCCGCGCTCGGCCTACCGCCACACGGTGGAAGACTCGGTCTATGTGGCGCAGGGCATGGCAGGGCAAGGAATTGGTGCGGCGCTGCTGGCCGCACTCATCGCGCGCTGCGAGGCGGGGCCCTGGCGCCAGATGCTGGCAACCATAGGGCAGGGCGATTGCAATGCGGGCTCCATCGCACTGCATGCGCGCATGGGTTTTGCGCGCATCGGGGCCCTGCGGTCGGTGGGTTTCAAGCACGGGCAGTGGCTCGATACGGTGCTGATGCAGCGGCCCCTGGGTGTGGGTGACGGCGCATTGCCCGCGAGCGTGGCTGCGGCTGGTGCGTGACGGTGGCGCCTGGGCAGGCTCCGTAAACGACAACGCCCCGGCGCAGGCCAGGGCGTTGTCGGTTGCTTCAGGGCTCTTACTTCGGTGCGAGGCGGATCGCGCCGTCCAGGCGGATCACTTCGCCGTTGAGCATGTCGTTTTCGAGGATGTGCTTGACCAGCTTGGCATAGTCCTGCGGGGTGCCCAGGCGGCTGGGGAAGGGCACGCCGGCGGCCAGTGCGTCCTGCACTTCCTGGGGCATGCCGAACAGCATGGGGGTACCGAAGATACCGGGGGCGATGGTCATGTTGCGGATGCCGTTGCGCGCCAGGTCGCGGGCGATGGGCAGGGTCATGCCGACCACGCCGCCCTTGGATGCGGCGTAGGCGGCCTGGCCGATCTGGCCATCGTACGCGGCGACGCTGGCGGTGGAGATCAGCACGCCGCGCTCGCCGGTGGCTTCGGGCTCGTTCTTGCTCATGGCTTCGGCGGCCAGGCGGATCATGTTGAAGCTGCCGATAAGGTTCACCGTGATGGTCTTGCTGAACACGGCCAGCGCGTGCGCGCCGTTCTTGCCCACGGTCTTTTCCGCGGGGGCGATGCCGGCGCAGTTCACCAGGCCGGCCAGCTTGCCCAGCGACACGGCCTTGGCCACCACGGCCTGGCCGTCGGCCTCGTTGCTCACGTCGCACTTCACGAAGGCGCCGCCGATGTCCTTGGCCACGGCTTCGCCCTTGTCGGCCTGCATGTCGGCAATGACCACGGTGCCGCCCTGGGCGGCCAGCATGCGCGCCGTGCCTTCGCCCAGACCCGATGCGCCGCCGGTCACGATGAATACCTTGCCCTTGATGTCCATGTGCTGTCTCCTGAAAAATAAGTGACGTTAACGTAAACGTCAATTATGGCCCAGCTCCCTGCAGGCGCAAAAAAGCCCGGGCGCTGCCGGGCTTGATGGGGTGCCGCCGGCCGGGGCCGGGGCAGGGTGGCGGGCTTACTGGAAGCCCACGCGGTCCAGCATCTGCTGCACCTTGGTCACGTTGGCGCCCACGGCGCTGATCGGGATGGTCTCGCTCTTGAACGGCGCGTTGCCCGTCATGGCCTTGAGGGCCGGGTTGTCGATGTTCAGGCCCTTGGCGGCAGGCCACTCGTTGTTGCCGTTGGCAAAGTAGTTCTGCGCTTCGGCGCTGGCCAGGTACTCGAGGAACTTGATGGCGTTGTCGCGGTTCTTGGCGTTCTTGGCCACGGCGCCGCCAGCGATGTTCAGGTGCGTGCCCCAGGATTGCTGGTTGGGGAACACCACGCCCACCTTGTTGACCACGGCCACGTCTTCGGGCTTGCCCGAGCGCATCATGCGCGCCAGGTAGTAGCTGTTGGTGACGGCGATATCGCATTCACCCGATGCCACGGCCTTGATCTGGTCGGTGTCGCCACCCTTGGGCGCACGGGCCAGGTTGCCCACCATGCCCTTGAGCCAGGCCTCGGCCTTCTGCTCGCCCATGTGCTCGGTCACGGCGCCGAACAGGCTCAGGTTGTAGGGGTGCGAGCCCGAGCGGATGCACAGCTTGCCCTTGTTCTTGGGGTCGCCCAGTTCCTCGTAGGTGTCCACGTCTTCCTTTTGCACCTTGACCTTGTTGTAGACGATCACGCGGGCGCGGGTGGACAGGCCGAACCAGGCAATGCCGCCATCGGCCGCAGGCATGCTGCGCAGATTGGCGGGGATGGCGTCGGTCAGCACTTTTGACTGGATGGGCTGGAACAGGCCATCGACCTCGCCCTTGTACAGGCGGGCTGCATCGACCAGCAGGATCACGTCGGCGGGGGAGGCGGTGCCCTCGGCCTTCAGGCGCGCGAGGATGCCGGCGTCGTCCGCGTCCACGCGGTTGATCTTGATGCCCGTGGCCTTGGTGAAGCCGGTGTACAGCGCTTCGTCCGTGGAGTAGTGGCGCGCCGAGTACAGGTTCACCACCTGCTCCTGGGCAGATACGGCGCCAGCGGCTGCGGCCAGTGCGCAGGCGGTCAGCAGGGCTTTCACGGTCTTCGACATGGAATGCATCTTTCGAGGTGTAACGACAGTGCAATGATAAAACAAACGCGAATTATTCTTAATAAAAACCAAGGGGCGAGGGATGGATTTGATGCCGTGCTCCACAGGCTTGGATCCATCCATGGCAAGCGAAATCGCAGGCCGCCTGCATGCTATCAAATGAGGAGCAAGTCGGGCAAAAAAAAGCCCGGGGTTACCGGGCTTTGAATTGGATCCAGGAAACGGGGGTTTCGAGAGGATCCAAGGAGACAACTGAGGGCCCCGAACTGTGTTCCGGGCCATGGGTTGAATTATCAGGGTAATCCCTGCGTTGCGCCTAGAGTCTGCACTCCAGACGCAGTGGATGGCTTAGCGCTTGCGGGGGGCAGCGGTCTTCGCGGCGTTGGCAGCGGTGCTGGCCACGGCGTTGAAGTTGGCTTCTGCCACGTCCGACGCTTGCTTGACGGCCTTTTGCACCGATTCAAACGCGTTGTTGGCAGCAGAGACGGCGCTCTTCATCACGGCCACGGCGGTTTCGGAACCGGCGGGGGCGTTCTTGGCAGCGCTGTCGACCAGGTTGGTGAAGCTCTTTTGAGCGTCAGCAGCTTGCGATTCGATAGCCTTGCCGAATTCGGCTGCGGTGCCCGACGAGATGTCGTACAGGTGACGGCTGTAGGCAGCGGTCTTTTCAGCCAGGGGCTGGAACAGGCCGGCTTGCAGGGCCAGCAGTTCTTGTGCGTCCTTCACGCCCAGGAAAGCCTGGGTGTGGGTGGAGGCTTCCGACAGGGCAGCGCGCGAAGCGGTCACGTTCAGTTCGACCAGCTTTTCGACGCCTTCGAAAGCCTTGGTGGTCAGACCAAACAGGGTTTCGATGTTGGCCTTGTGGGATGCCAGAATTTGTTCAGCGGTCAGCGACATGTCATATCTCCTAAAAATAAGGCCCGGGGGGCCGAGGTGGTTTACAGACAATCTGCGCTGTCGTTGACCTGGTGAGTCATGTTGCAGTGCAGCATGGGTTGAATTTTAGGGACTTGGTGGATGATTGCAAGTGCTTTTTGTTGCGCTGCAGCAATTTAGAGGTGACACCCCAACACCGCCGCCGTTGCCACAATGGCGTCATGCATGCCTATTACGCAGACCAGTTCGTGCTGCCGCTGCCCGAGGGCCACCGTTTTCCCATGGCCAAGTACCGCCTGCTGCGCGATGCGGTGGCCACCCACCTGCCCGGCGTGGCCCTGCAGGTGGCGCCGCCCGCGTCCGACAGCGAGCTGGCCCTGGCCCACGCGCCGGGCTATATCGACGCCATTGCCACCGGCACCTTGCCGGCGCCCGCGCAGCGCGAGATCGGCTTTCCCTGGAGCCCGGCCATGGCCGAGCGCGCGCGCCGCTCGGTAGGCGCGACCATCGCCGCCTGCCGGGGGGCCATGGCGGGTGGCGTGGGCGGGGGCATCGCGGGCAACCTGGCCGGCGGCACGCACCACGCCTATGCCGACAAGGGCAGCGGCTTTTGCGTCTTCAACGACATGGCCGTGGCCGCGCGGCTGATGCAGGACGAGCATGCGCGCGCCGCCTCGGCCATGGGCGCCAACCCGCTGCCGCTGCGCGTGGCCGTGATCGACCTCGATGTGCACCAGGGCAATGGCACGGCGCGCATCTTCCAGGGCGACGACTCGGTGTTCACCCTCTCGCTGCACGGCGCGCGCAACTTCCCGTTCCGCAAGGAAGCCGGCGACCTCGACGTGGAGCTGCCCGACGGCTGTGGCGACGACGACTACCTGCAGGCCCTGGAGCAGGCACTCGACACGCTGGACCAGCGCTTCGCTCCCGGCCTGGTGCTCTACCTGGCCGGGGCCGACCCGCATGTGGGCGACCGCCTGGGGCGCCTTCACATCAGCCATGACGGGCTGGAAGCGCGTGACCGGCGCGTGTTCGACTGGGCCTGGCAGCGCCGCGTGCCCGTGGCCTTTGCCATGGGCGGCGGTTACGGCACGGACATTGCCGACACCATCAAGGCCCAGCTCACCACCTGGCGCGTGGCGCAGCAGTACCAGCAGCGCTGGCAGAATTTCTTGCAACCCTCTGTTTGACCATGACCGATACCGCTTCTTCCGCAGCCACCGCGCGGCCAGCCCCGCAGCCGCGCAGCGCCTACCGCGCCTTCCGCTCCATCAGCACCCGCTGGGCCGACAACGATGTCTACGGCCACGTGAACAACGTCGTGTACTACAGCTGGTTCGACACGGCCGTGAACGCGCACCTGATCGAGCAGGGCGTGCTCGACATCCACGCCGGCACCACCATCGGCCTGGTGATTGAGACGCAGTGCAACTACTTCGCGCCGCTGGCCTTTCCGCAGACGGTGGAAGCGGGCATCCGCGTGGCGCGGCTGGGGGGATCGAGCGTGCGCTACGAGGTGGGGCTGTTCGCCGAGGGCGAGCCGCTGAGCGCTGCGGCCGGGCATTTCATCCATGTGTACGTGGACCGCGAAACGCGCCGCCCAGTGCCCGTGCCCGAGCCTCTGCGCAAAGTGTTGCAGGCGCTGTTGGCCACGGCCTGAACCAGCTTCCCCGGCAGGACGCCCGTCCATAGGCGCAAACCCCGGGGGGCAGGCGCTGCGGCGATCGGTGCGATGGCCTACACTTTGCGGCTTTGCTGCCCATTGAGCCGGCGGCGCGGACACCCTGGGTCCCTCTGCTGCGGCCCGTTCTCACAATGATCATCACCAGCCTGCTCGACACCGACCTGTACAAGTTCACGATGATGCAGGTGGTGCTGCACCAATTCCCCGGGGCGCAGGTCGAGTACCGTTTCAAGTGCCGCAACCCCGGTGTGCAGCTGGCGCCGTTCGCCAATGAGATCCGCGACGAGATCCGCTCGCTGTGCAGCCTGCATTTCCAGGACGCCGAGCTGGCCTACCTGCGCTCCATGCGCTTCATCAAGAGCGACTTCGTGGACTTTCTTGGGCTGTTCCGCCTGAACGAGAAGTACATCACCATCACGCCGCAGCACAACGGCGAGATCGAGATCACCATCCGCGGGCCCTGGCTGCACACCATCCTGTTCGAGATCCCGGTGCTGGCCATCGTCAACGAGGTCTACTTTCGCAATACGCAGAAGGTGCCGAATTTTCCCGAAGGCCGCCGCCGGCTGGACACCAAGATCGCCCAGCTGCAGGCCGATGGCCTGTCGGAGCTCAAGATCGCCGACTACGGCACGCGCCGGCGTTTCAGCCGCGCCTGGCACGAGGAAGTGCTGCGCGTGCTGTGCGCGCGCTTGGGCACGGGCGACCGCCGGCCTGGTGCGCCAGTTGGCCCCGGACAGTTCGCCGGCACCAGCAATGTGCTGTACGCCATGAAATTGGGCGTGACGCCGCTGGGCACCATGGCGCACGAATATCTGCAGGCCTGCCAGGCGCTGGGGCCGCGCCTGCGCGACAGCCAGGTCTTCGGCTTCGAGATGTGGGCCAAGGAGTACCGGGGCGACCTGGGGATCGCCCTGTCCGACGTGTACGGCATGAGCGCCTTCCTGCGCGACTTCGACCTGTATTTCTGCAAGCTGTTCGATGGCGCACGCCACGACAGCGGCGATCCATTCGCCTGGGGCGAGCGCCTCCTGGACCACTATCGCAAGAACCGCGTGGACCCGCTGACCAAGACGCTGATCTTCAGCGACGCGCTCACCGTGCCGCGCACCATCGAGCTGTACCAGCAGTTCCGTGGCCGCTGCCAGTTGGCCTTCGGCATCGGCACCAACCTGACCAACGACCTGGGCAGCCCGCCAGAGCACGAGCCGCTGCAGGTGGTGATCAAGATGACGCAGTGCAACGGCCAGCCCGTTGCCAAGCTGTCGGACACACCGGGCAAGGGCATGTGCGACGACGAGAAGTACCTGGCCTACCTGCGCCAGGTATTCGACATTCCCGCCGGCGCCTGATCGCTTCGCGCCAGCGGCGCACCCCGTTTTTTGATTGATGGAGTTACGCGTATGAAGATTTCACGCTGGCTGGCCCTTGCGGGCCTTGCCGCGCTGCCGGGCATGGCCATGGCGGCTGACATCGATGGTAGCGCCTTGTCCGTGCTGTGGGGTGTGCCGTTTGCAGGCCTGCTGCTGTCCATCGCTCTCATGCCTTTGCTGGCGCCCAGTTTCTGGCACCACCACTTCGGCAAGGTGGCCGCCGCGTGGGGCCTGGCCTTTCTGGCACCGTTCGCGGTGACTTTCGGTGCCCCGGCCGCAGGCATCAGCCTGGTGCATGCGCTGGTTGCCGAGTACATCCCGTTCGTGATCCTGCTCACGGCGCTGTACACGGTGTCCGGCGGCATCTACATCCGTGGCAACCTGCATGGCAGCCCGGGGCTGAACACGGCCATCCTGGCGATCGGCGCGGTGCTGGCCAGCTTCATGGGCACCACGGGTGCGTCGATGCTGCTGATCCGCCCGCTGATCCGCGCCAACGACAACCGCAAGCATGTGGCGCATGTGGTGGTGTTCTTCATCTTCATCGTTTCCAACGCGGGGGGCTCGCTCACTCCGCTGGGGGACCCGCCGCTGTTCCTGGGCTTCCTCAAGGGCGTGGATTTCTTCTGGACAGTGCGCCAGATTTTTCCTGAAACCCTGTTCCTCGTGGGCGCGCTGCTGGCCATCTTCTATGCGCTTGATTCCTGGTTCTACCACCGGCGCGAAGAGCTGCTGCCGGCCGACCCGACACCCGACAGCCGGGCCATCGGTTTCGACGGCAAGGTCAACTTTGCCTTGCTGGGTGTGGTGGTGGGCCTGGTGCTGGTCAGCGGATTCTGGAAGTCGCCCTTGTCCTGGACCATAGCCGGCGCCGAGGTCGGCCTGCCCGGGCTGGTGCGCGATGTCGGCCTGATCGTTGTGGCGCTGGTATCGTTCAAGCTCACCCCCGCACAGGTGCATGCGGACAACCAGTTCGGCTGGGGCCCGATGCAGGAGGTGGCCAAGCTGTTCGCGGGCATCTTCCTGACCATCATCCCCGTGATCGCCATGCTCAAGGCTGGCGTCAACGGCCCGTTCGGCGCCGTCGTCTCGGCTGTCACGCGGCCCGACGGTTCGCCCGACCCGGCCATGTACTTCTGGGCCACCGGCGCGCTCAGCTCCTTCCTCGACAACGCGCCCACCTACCTGGTGTTCTTCAACACCGCCGGCGGCGACCCGGCCGTGCTCATGACCACGCTGGCCCCCACGCTGGCCGCCATCTCGGCGGGCGCGGTGTTCATGGGCGCCAACACCTACATCGGCAATGCACCCAACATGATGGTCAAGGCGATTGCCGAAGACCGCGGCGTGCAGATGCCCAGCTTCTTCGGCTACATGCTGTGGTCGGGCGGCATCCTGGTGCCGCTGTTCGTCGTGATGACCCTTATTTGGTTTCGCTGATCTGGAGATCGAACTTTCATGAGCAAGCCCCGCATCCTGGTCGCCCGCGCGATCTTCCCCGACATCGTCGAGCGCCTGCGCCAGCACTTCGAGGTGCAGGACAACCCCGAGGATGCGATCTGGACCCCGGCCGAACTGGCCGAGCGCCTGGCCGACAAGGACGGCGCCTTCACCACTGGCAGCCAGCGCATCGACGCAGGGCTGCTGGCGGCCACGCCGCGCCTGCGCATCGTGGCCAACATGGCCGTGGGCTACAACAACTTCGACGTGGAGGCCATGGCCGCCGCAGGCGTGCAGGGCACCAACACGCCCGACGTGCTGACCGAGACCACGGCCGATTTCGGCTTTGCGCTCTTGATGGCCACCGCGCGCCGCATGACCGAGAGCGAGCACTACCTGCGCGCCGGGCAGTGGACCAAGTGGAGCTACGACATGTTCTCGGGCTCGGATATCCATGGCAGCACGCTCGGCATCATCGGCATGGGGCGCATCGGCCAGGGCATCGCGCGCCGCGGTGCCCACGGCTTCGGCATGAACGTGATCTACCACAACCGCTCGCGCCTGTCAGCCGAGCTCGAGGCCGAATGCAAGGCCCGTTACGTGGGCAAGGAGGAGCTGCTGCGCACGGCCGACCATGTGGTGCTGGTGGTGCCCTACACCCCGGCATCGCACCACACCATCGGCGCGGCCGAGCTGGCGCTGATGAAGCCCACGGCCACGCTGATCAACATTGCGCGCGGCGGCATCGTGGACGACGCGGCCCTTGCCGTGGCGCTGCGCGAGCGGCGCATCGCGGCGGCGGGGCTCGACGTCTTCGAGGGTGAGCCCAGCGTGCACCCCGACCTGCTCACCGTGCCCAACGTGGTGCTCACCCCGCACATCGCCAGCGCCACCGTGCCCACGCGCCGCGCCATGGCCAATCTGGCGGCGGACAACCTGATCGCCTTCTTCGAAGCCGGAGCACCGCTGACCCCTGTCAACACCCCTGTGCCACGCGCACGCTGATCCGTTTTTGCATACACAATAGCCGCCTGCCATCGTGCACCGCATCGGTGCGCAATCTCCTAGCCAGGCTTCTTTTTTGACTACCGACACCCTCATCCTGCTGGCCGCGCTGGCCCTTGTCCTGTTGCTGCTGGTGCTCGTGCTGCTGCGCCGCACGCGCGTCGATCTGCCGCCCGAGCTGGCGGCCCGCCTGCAGGCGCTGGAGCAGACGGCCCAGGCCACGCAACTGGCCGTGGCCCGCAACGACGGGGCCATGGAAGCCCTGGCCCAGCAGATGCGTGGCTTTACGCAGACTACCCAGGCTACGCTAGAGACCGTGCGCCACGCCGTGGACGAGCGCCTGGCCCAGGCCGTGACCGAGTCGCGCAATGGCCGGGCCGAACTGCTGGCCGCGTTCGGCGTTTTCGAGGGACAACTGGCCAAGCGCTTCGACGGGCTGCAGCAGTCCGTGGCGGGCCGGCTGGAGGAAAGCAGCAAGGCACTGCTGGCCAACCTGGCGCAGGGCCAGGCCGATTCGGCCGTGGCGCGCAAGGAGCTGTCGGACACGCTCACCGGTTTTCGCACCGAGCTCACCACCACCACGGCCGGGCTGGCGGCCGAAAGCGTCAAGTCGCGCGAGGCCATGGCCGAGAGCGGGGTGCTGTTCGAAAAGCGCATCCAGGAGCGCTTCGAGGCGCTGACCCTGGCCACGCGCACCACGCTCGACTCGCTCAAGGGCGACATCCAGAGCCAGCTCGGGACCATGTCCGGCGCGCTCAAGGACCAGCTCGAAGCCAATGGCAACCAGATCCGCCACCAGTTCTCGGTGCTGCAGGACGCCGTCTCGCAGCAGCTCACCGGCATGCTGCAAGGCAGCCAGACCAATGCCGAGCAGCTGCGCAATGCGCTCAACGAGCGCCTGGCTGCCATCCAGGCCGACAACTCCACCAAGCTCGAAGAGATGCGCCGCACGGTGGACGAAAAACTGCACGCCACGCTGGAGCAGCGCCTGGGCGAGTCCTTCAAGCTGGTGAGCGACCGCCTGGAGCAGGTGCACAAGGGCCTGGGCGAGATGCAGACCCTGGCCGGCAGCGTGGGGGACTTGAAGCGCGTGATGACCAACGTGAAGTCGCGCGGCACCTGGGGCGAAATGCAGCTCGGCGCCATCATCGAGAACGTGCTCACGCCCGACCAGTTCGCGCGCAACGTGAAGACCGTGCCGGGAAGCGACGACCTGGTGGAGTTCGCCATCCGCCTGCCGGGCAAGAGCGACGAGCACCCCGTGTGGCTGCCCATCGACTCCAAGTACCCGGTGGAGCAATACCAGCGCCTTATGGATGCACAGGACGCAGCGGACAAGGGGCTCATCGCCTCGGCCGGCAACGCCTTCGAGACCTCGATCAAGCTTGAGGCGAAGAAGATCTTTGCCAAGTATGTCTCGCCCCCGCACACCACCGATTTCGCCGTGCTCTACCTGCCGACCGAGGGCCTGTTCGCCGAGGTGATCCGCCGCCCCGGTCTGGTGGAAGCGCTGCAGAACGACTGCCGCGTGATGATCACCGGCCCCGCCAACCTGGCGGCCATGCTCAACAGCCTGCAGATGGGCTTCAAGACCCTGGCCATCGAAAAGCGCTCGTCCGAGGTCTGGAGCCTGCTGGGCATGGTCAAGACCGAGTTTGCCAAGTTCGGCGACGTGGTCGAGGCCACCAAGAAATCCATCGACTCGGCCGCCAAGCGCTTTGAAGAAGTCGGCGTGCGCACCCGCGCCATCCAGAAGCGCCTGCGTGACGTGCAGGACCTGCCCGCACCCGATGTGGCAGGCGTCCCCGTGCTGCGGCCCCCGATGTCGGCGGCTGACGCGCAGGACGAGCTGCTGTGAACGCGGCGCTGGCCCGCCTGATCGCCGGCCAGATCTGCGTGCACGCCTGCATGGCGGGCATGCGCCTGGCCGCCCCTCTGCTGGCCCTGCGCGAAGGCTACAGCGCCGCCGCCGTGGGGGTGCTGCTGGCCTTGTTCGCGCTCACCCAGGTGTTCCTGGCGCTGCCGGCCGGGCGCTATGCCGACCGCCATGGCCTCAAGCGCCCGGTGGGCTATTCCGTGGCCGTGGCCACCGCAGGCGCTGCGGCTGCGCTGGTGTTCCCGGTGTTCCCCGTGCTGTGCCTGGCGGCGCTGGCCACCGGGGGCGCCACGGGCGCGGCCACCATTGCGCTGCAGCGCCATGTGGGGCGCGCCGCGCACGATGCCACGGCGCTCAAGCAGGTGTTCAGCTGGCTGGCCATCGGGCCGGCGGTGTCCAACTTCATCGGGCCGTTCTGCGCCGGGCTCATGATCGACCATGCCGGCGTCATCGCCGGCGACACCCAGGGCTACCGTGCGGCGTTCGCGCTCATGGCGCTGCTGCCGCTGGCCACCTGGTTCTGGGTGCGCGACACCGTGGAGCTGCCGCCGGTGATCGCCGCAGCCGGCGGCCCGCCCCAGCGCGCCTGGGACCTGATGAACGAGGTGCCGTTCCGGCGCCTGCTCATCGTCAACTGGATCCTCTCCTCGTGCTGGGATGTGCACACCTTCGTGGTGCCGTTGATCGGGCATGAGAGGGGGCTGTCGGCATCGGTCATTGGCTCCATCCTTGGGGCGTTTGCGATTGCCGCGGCCGTCATCCGCGTGCTGATGCCCCTGGTGGCCGAGCACCTGCGCGAGCGCGTGGTGGTGGCCGCGGCCATGGTCGCCACGGCGGCGCTGTTTGCGGTGTACCCGGTGATGCCCACCGCGCTCACCATGGGCCTGTGCTCGGTGCTGCTGGGCTTTGCGCTGGGTTCGGTGCAGCCCATGGTGATGAGCCTGCTGCACCAGATCACGCCCTCCCACCGCCATGGCGAGGCGCTGGGCTTGCGCCTCATGGCCATCAACGCATCGAGCGTGCTCATGCCCATGCTGTTCGGCACCGCCGGTGCCGTGATCGGTGTGGGCGGGGTGTTTTGGGTGGTAGGCGCCGCCGTGGGGGCCGGTGCGCGCCTGGCCTGGAACATGGGCAAGCCGCAGGCGGCGCACTGATGGCGGCCCTTTTGTAAAAAAACGCCTGTGCTGCTGAAATCGGAGTAGATTTCGGTAGCGTCTGCTCACATCGTTTGCAAAAAGCTGCATGGCCGGCCCGACTTTGGGGTGCCGGCCTGGTGGCCTTGCGGCTGTCTCGGGGCAAGACGCCCAACCCGCATGAGGAGACTTCCCATGGGTGTTTTTCGTCTCGCCCGCTGTGGCGTGGGGCCGCTGGCCCTCTCATCCCTGCTGTGGCTGGCGCCCGTGGTGGCGGCGCAGGCCGATGCGCTGATCGACCAGGCGGCGGCCCTGGTGCAGCGCGGTGCTGCCCGCGAGGCCTTTGACCTGCTCGATGCGCAGGAGGCGGCCCGCGCGGGCGACCCCGCCTTCGATGCCGCGATGGGCAGCGCCGCCCATGCCGCAGGCCAGTACAGCCGCGCCGTGATGGCATGGGAGCGCGTGGTGGCCGCACAGCCGGACAACATGGCCGCGCAGGTGGCACTGGCCCGTGCCCTGTATGCCGTGGGGGACCAGCGCGGCGCGCTGGCCCTGTCCGAACTTGCCCGGGCACAGGGCATCCCGGTGGATGCCGCACTCAGCATCGACCAGTTCCTGGTCTCCTACGACCGGGCCGCAAGCGATGGCGGCTCCAGCCTCAAGGGCTATGCTGAGCTGGCGCTGGGACATGACTCCAATGTGAATGCCGGGCCGGCATCGATGCTGCTCCCATCCCCGGTGCCGGGCACGCCGGCGTGGACGCTGGCGCCCTCGGCCCTGGCGCGGTCGACCGATTTCCTGGCGGCGCTGGTGGCGGTGCGCGGGCGCTACGTGATGGACGCACGCTGGTCCCTGGTCGGCGCTGCGGCGGGTACGCCACGCCGCAACGAGGGCGGCGCCGGCGCATTCGATTCCGACCAGTTCGATGCCAGCGCCGGTGTGTCCTGGCGCTCGGAGCGACACGAATTGATCGTGCAGGGGCAGGGCGCCTACTATGCGCTGGATGGCAAGCGGCTGCGCAGCATCGGCGGGGTGCTGGGCGAGTGGATCTACCGGCTCGATGGCTTTCGCCAGTGGGGTAGCTTTGTGCAGTCGGCGCGCCTGCACTACCCCACGCAGCCGCTGCGCGACGTGCAGCGCACGGTGCTGGGTACCACCTACGCCCATGTGTTCCGCGAAGGCAGCGTGGCCTATGCGGGCGTACATGGCGGGCGCGAGGAGCCCGACGCGGCCGGTGTGGACTACCTCGGCCACCGCCTGGTGGGCGTGCGTGCGGGCGGGCAACTGGCGCTGGCCCGCAACTGGGCGCTGTTCGCCAACCTGGACTGGGAGCGGCGTCGCTATGGCGCGGCCGACCCGTTCTTCGCCGTGGTGCGGCGCGACCGGCAGGTGAATGCCTCGCTGGGAGTGTCATGGGTTCCTGCCACGGCCTGGCGCATCACGCCGCAGTGGACCGGCACGCACAACGACTCCACGCTGCCAGTCTCCGAATACCGGCGGCGCATCTGGTCCGTCACCGTTAGGCGCGAGTTTTGAACACAGAAGAGGTGCAGCCATGAAAACCGAACCTCGCCTGTCCCGTATCGCCCTGCTCATGGCCATGGTGGCCGCCTGGCCGGCATCGGGCCTGGCTGCGGCTGGCCTGGTGCAATTTGCCACCGGCGAGGTCAGCCTGCGCCGGGGCGATGCCACCAGCGGCGTGGCCAAGGGCGCCGAAGTGGACGCGGGCGATGTGCTCCTCACCGGCAGTGCGGGGCGGGCCCAGATCCGCTTCACAGACGGTGGCCTGGTGGCGCTGTACCCGGATTCGCAGTTCACCGTGACCCGGTATTCCGACAGTGGCGACGTGGCGCAGGACGGCTTTGCGGTGACCTTGCTGCGCGGCGGCATGCGTGCGATCACGGGCCTGATCGGCAAGCGCAACCCGGGCAGTTACAAGGTCATCACGCCCACGGCCGTGGTGGGTATCCGGGGCTCGGCCTTCCTGGTGGGCTTCAATGCGCAGGGCCAGCTCACGGTGGCTGGCGAACAGGACGAAATAGAGGTTTGTACCGAGGCGGGCTGTGTCGGCGTGAAGGCCGGCGAGGCGGTGCTGGTGCTGTCCAGCCAGAAGCTGCCGGTGTACACGAACACGCGCGCACTGCTGCCCTTGCCCGCGCTACCCCTGCCGCAGATGGCGGGCGATCAGTTGGGCGGCGATGGCCACCGCACCAGCGTGTTCGTCATTCCACCGCCTCCTCCTCCTCCTCCCCCACCGCCGGTGCATGTGCCGCCTCCGCCGCCTGTGGTGGATCCGGTGTTGCCTTTGCCACCACCTCCGCCGCCACTGCCACCGCCAGCCCCTGTTCCGCTGCCACTACCGCCGCCACCTCCCCCGCCACCGGGGCCGGTTCAGCCGCCGATACCTGCACCGGGTCCTGCGCCGGTACCGGTGCCGCCACCGGAGGTCGTACCTGCGCCGCCACCGCCCAGTACCGGCACGGGCACCACTCCAGGCGCCACGACGACACCGCCCGCCACAACGCCACCCCGACCCGTGCCGCCGCCGCCAACGTTCACGCCCATCTTCGTGCTGCCGCCAGGGGTGGTCTTGCTGCCTCCGTCACCGCCCCCGATACGCTGATTCCGTTCCAGCAGGGCATGCGCAGTGGCGCCCACCACTTGACGGCCCCAAGGGCTGCCGCTGCCGTCCCCGGCCGCGCCGGGGCGCGAAGCGTTCAGATCTTGTAGAACGACTTGATCAGGTCCCAGGCTTCCTGGGGGTCGTCGGTGTAGTGAAAGAGCTTCAGGTCCTGCTCCGAGATCGTGCCTTCTTCCACCAGCACGTCGAAGTTGACCAGCCGCTTCCAGTAGTCGGTGCCAAAGAGCACGATGGGCACGGGCTTGGCCTTGCCGGTCTGCACCAGGGTCAGCACCTCGAACAGTTCGTCCAGCGTGCCGAAGCCGCCAGGGAAGGCCACCAGCGCCTTGGCACGCATCATGAAATGCATCTTGCGCAGTGCGAAGTAGTGGAACTTGTAGCACAGCGAGGGCGAGATGAAGCGGTTGCCGCTCTGCTCGTGGGGCAGGGCGATGTTCAGGCCCACGTTGAGCGCGCCCACATCATGGGCGCCGCGGTTGGCGGCTTCCATGATGCCGGGGCCGCCGCCGGTGCACACGTAGATGCGGTCGGCCGGCGCATTGCGTTCGCTGTGCTCGGCCACCAGGCGGGCGAACTGGCGCGCCAGATCGTAGTAGCGCGCATTGCGCACGGCCTGCCGGGCCTTGGCAATGGCGGCCTCGTCGCCGCCGGCCTCGGCAGCGGTCAGCTGTTCGGCCGCCTCGTCGGGGGCGACGAAGCGGGCGCTGCCATAGACCACCACCGTGCTCTCGATGCCCTGCGCGGCCTGGCCCAGGTCGGGCTTGAGCATCTCCAGCTGGAAGCGGATGCCGCGCGTCTCGCGGCGGAACAAAAATTCGGGGTCGGCAAACGCCAGGCGGTAGGCATCGGCATGCAGCGGGTTGCCTTGGGAGGCATGGGTCTGCAGTTCGGCCCAGGCATCGGCCAGGCGGCTCTCGTTGAGTTGGGTATTGGCGTCCATGGGGCCATTGTGCCGAGATTCTGTGGCACTTTCTGGCGCAAGGGTGCTCTTTTTGTGAGCAACCGCCTCATACGGTTTTGCATTTAATCGGATAACTAGACGGGGAGCCGCAGACAGTGCTGTAGCACGGCAAGGCGAACCAACGACGTTATACGTTTGAAGGCAAATCCGTATCAGGCACGCTGTGCGAGAAACCAGGTGGCGCTCTGGATGCCCAAGACAGTCAGCACCAGCGAACCCACCACGTGCATCCCGGCCGTGCCCAGTGCCAGAAGATAGCGCTGCTGCATCAGCATGGTCACCACTTCGGCCGAGAAGCTCGAGAAGGTGGTGAGCCCTCCGAGGAAGCCGGTGACCAAGGCCAGGCGCCATGCAGGATCGAGCTGCGGCAAGGCCTGGAACACCGCCACGGCCACGCCGATGAGGTAGCCGCCCACCAGGTTGGCGGCCAGCGTGCCCCAGGGCAGAAGGGAGGTGCCTGTGGTGAGCCACAGGCCCAGACGCCAGCGGGCCAGTGCGCCCAGGCTGGCTCCAATGCAGATGGCAAGAATGGGCAGCATGGCGCCAATGTACCAGCGGCAGCGGCACGTCTGTGCCGCTGCTGCTGCGCGTCGCTCAGCGCGTCGTCGCCATCTGCTGCGGCAGCCAGGTGACGATGCCCGGGAAGATGTAGATCAGCGCCACGGCGCCGCACATGAGCAGGAACATCGGCATGGCCGTCTTGGCGATCCAGGGCAACTGGCGATTGGTCATGCCCTGCAGCACGAACAGGTTGAAGCCCACCGGCGGCGTGATCTGCGCCATCTCCACCACCAGCACGATGAAGATGCCGAACCAGATGGGGTCGATGCCAGCCGCCTGTACCGTGGGCATGAGCACGCCCATGGTCAGCACCACCATCGAGATGCCGTCCAGGAAGCAGCCCAGGATGATGAAGAACACGGCCAGCGCAGCGATCAGCTGGGCCTTGTTCAGCCCCAGCGACGCGATCCATTCGGCCAGGTGCCGGGGCAGCCCGATGTAGCCCATGGACAGCGTCAGGAAGGCGGCGCCCGCCAGGATCAGTGCGATCATGCAGTACAGCCGCGTGGCCCCCATGAGCGAATCCCTGAAGGTGCTCCAACTCATGGAGCCCTGTACCGTGGAGAGCACCAGCGAGCCGACCACGCCCACGGCTGCGGCTTCGGTGGCAGTGGCAAAACCGGTGTAGATGGACCCCAACACCGCCACGATCAGCAACACCACCGGAATCAGGCTGCGCGACTCCGAGAGTTTCTCCATGAACGTCATCTTTTTGTCCGCAGCGGGAACCTGGTCGGGATTGCGCAGCGCCCACACCATGATGTAGCCCGAGAACAGGGCCGCCAGCAGAATGCCCGGGAATACCCCCGCGATGAACAGCTGCGAGATCGAGACCTCGGCCGATACGCCGTAGACGATCATGATGATCGATGGCGGGATCAGCAACCCCAGGGTACTGGCGCCCGCCAGCGTGCCTACGACCATCTTTTCCGGGTAGCCCCGTCGCGTGAGCTCGGGCAGCGTCATCTTGCCGATGGTGGCGCAGGTGGCGGCGCTGGAGCCAGAGACGGCCGCGAAGATGGTGCAGCCCACCACGTTGGTGTGCAGTAGTCGCCCGGGCAGCGACTGGACCCAGGGTGCAAGGCCCTTGAACATGTCTTGCGACAGCCGGGTGCGGAACAGGATTTCGCCCATCCAGATGAACAGGGGCAGGGCCGTCAGCGTCCAGCTGGAGGCTGAGCCCCAGATCGTCACTGCCATGGCATCGCCCGCAGGGCGCGCGGCAAACAACTGCATGCCGATCCAGGCCACGCCGGACAGCGTGAGCCCGATCCAGACACCGCTGCCCAGGATCAGGAACAGCGAAAGAACCAACAGGCCGGTAATGGCGATATCACTCATGGGGGCGGCCTTGTGTCATTCGTTTCGCAGGGCTTCGCCAGGCGATGCCTGGCTGCGCCTGTCCAGGATCTCGAGCACCAGCTCGTCGATGAAGGCGATGGCCAGGATCACGGTGCCCAGGGCCATGGCAATCTGGGGGATCCACAGTGGCGTGGCATCGTTGCTGGTGGAGATGTCGTGGAACTCGTGTGACTGCCAGGCCAGCTTGCAGCTGTACGCGGCAAACAGCAGCGCCAGCAGGCAGGCGATGGCCAGCGCCCAGATCTCGAAGGCCTTCTTGGCCTTGCCCTTGAGCGCGTTGAGCAGCAAGGTCACGCGGATGTGCTCGCCCCGCTTGAGCGTGTGAGCCAGTGCCAGAAAGCCCGAAGCGGCCATGAGGTAGCCGGCATAGGCATCGGCCCCGGGAACGTGGAAATGCAGCTGGCGGCTGACGATGGACAGCAGCACCATTCCAAGCAATCCAACCATGAAAAGCGCCGCCAGGGCGGCGGCGCTGTCGTACACGAAATCAAGCAGTCGGCGCATGTTGGCGTCGTGCTTACTTGCGGTACGCGTCGATCAGGGCCTTGCCGTCAGGCCCGGCCTTTTCCAGCCACTCCTTGAGCATGGTGTCGCCCACCTTGGACATGTCGGACTTGAGCTGCGCAGCCGGGGGCAGCACTTCCATGCCGCTGGCCTTGAGTTTGGCCAGGGTGTCCGTGTTGACCTTGGCGCTGGCGGCCCAGCCGCGCGTCTCGGCATCGGCCCCAGCCTTGCGCAGGGCATCCTGGGTAGGCTTGTCCAGCGCGTCGAAGGCCTTCTTGTTCACCAGCACGGCGTTCTTGGGCAACCAGGCCTGGGTGTCGTAGTAGTACTTGAGGTGTTCGTAGAGCTTGCTGTCCACGCCGGTGGCACCGGAGGTCATGGTCGATTCGACCACACCGGTTGCCAGTGCCTGCGAGAACTCTGCGGCCTGCACGGTGACTGGCTGTGCGCCCACCAGTTCGGCGATGCGCGCGGTGGCCGGGCTGTAGGCGCGCCACTTGATGGCCTTCAGGTCGGCAGCGCTGGCCAGGGGCTTTTTCGTGTAGATGCCCTGGGGTGGCCATGCCACGGCGTACAGCAGCGTCATGCCCTGCTCGGCCAGCTTCTTTTCCAGGAAGGGCTTTTGCGCGGCGTACAGCTTCTTGGATTCGTCGTAGCTGTCGGCCAGGAAGGGCAGGCCATCGACGCCGAAGAGCTGCCATTCGTTCTGGAAATTGGCCAGCAGGATCTCGCCCATTTGCGCCTGGCCGCCTTGCACGGCGCGTTTGATTTCAGGCGCCTTGAACAGGGCTGCGTTGGCGTGCACGGTGATCTTGAGCTTGCCGCCCGTGGCCTTGTCCACATCGGTGGCCAGCTGCATCATGTTCTCTGTGTGGAAGTTGGTGGCCGGGTAGGCGGCGGCCAGGTCCCACTTGGTCTGGGCGAAAGCCGCAGGAACAGACAGAGCACAGGCCAAGGCCAGCGCGGTGAGGGGAAGGAATCGACGCTTCATTGATAGCTCCGCAAGGTAGGAAACGGGGGTATGCCACTGTATAGGAAGCACTTCGTTACGACATAGGTGTTTTGCCTGAACGTTGACAAAATGCCAACAAATCATTGGTGACTTGCCTACAATCAGCCCATGCACATCCCGTGCCAGATTCGACTTTTGCGAAAGCATCCTCCATGAAACCTGCGGCCCGCCCCAAGGGCGATTCCGGCCCCATCGTGTCGTCCGCGCACCTGGTATCGGCGCAGAGCGCCGAGATGAGCGAGTTCGAGTTTGGCCTCATCGTCGCGGGCAATGCCTTTCACCGCTGGGTGGTGCACTGCATGTCGGCGGCGGGGCTCAAGGACCTCACACCGCTGGACGTGGTGGTACTGCACCACGTGACCCATCGGGCGCGTGACAAGCGCCTGGCCGACATCTGCTTCATCATGAACGTGGAAGACACGCACCTGGTGAACTACGCTTTGAAAAAGCTGCAGAACCTGGGTGTGGTGGCCTCCCAGAAGAACGGCAAGGAGGTGACCTATGCGGCCACCGACGTAGGCCGGGCCTACGTGCAGCGGTACCGCGAGATCCGCGAGCGCTGCCTCATTGATGCGCTGCACGCCGACGATGCCCTGAACCGCGACATCGGCGAACTGGCACGCCTGCTGCGTGTGCTCTCGGGCATGTACGACCAGGCGGCGCGTTCGGCGGCTTCCCTGTGATGGGCGGCGGCACCGTCCCCTGGCTTCCTCCTTTTTACCTACCGATTTCATGACGATGGCATCCTCTGCTCCCACCCACCCTGCGCGCTGGCAATTCTGGATCGACCGGGGAGGCACCTTCACCGACGTGGTCGGCAAGCGCCCCGATGGCACGCTGGTCACGCACAAGCTGCTGTCCGAGAACCCCGAGCAGTACAAGGACGCGGCCGTGGCCGGCATCCGCCACCTGCTGGGTCTGAAAGCGGGGGAGCCTGTGACGCCGCAGGTGGTGGAGTGCGTGAAGATGGGCACCACGGTGGCCACCAATGCGCTGCTCGAGCGCAAGGGCGAGCCCACGCTGCTGATCACCACCAAGGGCTTTCGCGATGCGCTGCGCATCGCCTACCAGAACCGCCCGCGCCTGTTCGATCGCCACATCGTGCTGCCCGAGCTCTTGTACACCCGCGTGATCGAGGCGCAGGAGCGCATGGGTGCGCATGGCGAGGTGATCGAGGCGCTCGACGAGGCGCACTTGAAGGAACGCCTGTGGGCCGCCTACGACGCCGGCCTGCGCAGCGCGGCCGTGGTCTTCATGCATGGCTACCGCTACACCTCGCACGAAGAAGCCGCCGCCCGATTGGCGCGCGAAGCCGGCTTCACGCAGGTGAGCGCATCGCACGCCACCAGCCCCATGATGAAGCTCGTGAGCCGCGGCGACACCACGGTGGTCGATGCCTACCTCTCGCCCATCCTTCGCCGCTATGTGGAGCAGGTGGCCAGCGAGATGCCGGGCGTGCCGCTGTTCTTCATGCAGTCGTCCGGCGGCCTGACCGACGCGCATGCCTTCCAGGGCAAGGACGCCATTCTCTCGGGCCCGGCTGGCGGCATCGTCGGCATGGCACGCACGGCCGGCCTGGCCGGGCACCAGCGCGTGATCGGCTTCGACATGGGCGGCACGTCCACCGATGTGAGTCACTACGCGGGCGAGTTCGAGCGCGAGTTCGAGACCCAGGTGGCCGGCGTGCGCATGCGCGCCCCGATGATGAGCATCCACACCGTGGCGGCTGGCGGCGGCTCCATCCTCGGCTTCGATGGTGCACGCTTTCGCGTGGGCCCCGAGAGTGCGGGCGCCAACCCCGGCCCGGCCAGCTACCGCCGCGGCGGCCCGCTGGCGGTGACCGATGCCAATGTGATGGTCGGCAAGATCCAGCCCGCGCACTTTCCGCGCGTGTTCGGGCATGGGGCCAACGAGGCGCTCGATGGCGATGCCGTGGCGCAGAAATTCGCCGAGCTGTCGCAGCAGACCGGACGTGCCGGCGAGGACGTGGCCCACGGTTTCATCCAGATCGCCGTGCAGCAGATGGCCAATGCGATCAAGAAGATCTCGGTGGCGCGCGGCTACGACGTGACGCGCTACACCCTGCAGTGCTTTGGCGGCGCAGGCGGCCAGCATGCCTGCCTGGTGGCCGATGCCCTGGGCATGACGCGCGTGTTCGTGCACCCGCTGGCGGGCGTGCTCAGTGCCTATGGCATGGGGCTGGCCGACCAGAACGTGATCCGCGAGCAGGCGGTGGAATGCAAGCTGGCGCCCGAGGCACTGGCGGGCATCGAGTCCACGCTGGAGCGCCTGGCCACGGCCGCGCGCTCCGAACTGGAGCAGCAGGCGGGCGACGGCACTGCCACGGTGCACCGGCGCGTGCACGTGCGCTATGAGGGCAGCGACTCTGCTTTGATTGTTCCATTTGGCAGCGTCGAGGCCATCACGGCCAGCTTCGAGGCCGCCTACCGCCAGCGCTTTGCTTTCCTGATGCAAGGCAAAGGCCTGGTGGTGGAGGCCGTGTCGGTCGAGGCCGTGGTGCCGGGCGATGCGCCCGTGGAGCCGCGCCACGCGCTGCAGCCCGCGCGCGAGGTGCCGCGCCGCAGCACGGTACGCATGTACACCGGCGGCATCGACGGCGTGGCCGCCTGGCATGACGCGGCCCTGGTGGTGCGCGAGGACCTGCGCCCGGGCGACGTGATCCCCGGCCCGGCCATCATTGCCGAGAAGAACGCCACCACGATCGTCGAACCCGGCTGGGAGGCACAGCTGACCCACCTGGACCATCTGCTGCTGGAGCGCCGCGTGGCGCGTGCCGTGCAGCACGCCGTGGGCACCACGGTGGACCCGGTGCTGCTCGAAGTGTTCAACAACCTGTTCATGAACATCGCAGAGCAGATGGGCCTGCAGCTGCAGAACACCGCCTACTCGGTGAACATCAAGGAGCGCCTGGACTTCAGCTGCGCGCTGTTCGACACTGCGGGCAACCTGATCGCCAATGCGCCGCACATGCCCGTGCACCTTGGGTCCATGGGCGAGAGCATCAAGACCGTGATCCGCGACAACGCGGGCCGCATGCAGCCGGGTGACGTGTACGTGCTCAACGACCCCTACCACGGCGGCACGCACCTGCCCGACATCACGGTGATCACGCCGGTCTACATCGGCGAAGAAGCCGAACCCACCTTCTACGTGGGCAGCCGCGGCCACCATGCGGACGTGGGCGGCATCACGCCGGGCTCCATGCCCCCGTTCTCCACGCGCATCGAGGAAGAGGGCGTGCAGATCAACAACGTGAAGCTGGTCGAGCGCGGCGTGCTGCGCGAGGCGGAGATGATCGCGCTGCTCGAGAGCGGCGAGTACCCCTCGCGCAACCCGCAGCAGAACATGGCCGACCTGCGCGCGCAGATCGCCGCCAACGAAAAGGGCCAGCAGGAGCTGCGCCGCATGGTGGGCGAGTTCGGCCTGGATGTCGTGCAGGCCTACATGCTCCATGTGCAGGACAACGCCGAGGAATCGGTGCGCCGCGTGATCACGCGCCTGAAGGACGGGCATTTCACGCTGCCGCTGGACAATGGCTCGCAAATCACCGTGGCCGTGCGCGTGGATGCCAAGAACCGCAGCGCCGAGATCGACTTCACGGGCACCAGCGCGCAGCAGACGCATAACTTCAATGCGCCCACGGCAGTGTGCATGGCGGCCGTGCTCTACGTGTTCCGCACCCTGGTGCAGGACGACATTCCGCTCAACGCGGGCTGTCTCAAGCCGCTCAAGGTCATCATCCCGCCGGGCTCCATGCTCAACCCGAACCCGCCGGCCTCGGTGGTCGCGGGCAACGTGGAGACCTCCACCTGCATCACCAACGCCCTCTATGGCGCGCTGGGCCTGATGGCGGCGGGGCAGTGCACCATGAACAACTTCACCTTCGGCAGCGAGCGCTACCAGTATTACGAGACCATCTCGGGCGGCAGTGGTGCCGGCGGCGTGTGGGATGCCTCAGGTGCGCTGGTGGACGGCTTTGCGGGCACGAGCGTGGTGCAGTGCCACATGACCAACTCGCGCCTGACGGACCCCGAGGTGCTGGAGTTCCGCTTCCCCGTGCGCCTGGAAGGCTACGAGATCCGCAAGGGCTCGGGCGGCGCGGGGCGCTGGGCGGGCGGTGACGGCGGTGTGCGCCGCGTGCGCTTCCTGGAGCCCATGACGGCCAGCATCCTCTCCAATGGCCGCCACCATGGCGCCTTCGGCATGGCCGGCGGTTCACCGGGGGCCGTGGGCGTCAACAAGGTGGTGCGGGCCAATGGCAAGGTGGAAGCCCTGGACCACATCGGCCAGGCGCAGATGCAGCCGGGCGATATCTTCGAGATCCACACGCCAGGGGGCGGCGGCTTCGGAACACCCGGTTGACGTTTCGCGCTCAGGAGTCTTTTTGTCCAGCAGGCGTGACGCTGCTCAGGCTGGGCGGCACGTCCTGCCCAGCCTGGCGGGCCCGGAAGAGGGCTGCACGCATCAGGAAGATCGAGGTCACCGGCACGGTGACCGCCACGAAGCCGGCGATCAGCAGGGCATGCAGTGCCAGGCTGCCGTCCGCGACCGAGAAGTAGACCACCGTGGCATGCATGATGCACCAGCAGCCCATGGTGGCGGCGATGGAGGGCGCATGCATGCGCTCGAAGAAGGTCGGCAGGCGCAGCAGGCCGGTGGCGCCGAGCAGGGCCATGCCCGCGCCCAGCAGCACCAGCGCAGCCACCACGACCTCCAGCCACAGGGGCAGGGCGGCGGTGTTGGTCATTCGATCACCTCGCCGCGCAGCAGGAACTTGGCCATGGCCATGGACCCGACGAAGCTGAACAGTGCCAGCAGCAGTGCCGCCTCGAAGTAGTTCTTGCTGCCGTACAAGAGACCCAGCACCAGCATGGCAAGCATGCCGTTGAGGTACATGCAGTCCAGCGCCAGCACCCGGTCCTGCGCCGAGGGGCCCTTAAGCAGGCGGGCCAGCGCACAGCCCATGGCCAGCACCAGCATGAAGAGGGCGGCGGGCAGGGCCCAGTCGAGTATCGGGGTCATGATTCAAAGATCTCCATCAGGGGGCGCTCGTAGCGCTGCTTGATCTGCGCGGCAACGGCCTGGGCGTCGTCCACCTCCAGCACGTGCAGCATCAGCATGCTGCGGTCCACCGAGAGTTCGGCCCAGGCCGTACCCGGGGCGATGCTGACGATGACGGCCAGCACCGCCAGGGCATTCGCGTCGCGCAGCTCCAGCGGGATCTGCACGAAGCCCGAGGGGTGGCGCCTGCGGCCGGGCGACAGCAGCAGCCGAGAGACGGCGATGTTCGATTGCACGGTGTCGGCCATGACGGTCAGCGCCAGGCGCAGCACCGCTCCCGGCGCGCGGATGCGCACGGGCACAGGGCGCAGCCCTGCCGTGAGCAGTGGAATGGCGAGAGCGAGGAGACCGCCCAGCACGATGTGGCCAGCGCTGACCGAGCGGTTGAGCAGCAGCCACAGGGCGAGCAGCGCCAGCGACAGCACAGGGGCGGGGAGGATGCGCTTGATCATCACTGCGGCCTTCCGTTGGCGCCCGGTGCCGTGCCGGGCGGGTTGGGGATGGGCCTGGCGGACATCACGGCCTGCACATAGGTGCTGGGCGCGTGCAGGGCATCGGCCGTGGCCTGGGTGTAGCGCATCACCGCGCCCGCCTGCCAGGTCAGCAGCGCGCAGCCGGTGAGCAGCAGGGCAATGGGCAGGCCTTCGAGCACCAGCAGCTTGGGCGACGCACGCCCGTGCGATGCCCAGAAATGCCGTATGCCGGCACGGGTGAGTGCGATCAGCGCCAGCAGGCCCGTGCCCACCATCAGTGCCAGCAGCGCCCAGCCCGCAGACCCGAGCACGAGCCCGCCCGATGGCCCCAGGCCCAGCGGGTTGAGCAGGGCATGGATCATTGCGAACTTGCCCACGAAGCCGGGCAGCGGCGGCAGCCCGGCGATCACCAGGGTGCAGGCCATGAAGGCCAGGCCCAGGAAAGCCACGGCGGCGGGAATGACCTGGCCGATCAGCACCTCCTCCTTGTCGTCCAGGTTCAGGCCCTGCGCGGGCACCAGGTCGGGGGTTAAGAAGGGGGCGTCGTCCGTCTGCTCGTAGGGCGCGAGGTTGGAGCCATCGTTGCGCCAGCGGTCGATCAAATCGGTCAGCAAGAAGAGGGCGCTCACGGCCAGCGTGGAGCCCAGCAGGTAGTACAGCAGCCCGGCCGTGAGCAGGGTCTGCCCGAAGCCCAGCGCCGCCAGCAGCGTGCCCGACGAGAGGATGGCCGCGTAGCCCGCAAGGTGCCCCAGGCGCTGCGAGCCCAGCATGCCGATGGCGCCAAAGGCCATGGTCACCAGGCCCGCGCCGATGATCCACTGGCTGCCGAACTGGGCCGAGTCGCCCGCATCGCTGCTGAACATCAGCGTCCACAGCCTGAGGATGCTGTACACGCCCACCTTGGTCATGAGCGCGAACAGCGCGCCCACCGGCGCGGTGGCCGCGCTGTAGGCCGGCACCAGCCAGAAGTTGAGCGGCCACACGGCTGCCTTGATGAGAAAGGCCACGGCCAGGATGCCGGCCGCTGCATGCAGCAGCCCCCGGTCGGACGGGTCGATGCCCGCGATGCCACGCGCCAGGTCGGCCATGTTCAGCGTGCCGGTGATGCCGTAGAGCATGGACACGCCGATCAGGAACAGCGATGACGCCGCGAGGTTGATCGCGATGTAGTGCAGCCCGGCCGACACGCGTGGACGGCCCGACCCGTGCAGCAGCAGCCCGTAGGAGGCCGCCAGCATGATCTCGAAGAACACGAACAGGTTGAACAGGTCGGCCGTGAGGAAGGCACCCGCCAGCCCCATGAGCTGGAACTGGAACAGCGGGTGGAAGTGCACCCCCGCCTTGTGCCAGCGTGCGACCGAGAACAGCACCGTGGCCAGCGCCACCGTGCTGGCCAGCACCAGCATCATGGCCGACAGGCGGTCGAGCGCCAGCACGATGCCGAAGGGCGCCGGCCAGTTGCCGGGCAGGTAGACCCCCAGGCTGGTCTGCACGCCAGGCTGCTTGGCCTGCACCAGCAGCAGCACGGCGATGACGAGGCCGAGGAGCGTGGAGCCCACGTTCATGACCACCTTGGTGCGCTGGCGCTCCTCGCGCAGCAGCAGCATGAGCCCGGCCGTGAGCAGCGGCAGCGCAATCGGCGCCAGGATCAGGTGCGGCATCAGCAGCGCCGTGACGTGTGCGGTCAGCTCGCCCATCATGGCATCTCCTGCGCGTCTTTGGCGCTGGTGCCGTCCACATGGTCGGTGCCCGACATGCCGCGCGATGCCAGCAGCACCACCAGGAACAGCGCCGTCATGGCAAAGCCGATCACGATGGCTGTGAGCGTGAGCGCCTGGGGCATGGGGTCGGCGTAGTGCGCCAGGTCCTGCGGCAGGCCGGCCCGCAGGACCGGCTCCTTGTTGATGGCAAGGCCCAGGCGGCCCATGCTGAAGATGAACAGGTTCACGGCGTACGACAGCAGCGCCAGCCCCATGATGATCTGGAAGGTGCGCGGGCGCAGCAGCAGCCATACGCCCGAACCGGTGAGCACGCCAATGGCCAGGGCCAGAATCAGTTCCATCAGTGGGCTCCTTGGGCGTTGTCGTGGGGGGCGCTGGCGACCGATGCGGCAGCCATGGCGGCGGCCTGTTCCTCCTGCGCTTCCTCGGCAGCGCGGGCGTTGTAGCGGTGGCTGCGCACCGACTGGTGGGCAATGGCCGTGAGGATCAGCAAGGTGGAGCCCACCACCAGCGTGAACACGCCGATGTCGAAGAACAGGGCGCTGGCCACATGCACCTCGCCCACCACCGGGAGGTGCAGGTGTGCCGTGTGGCTGGTGAGGAAGGGGTAGCCCCAGAACAGCGCACCCAGGCCCGTGGCCAGGGCGACAAGCAGGCCCGCGCCGATCCAGCGGCGCGGGTACAGCGGCAAGTGGTCTTCCACCCACGACGTGCCCGACACCATGTACTGAAGCAGCAGTGCCACCGAGAAGACGAGCCCGGCCACGAAGCCGCCGCCGGGCTCGTTGTGCCCGCGCATGAAGAGGTACACCGCCACCAGGGTCGCAAAAGGCAGCAGCAGGCGCACCAGCACGGCGGGCACCATGAGGTAGCCTACGGCGGTGTCCATGGTCTGGCGCGGATTGGCCAGGTCGGTGGCCACGTCGGCCGGCACGGCACGCTGCTGGGGCGGCAGGTCCATCACCTCGCGCGCCGGGCGAAAGCGCCGCAGCAGCGCATACACCGTGAGGGCCACGATGCCCAGCACCACGATCTCGCCGAAGGTGTCGAAGCCGCGGAAATCGACCAGCATCACGTTGACCACGTTGGTGCCACCGCCGTCGGTGAGCGCACGCTCCAGGAAGAAGGTGGAGGTGCTCTCGGGGAAGGGCCGGCTCATCATGGCGAACGACAGCAGCGCCATGCCGCCGCCGGTGAGCAGGGCCAGGGTCATGTCGCGGTAGCGGCGCAGCTGCGTGCGGCGCTCCTGGGCCAGCGTGGGCACCCGCAGGCTCTCGTCGCGCCGGGGCAGCCAGCGCAGGCCCAGCAGGATGAGGATGGTGGTCACCACCTCCACCACGATCTGCGTGAGCGCCAGATCGGGTGCCGAGAACCACAGGAAGGTCAGGCAGGTGCACAGCCCCGCGCCGCCCAGCAAGGTCAGTGCCGCCAGCCGGTGGTACTTGGCCTGCCAGGCCGCAGCCACGGCACACATGGAGCCCAGGAACCACAGCACCGCGAACGCGGGCGAGAGGGGCAACTGCTCGCGCGCACCGATGGGCAGGCCGCGTGCCCACAGCGGCAGCGTGCCTGCCACCAGGGCTGCGGCCACCAGCCACAGCATCTGCCACTGCAGGCGCTCGGTGCCCAGCAGGCGCCGGCCGTTGCGCCCAGCCAGTGAAAGCCGCGCCAGGGTGCCGTCAAACAACTGCTGACCGCTGATGTGGCGCATGAGCGGCGGTGCATCGAGCGCGCCGCGAGCGCGCAGCCAGCGCAGCAGCAGGTACAGCGCAATACCGCCCGCCAGCGCCACCAGGCTCATCACGAACGGGGTGTTGAAGCCGTGCCAGACCGCCAGGCTGTATGTGGGCAGCTCGCCCCCCACCACGGGCCGCGCAGCGGCCTGCAGCACGGCGCCCACGGACCAGGCCGGCAAAGTGCCCACCACCAGGCAGGCCAGCACCAGCAACTCGACCGGCACGCGCATCCAGTGCGGGGGCTCGTGCGGGGTGCGGGGCAGGTCGGTGGCGGGCGGGCCCCAGAACACATCGACCGTGAAGCGCAGCGAGTAGGCCACGCTGAAGATGCCGGCCACGGTGGCGGCTACGGGCAGCAGCATTTCGAGCCAGGGCGTGGTGTTCACGAACACCGTTTCGGCAAAGAACATCTCCTTGGACAGGAAGCCGTTGAGCAGGGGCACGCCCGCCATGGCGGCACTGGCTACCATGGCCAGCGTGCCGGTGATGGGCATCATGCGCACCAGGCCCGACAGGCGGCGGATGTCGCGCGTGCCGCTTTCATGGTCGACGATGCCGGCCGCCATGAACAGCGAGGCCTTGAAGGTCGCGTGGTTCATGATGTGGAACACCGCCGCCACGGCGGCCAGCGGGCTGTTCAGGCCCAAGAGCAGCGTGATGAGCCCCAGGTGCGAGATGGTGGAATAGGCCAACAGCCCCTTGAGGTCGTTCTGGAACATGGCCGCATAGCCGCCCACCAGCAGCGTGCACAGGCCCGCGCCACCCACCAGCCAGAACCACTGCTCGGTGCCCGCCAATGCAGGCCAGAGGCGTGCCAGCAGGAACACGCCGGCCTTGACCATGGTGGCCGAATGCAGATAGGCCGACACCGGCGTGGGCGCCGCCATGGCGTTCGGCAGCCAGAAGTGGAAAGGGAACTGCGCGCTCTTGGTGAAGGCGCCCAGCAGGACCAGCACCAGCGCCGTGAGGTACAGCGGGTGCGCCTTGATCAGCGCGCCTGCGGCCAGCACGTGGTCCAGGTCGTAGCTGCCCACGATGTGGCCCAGCACCAGCATGCCGGCCAGCATGCACAGCCCGCCGGTGCCCGTGACGGTGAGCGCCATGCGCGCCCCGCGCCGCGCATCCTTGCGGTGGTGCCAATAGCCGATCAGGAGGAAGGAGAACAGGCTGGTCAGCTCCCAGAACAGCGCGATCTGGATGATGTTGCCCGAGAGCACCACGCCCACCATGGCGCCCATGAAGGCCAGAAAGAACGAGAAGAAGCGCGGCACCGGATCGGCCGCCGACATGTAGTAGCGTGCATACAGCACCACCAGCGACCCCACCCCCAGCACCAGCATGCAGAACATCCAGGCAAAGCCGTCGAGCCGTATCACCAGGTTCAGGCCCAGCGCCGGCAGCCAGCTGATCTCCTGGCGCAGCACCTCGCCGCCCGCGATCTGGGGGAAGTACAGCGCGGCCTGCACCGTGCAGAACAGGGCGATGAGCCCGGCCAGGGTGGACTCGGTGTTGCGGGCGTTGGCGGGCAGGATAGCCGCCAGAAGACTGCCGATGAAGGGGAGAAGGATGAGGGTGATCAGGGACATGCCCGAACGATTTTAGGGTGTGCCTCGAAAGTCCCTTTGTGAGGTCCGGAGAGGCTGCGCCTGCAGGGCACGGGCTGCGCCCATGAAAAAGCCCGCCGAAGCGGGCTGGTGGGCATGCGGGTGGGCCCGGGGCGCAGTCCGAGCCTTACTTCTTTGCGTCGCTGGCAGCTGCCTGGGGGGTGGACGCAGCGGTAGCAGGTGCGGCCGCTTTGTCCTTCTTCTTGCTGGCGGGCTTGTCATCGCCTTTGGCGGTCTTGCTCGCCTTGGTTTCTGCGTCTTTCTTCTTCTTGTCGGCCTTGGCCTGGGCTGCGGCGCTGAAGCGCTTGCCGTTGACGGTCAGGCCCTCGGCCGAGAACTTGGCCGCCGTCTTCTCGCCCACGCCGCCGACGCGGCCGATGAAGTCGTTCCAGTCCTTGAACTCGCTGGCCTTGCGCTCGTTGATGATCTTCTCGGACATGGCCGGGCCGATGCCCTTGATGCCGTCCAGTTCGGCCGCGCTGGCCTTGTTCACGTCCACGGCCGCAAATGCGGTGCCGGCAAACAGCAGGGCGATGATGAACAGGAATTTCTTGAACATGGATACGACTCCCTCGGTGTTGTGGTGCCGATCATCATATCGGTCGGCACCCGGGGATCAAGTCTCTTGTGCCACCGCTACAGTTCTTCCACGCGCCGAGCCGGGTAGCTGTCCCAGGTCTGGCAGCCCGGGCATTGCCAGAAGTGCTGGCGCGCCTCGAAGCCGCAGGCCGCGCAGCGGTAGCGGGTGAGGGGCTTGACGGCGTGGTCCAGCGCGCGCTGGACCTGCGGGTGGAAGGACTCGTGCTCCAGCTTCTCGCCCGCCAGCCACTTGGCGGCGGCCACCAGGGATTTCTCCTTGTCCAGGTGGTCCACATAGCGCTGGCGGGCGCCTTCGCCTGCACCCTGCGCCGTGTCAATGGCGACCAGGCTTTCCAGCACGTCGAGCGAGGGCGCGCTGTCGTAGTGCTCCTGCAGCAATGCCTGGGCTTCCGTGCTGCGCCCGGTGCTGGCTGCGGCCTCGACCATCAGCGGTGCGGCCAGGGGCAGGGCGGCAGGGTTGTGCTCGCCCAGCGCCTTCAGGGTGGCCAGCGCGGCGGCGGGCTGGCCCATGAGGTGCTGCAGGCGCGCCATGTCGATGCGCGCGCGTGCGGCGCCGGGGGCAGCGGCCACGGCCTGCTCCAGCAGGGCCAGGGCGCCGGCATGGTCGGCCTGGCCGCTGAGGGCCGCTGCCTGCTCGCACAGGTAATGCGCCTGGCGGGTGCTGAAGTCGCCCTGGTCGGCGTCGTGCATCTTGCGCGCAATGGTGGTGGCATGGGGCCAGTCGCGCGAGCGCTCGTAGATGGCCAGCAGCGCCAGCCGGGCCTGGGCCTCGAAGGGCGTGCCTTCCAGGCGGTTCAGCGCGTCTTCTGCACGATCGAGCAGGCCGGCCTTGAGGAAGTCGAGCGCCAGCGCATGCTGGGCACGTTCACGGTCGGTGCGGCCCAGGTCGCCGCGCGAGAGCAGGTGCTCGTGCACACGCACGGCCCGGTCGTACTCGCCGCGGCGGCGAAACAGGTTGCCGAGGGCAAAGTGCAGCTCCGAGGTGTCGGGGTCGTTCTGCACCGCCTCGATGAAGGCATCGATGGCCTGGTCCTGCTGCTCGTTGAGCAGGAAGTTCAGGCCCTTGAAGTAGGCCTTGGGTGCGCGCCGGTTCTCGGCACGCAGTTGGCGCAGGTCGAAGCGCGATGCCAGCCAGCCAAGCACGAAGGCCAACGGCAGGCCCAGCAAAATCCAGCTGAGGTCAAATTCCATGGATGGGCGGCATCTCGGCAGGTGCGGCTTCGGCGGGGACGGCGGCCTTGGCGGGTGGCGCCTGCTTGAGGGCCTGGCGCGCCGCGCTGCGGTGCTTCCACCAGCGCGGCACCATGCCCAGCACGCCCACGATGAGGCCGGCGGAGAAGGCCGTGAGCACGACCAGCACCAGCGGCGCGCGCCATTGCGTGCCGAAGAAGAAGTGCACGGTGGCGTCCTGCTGGTTGTTCAGCGCGAAAGCGAAGAGGGTAAAAAAAATGGCTGCCTTGAGCAGCCACAGGAGGTATTTCATGGGGCTCCCCGGTGGTGGGGAGATTCTACGGCGCCAAAATGGTGTGCACCCCCATGGGGAGCGTGTCATCTGGCAGCGCTGCGCCCGTCTGGTGCGTCAACCCGACGTGCCAGTGGCTTTCGCGGGTGCCTGCACCACGGGCGTGCTGTCTTCCATTTCCGCCGTGCGCTTGTCCACGGCTTCGCGCAGGGCCTTGCCCGGCTTGAAATGGGGCACGCGCTTTTCCGGGATCGCCACGGCTTCGCCGCTGCGTGGGTTGCGGCCCATGCGCGGTGGACGGTGGTTCACCGAGAAGCTGCCAAAACCCCGGATCTCGATGCGATGGCCGCGCACCAGCGCGTCGCCCACCGCGTCAAGAATGGTCTTGACGGCGTATTCGGCATCGCGGTGGGTGAGCTGGCCAAAGCGGGCGGCCAGTTCTTCAACAAGGTCAGAGCGGGTCATGGCGTCAATGTAGGGGTGAATGAGCAGCGGGCGCACTAGGCGCCCGCTGACTGACCTTCAAGGGGTCAGATTATCACTTGTCGGAGTTGTCCAGCTTGGCGCGCAGCAGGGCGCCCAGGCTGGTCGTACCGGCGCTTTCGCGGCTCGATTGCTGGCTCAGGTTGGCCATGGCGCCTTGCTCGTCGGCCATGTCCTTTTGCTTGATCGACAGCTGGATGTTGCGGGTCTTGCGATCCACATTGACCACCACGGCAGTGACTTCGTCGCCTTCCTTGAGCACGTTGCGGGCATCTTCCACGCGGTCGCGGGAGATTTCCGAAGCGCGCAGGTAGCCCACGATGTCTTCGCCGAGGTCGATTTCAGCGCCACGGGCGTCCACGGTCTTGACCTTGCCGGTCACCGTCTGGCCCTTGTCGTTCACGGTCACGAACGTGGTGAACGGGTCGCCGTCGAGCTGCTTGATGCCCAGCGAGATGCGTTCGCGGTCCACGTCCACGGCCAGCACGATGGCTTCCACTTCCTGGCCCTTCTTGTAGTTGCGAACGGCGGCTTCGCCGGGTTCGTTCCACGAGAGGTCGGACAGGTGAACCAGGCCGTCGATGCCGGCAGCCAGACCCACGAACACGCCGAAGTCGGTGATCGACTTGATCGGACCCTTGACGCGGTCACCGCGCTTCGTGTCCTGTGCGAATTCTTGCCATGGGTTGGCCTTGCACTGCTTCATGCCCAGGCTGATGCGGCGCTTGTCTTCGTCGATTTCCAGAACCATGACTTCGACTTCGTCGCCCAGCGAAACCAGCTTGGCGGGAGCGATGTTCTTGTTGGTCCAGTCCATTTCGGAGACGTGCACCAGGCCTTCGATGCCCGGCTCGAGTTCGACGAACGCGCCGTAGTCGGCAATGTTCGTGATCTTGCCGAACAGGCGCGTGCTCTGGGGGTAGCGGCGGTTCACGCCCATCCATGGGTCGTCGCCCATTTGCTTCAGACCCAGCGAGACACGGTTCTTTTCGGTGTCGAACTTGAGGATCTTGGCGGTGATTTCCTGGCCAGCCGTCACCACTTCCGATGGGTGACGCACGCGGCGCCATGCCATGTCGGTGATGTGCAGCAGGCCGTCGATGCCGCCCAGGTCCACGAACGCACCGTATTCGGTGATGTTCTTGACCACGCCTTGAACGATGGAGCCTTCCTTCAAGGTTTCCATCAGCTTGGCGCGCTCTTCGCCCATGGAAGCTTCCACCACGGCGCGGCGGCTCAGCACCACGTTGTTGCGCTTGCGGTCGAGCTTGATGACCTTGAATTCCAGGGTCTTGTTCTCGTAGGGCGTCAGGTCCTTGATAGGACGCGTGTCGATCAGCGAACCGGGCAGGAATGCGCGGATGCCGTTGACCAGAACGGTCAGGCCGCCCTTGACCTTGCCGCTGGTGGTGCCGGTGACGAATTCGCCGGATTCCAGGGCCTTTTCCAGGCTCATCCACGAAGCCAGGCGCTTGGCGGTGTCGCGCGACAGGATGGTGTCGCCGTAGCCGTTTTCGATGGAGCCAATGGCCACCGACACGAAGTCACCCACTTGGACTTCGACTTCGCCCTTGTCGTTCTTGAATTCTTCCAGCGGCACGTAGGCTTCGGACTTGAGGCCGGCGTTGACCACGACGAAGTTGTGTTCCACGCGCACGACTTCGGCGGTGATCACTTCGCCTGGGCGCATTTCGGTACGCTGCAGGGATTCTTCAAAAAGGGCGGCAAAAGATTCTGACATGTGTTTCCTTGCCACAAACAGGATTCCGGGAGCACCATTGCTTCCGTTTTTATAGCTGCTTGCGGTGGTTTTTTGCGGCAAAGCCGCGGTTAGGTGGTGGTTGATCCACAGGGCCCGTGCGCTGGTGAGCGAGCGGTGCCATTGGGGCCGTGCAGGGCTTGCGCCCTGGCTTGCAGCGCCTTGCGGCCCTGCCAGTCAGCCCTGCGCGGCCGGGGCTGCGAAAGGCTGCCGCTCCTGCCACCAGACAAGCACCTGATCGACGGCTTCATCAATCGTCAATTCGGAGTTGTCCAGTACCAGGGCGTCCTGCGCGGGCTTCAAGGGGGCGACGCTGCGGGAGCTGTCCCGCGCATCGCGCGCCTCTAGGTCTGCACGAAGGTCGGCTATGTTAGCCGAAAATCCCTTTGAAATCAACTGCTTATATCGGCGCTCCGCGCGGCAGGCGGCGCTGGCCGTCAGATACACCTTGAGCGGGGCTTCGGGGAAGATCACCGTGCCCATGTCGCGGCCGTCCGCCACCAGGCCTGGCAGACGCCGAAAGCTGTGCTGCAGGTCCACCAGGGCCTCGCGCACGGCGGGCAGGGACGATACGCGCGAGGCGTTCATGCCCGCCTCTTCGGTGCGGATATCGTCGGTGACGTCGTCCTGGCCCAGCAACACGCGCCCACCCTCGAAGTGCACGGGCAGGGTCTTGGCCATGTCGGCAATGCGGGTTTCGTGTGCCGCGTCGATGGCCAGGCCCTGGCGGATGGCCGCCAGAGCCGTGATGCGGTACATGGCGCCCGAGTCGAGGAAGCGGTAGCCCAGGCGCTGGGCCACGGCCGCCGCCACAGTGCCCTTGCCCGAGGCGGTGGGGCCGTCGATGCAGATCACCGGGGTGCGCTCGGTGGCCGCATGCGCCACCGAAAACAGTGCCTCGAAATAGTCCGGGAAGGTCTTGGCCACGCACCTGGGGTCTTCGATGCGCACCGGCAACCTGGCAGGATTGAACGCCGCGAGCGAGAAGCACATGGCCACGCGGTGGTCATCGTAGGTGTGGATGCTGGCGGCCTTCCAGTCGGCCAACTGCGCGGGCGGGGTCACGCGGATGAAATCGGTGCCTTCCTCCACCGTGGCGCCGAGCTTGCGCAGCTCGGTCGCCATGGCGGCGATGCGGTCGGTTTCCTTCACGCGCCAACTGGCGATGTTGGTCAGCGTGGTGGTGCCCTCTGCGTACAGCGCCATCACCGCCAATGTCATGGCCGCGTCGGGAATGTGGTTGCAATCGAGGTCGATGGCCTTCAGGGGCCAGCCCTCGCCGGGCGCGCCGCGGCGGATGTGCAGCCAGTTGGCGCCGCCGGTGACCTGCGCGCCCATGGCGCGGGCCGCCTCCACGAAGCGGATGTCGCCCTGGATGGAGTCGAGCCCCACGCCATGGATGCGGATGCCTTCGGGCAGGCCTTCGTGCCCGGCGGCAATGGCGCCCAGCGCAATGAAGTAGCTGGCCGAGGAGGCGTCGGCCTCCACATGGATGTCGCCGGGCGAGCGGTACTGGCTGCCCGCAGCAATGGTGAAGCGCTGCCAGTCCTGGTGTGTGACCTCGATGCCGAAGCGGGCAAGCAGCTGCAGCGTGATGGCGATGTAGGGCTTGGAGATCAGCTCGCCCACCACGTCGATCACGATGTCCTGGTCGCGTGCTGCCAGGGGCAGCGCCATGAGCAGGGCCGTGAGGAACTGGCTGGACACGTCGCCGCGCACGCGGATGGGCGCGGCCAGCGCCAGGGCCGGCACACCCTGGCCGTGCGCAATGCGCAGCGGCGGGTAGCCATCATTACCCAGGTAGTCGATGCGGCAACCGAGCTGGCGCAGCGCATCGACCAGGTCGCCGATGGGGCGCTCGTGCATGCGCGGCACGCCCGACAGCTCGAACTCGCCGCCCAGCAGCGACAGCGCGGCGGTGAGCGGGCGCATGGCCGTGCCGGCATTGCCCATGAACAGCCTGGCCGGTGAGCGGGGTGTGGCGCCGCCCAGGCCGGTGATGCGCACGGTGCTGCCGTCCTCGTCCACCGTGCAGCCGATCTGGCGCAGGGCGTCGAGCATGACGCGCGTGTCGTCCGAGGCCAGCAGGTCGTGCACGGTGGTGGTGCCTGTGCTCAGTGCGGCCAGCAGCAGCACGCGGTTGGAGATGCTCTTGGAGCCGGGCAGGTGGACTTCGCCGCCCGCCGCGTCAAGGGCCGGCAGGTCGAGATAGGGTGTGCTGAACATCAGCGCCCCTTGCTCGTGCGCTGCGCGCCCATGCGCCAGTGCGCGCGGGTCTCGCTGGCCAGGGTGATCATGTCCTCGAGCGCCTGCGCGTCGCTCTTTTGCATGGCCTGCTCGATGTTCTGCAGGGTCTGCTGGAACAGGCGCGACTGGGCCAGCAATTCCTCGCGGTTGGCCAGCAGGATATCGCGCCAGACCTTGGGGTCGCTGGCGGCAATGCGCGTGAAATCGCGAAAGCCCGGACCTGCCAGCGACAGGAAGTCGTCGCCATCGTTCTGGCCGGTGATGCTGTTCATCATGGCAAAGGCCAGTAGGTGGGGCAGGTGGCTCACGGCGGCAAAGGCCGCGTCGTGCGATTCGGGCGACATGCTGCTCACGCGGCAGCCCAGCGCGGTCCACACGGTCTCGGCCTGGCTGAGCTGGGTGGTCAGCGTTTTCTCGGTGGGGGTCAGGATGACCTGGCGGCCGGTGTACAGCTCGGCATCGGCGTGCTCCACGCCCGCGACCTCGCGGCCCGTGATGGGGTGGGCGGGCACGAACGAGCCCACCTGGTCGCGCAGCGCGCGGCGTGCGGCCTGCACCACGTCGGCCTTGGTGGAGCCCACGTCCATGATCAGCATGTTGGGCGTGACCAGGTGCTTGATGGCCTTGAGCGTGGCTTCGGTGGCAGAGACGGGCACGGCCACCAGCACGATGTCGGCGCCGGCCACGGCCAGCAGGGCCGAGGGGGCCTCCACGTCGATCACGCCCATCTGGCGCGCACGGTCCGTGGTGGAGGGCGACTTGCTGTAGCCGACCACGCGCTTGACCAGGCCGGCCTTTTTCATCGCCAGGGCGAAGGAGCCGCCCATGAGGCCGCAGCCGATGAGTCCCAATTGTTCAAACATGGTGCGATTCCGGCATGTATCGGTGCGGGGCTGTTCCCCGCGAGAGCGCAGCCGTCCCCAGGGGGGCGGTGGCCAGGCATCGGGCGGTGCGCGCTGGCGTCATGGCGCGACCGGGTAGGTGCCCAGCACCTTGTAGAAGGCGCACAGGCTGCGCAGCTCTTCGAGCGCGCGCGCCAGGTGGGGCTGGGCGGGGTGGCCGTCCAGGTCGATGTAGAAGTAATACTCCCACTGGCCGGTGCGCGCAGGGCGCGATTCTAAGCGCGTCATGGACACGCCGTGGGTCTTGAGCGGCACCAGCAGGTCGTGCACGGCGCCGGGCCGGTTGGGCACCGAGACCACCAGGCTGGTGCAGTCCTTGCCCGAGGGCGGTGGGGTCTGCAGCGTGTGCGGCAGGCAGATGATGGCAAAGCGCGTGCGGTTGTAGGCATCGTCCTGGATGGCGTGCGAGACGATGTGCAGGCCGAACTGGGTGGCGGCGCGTTCGCTCGACAGCGCGGCCCAGGCAGGGTTGGTCGTGGCCAGCCGGGCGCCTTCGGCATTGCTCGACACCGGGCGGCGCTCGGCATGCGGCAGGTGCTTGGACAGCCAGGCCTGGCATTGCGCCAGGGCCTGCGGGTGGGCCAGCACCGCCTCGATGCCGTCCAGCGAATTGCTGGTGCGCAGCAGGTTGTGGCGCACCAGCAGGCTGACCTCGCCCACCACATGGGTGGGGGTGTGCAGGAACAGGTCGAGCGAGCGCGTGACCACGCCTTCGGTGGAGTTCTCCACGCCCACCACGCCGTACTGGGCGCTGCCTGCGGCCGTGGCGTGGAACACCTCGTCGAAGTTGGCGCAGTACATCAGGTCGGCGGCGCCGCCGAAGAACTCGATGGCCGCCTGCTCGCAGAAGGTGCCCTCGGGGCCGAGCACGGCCACGCGCTGGGGCGATTCGAGCGCCAGGCAGGCGGACATGATCTCGCGCCAGATGGCGGCCACGTGCGCGCCCTTGAGCGGGCCCGGGTTGGCGGTCTGGATCTTGTCGATGACCTGGGCCACGCGGTCGGGGCGAAAGAACGGCGTGCCCTCGCGCTTCTTGACCTCGCCGACCTGTTCGGCCACCAGGGCCCTCTGGTTGAGCAGCGTGAGCAATTGCTGGTCGATGGAGTCGATCTGCACGCGCAGGCTGGCGAGATCAGGGGAGGCTTGCGGTTGGGTCATGTAAGAGGCAACTTTTCGGGCTGGCGTCCGGATGAGAGGGAGGGGCAGGGGCTCAGGCGCGCTTTTGTTCAAATTCTCGCATGTAGTCCACCAGCGCCTGTACACCGGCCAATGGCATGGCGTTGTACACGCTGGCGCGCATGCCGCCCACGGACTTGTGGCCCTTGAGTTGCAGCAGGCCGCGCTCGCGCGCGCCGGCCAGGAAGGCATCGTTGCGCGACTCGTCGCGCAGGAAGAAGGGGATGTTCATGCGCGAACGGCAGTTGACGGCCACCTTGTTCACATAAAGCTGCGAGGCGTCGATGGCGTTGTAGAGCAACTCGGCCTTGGCGATGTTGCGCTGCTCCATCGCGGCCACACCGGTCAGCTCGCCCTCGCGCTGGCGCAGCAGCCACTGGAAGGTCAGGCCCGCCACGTAGATGCCCCAGGTGGGCGGAGTGTTGTACATGGACTCGTTGTCCGCCACAGTCTTGTAGTCGAAGGCGCTCGGGCAGGCGGGCAGGGCATGGCCCAGCAGGTCCTCGCGCACCACCACCAGGGTCAGGCCGGCAGGGCCCAGGTTCTTCTGCGCGCCGCCAAAGGCCAGGCCTACGCGCGACCAGTCCACGCTGCGCGAGGCCACGTGGGACGAGAAGTCTATGACCAGGGGGGCATCCGAGCCCAGGGCCTTGAGGTCGGGCAGTTCGTGGAACTCGATGCCGTTGATGGTCTCGTTGCTGCAGATGTGCAGGTAGCTGGCGCCCCGGCTCAGGCTCCAGGTGGCGGGGGCGGGCAGGGTTGTGAAGTCGCTGTCCTGGCTGCTGGCGGCGATGTTGACTTCGGAGGCGTACTTGCGCGCCTCCTTCTGCGACTTCTGGCTCCAACTGCCGGTGACCACGAAGTCCACCGCGGCGGCGCGCGAGAGGTTCAGCGGCACGATGGCGTTCTCGGCCAGGCCGCCGCCCTGCATGAACAGGATCTTGAAGTTCGCCGGCACGGCCAGCAGCGTGCGCAGGTCGGCCTCGGCCTGCTGGTAGATGGACAGAAACTCCTTGCCGCGGTGGCTCATCTCCATCACGCCCATGCCGCTGCCGTGCCAGTCCAGCATTTCGGAGGCGGCTTGCTGCAGCACTTCGGCGGGGATGGCGGCGGGGCCGGCGGAGAAGTTGTAGGGGCGGTTCATCTGAAAACGAAAAATAAGACTGTCGTTCGATGGGCCTGGCGGCTTGCTGCCCGCTGTGGCCCGCACTGCTGTCGCTTGCTGCCCGATGGGTAGGGCCTGCGGCACCCGGCGCCCCGGTGTGCCGCAGCCTGCAAACGGCCCCTCAGGACTCTGGAGTACCGTCGGCGCCTGGCGCGGCATCGCCTTCGGTTCCGGCGCCACCCTCATCCGAACCCTCTGGCTCGATCACGTTGGCGTCGTTCTCCACGATGCGTTGCAGGCCGCTCAGTTGCGAGCCTTCATCCATTGCGATCAGCGTCACGCCCTGCGTGGCACGGCCCAGTTCCCGGATCTCGGACACGCGGGTGCGCACCAGCACGCCCTTGTCGGTGATCAGCATGATCTCGTCGTCTGCATGCACCAGGGTGGCGGCCACGACCTTGCCGTTGCGCTCGCTCTGCTGGATGGCGATCATCCCCTTGGTGCCCCGGCCATGGCGCGTGTACTCGACGATGCTGGTGCGCTTGCCGTAGCCGTTCTCGGTGGCGGTGAGCACGCTTTGCGTTTCGTCCTCGGCCACCAGCATGGCGATCACGCTCTGGCCATCTTCCAGCGTCATGCCGCGCACGCCGCGGGCCTGGCGGCCCAGGGGGCGCACGTCGTTCTCGTCGAAGCGCACGGCCTTGCCGCCATCGCTGAACAGCATCACGTCGTGCTGGCCATCGGTGAGTGCGGCGCCGATCAGGTAGTCGCCGTCATCGAGGTTGACGGCAATGATGCCGCCCTTGCGCGGGTTGCTGAATTCGTCGAGCGCGGTCTTCTTCACGGTGCCCATGCTGGTCGACATGAACACGTAGCGGTCTGCCGGGAAGGTGCGCATATCACCCGTGAGCGCCAGCACCACGTTGATCTTCTCGCCCTCTTGCAGCGGGAACATGTTCACGATGGGGCGGCCGCGCGAGCCGCGCGAGCCTGCGGGCACTTCCCAGACCTTGAGCCAGTACAGCCGGCCGCGGTTGGAGAAGCACAGGATGTAGTCGTGCGTGTTGGCGATGAAGAGCTGGTCGATCCAGTCGTCTTCCTTCGTCGCCGTGGCCTGCTTGCCGCGCCCGCCGCGCTTTTGCGAGCGGTACTCGGACAAAGGCTGGCTCTTGATGTAGCCCGTGTGGCTGAGCGTCACCACCATGTCGGTGGGGGTGATCAGGTCCTCGGTGGAGAGGTCCTGCGCGCTGTACTCGACGATGCTGCGGCGTGCGCCCAGCTTGTTCTGGCCGAACTCCGTCTTGATGGAGGTGAGCTCTTCGCTGATGATGGTCGAGACGCGCTCGGGCTTGGCCAGGATGTCCAGCAGGTCTTCGATGACCGACATGACTTCCTTGTATTCGGCAACGATCTTGTCCTGCTCCAGGCCGGTGAGGCGCTGCAGGCGCATCTGCAGGATTTCCTGGGCCTGCGTTTCCGACAGGCGGTACAGGCCGTCCTGGCCCATGCCGAATTCCTTCTCCAGCGAGTCGGGGCGGTAGTCGTCGGCGCTGATCACGCCGCCGTCGGCACGCGTGCGGGTGAGCATCTCGCGCACCAGCTTGCTGTCCCAGGGGCGGGCCATCAGCTCGGCCTTGGCCACCGGCGGGGTGGGGGCGTTGCGGATGATGGCGATGAAGTCGTCGATGTTGGCCAGCGCCACGGCCAGGCCTTCGAGCACGTGGCCGCGGTCGCGCGCCTTGCGCAGCTCGAACACCGTGCGGCGGGTGACCACCTCGCGGCGGTGCTGCAAAAAGACGCTGATCAGGTCGCGCAGGTTGCACAGGCGGGGCTGGCCGTCGATCAGCGCCACCATGTTCATGCCGAAGGTGTCCTGCAACTGCGTCTGCTTGTACAGGTTGTTGAGCACCACCTCGGGCACTTCGCCACGCTTGAGCTCGATCACCAGGCGCATGCCCGACTTGTCGGACTCGTCCTGGATGTGGCTGATGCCCTCGATCTTCTTCTCGTGCACCAGCTCGGCCATGCGCTCCTGCAGCGTCTTCTTGTTGACCTGGTAGGGCAGCTCGTCGACGATGATCGCCTGGCGCTGGCCGCGGTCGATGTCCTCGAAGTGGCACTTGGCGCGCATCACCACCTTGCCGCGGCCGGTGCGGTAGCCATCCTTCACGCCGTTGATGCCGTAGATGATGCCGGCCGTGGGGAAGTCGGGTGCCGGGATGATCTCCATCAGATCATCGACCGTGGCATCGGGGTTGCGCAGCATGTGCAGGCAGCCGTCGACCACTTCGTTCAGGTTGTGCGGCGGGATGTTGGTGGCCATGCCCACCGCGATGCCCGACGAACCATTGACCAGCAGATTGGGCAGCTTGCTGGGCAGCACGATCGGCTCTGTCAGGCTGCCGTCGTAGTTCGGTCCGAAGTCGACAGTCTCCTTGTCGATGTCGGCCAGCATTTCGTGGGCAATCTTGTCCAGGCGAATTTCGGTGTACCGCATGGCTGCGGCGTTGTCGCCATCGACCGAACCGAAATTGCCCTGGCCATCGATCAACGGGTGGCGCAGGCTGAACGGCTGGGCCATGCGCACGATGGTGTCGTAGATGGCAGAGTCACCGTGCGGGTGGTACTTACCCATCGTCTCGCCAACCGCCTGGGCACTCTTGCGGTACTTGCTGTTGTAGTTGTTGCCCATCTCGTGCATGGCATACAGCACGCGCCGGTGTACGGGCTTCAGTCCATCGCGCGCATCGGGCAGGGCCCGGCCCACGATCACGCTCATCGCGTAGTCGAGGTAACTGCGCCGCATCTCCTCTTCGAGGCTGATGGGCAGGGTTTCTTTGGCAAACTGGGTCATAGGACGGCGGTGGCGGCGAAGGAGAATCATTTTAGAGGGGAAAGCGTGTCGCGCTCCCGCAACATATCGTCGCAATTACGGTTTTGTCCTACGGGCCCCAATGCGGTGCGGGCGCTTTTGCCTAGTTACGTATGGCACAATCGTTTGAACGCTTTGGGTGATGGTCACCTCAAGCGTCCTGATTCGCAGCGAGGCTGCGGCTTTTTCCCCAAGAGGAGAACCATGAAGAAACTGAACAAAGTGGCGATGTTGTTTGCCTCTGCAGCGCTCGCAACCGCCGCTGGCGCCCAAACCGTTGACAACTGGAGAGATGCTTCTGGCCAACTGGTCTGGAAGAACGGCACCAACGAATACTGCTGGCGCAATGCCAACTGGACGCCAGCCACCGCTGCTCCAGGCTGCGATGGCGCTATCGCCGCTCCAGCTTCCGCACCTGCTGCTGCTCCAGCACCTGGCGCTGCTCCAGCACCTGCCGCTGCTGCGCCTACGCCTGCTGCTCCCGCAGTCATGGCAAGCAAGGTGACCTACGCTGCCGACGCATTCTTCGACTTCGACAAGTCGGTGCTGAAGGCAGAAGGCAAGGCCAAGCTGGACGACCTGGTCTCCAAGGTCAAGGGCATCAACCTGGAAGTCATCATCGCCGTGGGTCACACCGACTCCGTGGGCTCCGATGCTTACAACCAGAAGCTGTCGGTCCGCCGTTCCGAAGCCGTCAAGGCTTACTTGGTGTCCAAGGGCATCGAAAAGAACCGCGTGTACACCGAAGGCAAGGGCGAAAAGCAACCAGTGGCTGACAACAAGACCGCTGAAGGCCGCGCCAAGAACCGCCGCGTGGAAATCGAAGTGGTTGGCACCCGCGCTCAGTAATCTTTCGATTGCTCTGCACAAAGAAGCCCCGGCAACGGGGCTTTTTTTCGTCTGGACCTTTTCGAATTTTGTACTAGTACAAAGTGCCCTGGGGTGAATCCATGGCACGTTGCACATATATATAGACGCGGTCCGAAAACTCTCTGGAGCCCGGCTTTAGGCGCGAAGTCATTGCGGCGGCCATCATCGTTGACAATGCACACCATGAGCGAAGAAACGACCACCATCCCCCTCAACGCCGACCCGGCCGAACTGGCCAAGTTTTCTGCACTGGCCCACCGCTGGTGGGACCCGGAGAGTGAATTCCGTCCGCTGCACCAGATCAACCCCTTGCGCCTGGACTGGATCCACGCCCTGTGCGGGCTGGGCGGCAAGCGCGTGCTCGATGTGGGCTGCGGCGGCGGCATCCTGGCCGACTCCATGGCCCGCAAGGGGGCCGATGTGACAGGCATCGACCTGGCCACCAAGGCCCTGCGCGTCGCCCAGTTGCATGCACTCGAAGCTGGCACCAAAGGGGTGCAGTACCGCGAGATCAGTGTGGAGGCGCTCGCCGCAGAGCAGCCCGCCAGCTTCGACGTGGTGACCTGCATGGAGATGCTTGAGCACGTACCCGACCCGGCGTCCGTCGTCAAGGCCTGCTCCGAACTCGTCAAGCCCGGCGGCTGGGTGTTCTTCTCCACCATTCATCGCAATGCCAAGGCCTTCATGCTGGCCATCGTGGGGGCCGAGTACGTGCTCAACATGCTGCCGCGCGGCACCCACGAATACGCCAAGATGATCCGCCCGAGCGAACTGGCATCGCATTGCCGTGCTGCGGGCCTGGACGTGCAGCAGACCCGCGGGCTGGAATACAACCCGCTCACCAAGCGTTACTGGCTCAGTGCCGACACCAGTGTGAACTACATGTTCGCAACACAGCGCCCCGCTTGATTCGACCTGACAACCCTTGCCTGTGACGACTTCCCCTGTGACCCCCATCTTCCACAACATCCGCGCCGTGCTGTTCGACCTGGACGGCACCCTGATCGACAGCGCCCCCGACCTGGCCGCTGCCGCCGACAAGATGCGCACCGACCGGGGCCTGGAATCCTTGCCTTTGGCGCGCTACCGCCCCATGGCCGGTGCCGGCGCGCGCGGCATGCTGGGCGAGGCCTTCGGGCTCAGGCCCGAGGATGCGGAGTTTGCCGCCCTGCGCGAAGAGTTCTTTGCCAACTACGAAGCGCGCATGACGCTGCTCACCGAGGTGTTCGACGGCGTGCCCGCGCTGGTCGAGGCGCTGCAGGCCCGGGGTCTGGTCTGGGGCGTGGTCACCAACAAGGCCATGCGCTTCACCGACCCACTCACGCGCGCCATGCCGCTGTTTGCCAGCGCGGGCGCGGTGGTCAGTGGCGACACCACGCCGCACGCCAAGCCGCACCCGGCCCCACTGCTGGAGGCGGCCGCCCGCTTGAAAATCGATGCCAGCCAATGCATCTACGTGGGCGACGACGAGCGCGACATCGTGGCGGGCCTGGCCGCCGGCATGGGCACGGTCGCCGCCACCTACGGCTACCTGGGCTCCGCGCAGGCCCCGCATGCCTGGGGCGCGCACGCTGCAATTAAATCTCCCTCCGAGCTCTTGCAACTGCTGGGACAGGCCTAAAATAGGAAGTCTGGGGCTGTCCTGGTTTCGACGTGGGTTCGGAGCCGGTGTGGTGCATGTCGAGCTTGATTCACGCTCGTAAATCTCGATTTAACAAACTAACTGCAAACGACGAACGTTTCGCACTCGCTGCTTAATTGCCAGTGAGCCTTGCAACAGTTGGCCGATGGGCTGGGCAAGGGGGTTCTGAGCAATCAGAGCCTCCCGGCTGCAAGGATAATTACATGGGCTGGCTCCGATCCGGGTACCTTGGATTGGGGCGAGACTTAAGGGTACTGGCGGCCTGTGTAGCGTGCGACTGCGCGACACAGGTGGCGAGACTCAAATCAGACCGCTAAACATGTAGATCTGCCCGGTGAAGGCTTGCGGACGCGGGTTCAATTCCCGCCAGCTCCACCATTACAACGTCCAAGGGCGTTCACTGAAGTCCAGTGAACGCCCTTTTTCTTTGGTGAATCAACGACTTACAGTGCATGGACGTTCGCTGTAGTCCATCTACATCCGAGGCAAAGCGGGGGAACAGACGGGGGAACAAATCCCGAAAGTCGTAGACTCGGGCCAGTTGTTCCCCCGTTTCCCTATGGGGGAGGCCGTTCCCCCACCCCTGGAGCTGTTCCCCCATGCTGACCGATGCTCACTGCAAAAACGCGAGTTGTTCCCCCGGCGCCAAGCGCGAGCGCCTGGCCGACGCGGGAGGCCTCTACCTTGAGGTCAGCCCTTCGGGTTCAAAGCGGTGGTTCTGGAAGTACCGCAAGGACGGGAAGGAAGGCCGCATGGCGCTGGGCAGTTACCCGGCCGTGGGCCTGACGGCTGCACGCAAGGCGCGGGATGCCGCCAAGAGCCAGAAGGCCGCTGGCATTGACCCGGTGCAGGCCCGCAAGGTGGAAAAGCTCAAGGGCGCCCGGCAGGATGGCGACACCTTCAAGGCCGTGGCCCTGGAGTGGCACGGCAAGCAAGTGCCCGAGTGGAGCCCGGGCCACGCCGAGCGCACCAAGCGCCAGCTTGAGCGGGATCTGTTCCCCTGGATCGGCGAGCGCTCGATGGCCAGCATCGAACCCATGGAGCTGCTGGCCGCGCTGCAGAAGGTGGAGGAGCGCGGCGCGATAGAAACCGCCGACCGCGCCCTCATGCTGTGCCGCCAGGTGTGGCGCTACTGGCTCCCCACCGCCGCCAACACCCAGCGCGACATTACCGAAGGCCTGAAAAGCCGCCTCACGCCCTATCGCGGCACGAACTTCCCCGCCGTGGTGGAGCCCAAGCGCTTCGGCGAGCTGTTGCGGGCCATGCACGCCTACAAGGGCGGGCCGACCGTGCGCACGGCGCTGCTGCTGGCCCCGTTGCTGTACCAGCGGCCGGGTAACCTGCGGGCCATGGAGTGGGCCGAGCTGGACCTTGATGCGGCACTGTGGACCATCCCCAGCGCGAAGATGAAGCGTACCAAAAGGGAAAAAGAGCAGGGCGCTGCCCACGTGGTGCCCCTGCCCACCCAGGCCGTAGAGCTGCTGCGCGATCTGCACCCCCTCACAGGCCACGGCGCATACGTGTTCCCTGGCCAGCGCGACCACGGCCGGCCCATGTCGGATAACTCGGTGCGCAGCGCCCTGTATTCGCTGGGCTTCGGTGATGAGCAGTCGTGGCATGGCTTCCGTGCCAGTGCCCGCACGATGCTGGTGGACCAGCTCGATTTGGACCCGCTGGCCATCGAGGCGAACTTGGCCCACGCGGTGAAGGACTCCAACGGCCGCAGCTACAACCGCACCCAGTACCTCACGAAGCGCTTTGACCAGGTGCAGCAGTGGGCGGACTACCTGGACAAGCTGCGCAAGGGTGCAGACGTGTTGTCAATGCCGCAGCGCGCCGCCTGACGGGCGGCACCAGCACCAGACACAACGGGCCGCGAGGCCCTTTTTTCATGGGCGCGCGATGGTCGTGCAAATTTCCTTCACCACCATTCCCGGGAAAACCGTGGGAACAGTGGGAACAGACACCATGAATCCAGCAGCCATGCGGATTACCGGCCGGTAGCGAGTGGGAACAAAGTGGGAACAGACTGGGAACAGAGTGGGAACACTTTTACATAGTGAGAAAAACACTCACACAACACTGTTTTCTCCCTATTCCCATCCCTTCGCGCCCTCGCTGCCGGCCCTTTGGCCCTTCTGTGCCACCGGCGCACCGACACGCACATTCGTGGAAATGAGCTCGTGAGGGCCTTCCCCTGGAGCCACCTCACCGGCATGCGAGCGTGCACACGTGTGCACTCGGTGACGGAGCTCCCAGCGGCGCCAGCGATGCACGGGGCCGACCTTGCGGCAGGCACCGTATCGATGTGGATAACTTTTGCCGCTAGCTTGCGCAAAAAATAGGCATCTGCGCATCGGCCGCAAACCTGCATGAATGCTGGGTTTCCCGTAAATGTGCGAAAGTTGTTCACAGTGCACAGTAAATACGACGGGCGTTATGTTTAATAGTGTGCCGTATCTCTATATTTTGCACACTATCGGGCGAGCGTGCCACAATGCTCCACAACGCCAAAGGATGCATTCATGACGCTTGATGAGTTTGACGCCGCGCTGGTCGCACTGGGTTGGAAGGTCAGTGAGTTCTGCAGGGCCACGGGCTTGCACCGCAACACCCCCAGCCGCTGGCGGAATGAGGGGGTAGAGATACCCGAGTGGGTGCCGCAGCACTTGGGCTTGTTGCTCGATCTGCGGCGCCTGCATGCGGCGTCTCTGGTACCTCCCAGTCCCAAGGCCGAGGGGTGGCTAGTTCAAGACCTGGCCCGCCTTCACGCTGCCTACCTGGTGCCATCACGCGGAGATGGGGGCGATGATGGCCAGTGAGCATATTCCCGCCCCCGCAGGCCCGGATGGGGCTGCTACCGCCCTTGCCACCACGAGAAAGCCCCGGCCGCGGCCGCCCGAGGTTGTGCCACCCGAAGGCTTCGAATGGCATGTGCAGTCCCCCTATGGCACGCTGAAAAAGGATGGTGGCGGGAAGCTGGTGCGGCTGGAGGATATGCACGCCTGGTTGATGCGGCGTGACGGCATCCCTTCAGCCTCGGCAGTGGCAAGAGTGTTCGGCGTGTTCGCGGCCGATACAAATTCCAAGCTGGGGATGGAGAAGGGGGCTGCAGAGGTGCGAAAGCACCTCTACCTCCTCGATTTGTCGGGCTATGCGCAGCCCATCGCCGGGTTCACGGGCAAGTATTTTTTGGGTGAAGTCGAGGAGCTGATTCCCTATGTGCCCGACTCTCATTTCGAAAGGGGAACCAAGGAGCTGCTCTTTTACACGCTTGGGCTGATGGCCGGTGAGGTGTGGGCGCCGCACGCGTGCGAGATTGATTTAAATCACCGCCTGGACGGCTATTGCCCGCAGGGTGACTTTCCCTCTGTCGAAAAGAGCAAAGAGATATTGGGCCGCTTCGCTGTGCCCTTCATTGCCGCGCATGCGTTATGGGACTGGGGCACTGTTGCCGTGCCTGTAGTTACGGCGGCCGAAGCGGCGCCGGCCGTGGTGCCCGTTGCGGCCGAGGTCGAAGCCGCGCCAGCCGCTGCGCCTGCTGAGTTGGTAGAGGCCGACGTGGTAAGCCCTGAAACCCTGGTGCGTTACCGTGAGCAGTTCAAAACTCTGAAGCCACAGAAGCGGCCAAGGTGGACAGAGAAACAGCGGGAGTATCTGCCGGGAGCTGTGCAGCTCCACGGTGGTGCTACCGAGCTGGGGGAGAAGTTGGGCTTGTCTTACGAGCGCGTGCGAGCCCAGCTCAGCGAGGCTAAAGAGGAGGCTGTAGAACGTGCCAAGGCAACACCCTGGAATGCCGTACATCCGCGAAAGACCGCATAGCTCCACGCCGCTTGTAGTGCCGACCAACTCCCGGGGCAGGGCTTGGTGTTTGCAGTACCTGCAACCTTCGCAGGCTGCGCATCGGGTGTCACCTGAAGGCGATAACGCATGAGAAGGCGGCCATCGGTGGTAGTTGAAATTAGGCCGGCAGCGTTGGATGCAACGGGCGCAGCTGCGTTTGTCGCTCTCTCTGTGCCCACTATGCAGAGGCTAGTGCGCCAAGGCCAGTTCCCGATGCCCCGGCAGCTTTCGGCGAGGCGCGTGGTGTTCCTTGTGCGCGAGTTGGAGGCTTGGCTGGAAGCGCGGCCCGTTGCCATGCTTCCACCACCTCCAAACGTCGCTAGTAATGAGCACTGATTGCACAATTCGAGTGCATAATTACTCAACCCTTCACAGGGCCGGTGCGTAAGAACACCATTGGTTCAGAGGTTGCAGCCCCCACCTGAAAGCGGGGCTTTGTCACGCCTAAATTCCTGGTCGGTGCGCCTGCGCCGCCTCTCATGGTTTCGGGCGGGATGGGGCGAACGGCAACGCCGCCCGCACGGCTGAACCCGTGTTCTTAACATCCCGTCCACCTGCTGCGCGTAAGAACGCAAACGGTGGCTTCTCTGTCTCGTTCAGGAGCCAAGACCATGACTGCCACTACGTCGGCCGGCCGCAGCGCCGCGCCCAAATCGCCCACCTCGGGCACCCCCGACCCCATCCAGTTGTATGCCGATGCGCACAACGCATTGGCTATGGCACTGCATTACCTGCGCATGCCGCAGGCCAATGTGCTCGGCGCATCGCGCAAGGCAGTGCAGGCCCTGGCCGCGCTGCGCAGCCTGGCGAGTGCAGACGTGTGCACAAGCCGCGATGGGAGGGCTTGACCATGGCACATCCCCACATGCCGGCCCCGGACACCATGGCCACCTTTGCGGCCTGGCTGGCAGCGCGCCAGCAACGCGCCCTGCAGGGCATGCAGGGCAGCACGGGCGAGGCCTTCGGCGTGCACTGCGATGCGTTCGCTGCACTGGCCGCCGTGCACCGCGTGGTGCAGCAGTTTGAAGGTGAGCAAGCGGGCCAGGTGACCCTGTGCGCGCCTATCGATGGGAGGGCCTGAGCCATGGCACAAATGCAATGGAGTCGGGGCCAGCTCGCTTGCGCCCTGTCGGAGATTTCACGTACCGCACGGGCCATGGAGCGCATCGGCGGTATGCAGCAATCCGCACCACTCAATGGCGATCTTGAGGATGAAGACGCGCTTGCTTTTGCAAGCCGATGCCTTGCGCAGCGGATTGGATGGCTTGCAGACATGGCCTCGCAATGCACTGCGCCAGGTGGTGAGTATGTGGACCTCCATTCGCCGCTGGAATGGACGATGCCGCCCGTTTTTGCGGCCCGTGGGAGGGCATGAGCCATGGCAATCCCACCACCAAAGGAGTTGCTAGAACTGCGCGAATCAGTGGAGCTGATGGACGCCTTTTCTCAGGATGGCTTCACTGAAATTGCAACGCTGGCCAGGCTCGCCCTCAGGAGCTTGGAAGCACCGGCCGGGTATCTCCACCTCGATGACATTGGCCATGCTTTGCAGGCAATCCATGCCGCTGCGGTGCAGGCTAGGGAGTCAATCCATGACGAAGCCGGGCGAGTGGATTGCGGACACGTGGACGAGGCCGCACAACGGCGCCTCTGTGCCTGGCAAACCGTTTACGAGAAGGGGGCCATCCATGCTTGCAAATCACACTGAGGATACGGGCGTGACGCTTTCCGAGAAGCGCGAGCGCATTTGCCTGGAGGTGGCGTGGGAGCTGGACGCACTGGCCAGGCTGCTGCCCGGCCTGGTGCCCAACATCGAAGAGGCGCACGGTGCGCACCACGCGGTGCGAGGAATCGCAGGACGCTTCCTGCGGCTTGCGGAAGCCCTGATGGGAGCTGTTCAGGCGCCGGCATACCTCGATGAGCACCTGGAGCAAATCATCAGCCTCAAGTCGCCAGGACAAGGCTAGTGAGTCGCCTTGTACGCCGCCTTGCAATGCCTTGCGGTGGGGCGGACCTTCACGGCCTTCGCTCCCTTTGCCGGGCCTTGCACGGACGAACACAAGGCGACACAAGGCGCTTGCATTTGAAGAATTGCCGTTCATACCAGCTTGATCCATGTCGGATGCGCTGGGACTCACCTGGAAGGTTCTCCGCAATGCAAGTTGTTCACTCCACCAAACCCGTTGTTCCCCGTGATCGGTTGCTCCGACTACCCGAGTGTGAGGCCTTGACTGGCTGCAAAAAAAGCACCATCTACAAGCTGATGAAAGAAGGCAAGTTCCCCCGGTGCGTGCGCATCACGGCACGCATGGCTGCGTGGCCGGAATCTGCGGTGCTGAACTGGGTGCAAGAGCGCATTGCCGGAGTCGAGGTGAAGGCATGAGCTCACGCAATCACCGATCGGCACACCGTACCCTGGATGCGGGGAACATGGCGCTCTGTGCCAGCGTGGAAGCTGCGATGCTGGTGCACGCGCGCAACGCGCCTGATTTTGGAACTGGCCGGATCCAGGAGGACGCCCACCTTCGAGCTGCATACATGCAAGCGGCTGCAGCTATGCACGCTGCCGGCCTGCAAGCAATGGCGCAGGTCGAGGCCGCGCAGGTGTTGGCGGCTGCAATGGACAGGCGCACGGCAGCTGTAAAGCGACGGAATTGCACACGGGCGCTGTTGTTCCCATGACAGCGCCTATCGCCCCCGGTTCAATCCGTGCAGCCATGTCGCACATACCCGCCAGCCTGGCACGCGACGAGTGGGCGCGGGTGGGCATGAGCCGTCCTATGAACGAAGCGGATCACGCGGCCCACCTGCAGGCATGGTGCATCTTTCAACACGAAACCCTTTTTGGGCCGCTGGGGTTTGGCGAGCTGCTGCCGCACCAGTTGGCCGGCGTCGTGGAAAACGAGCGCATGGCCTTCTTCAAGGCGGACCACCTGGCAGAGCAGCGCCTCGATGAACTGGCCGAGTTGCTTGTGCAGACGTATGCACCGGTTGCCCCCGAGGTCTGGCGCAAGCTGGATGAGGCTCGCGCTGCCCAGCAAGTGGCAACCACCCACGGCGACAGCTGCCGCTACCTGCAGGCGGCGGAGCTGGCCTACCTGCGCCCCATCGTTTGGCGCAATGAAGAGTGGTTCAACCACCCTGGTACATGACAACACCCATCACCCCCGACCTGATCCGCGCAGCCCTGGCGCACATTCCTGCAAGCCTGCCGCGTGATGATTGGGCGCGGGTGGGCATGGCCATCAAGAGCGAGTATCCCGACACTACGGGCCGGGATCTCTTTGAGGACTGGAGTGCGACCGCAGATACCCACGATGCGCGGGCTACGCGCAGCACCTGGCAGAGCATCAAGGCGGGCGGCGGTGTCTCCATCAACACGCTGCTCTACATCGCCAAAGAGCACGGCTTCAAGCTGCCCAAGGCCACCGACTTGCCGGCCCCGCCCGACCCTGCAGAGCTGGCCAGGCGTGAGGCCGAGCGTGCTAAGCAGCGCAAGGATGAACAGAACAGCCGCCAGCTTGCACAAGCTGCAGCGGCAGCCGAGGCACTGGCCTTGTGGGATGCCGGCAGCGACAGCGGCACTAGCGCTTACCTGGCCCGAAAGGGCGTGCAGGCCTTTGGCGTGCGCTTCACGGCAGATGGCTGGATGCTGGTGCCGGTGCGTGATGCTGCTGGCAAGCTGTGGAACCTGCAGCGCGTCGCGCCAGAGCGCGCACGGTATGGAACAGACAAGCTGTTTTTGAAGGGCGGGCGAAAGGCTGGCCTCTGGCACTGGTGCGGTGACCCGGCCGGCGCTGATGTGCTGCTGATCGCCGAGGGCTACGCCACGGCCGCGAGTCTGCACCAGGCCACTGGCCGGCCTGTTGCCGTGGCCTTCGATGCCGGCAGTCTTGCGCCGGTGGCTAAGGCGCTGCGCCAGGCTTACCCGGCTGCTCTGCTGGTGCTGTGTGGCGACGATGACCAAGCCACCGAAGCCCGCACAGGCACCAATACCGGGCGGGTGAAAGCGACGGCTGCAGCGCATGCGGTGGGCGGCCTGGCCGTGTTCCCTGAGGGCCTGCCCGAGGGCGGCAGCGACTTCAATGACATGGGCCAGGCGCATGGCATGGACGCCGTGAGCGAGTGCATCGAGGCCGCGATACATGCCAAGGCCACAGAGCCCGCAGAGCCTGTGGACGAAGGGCAGGGCGGGCCAGGCGGCAATGCGCCCCCGCCTGGCCCGCCTGGCCCGCCTGGTGGTCCTGCTGGGCCTGGTAGCGGCCGTACGGGGGGCGGTCGATCCTTTGATCCCTTTATCGTTGATGACTCGGGTGTGTTGCATATCGGCGTGGACCGAGAAGGCCAGCCCAAACCGCCGCAGTGGGTGTGCAGCCGGCTGGATGTGCAGGCTCAAACCCATGATCAGGATGGCGCCAGTTGGGGCTACCTGCTTGGCTTTGCCGATCCCCGGGGCAATCCCAAGCAATGGGCTATGCCTGCCCGCATGCTGTCGGGTGATGGGGGGGAATACCGCGCTGTGCTGCTGAGTATGGGTCTGCAAATCGCCCCATCGTCTAGCGCTCGTAATCTGTTGACCCAGTACATCCAGACCCGCCAGCCAGGCGAGTTTGCGAGCTGTACGGACCGCATCGGCTGGCACGGCCGGGCTTTCGTGCTGCCGCATGAAACCATCGGCGACGATGCCGAGCGCATCGTGTTCCAGTCTGAAAACCAGATGGAGAACACCTTCCGGGTGAAGCACGATGCAGAGGCCTGGCGCGACCGCATTGGGGCGCTGTGCATGGGTAATTCCCGCCTGGTGTTCGCTGTGGCATCTGCATTTGCTGGGCCGCTGCTGCGCCCTGCAGGCATGGAGAGCGGCGGCTTCCATTTTCGTGGTGACAGCTCCAGCGGCAAGACCACGGCCCTGCGCCTGGCCGCCAGCGTGTACGGTGGCCCGAGCTACATGCAGCGCTGGCGCACCACCGATAACGCGCTTGAGGCCATTGCAGCGCAGCACTGCGATTCGCTGCTGATCCTCGATGAGTTGGCGCAGGTAGAGGGCAAGGTTGCAGGCGAGTGCGCCTACATGCTGGCCAATGAGCAGAGCAAGGCGCGCGCCACACGCAACGGTGCGCCACGTGCCCGCCTGTCCTGGCGCCTGCTGTTCCTGAGTGCCGGCGAGCTGGGCCTAGCGGACCACATGGCCGAGGGCATGAAGCGCACGCGCACAGGCCAAGAGGTGCGCATGGCCGACATCCCGGCCGATGCTGGCGCGGGCCTCGGCACGTTTGAGAACCTGCACGACTTTGCTGGTGGTGCTGCCTTCTCAAGTCACCTGACGCGGGAGGCACAGGTTTGCTACGGTGCACCAGGCCGTGCATTCCTTGAGTGGGCATGTGACAACGCCGAAGGCCTGGGCAAGCGGGTGCGCGCGCGCGTGCAGGCCCTGGCCAGGCAGTGGGTTCCCGATGGCGCCTCGGGCCAGGTGGAGCGGGTAGCCGCCCGGTTTGCGCTGGTGGGCGCTGCCGGCGAGCTGGCCACCGAAGCGCAGCTTACGGGCTGGCCCGTGGGTGAAAGCGAGCGGGCTGCATGCGTGTGCTTTGAAGCCTGGATGCGCGCACGTGGTGGAGCTGGCAATGGCGAAGTGGTATCCATGCTGCGGCAGGTGCGCCGCTTTCTGGAGTCGCATGGTGAAGGCCGCTTCACCTGGTGGCACCGGGCATCCGATGACCATAACGCCAAGACGTTGCAGCGGGCCGGATACCGCCGCCTGGTGGACAAGGATGGCAAGCCCATCAAGATGGCGAAACAGACGGCCGCGCCTGGAACGTCGGCCAGGGATGCGGAGATATACGAAGCCGCGACCCGTCCAGACGATGAGAGCACCAGCGTTGAATACTTCGTGCTGCCTGAGGTGTTCCGTGCCGAGGTGTGCCAGGGCTTCGACTACCAGGCCGTGGCCCGTGTGCTCTTTGAGCATGGGGCGTTGATCCCCGGTGCCGGCCGTGCATACGACTGCAAGCAGCGCTTGCCTGGCTTGGGCCTGTCCAACTGCTACCGCATCTCGCCGGCACTGTTCGCCATCGACGTGTAGGCGTTGCCCCAGGTCCCCCCATCATGGCAACACCGAAAAAGACAGCCGCCGGCACCTGGCGCATGCAGATCGAGGTCGGCGGTGTTCGTGACAGCAACACCTTGCCTACCAAGCGCGAGATCCAGGAATGGGCAGCGCGGCGCTCCATCGAACTTAAGGCGGCCGCCTCGGGCCGCGCTGGCGAACTGCGGTCGCTGCAGGACGTGCTGCAGCGCTATGCCCTGGAGGTGAGTCCGGACAAAAAGGGGTGGCAGAAGGAAGCGATCCGGCTGAAGGCGTACCAGGGAAAAGCGCATGTGCTGCCACTCAAAAAGGCCATCACGGATCTGACCGAGGCGGATCTAATCGCCTGGCGTGATGACCGATTGAAAAAGGCTAGCCGGGGTGCTGTGCTGCGGGATATCACACTGCTGGGCTCGGTGCTGGAGCATGCACGGCGAGAGTGGAAGTACATCAGCAGCAATCCCATGCGTGACGTGTCGCGGCCACAGGAGCCGGACCATCGGGAGAGGTTGATCACTTGGCGGGAAACGAAACAGGTGTTGCGCAAGCTGGGGCACAAGCCCACGCGCCAGGCCGGCAACGTGCGCTCGGTGAGCCAAGCCGTGGCGCTGTGCTACCTGGTGGCGCTATCGACCGGCATGCGCGCCGGCGAGCTGGCCGGGCTGACCTGGGACCGGGTCTACCCCGACTACGTGCGCCTGCGGGTGGCGGACACCAAGACCAGCACAGCGCGCGACGTGCCCCTGTCGCGCCGGGCGCGGGCCTACATTGCGCGGATGCGGGGATGGGACGATGAGCGGGTGTTCGGCGTTGCGACGGGAAGCCTCGATGCGCTGTTTCGCAAGGCGCGAGTGCGGGCGGGGCTGAGCGGGTTCACCTTCCACGACTCGCGGCACACGGCGGCCACGATGATCGCCGGCCGCATGCGAAGCCAGCACTTGCCGGCTCAGCAGGCGGTGCTAGACCTGTGCAAGATTTTCGGGTGGAAGCGGATTGACCAGGCGCTGGTCTACTTCAACCCTGCAGCCAGCGACATTGCATCGCGGCTGGGCTGATCTGCCGGCCTGGTCAGCGGCGGCCGGCCTCCCACTCCACCACCTCGGCCAGCAGCCATTGGCCGTCGGTCGCGGGCTCGGGGAAGTCCTTGCGGCGGACCATGGCGGTGAGGGTCTTGCTGCACACGTCCAGGCGCTCGCAAACCTGTTTGCGTGACAGCCTGGCACCCATGGTGCGAGTCAGCTGCAGAACGGTGTCTGTGAGGCGGCCCACCATGCTGGTGAGGGTGTCGATGCGTTCTATCAGGGCGGTATCGGTCATTCGTTGCCTTTTGTAGGGCAGGGCATTTTGCAGTACCAGGTTGCAGCATCTCGCGCAGCTTGTGGCGGGGGGCGGCATGTATTGGTGCCTGTGGGCATCGCGAGCGGGTTTGCACATTCGCGGCAATCGCGCCAGAGGCAAAGCTACAGCGCTGCGCCTGGCCGCCAGCGTCTACGGTGGCCCGAGCTACATGCAGCGCTGGCGCACCACCGATAACGCGCTTAAGGCCATCGCCGCACAGCACTGCGATTCGTTGCTGATCCTGGATGAGCTGGCACAGGTAGAGGGCAAGGTGGCGGGCGAGTGTGTCTACATGCTGGCCAACGAACAGAGCAAGGCTTGCGCCACACGCAACGGCGCGCCACCTGCCCGCCTGTCCTGGCGCCTGCTGTTCCTGAGTGCCGGCGAGCTGGGACTAGCGGACCACATGGCTGAGGGCATGAAGCGCACGCGCACAGGCCAAGAGGTGCGCATGGCCGACATACCGGCCGATGCCGGCGCCGGTCTCGGCGCCTTCGAGAACCTGCACGACTTTGCAAGTGGTGCCGTCTTCTCCGGCCACCTGACGCGGGAGGCACAGGTTTGCTACGGTGCACCAGGCCGTGCATTCCTTGAGTGGGCATGTGACAACGCCGAAGGCCTGGGCAAGCGGGTGCGCGCGCGCGTGCAGGCCCTGGCCAGGCAGTGGGTTCCCGATGGCGCCTCGGGCCAGGTGGAGCGGGTAGCCGCCCGGTTTGCGCTGGTGGGCGCTGCCGGCGAGCTGGCCACCGAAGCGCAGCTTACGGGCTGGCCCGTGGGTGAAAGCGAGCGGGCTGCATGCGTGTGCTTTGAAGCCTGGCTGCGCGCACGCGGTGGGGCTGGCAATGGCGAAGTGGTCAGCATGTTGCGTGCCGTGCGGCGGTTCCTTGAGTCGCACGGTGAAGGGCGGTTCACCTGGTGGCACCGGGCATCGGATGACCACAACGCCAAGACGCTGCAGCGTGCCGGCTTCCGCCGCATGGTGGACAAGGACGGTAAGCCCATCAAGAGCGATGCAGAGCACCAGCGGGAGTACGGCGAGTGCATGGCTCCGACCGATGGTGAGTGCGTGAGCGTTGAACACTTCGTGCTGCCCGAGGTGTTCCGTGCCGAGGTGTGCCAAGGCTTCGATTGCCAGGCCGTGGCCCGTTTCCTTCTGGAGCATGTGGCACTACCCCCCGGCGCCGGCCGTTCATTCGTCTGCAAGCAACGCTTGCCAGGCATGGGCCTGCCCAACTTCCACCGCATCAGGCCTGCGCTGTTCGCCATCGACGTGCAGCCGGTGGTTCCGGCTTGGCTGGGCTTGTGCACACGTCTGCACGGCCTGCCGCCAGGCGGTAGCCACGCCGGCCGCCTGGTGGGGCGGGGCAAGATTTCACCCCGCGCCGCAATTTCTGAAACGCACCAAAATGTGCATCAGCGTTTTTTACGCTCGCGCCAGAAAGTGGGTTTGAGTTGTAACGGTGACAGGCCCGCACGCCCGTAAATGTGCGGAACTCGCGCTCTTGCCCGAAATTTGTTCCCACTCACGCACGCAGTGGGAACAGAGTGGGAACGCGCTAAGCCCCTGTTTATGCGGTGTTCCCACTGTTCCCACTGTTCCCACACAAAAATGCAAGGGGGCGAAGGATGCGGGCTCGCACGGTTTCGCCCGATGCCCAAAAATGTGCATCTGCCTGCCTTGCTTGGTGCCCTGCAGCCAGCCTGCCAGGCTGGGGTGTGTGGCCTGCCTCGGGGCGGTAGGGGTGGGGCAAAAGTCTGAGCATCGGTCCTTGGAAACCGACTGTTCAAGTGCCCATTCATGGACAGAAAAAACTACCCCCCTGGGGTTTGGCTGGCCTGGTCCTGCCCGGGCGGTGGAGGGGGAGGGGGGGGCTTCTAAAGTTTGGAGGTCTTGCCCCGGAAACCGATCAGTTCCCTAAATTTTTACGCGCGCAGGTTTTGGGGGAGGGGGGTGGGTCAAATGGTGCCGGTGGTTGGGGTAGCAAAACCAAAGCGGGGGAACAAATGGGGGAACATTTGCCTTGCTGAGAAATGGAAACCTATATTCCATGCGGGCTGCAGAGGGACTTTCAATTGACGCCAGCCCACCATCTCTCGACCAAAGGCGCTCATCCTGATCGGATGAGCGCCTTTTTTCTTGGCCAATGCCCGCTGGTTCGCGTCATTTGGCGTTGATTGACGCAAGCTCACCCCTGCCGGCGCCGCCACAGCTGCTGCCCCAGGAATCCCACGACCGCCACGTTGGTCAGCGCCACGGCGGCCGATGCCACGCTCGGGTGGTGCGCGAAGTGCCAGAGCTCGAACGGGATGTACAGCGCGCCCGAGAGCGCGCCCAGCCACTCGCCCCACCGCCGATCATTCCACAGGCCATAGGCTTCGGTAAAGCGCACCAGCACATAGGCCGTCGCGGCCAGCAACAAGGGACGGAGGTCGGCGCTGAGCAGTTGGTCGATGTCGGTGAGGACCATGGCAGGGTAGCGGTCACCGGGCTTGAGGCCAATATGGCCGATGAACGAAGCCACGATGTGGTGCAGGTCGTGGTGCAGCAGGCCCACGAATCCCAGGCTGGCCGCCAGCGCTGCAAAGCCCTTGAGCGCCTCGAATGCGGCGATGGCGCGCAATGCCTGGCGATGGGGCGGGGCGCCATCGCGTGCAGGCGGCTGGTTCGATGGGGTGGGTCGTCGGTGCATGCCTGCCATCGTAGCTGCGGGCGAGGCGTGCTCTCTCCCTGTCTCTATCGCCTGGGCTTGCTGGTGCGTGGCGCCCTGGGCGCCGGGCGCGCCAGGTCGGCATTGGTCTGCTCCAGCCAGAGCAGCGCATCCATTTGTGCCATGAACCGGCGCAGGTAGTCCGGCGAAAGGGTGCGCATCAGGCCCAGCGAGCGCAGCATGAGCTTGTGCGAGTTGAGGGGGCCGGCGTTCTCGGGCGCCTTGTGCAGCGCCTGCGTGACCTGCTGCTCGGCGGAGATCTTGGACCAGACCTCGCTGAACTGGCGCACACTCTTCATCTCCGATGTGCTGGTGCTTTCGCTGGTGCGCACGTGGTCGGCCTCGGCCTGCGCGCGTGCAGCCAGGTCGCGGTTGAGCAGGGCCAGGGGCGAGTCCGTTGCGCAGGTGGCCAAGGGTGGTGCTGGTGGTGTGGCGGGCGCAGTGCCGGCCCGCGTGGCGTAGTCGGCCACGGCGGCCTGCAGCCGCTGCTGCAGCAGCGCCTGTACGGCGGGCGGCTGCGCCTGCATGCGCCGCGCCAAAGCCTCCAGGTAGTGGAATCGCGCGGGGTCATGGCCGTCGCTGCCATCCGCCTTCAGTGACTCCAGCGTGGGCTGCTCGCTCATGGCGGCTTGGGTTTGGTGGCCCGGGGCACAGGTGCCATCTCCACACGCCGGTTCTGCGCGCGGCCCTTTTCGTCGGCGTTGTCGGCCACGGGCTGTTCAGCGCCGAAGGCGGCGGCGAACACCTGGGAGGAGGGCATGCCCTCTTCGGCCAGTGCGCGCGTCACGGTCAACGCGCGCTGGGCCGAAAGCTCGAGGTTGTCGGCAAAGCGCTGGTTGCCGCCGCTGCGCAGCAGGGTGTTGTCGGTGAAGCCGCTCACCATCAGCATTTCGTCACGCTCGCGCAGGTACACCAGCAGGGGTTGCACCAGGCTTGTCAGCAACTGGCGGCCTTCGGGCCGCAACTCGGCCGAACCCGCCCCGAACAGCACGCTGCCGCTGATGCCGATGCGGCCATTGCTCACGGTCACGCGGCCGCTGGCCAGGGGGATGGCCAGGGCCTTCTCCAGGGCCATGCGGCGCTGCTCTTCCATCTGGCGCTTTTCCACTTCCTGCTTGAGGCTGGCCACCAGATCGATCTGCACCACCAGCACGCCCACCAGGATCAGCACGAAGGCGCCCAGCAGGCCGGCCATCAGGTCGCCGAAGACGGCCCAGACCGGGGCCGTCTGTTCGGTGGCGTCGTCCAGGGTGTCGTCGTAGCCGGTCACGCGGCCACTCCCTGCGCCGATGCAGCTGCGGCCGCCTGGCCATGCAGGCGGCGCAGGTCTTCGACGATGCCCTGTTGCGAGGAGATGCTCAGGTCGATCACCTCGCGCGCCTGGGCCACGTAGTAGGCCAGTTGCTCATCGCTGCGGCCCAGCGACTGGCCGATGGCGCTTTCGATGCCCTGCAGGCCCTTCACCAGCTTGTCGTTGCTGGCGGTGAACAGGCCCACGCCATGGCTGAACGACTCGCCCAGGCTGGCCAGCTCCACGGCGCTGGCGGCGACGTGCACGGCCACCTCGTCGACCTTGCCGGCCTGCGTGCCCAGCGCTTCGCTGAACTGCTGGCCGGCCTGTTCCAGCACCTGCGTGGCCGAGCCCACCATCGATTCGATGGCCGCACGCTGCTGCCCTGCGGCCTCGTTCACGGAATGCAGCAGGGCGGAGAGCTGCTCCATCATGGCCGTGCGCTCTTCCAATGCGATGTTGTCGCGCTCGCCCAGGCGCGTCATCTCCTGGCGCAGCTGGGTGATCACCTCGGCTGCAGCTTGCGGCACGTCGGACGCCGTCTGCAGCAGCCGCGTGAGCGGCGCTTCGAGGGCCGAGCCCAGCGTGGCCAGATGTCCGGCCACGGCGGCCTGCAGGGTGTCCAGGCGGCCGACCGCAGCCTGGCCGCGCGCGGCCTCGTCGTCGCGCAGGGCCGCCAGCTCGGTGCGCCACACGCCGGTGAGTGCGTCCATGCGCTCGCCCTGGGCCTGCTCCCAGCGGGCCTCGGCGTCCACGCGCGCGCGCAGTAGCGCGTCGGACTGCTCCATCAGCCGGGCCGTGCTGCCCAGGGTCTGCTGCACCTGGCCGGACATGCGCTCGGTCAGCTGGGCGGCGGTGTCTTCGAGGGTGCGGTACAGGCCTTGCTGCAGCTCTGCGGCCTGGGCGCCTGCGCGCTGCAGCTCTGCGGTGACCGTGCCGGCCATGCCTTCCATGGAGCGGCTCCAGGCCTCCAGGCGCTGCTGGTCTGCCTGCACCTGGGCCGTGTGCGACTGGGCCACAGTGTCCTGCAGCGATGCCAGCAGTGCGTTGGCGCGCTGTTCGAAGGACTGTGTGGCCGCCTGCAGTGCCCGGTCGAGTTGCGTGGCCGCGCCCTCCAGGGCCTGGCTCACGGCGCGCTGCTGCTCCACTGTCTGGGTGCCTGCGCGTTGCCATTCGGCAGCGAGGGTGCCGGCCATGCCTTCCATGGACCGGTTCCAGCCTTCCAGGCGCTGCTGGTCGGCCTGGACCTGGGCCGTGTGGGATTGGGCGACCGTGTCCTGCAGCGATGCCAGCAGGGCATTGGCGCGCTGCTCGAAGGACTGCGTGGCTGCCTGCAGTGCGCGGTCGAGTTGCGTGGCCGCGCCTTCCAGGGCCTTGCCCATCGTGCGCTGCTGTTCCACCGTCTGGGCGCCTGCGCGCTGCCATTCGGCAGCGAGGGTGCCGGCCATGCCTTCCATGGAGCGGTTCCAGCCCTCCAGTCGCTGCTGGTCGGCCTGCGCCTGGGCGGTGTGCGATTGCGCCACGGTGTCCTGCAGTGCGACAAGCAGGGTGCCGGCCCGTTGGTCAAAGGCCTGGCTGGCCGTCTGCAGGGTCTGGCCCAGTTGCTCGGCGGCGCCGGCCAGTGCCTGGCCCGCTTCGCGTTGCTGTGCCGCGGCCTGGGCGCCTGCGCGCTGCCATTCGGCAGTGAGCGCGCTGGCCGTGCTCTCCATGGATCGGCTCCAGCCTTCCAGCCGCAACTGGTCGGCGGCGGCCTGGGCGGCGTGGGATTGGTCCACGGTTTCCTTGAGCGAACCCAGCAGCGCACCGGTGCGCTGCTCGAAGCCCTGCGTCACGGATTGCAGCGCCCCATCGAGCTGCGCGACCAGATGGCCCTGGGTGTCTTTGTGGCTGTGCAGCGCGTCGGTCCAGGTGGCGGCCACCTGGCGGGCTGTACCCTCCCACTGGGCGGACAGGGCTTGCATCTGCGCATCGGTGGCCTCGCGCAGGCGCTGGTGCGAGCGCTCGGCCTCCTGTGCCAGGGCGGCCATGGCCTGTTCGACCACGGGGCGGATGGTCTCGCCGGCCTGGCGGGCGCTGGTGGTCAGGCTCTCCTGCAGCGACGCGCCCACGGTGCTGGCCAGCGTGGTGTACGCACTGGCCGCCTCGCGGTGAAAGCCCTGCTGCTGGGTGACCAGTTGCTCGTTGAGCTGCCCATGGCGGCGCTCCAGGCCCTCCATCAGGCCCTGCAGGCGCTCGGCAATCAGTGGCATGGCCTGGGCCTGGGCCTGCAAGGCGGCAAACATCGCTTCGCGCCGGTGGGTCGCCGAGAAGGGCCGCAGCACGGTGGCGATGCGGGCATCGAGCAGGCGCAGTGTCTGCAGACGCTCTCGGCGGGCGATGGCGGACATCAGGCCCAGCATGGCCGAGGTGGCGACGCCGGCCACCGAGGTGCCGAACGCCAGGCCCAGGCCCTTGATGGGCGCGGCCAGTGCCGCGCGGATGGCCTCGAGGTTGGACGATGCCTCCAGCGCGAACACGGCGCCATTGAAGGTGACCACCATGCCCAGAAAGGTGCCCAGCATGCCCAGCATGACCAAGAGGCCCACCAGGTAGGGGGTGAGGGCCGGACCGGGCAGGGCCACGCGCTCGCCTTCGATGCGCTGGCGCACGGGCGTGCGCAAGGCGGGGTGCAGGCGCTCCAGCCAGGCACCCAGGTCCGCCTGCGGCTGATGAGCCGGGTCGTCGGCCAGCGCCGCAGCCAGCGAGGTGCTCGCCGAGCGGAACTGCGTCAACTCATAGGCGCCCAGCAGGTACACCCCGGCGATCACCGCTGTCATCGCCAGCGCCAGCGGGCTGGTCCCCACGAAGCCCCAGGCTACCCATCCCACCACCGCCAGGCCGGCTGCAAACACGCCGGCCATCACACTCTTGTTCATTCCTGAATACCCGTTCTTTTGTTCTCGTTGCGGGCTGCTTCCAGCAGCCCCGTGATCGGTTGCAGGCGCACCTGCATTTCTGCCAGCAGCAGGGCCTGCAGGTCCTGCTCGAAGCTGGCCAGCCAGCCGCCCGCCCGGCGCCAGCGCAGCGGGTCATCGGCCTGGCCCGAATCCTGAAGCCGCGCCTGGTGGGCTTTGCGCAGTTGCACGAAGCGCCGCTCCAGGTGGCCGGGCAGCGAGGCCCACAGCCGCTGCTCGCGTGCGCCCAGCATCTGCTCCATCACCCCGTCCAGCGCCGCCAACTGCCTGAGCGTGGCCGAGCCCTTGAGCAGGCCGGCCCGCACCTGGGTGCGCAGTGCCACCAGGCGCATGTCCATCTGCTTTTGCTGTTCCAGGTAGCGTGGCCCGTGGGCCGCGAAATCGGCCTGGGCTTGCGGGTCGGGCTGCTCGACGGGCGTGTTGTCTGCGCGCTCGCGCACGGGCCTGGCCGGTTTGGCGGGTGCCGTGGCCAGGCGCGTGAGGTCCGCCTTGGCTTTCTGAAAGAGCTCCTCCAGTGCCAGGGCATCGAGGGCAAGGTCCTGCGGCACTGGTGCCTGCGCGGCGTGGGTCTCGATGGAGCGCAGCGAGCCGTTGAGCTCGACCGCATCCACCACGCTCAGCCATTGGCCGAGTTGCCCGGCCACATCGCTGCCCACCGACGCGCGCTGCGCCTGCGTCCATTGCGCAAGCAGGACGACGAGGCGTGAACTATCGAGTCGGTGGGGTAGGGGCATCCGGAAAAAACCAATCCACTGCGCCATGTCCTCTGGGAGGGCTGGCATCGGGGGCAGTCCCCGGTGGGCAAAACCGCGTATTTTCGTTCATATGGGCCAGCATCCTGAAAAGCGGGGCCCGGGCGTTGCAGGTGTTACATGCCCTGCTGGCCGAAAAATAGGCGCTGGCGGTGAATTTTTGACAAATAGATGGCAAGGGGATGTCTTTTTCTGCCATTTGTTGTCAAAATTCGCGAAACCATGGATGCGCGCAGAAGGGGTAATATTCCGGCGCCGGGGTGCAGTGGGCCAGTGCTGTATAAGCAATCAGTAATGCAATCCCCCAAATACTCTCCTGCGAATTCCTGCGGCTTTTGCGGTGCGACCAGCTACCGCCGCGTCGTGGCACGTGACACCCTGGGGGTTCTGCGCGCCACCGAGCGCCTGCTGTGCACGGGCTGCACGCGCGAGTTTCCCGATGTGAAGACCTGGCGCCAGGGGCGGCAGGATACGCCTGCGGCCTTTTCTCCTGCAGGGTAGGGGCAGGTCTTCGCGCTGGCGGTTACAGGAACTGGGCCCGTAGTCCGAGCATGATTCGCCGGCCGGCGGCGGGCTCGAAAAAGCGGCCATTGCCGTCGTTCACGATGAGCGAGCCGGCGTAGCGCCGGTCCAGCAGGTTATCCAGGCGCGCCCAGGCCTGCCAGCGCGGGCTCGCGGTGGCTTTGCCGAAGGTGTACCCGGCGCGCAGGCCCACCACCGCAAAGCCGGGTGCGGCTTCGCTGTTCACATCGTTCGCAAATACCTTGCCGGACACATCCAGCGTGGCGCCCAGTTGCCAGGCGGCGCCGGGCGTGTAGTCCAGCGCCAATTGCGCCACGTGGCGCGCGGTGCCGGGCAGGCGGTTGCCGGCGGCCACGCGGGCACCCCCTGCACCGCTGTAGGCATCACCGAAGAACGCATCCAGATAGGTGTAGGCGGCACGCGGCTTCCAGGCGCCGGCCTGCGCGCTCCAGGCCAGCTCCAGCCCACGGCGGCGCACGTTGTCGGCGTTCTGAAAGATGGTGCGGCCGTTCACCGTGGCGGCGGGCACGATCTCGCTGCGGCTGCGCGCCTCGAACCAGGCGGCCTGCACCTGGTGCACTGCTCCCTGCCACTTGGCACCGATCTCCATCTGCCGGCTGCGCGAGGCGCCCAGGCCGAAGTTGGGCCCGGTGTTGTCCCGGCTGTAAGCCATCTCGGCCAGGGTCGGGGTCTCGAAGCCACGGCCCAGGTTGGCATACAGGTTGAGCTGGTCGCTGGCGCTCCACACCACCCCCAGCACCGGGCTGGTCTGGCGCCAGGTGCGGGCACCGCTGTCGTCGGGGTTGGTCGGGGTGATGAAGTGGTCGCTCACGCGCATGTCCACGCGACTGCTGCGCAGGCCGGCCACGGCGCGCCAGGTGGGCGTGATCCATGCGTCCACCTGCGCGAACAGGTCGGTGTTGCCCGCCCGGTCGCGCTCGTTGCGCCGCAGGGCGCCCGGTGTGCCGTTCTGGTTGACCAGGCCCTGGCGCTGCTCTGCGAGCCGGTCGGCATCGATGCCCAGGGTCCAGGTGAGCGGCAGGCCCGAGGGTGTCCTGGCGCTGTGCGTCCAGGCCAGGCCCAGGCCGTGGTAGTTGCGGTCCAGGTCCACCACGCCGCCTGCGCTGTTCTCGGCCGCGCCGCTGAACGAGAGGTACTGGGTGAGTTGGCGCGTGCCGCCATAGGCGCGTGCGCGCACGCTGTCGGCCGCGCCCAGTTGCCGCTCCAGCACCAGGCCCCACTGGTTCTGCGCCACCGACTTGCGGGTGCCGAACGTGCTAGCCACCTCGGGCGCCTGGCGTGGGTTGGCGTTGAACTGCGCGCGCGTCAGGCCCAGCGGGTCCTGCGCACCGGGCTGGTCGTAGAGGTTGATCAGTGCGGTGATCTTCGTGTCCGCATCGGGGCGCGCCACCAGCTTGCCGTTGAGGTGGGTGCGCCGCGCGGCGCTGTGCTCGCGCCAGCCGTCGGTCTCGAAACGCGATACGTCCAGCAAGCCGCCCAGCGTGCGGTCGCCGAAGTCGAACGACACGTCCGCCAGGCGCTGGCCGAACGAGCCTGTCGCGATGGAGGCCTGCGCTGCGCCGCCCTCGCGCGGCTCGCGCGTGGTCACGTGCAGCACGCCGCCAGCCGCATTGCCATAGAGCTGGGCCAGCGGGCCGCGCAGCACGTCCACCTGCGCGGCGGACTGCAGCTGCGCCGTGGCTGCCTGGCCCTGGCCATCGGGCATGGTGGCGGGGATGCCGTCCACCAGAATGCGCACGCCGCGCACGCCGAAGGTGGAGCGGGCGCCGAAGCCGCGCACCGCGATCTGCAGGTCCTGCGCATGGTTCTGCCGGTCCAGCGCCACCACTCCGGCCTGGCCGGCCAGCAGCTCCGACAGGTTGACCAGTGGCGTGGGCGCGGTGAAGCCATCGACCTTCACGCTGGTATGGCTGGCCGCGCTGTCAAAGCGCCGCTGGGCCTGCGCGCTGCCCTGCACTTCGACGGGGGCGAGGGTGCCGCCTTCGCGGGTCTGTGCGGTGGCTGCGCAAGGCGCCAGACTGGCCAGCGCCGCGAATGCCGTGGAGAGTGCCTGTGCGCGGCGGTTGGCAGGAAGGCGGGGGTGGGCGAGGGAAGGGGGCATGGGCGGCTTGGAAGGAGTGGCGCGGCCAGCGTAGCGCAGGATGCCTGCACGGCCTGTCAGCCAATGTCCCTTTGATACGGATTTGCCTTCAACCGTCTAACTTCGTTGGTCCGCCTTGCCGTGCTACAGCACTGTCTGCGGCCTCCCGCCTGGTTATACGATTGCATGCAAATCCATATGACCGCTCCGATCCAGCTATCAGGCCATGCCCGCCAGGAAGTCCGGCTGCTGGAACTTCATCTCCAGGAACTTGCCGTTGGCCAGCAGGGCATGCGCATCGGCCCCTGCGACGTTGGCCACGATCTCGCGCATCTTGCCGTCGAGCAGGGCCAGTTGGTCGGCCAGGATCTGGCGCGCGGTCTTGCCGTCCGTGAGCACATGGGTGGTGCGAAACGCGGGCGGCAGGGCCACGTAGTTGGCCAGTGTCTCGGGCAGGTAGCGCAGCACCGTCTCGCGCACGGTGAACAGGTTGGCGTCGTGGTGGCTGCGCTCGCCGAGCAGCCGCGGCAGCACCTCGGCAATGGAGGTGCGCACGCTGCGCAGGTGGCCGTTCATGTCGGACGTGAGGTGCGGCGCAACGCCTGCAGCCAGGGTGTCCAGCCGGGCCAGCGTCTCTTCGATGGTGAGCGTGTCCTCGATGCGGCGCTCGATCAGGGGCGCCTGGCGGCCGGCCCAGCCCAGCAGCCAGCCTCCCGCATAGAGCCCGGCGGTAATGATCAGCCAGCCCGGGCCGATGACGCCCGCGAACAGCAGCACCGGCCCGAGCAGCGCCAGCGCGCAGCCGGCGATGTTGCCGTTGCTGTACAGGGTGAGCAGCAGCCGCAGCTTGAGCGGGCGGCGGCCCTGCCCGGCCTTGCCGGTGGAGGAAACGGTTGGCATCACTGGTAACCCCGGATCTCCTTGAAGACGAGCGCCAGCGCCGCCTTGCGCCCGTCGAACACCCGTCCGCCCGTGAGCTGGGCCAGGGCCCCCATGTCTGCATTGCTGGCTTCGCCGAACAGGATGGGGAAGACGCGCGTTGCCTGCCCGCTGCCGGCCATGCGGTTGCGGAAGGCGTCGAGGTTCGGGCCATCGGTGTTCACGCCGTCTGTGAGCAGCACGATGCTCACGTAGCGCTCGGGGTCGCTGGCGCGCTCTTTGGCGGCCAGAGCCTGGGCCTGCAGCAGGGCGGCATAGATGCCGGTGCCACCCGAGGCGCTCAACGCATCGGCATAGGCGGTGACCTGGGCCTGGCTGCCCGCCAGCGAGGCGCGCTCGAAGTTGACCCGCACCGGATCGCCCACGGTGTCGGAGAATGACAGCAGCACCACCCGCTCGCGGCTTTGAAAGCGCGCGTAGCGCGCGCTGGCCGTGCTTGCCTGACCCCCGGCCAGCACCTTCAGGGCCTCGCGCATGGCGTCGATGCGTGGGCCCTGCATCGATCCGCTGGTGTCCAGCACGAATATCGAGGTGGCGGGCCGGCGCCATTCGCCCTGGTAGGCCGAGAGCACCGCGTCGATCACTTCCAGCCGGTTGGGAAAGCTCAGCTCCGCCACGGTGTCGCTGGGCAGGCTGGCGGGCAGCATGATGTCGGGCGCCGTGGGGCGCAGGAAGGCATCGGCAGCCAGTTGGCGCTGCAGCGCAGGCGCCTTGAGGGCGGCCACCAGGCGGTCATAGGCCCCGCGCTGCTCAGCGCGCAGCAGCATCAGCGGGTAGTCGGCGGAGATCACGCCGTCCCTGGGGTAGACCAGCGCAAGCCCGTCCGCCGCAGCCAGCTTCTCGTTGGTGCGCAGGATCACGGCCTCGTAGTTGACCATGCCGTCGAGCGCCGCAGGGTCCTTCACGAAAGCTTCGGCCAGCCAGCCCGAGCTGCCGGCCGTGAGCTTCTGGCCCGACAGGAAGGCGGTCAGCACCTGGGTGTTGACCTCGGCGATGTCCAGGTCCTCTGTCTTGCCGGCCACGGCCGAGGCCACGGCGAACAGCGCGCTCATGCCGGTGTTGGAACTCGTCGGGTTGGTCATGGCGTAGCGCAGGCGCCCGGCGCCTGCGGCTTTGGCGATGTCGGCCCAGGTCGGGGCCTGCCTGTCCCAGCCCAGCGCGGCGGCCTTGACCGTCTTGACGCCCAAAGCCACGCGCGAGTAAAAGAGCTTTTCGCGCGCCAGCGGTTTGGCTGCAAGGGCCAGGGCCGGGTAGGCGCCGTTGGGCGGCAGGATGGCGTCGAACTGCTCTCCGGCGTTGATGCGTTCCACGATGTCCAGCGTGCCCGCATAGGAAAGCTGCAGCCGCACGTTGGCATCGGCGGCCGCTTTGAGCAGCGCGGGTTCGATGTCCTTGATTTCCGAACCCGCGAGCACGCTGAAGATGGCCTGCGGGGCCGCCGCCTGAGCGGGCGCCGCCGTGCCATCTTCGCGCTGGCCGCAGCCGGCCAGAGCCAGCATCAGGCCGAGGGCTCCGGCCGCCAGCAGGCGGGCGCGGCGCATGGTCACAGCCGGACCTCGGTGCTGGCGCTGGCCGCCTCGGCCGTGCCGCGTGCACGTTCCAGGTAGGCGCGCGACTTGTCGACTTCGCTGGTCAGCGTGTTCACCGTGGTCTGCATCGAGTCCAGCGCCTTGAGCTTGAAGTCGGCGATCGTGTCCATGGTCTGGTAGATGTTCTGGAAGGCCTGCTGCAGCTTGGCGATGTCGATGGTGCCCGAGGCCGCCTGCTGGTGGATGGCCGCGCTCTGGTCGCGCAGCATCTCGCTGGTGGATGCGATCAGGTTGCCGGTGGTGGTGTTGAGTGCGCTGATCTGGTCGAGCACCAGCTTCTGGTTGGCCAGGGCCTGGGCCACGATCACCGCCGTGCGCAGCGCCGAGATGGTGGTCGTGGTCGCGCGGTCCACGCCCTTCATCAGCTCCAGGTTGTTCTTGCGGATCATGTCCAGTGCCAGGTAGCCCTGGATGTTCACACTCATCTGCGTGAGCAGATCGGTGACCTTCTGGCGCGTGTAGAACAGCATCTCCTCGCGCACCACGCGGGCCTTCTCGGGGTCTGCGGCGTCCAGCGAGTAGGCCTTGGCCTGCAGCTCGGTGTCGAGCTTCTTGCCGATGTGGATGTATTTTTCGAGCCGCTCCATCAGAGACCACAGGTTCTGCTTTTCCTGGTCGATGGCGGCGTTGTCGCGCAACAATTCGTCCTTGCCGCGCTTGAGGGTCTCGATGATGGCGTTCAGGTGAGCCTGCGAGGACTGGTAACGGTCAAAGTAGGCCACCAGCTTGCTGCCCATGGGGATGATGCCGAGCAGCTTGCGCACCGAGAACAGGTCGCCCTGGCGCGAGGGGTCGAGCTCCTCGATCTGCTGGCGCAGGTCGATCAGACCCTGGCCGATCTCCGTGCCCTTGCCGAACAGGCCGTTCTGCATGGACTGCACGGGCCTGTCCAGCATGCGGTTGGACACGTTGGCCGATGCCTCGATGTCCTTGTTGCCCATGGAGTGGATGCGCTCCACGGCCTCCTTGAATTTGGGGTGCTGGCTGTCGCTCTGTGTGATGTCGTCGATGAACTGGCGCACCTGCGTGTCCAGGGCCTGTACGTCCTCGGGCTTCAGGCGCACCCGCCCGCTGGCCGACTCGATGGGCACGGCCGCGACCGGCGCAGGGGGTTCCAGCACGAAGGCTGGCGCCGCCGCAGCCATGGCTGGGGGCGGCAGGGTGTCGGGCAGGGAGGTGTCGGTCATGGGGCAGTCCTTACTTGAATCGGGTTTCGATGGCCTCGATCATTCGCTCCAGCCATTCATGGCTGGGCGGATCGATCACGTCCACGAGCACCTCGGGCACCGCGATGCCGCGCTGGGCCCAGGTTTCGGGCCCCCGTGTGGCGCCACCGGTGCGAAAGCCGTACTCATTGGCCAGGGTACGCAGGGCGGGGTCGTTCTCCAGCGCTTCGCCCACGCGCACGCCGGCGGGCGTGTAGGGAACCAGCACGTGTTTGGAAAACACCGTCGGCCTGGGGTACATGAGCACCATGTCGCTCTTGATCTTGTTCGGGTGCTTGAGCCAGAACTCCACCATCTGCGACTCGTAGGCCATGAGCAGCGGTGCCTTGCCCATGCCCAGCGCCAGGTAGTCCTCGAACGGTCCGGACGAGGACTGTTCCTGGAAACCCTGGCGCAGGAACAGCGGCGCCACCGTGGGCAGCACCCGGTCCACATCGGCCTGGCTCTGCACGATCTGCTGGTTGTTGACCAAGTAGCTGGCCAGCGCCAGGTACATGGCGGCGCTGTTGGAGGTGCGCACATCGGTGGAGCTGATCAGCAGCGACTTGTTGGTCGAGAACGCCTGGCTGCCCTTGAGGTCACGCCAGCGCTTGCCTTTATCTATCAGGTCCATCAGGGCCGGCAGGTCTACCAGGTAATAGATGTCGCCTTGGCGCTCGGCGATGCCGTTGGCCACCAGGATGTCGGCGATGGGGCGCCAACTGGCCAGCACCATGGGGGTGTAGAAGGGCGTGAACACCGCGCTGGCCTTGGCCTGCGCCTTGAGCTGCGCGGCGGCGGGTGCACCGGAGGGAAAGCCGAAGTCGTAGGCCTTGGCGTCGTAGCGTCCGGCAATGGCGCGCGAGCCGGCTTTCTCGATCACCACGGTGATGCCGCGCGCGGCCAGGGCCTGCTGCACGCGCGGGTCGGCAAAGAAGGCCTCCTTCTCCGAGCCGATAAGGCCGCGCGCCTGGACCTGCCGGGCCTGCTCGATGCGTGCAGCCTCCTGGGCATTGCGTTCGCCGGTCACGCTGGTGTTGGAGAACCAGATACCCCCCGCGACACCGGCCAGCAACAGGGCGGCGAGGAGCGGGGCGACGAACTTGCGGATTTCCACCGGTGGATGCCTCTTGGATTGTGTTTTCTGTGACAACCATGCTAGGGACGATTTGTGACAATTTGATTGCAATGATGTGGCAGACGCAGACCCTGAGGCATGCGAGCTGGGCGTGCCAGGGCGCAGGAACCGTGTGAAAACGCAGGGCTTTGCCGCATTGCTGTCACATTGGCCTGCGATGGTGGGCAGGTCCGCCGTGTGACCTGGCAACTTGCAGGTTGCTCCTTCCTGCGACCTCCGTATGCCTTCGCAACCCTTTCCCGCAACCTCCCATTCCCTGGCGTTCGACGACAAGCGCGGCCTAGCGGGCGCACTGCTGTGGATGCTGGTCGCCGAGGCCTCGCAGGCCTATGCGTTTGGCAGCCTGGACATGAGCCTCATCTGGCCGGCCGACGGTATCGCCATCGGGCTGGTGCTGGCCTACGGGCTGCGCATGCTGTGGTACCTGGGGGCAGCTGTGGCCTTGTGGCATGCACTGCATGGCATCCCCGTGCTTCAATCGCTGATCGGCGTGCTGGCCCTGGTGGCCGCTGTGTCGCTGGTGTGGTGGCTGGTGCAGCGTGACCGGCGCAGCGAGGCAGAGCGCAACCCGGTCGCTACGGCCATCCGCTTCCATGCCTTCACCGTGCTGCCGGGGGCGGCGGTCCTCACGGCGTTGGGCAGCTGGCAGTTTTTGCTCACGCCGGGCGAGCAGCAGGGCGGTGTCCTGCGCGTGGCGGGGGTCATGGGCATGTCCGAAGTGTTTGGCATTTTGCTGTTCTGCCGGTTGACCGAGCTGGCCGCCCATGCCCTCGATGGAGGCTGGAGGGCGGGCCCGCTGCGCTGGGCACGCTGGCAGACCTTCTGGGTGGCTGGGTTGGTGGCGGTGATGGCGGTGGCACACTGGGGCCCTTCCCTGGCGGGTATGGGCGTGGGCCCATCGGCGCGCTACATCGTCTTTCTGCTGGTGGCCTGGGCAGCCTACCGTGGCAGCCCCTTGTTCGTGCACCTGACCACGGCGCTCTCGGCGCTGACCCTGCTGGCGTTTGCGCCGCCTTTGGTGGCCGGCCAAAGCCCTTACCTGGTCGTGTTGGACCAGGCCGTGCTCATGGTCTGCCTGGCAGCGCTCAGCTTCTTTGCCTCGGCGACGATGGAGCATCGCCGGCAGATGGAGCGCAGCCTGCACGAGGCCGCCAGCAACGATGGCCTGACGGGCTTTCTCAACGAGCGCGGTCTGCTCAAGACCCTCCAGGCGGCGGGGCCGGTCCATCTGGTGGGCATCAGCCTGCACAACCTGGAGCATGTGGTGGGACTGATCGGCCTGGGCCGCACGCGTGAGATCGAGCAGGACGTGTCGATCTACCTGCGCAACCAATGGGGTCGCAGCTGCTTTTACGCGCGGCCACGCGATGGCTTCTTCGTGGTGGCGGTGCCTTTGGCAGGGGGCGATGTGAACGCGCGGCTGTTGCAGCTGCGTGCCGCCCTCGACGGGCGCCGCTATGTCTTTGCCGAGCACAGCGTGCGCATCCAGGCCGCGCTCGGGCTGCTGCCGCTGGACGAGGGGCAGGCCCTGGGCGACGACATCCTGGCGGCACTGATGCTGCTGTGCGAGGTGGACGGCGACCCTGCATTGAGCGACCGCCATGCGCAGGGCGGTGACCTGGCACCCGGCCACCTGATGCGCATCCGCCGAGGGCAGCTCTCGCAGGTCGAGGCGCTCAAGGACGCGCTGCGTCTGCCGGCCGGCAGCCCCGAGGCCAGTGGCCTGTGGCTGGCCTGCCAGCCCATCCGCTCGGCGCACGGCGACCACGATGGCGACCTGGGGGTAGAGGTGCTGCTGCGCTGGGCGTCGGGCAACGGATCGAACCACCTGCCTGGGGAGTTCCTGCCGCTGGCCGAACGCTATGGGCGCATGCCCCAGGTGGACCGGTGGGTCATCACGCAGGTGTTCGCGGCCCTCGTGGCCCATGGCATCACCCACAGGGACCTTGGCAAGGTGGCCATCAACCTGTCGGGCTCGTCGGTGTCGGACCCGCGGCTGCTGGCCCACATCGACCAGTGCCTGGCCGCCAGCGGGCTCGACCCCGCGATGTTCTGCTTCGAGGTCACGGAGACCGCCGGCATCGTGCAGCGCAGCCGCGCGGTGGACCTGCTGGCCAGCCTGCGCGCCATGGGGGCGCGCACCTCGCTCGATGATTTCGGCACGGGCCTCGCCACTTTCGACTACCTCAAGTCGCTGCCGCTCGATTTCGTGAAGATCGACGGCAGCTTCGTGCGCGACGTGCTCTCCTCGCGGGTCGACCAGCGCATCGTGCTGGCCATCTGCGACGTGGCCCGGACCATGGGGCTCACGACCATTGCCGAGTTTGTCGAGACTCCAGCCCAGCGCTCGCTGCTGGCGGCCTACGGCGTGGACTATGTGCAGGGCTTCGGCATTGCCAGGCCCGTGCCGCTGACACACTACCTGCAGCAACTGGTGCGCCGCGATCCGCGCTCTGCCACGCAGGCGGCGCCGACCCATGCCATGGCCGGCCGATGGCAGGCAGGGCATGGCCGCCTGGTGCCGGGCATGGCGCCAAGTGAATGACATGGTGCAAGGGCCGGAGCCTTTTGTCACGCAATCGCAATATGCGACTTGTAAGCTCTGGTGTCATTCCCTGCCGCATGGGCCATCCCCTTCATGTCCGAACTCCCCGCCTATCTGCACGACTGCCGCCCGCGTTTTCGCCAGCCCAGCGCTGGAGACATGTGCACCGAGGTGCCCTTCATGGCGGTGGAAGAGACCAATGAGAAGGTCATGGAGATCTTCAGCGAACACAAGGACCTGATCAGCCTGCCGGTCGTGGAGGGCGGTCGCCCCATCGGCCTGATCAACCGCGACATCTTCATGTCCGAGATGAGCAAGCCCTACCGCTGGGAAATCTACGGGCGCAAGAACTGCATCGCCTTCATGGACAAGGCGCCGCTGATCGTCGATGCCGAGATGGGCATCGAGGAGCTGACCTTCAAGACCGTTGAGTATGGCGAGAAGGCGCTGTCGGACGGCTTCATCGTCGCCCGCGAAGGCGCTTTCGTCGGCGTGGGCCACGGCCTGCAACTGATGCGCGTGGTGGCCGAACTGCAGGCCGCGCGCAACCGCCAGGTGATGCACAGCATCGAGTACGCCAGCGTGATCCAGCGCTCCATGCTGCGTGCATCGCGCGATGCCCTGGTGCAGGCACAGGCCGATGCCGACCTGGTGTGGGAGCCGCGCGACGTGGTGGGAGGCGACTTTTACCAGTTCACCGCCATGCCCGACGGCTGGTTCGCCATGGTGGCCGACTGCACCGGCCACGGCGTGCCGGGCGCCTTCATGACGCTGATCGCATCGAGCACCCTGGGCAAGGCCATTGAGCAGTACGGACCGCGCGACCCGGCGCAACTGCTCTCCAGCGTCAACCGCAGCATCAAGCAGATGCTCGGCCAGATGGATGGCCAGGACGACACCCCGGGATCTGACGACGGCATGGACGCCGCCTGCTTCTGGTACCAGCCAGCCACGCGCGAGCTGCGTTTTGCCGGCGCGAACCTTTCGCTCTTCGTGCTGGCGCCCGGTGCGCAAGCGGTGCAGGTGGTGGCCGGCGAGCGCAAGGGCGTGGGCTACGTGGACAGTGACTTCGACCACACCTGGACCAACCAGACGGTGGCCCTGGCGCCTGGCAGCCTGGTGTTCGTGACCACCGATGGCCTCATCGACCAGGTGGGTGGCCCCAAGGCCATCACCTTCGGCAAGCGCCGCATCCAGGAGGTGATCGTGGACCAGCGCGAGCAAACCCCCGCGCAACTGAACGCCGCCATGCAGCAGGCGCTGCAGGATTGGCAAGGCAGCCACCAGCGCCGCGATGACCTGACCTTCTTCTGTTTTCGGGCCCAGGTTCACACCCCCGGCCCCACACCCTGAAATCCCGGATGGACAACCTCTACATACCCCCCACACCCAGCTCGCCGGAAGTGGACTTCAAGTTCGACGAGAACACGCTCAGCCTGCGCGGCGAGTCGTACCCGGAGAATGCCGCCGCGTTCTATGGCGACATCCTGCGCCAGCTGCAGGCCTACCTGGGCGCCCGCAGCGGCCAGAAGATCCAGGTCAGCATTGCCCTGGCCTACTTCAACAGCTCCAGCACCAAGATGCTGTTCAATCTGGTCGGCCTGCTCAGCGATGCGGCGGAGGCGGGCAACGAGGTGGTGCTCAACTGGTTCCACGACGAAGAGGACGACACGATCTTCGAGTTTGGCCAGGAGCTCAAGGACGACTTCACGGCCATCCAGTTTGTCAACCACGCTGTGAAATCGGCGTGACGGGTTTCGATGTCCGACGCACCTGACCTGTTCGACGCCGAAAGCCGTGCCTTGCTCGCGGCCCGCCTGGCCTTCGATGATGCGGCCAGCCCCCCGGGGATGCACCGCCATGCCCTGGGCGAACTCCTGACCTCCTACGAGCGCCTGCTGCGCGAAACGCGCCGCATGGTGCGGCGCAGTGATCGGGCCGAGCTGGAGATGAACCAGCTCAACCAGCGTCTGCAGGACCTCACCGGCCAGCTGGAGTACCGCGCCACGCACGACCCGCTCACCGGCGTGCTCAACCGTGCGGCCATCATCGAGCGCTCCAACCGCTACCTCGCCAGCGACAGCCTGGCGCTGATCGTGCTCGATATCGACCACTTTAAGCGCGTCAACGATTCTTTCGGCCATCCGGTGGGCGACACGGTGATCTGCGGGGTGGTGGACTGCCTCAAGGGTGTGGCACCCTCCATCGCCCAGATCGGGCGCGTGGGCGGGGAGGAGTTCACGGCGCTGCTGCCCGGTCTCTCGCTGGAGTCTGCGGCCCACGCCGCCGAAGGCATGCGCCGGGCGATTGCGTCCCATGATTTCCAGCTGCCGGACGGCAGCCGCGTGACCGCCAGCTTTGGCGTGAGCTGGCAAGAGCGCGGCAGCAGCTTCGACGCGGCCTATGGCAGCGCCGACGAGGCCCTGTACCAGGCCAAGCGGGCCGGGCGCAACCAGGTGGCCCGCGCTGCCATGGCCGTGGCCTGAGGCATTGCACTGCGCGTGGTGCATTGTCGCCACACCGGCCCGCCATGGGTGCATTTGTCTTTGAAATACTGTATATTTTTACAGTATCTAGAAGGAGCCACCCATGGACACCATCGAAACCACCTACAGCGTCGCCCTGCGCGACTACCCTGAACTGCCTGCCAAAGAGCGCACAGCTGCCGAGGCCCGCTACCTGCGTGTGCTGGAGCGCAAGCTGGGCGGCCCCGACGTGGTGGCCGACGCGCTGCGTGCCGTGATGCAACTGGAAGAGTCCGATGGCAACGATGTCAGCGCCGAGGACCTGGCCATGGCCGGCCAGTGGACGAAGGCGGCCAATGCCGCCCGCGAGGCCGGCTACCAGGGCCTGGGCGAGGTCGATGGCGCGTACTTCGAAGTGCGCCTGGCCTGATGCCGGGCGCAGAGATCGCTGGCATGACGCTCGATCAATGGGCCATTGCAGTGCTCGGCGCCGTGGCCGTGTGGCTGTCCCAGTCCGCCCATGAACCGGTGCGGCGCTGTGCCTGCCTGGCCGGGTTGATGGCGCAGCCGTTTGCCTTCTACACCGCATGGCAGTTGCAGCACGCGGGGGTGCTGGTGCTGGCGCTGGTCTTCACCCTGGCGTGGCTGCGGGGCCTGTGGGTGCATTGGCTCGCGCCGCGCCGCCAGGCAGGGGTGGGCACTATCCAGATGGTGCCGGGGCGCAAAGCCTGAAGCCCGACTCTCTTGCGCCGGCCCATGGCCGCCTGTGCGATGGTCTTAATTTTCTTGACCGCAGCCTCCCCACCTGCCACGTTCGGTGATCTACCGGAGATTGCCTATGTTCACAGAGAAGATGCCTTCCAACAGCCAGACTGCCTTGCGCAGGGCGCGCGACTGCCATGAAATCCGGCAGGCGTATACCGCGTTTCTTGCCTCGCTCAAACAGGCCAGTGGCCTGCCGGATGTGGGCTTCTTCGTGGCCGATGTGGGGCAGGACGTGGTGATCACCACGCCCTCGGGTGAGTCGTCGCCTTACCTGCTGATCTGCAGCGATGGCGCCGAGGCGGTGTGGGGCCGGGTCTTGTTTCTCACGCTCAATCCTCTTACCGGAACCCGGTTGCCCATCTTTGCCGTGCGCCTTCGCCCCGACGCGGTGGTGCTCAACGACGAAGGTACTCGGGAGTGGGAAGCCAGTTTCAAGGAGGGTGATCCTTTCAACCAGATCGAGATCAAGCAGTTGGTCTATGAGCTGATGTACGGCCAGATCGCATTCAACAGCAAAGGGCTGATTCCCGAGGACGCCTGAGAAGGGGAAGGGCCGCGGCGCTGCCGTCAGGCGCCTTGCTGCAGCTGCGCCCGGTACTGACCGGGCGGCATGCCGAACCAGCGCTTGCAGGCGCGGAACATGTTGCTCTGGTCGGCAAAACCCAGCAGGTCGGCCACTTCGGTCAGGTTGCGGCGGGGGTCGGCCAGGTACTGGCGTGCGAGTTCGCAGCGCGTGTCGTCCAGCAGTTGCTGGTAGGTGGCCGATTCGGCCTGCAGCCGGCGCTGCAGGGTGCGGTCGGTCATGTTCAGGCGCGCGGCGATGTCGTCGCGGCGCGGCTCGCCCTTGTGCAGGATGCGTGCCACCTCGGCGCGCACGCGCGTGCTCGCCAGCGAGTGGCCCAGGTGGTCGAGCTCGGTCTCCACCAGCCGCTCGTGCATGGCCCACAGGCTGGGGTTGTGCGTGGGGATGTCGGCCAGCATGTCGGCTTCGGCCAGCAGGATGCGGCTGGCCGGCTGCGCGAAGCGGGGCAGCAGGCCGAAGGCTTTTTCGTAGTGTGCCTCGCTACCAGGGGCCGGCTGTGGCGTGGTCAGTTCCACGGCGATGGGCTTGAGCTCGCGGCGCGTGAGCCAGCCGCACAGCGTGAACAGGGTGAGCAGCGCGTATTCGACCCGCTGGCGCGGCACCGGGCGCGTACCGCCGATGTGCGCGATGGAGAACCAGTAGCCGCGTGCTTCGCGCTCCAGCTCGAAGGCGGTGCAGTCGGAGATCACCGCCATGTGGCGCGTGAGGTGCTGAAACCCCACCAGCAGGTTCGGTCCCGATGCGAGCGCGTAGCCCACCACGTCCACGTTGCCGTAGCGCGCGGTGAGCTGGGGGCACAGCCCCAGGTCCAGCTTGCCAGAGCGCGCCACGGCCAGCTCCCACAGCTGGCTGATCCGGTCCACATCCACGCGTGCATGGGGCTGCTGCAGGGCCGCCAGGTCGATGCCGGCCTCGCTGCACAGCTCGGCCACGGGCAGGCCTTCGGCAGCCATCATGTCGGTGGTGCCGCGCACCCAGGCGGCGGAACTTGTGCGGGGAGTCATCGGGTTGCGATCGAGGTCACGGTGGGCTCAGGGTTTACGCGAGGTGGGAGCTGAAGTCAGTGTTTTGGCAAGGTTGCGATAGTAGCGAAAGGCCTGCTCCTTTCCACAATCGGCGTCGAGGTTGTGCCCTGGCGTCACGTTACTGTACACAGAGGCCCGACCCGTTTTGAGAAAACCCCAAAGGAGACAAGACATGGTCGATTCGCGCTGGCGTGTGCAATGCCTGGGAGCAGTCCTTTCCGTGCTGGCGGTGGCCGGCTGTGGCGGTGGTTCGGGCACCGCGCCCGAGGTGCGCGAGACCGCGTACGGCACGGTGCGCGGCGCCGATGCCAGCGCCACCACGGGCACCTATTCGTGGAAGGGCATCCCCTTTGCCCGGCCCCCCGTGGGCGAGCTGCGCTGGCAGCCCCCCGTAGCGCCTGTGGCCTGGAGCGGCGAGCGCGATGCCACGCGCTTTGGCAATGCCTGCCTGCAGATGGGGCGCCTGTACGGCCCTGGTGCCAACAACCGCTTTGACGACAGCATCGGCCAAACCCTGGGCACGCCCGTGGGCAACGAGGACTGCCTGACGCTGAACATCTGGCGCCCTGCGAGCACGCAGGACAACCTGCCCGTGCTGCTGTTCCTGCACGGCGGCAGCGCCATCTCGGGCTACACGGCCGACCCGGTCTATGATGGGGCGGCGCTGGCCCGCTCGGCCAACGCCGTGGTGGTCACGGCCAACTACCGGCTCGACGTGCTGGGCTTCTTCCAGATGCCGCAGCTGCATACCGGGACGCAGGCCTATACCGGCAACTACGCGCTGCTCGACAACGTGCAGGCCCTGACCTTCATCCAGCGCAACATCGGCAACTTTGGCGGCAATGCGGGCAACGTCACGCTGATGGGGCAGTCGGCCGGTGCCGGTAACGTGCTGGCGCTGCTCACCTCGCCCCAGGCGGCGGGCCTGTTCCACAAGGCCCTGCCGATCAGCGGTGGCACCTCGCTGGCGAGCCAGTTGCCTGCAGGCTCCATCCCCACGCTCAACCCTGCCTCCAAATACGCGGGCCAGTCGGCGGCGCTCCTGGCGGCCCTGGCGCTGGCCGATGGCCTGGCGCCCAATGCTGCGGCCGCTGCGGCGCTGGTGGCTGGCTGGACACCGGCACAGACCGCCAGCTACCTGCGCGGCAAGGACGGCCGCGTGGTGCTGCAGACGGTGCTGAAAAGCGGGCTCACGGGCTCGGGCCCGATTCCCGACGGCGTGGTGCTGCCGGCAGACCCGATCGCAGAGATGGCGGCCGGCCGCTACCACAAGGTGCCAGTGCTTTCGGGTTACACGGCCGACGAGGCCAAGTTGTTCGCGCCCTTCCTGGCGTTGCTGGGCGGCAAGCCGGGCATGAAGATCAGCGATGCCGAGCGCTTCGCGATGACGCAGGCCTTCAACCCCGATGCGCCCACCACGCTGACGGTGGCGGACATCATCGATGCCTCCTACCTGCCGGTCACGGCGCCGGCCACGGGCTACAACGCACGCATGAAGCTGCTGGGCAGCGTATTCATCGACCCTAGCCGAGACAGCCTGCTCAATACCCTGCGCACGCAGCAGACCAACGTCTGGAGCTACCAGTTCAACTGGGCGCAGCAGCCCGCGCCCTGGAACGACGTGTACGGCGCAGCCCACGGCTTTGATCTGCCCTTCGTGTTCGGCAACTTCGGGCCCTCGCTGCTGGCCAAGGCGGCCAACAGCACGGCCAACCAGCCGGGCCGGCTGGCGCTCTCGGGCGTGATGATGGACAGCGTGCGTGCCTTCGTGCACACCGGCAATCCCAACCATGCGGGCCTGGGCCAGGATTGGCAGCCGTGGCCGCGCAAGTTCATCTTCGACGCCGACCAGAAGGCCACGCGCCTGAGCCTCCAGTAAGCCAGGATCCTGATGCCCCTTTTAATGTCCTTTCAGGCGGCTGCGGTGGCGGCGAGGTATGCGCCCAGCGCGTCGTCGTCCACGATGGCCACCTTGCCGAAATCCAGCGACACGATGCCCATGCCTTCGAGCGAGCGCAGCACGCGGTTGACCGTCTGGCGCGACAGGCCCACGAGCTGGCCCAGCTCGTCCTGCGTCAGATTCAGCCGGCGCGTGCTGGGCCAGAACAGGCGGCTCAGGTACAGCGCCACGCGGTGCTCGGTGGTCTGCGTGCGCCCGGCCTCGATGATGCTCATCGCCTGCCCGAGCCGCATGTTCAGGTGCAGCACCAGGAACTGGTTGAAGGCCAGGCTGCTCTCGCGCAGCGCGGCAAAGACCGGCAGCGGCAGGCACATGAGGCGGGTAGGGCGCAGGGCCACCACGTGGTACCTGCGCGGCTCGGGCTTCATGGCCGAGCCTTCGCCGAACCATTCGCCATCGGGCACGCCGATGAAGGCCGAGGAGCGGCCGCGGCTGGCCGGGCTCTGCAGCATCACCAGGCCCGAGAGCACGGCATGCCAGCCCTGCACGGCGCTGCCGGCGGGCATCATCACCTCGCCCTTGTCGCCGCTTTCCTCGAACACCTCGGCGCGCACGCGCTCCTGCATGGTGGCCGGCAGCCCGGCGAACCAGGGCTGGGCGGTGATGAAGCGCTGGACGTGCGGGGCGAGGCAGAGCATGCGGCCGATTCTCGCAGCGCAGGGCGGCATGCAGGGTAATCCCTTGGCCTTTGTCGGGCGGGCGACAGGTGTTGGCGCCAAGCGGCCCACGCCGCACACTGCGCAGCCAGGAAACCCGCCTGGCACGCAGCCGAAAGGGGCGCTTCGGAGACCCCGCAGCAGGCCAGCGCGCGTTACGATGATTGCCCACTTCACCACAACATTCAAGGAGCACACATGCTGGGTCTGATGCAGAGCCAACCCCTGTTGATCTCGTCGCTGATCGAGTTTGCCGAGCGCCACCATGGCGACGCCGAAATCGTCTCGCGGCGCGTGGAGGGCGACATCCACCGCTATACCTACAAGGACCTGGGCCAGCGCGCGCGCCGCCTGGCCAATGCGCTCGACGGGTTGGGCCTGCAGTTCAGCGACCGCGTGGCCACGCTGGCCTGGAACGGCTACCGCCACTTGGAGATGTACTTCGGCGTCTCCGGCTCGGGCCGCGTGCTGCACACCATCAACCCGCGCCTGCACCCCGAGCAGATCGCCTGGATCGCCAACCATGCCGAAGACCAGGTGCTGTGCTTCGACATGACCTTCCTGCCCCTGGTGCAGGCCGTGCATGCCAAGTGCCCGACCATCAAGAAGTGGGTGGCGCTGTGCGACGCCGACAAGCTGCCTGCGGATTCCGGCATCCCCGGCCTCACGAGCTACGAGGCCTGGATCGGTGCCCACTCGCCCGACTCCGCCTGGCCCGAGTTCGATGAAAACTCCGCATCGAGCATGTGCTACACCAGCGGCACCACGGGCAATCCCAAGGCCGCGCTCTACAGCCACCGCTCCACCACATTGCACGCCTATGCGGCAGCACTGCCCGACGTGATGTGCCTGTCGGCCCGCGACTCGGTGCTGCCCGTGGTGCCCATGTTCCACGTCAATGCCTGGGGCATCCCGTACTCGGCCGCGCTCACGGGCTGCAAGCTGGTGTTCCCTGGACCGGCCATGGACGGCAAGTCGATCTACGAACTCATCGAGTCCGAGAAGGTCACCTACGCCGCCGGTGTGCCCACGGTGTGGCAGATGATGCTCGGCCACATGAAACCTGCGGGCCTGAAGTTCTCCACCCTCAAGCGCACCGTCATCGGCGGCTCGGCCTGCCCGCCCGCGATGATCCACGCCTTCAAGGAAGACTTCGGCGTGGAAGTGCTGCACGCCTGGGGCATGACCGAGATGAGCCCGCTTGGCACGCTGTGCACCTTGAAGAACAAGCACCTGGCGCTGCCCAAGGAAGAGCAGATGAAGGTCCTGCTCAAGCAGGGCCGCGCGATCTATGGCGTGGACATGAAGATCGTCGGTGCCGACGGTGAAGAGCTGCCCTGGGACGGCAAGACCTACGGCGACCTGCTGGTCAAGGGCCCGTGGATCGTGGACAGCTACTTCAAGGGCGAGGGCGGCCACCCGCTGGTCAAGGACGCGCAGGGCCGCGGCTGGTTCCCGACCGGCGACGTGGCCACCATCGATGCCGACGGCTTCATGCAGATCACCGACCGCAGCAAGGACGTGATCAAGTCCGGCGGCGAGTGGATCAGCTCCATCGACATCGAGAACATCGCCATGGCCCACCCGGCCATCGCCATGGCCGCGTGCGTGGGCATGCCGCACCCCAAGTGGGATGAGCGCCCCATCGTGGCCGTGGTCAAACGCCCGGGCACCGAGGTCACGCGGGCGGAACTGCTGGCCTTCTTCGAGGGCAAGACGGCCAAGTGGCAGATCCCCGATGACGTGGTGTTCGTGGAGGCCATTCCTATCGGTGCCACGGGCAAGATGCTCAAGACAAAGTTGCGTGAGCAACTCAAGGATTACAGGCTTCCGGGCCTGTGATCCGGGGCTGCGCTGGACAGGTCTTCGCGAAGGTCGCGAGGGCTGTTGTCAGCGCTGCCCCAGGCTGGTGCGGCGCTCGGGGGAGTGCCCGCCAGTCACGTGGGCGACGCCGGTAGGGGCAATCCCTGAGGGGCGTCGTGTTGCAACGCGGTACGCTGCGTCGTGTCGATTTACAAGGAGACAAAACCATGAAATTCGCTATGAAGGCTGTAGCAGCCACCGTCCTGTTGGCGAGCGCTGGCGCCGCATTCGCTCAAAAGGGTGAGACCGTCAAGATCGCCTGGCTCGACCCGCTTTCGGGTCTGATGGCGGCCGTGGGAACCAACCAGCTCAAGAGCTTCCAGTTCATCTCCGAAGAGTTCAACAAGAAGAACGCTGCCGGAGTGAAGTTCGAGATCATCGGCATCGACAACAAGCTCAGCCCACAGGAGACCACCAGCGCACTGCGTTCGGCCATGGACCAGGGCGCGCGCTACGTCGTGCAGGGCAACGGCTCGGGCCCGGCCCTGGCGATCATGGATGCGCTGGAAAAGCACAACGCACGCAACCCCGGCAAGGAAGTCGTGTTCCTGAACTACGCCGCCGTGGACCCGGACCTGACCAACAGCAAGTGCAGCTATTGGCACTTCCGCCTGGACGCAGACACCTCCATGAAGATGGAAGCGCTGACCACCTTCATGAAGGACATGCCCGAAGTCAAGAAGGTCTACCTGATCAACCAGAACTACGCGCACGGCCACCAGGTCTCCAAGTTCGCCAAGGAGATGATGAATCGCAAGCGTCCGGACGTTCAGTTCGTCGGCGATGACCTGCACCCCCTGGCCCAGGTGCGCGACTTCTCGCCCTACATCGCCAAGATCAAGCAGTCGGGCGCCGACAGCGTGATCACCGGCAACTGGGGTTCCGACCTGGCGCTCCTGATCAAGGCCGCCAACGACGCCGGCCTGAACAACGTCAACTTCTACACCTACTACGGCTCCGTCACCGGCAGCCCGACCGCAATGGGCTCGGCCGCCGCTGGCCGCGTGTACATGGTGGCCTACGCGCACATCAACCTGCCGGGCGAAATCAACAAGATCGTGGTGGACTACAAGAAGAAGTTCAACGACGACATGTACACCGGAGCCGTGTACCACGCCTTCTCCATGCTCACCGAAGCCTTCGTCAAGACCAAGTCCACCGACCCTGTGAAGGTGGCTGCGGCCATGGAAGGCATGAAGTTCAAGAGCTTCAATGGCGAAGTCGAAATGCGCAAGACCGACCACCAGCTGCAGCAGGGCCTGTTCATCTCCAAGTGGGAGAAGGCCGGCGGCAAGTTCCCGCTCGACTCGGAAAGCACCGGCTACACCTTTGTGCCGGTGAAGTACTACGAGCCCTTCGTGGCCAGCACGCCCACCTCGTGCCAGATGAAGCGCCCATAAGCGGCCATAGGCGCCCATCGGGGCCTGACCAGGCCTTTGCTGCGTATCGAGGCCCGACCTGGCTCGGGCCTCTTTTTTTACCCTTGACCTGAAAAATTCCAATGAATCCTGAGTTTTTCGTGATCTCCCTGCTCAATGGCGTGAGCTACGGGCTGCTGCTGTTCATGCTGAGCTCGGGACTCACACTGATTTTCAGCATGATGGGTGTGCTCAATTTTGCACACACCAGCTTCTACATGCTGGGTGCCTACTTCGCCTTCAGCATCTCCAGCGTCATCGGCTTCTGGCCGGCGCTGGTGATCTCTCCGCTGGTCGTATTTGCGCTGGGCGCCGCGTTCGAGCGCTACTGCCTGCGCCGCGTGCACAAGTTCGGCCACGTGCCTGAGCTGCTCGTGACCTTCGGCCTGTCCTACCTCATCCTGGAAGTCGTGCAACTCGTCTGGGGCCGCGCCACGGTGCCCTACGGCCTGCCCGAACAACTGCAGGGCCCGCTGTTCAGCCTGTACGGCACGCAGTTCCCCAAGTCGCGCTCGTTCGTGATGCTGATCGCTTTGCTGATGCTGGTGTCGGTGTGGCTGCTGCTTACCCGCACGCGCATCGGCCTGGTGATCCAGGCGGCGCTCAAGTACCCCGAGATGGTCGAGGCGCTGGGCCACAACGTACCGCGTGTGTTCATGCTGGTGTTCGGCGGCGGCGCGGCCCTGGCCGGCCTGGCCGGCGTGATCGGCGGCAACACCTACGTCACCGAGCCAGCCATGGCGGGCTCGGTCGGCTCCATCATCTTCGTGGTGGTGGTGGTCGGCGGCATGGGCTCGCTGGCGGGTGCCTTCCTGGCCTCGCTGCTGATCGGCCTGGTGCAGACCTTCGCGGTGGCGCTCGACTATTCGATGATCCACGTGCTGCGTCCCCTGGGCGTGGCGGTGACCGACCAGACCTTTGGCTACCCCTTGCTCAAGCTCACCATCTCCCAGGTGGCGCCCATTCTTCCGTACCTGTTCCTGGTGCTCATCCTGATCTTCCGTCCCAAGGGCCTTCTGGGCACCCGCGAGGACTGATGCCATGACCTCATCCACCACCACCGTTTCCGGCGCTGCGCCACAGGCCAGCGCCCCACAGGGCACCTCCCACTACCGGTTCAAGCCGTGGAACGTGGGCCGCTTCGTCGTCTGGTCGCTGTTCGCCGCGATGCTGATCGTGGCGCCCCACGTGTTCCGCAGCGGCCTGGCGCTGACCATGCTCTCGCAGATCGGCTACCTGATCATCATCTGCCTGTCCTACAACATCCTGCTGGGGCAGGGCGGCATGCTCAGCTTCGGGCACGCGGTGTACACCGGCCTGGGCTCGTTCATCGCCATCCACGCCATGAACACGGCGACCAAGGGGGGGCTGCCCATCCCGCTGGTGCTGATCCCCTTGGTCGGCGGGCTGGCGGGCATGTTCTTCGCCATCCTGCTGGGCTTCGTGACCACCAAGAAGTCGGGCACCACGTTTGCCATGATCACGCTGGGCATTGGTGAACTGGTGGCCTCCATGGCGCTGATGTTCCCCGAGTTCTTCGGCGGCGAGGGCGGCATCACCACCGACCGCGTCTACGGCAAGCCCTTCTTCGGGCTGAATTTCGGCTCGGGCATGCAGGTGTACTACCTGATTGCCGCCTACTGCTTCGTCTGCACGGCGGCCATGTTTGCCTTCACGGGCACGCCGCTTGGCCGCATTCTGAATGCCGTGCGCGACAACCCTGAGCGTGTCGAGTTCATCGGCTACAACACGCAGCGCGTGCGCTACTTCGCGTTCATCATCGCGGGCTTCTTCGCCGGCATCGGCGGCGGGCTGGCCACCATCAACTTCGAGATCGTGACCGGTGCCGACAGCGTGAACGTGCTGCGTTCGGGCGGCTACCTGCTGTTCACCTTCCTGGGCGGGGCCACGTTCTTCTTCGGGCCCATCATCGGCGCCGTGCTGCTGGTGCTGGCCTCGGTGCTGCTGTCCGAAATCTCCAAGGCCTGGCTGCTGTACCTGGGCCTGGTGTTCCTGTTCATGGTGATGTATGCCCCCGGCGGCATCGCCAGCCTGATCATGATGAACCTGCGCCTGGCCAAGTACGGCAAACTGCGCCAGCTCTGGGTGTCCTACCTGGGCCTGGCCGGCACCGGCCTGGTGGCCGTGCTGGGCGCTGCCTGCATGGTGGAGATGACCTACCACCTGCAGCTCAATGCGGCCCTGGGATCCGAGCTCAAGTTCATGGGCGCCATGATCGATGCCAAGGGCCTCACGGCTTGGTTCGGTGCGGGCTTCGTGTTCCTCACCGGCCTGGCGCTCTTCGAGATATGCCGGCGCCAGTTCCTGCGCCAGTGGAGCGCCATCCAGGAAGAGATCGAACATGCCATCAAGCGGGGGGAGGCACAGTGAGCAATACCATGACCCCTCAAGCGTCCTGCGCGCTCGAACTGCGTGACCTGCGCAAGAGCTTCGGCAAGACGGAGATCATCCGCGGTGCCAACCTGGTGGTGGCACCCGGCGAGCGCGTGGCCATCATCGGCCCCAACGGCGCCGGCAAGTCCACCCTGTTCAACCTCATCAGCGGGCGCTTCGCCCCCACCAGCGGCGACGTGATCCTGAACGGCCAGCGCATCAACGGCCTGGCCCCGTACGAGATCAACCGCATGGGGCTGTCGCGCAGCTTCCAGATCACGAACATCTTCCCCAAGCTGAGCGTGTTCGAGAACCTGCGCTGCGGCGTACTGTGGAGCATGGGCTACCGCTACACCTTCCTGCGCTTCCTGTCGAACCTGCACGATGCCAACCAGCGCGCCAAGGAGCTCATGGAGATGATCAAGCTCGACAAGAAGCGCGACACGCTGGCCATGAACCTGACCTATGCCGAGCAGCGCGCCCTGGAGATCGGCATCACCATTGCCGGTGGCGCCAACGTGATCCTGCTGGACGAGCCCACGGCCGGCATGAGCAAGAGCGAGACCACCCGCTTCATCGGCCTCATCAAGGAGGTGACCGAGGGCCGCACCCTGCTGACCGTGGAGCACGACATGGGCGTGGTGTTCGGCCTGGCCGACAAGATCGCCGTGGTGGTGTACGGCGAGGTGATCGCCTTCGACACCCCTGACAAGGTGCGCGCCAATGCGCGCGTGCAGGAGGCCTATCTGGGCTCGGCCGTGGCCGACGAGCAGGGCGCGGGACACTGACTATCTATGCTGAAAATTGACAACCTCCACGCCTACTACGGCAAGAGCCATGTGCTGCATGGCGTGAGCTTCGACGTGCAGCCCGGCGAGATCGTGGCGCTGCTCGGGCGCAACGGCTCGGGCCGCTCCACCACTGCCAAGGCCATCATGGGCCTGGTGGACTGGGAGGGCACGCTCGAGTTCAAGGGCCAGAGCCTCACGGGCAAGAAGGCCTACGAGATCGCCCACCTGGGCCTGGGCTACGTGCCCGAGAGCCGCGACGTGTTTCCCAACCTTACCGTGCACCAGAACCTGCTGCTGGGCCAGAAGGGCAGCGGCAAGGGCAGCCGCTGGTCGTTCGACGACATGTACGAGATGTTCCCGCGCCTCAAGGAGCGCCAGCACACCGAGGCGGGCGTGATGTCCGGCGGCGAGCAGCAGATGCTCACGCTGTGCCGCACGCTGATGGGCGACCCCGACCTGATCATCATCGACGAGCCTACCGAAGGCCTGGCGCCCAAGATCGTCGAGCTGGTGGGGCAGTACCTGCAGACCATCAAGGCGCGCGGCATCTCGGTGCTGCTGATCGAGCAGAAGCTGACCATCGCCATGAAGATCTCCGACCGCGCGCTGGTGATGGGCCACGGCTCCATCGTCTTCCAGGGCACGCCCGACAGCCTGCGCGCCGACAACTACATCCGCAAGGAGTGGCTGGAGGTCTGACGACTTCCGGCCAAAGCACGACAAAGAGGCGCCTGACAGCTCATGGCGCCTCTTTTTTTGCCCGACGAGACTTTTTTCGACCCAGAGCCATGTCCCCACCGGGACAAATTGACACGCCATGGCCGCGCGAAGTCTCTACAATAAAAACGCACGATCGTTCTTTTTCACTCTCCAAGGAACAACAGCATGACCGCTGAATACAAAGTCCACGGCTCCGTTGCCGTGATCACCCTGGCCAACCCCCCCGTCAACGGACTGGGCTTGGCAACCCGCCAAGGCATCGTGGAGGGCCTGGGCCGCGCCAATGCCGATGCAGCGGTCACGTCCATCGTCGTCACCGGCGCTGGCGGTGCGTTTTCCGGCGGCGCCGACATCAAGGAGTTCGGCACCGACAAGTCCCTGCAGGAACCCAACCTGCTGTCGGTGATCGCCGCCATCGAGAATTCGTCCAAGCCCGTCGTGGCCGCCGTGCACACGGTGGCCATGGGCGGTGGCCTGGAGCTGGCCCTGGGCTGCCACTACCGCATTGCCGCGCCTGGCTGCAGCCTTGCGCTGCCCGAAGTCAAGCTGGGCCTGATCCCCGGTGCCGGCGGCACGCAGCGCCTGCCGCGCGTGCTGGGCGTGGAAGCCGCCCTGAACCTGATCGTCAGCGGCGAGCCCGTCAAGAGCGAGCTGATCGCCGCTGTGCCGGGCCAGAAGCTGTTCGACAAGATGGCCGCCTCTGCCGAGGCGCTGGCCGCCGAAGCCCTGGCCTTTGCCCAGAGCGTGGCCGACGTGCGTCCGCTGCCGCTGGTGCGCAACCTGCCCTGCAAGCACCCCGAAGGCGATGCGTACTTCCAGTTCGCGCGCAACATGGTCAAGGGCATGGCCAAGAACTACCCCGCGCCCGCCAAGTGCGTGGACGCGGTCGAAGCCGCCACCAAGCGCAAGTTCGCCGACGGCATGCTGTTCGAGCGCGAGGTCTTCATCAACCTGATGTGGACCCCCGAGTCGCGCGCCCTGCGCCACCTGTTCATGGCCGAGCGCGCCGCCTCCAAGATCCCCGACGTGCCGTCGGACACGGCGAAGCGCGAGATCAAGTCTGTCGCCGTGATCGGTGCCGGCACCATGGGTGGCGGCATCTCCATGAACTTCCTGAACGCGGGCATCCCCGTCAAGATCCTGGAGACCAAGCAGGAAGCCCTGGACCGCGGCGTGGCCACGATCAAGAAGAACTACGAAGCCCAGGTCAAGAAGGGCAAGCTCAAGGAGGACAAGTACGCGCAGCGCATGGCCCTCTTGACGACCACGCTCGACTACGCCGACCTCAAGGACGCCGACCTGGTGATCGAGGCCGTGTTCGAGGAACTGGGCGTCAAGGAGACCGTGTTCAAGCAACTCGACGCCGTGATGAAGCCCGGCGCCATCCTGGCCTCCAACACCTCCACGCTGGACGTGGACAAGATCGCCGCCTTCACCAAGCGCCCTGAGGACGTGGTGGGCATGCACTTCTTCAGCCCCGCCAACGTGATGAAGCTCCTGGAAGTGGTGCGCGGCGCCAAGACCTCCAAGGACGTGCTGGCCACCGTGATGGCCATCGGCAAGAAGATCAAGAAGACCTCGGTGGTCTCGGGTGTGTGCGACGGCTTCATCGGCAACCGCATGATCGAGCAGTACAGCCGCCAGGCCGGCTTCCTGCTGGACGAGGGCTGCACGCCCCAGCAGGTGGACAAGGCCGTCGAGAAGTTCGGCTTTGCCATGGGCCCGTTCCGCATGGGCGACCTGGCCGGCAACGACATCGGTTGGGCGATCCGCAAGCGCCGCTCTGTCGAGCGCGCCGACATGAAGTACAGCCGCACGGCCGACAAGTTGTGCGAGCTGGGCCGCTTCGGCCAGAAGACCGGCGCAGGCTGGTACGACTACCAGGCCGGCAAGCGCGATGCGATCCCGAGCGATCTGGTCAACAAGATGATCGAAGACCACCGCAAGGAGTTGGGCATCACGCCACGCAAGATCTCCGACGAGGAAATCGTGCAGCGTCTGGTTTTCTCCCTGGTCAACGAAGGCGCGCACATCCTGGAAGACGGCATCGCCAGCAAGTCCGGCGACATCGATATGGTCTACCTCACGGGCTATGGCTTCCCCATCTACCGCGGCGGCCCCATGCACTACGCCAGCGAAGTGGGCCTGTTCAACGTGGTGCAGGCCATGGACCGCTTTGCCAAGAACCCCAACGACGATGCCCAGTTCTGGAAGCCCGCGCCGCTGCTGGCCAAGCTGGCCGCCGAAGGCAAGGCGTTCGCCTGAGCGAACCACAGATTGATGCAGTGAAGCCGCACCGGATGCGCACGCCCCTGGCGGCCATCGGTGCGTTCCACCCCTGAAAGGATTTTTCCCATGACCTCCGCAGTGATCGTTTCCACCGCCCGTACCCCGCTCGCCAAGAGCTGGAAGGGTGCCCTCAACATGACCCATGGCGCCACGCTGGGCGGCCATGCCGTTCGGCACGCCATCGAGCGCGCCGGCATCGACGGCGCCGACGTCGAAGACGTCATCATGGGCTGTGCCAACCCCGAAGGCGCCACTGGCGCCAACATCGCGCGCCAGATCGCGCTGGCCGCCGGCCTGCCGGTCACGGCATCGGGCGTCACGGTCAACCGTTTCTGCTCTTCGGGCCTGCAGACCATCGCCCTGGCCGCCCAGCGCATCATCGCTGGCGAAGCCGACGTCTACGTGGCTGGCGGCGTGGAAAGCATCTCCTGCGTGCAGCAGGAAATGAACCTCCACATGCTGCGCGACCTGGCCCTGGACAAGGTCAAGCCCGAGATCTACTGGAGCATGCTGCAGACCGCCGAGCAGGTGGCCAAGCGCTACAACATCGGCCGTGAAGCCATGGACGAGTACGGCGCCGCCAGCCAGCAGAAGGCCTGCGCGGCCCAGGCCGCCGGCCTGTTCGATGCCGAGATCGCCCCCATCACCGTGACGGCTGGCGTGGCCGACAAGAACCTGGGCCTGATCACCAAGCAGGTGACCCTGAGCAAGGATGAAGGCACGCGCGAAGGCACGACGGTCGAGTCCATCAGCGGCCTGCGCTCGGCACTGCCCGGCGGCCTGATCACGGCCGGCAACGCCAGCCAGTTCTCCGACGGTGCCGGTGCCTGCGTGGTGGTGAGCGAAGAGTACGCCAGCAAGAAGGGCCTCAAACCCCTGGGCCGTTTCCTCGGCTTCGCCGTGGCCGGCTGCGAGCCCGATGAAATGGGCATCGGCCCGGTGTTCGCGGTGCCCAAGGTGCTCAAGAAGCTGGGTCTCACGGTCAACGACATCGACCTGTGGGAGCTGAACGAAGCCTTTGCCGTGCAGGTGCTGTACTGCCGCGACAAGCTCGGGATTCCGGCCGACCGGCTGAACGTCAACGGCGGTGCCATCGCCGTGGGCCACCCCTACGGCGTGTCGGGCCAGCGCCTGACGGGCCACGCCCTGATCGAAGGCAAGCGCCGCGGTGCCAAGCGCGTGGCGGTGACTATGTGCATCGGCGGCGGCATGGGCGCTGCGGGCATCTTCGAAGTGCTCTGATGCGCCGGTGATGGTGGGGCAGGGGTAGGGCGTAGCGCTTACGTTTGCTCACACCGGGCTTTGGGACAATGCGGGCCGGCCACCCCGGTGGCCGGCCCGCAGCCGGTGCGCGGCAAGTGCAACGCACCGTCCCGGGTCCATAACCATCACCATCGCACCAAGAGAGATCCATCCATGTACACGAAGGTTTGCGCAGCCCTGGCCATCCTGGCCGCCATCACCCTGGGCGCTGCGGGCACTGCCCACGCACAGAGCTACCGGCTCAATCAGCCGCTGCCTGAAGACCGCGACACCATCCTGCAGGAAATCAACGTGGCGGCCGACCTCACCACCGCGACCATCGTGCTGCGCAACACCAGCAAGGAAACCATCGAGGCCTGTGCCCACGCCACCACGCGCACCGAGTCGTTCTCGATCAAGGACCTGGATACCGGCAAGGTCTGGAAGCAACTGGGCACCACCGGCCTCAAGGCCTGCGACGAGGGCATGGACACCATCAAGCCCGGCAACCGCAAGACCTTGAAGGTCCAGTTCCCCGGCCTGCCCGCCACGGCGCGGCGCCTGCAACTGGGCGAGAACAACTGCCAGCCCAAGCCCGATGACGACATGGACTACTGGTGCTTTGCCGAAGTCGTGCTGACCAACAAGAAGTAGCAACTGCCTGGCATGCGACCGCCGCCCCGTGCGGCGGCGGTGCGGTCCGGTGGTTCATCCCTGCGCCCCGTGCGCGTTTTCTCCAGGGTTTTCACACATGAGCCTTCGCCCCACCGTCGAATTCCTTTTGTACCAGTGGCTGCACGCGCAGACCCTGCCCGAGCGCGAGCGCTTTGCCGACCATTCGCGCGACACCTTCGACGCGGTGCTCGACACCTGCGAGCGCATCGCGCGCGAGAAGTACGCCCCTTTCAACCGCACGGTGGACACACAGGAGCCGCATTTCGACGGCGAGAAGGTCACGCTGCCCCAGTGCACGCACGATGCGAACAGGGCCTATGCGGCCTCGGGCATGCTCAGCGCCGCGCAGGACTACGACATCGGCGGCATGCAACTGCCCTACACCGTGGAGGCCGCAGCCAACAGCTTCTTCGCCGTGGCGTCGATCAGCATGGGCTCGGGCCTGCTCACGGTGGGCAATGCCAACCTGCTCATGGTGCATGGCACCGAGGCGCAGAAGAGGGTTTTTGCGCTCAATGAATTCTCGGGCCGCTTCTCGGGCACCATGTGCCTGTCGGAGCCGCAGGCCGGCTCCAGCCTGAGCGACGTGGCCACGCGCGCCGTGCCCGATGGCGAGGGCTTCGAGAGCGACCCGCTGGGTCCGCGCTACCGCTTGAAGGGCAACAAGATGTGGATCTCGGCCGGCGAGCATGAGCTCACCGAGAACATCATCCACCTGGTGCTGGCCAAGATCCCCGGCCCCGACGGCAAGCTGGTGCCCGGCACCAAGGGCATCTCGCTGTTCATCGTGCCCAAGAAGATGGTGGATACCGATGGCCAACTGACCGGGGTGCGCAACGACGTGGCGCTGGCGGGCCTGAACCACAAGCTCGGCTGGCGCGGCACCACCAACACGCTGCTCAACTTCGGTGAGGGCAAGTACCCGGTCGACGGCCAGGCGGGCGCCGTGGGCTACCTTGTGGGCCAGGCCGGCAAGGGCCTGCACTGCATGTTCCACATGATGAACGAGGCGCGCATCGGCATCGGCATGGCGGCGACCATGCTCGGCCTGGCCGGCTACTACGCCAGCCTCGACTACGCCAGGAACCGCCCCCAGGGCCGCCCGGTGCAGGGTCCCAAGGACAAGGAAGCTGCGGCCGCCGCCGTGGTCAAGGACGTTGCGCAGCCGCAGGTGCGCATCATCGAGCACGCCGACGTCAAGCGCATGCTGCTGGCGCAGAAATCGTATGGCGAGGGCGCGCTGGCGCTCAACCTGTTCTGCGCGCGCCTGGTGGACGAGCAGGCCACCGGCGATTCGGCTGCGGCCGACGAGGCCCGCCTGCTGCTGGAAGTGCTCACTCCCATCGCCAAGAGCTGGCCCAGCGAGTGGTGCCTGGAGGCCAACAGCCTGGCCATCCAGATCCACGGCGGCTACGGCTACACGCGCGACTTCCCGGTGGAGCAGTACTGGCGCGACAACCGCCTGAACATGATCCACGAAGGCACGCACGGCATCCAGGCCATGGACCTCTTGGGCCGCAAGGTGCTGATGGAAAACGGCCGGGGCCTGCAATTGCTGGCGGCGCGCATCAACGAAACCATCGAGCGCGCCATCCAGGTGCCAGCCATGGCTGCCCACGCCAATGCCCTGGGCAGCGCGCTGCAGCAGGTGGGCGCCGCCACCAAGGCCGCCTGGTCCACAGGCCAGCCGGCCGATGCGCTGGCCAATGCAGTGCCCTACATGCAGGCCTTTGGCCACATGGTGCTGGCCTGGGTGTGGCTGGACGTGGCCCTGGCCACGCTGCAGGCCGACCCTGCGCTGGCGCAGCCCGCGAGTGTGGGCAGAATGGGCGCCATGCGCTTTTTCTTCCACTACGAGCTGCCCAAGATCGGCGCCTGGCTGCAGGTCGTCAGCACGCGCGACGCCACCTGCGCGGTGTTCCCTGAGGACGCCTTTTGATGACCGCACCGCAGACACTGCAGCGCATGCACCAGCTCATCTGGGCGCTGATCTATGGCGGCCTGTTCGCGCTGGTGCTGGGCATTGCCACGGCCCCGGCGGACGAGCCGCTGGGCTGGGCCCTGGGGTTCACCGGCGGTGTGCTGGCGGCCGTGGGCGTGGTGTTGATCGGCGTGCGCTCGCGCATGCAGCCCGGCGCCTGAGAATTGCGGGGCGCCAATCGCGCAGGCGACACGGCCCTGTTTGGTTGCGCCGCACAATGACTGCGCAACCGCCATTTCACATGTGCATGGCGACCACGCCTTGCGCAGTTACCGACGACCATCCAAGGAGACAACATGACCACCCGCACCATCCAACAACTGTTCGACCTGACCGGCAAGACTGCCCTGGTGACCGGCGGCTCGCGCGGCCTGGGCCTGCAGCTGGCGCAGGCGCTGGGCGAGGCCGGCGCCAAGGTGCTGCTGAGCTCGCGCAAGGCGTCCGACCTGGAAGAGGCAGCTGCAGAGCTGAAGGCCGCCGGCATCGATGCGCAGTGGATCGCCGCCGACTGCTCCAACGAGGCTGACATCCGCCGCCTGGGCGACGAGACCCTGGCGCGCCTGGGTCATGTGGACATCCTGCTCAACAACGCCGGTGCCGCCTGGGGTGCACCGGCGGAAGACCACCCCGTGGAAGCCTGGGACAAGGTCATGAACCTCAACGTGCGCGGCTACTTCATCCTGTCGCAGCACATCGCCAAGCACAGCATGATCGGCCGTCGCAGCGGCAGCATCATCAACGTGGCGTCCATCGCCGGCCTGGGCGGCAACCCCAAGGGCATGAACACCATTGCTTACAACACCTCCAAGGGCGCGGTGATCAACTTCACGCGTGCGCTGGCGGCCGAATGGGGCCAGTACAACATCCGCGTCAACGCCATCTGCCCGGGCTTCTTCCCGAGCAAGATGACGGTGGGCACGCTCAAGGCCATGGGCGAGGAGGCGCTGGCCGCCCACGCCCCGCTGGGCCGCCTGGGCGATGACGAAGACCTCAAGGGCCTGTGCGCGCTGTATGCGTCGGACGCCGGCAAGCACATTACCGGCCAATGGCTGGCGGTCGATGGCGGCGTGAGCATCGTCACGGGCGGCTGAGGCCGGCCAAGGCCTGCGCGCCGGTGGCGCGCGGTCCTGCCATTCAGGGGCAGCAGCAGGGTCTATGCTTGCAGCTTTCCCTTTGCATTCTGGAGTTGCCTGTGCTGAATTTCGGTGTTCCCATTCCTTTTGTCAGCCACCTGGGCTTCACGCTGCACCGCATGGAGCAGGGCGAGTCGGAGCTGCACTACGAGGCGGCGCCCGAGCACCTCAATTCCTTCGAGGTCACGCACGGCGGCGCCACCATGACCTTGCTCGACGTGACCATGGCCACGGCCGCGCGCAGCGAGACGCCGGACCACGGCGTGGTCACCATCGAGATGAAGACCAGCTTCATGCAGGCTGCCCGCGGCCCGCTGGTGGCCAAGGGGCGCCTGCTGCACCGCACGGCTTCGATGGCCTTTACCGAGGCCTCGGTCCATGACGCCCAGGGCCGGTTGTGCAGCCATGCCACCGGCACTTTCAAGTACGTGCGCCGCCCTGCGGTGGACCCTGCCACCGGGCAGCCGCTGAAGACCCTCTCCAGCGACTGAACGCTGCTACTTTTCCTGCGAAGGCCCAAGCCTTCAACGCCCATTCATTTTTCAAGGAGTTCCCCATGGCCCGCAACCAACAGATCGTTCTCGACAACCGCCCGCAGGGCGAGGCCGTGGCCGGCAACTTCAAGCTCTTGGCCACCGACACGCCCGCGCTGCAGGATGGCCAGGTGCTGGTGCGTCACCATTTCCTGAGCCTGGACCCCTACATGCGCGGCCGCATGAACGAGAGCAAGAGCTACGCTGCATCGCAAGGCCTGGGCGAGGTCATGATCGGCGGCACGGTGGGCGAGGTGGCCGAGAGCCAGAACCCCAAGTACGCCGTGGGCGACAAGGTCGTGGGCATGGGCGGCTGGCAGGAGTACAGCGTGGTCGACGCCAACACGCCCGGTGCCCTGCGCAAGGTGGACACCACGCATGTGCCGCTGTCGCACTACCTGGGCGCCGTGGGCATGCCCGGCGTGACGGCCTGGTATGGCCTGGTGAAGATCATCGCGCCCAAGGAAGGTGACACCGTGGTGGTGAGCGCCGCCACCGGCGCCGTGGGCAGCGCCTTCGCCGCATTGGCCAAGGCCCGCGGTTGCCGCGCCGTGGGCATTGCTGGTGGTGCCGAGAAGTGCCGCTACGCGGTCGAAGAACTGGGCTTCGACGCCTGCATCGACTACAAGGAACACAGCGACGTGAAGGCGATGTCCAAGGCGCTCAAGGAAGCCTGCCCCAAGGGCATCGACGGCTACTTCGAGAACGTGGGCGGCTGGATCATGGACGCCGTGATGCTGCGCATGAACGCCTTCAGCCGAGTGGCCCTGTGCGGCATGATCGCCGGCTACGATGGCCAGCCCCTGCCCATGGCCAACCCGGCGCTGATGCTGATCAACCGCATGAAGATCGAAGGCTTCATCGTCAGCGAGCACATGGAAGTCTGGCCCGAGGCGCTGAAGGAGCTGGGCACCCTGGTGGGCACCGGCAAGCTGCGCCCGCGCGAGACCGTGGCCGAGGGCATTGCCGCAGCCCCCGAAGCCTTCCTGGGCCTGCTCAAGGGCAAGAACTTCGGCAAGCAACTGGTCAAACTTATCTGAAAGAGCGCACCCGCACATGGCGCTGAACCTGCACTGGACCTGGGCCCGCTTCGATGACCTCGGCGTGCATGCGCTGCACGACGCGCTGGCACTGCGCTGCAAGGTCTTCATCCTGGAACAGGGGCCCTACCAGGACCCGGACGGGGCCGACAAGCAATCCTGGCACCTGCTGGGCTACGATGGTGCCGGTACGCTGCAGGCCTGCCTGCGCGTGGTGGACCCGGGCGTGAACTACCCCGAGCCCTCCATCGGCCGCGTGGTGACCGCGAAGGAAGCCCGTGGCGATGGCTCGGGGCGGCTGTTGATGCAGGAGGGCCTGGCCCGCTGTGCGCAGGCCTGGCCGGGCCGCAGCGTGCGCATCAGTGCCCAGGCGCACCTGCAGCGTTTTTATGGCAGCCTGGGTTTCGTGGCGGTGTCGGACGAGTACCTGGAGGACGACATCCCCCATATCGAAATGCTGTGGAGTGCACCATGACCTCTCTGTCCGCCACGGTTTCAGCCACGCACACGGTCTTCAACCAGAGTGCGCAGTTGGCTGACCTGAACCTGTTCACCAGCAACCGGCCGCTGCAGGATGCCGTGGCCCTGCATGCCCCGGCGCTGGACCGCAGCGCGCTCACGGCACTGGGCGCCGAGATAGGCTCGGCCGCGATGCAGGAGCACGCGCGCCTGGCCAACACCCACAAGCCGCAGTTGCACACGCACGACCGCGTGGGCCGACGCACCGATGCAGTGGAGTTCCACCCCAGCTACCACGCGCTGATCGGCGTGGCGCTGCGCCACGGCCTGCACGCCACGCCCTGGTCGCGCACGGACGCGGGCGCCGCGCACGCGCATGTGGAGCGCGCGGCGGGCTTCATGCTCTTCACCGAGACCGAACCCTCGGTACTGTGCCCCGTCTCCATGAGCTATGCCGTCACCCCGGCGCTGCGCGGCAACCCTGCCGTGTGGGCCGACTGGAGCGCCGGCCTGGCCAGCACCCGCTACGACCCGCGCCTGGCACTGTTCTCGCAAAAATCCGCGCTCACCATGGGCATGGGCATGACCGAGAAGCAGGGCGGCTCGGACGTGCGCGCCAACACCACGCAGGCCGTGGCCGACGGCAGCGATGCCTGGGGTGCGCGCTACCGGCTCACAGGCCACAAGTGGTTCTTCTCGGCCCCCATGTGCGATGCCTTCCTGGTGCTGGCGCAGGCGCCGGGCGGGCTGACCTGCTTCTTCCTTCCGCGCGTGCTGCCAGTAGAAGGCAGCGGCGAAGGAGCGCTCAACGCCATCCGCATCCAGCGCCTCAAGGACAAGCTCGGCAACCATGCCAACGCCAGCTCCGAAGTCGAGTTCATCGATGCCCTGGCCTGGCGCGTGGGCGAAGAGGGGCGCGGCGTGGCCCAGATCCTGGAGATGGGCACCATGACGCGACTGGACTGCGCGCTGGGCACCAGCGGCCTCATGCGCCAGGCGCTGTCGCTGGCGCTGCACCACACGCGCCAGCGCATGGCCTTTGGCAAGAAGTTGATCGGCCAGCCGCTGATGCGCAACGTGCTGGCCGACCTGGCGCTGGAGAGCGAGGCCGCCACGGCCCTGTCCATCCGCCTGGCCAGCGCCTTCGACAAGAAAGACACCGATCCGCACGAGGCCGTGATGGCCCGCCTGCTCACGCCCGTGGCCAAGTTCTGGGTCTGCAAGCGCGGCAGCGCGTTCGCGCAGGAGGCCATGGAATGCCTGGGCGGCAACGGCTACGTGGAGGAGGGCGGTGAGGGCACCATGGCCCGCATCTACCGCGAGATGCCGCTCAACTCCATCTGGGAGGGTGCGGGCAACATCATGGCGCTGGACCTGCTGCGTGCCGTGCGCCGCGCTGATACGGCCGCCGCCCTTGCCGACGAGCTGGCCCCTGCACGCGGCGCCCACCCGGCGCTGGACCGCATGGCCAGCGCGCTGCCGCTGCGCGTGGACGCCATGACCACCGAGGCCGAGGCCCGGCGCCTGGCGCAGGACGTGGCCCTGGCCGTGCAGGCTGCGCTGCTGCACAAGAGCGCCCCGGCCAGCGTGTTCGGCGCCTTCTGCGCATCGCGCCTGGGCGGCGACTGGGGCTACAGCTTCGGCACCCTGGGTGCGGGCGTGGATTTCGACACCTTGCTGGACCGCGCGCTGCCCGCCTGAATCTCACCAACAACCATTGAACTGCCGGAGAACCCCCGATGACCACGCCCCTGATCCTGCACCATTACCCTTCGTCCCCATTCTCGGAAAAGATCCGTCTGGCACTGGGCTACAAGCAACTGGCCTGGAAGTCCGTGGTCATCCCCAGCATCGCGCCCAAGCCCGATGTGGTGGCCCTCACGGGCGGCTACCGCAAGACGCCGTTCCTGCAGATCGGCGCCGACATCTACTGCGACTCGGCCCTGATCTGCGACGTGCTCGAGCATGTGCAGCCCGAGCCGGTGCTCTACCCGCCGCACCTCAAGGGCGTGGCGCGCGTGTTCGCGCAGTGGGCCGACACCACGCTGTTCTGGGCCGCCATGGCCTACAACCTGCAGCCCAAGGGCGCGTCGGCCATGTTCGCCAACCTGCCCCCTGCCGCAGCGCAGGCCTTTGGCGAAGACCGCCGCGAGATGAGCGCGGGCATGCAGCGCCTGCGCCCGGCTGATGCCACGGGAGCCTACCGCTCGTACCTGCGCCGCATCGCGCACATGGCCGAAGAGCATGACTTTCTGTTCGGCGCCGAGCCCTGCCTGGCCGACTTCGCCGCCTACCACCCGCTGTGGTTCACGCGCCAGTGCGTGCCGGTGATGGCCGACATCTTCAGCGCCACGCCCGCCGTGCTCGAATGGATGGACCGCGTGGCGGCGCTGGGCCACGGCCGCATGGAAAAGCTTACGTCCGAAGACGCCATCACCGTGGCTGCGGGGCTGGACCCGCTGCCGCTGGCCGACGATCTGTTCCAGGACGACCATGGCATTGCCCTGGGCAGCCTGGTGACGATTGCCGCCGAGAGCTTTGGCACCGAACCCACGGAGGGCGAGCTGATCGCCGCCACCCGCACCCGCTACACACTGCGCCGCACCGACCCGCGTGCGGGCTTGCTGCACGTGCACTTCCCCCGGATTGGCTACACATTGCGAAAGGCCGAGAAAGCAACATGATCGACGACTTCAAGGGCAAGACGGCCGTTCTCACCGGCGCGGGCTCGGGCTTCGGCCTCGAATGCGCGCGCATCGGCGCCCGCCTGGGCATGAATTTGGTGCTGGTGGACGTGCAGCAGGACGCGCTCGACGCAGCCTCTGCCGAGGCGCAGGATGCCGGCGTACAGGTGCTGGCGCGCAAGGTGGACGTGTCCGACGCCGCGCAGATGGAGCAGCTCGCTGTGGACGTGGAGCAGCGCTTCGGCGCGCCGCACCTGGTGTTCAACAACGCCGGCGTGGGTGCGGGCGGCCTGGTGTGGGAGAACTCGCTGAAAGACTGGGAATGGGTGCTGGGCGTGAACCTCTGGGGTGTGGTGCACGGCGTGCGCCTGTTCACCCCCATGATGCTCGCCGCCGCCAAGAAAGACCCCTCCTGGCGCGGCCACATCGTCAACACCGCCAGCATGGCCGGCCTGCTCGATGCGCCCAACATGGGCATCTACAACGTGAGCAAGCACGCCGTGGTGAGCCTGTCCGAAACCCTGTACCAGGACCTGGCCCTGGTGACCGACCAGGTCAGCGCCAGTGTGCTGTGCCCCTTCTTCGTGCCCACCGGCATCGCCCAGAGCCACCGCAACCGCCCCGGCGAACTGCCGGCCGGCAAGCCCACGCGCAGCCAGCTCATCGGCCAGGCCATGAGCGACAAGGCCGTGGGCAGCGGCAAGGTGACGGCGGCCGAAGTGGCGCAGAAGGTGTTCGACGCCGCTGCCGCCGGCCAGTTCTACATCTACAGCCACCCCAAGGCGATTGCCTCGGTGCAGACGCGCATGGAAGACATCATGCTGGGGCGCAACCCCACCGATCCGTTCGCGGGCAAGCCCGAGATCGGCGAGCAACTCAAGACCGCCTTGCGTGCCGACTGAAAAACGCGGGCCTGCAGTGGCCCAGGGCTTCGCGCTGTTTTCGACGGCGGTGGGGCACTGCGGCCTGGCCTGGAATGGCCCCTTGCTGGTCGGTGTGCAACTGCCCGAGGACGCGGGCGAGGCGCATACCCGTGCGCGCATGGAGCGACGCTTTCCGGGGGCGCCCGAGTCACCCATGCCACCCGAGGTCGCTGGCTGGGCGGACCGCGTGGTGGCTTTGCTCGCAGGCGCGCACGACGATTTGCTCGACGTGCCCTTGGCCACCGAGGGCGTGCCGCCCTTCAGTGCCCGCGTGTACGAACTGGCCCGGCGCATCCCGCCCGGCAAGACCATGTCCTATGGCGAAATGGCTGCGGCCCTGGGCGAACCCGGCGCCGCACGCGCCGTGGGCCAGGCGCTGGGCCACAACCCGTTTGCACCGGTGGTGCCGTGCCACCGCATCCTGGCCGCCAACGGCAAGACCGGCGGCTTCTCGGCCGGCGGTGGTGCCGCCACCAAGATGCGCATGCTGGAGATCGAGGGCGCGTTTGCCCACGACACGCTGGCTTTGTTCGCGCCGCGCCACTAACCCCGTTTCTTCAACAGAGCCGACCCGCCGCTGGCCATGGCCAGCTCGTGCGTGGTGTTCAGCAGGGCGGGGCCCAGGGCCTGCATGCGCTCGGGCGTCAGGCGCACCAGCGGGCCGGCAATCGTCACCACGCCGATCACCGTGCCATTGCCCCGGCGGATGGGCGCGGCCATGGCCGTCATGGCCGGCGCGAACACCTCGACGATGGTGCTGAAGCCCTGCTGGCGTGCGGTGCGCAGATAGGCCAGCAGCTCCTTGACCGTGGTCGGGGCATTGGGGCCGTAGTCATCCGGCTTGCCAAAGCCCTGGCGCGATACCAGGGCCAGCGCCTCCTCATCGCTCATGGTGGACAGCCAGGCATGGCCAGCCGAGCTGCACGAAAGGTTGACCGACAGGCCCATGTCCGGGTCATAGCGCAGCCCGCGCAGCGCTCCCTGCGCCTTGGCCACGAAGGTCAGTTCGTCCCCATCCACCACCGCCAGGCGCACCAGCTCGCCGGAATCGGCCGCCAGCCGGTCCAAGAGCGGCTGGGCGATGTCCACCACGCCCGTGGCGCTCAGGAAGCCCAGGCCCAGCGACACCAGCTTGATGGTCAGCATGTAGTTGCCCTGGCTGTGGTCCTGGCGCACGTAGCCACAGCGCACCAGCTCGGCCAGCAGGCGGTGGGTGGCGCTCAGCGGCATGTCGAGTTCCGAGGCCAGACTCGACAGGGCCTGGCCCTCGGGGTGCGGGGCTAGTTGCTCCAGGACTTTGAAACTGCGCTCGAGGATGCTGCTCATGGCGGGTCTCTTTCGGTGATCGTCTTTTGTACTGACGGCAATGTACCAAAATTTGTTAAAGGGTTTCTACTATGGAAAGAGTTTCCACTTTTTAACTACGATTGGTCCCCATGGCGCAACCGGTCTGCCGGCTGCAGGTCCCTGGTCCGACTTTTGATGGAGATGTCCCGTGAAAAAAACTGCTTGCATCCTGGCGGCCGCCGGCCTGTCCCTTTTGATGGCGTTGCCCGCCGCCGCGCAGCAGGAGCGCGTGATCCGCTTCGGCCACCTGAACAACGCCGACCATCCCGTGAGCTTCGGCGTCAAGCGCTTTGGCGAGCTGCTGGCCGCCAAGAGCGGCGGCAAGATGAAGGTCATGGAGTTCCCCGCCTCTCAGCTGGGCAACGAGATGCAGCAGCAGTCGGCCCTGCAGGGCGGCGTGCAGCAGATGTCGGCACCGGCCACCACCTCGCTGGCCGGCATCGTCAAGGAATTCGGGCTGGTGGACTTTCCGTTCGCCGTGGCCAACTTCGCCCAGGCCGATGCACTGCTCGACGGCCCGCTGGGCCAGGCGCTGATCGCCAAGCTGCCCGAAAAGGGCCTGGTGGCCCTGGGCTACTGGGACCTGGGCTTTCGCAACGTGACGAACAGCAAGCGTGCCATCACCAAAGCCGATGACTTCGATGGCCTCAAGCTGCGCGTGATCCCCAACCCGGTGTTCCTGGAGACCTTCAAGGCCTTCAAGGCCAACCCCGTGCCCATGCCCTTTGCCGAGCTCTACGGCGCACTGGAAGCCAAGGCGGTCGATGGCCAGGAGAACCCCTATGCGGTGATCCTGTCGAACAAGATGTTCGAGGTGCAGAAGTACGTGAGCGCCACCAACCACGTGTATGCCGCCAACATCGTGCTGGTGAGCAAGAAATTCTGGGACCAGCTCACCCCCGCCGAGCAGAAGATGATGAACGACGCCGCCAACGAGGCGCGCGGCTACCAGCGCCAGGTGAGCCGCGCCGCCGCGCAGCGCTCGGTGGGTGACCTGCAGGCCAAGGGCATGGCCTACAACGAGATCGCGCCCGCCGAGCTGGCGCGCATGCAGCAGATCGCCAAGCCCGTGATCGAGAAGTTCGCCGCGACTTACGACCCGGCCATCGTCAAGCTCTACAACGACGAGTTGGCCCGCATCCGCAAATGAGCCACCTGGCGCGAAATCCCATGAAAATCCTCGTCCTTCACGGCCCCAACCTCAACCTGTTCGGGCGCCGCGAACCCCATATCTACGGCACCACCACCCTGGCGCAGATCAATGAGCGCCTGCAGAAGCTCGCAACCGAGCTCGGCGTGGAACTCGACATCCTGCAGTCCAACCACGAAGGCGCGCTGATCGACTTCCTGCACGAGCACATCGACGCGGCGCAGGGCGCGCTCGTGAACCCCGCCGGCCTCACGCAGCACGGCGTGCCGCTGCACGACGCGATCAAGGCCATGCCCTTCCCGGTGATCGAGGTGCACATGTCCAACATCGCCGCGCGCGAGGCCTGGCGCGCGCACTCCATCATCTCGCCGGCCGTCAAGGCCACGGTACAGGGCTTCGGGCCGCATTCTTACCTGGCAGCGCTGCGCTCGCTGGTCGAAAGCCTGCGCGAGGCCGCCGCACAGTAAGGCCCAGGCGGGATGGCTCCCGCCTGCAATCTCCCATCCCAAGAGAACAACATGAATAGATGGATAGATCGCGCCTGCCGCGGCCTGGAGGCGGTGATTGCCGCCCTGCTGGCGCTGATGGTGGTGCTGGTGTTCGGCAACGTGGTGCTGCGCTACGGCTTCAACTCCGGCATCACCGTGTCGGAAGAAGTGTCGCGCTGGCTCTTCATCTGGATGACCTTCCTCGGGGCCATCGTCGCACTGCGTGAGCACGGCCACCTGGGGGTAGACATGGTGGTGCAGCGCCTGCCCGCGCTGGGCAAGAAGATCTGCCTGGCCCTTGGGCATCTGGTGATGCTCTACATCGTCTGGCTGCTGTTCCAGGGCAGCCTGGCGCAGGCGCGCATCAACTGGGACGTGACGGCACCGACCACGGGCGCTTCCATGGCCATCGTCTACAGCGCGGGCCTGGTGTTCGCGGTGTGTGCGGCGCTGATCCTGGCCATCGACCTGTACAAGCTGCTCAGCGGCCAGATCGCCGAGGAGGACCTGGTCATGGTGCAGGAGTCCGAAGAGGCCGTGCAGTTGCAGCAGATCTTGGGCTCTGCAGCGGTCGATGTGCCGCGTGGCAAGGAGGGCGCGCAATGACCATCTTCGTCTTTGTCGGATCGCTGCTGCTGGCCATGGCCATGGGCATCCCGATCGCGTTCTCGCTGCTGGCCAGCGGCGTGGCGCTGATGTGGCACTTGGACCTGTTCGACGCGCAGATCCTGGCGCAGAACCTGATCGGCGGGGCCGACAGCTTTCCGCTGCTGGCCGTGCCCTTCTTCATGCTGGCGGGCGAGATCATGAACGTCGGCGGCCTGTCGCGCCGCATTGTGGACTTCGCGCTGGCCCTGGTGGGCCATGTCAAAGGTGGGCTGGGCTACGTGACCATCATGGCCGGCTGCCTGCTTTCGGCCCTGTCGGGCTCGGCGGTGGCCGATGCGGCCGCGCTCACGGCGCTGCTCTTGCCCATGATGGTCAAGGCCGGGCACGACAAGTCGCGTGCCGGCGGGCTGATCGCGGCCACCGGCGTCATCGGCCCGGTGATCCCGCCGAGCATCGGCCTGGTGATCTTCGGGGTGGCGGCCAATGTGTCCATCTCCAAGCTGTTCCTGGCGGCCATCGTGCCGGGCATCCTTATCGGTGCCGCGCTGTGGCTGACCTGGGCCTTCCTGGTGCGGCGCGAGAAGATCGTGCCGCCGCCGCGCAAGTCCGCTGGTGAGATCCTCACGGCTCTGCGCAAGGCGCTGTGGGCGCTGATGCTGCCGGTGATCATCCTCGTGGGCCTGCGCATGGGGGTGTTCACGCCCACCGAGGCGGCCGTGGTGGCGGCGGTGTATGCGCTGTTCGTCTCGGCCGTGATCTACCGCGAGATCAGCTGGCGTGACCTGTACGGCATCTTCGTTGCTGCGGCCAAGACCAGTGCCATCGTGATGTTCCTGATCGCCGCGGCCATGGTGAGCGCCTGGCTCATCACCGTGGCCGACCTGCCTTCCAAGGTGGTGGGGCTGCTGCAGCCCTTCATGGACAACAAGATCCTGCTGATGGCGGCCATCATGGTGCTGGTGATGGCGGTGGGTACCGCCATGGACATGACGCCCACCATCCTGATCCTCACGCCTGTGCTGATGCCGGTGGTGAATGCGGCGGGGATCGACCCGGTCTACTTCGGCGTGATGTTCATCATCAACAACTCCATTGGCCTCGTGACGCCGCCCGTGGGCACGGTGCTCAACGTGGTCGCGGGGGTGGGCAGGATGTCGATGGACGACGTGACCAAAGGGGTGGTGCCCTTCATGATCGCCGAGTTCGCCGTCATGTTCCTCATGGTGATATTCCCGTGGCTCGTGACCTGGCCGGCCAAGTTCTTCCACGGGTGATCTTCAGGTCATCAATCGGTAACCGACGGCTGTTTCCGTCAGCAGGTGGCGAGGCTGGGCCGGGTCGGGTTCGAGCTTTTGGCGCAGGTGGCCCATGTAGATGCGCAGGTAGTGGCTTTGCTCGGTGTGCGAAGGGCCCCACACCTCGCGCAGCAACTGGCGGTGGGTGAGCACGCGGCCGGCATTGGCGATCAGCACCGACAGCAGCCGGTACTCGATGGGCGTGAGGTGAACTTCCTGTCCGGCGCGGTGCACCAGGCGGGTCTGGCGGTCAACGGTGACCTCGCCGAAGGTGAACGAAGTTTCCTCCTCCTGCGATGTGCCGGTGGCACGTGGCCTGCGCAGGTTGGCGCGCACGCGCGCCATGAGTTCGCCCACGCCGAAGGGCTTGGTCAGGTAGTCGTCGGCACCGGCGTCCAGCGCGGCGATCTTGTCGGCCTCGCCGATGCGGGCCGACAGCACGATCACCGCCACGGTCGACCACTGGCGCACGTCGCGGATCAGCGTGAGGCCGTCGCCGTCGGGCAGGCCCAGGTCCAGCACCAGCAGGTCGGGCTTGCGCGTGCCGGCCTCGGTCAGGCCGCGCTGCAGGGTGTCGGCCTCGTGCACCTGCCAGCCCTCGGCTTCGAGCGCGCCGCGCACGAAGCGGCGGATCTGGGGCTCGTCTTCGATCACGACGGCGACGGGGGCTAGGCTGGCCATGCGGGAGGCTCTTTCAGGGGTGGAGGGGGTCTGCGGGGCAGGCGCAGTGTGAATTCTGCCCCACCCCCATCGGCGTTGCGGGCTTCGATCTGGCCCTGGTGGGCATCCACGATGGCCTTGCAGATCGCCAGGCCCAGGCCCACGCCCGGCGTGGCCGATTCGGCCTGCCCGCGTGTGAACTTCTCGAACAGCAGGGCGGCATCGCCCTGCATGCCCTGCGGCAGGCCGGGGCCGTAGTCGCGCACGCTCAGCACCAGGGCCTCGGGTTCTGCATGGGCCTGTACGCTGATGGGTGGGGCACCGTATTTGGCCGCGTTCTCCAGCAGGTTCACGAGCACGCGCTCGATCAGCACGGCGTCGAACTCCACCAGGGGCAGGTCGGCCGGGATGCGTGCCTGCACCTCGCGCCCTGCGAGGGCCGGGCCGGCGGCACGGATGGCGCTGCCCACCACTTCTTCCGTCGACTGCCAGTCCATGCGCAGGTGCACGGCACCGCTTTGCAGGCGTGCCATCTCGAGCAGGTTGTTGACCAGGGTGTTGAGTTCGCGCGACTGCGCCACCATGGCGGCGGCGGCGCTGGCCTGGTGCGCGGGCAGGGGTGGCATGGCATCGCGCAGCGACTCGGCCAGGCCGATCAGGCTGGTCAGCGGCGTGCGCACGTCGTGCGAGATCGCCGCGAGCAGGGCATTGCGCAGCCGCTCTGATTCCATCTCCACCACGGCACCCTGCGCCACCTCCACGTAGTGCACGCGCTCCAGCGCAATCGCGATCTGGCGCGCCAGGGTATCGAGTTGCTTGGCCTGTTCGGGGATCAGCAGCCAGCGCGGCTGGGCGGGCCTGAGCGCCAGTACGCCGCGAACGCGCATGGGCGCCTGCAGCGGAACGTAGTGCCAGCTGTGCGCGGCCAGGGTGGTGGTGGCCAGGCCGGCGGGCTGGGCATTGCGCAGGCACCAGTCCGCAACGGAGGCATCAAAGCCTTCGGGGGCAGGGTCGGGCAGCACCAACTGGTCGCGCGCATCGGTGGGCAGCACCACGGCCTGGCCGCCGAAGTTGCGTTCTGTTGCCGTGCGGCCCAGCTCCACCACCTGCGAGGCCATGAGCGCAGCCGAGAGGTCGCGCGTGAGCTCGAACAGCGACTGCGCGCGCTGCTCGCGGCTGGCCGCGATGCGCGCCTGGAAGCGCAGCCCCGCCGTGAGCTGGCCGATGAGCAGGCCCACGGCCAGCATGACAGCGAAGGTGAAGAAATACTGCACGTCGCTCACGGCGAACGAAAACCGGGGCGGCACGAAGAACAGGTCGAACGACGCCACGTTGAGCACGGCCGACAGCGCGGCTGGCCCACGGCCCTGGCGCACGGCGACCAGCACCACGCCCATGAGGAACAGCATGACGATGTTCGCCAGCTCGAAATAGCCGTGCAGCGGCGCGGCCAGCGCCGTGGCCAGCAGGCTCCCGCCCACCGCCCAGGCATAGCGCCGCCAGCTGTGCGGCAGGCTGCTGTCCGGCTCCTCGTCCCCCACACGTCGCAGGGTCTGCGCAATGCGCCGGGTGCTCGGGGTGTGGCCCACCTCCATCACGTCCAGGGCCGGCGCCAGGGTGGCCAGCTTCTGGGTCATGCCCACCTGCCATGGCCAGCGGCGGCGCGCCTGGGCGCGGCGGCCTACGATCAGGGTCGCGCAGTTGAGCGCCTGGGCATGCGCCACCAGGGCCGCAGGCAGGTCGTGCCCGGTGAGCACGGCGGTCTGTGCACCCAGGTCGCCCGCAAGCTGCAGCACGGCCAGGATGCGGTCGCGCTCGGCGGCTGCCAGGCGCTGCAGGCGCGGCGTCTCCACATAGGCCGCATGCCAGCGCACGTTGAGCTGGCCCGCCAGCCGTGCGGCCGTGCGCACCGTCTGCTCGGCGCCCGCCTGCGGGCCGATGCAGGCGAGGATGGCGCCGTCGGTGTTCCATGCCGGGGTGATGGATTGCTCGATGCGGTAGCTGCGCACGTCGTCTTCGACATGCTCGGCCGTGCGGCGCAGCGCCATCTCGCGCAGCGCGATCAGGTTGCCCTTGCGAAAGAAGTTCTGCGCCGCGCGCTCGGCCTGGGGCGCCAGGTAGACCTTGCCGGCTTTCAGGCGCAGCAGCAATTCGTCGGGCGTCACGTCCACCAGCACCACTTCGTCGGCGCTGTCGAGCACGGTGTCGGGCACCGTCTCGTGCACGCGGATGCCGGTGATGGCGCCCACCACGCCGTTCAGGCTCTCCAGGTGCTGCACGTTGAGCGTGGTCCAGACGTCGATGCCGGCGTCCAGCAGTTCGCGCACGTCCTGCCAGCGCTTGGGGTGGCGTGAGCCTTCCACGTTGGAGTGGGCCAGTTCGTCCACCAGCAGCACGGCGGGCTGGCGTGCCAGCGCGGCATCGAGGTCGAACTCGGGCAGGGTGCGGTCCCGGTAAGGCACTTCGCGCAGGGGCAGGCGCGGCAGGCCCTGGAGCAGCTCGGCCGTCTCGCTGCGTCCATGGGTTTCCACCACGCCGGCCAGCACATCGGTGCCTGCGCGGTGGGCGCGCTGTGCGGCGCTGAGCATGGCGTAGGTCTTGCCCACGCCGGCATTGGCACCGAAGTACACGCGCAGGCGTCCGGTGCGCGCCTGCTGCGCGTCTCGCTGGATGCTCTCCAGCAGTTCATCGGGGTCGGGTCGGCTGTCGCTGTGCAAGGCCATCAAGGTTCCTGGGATGTGTTCATGGGTCGCCGCTTGCTGCACGGCCGGCGGGCCACCAGCAGCCAAGCCAGCGCCAGCGGCACCAGCAGCACGGCCACCGCGCACAGGGCCGCCAGCAGGTCATCGCTGGGCATGGCTCAGCGCAACGCGTCCAGCGCCAGGTTCAGCTGCAGCACGTTGATGCGTGCTTCGCCCACGAAACCCAGCCATGGTAGCTCTACCTGCGATTCCACGAGGGCCGCCACCTTGTCGGCGCTCACGCCTTTGGCCTTGGCCACGCGCGCCACCTGGTAGCGTGCGGCGGCAGGGGTGATGTGCGGGTCCAGCCCGCTGGCCGATGCGGTGACCAGGTCCACGGGCACCGGCGCGGTGTTGCCGGGGTCGGCTTCGCGCAGGGCGGCGATGCGGGCGCTGACGGCGTCCTTGAGCGCCGGGTTCAGTGGCCCCTGGTTGGAGCCGCCCGAGGCGCTGGCGTTGTAGGGCATGGGCGCAGTGGCCGAAGGCCGTCCCCAGAAATGCCCGGGCGCGGTGAAGTTCTGGCCGATGAGCTCGGAACCCACGGCCGCGCCATTTTTAACGACCAGGCTGCCATTGGCCTGGTGCGGGAAGGCGGCCTGCGCAATGCCGGTGACGACCATTGGGTAGATCACGCCCGTCGCCAGCGTGAGCGCGGCGAACAGGACCAGAGTGGGACGAAGAATATTGTTCATGGAGAAATGTCCTAGTGTGTTCAGACCAGGCCCATGGCCGAGAGCAGCAGGTCAATGGCCTTGATGCCGATGAAGGGCACGATGAGACCGCCCAGCCCGTAGATGGCCAGGTTGCGGCGCAGCAGGGCAGCGGCCCCCACGGCGCGGTAGCGCACGCCCTTGAGCGCCAGCGGAATCAGGAACACGATGACCAGGGCGTTGAAGATCACGGCGGCCAGGATGGCCGACTGCGGGCTGGCCAGCTGCATGACGTTGAGCGCCGCCAGCTGCGGGTAGGTGCTGACGAAGATCGCCGGGATGATGGCGAAGTACTTGGCCACATCGTTGGCGATGGAGAAGGTGGTCAGCGAGCCGCGCGTCATGAGCAGTGCCTTGCCGGTCTCCACCACTTCCAAGAGCTTGGTGGGGTTGGAGTCCAGGTCCACCATGTTGCCGGCCTCCTTCGCGGCCTGGGTGCCCGAGCCCATGGCCACGGCCACGTCGGCCTGGGCCAGCGCGGGCGCATCGTTGGTGCCGTCGCCGGTCATGGCCACCAGCCGGCCTTCGGCCTGGTACTGGCGGATCAGCGCCAGCTTGGCCTCGGGCGTGGCTTCGGCAAGGAAGTCGTCCACGCCGGCCTCGGCGGCGATCGCGGCGGCCGTGAGCTTGTTGTCGCCGGTCACCATCACGGTCTTGATGCCCATGCGGCGCAGCTGCGCAAAGCGCTCGCGGATGCCGGTCTTGACGATGTCCTTGAGCTCCACCACGCCCAGCACCCGGCTGCCGTCGGCCACGGCCAGCGGGGTGCTGCCGCGGCGTGCCACCTCGTCGGCGGCGCGCAGCACCTCTGCGGGCATGTGGGCGCCCAGGGCCTCCACATGGCGGCGCACGGCGTCCACCGCGCCCTTGCGCAACTGGCGCACGCCGCCGTCTGCCTGGGCAATGTCCACGCCGCTCATGCGTGTCTGCGCTGTGAAGGCGATGGCGGTGACGCTGCCATCCGCAGGCACGGCCACGGGCTCGCCGGCGGCCTGCACCAGCGCCACGATGCTGCGGCCCTCGGGCGTTTCGTCGGCGGCGGATGCCTGGGCGGCGCAGGTGCCCAATTGGGCCTGCGTGACGCCCGGTGCGGGCAGCAGGGCACTGGCCTGGCGGTTGCCGTGGGTGATGGTGCCGGTCTTGTCCAGCAGCAGCACGTCCACGTCGCCTGCGGCTTCCACGGCGCGGCCCGAGGTGGCGATCACGTTGGCCTGCATCATGCGGCTCATGCCGGCCACGCCCACGGCCGACAGCAGGCCGCCGATGGTGGTCGGGATCAGGCACACCAGCAGCGACACCAGGGCCGTGAGGCTGACCACGGTGCCGGCCTGCGCGGCCTGCACGCTGTAGAGCGAGTAGGGCAGCAGGGTGACCGTGACCACCAGGAAGACGATGGTCAGCGCCACCAGCAGGATGTTGAGCGCGATCTCGTTGGGCGTCTTCTGGCGCTTGGCGCCTTCGACCATGCTGATCATGCGGTCCAGGAACGAATCGCCCGGGTTCACGGCCACACGCACCACCAGCCAGTCCGACAGCACGCGCGTGCCGCCGGTGACCGATGAGAAGTCGCCGCCCGATTCGCGCACCACGGGGGCCGATTCGCCGGTGATGGCCGATTCGTCCACCGAGGCCACGCCTTCGATGACCTCGCCGTCCATGGGCACCATGTCGCCGGCTTCCACCAGCACCACGTCGCCCTTGCGCAGGTTTTCGGCCTGCTCGGGCAGCCAGGTGCCGCCGTGGCGGGGCTCCTTGAGCTTCTTGGCCCAGTTGCTCTTCTTCAAGGTGCGCAGCGATGCGGCCTGGGCCTTGCTGCGGCCTTCGGCCAGGGCCTCGGCGAAGTTGGCGAAGAGCACGGTGAACCACAGCCACACGGCCACCGCGAGCACGAAGCCGGCGCCCTGGTCACCCTGGCCACCCAGGGCGTTGAGCCACAGCAGCGTGGTCAGGATGCTGCCGATGTAGACCACGAACATCACCGGGTTGCGCCATTGCACGCGCGGGTTGAGCTTGGTGAAGGCGGCACGCAGGGCGGGCAGCACGAGGGCCTTGTCCATCAAGGCCAGGGCAGGGGTTGCTTGCATGGCAGGGGTACCAATGGGGGTGGAAGGGGCAGGGTTGCGCGGGGCGTTCATGGGGCCACTCCCAGCATCAGGTGCTCGACCACGGGCCCCAGGGCCAATGCCGGCACGTAGTTCAGCAGGCCCACCAGCAGCACGGTGCCGATCAGCAGCACCACGAACAGCGGGCCGTGGGTGGGCATGGTGCCGGCCGTCACCGGCAGGCGCTTCTTGCGCGCCAGGGCGCCAGCAATCGCCAGCACCGGCACGATCACCGCGAACCGACCCAGCCACATGGCCACGCCCAGCAGCACGTTGTAGAACGGCGTGTTGGCCGACAGGCCCGCGAAGGCGCTGCCGTTGTTGTTGGCGGCCGAGCTCAGCGCGTACAGCACCTCGCTGAAGCCGTGCGGGCCGGCCTGCACCATGCCTGCGGTGCCGGAGGTGGTGGACACCGCGATGGCCGTGCCCAGCAGCACCAGCAGCGGGGTCGCCAGGATGGCCAGCGAGGCCAGCTTCATCTCGTGCGCCTCGATCTTCTTGCCCAGGTACTCGGGCGTGCGGCCTATCATCAGCCCGGCGATGAACACCGCCAGGATGGCGAACACCAGCATGCCGTACAGGCCCGATCCCACACCGCCGAACACCACCTCACCCAGTTGCATCAGCACCATCGGCACCATGCCGCCCAGCGGTGTGAGGGAGTCGTGCATGGCGACCACGGCACCGCACGAAGCGGCTGTCGTGACCACGGCGAACAGGCCCGAGGCGGTGATGCCAAAGCGTGTCTCCTTGCCCTCCATGTTGCCGCCGGCCTGGGCCGCGCTGGCCACCTGGTCCACGCCCAGCGGTGCGAACAGCGGGTTGCCCGCCTGCTCTGCCGGCAGGATGGCCAGCACGGCAGCCACGAACAGCACGGTCATGGCCGCCAGCACCGCCAGGCCCTGGCGCTGGTCGCCTACGCAGCGGCCAAAGGCGAAGCACAGCGCGGCCGGGATCAGGAAGATGGCCAGCATCTGCGCCAAGTTGGTCCAGGCCGTGGGGTTCTCGAACGGGTGGGCCGAGTTGGCGTTGAAGAAGCCGCCACCATTGGTGCCCAGCATCTTGATCGCCTCTTGCGAGGCCACCGGGCCCATGGCCAGGGTCTGCGTGGGGGTGGTCAGTGCCTGCAGGACGGGCTGGCCCTGGGCGTCGAGCAGCGGAGCACCCTGGCCGTCCACGGCCGGCTGCTGGTAGCTGGTGGATTCGAGGGTGGCCACGTCGGTGTAGGCATTGAAGTTCTGCACCACGCCGCTGCCGGCCAGGAACAGGGCCAGCACCAGCGACAGCGGCAGCAGCAGCCATACGGTGATGCGCGTGATGTCCACCCAGAAATTGCCCAGCACGGCGCTGGATCGGGCCGTGAAACCGCGGATCAGCGCGAACGCCACGGCGATGCCGGTGGCGGCCGAGAAGAAGTTCTGGCCGGCCAGCGCCACCATCTGGGTGAGGTAGCTCATGGTGGCTTCACCCCCGTAGCCCTGCCAGTTGGTGTTGGATACGAAGCTGATCGCGGTGTTGAACGACGAATCGGCCGACACGGCGGGCATGGCCTGCGGGTTCAGGGGCAGCAGGCCCTGCAGGCGCTGCACGGCGTACACGAAGAGGAGGCCGGTACCATTGAACACCAGCAGGCACAGGGCATAGCGCGACCAGCCCATGCCTTGCTGCGGGTCCACACCTGCCAGGCGGTACAGGCCGGATTCGGCCTTTTGCATCCAGGCCGGGGGCGTGCCGGTGGCGAGCACCGCCACCCAGCGACCGAGCGGCCAGGCCAGCACCATCAACAGGACGAGAAAAGAGGCCAGAAGGGCCCAGGCTGCTGCGGTCATCAGAATTGCTCCGCGCAGATCAGTGCGTACACCAGGTACGCGAGCAGCAGCACCGCGATCAGGCCGCTGAGCCCATACAGCAGTTCGACGGCGATCATGCGCGCTCTCCTGCGGGTTTTTGTTCCAGGCGGCTGCAGCCGCGCACGAGCAGCAGGACCAGGCCCCACAGGCCGGCGGCTGCCGCGATATAGACGAAATCCATGGTTTGCTTCTCCATTTGGGCAATGGGAGAAGTCTCGGGATCCGCGCGTAAAAACAGGGCACAGACTGCGGGCCGTGCCGTAAAAAAAGCGTAAAGAGAAGGCTCGGCGTGGCTTGGGGCGGTGCCCGCCGTGCCGTCAGTCGGTGTGCGTGCGCACCAGGCGGATGTGGAGTTTGCTGAACTTGGCGGCGTCGCTGCGGATGTCGCCGGTCGCCAGGTCCACGGCAAAGCGCTGGTTCACGCGCGTGGTGTCCAGGCTGTCGCCGCCCTGGCCCTGGCGCTGGGCCTTTTCCACGTTGCCGTAGTTGTACTGGTTGCCCGCCAGGCCCCCCTTGACGTTGGCGTTGACCGCCCAGTACCAGCCCGAGGGCGCGGCCGGGAACAGCCGTGCATCGAGCCCCGGCGTGCGGGCCGACTTGTCCACCAGCCGGCGCAGCTCGGCGGCGCGCGGCAGGCGCCAGGGCAGGCCCTCAGCCTTCCAGCGCGCCTGGGCGTGGGCCAGGGCCTGGGCATGATCGATCTCCAGCGGCGTGCCCGTGCAGGTGGTGCCGGTCCACTGCATGCCCTCGACGCAGCGCGGCCAGGCCAGCCTGGCGCGCGTGTCGATCACGAGGCTGCCATCGGCCGAGAGCACCAGGGCAGCTGCAGGCTCGGTGTTCGGGGTCTGAGCCAGGCTGGGCAGGGGGGCGATGAGGCAGGCCAGCACCAGCGATGCGGTGCGGCCCGTCCGTGTGTTGGGGATGTGCGTCATACAGGCGATGTTCGCATGGGAGTGCGTGCAGTATGCATGGCCGCCCTGGGTGCGGGGTGCTAAAGTGCATCGCGCGCTACCCGGAACATGGACCGGGGGCCGTGCGGACCCGCATGGCGGTGCACCGCATGTTTTTTCAGGATGCCCTGACGAGGAACCCGCACGCATGCGACCGGATCGCCAGCCCCTCATCCGCCAACTTTTCGACGACTACATCGCGCTGTACTCCACGCGCGACGAGCGCCTGATAGCGCGCCTGAGCACCCAGTTCAGCGGCTACGCCAGCCGCAGCGACCGCCTGGTGCACACCCGCAGCGAGTGGGTGGCCGCCATCCTGCAGGACTTTGCCCTGGTGCCGCAGCACATGCGCATCGAGGTGCTCGACCTGTGCCTGCAGGACCTGGCCGAGGACGTGGTCTCGGCCACGGCGCTGGTGCATGTGCGTGGCCCCGATGCGGGCGAGACCCCGGCCGGCCAGGTGCCGGTGGCGCGCCTGGTGCTGGTGTTCCGCCTGGAAGGCGCGGAGTGGAAGATCGTGCACAGCGGCACCTCGGTGCCCTCGGGCCCTTTGCCGCAGGGGAGCTCTGCCGCCATGGTGCGCCTGCAGAACGACCACCGCGTGCTGCAGGCCCAGTTGCAGGAGAGCGCACGGGCCCTGGCCGAGGCGCAGCAGCGCATCGACGCCATGGACCGCACCGACAGCCTCACCGGCCTGGGCAACCGGCGCCAGTTCGACCACGTGCTTCAGCAGGCCTGGGAGCGCGCCCAGCGCGCCGCCACCCCGCTGGCGCTGGTGCTGCTGGAGGTGGATGCGCTGCGCCACTTCATGGACCGCCATGGCCACCTGGCGGGCGATGCCTGCCTGCAGACCCTGGCCGTCACGCTCACCCAGATCGTGCAGGAGCGCCCAGGCGGCCTGGTGGCGCGGTTCGCGGGCGATGCCTTTGCCCTGCTGCTGCCCGGCGCGACTTTCGATGAGGCCCAGGTCCTGGCGCAGGGCGCCGTGGTCGCGGTGCGCTCGCTGGCACTGCCCCACGAGGGCTCGGCCCTGGGCCGGCTCAGCCTGGGCGGGGGGGTGGCCGCGCTGGTGCCTGTGCGCGACCAGCGCGCCGATGAACTGGTGCGCGCCGCCAGCAGCGCCCTGGCCCGGGCACGGCAGGCCGGCGGCAACCGGGTCGAGCCACAGGCCGACTGAACAGGTCTCCTACCTCGAAACGGCCCAGTCTGCCGATAAGGGTTTTTCCGGGTGCCCGCGACAATGGCGGGCTATGCATTTTTCCCGCTTCTTCAAGATGGCCCTGATCCTGGGCCTGCTCTCGGCCATCGGCCCGTTTGCCATCGACATGTATTTGCCCGCGCTGCCCGAGATCGGGGCCAGCCTGGGTGCCTCGGTGGGGGCCGTGCAATGGAGCCTCACGGCCTTCTTCCTCTCGCTGGGGGCCGGCCAGCTGTTCTACGGCCCCGTGTCGGACATGGTGGGGCGCAAGCCGCCGCTGTACTTCGGCCTGGTCTTGTTCACCCTGGCCAGCGTGGGCTGCGCGCTGGCCACCGACATCGAGACCCTGATCGCCCTGCGCTTCGTGCAGGGCCTGGGTGCGGCGGCGGGCATGGCCATTCCGCGCGCCGTGGTGCGCGACCTGCACACGGGCACCGATGCGGCGCGGCTGATGTCGCTGTTGATGCTGGTGTTCAGCGTCTCGCCCATCCTGGCACCGTTGGCGGGCAGCGGCGTGATCGCCCTGGCCGGCTGGCGCGGCGTGTTCTGGATGGTGGCGGTGGCTGCCGTGGCCGGCCTGGCGCTGGTGTACGGCAGCCTGGGCGAAACACGGCCTGCGGCCGATCGGGTGGAAAGCAGCCTGGGCGGGGCCCTGGGCGCTTACGGGCTGCTGCTGCGCGACTGGCATTACCTGGGCCTGGTATTCATCGGCGGCTGCGCCATGGCGGGCTTCTTCGTGTACCTGGCAGGCTCGCCCTTCGTGCTCATCAACCACTATGGCCTGACGCCCACGCAGTACAGCCTGGCGTTCTCGGTCAATGCGGCAGCCTTCATCGGCACCTCGCAGTTCACGGCCGCGTTGGGCGAGCGCTTTGGCCTGGTGCGCCTGGTCAAGGCGGCGGCCACGGGCTCGGGCGTGGTCATGGTGGCGATGCTCAGCTACTACCTGCTCGGCGGCGATGAGCTCGCGGTGCTGATCGGCCTGTACTTCGTGGCCAGCGCGCTGATGGGGCTGGTGATTCCCACCACCTCGGTGCTGGCGCTGGAAAAGCACGGCGCCATTGCGGGCACGGCCTCGGCCCTGCTCGGTACGCTGCAGATGCTCACGGGCGCGGCCGCCATGGGCGTGGTGGGCCTGTTCGCCAACGGCAAGCCGCTGCCCATGGTGATCGGCATGGCCACGGGCGCACTGGTGGGCGTGGCGCTGGCCTGGATCACGCTGGCGGGCCACAGCGACGAGTCGGTGGCCGCAGCCAGCGCCTGATCCTTCAGGTCTTCTTTCGTGCGGGGGGCTGCGCAGCCACCCGTTCGGCCAGGGCGCGGATGGTGATCGGTGCCGAGCCCTCGGCGTGGTTGCTGATGCAGACATAGGCGTTCTGCCCGGCACCGGTCACACCGGCGATCAGGCGCGCCAGCTCTTCACGGTTGTGTTGGTCGGGGTGGTGCAGCCTGTCGAAGGGCTCGTAGAGCTTTTCTGCCTCTTCATACCCATAGGGGCCGTGCACCGGGTTCAGCATCCAGCGGCAGACCAGCGGGCCGGGCCACAGGGCGCGCAGCATGTGCAATTGGTCGGCCAGCGGGGGCATCTTGGGGTGCAGGTCGATGCAGTAGGTGGCACCCGCCTCGCGCAGCACGGCCGCGAAGTCGAGGGCCATCCAGTGCGAGCTGATCCATTCGGGGTCGCGCACCTCCACGGCCAGGATGCCGTCGGGCGCAATGGGGGCGAGCATGGGCTGGGCCAGCAGCATGGCGCGCAGGCGCTGCAGCACCTCGGGCAGGCGGTCGAGCTGGTCCATGGGCAGGGGGCTGAGCTGGAACACCAGCGCCCCGATCTTGTGCCCCAGGCCCTGCAGCGCGGGCTCCACGAACTCGGTGCGTGCCAGGTCGGCATTGAGGAAGGCGGGGTTGGGCTCGCGGCCCCGGCCATCTTCGCTGCGCACCAATGCATCGGTCACCAGGCTCGGGGCCTTGACCACGAAGCGGAAGTCGTCGGGCACCTGGCTGGCATAGCGCTCGTACTGGCTCACCGTGAGCGGGCGGTAGAAGCTGCGGTCGATGCTCACCGTGCGCAGCAAAGGGTGCTGGACGTAGATGGACAGCCCGTTCTTGGACAGCTGTGCCGGGGAGTGCTCGCCCTCCCAAACCAGGCCCTTCCAGCCCGGGTAGGTCCAGGTGGAGGTGCCCAGGCGCAGATGGGGCGGCAGGCTGGCGGCCAGGGCGTGCAGGGCCTCGTCCTGGGGCTGCGCGCTGACGGCGATGCCTTTCTTGCGCGGGGGCGGGGCAGGGGGCGGGTCCGCCTGCAGGGCGGGGGGCGGTACGGGTGGTGGCGGCGCAGGGGAGGCGCCGAACAGGTCGTCCTGGATGCTCATGCAGCCTTTCTCTCAGGCCAGTGGGGTGGCTACCGGCTGCCGTGGCTCCTCGATGGCGTCGGCCGCCTCCTCGTTGAGCGCCCGGCCTTCGCGCTGGGGCTGGGTGAGGGGTGTGGGCACCCATTTGTCGCCGTTGAAGAAACTGCGCGCGCCGTCCTTGTCGCCGGCCAGCTCCAGTTGCAGGCGCTCGGCATCGCGGGCGCGGATGCGCTCGGCCAGCTCCGTCACTTCCTCGGCGTCCACGCCCAGGGTCTGCAGCGCCTGCATGCCAAAGCCCATGGCCGACTCGAAGGTCTCGCGCATCTGGTAGTCCACGCCCAGGCGCAGGAGTTCGATGGCATGCTGCCGGTCGAAGGCGCGGGCCAGCACCGGGATCAGCGGGCATTCGTGTTTGAGCAGTTCGACGATGCGGGTGGTGGTCCTGGCGTCGTCCACGCACACCAGGATGGATTTGGCATGGTGTGCGCCGCTGGCATGCAGTACATCGAGGCGCGTGCCGTCGCCGTAATAGACCTTGAAGCCGAATTTCGCGGCCGCACGGATCATGTCGGTGTCGTTCTCGATGATGGCGATGTCCACCCCGCGCGCCAGCAGCAGCTGGCTGGCGATCTGCGCAAAGCGGCCGAAGCCGATGATCAGCACCGTGCCCTGGAGGCCATCGGCCGCGTCGATGCCCGCCATGTCCTGCGCGGGCTCGGGCGGCATGAGCCAGCGCAGCGAGAGCACGGCCAGCGGCGTGAGCGCCATGGAGATGATCACGGCAGCCGTCAGCACCGCGTTCATGCGCGCCTCCACGATGCCTGCGGCAGCGGCGGCCGAATACAGCACAAAGGCGAACTCGCCGCCCTGGGCCATGAGCATGGTGCGCTGCAGCGCCTCGCCATGGGCGGCCCTGGTGAAGCGCGCCACGGCGTACACGCCGATGCCCTTGACGGCCATGCAGGCCACCACGCCGCCCAGCAGCAGCGTCCAGTTCTCCAGTACCAGTTGCATGTCGAGCGCCATGCCCACGCCCATGAAGAACAGGCCCAGCAGGATGCCCCTAAAGGGTTCCACATCGGCCTCGAGCTGGTGGCGGAAGGTGGATTCGGACAGCATCACCCCCGCCGCGAAGGCGCCCATGGCCATCGACAGCCCGCCCCATTGCATGGCCAGCGCCGCGCCCAGCACCACCAGCAGGGCGGCGGCGGTCATCACCTCGCGCGCCTTGGAGCGGGCCAGCACGCTGAACAGCGGGTTGAGCAGCCAGCGGCTGACTGCGACCAGGCCGACCACGGCCGCCAGCGCCACGCCCACGGTGACCCAGCGCGAGACGGCCTCCCCGGTCGGGGCAGGCGAAAGGAAGGCGACGATGGCCAGCAAGGGCACGATGGCCAGGTCTTCGAGCAGCAGGATGGAGACGATGCGCTGGCCGCGCGGCGTGGAGGTGTCGCCGCTCTCGTCGAGCAGCTGCATCACGATGGCCGTGGACGAGAGCACGAAGCCCGAGGCCGCGATGAAGGCCACTGAGGCCGACAGCCCTGCCAGCACGCCCGTGGCGGTGAGCAGTGCGATGCAGACCAGCACCTGGGTCAGGCCCAGGCCAAAGATCTGGCGCCTGAGGTTCCACAGCCGGGTGGGCTGCATCTCCAGGCCGATGACGAAGAGGAACATCACCACGCCGAGCTCGGCCACGTGCAGGATGGTCTGCGCATCGCTGAAGAAGCCCAGCCCGAACGGGCCGATGGCCAGGCCCGCTGCCAGGTAGCCCAGCACCGAGCCCAGGCCCAGGCGCTTGAACAGGGGCACGGCGATGACGCCAGCGGCCAGCAGCACGACGACTTTGACGAGTTCGGTGCCTGATTCAGCAGCCATGGGGACTCCGGGACAACAAAGGGACAAAACGAACGGCGCAAACGGGGGATTCCCGGGATGGTAGCGTCATCCGGCCACTGCATGGCCGGTTCGCCCGCGCCCTCTCACGAACCGGCGAACAGCCCGCCCTCGTTGAGCAGCTCGTAGGCAATCTCGGGGCGCTGGTCCATGCCCTTCTTGATCGCAGCCGGGATGGACTGGCGCGTCTTGCGGCACAGGCCGGGCTGCTCGTGCACCAGGATGGCGATACCACGCAGGGTGCGCACTTCGTTGGGGCTCGGTGTGACGGTGATGCGGATGCCGAGCTGCTGCTCCATGCGCTCCTGCATGCGGCGCAGGTCAGACAGGCTGGCGATGTTTTCCAGCCGGGTGAGCAGCTTCTTTTCCTCGGTCTGGGTCAGCTGCAGGATGCGCGTGTCGCCATCGGGGGCCTGGAGCAGGGCGTCCCGGTCGCAGACACAGGCGCCAGGCGGGCACTCCGTGCGGACGGGGAAGGGTACAGGCTTCATGGAGGGAGAGGGGGTGCGGGTCTGGCGAGCGGCGTGGTCCCTGCATTCTAAGAAGGTCCGGCATTTCCGAGGGTAAGCCAGGGCGTTGCCCCGGCTGTTACCAAAAGTGGCTGTGGCAAACTCCCGCGCTTCGCGTATTTTTTCGAGTTTCAGAGAGTTTGCCCACCCATGCAGCAGATCGTCCGGCAGTTGGCCGCAGAAATCAAAGTCAGTGAATCCCAGGTGCGTGCAGCGGTGGAGCTGCTCGACGGGGGGGCCACGGTGCCCTTCATCGCCCGCTACCGCAAGGAAGTGACGGGCGGGCTCGACGATATCCAGCTGCGTGAGCTGGAAGCGCGCCTGTCCTACCTGCGCGAGCTCGAAGACCGCCGCGCCACCGTGCTCAAGAGCATCGACGAGCAGGGCAAGCTGACCGACGCCCTGCGCGTGGCCATTGCCAGTGCCCCTACCAAGCAGGAGCTGGAGGACATCTACCTGCCCTTCAAGCAAAAGCGCCGCACCAAGGGCCAGATGGCGCGCGAGTTCGGCATCGAGCCGCTGGCCGACAAGCTGTTTGCCGACCCCACGCTGGACCCTGCGGCCGAGGCCGCCGCCTTCACCAAACCGCCCGAGGTGCTGGACGACGGCAAGACCGGCGCCGATTTCTCCACCGTGCCGGCCGTGCTCGATGGCGTGCGCGACATACTGTCCGAGCGCTGGGCCGAGGATGCGGTGCTGGTGCAGTCGCTGCGCGAGTGGCTCTGGTCCGAAGGCCTGTTGCGCAGCAAGAAGGTGGATGGCAAGAACGAGAACGACCCCGAGGTCTCCAAGTTCCGCGATTATTTCGAGTACGACGAGCCCATCGGCCGCGTGCCATCGCACCGGGCGCTGGCAGTGTTCCGCGGCCGGGCGCTCGAGATCCTCGAAGGCAAGCTGGTGCTGCCGGTCGAGCCCGAGCCGGGCAAGCCCAGCCTGGCCGAAGGCAAGATCGCCCTGCACCTGGGCTGGAGCCATGCCGGTCGCCCGGCCGACGACCTGCTGCGCAAGTGCGTGAGCTGGACCTGGCGCGTGAAGCTGAGCCTGTCGACCGAGCGCGACCTGTTCGCGCGCCTGCGCGACGATGCCGAGAAGGTCGCCATCAAGGTGTTTGCCGACAACCTGCGCGATCTGTTGCTGGCGGCGCCTGCCGGCCCGCGCGTGGTGATGGGGCTGGATCCGGGCATCCGCACGGGCGTGAAGGTGGCCGTGGTGGACGCCACGGGCAAGTTGGTGGAAACCGCCACCGTGTTCCCGCACGAGCCGCGCCGCGACTGGGAAGGCTCGCTGCACACGCTGGCCAAGCTGGCCGAAAAGCACGGCGTGAACCTGATCGCTATCGGCAACGGCACGGCCAGCCGCGAGACTGACAAGCTGGCGGCCGACCTGATCAAGCTGGCCGCCAAGGCCGAGCGCGCCATCGAGAAGGTGGTGGTGAGCGAGGCCGGCGCCTCGGTGTATTCCGCCAGCGAATACGCCTCACAGGAGATGCCCGACGTGGACGTGAGCCTGCGCGGCGCTGCCAGCATTGCGCGCCGCCTGCAGGACCCACTGGCCGAACTGGTGAAGATCGACCCCAAGAGCATCGGCGTGGGCCAGTACCAGCACGACGTGAACCAGAGCGAGCTGGCCCGCACCCTGGGCACGGTGGTGGAAGACTGCGTGAACTCCGTGGGCGTGGACCTGAACACGGCCAGCGTGCCATTGCTCAGCCGCGTCTCGGGCCTGTCGCCCAGCGTGGCCAAGGCGGTGGTGCGCTGGCGCGAGGCCAATGGCGCCTTCAAGAGCCGCAAGCAGCTGATGGACGTGTCGGGCCTGGGTGCCAAGACCTTCGAACAGAGCGCGGGCTTCCTGCGCATCCGCGGTGGCGACAACCCGCTGGACATGACCGGCGTGCACCCCGAGACCTACCCCGTGGTCGAGCAGATCATGGAAAAGACCGGCAAGCCCGTGGTCGAGATCATGGGCCGCAGCGACATGCTCAAGGCCCTGAAGCCGGAGCTGTTCGCCAACGAGAAGTTCGGCGTCATCACCGTCAAGGACATCCTGGGCGAGCTGGAAAAGCCCGGCCGCGACCCGCGACCGGACTTCAAGGTGGCGCGCTTCAACGATGGCGTGGAAGACATCAAGGACCTCAAGGAAGGCATGATCCTGGAGGGCACGGTGAGCAACGTGGCCCAGTTCGGCGCCTTCATCGACCTGGGGGTGCACCAGGACGGCCTGGTGCACGTGAGCCAGCTGGCGCACAAGTTCGTGAACGACGCGCGCGAAGTGGTCAAGACCGGCGACATCGTCAAGGTCAAGGTCATGGAGGTGGATGTGGAGCGCAAGCGCATCGGCCTGTCGATGAAGCTCGGCGATGCGCCCCCGCGCCAGGGCGGCGACCGGGGCGGTGCGCGCGATAACCGCTTCGAGGGGGCCGGGCGCGGCTACCAGCAGCAGCCCCAGCGCCGTGGCCCCGAACCGGCGCAGCAGTCGGCCATGGCCTCGGCTTTTGCCAAGCTGCAGCAGGCCAAGGGCCGCTGACCGTTGATGCGGCCACCGCAACCGCCCGTGCAGGTAAGACTGCATGGGCAAAATGGGTGATGGGCTGGTGGTACGGGCAGCGCCATAATCGCCGCTTGTCCCACCAGACGCCTGATTACCCATGGAGTTGAATGCCCTGCTGGCCCAGCCGGCGGCCCTGCCCAGCCTGCCGCGCACCGTTGCGCTGCTGATGAGCGAGCTGGCCCAGCCCGAGCCCAGCCTGCGGCGCATGAACCAGCTCTTCGGCACCGACCCGGCCCTGGCCGCGCGCCTGCTCGAGCTGGCCAACTCCCCCGCCTTCCAGATGCCGCGCCAGATCGCCGGCATCCCCCAGGCCCTGGCCCTGCTGGGCACCGGCCAGTTGCGCACGCTGGTCACCTCGGCGCCCCTGGGAACCACCTCGCGCTCCGTGCCCGGGATCAACATGCAGCAGTTCTGGCGCTACAGCCTGAACACCGCCAAGCTCTCGCGCTCGCTCGCGGGCCTGGTGCACCATGACCAGATCGCTGCCTACACAGCCGGCCTGCTGCACGGCCTGGGCGAGCTCGTGATCCACCTGGCCGACCCCGAGAAGGCCCATTCGGTCAACACCCTGGTGCCGCCGCTCGACATGCGGCGCAGCAAGGTGGAGCAGCGCATCTTCGGTTACTGCTATGCCAATGTGTCGGCGGGGCTGGCCCGGCGCTGGCAATTGCCCGAGGTGGTGGTGGACGCCCTGCAGTACCAGGACGCGCCTTTCGAGAACAAGGCCTACGAGCCGCTGGCGGGCGTGATCCATCTGGCCTCCTGGCGCGCCCGCGCGCGCGAGGCCGGGCTCAACGAGAACGAGCTGGCCGTTTCCTTCCCGGGCGAGGTGGGGCTGGTGCTGGGGCTGGACATCGACATGGTGCTGCAGCAGGATCCCATCGACTGGAACGTGCGCCCCGAGGCCGCCGCAGATTACGTGGTCTGAGCCTTCGCTCTGGGACAATGCCGGGCATGAAAGCACTGCGCATCCACGCGGGCCCGCGCGCCCGCCAGCACCTTGAACAACACGGCCTGCAAGCGGGCGACGTGCGCGTGATCCCGGCTGCGGCCGGTGGCCCCAAGGGGCTGATTTTGGGGCCGCTGGACCGCTTCCTCTTCGGCGAATGGCTGGCCGGCTCCAGCCAGCCGGTGCATCTGGTGGGTGCCTCCATCGGCGCCTGGCGCATGGCCACGGCCTGCCTGGGGTCGTCGGTGGCCGCCTTCGAGCGGCTGGAGCACGACTACATCCACCAGAGCTATGAGCTGCCCCCGGGCAAGAAGCGCCCCCTGGCCTCCCATGTGAGCGAGCGCTTCGGCCAGAACCTGCAGGCCTTCTACGGCGGGCGGGTGGCCGAGGTGCTGAGCCACCCACGCTTTCACCTGCACATCGTCACCTCGCGCGGCCGGCATGTGCTGGCGCGCGAGCACAGGGTTGGCACGCCGTTCGGCTATCTGGGGGCCTTCCTGAGCAATACCCTGCACCGCAAAGCCCTGGGCGCCTGGCTGGAGCGCGTGGTGTTCTCGTCGCCGGATGAAGGGGCCTCGACGGGGGCGGCCTTGCCCTTCGGGACCGCCGACTTTCGTACCCGCCAGGTGCAGCTCACCGTGCAGAACTTCATGCCGGCGCTGCAGGCCAGCTGCTCGATACCGTTCGTGCTGCAGGCGGTGCACGACATTCCGGGGGCACCGCGCGGCGCCTACTGGGACGGGGGCATCACCGACTACCACCTGCACCTGGGCTACGACCGGGCCCAGGGCACCCCTGCGGCCGGTGCAGAAGGCGTTGCGGCGCAGGCAACGGGTGGGCTGGTGCTCTACCCGCATTTCCAGCACCAGGTGGTGCCGGGCTGGCTGGACAAGGGGCTCAAGTGGCGGCACCGTTCCACGAGCGCGCTCGATTCCATGGTGGTGTTGTCGCCCAGCGCCGATTGGGTGCGCTCGCTGCCCAACAGCAAGCTGCCGGACCGCAACGACTTCAAGCACTACGGCCTGGACAGCGCGGCCCGCGCCAAGGCCTGGCTGGCAGCCACGGCGGCCAGCCGTCAGTTGGCCGACGAGTTTATAGAGTGGCTGCACCGGCCGGACATGGAGGCCGTGCAACCGCTGTAGTCAGCGGGTGACCGTTGGCGCCGCCTGCTGCGCGTGGTGCCTCTGCTCATAGGCTCGGGTCCAGGCCAGCACCTCGTGCGCGGGCATGGGGCGCGCAATGCCAAAGCCCTGGGCCCGCTCGCAGCCCAGCTCCAGCAGCTTGTCGCAGTGGGCCTGGGTTTCCACGCCTTCGGCGATCACGTGGCGCTTGAAGGCGCGGGCCAGGGAGATGACGGCGTTGACCAGGGTCAGGTCGTCCTCGTCGTGCAGGATGCCCTGCACGAAGGACTGGTCGATCTTGATGGTTTCCGCCGGCAGGCGCTTGAGGTAGGACAGCGACGAGAAACCCGTGCCGAAGTCGTCGAGCGCGAAGCGCACGCCCAGTGCCTGGCAGCTGTGCATCATGCTGCGCATGTACTGCATGTCCTGCAGCGCGGCGGATTCCAGGATCTCGAGTTCGAGCCGGGCGGGGGACACTTCCGGGCAGGTCAGCAGCAGGTCCTTGAGCCGGTCCACGAAGTCGGGGCGGTGAAAGTGCTGCGCAGCAATGTTCACGCTGACCTCCCACTGCACGCCCACCAGGCTCCACTGCCGCATCTGGGCCAGGGCTTCCTTGAGCACCCATTCGCCGAGTTCGGCCACGACCTCCACATCCTCCAGCAGGGGGAGCACGTGCTGGGGGCCGAGCAGGCCCTGCTCCGGGTGCTGCCAGCGCAGCAGCGCTTCCATGCCCAGCACCTCGCCGGTGCGCAGGTTCACCTTGGGCTGGTAGTACAGGCGCATCTCGCCGGCCTGCAGCCCTTGGGTCACCCGGGTCTGCAGCGAATGCTGGGTCTGCACCGCATGGTCGAGCTGCACATCAAAGAGGTGCATGCGGTTGCGGCCCGAACGCTTGGCCTGGCACATGGCCTGGTCGGCTTGGCGCAGCAGGGTATCGGGGTTCACATTGTCCTGCGGAAAAACGGCCACTCCGATGCTGGCCGTGGTGTGCAGCATGCGGTCGTCGATGGCATAGGGCTCGGCCAGCTGCTGCATGAGCTGGCGCACATGCTCCTCGATGGCGGGCACGTCGGTCTGGTGGTTGAGCAGCAGCACGAACTCATCGCCTCCGAGGCGTGCCGCAGCATTGCTGCCGGTGGCAAAGGCGTTCAGGCGCTGGGCCACCTCCTTGAGCAGGCGGTCGCCCATGCGGTGGCCGTGGCTGTCGTTGATGGCCTGGAAATGGTCCAGGTCCAGCATGCACACGGCCAGCAGGGTCGGGCTGCGGCCCGTCACGAACAGCGCGTGCGTGAGCCGCTCGGCCAGGGCGGCGCGGTTGAGCAGGCCGGTCAGGCCATCGTGCCGCGCATGCCAGGAGATCTGGTGGCGCAGGTGGCTGGCCTCGGTCACGTCGCGGAACACCAGCACGCAGCCCGACGCGCGCCCACTGCCCTGGCGGATGGCCGATGCCGTGTACTCGATGGCATAGCGCTCGCCCGAGCGGTGCAGCAGCACCTCCTGCATGGCCGGGCGATGGGCGTTGGCATGGGCCTGTTCCCCGGTGGCACGGCCGGCCGCCTGGCTCGCGGGCTCCTCGTACAGCCGGAACACGTCGTCCAGCAGTTCACCCACCGCCTGCTCGGCGGTGTAACCGGTCATGAGCTGGGCCGCCTCGTTGATGGTCTCGATGCAGCCGGCCAGGTCGGTGGTGATCACGCCATCGCCGATTGAGGCCAGCGTGACCTCGGCGCGGTCCTTCTCGTTGCGCAGCGCCTGCTCCGCGCGTTTGCGCTCGGTGATGTCCACCAGCGTGCCCACGGTGCCGGCCACGGCGCCGTTCGTGTTGGTAAAGGGCGCTTCGTAGTAGGCCATGGTGCGTGCCAGCTGGCCCGGCGGTTGCACCAGGACCTCATTGTCCTGGGACATGGCCAGTTGCCGGGACTGGGCGGGGGAGAGCAGGTGCGGCGCCGTGAGGCCCGGGAACATGCCCTGGCCCGGCAGGCCTGGGTCGCCGTTCTGGAACAGCCGTTGCCAGGCCCGGTTGGCATCGACGAAGGTGCCATTGGCCTCGCGCACGAACACCGGCAGGGGCAGGGCGTCGATGAGCTGGCGCGTGAAGTGCAGTTGCTCGCTCTGCAGTTGCTGCGTATCGCGCAGCGAGTGCACCAGCGATTGCACCTTGCCCGCCATGTCATTGAAGGTGTTGGCCACCGCCCGTGACTCGAGGGTGCCCTTGATGTCCATGCGCGTGTCCAGGTGCCCTTGGCGGAATCGGTCCGTGGCCTCGGTCAGGCGGCGCAGCATGCGGGCGTTGGCGCGCAGGATCAGGGTCAGCAGGAACAGGATGGTGAAGATGTTCAGCGCCGAGATGCGGGCCTGCACCACCACCGTCTTCCAGACCCGGTCCACCAGGATGCCGGGATCGGCGGTGAGCGTGAGCACGCCGGCGCGCCCGTCCGCGAGCGCCTGGCCGAAGCGCTGCGTGGGCGGGGTGATGTCCAGGACCTGGGCAAACCACGCAGGGGCCTGCATGGCCACGGGGGGCGCGGTCCATTGCAGGGGCGCCTGGCCTGGGGCCTGCCACAGCAGCGACTGCACGGCCGGGCCGAAGCGCGTGGGTGTGGCCTGCAGCACGCGTGCGGCCGACTCGCGGTTCGCCGGGTCCAGGGCCACCAGGGTGGGCAGCAGGCTGTCGCCTACACGCGCCAGTTCGGCCACGGCGCGGTCGTGGGCTTCCTGCTCTTCCAGCGACACCAGTTGCTGGTAGCGCACGGCCACGACCGCCACGATGATCACCAGGATCGCGAGGTACAGCCGGGGAATGGTTCCCTGTGTCAGCCAGGCCCTGAATTTTTCTGCGCGCATGGATGGATCAGCCAGTCATTTCATGGATTGGATGAAAGAGCGCACACGGCACCACCATCGGCAGGCGCCCGCCCGTTTCCGGTGGCGCAGCCGACAGCCCAGCCCGCATGCCGGCCATGCAATCCACCATGCATGCCGACTCGCTCAGCGGTGGCAACGGCCCATGGCGCCCTGCGGCGCCGCTCCGTTAATTATTTTGTTAATTATTGTTTGACAGTGCCGCAGTTTAGCTGCACGGGCGCTGTCTGTGCCCTGCCCGTATGGGGGAGGCTGCTGCAGGGGGGCGCCGCACGCGCACTGCCCCCGCCATGGAACTGGCATGGCCTGGGGCCAGTCCGTCCGGCGTTACATCGACTGCGTGAGCATGTCCCGGTATTCCTCGGGCGTGGCGATGCGCGGGTTGGTCTTGTGGCAGTGGTCGGCCAGGGCGCCCTTGATGATGTCGTCGAACATGCTTTCGGTCACGCCCATGGCCGCCAGGCCCGTGGGCAGGCCCAGGCGGGCGTTCATGTCGCGGATGGCCTCGGGGATGTCGCCCGCGCCGGCCAGACCCATGGCGTGGGCCATGCGTTCCAGGCGCTTTTCCTTTTGCACCGACTCGGCCCCGGCGTTGAAGCGGACCACCGCCGGCAGGAACATGGCGTTGAGCGTGCCGTGGTGCAGGCGCGGGTTCACGCCGCCCAGGCTGTGGCTCAGCGAGTGCACGGCGCCCAGCCCTTTCTGGAAGGCCATGGCGCCCTGCATGCTGGCGCTCATCATGTGCAGGCGCGCATCGCGGTCGCTGCCGTTGCGCGTGGCCGGCTCGATGTGTGCCCACCCGCGCGTGAGGCCGTCCAGCGCAATGCCGTCGGCCGGCGGGTTGAACGCGGCGGACATGAAGGTTTCCATGCAGTGCGCGATGGCATCCATGCCCGTGGCGGCGGTGAGCGAGGGCGGCAAGCCCAGGGTGAGCTCGGGGTCGCAGATCGCGGTCCTGGGCACCAGGTTCCAGGAGTGGAAACCGAGCTTGCGGTGGTCATCGACGATGATGATGGCGCCACGTGCCACCTCGCTGCCGGTGCCGCTGGTGGTGGGCACGGCGATCAGCGGCGCGGCGCGCTCGGTGATGCGCGGCGAGCCGCCTTCGATGGTGGCGTAGTGGGTGAGCGGGCCTTCGTGCGTGGCGGCGATCGCGATGCCCTTGGCGCAGTCGATGGCCGAGCCGCCGCCCACGGCGATCAGGCCGTCGCAGCCCTCGCGTTTGTACACCTCCACTGCGGCGCGCACGGCGGCCTCGGTAGGGTTGGCCGGGGTCTGGTCGAACACCGCCACGGGCAGGCCGGTGAGCGCGTCGAGGGCCTTTTGCAGTACGCCCGCAGCCTTGACACCAGGGTCCGTCACGACAAGCGGGCGGGTGATGCCCACGCGCTCGCATTCCTGCTGCAGCAGCTTCACGGCGCCGAACTCGAACTGGATCTGGGTGACGTAGTAGATGAAGGCCATGGCGTTGCGGGAAGTTGCGTGGACGATGGTTGTCGACTTTACAACCCAGGGGGCGGCATGGCCCTGAAGCAAACCCTCATGGATGCCGCTTTTTTCGTCACCTCCGTGACAACGGCGTGGCCGGATTTTCAGGGCGCTGCGGCATGGTGCAGGGCGTTCGGGTAGATTCGTCCCTGCCTTTTTTGAAATTGAGCGAGTTTGCCCTTTGACCGATCTGCACATCCACGCCAACCGCCTGACCCCCCAGATGCGCAGCGTGCTCGAACGCATGGCGCGTGCGGGCCACCCGCCGCTGTACACCCGCACCCCGCAGGATGCCCGCACCGCCTATGCGGCCGGTGCCGATGTGCTGGAGATCCCCAAGCCCGTGCTGCCACGGGTGGAGGACTTCACCATCCTTGCGCGCGACGGCCATCCGCTGCCTGCGCGCCTGTATTCCCCCTCGCTGCAGGATGCGGGCCCGCTCCCCGTTCTGCTGTACACCCATGGCGGCGGTTTCACCATCGGCAGCATCGCCACGCACGACATTCTGTGCCGCGAACTGGCGCGGCTGGCGGGCTGCATGGTGGTCTCGCTCGACTACCGGCTGGCGCCCGAGCACCGCTTTCCCACCGCCACCCAAGACGCCTGGGATGCGCTGGCCTGGCTGCAGGCGAATGCAGCCGGCCTGGGTGCCGACCCGGCGCGCATCGCCGTGGGCGGTGACAGCGCGGGCGGCACGCTGGCCACGGTGAACGCCATCCTGGCGCGCGATGCGGGCCTGCCGCTGGTGCTGCAGCTGCTCATCTACCCCGGCTGCGCGGCGCACCAGGACACACCATCGCACGCCCGCTTTGCCAGCGGCCTGGTGCTCGACGAGCCGGCCATCACCTGGTTCTTCGGCCAGTACGTGACCACCCGCGAGCAGCGCGAGGACTGGCGCTTTGCGCCCCTGCATGCGAGCGACGTGGAGGGCGTGGCCCCCGCATGGATCGGTTTGGCCGAGTGCGACCCGTTGGTGGACGAGGGCGTGGACTATGCCGACAAGCTGCGTGCGGCCGGCGTGGCGGTGGACCTGGAGATCTACCGTGGCGTGACGCACGAATTCATCAAGATGGGCCGCGCGATTCCCGAGGCGCGCCAGGCCCACGCCGACGCAGCGCGCGCGCTGCGCAACGCTTTTCAATTGGAGTGAGACACAAGCTATGCAACGCCGTGATTTCCGTTGTTTCCACCGCCTGAGGGTGCGCTGGGCCGAAGTGGACATGCAGAAGATCGTGTTCAACGGCCACTACCTGATGTACATCGACAACGCCATGTCCGAATACTGGCGCGCCCTGGCCTTGCCTTACGAGGCCAGCATGCACGCGCTCGACGGCGAGATGTTCGTGAAGAAGGCGAGCCTCGAATACCACGCCTCGGCGCGCATGGACGATACGCTGGACGTGGGCATGCGCTGCGCGCGCGTGGGCAACTCCTCGTGCCTGTTCGAGGCGGGCATCTTCAGTGGTGACCGGCTGCTGGTCTCGGGCGAGCTGGTCTATGTGTTCGCCGACCCGGTGGCGCAGAAGTCGCGCCCTGTGCCCCAGGCGCTGCGCGACACCATCACCGCCTTCGAGGCCGGGGAGGACACGGCCGAGGTCTGGACCGGCGACTGGAATGCGCTAGGCCGTGATGCGGGCCGCTTGCGCACCGCCGTGTTCGTCACGGAGCAGGGCATTCCTGCCGAGATCGAGGCCGATGCGCTGGATGCCACTGCGCGCCATGCGGTGGTTTACAACCGGCTGGGGCAGCCGATTGCGACGGGGCGGCTGTTGCAGGAGGCACCGGGTGTGGGGCGCATCGGGCGGTTGGCGGTGGACCGGTCGGTGCGGGGGACGCGGTGGGGGCGCAAGGTATTGGATGCCTTGGTGGATGCTTCACGGGTTCGCGGCGACCGGGAGGTGCAGTTGCATGCGCAGGGCAACGCGGAGGGGTTCTATCGGAGGGCAGGGTTTGCTGTTGTGGGGGAGCCTTATGAGGAGGCGGGGATTGCGCATGTGGTGATGGCGCGGTGTTTTTGATTTTTTGGCTTTGGGTGTCGCTTCGCTTTGATGAGGCGTGCCTTTGTTGAGGGCGCACACCCCGGCCTCAGCCCTTTACAGGGGCATGCGGCATGCCTGCCAACAAACGAATCAGATATCGTCAAGCAAAGCGTAAGGCAACGGCTGCAACGTGAGGGCAACCCCCTCCGGCGCACCCACTTGCAGCGAGCCTTCAGCCGCCGAAATCTGCATAGAAAGGATCAGGTCGAACCCACCACCCGGTGCAGTGGCCACCTGCACCACCGTCCCGCAAGGTTGCTCCAGATCTCCGACAGCAAACACCTCCGCCCCCACCGTCACAGCATTGTCGGCATGCGCGATGTACGCCCGCCGCTTGAGCGTGCCGCGGAACTGGCTGCGCGCCACCACCTCCTGGCCGGGGTAGCAGCCCTTCTTGAAATTCACGCCACCGACGGACTCGTAATTGAGCATCTGCGGCACGAAGGCTTCGAACAAAGGCTGGGTCAAGGTAGGTACGCCGCTTTGCACCTCGCTCCACTGCCACAGGCCAGGGTCGAGCGCAGGACCTGTCGGAGCGGGTTCGGAGGAGGGCGCTATCCACAGGGCGCGCGGCTGACCGGCAGCAGGGTAGAGGTAGATCACGCTGGCGGAGCCAACGTCTGCCTTGGTCCAGGCCGGGGCCGTGCTGCCGGCCACGGCGGCGACGGTGTCGCCCACCAGGCCATACAGGGCAAAGTCGGCAGACGCATCGGTCAGCTTCGCCTTGGCACGCATCACGAACATCGACAAACGTTTGAGCGTGGTGGCCAGCAGGTCCTGGCTGATCACGAGCAGCACCTCGGTAGTGCTGCGCTTGAGGCCGACCATGCTGGCCTGCATGCGGCCCTTGGCCGAGAGAAAGGCGGACAGGCGCGCCTCGCCCAGGCCCAGCAGGGCGTAGTCCTGCGTGAGCTGGCCATGCAGGAATTTGGCGGCGTCGTCGCCTTCCACGCGTATCACGCCAAGGTGCGACAGAGGGGCAATGCCATTCAGGGGAAGCTGGGTCATGCCTGAATTATGATGCCCGCTCCCTTTATCTACAGGCAGCAGGGTTGTGCGACGCTTACTGGTTTTTGTCTTGGTGATCGTGATCGCCGCAGGTGGAGCCGCCTTCTGGTGGCTGCACCAGCCCCTGCCCATGGTTGGCAATGAGCCGCTGGAACTGGCCATCGAGCCCGGCACCACGCCGCGCGGCGTGGCCCGCGACGTGGTGGCGGCCGGTGTGCGAACCGATGCGCAATTGCTCTATGCCTGGTTCCGATTTTCGGGGCAGGACCGCATGATCAAGGCGGGCAATTACGAGATTCCGCCCGGCACCACGCCGCGCAGCCTGCTGGCCAAGCTGGTGCGGGGCGAGGAGGCGCTGCGTGCCCTGACGCTGGTGGAGGGCTGGAACTTCCGCCAGGTGCGCCAGGCCCTGGCCAATGACGACCAGATCAAGCCCGACTCCAAGGGCCTGACCGACGAGGCGCTGATGGTGCAACTGGGCCGCCCTGGCGTGGCGCCCGAGGGCCGCTTCTTCCCCGATACCTACACCTATGCCAAGGGATCGAGCGACCTGGCGGTGCTGCGCCGCGCCCTGCACGCCATGGATCGCAAGCTCGAAGCCGCCTGGAGCCAGCGCTCGCCCGACACCCCGCTCAAGTCGGCCGACGAGGCGCTGGTCCTGGCCAGCATCGTCGAGAAGGAAACCGGCCGCGCCAGCGACCGCGCGCAGATTGCCGGGGTGTTCGTGAACCGCCTGCGCACCGGCATGCTGCTGCAGACCGACCCCACGGTGATCTACGGCCTGGGCGAGAAGTTCGATGGTAACCTGCGCCGGCGCGACCTGCTGGCCGATACGCCCTGGAACACCTACACCCGGGGCGGCCTGCCTCCGACCCCGATTGCCATGCCGGGCAAGGCCTCGCTGCTGGCCGCCGTGCAGCCCGAGCGCACCAAGGCCCTGTATTTCGTGGCCAAGGGTGACGGCACCAGCCACTTCAGCGCGTCGCTGGACGAGCACAACCGTGCCGTCAACCGCTACCAGCGCGGGCAGCAGTAGGCTGCCTCAGCGCGCCATGCCCCCCCGCCTGCATACTCTGGACAAAGGTTTTCATGTCACGACCCGGCCTCTTCATCACCTTTGAAGGCATCGACGGTGCCGGCAAGTCCTCGCACATCGAAGGGCTGGCCTCGGCATTCCGCTCGCAAGGCCGCACGGTGACGGTGAGCCGCGAGCCCGGCGGCACACCGCTGGCCGAAAAGCTGCGCGAGATGGTGCTCAACGACGCCATGGACCCGCTGACCGAGTCGCTGCTGATCTTTGCCGCGCGCCGCGACCACCTGTGCAATGTGATCGAGCCGGCACTGGCCCGGGGCGATGTGGTGCTGTGCGACCGCTTCACCGATGCCACCTTTGCCTACCAGGGGGCCGGGCGGGGCTTCGACCTCATGACCTTGTCCACGCTGGAGCGCATGGCCCAGGGCGGCCTGGTGCCGGGCGCGGGTGCAGGTACCTTGCGCAACCCGGACCTGACCGTCTGGTTCGACCTGGCGCCCGAGGTGGCGGCCGAGCGTTTGGCCGGCGCCCGCGTGCCCGACCGCTTCGAGGCGCAGCCCGTGGAGTTCTTTCGCCGCGTGGCCCAGGGCTATGCCGACCGCGCCGCCGTGGAGCCCGCGCGCTTTGCCCGGCTCGATGCCGCGCTGGACCGCCACCGTGTCTGGCAGCAGCTGACCAGCGTGTTCGTGCGCAAGGGCTGGCTGTCCATCATGGTGCCCACGCCGAAGGACCTGGCATGAGCGACGCCACCACCACCCCGCTGGCGCCTTGGATCGCCGCGCAGCGCAGCACCTTGCTCGCCCAGCGCGGCCATGCCTGGCTGCTGCAGGGCCCATCGGGCCTGGGCCAGTACGCGCTGGGCCTTGAGATGGTGCGTGCCTGGCTGTGCGACCGGCCCACGCCAGATGGCGCTTGCGGCCAGTGCGGCAGCTGCCACGCCATCGAGGTGCGCACCCACGCCGACCTGTGCGTGCTGATGCCTGAGGTGCAGATGATGGCCCTGGGCTGGCCGCTTTCCGAAAAAGCGCAGGCCGACATCGACGACAAGAAGCGCAAGGCCAGCCGCGAGATCCGCGTGGAGGCCATGCGCGATGCGGTGGAGTTCTCGCAGCGCACCTCGGCGCGCGGGCGTGGCAAGGCGGTGCTGGTGTACCCGGCCGAGCAGATGAACCACATCACGGCGAATGCCCTGCTCAAGACGCTGGAGGAGCCGCCGGGCGATGTGCGCTTCGTGCTGGCCAGCGAGGCCGCGCACCAGTTGCTGCCCACCATCCGCAGCCGCTGCCTGGGCCACACCATGGTCTGGCCGGCCGAGGCCGAGATGCTGGCCTGGCTCAAGGGGCAGGGCATTGCCGCCGATGCGGCGCCGGCGTTCCTGCGTGCCGCAGGCGGGCGGCCCGACGATGCGCTGGCCCTGGCCCGCTCGGGCCGCAGCCCGCAGGCGTGGGCCCTGCTGCCGCAAGCCGTGGCGCGCGGTGATGCCACGGCGTTGGGTGACTGGTCGCCCGCACAGGTGATCGACGCGCTGCAAAAGCTCTGCCACGACCTGCTGGCCGCCAGCGTGGGTGCCGCGCCGCGCTACTTTGCCCCGGCCGACCTGCCCAAGCCACCGCCGCTGGGCCCGTTGACGCGCTGGTCCAAGGCGCTGGCCAAGGCGGCACGCACGGCCGATCATCCCTTCAATGCCGGCCTCATGCTGGAGGCGCTTGTCGCCCAGGCGCGAAACACCCTACACTCCAGGCACTGAAGCCGTCCCACCCACCATGAGCAGTCCATCCACCGCCCCCCGCCCCAGCGTCATGCAGCTGGCCATCAAGGAAAAGGCGGCTTTGTATGCGGCCTATATTCCCTTTTTCGTCGAAGGGGGCATTTTTGTGCCCACACAGCGCGACTACAAGCTCGGCGACGATGTGTATGTGCTGCTGACCTTGCCCGACGATACCCAGCGCTACCCCGTGGCAGGCCGCGTGGCCTGGGTGACCCCCGCCCGTGCTGCCGGCAACCGTACGCAGGGCGTGGGCATCCAGTTCCCCAAGGACGAGAAGTCGCGCCAGCTCAAGCTCAAGATCGAGGAGCTGCTGGGAACTTCGCTGGGTTCGGACCGTCCCACCCAGACGATCTGAAAGCTTGTCGCACCCTATGCCGACCCGCGCAGGCTGGTCGGCTTTTTCCATTTTGAAACCACATGTTCGTTGATTCGCATTGCCATCTCACCTATCCCGGGCTGGTTGACCAGCTTCCGGCCATCCGCCAGGCCATGGCCGAGGCCTCGGTGGACCGGGCCCTGTGCATCTGCACCACCATGGAGGAGTTCGGCGATGTGCACGCGCTGGCGCTGGCGCACGGCAACTTCTGGAGCACGGTGGGCGTGCACCCCGACAACGAGGGCGTGACCGAGCCCTCGGTGCAGGACCTGCTGGACCGCGCGGACCTGCCGCGCGTGGTGGCCATCGGCGAGACGGGCCTCGACTACTACGGCATGGAAGACCGCAAGGGCGGGCGCAGCATTGCCGACCTGGAGTGGCAGCGCGAGCGCTTTCGCACCCACATCCGCGCGGCGCGCGGCTGCGCCAAGCCGCTGGTGATCCACACCCGCAGCGCGTCGGACGACACGCTGGCCATCCTCAAGGAAGAGGGCGAGGACGGCGCGGGCAACCTGGCGGGTGGCGTGTTCCACTGCTTCACCGAATCCATGCAGGTGGCGCGGGCGGCGCTGGACCTGGGCTACTACATTTCGTTCTCGGGCATCATCACCTTCAAGACCGCACAGGAGCTGCGCGACGTGGTGGCCTTCGTGCCGCTGGACCGCATGCTGATCGAGACCGACAGCCCCTACCTGGCGCCCGTGCCCTACCGGGGCAAGACCAACAGCCCTGCCTACGTGCCCCATGTGGCCAAGCAGGTGGCGCTGACCCGCGGCATCGCCGTGGAGGAGGTGGCCGAGGCCACCAGCCGCAATTTCGAGACCTTGTTCAAGGGAGTGAACGCATGACGAGCCACACGCTGCGCCGCCGCACCGCGCTGTTGGGCGCCCTGGCACTGGCCACCGGTGCCGCTACCGCCTGGGCGGGTGCCTATGAGGACTTCTTTTCGGCCGTGGAGCGCGACGACGCCGACACCGTCAACAGCCTGCTGCGCCGCGGGTTCGACCCCAACATCCGCGATCCGAAGGGGCAGGTGGGGCTGACGCTGGCGATCCAGGCCGAGTCGCTCAAGGTGTTTGCCGCCCTCATCGCCAACCGGCGCCTGAAGGTGGAGATCCGCAACCGGCAGGACGAAAGCCCGTTGATGATGGCCGCGCTCAAGGGCAACGTCGATGCCGTCAAGGCCTTGATGGGGCGCGATGCCGACGTGAACAAGGAAGGCTGGGCGCCGCTGCACTATGCCGCCTCGGGCATCAAGCAGGAGCACGTTCGCATCATCGGCATGCTGCTGGAGAACCATGCCTACATCGACGCCACCTCGCCCAACGGCACCACGCCGCTGATGATGGCCGCGCAGTACGGCTCCAACGATGCCGTGCAACTGCTGCTCAACGAGGGGGCCGACCCCACGCTCAAGAACCAGCTGGGCCTGACGGCCGTGGACTTCGCGATGCGCGTGAGCCGCACGGAGGCGGCCGAGAAAATCGCCACGGCCATCCGCCGCCGCCAGCCCAACGCGGGCAAGTGGTAAGCCCTTAATTGGCCGTCGTCGGCGTGCCTGCTGCCACGACAGCAGGCCTTGCCGCGGTGGCAGGGCGGCTCTGCAGGCGCGCATACAGCCCGCCTGCGGCCACCAATTGGGCGTGCGTGCCTTGCTCGGCGATGCGGCCCTGCTCCATCACCACCACGCGGTCCGCATGCTCGATGGTGGACAGGCGGTGGGCAATCACCAGCGTGGTGCGGCCCTGCATCAGCCGGTTCAGCGCGTCCTGCACCAGGCGCTCCGACTCCGTGTCCAATGCCGAGGTGGCTTCGTCCAGGATGAGGATGGGCGCGTCCTTGTAGAGCGCGCGTGCAATCGCCAGGCGCTGGCGCTGCCCGCCCGAGAGCTGGGTGGCGTTGTGCCCCACCACGGTGTGGATGCCCTGCGCGAGCGACGCCACGTGGTCCGCCAGGTTGGCGGCGGCCAGGCAGGCCAGCACCTTGCCGTCGTCCACCGCATGGCCCAGCGCCACGTTGGCGGCGATGGTGTCGTTGAACATCACCACGTCCTGGCTGACCATGGCGATCTGGGTGCGCAGGGCCGGGAGGTCCCAGTCCTGCACGGCGTGGCCATCGAGCAGCACGGCGCCCGAAGATGTGGCGATGAAGCGCGGCAGCAGGTTCACCAGCGTGGTCTTGCCGGCGCCCGAGGGGCCCACCAGCGCCACGATCTCTCCGGGTGCCACGGTAAGGCTTACGCCGTCGAGGGCCGGCGCATTGTCGGGGCCGAAGGATACGAAGACATCGCGCAGCTCCAGCGCGCCCTGGGCCCGGTCCGTGCGATAGCTGCCGCCTTGCTCGGCGCCCGTGTCGCCCAGCAGGGCCAGGCCACGCTCCAGCGCCGCCACGCCGCGCGTGATGGGGTTGGCCACGTCCGCCAGGCGGCGGATGGGGGCGATCAGCATCAGCATGGCGGTGATGAACGAGACGAAGCCGCCCACTGTCACGTCCTTGGCGTTCAGCGTGCCACGGCTTTGCCACAGCGCAATGCAGATCACGACCGACAGCGCGGCAGCGGCCAGCAGCTGCGTGAGTGGCGTCATCGCGGCCGAGGCGATGGTGGACTTGATGGCCAGGCCGCGCAGGCTCTGGCTCAGGCCTGCAAAGCGCTTTGATTGGCCCTCTTGCGCGCCGTGTAGGCGCACCATGCGGTGGGCCAGCACGTTCTCTTCGACCACATAGGCCAGCTCGTCGGTGGCCTGCTGGCTGCTCTTGGTCAGGGTGTACAGGCGCTTGGACAGGGTCTTCATGATCCAGGCCACGCCCGGCACCACCACGGCCACGATGAGCGTGAGCTGCCAGTTCAGGTACAGCAGGTAGCCCAGCAGCGCGAGCAGCGTGAAGCCGTCGCGCGACAGGCCCAGCAGGGCCTGCACCAGCAGCGTGGCGCCGGTCTGCACCTCGTACACCACAGTGTTCGACAAGGCGCTGGCAGACTGGCGCGAGAACAGCCCCATCTCGGCCGCCAGCACGCGATCGAACAGCGCACGGCGCAGCAGCAGCATGCCTTCGTTGGCGATGCGCGCCAGCGCGTACTGGCCCACGAACTGCGCCAGGCCGCGCACCAGGAACACCCCCATGATGGCCAGGGGCACTGCCCACAGCGGCAGGTTGCCCTGGGTGAAGCCGCGGTCCAGCAGGGGCTGCAGCAGCGCGGGGATCAGGGGCTCCGTGGCGGCACCCACCAGGGTCGCCGCGATGGCCAGGCCCCAGGCCAGCCGCTGGTTGCCGAAATACACGGAAAGCCGCGCCAGGCGGGCGGTGAGGGTGGGGGCAGGGGGGGCGGGCGGCGCAGCGGGGCCCGTGGCGCTCGGATCGGTGGCTTGCATGTGCAGCGGATTCTAAGGCGGCGATGCGTGATGCCCCCTGGCATGCGAGAGGGCATCTCTCGCGCATGTTGGTGCTGCAGTGCAGCGATTGACCATGAGCCCCTGCACAGTTTGTCACAGCGGGTCTTCCCCAGTGTGTAACATTGGCGCTGCCAACCGGCATTTGTTCGGCTACTGCGGCTGCCAATGACCACAGATCACAACACCAACTCCAACACCTCCCTCCAAGCGGCCCTGCCGCGTCCCATGCGCCGCCAGATCCTGGCGGCCGCCCTTGCATCCACCGCCTCCTTGCCCGCTCTCGCGCAGTTCCGCGTGGAAGTCACGGGCGTGGGCCTGACCCAGTTGCCGATTGCCATCGTTCCTTTCCGTGGCGAGGCGCAGGCGCCGCAGAAGATCGGCGCCATCGTGCAGGCCGATCTGGAGCGCAGCGGACAGTTCCGCGCAGTGGACACGGCCGGCGTGGTGCTCGACGAGACCTCGCGCCCCGACGTGGCCCTGTGGCGCCAGAAGACGGCCGATTCGCTGGTGACCGGCAGCGTAACGCGCACACCCGATGGCCGCTACGATGTGCGCTTTCGGCTGTGGGACGTGGTCAAGGGCCAGGACCTGGGCGGCCAGAGCTTCGCCGTGTCCCAGGCCGACCTGCGGCTGGTGGCGCACCGCATTGCCGACTTCGTCTACGAAAAGCTCACGGGCGAGCGCGGGGTCTTCTCCACCCGTATCGTCTACGTCACCAAGACCGGTAGCCGCTACAGCCTGTGGGTGGCCGATGCCGATGGCGAAAATGCGCAATCGGCCCTGTCGAGCCCCGAGCCCATCATCTCGCCGGCCTGGTCGCCCTCGGGTGGGCAGATCGCCTATGTGTCGTTCGAGTCGCGCAAGCCCGTGGTGTATGTCCACCAGGTCGCCTCGGCCCAGCGCCGGCTGGTGGCCAACTTTCGCGGCTCCAACAGCGCGCCGGCCTGGTCACCCGACGGCCGCAACCTGGCCGTGACGCTGAGCCGCGATGGCGGCTCGCAGCTCTACATGATCGACGCCAATGGCGGCGAGCCCAAGCGGCTGATGCAAAGCCCCGGCATCGACACCGAACCCATGTTCTCTGCCGACGGCCGCAGCATCTACTTCGTGAGCGACCGGGGCGGTGCGCCCCAGGTCTACCGCGTGCCCGCCGGCGGCGGCAGTGCCGAACGCGTGACGTTCACCGGGTCCTACAACATCTCGCCCAGCATCAGCCCCGATGGCAAGTGGTTGGCCTACATTTCCCGCGTGGGCGGGGCCTTCAAACTGCATGTGATGGACTTGGCCTCAGGCACCGTCACCGCAATCACCGACACCTCGGCCGACGAGAACCCCAGCTTTGCACCCAACAGCCGCCTCATCGTGTATGCCACGCAGCAGCAGGGCCGCGAGGCGCTCATGACCACCACGTTGGACGGAAAAATCAAGGCACGCCTGGCTGGCCAGCCTGGAGACATCCGCGAGCCCGATTGGGGCCCGTTCCAGAAGCAATGAACTTTTCAACACTTTTCACAATCTAGTTTCCAGGAGAATTTTGGATGATCAGCAGCAAACTCAAGCGTTTTACCCTTGCCCTTACCGTCACCGCCCTAGTGGCCGGCTGCAGCTCTGGCGTCAAGCTCGACGATGTGCCGGTGGAAGACAAGGGCGCAAGCTCGACCATGGGTACCAACCCAGGCGGTGCCAACACGGGCAACACCGGCCAGAGCACCGTCGCCCCCCTGGACCTGACCGGCTCCGGTGCCAATGCACAAGGCCCTGTGGGCGTGGCCCGCATCGTCTACTTCGACTACGACAGCTACGTCATCAAGTCGGAGTTCCAGTCGCTTCTGGAAGCCCATTCGCGCTTCATCAAGGCCAACTCCGGCCGCAAGGTCATGATTGAAGGCCACACCGATGACCGCGGTGGACGCGAGTACAACCTGGCCCTGGGCCAAAAGCGTGCCGAAGCCGTGCGCCGTTCGCTGGGCCTGCTGGGCGTGCCGGATTCCCAGGTCGAAGCCGTGAGCTTCGGCAAGGAAAAGCCTGCCGCCTCCGGCAATAGCGAAGACGCACACGCGCAGAACCGCCGCGCCGAGCTGTCGTACCGTTGATGCCCGGGTTCAGCCTTTCACAACCCCTGCGGTCCGTGGCCGCAGGCCTGGCGCTGGCCTGTGTGGCGCTGCCAGGTGCGCACGCAGCCATCTTCGAGGACGGCGAGGCGCGCCGCGCCATCCTCGAAGTGCGCCAGCGCGTGGACGCCATGCAGCAAGCCCAGCAGCGCACGGCTGACGAACTGCGCCGTGCCAACGAGGACACCGCCCAGTTGCGCCGAGGCCTGCTGGAGCTGCAGACCCAGATCGAGACCCTGCGCAGCGAGAACGCCCGCCTGCAGGGCCAGAACGAGCAGCTGACACGTGAGGTGTCCGAGCTGCAGCGCCGGCAGAAGGACATCGCCCAAGGGGTGGACGAGCGCCTGCGCCAGTTCGAGCCCATCAAGGTCACGGTGGATGGTCTGGAGTTCCAGGCCGATGCCGCCGAGAAGAAGGACTTTGAAGCTGCGCTGGCCATCTTCCGCGCCGGCAAGTTTCCCGAGGCCAACCAGGCCTTCGGCAACCTGATCCGCCAGTACCCGCGCAGCGGCTATGTGCCGTCGGCCCGCTTCTGGCTGGGCAATGGCCAGTACGCCGCGCGCGACTACAAGGAAGCCATCAACAACTTCAAGGCCCTGCTCGCCGAGGCGCCCACGCATGCGCGTGCGCCGGAGGCTGCCCTGTCGATCGCCAACTGCCAGGTGGAATTGAAGGACGCCAAGGCCGCGCGCAAGACGCTGGAAGATCTGGCCCGGGCCTATCCCCAGTCCGAAGCTGCCATGGCCGCCAAGGAACGCCTGGCGCGGATGAAGTGAGCACTGCGGACACAACGCCCGAGGTAAAGGAACTGCTGGTCGGGAGCGAAACCGCTCCCGTGCCCATGGTTCCTTTTGCCGATGACGTGACCGATGAGGTCACACAGCGGCGCTTCGGCGGGCTCGAGCGCCTGTATGGCGTGGAAGGTGCCAAGCGCATCCGTGCCTCGCATGTCGTGGTCGTGGGGATCGGCGGCGTGGGCTCCTGGTCCGCCGAGGCGCTGGCCCGCAGCGGCGTGGCGCGCCTCACGCTGGTGGACCTGGACCATGTCTCAGAGTCCAATATCAACCGCCAGATCCACGCCCTGTCCACCACGGTGGGGCAGGCCAAGATCGAGGCCATGCGCGACCGCATCGCGCTGATCAACCCCGAATGCGATGTGCGCTGCATCGACGAGTTCGTGGAGCCGGGCAACTGGCCCCAGTTGCTGGGCAGCGACCCTGTGGATGCGGTGATCGACGCCTGCGACCAGATCAAGGCCAAGACCGCCATGGCCGTGTGGGCGCGCGCCACGGGCCAGGCCTTCATCAGCGTGGGCGCGGCCGGCGGCAAGCGCCAAGCGCACAAGGTGGACATCGACGACCTGTCGGCTACCACCCACGACCCCTTGCTGGCCCAGTTGCGCTACCAGTTGCGCAAGCACCACGGCGCCCCACGCGAGGGACGCAAGATCGGCATCACCTGCGTCTTCAGTCGCGAAGCCGTGGCGCAGCCCGACGCCTCCTGCGCCATAGAGGGCGGCGACGGCTCGCTCAACTGCCATGGCTACGGCTCGGTGGTGGCAGTGACGGCGACCTTCGGCCAATGCGCGGCGGGCTGGGTGATCGACCGTCTGGCCCAAGGTCCGCTGAAACCCCTGAAAATCAAGCTATAATCTTAGGCTTTGCAGCAGCCAAGGTTCAGCAATGGGCAGGCGGCAGTTGCAATGTTGGGACGTTAGCTCAGTTGGTAGAGCAGCGGACTTTTAATCCGTTTGTCGTGGGTTCGACCCCCGCACGTCCCACCAGGATACGCAAGGCGCTACAGCTCTCAAGGCTGTAGCGCTTTTTGCATTGTGCTCTCGACGGGGTGGGTCATCTGCCTTGGCGCGCCGACAGCCAGGCCAGCAATTCCCCCCGGTCCTGCACGCCCAGGCTGTTGTAGAGCTGGCGGCGGTGGTAAACCACGGTGTTTGCGCTGATGTCCATGCGCGCCGCTACCTGGGATTCCGGCAGCCCGAGCGCCAGCCAGTACGCGAGCTCCTGCTGGCGCTGCGACAGCCCTTGGGCCTGCAGCAAGGCTTGCAGGCGTGCCTCCCGCGGCACGCTCTGCGTGATGTGGATCCCCACCGCCTGGCCCATACCCGAGGCGGCCTTCATGGGTGTCGCGCGCACCGAAAAATGGCCGTGCACAGTGCGCAACTCACGGGTGGGCAGTGCCGGGAGGTGTTGTGCTTGCATGCGCTGCAGCAGTTCGTGCAGTTCCTGGGGCAGCCCTGCGCCGCGCCGCCAGCGCCAGCCGAAGGCCAGTGGCAGCAGGGTCTCGGCTTCGGGCGACAGCCACAGCAGCCGCCCCTGGGGGGTGGTGATGAGCATGCCCTGGCTGTGCGTCTCGCTGGTTCCGCTGCCCATCTCGCCGTCTTGCAGGATGTGCGCCAGATAGGGCTCCAGCCGCGCCAGCAGCGCAGCGTCGCCGGGCCCGAAGGCCGGCGACGCCGCTTCGCGGTAGAACTTGAGCGTGCCTATCCCTTCGCAGTCGGGTGCGCGCAGTACCAGGCTCATGCAGTCCACCGTCCCCATGGGCCGCATCACCACGTTGTAGAAGTCGCTGCGCTGCAACTCAGGCATCGGTACGCGCACGAGCTGTTCGAGCAATTGAGGCCCGCGTTCGTACCGCACCGCTTCGCTGAAATCGCGCGAGCTGCGCACCAGCACCTGGCGCTCGCTGCGCAGAATGCGCGCATCAAAATAGTCGGCCACCACCGACTGAGCGGCCGGCACCTCCATGTGCACCGCCAGTTCGCCTCCATCGGCGGGATAGACGTACGCGCTCGAGTCGAAGCCGAGAACACTGTGCAGTGTCTCCAGCAGGGGGACGATCATGGGTGGCCCGCCCGCTTCCATGCGGGTCATGTGCTGCAAGCGTGCAATGGCTTGCTGGGTGGAGCTGGGCGAGGGCATGTCGGCTGCGGTCCGGTGAAGCGGTGGTGGGAACAAGACCCCAAATCTAGGGGCGGTGCCGCGCAGGGTCAACACACCGGCGCAACACCCTATCCGCCGAGGGTGGGGTGCGCGCCGCTGCGCGCCTGTAGCCTGCGCCGTCCCCTGATCCACCAAGGAATTTGTCCATGCCCACCCTTGATGCTGCGGCCCGTGGCCGCGCCCTGAAAACCTGCTTGCGACGCTGGCTGGCCGCTTCGCTCTTGCTGTTTGGCGGCAGCCAGGCCATGGCGCAGCCGCAGTGCGCGCCCGGCCAGTGGCTGGCCGAGTACTTTCCCAACACCCACCTGTCCGGGGCACCCGCGCTGCAGCGCTGTGAAACCGGGCCCATCGACCACTACTGGACGGCCCTGGGCGGCAGCCCCGACCCGGCCCGCCTGCCGGTGGACGGGTTCTCTGCACGCTGGATCGCAACGCTGCAGTTCCCCGCGGGCGCGACCCGGTTCATCACCTTCACCGACGATGGCGTGCGCGTGCTGGTCGATGGCCAGCGCGTGATCGACAACTGGACGCGGCACGGCATCACCATGGACAGCGCCACCGTGCCCCTGGCGGCCGGTCCGCACACGGTGCGCATGGAGTATTTCGAGGCCGGTGGCGAGGGCCTGGCCCAGCTGGTGATGGAGAACACCCATCCGGCGCCACCTGTGCCGCCGAACATTCTGTCCTTCGTGGCGCAGCCTGGCGCCATCGACCTGGGCGGCAGCAGCACCCTGGCCTGGAACGTGGACAACGCCACGGGCTGCACGGCATCGGGGGGCTGGAGCGGTGAGCGGCCGACCAGCGGCAGCGCCAGCGTCCGCCCCGGCACGAGCACCCACTACAGCCTGAGTTGCCGCAACGCGGCCGGTGCCACCGCGAGCGCCTCGGCCGCGGTGGCGGTGCGCAATGCCCCGCCGCAGCCACTGCCCACCATCGACAGCTTCGGCGCCACCCCTTCCCGCATCGCCCCGGGCGACAGCGCCCGCCTGGCGTGGCGGGCGAGCCATGCCGCCAGCTGCACGGCGTCGGGCGGATGGAACGGCACGCGCGCAGCCGAGGGCAGTGTGCTGGTGCAGCCCCAGGCCAGCAGGTCCTACACCTTGAGCTGCACCAACATTGCCGGGCAAAGCGTCACCGCCACGGCCCAGGTCGCGGTGGATGCCGCCAACCCCCGTCCGCCGGTGAGCGGCGTGACGGCCCGCGCCACGCCGCAGGGCGTGCGGCTGGACTGGAACCCCGTGACGAAGAGCGGCAAGTGGGTCAACGGCTACTACACCGGCTGGTTCTGGGAGCAGTTCCCGCCAGAGGCCGTGGACATGAGCACCATGACGCACTTCATCTTCGGCCGCTATGCGCCAGGCCAGGGATCGCTGCCCGGCGGCCGTGTGGGCGAGTTGATGGAGGGCGCAGGCACCGCGCACACGCAGGTGGAAGACACCCTGATCGCCAAGGCCCACGCGGCAGGCACCAAGGCCATCATGATGATCGGCGGCGAATTCGATGGCCCCGGCTTCATGGCCGCCACGGCCAACCCGCAGATTCGCGCGGTCTTCATCAAGAACATCCTCGACAAAGCCGAACAAAAGGGCTACGACGGTGCCGACATCGACTGGGAGGAAAACCTGGACACCGAACAGGGCCGCGCCCAGGCGCTGGCACTGCTGCGCGAACTGCGCGTTGCCGCCCAGCAGCGCCCGCGCTACCAGGCCAGCCCGTTCGAGATCAGCTGGCCCGGCTTCTGGGTCAACGTCAACTTTCCGGACATCCTGCCCTGGCACGTGGAGGTGGCCCACGCAGTGGACCGCTTCAACCTCATGACCTACAGCATGGCCGGCGACTGGGGCGGCGGCTGGCTGTCCTGGCACCACTCTCCGTTGTTTGGCGAAGCCCCCAGCCACCCCACCTCCATCGCATCCACCGTGCAGGCCTATCTGAACGCGGGCGTGCCCCGTGCCAAGCTGGGCATCGGGGTGGGCCTGTACGGCCTGTTCTACAACAACCCCGTCACTGGCCCGCGCCAGGCCGCGACGAGCGGCTCCAACGGCGGAGACGGCGTGAACAACTACCGGCGCCTGCGGGAAGACAACGCCTTCGGCCAGCGGGGCGCCGTCTACCACTGGGACGACGTGGCCAAGCAAAGCTACATCCGGTACAGCCAACCCTGGTGGCGCGCCAGCGATGCACCCGTCACCTACCTGAGCTACGAGGACGAGCGTTCCATCGCAGAAAAGGGCAAATGGGTGCACGAGCAGGGCCTGGGCGGCACGCTGGTATGGACCATCAACTATGGCTATCTGCCCCAGCAGGGCACCAACCCGCCGATGCAGGCCATCAAGCAGTCCTTCATTGCGGCCAGCGCCTCGGGATACCGGTTGTACCGCAATGGGGTGGCCATCGCCACCGTGACCAGCGGTGCGAGCTACACCGATGCATCGGCACCGAGCGGCAGCCACAGCTACCAGGTAGCCATGCTCGATGCAGCGGGCAACGAAGGGCCGCGGTCAGCGGCCGTGACCGTGCAGGTGCCCTGAACCACCACGCTGCGTGCAATGCAAAAGCCCCCGTTGCTGCCTGGCACCGGGGGCTTTTTTGAGTAGAGCTATTTGGTGTGCATGCGTGAATTAATTCACGTTTTGCCACCAATCTGCGCCAGCAGTTCATCGCGCCCCATGACGCCCAGCCGGTTGTAGAGCTGGCGGCGGTGGTACACGGCCGTGTTGAGGCTGATGCCCATGCGCTGCGCGATCTGTGATTCGGGCAGGCCCCGCGCCAGCCACCAGGCCAGCTCGTGCTGGCGTTGCGGCAGGCCCAGCTTCTGCAGGGTCGACAGAAGCCGCACCCCGCGCGCCACGCGCCGCGTGATGTGCAGCGCCACGGCCTGGCGGTCCTGCCGCGCCTGGGGGGCGGGCGCCAGGTGCGTGGCACGCAGCGAGAACCAGCCCTGTGCCGTGAACAGCTCCAGCGTGGGCAGGGCCATCTCCTCGGGCCGCCGTGCGTTCAGCCGCCGCAGCAGTTCTTGCAGCGCGGGGGGCAGTTGGGCGCCACGGCGCCAGCCCCAGCCGAAGGCCAGGGGCATCAGCGACTCGGCCTCGGGCGAGATCCACATCAACCGCCCCTGGGGGGTGGCGACCAGCACCCCCTGACTGTGCACCTCGCTGCCCTGCGCATCGCGCTCGCCCTGCTGCAGCGCACGCGCCAGATGGGCCTCCAGCCGGGCCAGCAGGGCCGCGTCCTGCGGCGTGAAGTCCGGGGCCGAGGCATCGCGGAAAAGGTGGATCACAGCCAGGCCCACACCCTGCGCGGTGCGCAGCACCAGGCTCATGTAGTCCTTGGCGCCGGTGGGCCGCATCACCGCGTCGTAATAGTCACTGCGCAGCAGCTCTGTGAGAGGCACCGCCATCTGCTCGCGCATCAGCCTGGGGCCGTGCTCGTGGCGCACCACCTCGCCGAAATCGCGTGGGCTGCGCACCAGCACCTGGCGCTCGCTGCGCAGGATGCGTGCATCGAAGTAGTCCCGCGCCACCGACTGCATGGGCTCCTGCGCATAGTTCATCAGCTCGCCATCGCTGCCGGGGTACAGCATGCAGCCGAAGTCAAAGCCCACCACCCGGCGCAGCTCCTGCAGCAATGGCTCGATGAGCTGCATGCCACCCGCCTCCAGGCTGGCCATCCGGTGCAGGCGCGCAAGGGCGTGGCGGTCGGGTCGGAAAGGGGTGGGCATGGCGATTGAAAACAAAAGCGGAAGGCCGCCAATCTAGAACCCGCCCGGCACCCGGTCAACGCAGCGTGCGGGCCCCCTGCAACACCCCATCCCATCGGGGTGGGGCGCGCCGAAAGGTTCGCGGGTAACTTGCATGGCCATGAATACTTGTGCCCACTCTTCGAGCGTCAACACGTTCTCATACCGGGCGTTTCCATCGATTCCCACTCACCAGAAACCCACGTGACACAGACCCTTTTTTCCCGCAAGTCCCTGGCTGCCCTGGGCGCGCTCTGCCTGGCGTGCCTGCCGGCCCATGCCCAGGTGGAGATCATCGAACCCGTGGGGGACTTCCAGTTTGGCAAGGTTGCTGTGCATTCATCCGCCACGCAAACCCTGCGGGTGGCCAACCGCGGCCCATCTCCCGTGCAATTGGGCAATGTGGTCTCATCCATCGCAGCCGTGTCACCGCTCTGTACCGGGATCGGTTGTGCGGTGGTCATTGCAAGCGACTTCACCATCCCCCCCCGGAATCGGATGGCTGCAGCAACACCTTGCTGCAGCCGGGGGCGGTTTGTTCGGCGCTGGTGCGCTTTGTGCCGTCGGGACCGGGGTCGCGCGGATCCCAGCTGAACGTTTTCATGCCCAATGCCGCTTATGTTCTGCGCGGGTTGGGTGGCACAGGCGTCTCACAGCCGCTGGACTGTGTGCTCGACTGGGCGGAAAAAACCTTTCCCCAGTTGCTGACCACTCCTACCATGACGTCCGCCGCCGCGCCTTACTACTTGCGCTGCTATGCCAAGGGGGCGATCTGTGTCGGCGCTGATGTCGACAGCCCTACCGACGCGCCTCGGTTCGACCAGCCCAGCGTCTACGACTACGATGCCCAGGCCAAATCACCGCTCCAGCGCCTGGACTATCTGTCCTCGCTGTAGCGCCTGGTGCAGTGCCAATGATGGGATGATCCGCCTCTCGCGGCCCTGTCCTGTCTGAGGCGGGCCGGGCCGAGCTGCTTCAGATGTATTCCAACCCCTGGCTGCTGAGTCCGACCAGGTTGATGTGCGCGGCATTCAGGTCCAGATTGGCCGCAGCCACCGCGAACGATGCATTGGTGTAGGCGCCCGATTTGATGACGGCCGCCAGCGACTGGACCGTATTGGCATCGGCCGCGACGCCCACCAGATTGGCGTACAACAGGCTCACCACCTGCTCCGGTGTGGCTGAGGCGCCCAGCAGCACATTGATGCCAAATTGCGCGACTTGCAAGGGGGTCGAGCCGGCGTCCACCGCCTTGAGCACGATGCCCACCACGCTGCGGTTGTTCAGGCCGGCAGGGCCGACCAGCGCACCGACCATGCGTGCGGCCGTGCCCGCAGCGCCGTCCAGGTCAAGCGCCACGAAACCATCCGTGAACTTGACCCGCTCGATCTGCAGCAAAGTGTCCACCCCATCGCGGCTGGGGACCCCGTCGCCCAGTGTCCAGCCGCCACCGTTCTTGGGTTGCAGCGAGTAGTCGCCACGGTTCCCCCGGGCGACCAGGGTGTCCAGGCCGCCCAGGCCGTTGAACGTCTCATTGGCATTGGTGCTGGTGAACGTGTCTGCACCGGCCGTGCCCGCTGGCGTCGTGGGTGTGGTCGGGGTCGTTGGGGTGGTGGGTGTCGTGGGAGTGGTCGGCGTCGTGGGGAAGGTCAGCGTCGGGCCACTGGTCGAGTTGAACCCGTAGGTGCCTCCCAGGCCGTCACGGCCATAGATCCAGTCGAGCGCCAGCAGGTCATAGGCCTGGAAGGTGGTCTTGTACGGGCCCGCCTCAGTATAGGACATCACCGTGTTGTTGGTGTTGTCCTCGGCCGTGGGCAGCGGGCGTGGGGAGTCGAAGGGATGCGCCAGGCCCAGGGCGTGGCCCACCTCGTGCAGCAGCACTTCGTAGCCCAGGCCGCCGGCCGTGGGGGTGTTGTTGATGCTCGCGAACTCCACGTTGTCCAGGTAGACCACCGATTCGGCGTTGAGCGACGTCAGCGTCTGGTCGGGCCCCGTGAAGCTGTAGTTGTAGAACGAGGAGTTCAACCCCGCCGTCGTGCGGCCCTGCAGGTTGGTGCCTGCAAAGTGGAGGTCTGCCTGGGACGAACTGCCCACTTCGGTGAACGTGATGCCCGTGACTTGGCTGGCGTACGCCATGATCTGGCGCGTGGCCTGCATCTGCGAGGCGTTGAATGAGGCCAGGGTGGTGCTCGAATCCCGATCGGCCACGCTGCCCGTGCTCACGTCGAAGGTGTAGTACAGCACCTTGCGGCCATCGGGAAGGAAGTTCCACGGGGCTGGGTTTTCCAGCAGGGAATCGGCCTTGTAGTTGCCCGAGAAGCGGATGTTCTGGAGGTCGGAAACGGTAGCCATGGTGGTGTCGAATGTCTCGGCGGTTGGATGGTGGCAACTGGCTGCCCTGTGCCCTTGGACAATGCCTCGCCGAAGTGGCACACCGCCCCGGCGGGGTTGCCTTCGGGCTGCGGTTGCAGGTGCAAGGGCATATCCCGTGCATTTGCAAGCACGGAACAGAATTTATCACCGAGGCGACCGCTGCGCTGTGACGAAAAACACAATGTCACGATATCTGTTCGGGCCATTGACGGAATGCCGGTCTAGCCCGTAAGGCATTCCCTGCTGCCGCCGCTATGGCGCAGGGAGTGACTTCGGCAAGGGGCATGGTCGACGGCGCCGTCACCTGCGCGACCCCGCCTAAGTGGCATCCCCAATGCCACGGATGGTGCTGACCCCTAGGCTCTGGAACTGAAGGAAAGAAACCATTCTCCCCATTCCATCCATGTCCACACGCCCCCACTACGCTTTCTGGCCCAGCCGGCTGCCCCATTCGATCACCTTGCCCGCCACCTCGCTGTGGGACAACCTGGCCATCAGCGCACAGCGCTACCCCGACAAGACGGCGCTGGTGTTCTTTGGCCGCCAGCTCAGCTACCGGGCCCTGGTGGAGGGCGCCGAGCGGCTGGCCGCGCGTCTGGCGCAACTGGGTGTGCAGCGCGGCGACCGCGTGGTGCTGTGCATGCAGAACTGCCCGCAGCTGGTGATGGCGCACTTCGCCATCCTGCGTGCCAATGCCGTGGTGGTGCCGGTCAACCCCATGAACCGGGCCGAGGAGCTCAAGCACTACATCACCGACCCCGACACCAGGGTAGCGTTCACCACGGCCGACCTCGCGCCCGAGCTGGCCAAGGCCAGCAACGCCCTGGCACCGAATGAGCGCCTGGCGCACCTGGTGGTGACGCATTTCACCGATGCCTTCGATGCCGACGTGCAGGGGGCCGACGCCCCGCCCGACGCATGGAAAGAGTGGCTGTGCACGCAGCACGCGCTGCCTGCGCTCGACAGTGGCACGGTGCACGCCTTTGCCGAGGCGCTGGCCTGCAGCGATGCGCCACCTGCGCTGGTGGTGGGCCCCGCTGACCTGGCGCTGCTGCCCTACACCAGCGGCACCACGGGCCTGCCCAAGGGCTGCATGCACCTGCACAAGAGCATCATGCACAACGCCGTGGCCAGCGCGCTGTGGGGTTCTGGCTCGGCGGACAATGTCACCCTGTCGGTGGTGCCCATGTTCCACATCACCGGCATGGTGAGCGTGCTGCACACCTCCATCTACTGCGCGGCCACCATCGTGGTCATGCCCCGCTGGGACCGGGACCTGGCCGGGCGCCTGATCTCACGCTACAAGGTGACCAACTGGACCAACATCCCGACCATGGTCATCGACTTGCTCAACAGCCCCAACTTCGCCAGCTATGACCTCTCCAGCCTGGTCTACATCGGCGGCGGCGGGGCCGCCATGCCGCAGGCCGTGGCCCAGCGCCTGCTGGAGCAGTATGGCCTGCGCTACACCGAAGGCTATGGCCTGACGGAGACGGCCGCGCCATCGCACTCGAACCCGCCCGACCACCCCAAGCAGCAGTGCCTGGGCATCCCCTTCATGGGTACCGATGCGCGCGTGGTGGACCCCGACACGCTGCAGGAGGTGGCCGTGGGTGAGCAGGGCGAGATCATCATGCACGGCCCCGAGGTGTTCGAGGGCTACTGGAAGCGGCCCGAAGCCACGGCCAGCGCCTTCGTCGAGTTCGAGGGCAAGCGCTTCTTCCGCTCTGGCGACCTGGGGCGCATGGACGAGGAGGGCTACTTCTTCCTCACCGACCGCCTCAAACGCATGATCAATGCCAGCGGCTTCAAGGTCTGGCCGGCCGAGGTGGAGGCGCTCATGTTCCGCCACCCGGCCATCCAGGAGGCCTGCATCATCTCGGCACGCGACGCCTACCGGGGCGAGACCGTCAAGGCGGTGGTGGTGCTGCGCCCCTCGCACCAGGACACAACCGAGCAGCAGATCATCGACTGGTGCCGCGAGAACATGGCGGTGTACAAGGTGCCGCGCATCGTGCAATTCGTGAATGCCTTGCCCAAGAGCGGCAGCGGCAAGGTGATGTGGCGCACGCTTCAAGAATCAGAGGCTGCTGCCGCGTGACGCCGGGCGCACCGCCTAGGGCCTGTGAACAGGCCTTAGTGCACCGGTCAGTGCGAATGCGTCAACTCGGCCAGATCGCGCTCCAGCAGGGCGGGGTCGCCCAGTTGCAACTCGATCAGGCGCCGCAAGTGGGTCACGCTGTCGAGGTCGATGGAGCGGCACAGGAGGCCGGTGTGCAGCCCCTCCAGGTGCGCCACCTCGCAAGACATGCCGATGTGGTTGCCCGTGTCGTGCAGCGGGATGGTGAGCTGGCACAGCATCCCGGCGCGCACGTCCGCCTGCGCAGGCAGTGAAATCAGCGCCCCCTTGAGCGACAGGTCCTGTACATGCACGCTGAAGGCGTTGCTTGCCAGGGTGAGCAGCGCAGGGGCATCGAATTGGACACGGACGTAGTGGCGGCGTTCGTGGGGCATGGCTGTCTCCGAGGAGTTTGACGCATGCTAACCCAAGGCTTGAAGGCCCGTGCAAAAAAGATCCTGGGCAGGCTTTCAGCGGCATGCTTTGTTTTGGTTACGTTTTGATAAACAAGCAACCTTTGGTTAACATGGTGCTTTCGGCCACTGTGGGGATTGCCGATCGTGAGTTCACGCATTTTCCGGTGGCATTGCCGATGGGCGGGCTGGCTGGTGGGTGCCTTTTGGTCCCTGCTGCCGGTGGGCGCCAGCACTGCTGCGCCTGCGCGCGAGGTGCGGGTGGGTGTGTATGCCAACGAGCCCACCGTGTTCATGAACCAGCATGGCCGGCCCGCGGGCATCTTCGTGGATCTGCTCAACCTGGTGGCCGAGCGCGAGCGCTGGTCCGTGCGCTATGTGCCGTGCGAGTTGCGTGCATGCCTGGATGACCTGCACAACGGCCGCCTGGACCTGGTGCCCGACGTGCCGCGCACTCTGGCGCGCGAGGCGCAATTCGATTTCACCGCACAACCCATCGTGGACACCTGGTCCGAGGTGTACCGCCAGCCGTCCTCGCCGATCCAGTCGGTGCTGGACCTGGATGGCAAGCGCGTGGCCGTGCAGCGCGGCACGGTGCAGAAGGACCATTTCATGGCCCTCACGCGCCGCTATGGGCTGCAGGTCATGGTGGTGGAGGTGGATTCGCCCGACCAGGCCTTCAGCGCCGTGGGCAGCAAGAACGCCGAGGCGGCCATCACCAGCCACCTGTTCGGCAGTGCCCGTGCGCCGGGCCACGGTCTGGTGGATTCGGGCATTGTGCTGCAGCCAGGGGGGCTGTACATCGCCAGCGGCAAGGACCGCAACCCCGACCTGCTGGCCGCCATCGACAAGCGGGCCGCGCAGTGGCGCGATGGGTCAGATGCGTCGTATGCGCAGGTGATGCGCAGCTGGGCGGGCCGTCCGTCCGCCAGTGGCGCGGGGCGCCCTGTTCTGTGGGCCGTTGGCGCACTGCTGCTGGCAGGTGCGCTGGCGGTGCTGGCGGCCTTCGTACTGCGCCGCCGGGGGCGAGCACGCAGCCGGCACCTGTGGACCAGCGAGCACAAGCTGCGCACCATCCTCGACAGCGTGGGCGCCTTCATATACATCAAGGACGGGGAGCACCGCTACCAGTACGCCAACCAGCACATGCTGGCGTTGCTTCCCGATGCCGCAGGCGGCCTGATCGGGCAAGACGACAGCGCGATCTTCGACGAGGCGACTGTGCGCCAATTGACGGCCAATGACCGCCTGGTGCTGGAGCGCGGCGAGCGCATCGAGGTGGAGGAAACCAACACCTTCCACGATGGTTCGGTGCGTACCTACCTGTCGGTGAAGATGCCGCTGCGCCACAGCGACGGCCGCATCCATGCGCTGTGCGGTATTTCCACCGACATCACCGACCACCGGGGGGTCGAGGAATCGCTGCAGATCGCGGCCATCGTGTTCGAGTCGTTCGAGGGCATGGTGGTCACCGGGCCCGACCAGCGCATCATCCAGGCCAACACGTCCTACGCGCGGCTCACGGGCTACCCGGTGGAGGAACTGGTGGGCAAGACCCCGGCGCTGCTGCAGTCCGGCCGGCACGACCAGACCTTTTACCGGACGATGCAGGAGACGCTGCAGTCGGTGGGCTCCTGGCAGGGCGAGGTCTGGAACCGGCGCAAGGACGGCGAGGTGTACCCGGCCTGGATCACCGTCACCGCCGTGCGTTCGGCGCAGGGCGCCATCACGCACTACGTGGGTACCCAGACCGACATCTCCAGCCGCAAGGCGGCCGAGGACGAGATCCGCCTGCTGGCTTTCTACGACCCGCTTACCGGCCTGCCCAACCGGCGGTTGATGGCCGACCGGCTGCAGCACAGCCTGGCGGCCAGCGCCCGCACGGGTACCGGTGGTGCGCTGCTGTTCGTGGACATGGACAACTTCAAGGACCTGAACGACACCCAGGGCCATGAGATCGGCGACCAACTGCTGTGCCAGGTGGCGGCGCGCCTGGGCGGCTGCGTGCGCAACGGCGACACGGTGGCGCGCCTGGGCGGGGACGAGTTCGTGTTGCTGCTGGAGGGCCTGAGCGCGCTGCCGCACGAGGCGGCCTCGCAGGCCGAGATGGTGGGCCGCAAGGTGCTGCATGCGCTGGGGCAAAGCTACCAGCTGGGCGGCCATGCGCACCACAGCTCGTGCAGCATCGGCGTGACCTTGTATGCCGACCCGCACACCACGGTGGACGAGCTGCTCAAGCGCGGCGACATGGCCATGTACCAGGCCAAGGGGGCAGGGCGCAACACCCTGCGCTTCTTCGACCCCCGCACCCAGGCCGCCGTCACGGCGCGCACCGCGCTTGAGGCGGGCTTGCGGGAGGCGCTGCGCGAGGGCCAGTTCCTGCTGCACTACCAGCCGCAGATCGGTCAGTCGGAGGGGCTGGTGGGTGCCGAGGCCTTGCTGCGCTGGGAGCACCCGCAGCGCGGCCTGGTGTCGCCGGCCGAGTTCATCCCCGTGGCCGAGGCCTGCGGCCTCATCGTGCCCCTGGGCGCCTGGATCCTGCGCGCGGCCTGCCTGCAACTGGTGGAATGGGCGCGCAACCCGGCCTCGGCCCACTGGACGCTGGCCGTGAACGTGAGTGCGCTGCAGTTCAGGCACCCGCACTTCGTGGAAGAGGTGGTGGAGGTCCTCAAGAGCACGGGCGCCAACCCGGTGCGCCTGAAGCTGGAGCTGACCGAGTCGCTGCTGCTCGATGATGTGGAGGACATCATTCGCCGCATGACCACGTTGCGCGCCCTGGGCGTGCGCTTTTCGCTTGACGACTTCGGCACGGGCTATTCGTCGCTCAGCTACCTCAAGCGCCTGCCGCTGGACCAGCTCAAGATCGACCAGAGCTTTGTGCGCGACCTGCTTACCGACCCCAACGACGCCGCCATCGCCCGCACCATCGTCAACCTGGCCCACAGCCTGGACCTGGGCGTGATCGCCGAAGGGGTGGAAACCCCCGAGCAGCGCGACATGCTGGCCAGCGTGGGCTGCCTGCACTGGCAGGGCTACCTGTTCGGGCGGCCGGCGCCGGCCAGTGCCTTGTTGCGCATCGCAGAGCAGGTGGCCCTGCAGCCGTGAAGGCGCCTGGGGAGTTGGGGCAGGCCTTCAGCCGGGCTGGCGCCGTTTGACCTGCATCACCCCTTGGCTGCACGGCACTGCGGGGCGTGGCCTGGGCCCGGCAGTCCCTTGCGTTAAGCCTTATGCTCGGCGGCCATGGCACAAGTCACTTTCTCACCTCCTTTTACCGCGCCCTCAGAGACTGCGAATCAACTGCGCAGCGCCGGCTTTGCCGTGCTGTCGCCCGCCGATGTGGCGGCCTGGATGGGTTGCCCGCTCTCTGACCTGCTGGAACTCAACGCCGACTGGGCGGCCCTGCCGCCCGACGATTTCCTGAAGGACGGCGGGCGCTACCGCCGCCGGCGCCACGCCTGCTTCATGGTGCAGGATGGGCAGGCGCAGCAGGTGCCGCACCGCGCGCACTGGCAGCCGGTGGAATACAACGCCCTGCACGGCGGCATGGAGCGCTGGTTTGCGCCCATGGAGCCGGCCACGGTGGCGCTGCCCGTGTGGTCGCAGCTGCTGGCTGCGCTGGCCCGCGTCTCCGACGCCGTGTTTGCCGCACAGGGCAAGGCGCCACAGCCCTGGTTCGTGGAGGCGCACCAGTTCCGCATCGACACCGAAGGCGGCATCGGCCGGCCCACGCCCGAAGGCGCGCACCGCGACGGCGTGGACCTGGTTGCGGTTTTTCTGGTGGGGCGCGAGGGCATCAAGGGCGGCGAGACCCGCGTGTTCGAGGCCAACGGCCCGGGCGGCCAGCGCTTCACGCTCACCGAGCCGTGGTCCCTGCTGCTGCTGGACGATGCGCGCATGATCCACGAATCCACCCCCATCCAGCCCGTGGCCCCCGGTGGCTACCGCGACACGCTGGTGGTCACCTGCCGGCGCGGCGCGTTCCAGGGGGCGGACGTGGTGGGATAGGGGTCACCATCCTTGTCGGTGGGGGCGCGGGCGTAGGACAAGGCGTCGTCTTGCTGCAGAAATCGCTGGATCGACCGCCCGCCGTTTGATGCGCATCAAGATGCGATGTATGGTGTGGGTTCACACTGTCCTTCATCGCATCGCAGGCGGCACCCGGGACCGGGGGATTGGTGGTTCATACGGATTTGCATTCAATCGTATAACTAGGCGGTAAGCCGCAGACAGTGCTGTAGCACGGCAAGGCGAACCAACGAAGTTATACGGTTGAAGGAAAATCCGTATCAGGGCCTCGCCGAAGGTGCATTCAACACAAGGAGAAGACGCCATGTTCAAGCACATTCTGGTTCCCATCGATGGCTCCGACATCGCCACGCTGGCGGTGTCCAAGGCGGCAGAGCTGGCCAAGACCTTTGGCAGCGCCGTGACCGCCCTGTACGTGGTGGACCCGTATCCGTTCACCGGCGTCGGTGCCGATTTCGCCTATGGCCAGGCCCAGTACCTGAGCGCTGCCACGGCCGAGGCGAATACGGCACTGGACGCTGCTCGCACGGCCCTCACGGCGGCGGGCGTGCAGGTGACCACGGTGGTGGGCGAGGGCCATACCGTGCACGACGGCATCGTGAGCGCCGTGCTGAGCACGGGCGCCGACCTCATCGTCATGGGCTCGCACGGCCGCCGCGGGCTTGAAAAACTGGTGCTGGGCAGCGTCACCCAGCGCGTGCTGGGCGCGGTGCATGTGCCGGTGCTGGTCGTGAGGACTTGATCGCGCACCCTTTTAGCTTTTGAATGAAAAATGGCTCCCGAGGGAGCCATTTTCTTTGGTGAAATGCTTCGGGAGTCGCTACAAGCTCAGCGCAGCGGTCCTGGCTAGGCGTTTCGTCGCAGACAGTACTGAAAGTACGGCAAGACGGAACAACGACGCCAGGAGAGCTTTTAGCGGCTCCTATCCCATCACTCGATTTTGGTGCCGGAGGCTTCCACTATGCCCTTCCATTTGGCGTAATCGTTTTTCATCAAGGTACCGAACTGCGCAGCCGACGTGGCTTCGGGCTCGGCGCCCTGGGCCTGGATGGCGGCCTTCATGTCGGCGGTGGCCAGCAGCTTGTTGATCTCGGCGTTGAGTGCCGCGACCACGCTGGCGGGGGTGCCTGCGGGTGCGAACACGCCGTACCAGGTGCTCACGTCAAAGTCCTTGAAACCCGATTCGGCCACGGCGATCACGTCGGCCATGGTCTTGTACTTGGAGTTGGCGCTGGTGGCGATGACCACGGGCGTGTAGGCCACGTGGGCCACGGCGGTCAGGTCCTTGGTTGGGTCCCAGGGCAGCTTCTTGTACAGCCAGGGGCCGATGACCACGCTGTCCTTCTGGCCCATCACGATGGCCAGCCCTTCACGCCGTAGGCCGGCACCCTGTCTCCAGGCAGCCCCTTGCCGGGCCATGGCAAGGGGCTGGGCAATGTGCGCTCACGCGTACAAGCTATTTTTAACTAGGGGATTTCGCCACGACACTCAACCATCCGATTGCCTTGTCCACCCGCCACACCTTTGCTGCTATGGGCTGCCTGCTGCTGACTGCGGGCGCCTCTGCCAACGCCGCCGTGTGCCGCGTGAGCAGCACCGGCTCCGAGGCCGGCGACGGCAGCACTTGGGCTGCGGCCACGCTGCGGCAGACCGCGCTGGCCAGGCCCGGCTGCGATGAGATCTGGGTCCGGCAGGGTCCCTACAAGCCCACCGCTGGCGCAGACCGCACCATCGCATTCGCCATCAACCGCCCGCTCAAACTGTATGGCGACTTTGCCGGCACCGAGACCACGCTGGACCAGCGCAGCGCCGACAGCCGCCTCAAGGTGCTCTCGGGCGACATCGGCACGCCAGTGGTCAGCGCCGACAACAGCCACCATGTGGTCGTGATCGGCGGCCTCGGCAACGCGGCCGGAACGGCTGCAGGCATCTACCAGCCTGCTGACACGGTGATGGATGGGCTGAGCATCGTCCACGGCCGGGAAGACGCTGCCAGCCACGCCAGCGGCGCCGGCCTGCATTGCAACGGCGCGGGCAAGGGCCAGGTGTGCAGCCCCACCATTGCCAACGTCACCTTCCGCGGCAACGGGGCGCGCGACAATGGCGGTGCGCTGTACTCGCATGGCGCGGCTGGCGGCGTCAGCAGTCCCAGCATCACGCAGTCCACCTTCATCGGCAACGCGGTGGACGGCTACGGCGGCGCCATCGCCAGCTTCGGCCACACCGGCTCCAGCAGCCCCTCCATCGCGCAGTCGAAGTACATCGGCAACGCCTCGGGAGGCTACGGCGGTGCCGTCGCCAGCTATGGCAACGCCGGCACCAGCAGCCCGCGCATCACGCAGGCCACCTTCAGCGGCTATTCGTCCGGCGCCTATGGCGGCGCCATTGCCAGCTTGTCCAATTGCAGCGCTGGCGTGAGCCGCCTGGTGATCAGCCAGTCCACGCTGATCGGCAAAGCGTCCGAAGGCTACGGCGGCGCGCTGTCATCGCTCCACTTCGCGGGCGACGCGGGCCAGGTAGAGGTGGTGTTCTCCGTCATCTGGGGCAACATCTCCGTGCACAGCCAGCCGCTGGACACCCTCTACAACGGCAAGGCCATCGTGCAGGCCAGCATCCTGCAAGGCGGCTGCGCGGCCGGCCCCGACTGCGTGGGCGTGATCAACGCCGATCCCTCCCCCGGCAGCACCATGGCCGAGTGCGGCAACGGCAATCAGGCCCTGGTGCTGCTGCCAAGGACGCAGGCTGCGCTGCCCTGATACCGAGTTGCCTACAACCTTTCAAGGTCGTTGGGTCAGCCTGTAGCGCCAAAGCCCGATGTGAGGCTGCCTGACTGGTCCGCGAGGAGGCCGCCGGCTCCGCCGTGACTATTCGTTCGTGGCCGCCAACACCTCGGGCAGGTCGGTCAAGCCGGCCAGAACCTTGGCGATACCGTCCTGGCGCAGCGTGGTCATGCCGGATGCCCTGGCATCGGCCTGCAGCACGGCCGCACTCTCGCGGTGGCGCACGTGGGCGCGCACGGCCTCATCGGCAAGCATCAGTTCGTGGATGCCCAGCCGACCGTGGTAGCCATGCCCGTCGCAACGGTCGCAGCCATGGCGTCGATACAGCGTGACGCGCCCGTTGGCGCTGGCGTGGCGCTGGCGCCAGTTTGACACCAGCGAGGCGCGCCGATTGGCATCGGCTGCAGCGCTGGCGCCGAGGTATTGGCAGGCGAGATCGTCTAGTTCGCCATCCGTCGCCAGGTGAGGCTCGCGGCAGTGCAGGCACAGTCGCCGCACCAGCCGCTGCGCAAGGATGGCCAGCAAGGAGTCGGAGAAGTTGAACGGGTCCAGCCCAATCTCCAGCAGACGCGTGATGCTCTCGGGCGCCGAATTGGTGTGCAGCGTGGACAGGACCAGATGGCCGGTGAGCGAGGCTTCGATGGCGATGCGCGCAGTCTCTTCATCGCGCATCTCGCCGATCATGATCACGTCGGGGTCTGCGCGTAGGAAGGTGCGCATGGCGTTGGCAAAGGTCCAGCCGATGCGCGGATTCATCTGCACCTGGCGCAGGCCGTCCTGCGTGATCTCGATCGGGTCTTCGGCCGTCCATATCTTGCGGCCGTCGGTGTTGAGGTCGCGCAGCACCGAGTGCAGCGTGGTGGTCTTGCCGCAGCCGGTGGGCCCGCAGATGAGGATCAGGCCATAGGGCTTGGCTGATGCGACGCGCAGCAACCTCAGGTTGTCAGGGCTGAGGTCGATGCCGTCCAGCGGTATGGGTTTGAGCCCGCTCAGCAGACGCAACACCACGTCTTCAAGCCCGCGCGATGTGGGCACGGTGACTACACGCAATTCGACGTGCGGGCCGCCAAACCGGGAGAAGTCGATCTTGCCATCCTGCGGCTTGCGGTGCTCGGCAATGTCGAGGTCAGCCATGATCTTGATGCGCGCCACCACCGCAAAGCGCAGTTGCGGCGGCAGGTCGATCAATGGAACAAGTTCTCCATCGATGCGCAGGCGCACGCGCACCTGGCGTGGGGCGACAGCGGTCTCGATGTGAATGTCGGATGCGCGGCGGGCGATGGCATCCTGGATAATGGAATTGATCATTCGCACCAGGGTGTTGTCTGACTCCGAGACCACATCGGCATCATGCGTGCTGGTGGCATCCGCCGCCTCGCGCAGCTCGGTGGCAAGGGACTCCACCGAGGTCGACTTGCCGTCGCGTTGTGCTTCCCTGGAAAGGCGCGCTCCGTCGGCATGGGGTGCCGAATACGCACGGTGGATGGCGGGCATCAGCGTGCCGGGCACTGCCATCACCGCTACCACGCGGCGCTGCGTGAGAAAGCGCAGTTCGTCAAGCAAGGCCTTGTCCCAGGGGTCGGCCAGCAGCAGCACCAGGGCATCGTCGCGAAGCAGGAGCGGCAGCACCGACTCACGCTCGGCTACCGCGCGCGGGATCAGTGTCAGCGCTTCGGGTTCGCAAATAAGATCGCGCGGGTCGATGACCCGCACCCCCATCCATTGGGCCAGCGCCATGCGCAATTGCACCTCCGACAAGGCCCCCAGGGTGACCAGAATCTGCCCCAGCAACCGGTGCTTTCCCGGCTGGCGTTGAAGGTCGAGTGCGCGGTGCAGGGTGTCTCCATCGATCAGCCCACTCAGGCGAAGCGCCTCGCCCAGGCGAGATGCGCTTTCGACCCTGGGGCGGGCCGACTGCAGCAAGGCCCACAGGGCTTCTGGGTTGGCGGGCTGCGCGTGTGCTTCGGCTTGGGCCTCGGGCAGCAGATCGGGACATGTCGGACGCCCATCGGATTCGGCGTCGCAAGACGGTTGCAGCTGGACTGCCAAGAAGCTCTGCCTGCCGGCCATTCCTGTGCGTGATTCGTATGTCCCGGGCAATGGCGGCTGCGCGTCGGGCGTTGAAAATTGCGAAGGGGTCATGTGCTGGGCGGGGCCGGGAGCGTTCAATTCCTCAGCTTAGCGACTCCCCTTCCTGCCGACTTGATACGGATCAACTCGCCTGTGCACAGACAGGGCCGTTTTGGGCGCATATTCCGGCCCCGTGGCGCCAGCCGTTGGTGCCCACAGTTTGCGAGGGCGAAGTCGACAAAAAATGGCCCCCATCGGGAGCCATTTTTATCGGGAAGCGAACCGATTTACTCGATCTTCGCGCCTGAAGCTTCCACTATGCCCTTCCATTTGGCGTAATCGTTTTTCATCAAGGTACCGAACTGCGCGGCGGACATGGCTTCGGGCTCGGCGCCCTGGGCCTGGATGGCGGCCTTCATCTCGGCGGTGGCCAGCAGCTTGTTGATCTCGGTGTTCAGGGCCGTTACCACGCTGGCCGGCGTGCCGGCGGGCGCGAACACGCCGTACCAGGTGCTCACGTCGAAGCCCTTGAAGCCCGATTCGGCCACGGTGGGTACGTCGGGCAGGGACGAGCTGCGCTTGGCCGAGGTCACGGCCAGGGCACGCAACTTGCCCGACTTGAGCTGGCCCATGGCCGAGGGCACGGAGGACATCAGCAGGTCCACGTTGCCGGCCAGTGCATCCATGAGGGCCGGGTTCGATCCCTTGTAGGGGATGTGGCTGAGCTTCACTCCCGCGGCCTTCTCGAACAGGTCGCCCGCCAGGTGGATGGAGGTGCCGTTGCCGGGCGAGCCGTAGGTGACGGTGCCGGGCGCTGCCTTGGCGGCGGCGATCACGTCGGCCAGGGTCTTGTACTTGGAGTTGGCGCTGGTGGCGATGACCACGGGTGTATAGGCCACGTGGGCCACGGCGGTCAGGTCCTTGGTGGGGTCCCAGGGCAGGTTCTTGTACAGCCAGGGGCCGATGACCAGGTTGTCCTTCTGGCCCATCACGATGTCATAGCCCGTGGGCGCGGCCTTCACGGCCTCGCCGATGCCGATGGTGCCGCCGGCGCCGGCTTTGTTGTCGGCCACCACCGTCCACTTGGCGCTTTCGGTGAGCTTGGTGGCCACCAGGCGCGAGAGGATGTCGGTGCCGCCACCGGGCGGGAAGGGCACGATCAGGCGGATGGGCTTGTTGGGGTAGGCGGCGGCAGGGGCGGGTGCCTGCGCATGCGCGGTGGCACCCAGGGCAAGGGCCAGCGCGCTGAAGGAAATCAGGGTGCGAATCATGGTGAAAGATGTCTCCGTCGGTTCAATGGTTGGGGCGGCCGCTTCAGGCGCGCTCCACTCTGCTGATCTGGGCCAGCACCTGTGGATGATCGCTGATCCTCCACAGGGCCGGCCTTGCCAATACGGGGTGGCAGCATCGCCACCCGCGATGGCAGGTGTCAGAGGCGTTCGAAAATCGCCGCAATGCCCTGGCCGCCGCCGATGCACATCGTCACCAGCGCATAGCGCCCCTGCACGCGCTGCAGTTCGTGCAGAGCCTTCACGGTGATCAGCGCGCCAGTGGCCCCGATCGGGTGGCCCAGCGAGATGCCCGAGCCATTGGGATTGACCTTGGCCGGGTCCAGGCCCAGGTCCTTGGTCACGGCGCAGGCCTGGGCAGCAAAGGCCTCGTTGGCCTCGATCACGTCCAGGTCGTTCACCGTGAGGCCGGCTTTCTTGAGCGCCAGCTGCGTGGCCGGCACCGGGCCGATGCCCATGTACTTGGGGTCCACGCCTGCGTGGGCATAGGCCACCAGCCGCGCCAGGGGCTTGGCATCGCGCGCCTTGGCGGCGCCGGCTTCCATCAGCACCAGGGCGGCTGCGGCGTCGTTGATGCCCGAGGCATTGCCAGCCGTCACCGTGCCGTTTTCCTTGAGGAACACGGGCTTGAGCTTGGCCATGTCCGCGAGGGTTGCGCCGGGGCGAAAGTGCTCGTCGGTGGCGTACTGCACGTCGCCCTTCTTGCTCTTCAAGGTGACGGGCACGATCTGGTCCTTGAACAGGCCTGCCTCGGTCGCGCGCTCGGCGCGGTTGTGGCTTTCCACGGCCAGTTGGTCCTGGTCTTCGCGGCTGATGCCCCACTTGGCGGCGATGTTCTCGGCCGTCACCCCCATGTGGATGTTGTGGAAGGGGTCGTGCAGCGCGCCCATCATCATGTCCACCATCTTCGTGTCGCCCATGCGCGCGCCCCAGCGCATGTTCAGGCTGGCAAAGGGGGCACGGCTCATGTTCTCGGCACCGGCGCCGATGGCCACGTCGGTGTCGCCCAGCAGGATGGACTGGCTGGCGTTCACGATGGCCTGCAGGCCCGAGCCGCACAGGCGGTTGACGTTGTAGGCTGGCGTGCCTTCACCGCAGCCGCCGTTGATGGCGGCCACGCGCGAGAGGTACATGTCCTTGGGTTCGGTGTTCACCACGTGGCCGAACACCACATGGCCCACATCCTTGCCTTCCACGTTGGCGCGCGCGAGCGATTCGCGCACCACGAGGGCGCCCAGTTCGGTGGGCGGAATGTCCTTGAGGCTGCCGCCAAAGGTGCCAATGGCGGTGCGCACTGCGCTGACGACGACGACTTCACGGGTCATGGGAGTGTCCTTTCTTCTGGAGGGCGGTCTGTTGGTTCTATTGAGCGTCTCTTACATCGGCGACCGGGTTGGTGCCGAAGTCTGCGCGGTCCAGCCAGGCGAGCACGCGGGTAGCGGCGTCGGCAGGCGATGTGAGCTGGCCACCGGTCTTGAGGTTGGCGAAATTCTCGCGGTCCGGGAACGCCTCGGGGGCGGCGCCGCGAAGTTGCACCTGCATGTCGGTGTCGATCACACCGGGTGCCAAGGAGCAGACCTTGGCGCCATGGGGCTTGTGGGCCTCGTCCAGCGCCACGCAGCGCGTGAAATGGTCCATGCCGGCCTTGGCCGCGCAGTAAGCCGCCTGCGAGGCCATGGCGCGCCGGCCCAGACCCGAGGAGATGTTGAGCACCTTGCGTGCGGTGGCATCCCAACCCCCGGTGGCGCCCAGAAAGGCGGCCGTGAGCTGCATGGGCGATTCCAGGCCCACACGCAGGGCGTTGGCCAGGTCACCCGGGTCACTGTCCGATAGCGGGGCGATGCGCGGGATGGTGCCGGCGTTGTTGATCAGCGTGGCGCTGGCAAAGCGGCCCGGAGCCTGCGCGGCCAGCCAGTCTTTCAGGCGGGCGGCGGCCTGCTCGCCCTGCGACAGGTCTTGCTGCCACTGCTCCAGTGTGGCACCCGAGGCCTTGGCGGCGGCGGTCAGCGCGTCCTGGGTGTTGCGGGCCAGGCAGACGAGGGTGTTGGCCGGGCCTTGCAGCAATTGCTCGGCCATGGCCAGGCCCATGCCGCGCGAGGCGCCAGTGAGGATGAAGAGGTGTTGGGGTTGGGACATCCCGCCATCGTACTGCGCCCCGCCTGGTTCTATGGCGCAGTCGGGGATTCCAGCGCCGCCAACAGCAGGGTCAGCTTGGCGTCGAGCGCCGCCAGATCAGCCGTCTTGAGCGGCGCGAGGATACGGTGCTCGTTGGTCACGTGGGCTTCCACCGCGCGGTCGATCAGGGCCAGCCCTGAGGGGGTGAGCTGCACCAGCATGCTCCGCGCATCGTCGGGGTTGGGCAGGCGCACCACAAAGCCGCTGGCCTCGAGCTTGTGCATGCGGTGCGTCATGGTGCCCGAGGTAACCATCAGCGTGGAGAACAGGGTGGTCGGCGCCAGGCAATAGGGCGCGCCCGAGCGGCGCAGCGTGGCCAGCATGTCGAACTCCCAATAGCTCAGGCCGAACTCGGCAAAGGTGTCGTCGAGCCGGCGCTGCAGCAGGGCCGCGCAGCGCTTGATGCGCCCGATGGGGCCCATGGGTGCCACATCCAGGTCGGGGCGCTCGCGGTGCCACTGCGCCAGGATGGCGTCCACGGCATCGGGTGTGCGTTGGGGTGGGGGCATGGCAGCTTGAGTTGTCTTGATTTCAAGATTTTATGTTAGAGTTATTTATCTTGATGTGAAGATAAAAAATGCCTGAGAAAACCCACCGCATAGCCTGGGGCGATGTGCTCCTGACCGCGCTGGCGCCCACCATCTGGGGCTCCACCTACATCGTCACCACCGAGCTGCTGCCGCCGGACCGGCCCTTCACGGCCGCGCTGCTGCGCACCCTGCCTGCCGGCCTGCTGCTGGTGTTGTGGTGCCGCCAGGCGCCGGCCTTGCGCGATGGGGCCGGCTGGGCGCGCTTGCTGCTGCTGGCGGCGCTCAACATCGGCTTCTTCCAGGCGCTGCTGTTCGTTGCGGCCTACCGGCTGCCCGGTGGCGTGGCCGCTGTGGTGGGCGCGATCGGACCGCTGCTCATGATGGGGCTGACCTGGGCGGTGGACCACCGGCGCCCGCCCGCGCTTGCCATGGGGGCCGGGGCATTCGGGGTGGCGGGCATGGCGGCGCTGCTGCTGTCGCCCGGATCGGCATGGGACATGGTGGGCGTCGCGGCCGCGCTGGCGGGCACGGTGTGCATGGCCTTCGGCACCTTTCTCGCGCGGCGCTGGCAGTCGGGCGGCCTGCCGGTGCTGGCCTTCACGGGCTGGCAATTGCTGGCCGGCGGCGCCATGCTGCTGCCCGTGGCCTGGGCCGTGGACCCGCCACTGCCCGCCCTCACGGCCGTGCAGGTGGGCGGCTATGCCTACCTGAGCATCGCCGGCGCGCTGCTGGCCTATGCGCTGTGGTTCCGTGGCGTGGCGCGGCTGCCGTCGGTGGCCGTGTCGTCGCTGGGCCTGCTGAGCCCGCTGGCGGCTGTGCTGCTGGGTTGGGCGCTGCTCGGGCAGGCCCTGCGCGGCACGTCTCTGGTGGGCGTGGTGGTGGTGCTGGCCAGTATCCTGGCCGTGCAGTGGGCCATGGCGCGGCAGGCCCCGGTCGCCACTGCGGCTTAGAAATCGGGCGCCAGATGGAACTGCAAAGGTTCGCTGGTGGCCGGGTGCGCCAGTGCCAGGTCGCTCGCATGCAGCAGCAGGCGCGGCGCCAGGGCCTGCGTGGCGGCATCGGCATACAGCGCATCGCCCAGGATGGCATGGCGCACGGCGGCCAGGTGCACGCGCAACTGGTGGGTACGGCCGGTCACGGGCTCGAGCAGAACACGCGTGGTGTTGGCCGCGGCATCATGGGCATCGGCGCACCAGCGCGTGAGGCTGGGCTTGCCCAGAGTGGCATCGATCACCCGCAAGGGGCGGCGCTCCCAGTCGGCAGCGATCGGCAGGTCGATCTCGGCCCAGGTGCCGTCACCGGCTTGGCCCATGTGCCCTTGCACCACCGCCACGTAGCGTTTGTGCACCTGGCGCTGCTCGAAGGCCAGGCCCAGCCGGCGTTGCGCGTCGATGTGCCGTGCCATGAGCACCAGGCCCGAGGTGGCCTGGTCCAGCCGGTGCACGATGAGCGCGCCGGGCCAGCGCTGCTGCGCGCGGGCGCTCAGGCAGTCCTGTTTGTCCGGCCCGCGGCCGGGCACGCACAGCAGGCCCGCAGGCTTGTGCAGCACCAGGATGTCCGCGTCCTCATGCACTGCGTGCACGGGCAGTGCGCCGCCTTCAGCTGGCGCCATGGCCATGGATGAGCCGGTGCACGGTGGCCACCAGTTCTTCCACATCGTTGGGCTTGTGGATCAGCGCGTTGGCGCCTTCGGCCATGGCGGCCTGTTCGATCTCGGTGGTCACGTAGCCCGAGGCCAGGGCCACCGGCAGGTCGGGGCGTATCTGGCGTGCCTCGCGCACAAGGTCGGTACCGACAAAGCCGGGCATGTTGTAGTCGGTCACCAGCAGGTCGTAGCGCTGTGGGTCGGCCCGCAGTGCCGCGCTGGCTTCGTGCGGGTCGGTGTAGCCGCTCACCTCGTAGCCGCGGCGGCGCAGCAGGCGCTGCACCAGAAAGACCAGGGCCTGGTCGTCGTCCACGTACATCACGTGGGGCTTGCGCTGGTCGATCTGTGCCGTGGCCTGTGGCGCGGGCGCAGGCGGCGGTACCAGTGCTGGCGCCGCCTCGGCGCTGCCGGGTGCCACAGGGAAGTACAGCGTGAAGCGGCTGCCGTGGCCCGGGATGCTGCTCACGTCCACCGCGCCTTCGTGCGTGCGCATCACCCCATGCACCACGGCCAGGCCCAGGCCCGTGCCCTGGCCCACGGGCTTGGTGGTGAAGAAGGGCTCGAAGATGCGCTGCAGTGTGGCCGCCTCGATGCCGGGCCCGTTGTCGCGCACTGCGAGGGCCACGTAGTGGCCTTCCGCCAGGCCCAGGCGCTCACCCAGGCGCTTGTCGGGCTGCACGGCGGCGGCTTCCACGTGGATGCTGCCGCGCGCACTGCCGATGGCGTGGACGGCATTGGTGCACAGGTTGAGCAGGGCCTGCTCGACCTGGGTGGCGTCGGCCAGCACCGGGGGCAGGTCCAGCGGCAGTTGCATGTGCAGCTCGATGGCGGGGGGCAGGGTCACGCGCAGCAGGCGCTCGGTGTCGTGCACCACCTCGCCCAGCGGCACGGCGGTGCGCTGCGGCGGCTCGTTGCGGCTGAATGTCAGGATCTGGCGCACCAGGTCGCGCGCGCGGCGCCCGGCCTTGTCGATCTCGCGCAGGCTCTCCAGCGCGGGCGAGCCCGGTGCGCTGTCGGCCTTGGCCAATTCCACATTGCCCAGGATGGCGCCGAGGATGTTGTTGAAATCGTGCGCGATGCCTCCGGCCATGGTGCCCACGGCCTGCATTTTGTGCGATTCGCGCAGCTGCGCTTCCAGCTCGGTGCGGTGCGCCTCGGCCTTCTTGCGGCCCGTGAGGTCGCGCGCGAACACGGTGGTGGTCTCGCCCTCGGCATGGCGCTCAAACGAGACGCTCACCTCCACCGCGAGCTCCTTGCCGCTGGCCGTGAGCGCCGTCATTTCGCCCAGCATGGCCTGCGTGGTGAGCTGCGCAAACGACAGGCCCTGGGCCGCACCGGGCAGAAAGCGTTCGAGCGGGCTGCCCAGCGCATCGCTGGCGCTGCACTGGAACAGCGCCGCCGCCGTCGGGTTGAACACAGTGATGCGCTGGTGCTGGTCCACGCAGATGATGGCGTCGAGCGCCGAGTTGATCACCGCCTCCAGCCGCTTCTCGCTGGCGTACAGCTGTTCGTTGCGCTGCTGCAGGGCCTGCGCGCTGTGCTGCAGCGCCCGGCGCTCGGTGAGCAGCGGGCCCTGGTCGATCACCGCGCACAGGTACTGCGACACGGGCGGGCCACCGCCGGCCTGCGGTGCCTCGATGTGGGCGATGTGCAGGTCGCCCTTGATGCGCAGTTCCTCCCCGATGTCGAAAACCACCTCGTTCACCTCGCTGCGCCCCAGGTTCTCGGCCTGCGCGAAGGCGTTGTGCACGCGGTCCACGTCGCCCGCGCTCACAAAGGGCATCAGGGCGCTGAGAGGGCGGTCGCGTTCCGTGGGTTGGAACGAGCGGTGCGCCATGGAATTGGCCTGCACCACCATGTCGTGCTCGTCGATCACCATCAGCGCCAGCGGCATGCTGGCGAACAGGGTCTCGAAGCGCTCCGAGGCGCTCTCGGCCACGGCCTGGCTGTAGCGCAGCACCTTGTTCTGGCTCTCCAGCTCGGCCTGGTAGGCGCGCAGGTCGGCCACCAGGCCCCCGGCGGGGCTGTCGGTGGACGCCAGCGCATCGTCCGCGGCCACACCAGGTGCGGGCGAACGCCGGGAGGGATCCAGGAAAGACAGGTCCGGTTCACTCATGGACAAAAAGCGATCAACAAGGCCGGCGCACGCAAGGGGCATGCGCCATACCGGGCAGGGGGTGGAGCAATAAACAAGTGTAAGCCTCTCCCCGGAACCCCCATACCGCGCATGGATGGGGCGATTGTTGACGGAATAGGAACAATCCTTTTCCCGTGCAGGGCTTACTGAACAAGCGGTCAGTACCTACAGTTCATCCACTGGCATTTCGGTGCCGCCAATCCACCTATGACACCAAGGAGCCTTTGTCATGACCACAGCCACCCAGACCCCCGCAGCCAACGAACTGCTCGATAAACTGCAATGGCGCTATGCCGCCAAGAAGATGAACGCCGACAAGAAGGTCCCCCAGGACAAGGTCGAGCGCATCCTCGAAGCCGCCCGGCTGGCGCCCACCTCCAGCGGCCTGCAGCCGTTCGAGATCATCGTGGTGACCGACCCCGCAGTGCGCGCCCGCATCCAGCCAATCGCCTGGAACCAGGCGCAGATCACCGACGGCTCGCACCTGCTGGTCTTTGCTGCCTGGGACAACTACACGGCCGAGCGCATCAACATGATGTTCGACCTGACCAACGAACAGCGCGGCTTCAAGAACGAAGGCTGGGAAAACTATCGCCAGATGCTGCTGGGCATGTACCCCCAGCGCGATGCCGAAGTGAACTTCCAGCACGCCGCCCGCCAGGCCTACATCGGCCTGAGCGCTGCCCTGATCGCCGCCGCCTTCGAGGGCGTGGACTCCACGCCCATGGAAGGTTTCGACCCCAAGGCCCTGGACGAAATCCTGGACCTGGGTGCGCGCAACTTGCGCAGCGTGGCCATCTTGCCGCTTGGCTACCGTGCCGACGAAGGCGACTGGCTGGTGAACCTCAAGAAGGTGCGCCGTCCCCGCGAACAGTTCATCACCGAGGTGTAAGTCCCGCGCCTGCCCACCATGGGCCGGCCTCTCCCCGGTTGCATTTCTCTCCTCCGCCGTCTCCTTGACGTTGATCCGCCCGCCACATACCGTGGTGGGCGGTTTTTTTTGCGGTGGATCAACGTGCCGCAGCGGGCGCATCGGTCACCTGGCGCAGCGGCGTGAGCACGAAGGCCAGCGCCACCAGCACCACCAGCGTGCCGCCGCTGGCCGCAAACAGCTGGGTGAGGGTGATGCTCTTCATCAGCCAGCCGGTCACCGCTGCCGAGATGGGGGCCAGGCCCATGAAGATGAACATGAACAGGCTCATCGCCCGGCCGATCAGCGCCGGGGGCACGCGCTGCTGGATCCAGGTGAACACGCGCACCTGCATGAAGCCGCCCAGCAGGCCGATGGCCAGCATCAGCGCCGCGCCCTGCCACACCGCGTTGATCATGCCCATGGGGATGAACAAGAGGCCGATGACGGCGTCGAACACCAGGATGGTCAGCCCCAGGCTGCCCACCCGCAGGCGCGGGAACATGCCCGAGGCCACCATGCCCGCCAGCGTGCCCGCGCCATGGGCACCCAGCATGGTGCCGAAGGCGGCCGCGCCCAGCGCGGGGGTGCTGCTGGCCAGCACCGGAATTGCGATGTGGATGGGGCCCATGATGAACAGCGCGATGGCACTCCAGTAGAGGAAGCAGGTGCGCAGCTCGCGGTCGCGCCAGAAGTGCACCAGGCCCTGCGCCACGGATGCCAGCACGGCCTGCGGCACGGCAACAGGTGCTTGGGGCGAGGGCGCAGCGGCGGCCAGCGTCTGCACCTTGGCCAGCGTCCAGGCCGAGACGCCGAAGCTCAGCGCATTGAGCGCAAAGGCCAGGCCGATGCCGGTGGCGTTGGCCCTGGAGTCGGCCGAGCTGCCGCTGCTTCCATCGCCGAACAGCACGATCAGCAGGCCCGCGAGCAGCGGGCCCAGGAACATGGCGAGCTGGCGCAGGCCCAGGGCGATGCCGTTGGCCGCCTGCAACTGTGCGCGCGGCACCACATGCGGCATCAGCGAGGTGCCGGCCGGGATGCTGAAGGCCGTGGCCAGGCCAATCGCCAGCGACAGCGCGTAGACCATCCACAGTGTGAGCGCGCCGGTGAGCACCAGGCCGCTGAGCAGCGCCAGCAGCACCAGGTTGACGTACTTGGTGAGCATCAGCACCTCTTTGGGCGAGTGGCGGTCCACCAGCGCGCCACCGATCAGGATGAACAGCGCGCGCGGCACGCTCATCAGGGCCAGCACGGTGCCCAGCACCAGCGTGTCGCCGGTCATCTGCAGCACCAGCCAGGGCAGGGCGATCAGCGTGAACTGGTCGCCCAGCATGGTCAGCGCGGAGCCGACGGTCAGCCAGCGGAAGTTGGGGTCGCGTAACAGCGCCGCGCGCGGGTCGGCGGGCGGGCTCGCCAGGGATTCAGTGGGCATGGAAGGGTTCTCCGGAAGAATGGATGGGCCGGTAACGGCGCCCGTTGAGGAGCGCGCCGATGGCCGTGGAACGGACAAGAAAGTGGTAGCTCACCAGGCACACGGCGGTGGTGGCAGCCACGTTGATCAGCATCTTGGCCAGCGCGGGCAGGGGCAGGCCGTACAGCAGCGCGCCAAAGGCTATGGTCAGGGGCAGGTGCACCAGGTACAACCAGTAGGAGCTGTCGGCCAGCCAGGCCAGCCATGCACGGCGGCCCTGCACATGGCGCAGGAAGATGCCGATCAGCGCAAAGCTCCACAGCCACGACGCGGTGTTGTAGGCCAGGGCGATGGCAAACAGCAGCGGCTGCGGGCCGGTGCCGGGCTGTGTGGCGGCTTCGGTCAGCACGCCCGTGGCCAGGAACAGGGCGAAGGCCGAGGCCTCGGGGTGCGCCAGCGTTTCCATGAGGATGCCCGTCAGCAGAAAGCAGACGCCACCCGCCGCCGCATACAGCGGCCAGTGCCGCAGCCAGTGGGCGAACAGGCGCTCACGCAGCAGGAACACGCCGGTGCCGAACACGAAGAACAGCCCGTTGTGCAGCCATTCGGCCAGCGGTGGGAGGAAGGAGCCGTTCGGCGTCAGGACCCCGTTGGGGTAGCTGCTGCCCAGCCAGGCCAGTGGCAGCGCCAGCACGGCGCACCCCCAGGGCGCTTCCCCCAGGTGGGTGACGACCGCCGCCAGGGCCGCGTGCACCCGGTGGGGCAGCCGGGCCATGACCCAGTGCAAGGGCACCGAGAACACGCTGAACCACAGCAGCATCCACAGAAACCACAGGTGCATGGTGGAGGGGCCCTTGGGCACGCCCGGGCTGGGTGGCAGCAGGCTCCTGTCCAGCCCCCAGGTGCCGCGCGCCATGCGGTGCAGGAACAGGAGGGCCAGCAGCCCGCAGACAGCAAACAGCAGCGGCCAGAAAATGGCGAACGGCAATGCCAGGCGGCGCAGGCGGTGGTGCAGCATGCCCGCAGCACCCTTGCGGCGCACCATCAGCGCCACGAAGAAGCCTGCAAGCAGGAAGAACACAGGCATGCGGAACGCATGGATGAACGCCGTCACAAAATCCGCCACGGGTGTCGAGCGGTCATCGTGCCAGGGCAGGGGCGATGGGGACACCAGGTGGATCACCGCCACGTGCAGCACGATGCCCAGCCACATCATGGTGGCGCGCAGGTTGTCCAGGGCGTGCAGGCGGTCGGCAGGGGTGTCGTCGGCGGGTGTCATGTGTCGGTCCAGGGTGTCTGGGGTCCGACTGTGGGCCCTCACGTTGCGTGAGGGTCAAGCGTTTTCAGCGCTTTTTTGGCAAACGCGATGCCTGCTCTGCTGGGGCCGCATGCGCCAGCACCCCGAGCAGGTAGGTGCGCACCGCCTGGCTCAGCGGAGCGCCGGCCCGCAGCAGTGGCTCCTGGGCCGATGCGGTGAGCAGTTTCTCGCGCAGCACGGGGTCGTTGCCGGTCAACTGCGCGAACAATGCGTCCCAGCGCAGTGCGGCGGTGATCGCTTCCGGTTGGTCGCAGGGTACACCCCCGGCCAGAAGCTGCTGCACGTCCTGCTCCAGCTGTTCCCACTGCGTGTGGGGCACATGCCCCAGCCGGCGCAGGTCGTCGCGTGTCAGGTACTTTTCGAGCAGCGCCATGCGCAGCTTGATCGCCGTCTCGACGAACTCGATCATGTCGCCGGGCGGCGCATGGTTGCGCCCCTGGGTGCTGGGCTCGGTGCGGAACATATGGCCCCAGCGGTCCAGCAGGTCGATGTCGCCACCCATCCAGTACAGCATGAGCGCCATCCAGCGGTAGGCGAGCGCCTGCACCTCGGGCGTGTCCACCGCCTGGCCCCGGTCCATGGCGCTGCGCACCAGGTCCTTGAGGACCAGCCAATCGGCCTCGATCAGGCTCCAGTTCGTGAAGATCTGCTTGAGCTCGGCCGAGCTGAAGTACTTTCCGTAGGTGGTCATCAGCGCCAGGGCTTCGAGCCAGTTGCCCATGTCGGGCTCGGCTCCTGCCATCAGACCGTCGCGCAGCATGGCCAGCCGCCCGCGCAGTTCGGTGGCCTGCAGGATCTGCTGGTCGAGCGCGCGGATCTGCTGGCCGATGATGCGCTCGGGGGCCATGCCTTCGCCCGCCAGCAGCTCGCCGATGTCGCTGAGCGCCAGGCCCATCTGGCGCATGGTCTGGATGCCGTGCAGGCGCTGCACGTCGGCCTGGCTGTACAGGCGGTAGCCGGCCTCGGAGCGGCCCGAGGGCGCCAGCAGCCCGATCTCGTCGTAGTGGTGCAGGGTGCGCACCGTGAGGCCGGTGCGCCGGGCCAGTTCGCCAACCTTCAGCAGCATGTGGCAGGGGCCCGCGCGCCGGTCACTTACTTGCCGACGGAAATCAGTTCGATCTCGAAGTTCAGCGTGGCGTTGGGCGGGATCAAGCCGCCGGCACCGTTGGCACCGTAGGCGATAGCGGGCGGGCAGGTCAGCTTGGCCTTGCCGCCGGGCTTCATGCGCTGCACGCCTTCGGTCCAGCAGGGGATCACGCGGTTCAGCGGGAAGGACGTGGGCTCGCCGCGCTTGTAGGAGCTGTCGAATTCTTTGCCGTCGAGGAAGGTGCCCTTGTAGTGCACCTTGACGGTGTCAGTGGCCTTGGGCGATTCGCCCGTGCCGTCCTTGAGCGATTCATAGACCAGGCCGCTGGCCGTGGTGACGGGCTTGGCGGCTTGCTGGGCCAGGGCGGCGGGGGCGATCACGAGGCTGGCGAGCAGCAGACACAGGGTATTGCGCAAGGGGTTCTCCTGAATATTTTGGACAGGCGCGATCTTAGTCGTGTTCTTGTGGGTGTCCGTTCTCTGTTGTTTCGGTGGTTGCTGCTGTTTCTTTGCCGAGGGCGGAGGCCGGGATGTGCGCCCGGCGGCGCAGTAGCTTTCTCTTGCGTCGCCAAGAGAAAGTCACCAAAGAGAAGGCGACCCCCAGTCTGCGTCCCCCATCGCCCGGTGGGCGATGGGGGCAACCTGCGATGCTCGGATCTGTGGTGGTGCCGATGAACTCGCTGCGTTCTTTGAACTTCGCTCAAACAGCATCGGCAAGCTAGAGCACGAAGTGCGTGTGTCCTTCGGCACACGCACCCACCCCAGCTCCTGCGCTTCTCGGCGCAGCCAGCAGGGGTAGGGAGCGGGGACAAACACGGCTGCTGCTGCGCAGCTGCGCCTGGTGTCGGTTACGCGCTGCGCGCTGCCGACATGTTGGGCGCGATCGCTCTGCCCAGGCCAAGCGCAGCGAGGCGGCTGGGGCCGAGCGAAGCAATGGCCCGAGTGGAGCCCGCTCCCACCCCCTTCTGACCGTGCCGAGAAGCGCAGGGCCTGGGGTGAGCGCGTGCCGAAGGACACGCGCATCGTGAACTGACTCACCGCGGTTGTCCGAGCGGAGTTCGCCCGAAGGGGGAACGCAGCGAGTTCCGCGGTGCACCCCAGGACCGAGCATCGCAGGCTGCCCCACTCGCCGTCAGGCGAGTGGGGACACGGGCAGCGGGGTCGCCTTCTCTTTGGTGACTTTCTCTTGGCGACGCAAGAGAAAGTTACTGCGCCGCCGGGCGCACATCCCGGCCTCCGCCCTCAACACAGGCAAGGAAGCAACAGAAGACCCCTGCCGCGCAAGATCAAGCGTAGTCGCTGACCGGAATGCAACTGCACGCCAGATTGCGATCCCCCCACACATTGTCCACCCGCCCCACAGGCGACCAGTATTTGGCACTGCGCAGAGCAGCCACAGGATAGGCCGCCGTCTCACGCGAGTACGGACGTGTCCACTCGCCGGTGAGCAGGCTCTCCGCCGTGTGCGGCGCGTTCTTGAGGGGGTTGTTGTCCTGCGGCCAGGCGCCGGCTTCGATCTGGCGGATCTCTTCGCGGATGGCGATCATCGCGTCGATGAAGCGGTCGATCTCGAACAGCGTCTCGCTCTCGGTGGGCTCCACCATCAGCGTGTTGGGCACCGGGAAGCTCAGCGTGGGCGCGTGAAACCCGTAGTCGATCAGGCGCTTGGCGACATCCTCGGCCATCACGCCGCTGGTGTCCTTCAACTGGCGCAGGTCCAGGATGCACTCGTGGGCCACATGGCCGTTGGCGCTGGCGTACAGCGTGGGGTAGTGGTCCTTGAGGCGCGCGCTGATGTAGTTGGCCGAGAGGATGGCGGTTTCGGTCGCGGCCTGCAGGCCTTCGGCGCCCATCATGCGGCAGTACATCCAACTGATGGGCAGCACGGCGGCATTGCCCAGGGGGGCTGCCGACACGGCGCCCACGCCGCCAGGCACACCGCCCGTGGCATGGCCCGGCAGGTAGGGCACGAGGTCGGCCACTACGCACACGGGGCCCACGCCGGGGCCGCCACCGCCGTGGGGGATGCAGAAGGTCTTGTGCAGGTTCAGGTGGCTCACGTCGCCGCCGAACTCGCCGGGCGCGGCCACGCCGACCAGGGCGTTCATGTTGGCACCGTCCACGTACACACGGCCACCATGCTGGTGCACCAGGGCGCACAGCTCCTTGACCTGGGTTTCGAACACGCCGTGCGTGCTGGGGTAGGTGATCATCACCGCCGCCAGATTGGCGCTGTGCTGCTCGCACTTGGCCTGCAGGTCCGCCATGTCCACGTTGCCATTGGCGTCGCAGGCCGTCACCACCACCTGCATACCCACCATCTGCGCGCTGGCGGGGTTGGTGCCGTGCGCGCTGCTGGGGATCAGGCAGATGTTGCGGTGGCCATCACCCTGCGCTTCATGGTAGGCCTTGATGGCCAGCAGGCCTGCGTACTCGCCCTGCGAGCCGGCATTGGGCTGCAGACTGATGCCGGCGTAGCCCGTGGCCTGGCACAGCCAGGCGCGCAACTGCTCATCGAGCTCGCGGTAGCCTTCGAGTTGGTCGGCCGGGGCGAAGGGGTGCACCTGGGCGAATTCGGGCCAGGTGATGGGGATCATCTCGCTCGTCGCGTTGAGCTTCATGGTGCAGCTGCCAAGCGGGATCATGCTGCGGTCCAGCGCCAGGTCCTTGTCGGACAGCTGGCGGATGTAGCGCAGCATGCCGGTTTCGCTGTGGTGGGTGTTGAACACCGGGTGCGTGAGGTAGGCGCTCGTGCGGCGCATCTCGGCCGGGATCAGCGGCTCCACGCCCTTCTCGAATGCGTCGAAGGTCGGCAGGGCTTGGCCGTCCTTGGCGAAGATCTTCCACAGCAGCGCGATGTCGGCGCGCGTGGTGGTCTCGTCCAGCGAGATGCACAGGTAGTTCTCGAAGTACACACGCAGGTTGGCGCCCAGCTTCACCGCGCGCGCAGCGATGGCCGCAGTGGTGCCATCGGTCTTGAGCGTCAGCGTGTCGAACGTGGCCTGGGGGCGCACGGGCGCGCCCAGTTGTTCCAGGCCCTTGGCCAGGATGGCGGTGTAGCTGGCTACGCGCTGGGCGATGCGCTTCAAGCCCTCGGGGCCGTGGTACACGGCGTACATGCTGGCCACCACGGCCGGCAGCACCTGGGCCGTGCAGATGTTGGAGGTGGCCTTTTCGCGGCGGATGTGCTGCTCGCGCGTCTGCAGCGCCAGGCGGTAGGCGGGCTTGCCATGCACGTCTACGCTCACCCCGACCAGGCGGCCGGGCAGGGAGCGCTTGAACTCGTCGCGGCATGCCATGTAGGCGGCGTGCGGGCCACCGGCACCCATGGGCATGCCAAAGCGCTGGGTGGTGCCGACCACGATGTCGGCGCCCCATTCGCCGGGGGCGGTGATCAGGGTCAGCGCCAGCAGGTCGGCTGCGGCGATGAAGGCGGCATGCTTGCCATGGGCCTTTTCCACGTCGGCACGCAGATCGTCGATGCGGCCGCTGGTGGCGGGGTACTGGGCCAGCACGGCGAAATACTCGCCGTCCAAAGCGGCGTCCCATTCGGGCGCGGAATTGGCCAGCACCACCTCGATGTTCAGCGGTTTGGCGCGGGTCTGGATGACCTCGATGGTCTGCGGGTGCGCATCACCGGCGACGATGAAGCGATTGCTCTTGGATTTGACGGAGCGCTTGGCCAGCGTCATGGCCTCGGCCGCGGCTGTGGCCTCATCGAGCATGGAGGCGTTGGCAATCGGCATGCCGGTCAGGTCGCAGACCATGGTCTGGAAGTTGACCAGAGCCTCCATGCGGCCCTGCGAGATCTCGGCCTGGTAGGGCGTGTAGGCCGTGTACCAGGCCGGGTTCTCCAGGATGTTGCGCAGGATCACGCCCGGCGTGTGCGTGCCGTAGTAGCCCTGCCCGATGAAGCTCCTCAGGACCTGGTTCTTGTTGGCCATGGTCTTGAGCTCTGCCAGGGCCGCCGCTTCCGTCACGGGCAGCGGCAGGTCCATGGCCGTGCTGCGTGCAATCGAGCGCGGCACGATGCTTTCGATGAGGGCGCGGCGCGAGGCCTCGCCGATCACCGACAGCATGTGCGCCTCGTCGGCCGCATCGATGCCGATATGGCGGGGCAGGAATTCGGTGGCGTTTTCGAGCGCGCCGAGCGGCAGGGCGGATTGCATCAACATGGGGCAGGTCTCAGGCTTCGTCAGAGGAGGGCAGGGCGGCAAGCGAATTGGGATTCGGCCGGATAACTAGGCGGGGAGACGCAGACAGTGCTGTGGCACGGCAAGGCGACCCAACGACGTTAGCCGGGCGAAGCCCAATTCGCGTCAGGCGTTCTTGGCGAACTCGGTGTAGTCGGTCTCGCTCAAGAGGGCGTCGAGTTGGCCGGCATCGCTGAGCTTGACCTTGAAGAACCAGCCGGCGTTCAGTGGATCGGAATTGGCCAGCGAGGGGTCGGAGCGCAGGGCTTCGTTGACCTCGACGATCTCGCCCGAGACGGGCATGTACACATCGGCGGCGGCCTTCACAGACTCGACCACGCCGGCGACTTCGCCTTGGGCAAAGGTCTTGCCGACTTCGGGCAGGTCCACGAAGACCACGTCACCCAGCGCGTCCTGGGCGTGCACGGTGATGCCCACGACAGCTGCAGCGGCGTCGGCGGCGTTGATCCATTCGTGGTCTTTGGAGAATTTGACGGTCATGGGGAAAGCTCCTGTGGCTCTTGAAAATGAAGGAATCTGCAATGTAGCGGGCCCAGCCCGCTGGCGGCGTGAAATCAGCCGCGGAAATAGTTGGCGGGCACGAACGGCATGGCACGCACCTCCATGGGCACGGCCTTGCCGCGCACGATGGCGTTCACGCGGGTGCCGATGGCGGCAAACGCGGGCGTGACATAGCCCATGGCCACGGGTTCGTTCACCGTGGGGCCGAGCAGGCCACTGGTGACCTCGCCGATGGCCTGGCCGTCGGTGCTCTGCAGGGGCGTGTGCTCGCGCACGGGCACGCGCTCCAGCGCCACCAGGCCCACGCGCTTGCGCGGCAGGCTGGCGGGGTTGTCGATCTGCGCCAGCACCTTGTCGGCGCCGGGGAAGCCGCCTGCGCGCGCGCCGCCGGTGCGGCGCACCTTCTGGATCGCCCAGTTCAGGGCCGCCTCGGGCGGGGTGGTGGTGGTGTCGATGTCGTTGCCGTACAGGCACAGGCCGGCCTCCAGGCGCAGCGAGTTGCGCGCGCCCAGGCCAATGGGCTTGACTTCGGGCTGGGCGAGCAGGGCGCGGGCAAGGGTGTCGGCTTGGGCCGCAGGCACCGAGATCTCGAAACCGTCCTCGCCCGTATAACCGCTGCGCGTCACGAAGCAGTCGCACCCGGCGATGGTGTAGCCGCCGCCGGTCATGAACACCAGTTTTTCGATGCCCGGTGCCAGGCGGGCCAGGGCGGTCACGGCCTGCGGGCCCTGCAGCGCCAGCAGGGCATGGTCGGGCATGGGCACCACGTCACAGCGCTGGCCGATGCGCGCCTGGATATGCGCGATGTCCTCCACCTTGCAAGCACCGTTGACGATCACGAACAGCGTGTCGTTGCCCTGGTTGAAGAACATCAGGTCGTCGATGATGGTGCCTTCATCCGTCAGCAGCAGGCCGTAGCGCTGCTTGCCCACGGGCAGGTCGACCACATCCACGGGCACCAGGGTCTCGAAGGCGGCGGCGGCGTCGGGCCCTACCAGGCGCAACTGGCCCATGTGCGACACGTCGAACAGACCGGCCGCTGTGCGGGTATGAACATGCTCGGCCATCAGGCCGGCGGGGTACTGCACGGGCATGGAGTAGCCGGCGAACGGCACCATGCGTGCGCTCAGCTCCAGGTGCAGGGCGTTCAGGGGCGTGGTGAGCAGGGGGGCGGCAGGGGCAGACATGGGGCGGACTCCGGGCAAATGAAAGCCGCAATCCAGGCATGGATTGCGGGATTTGCCCTGCTGTCCGCTTTACCTGAGAGATTCACCGCACCGCCCTGGCTGGCGGCTGCGGCTTGCTCCTTCGGTGGATGGCCTGCGCTGTGCACTGTCGTGTTGCGCGGCCACCTCTCTCCAGCAAGGGAACGCCTGCATCCCTGCAGGCGGTTGCCAGTCCTTTTGCCTGAGCGTTCGGGGTGTCCCTGCGCCTTCGGCGGCCCCCTCGAAGGGGGGCTCTCTCCTGACGGTCTGAATTCTACCTACTTTGAATACACCAGATCGCGCAAGGTGAGCGAAATGCCCGGAATGTAGGTGATGAACATCAGGCACACCAGGATCACGCACACAAAGGGCAGCAGGTGCCCGATGATCCGGTCCAGTGATATGCGGGCCACCGTGCAGGCCGCAAACAGGTTCACGCCAAAGGGCGGCGTGATCATGCCCAGCGCCAGGTTCACCACCATGATCAGCCCGAAGTGCACGGGGTCGATGCCGAAGTGCATGGCCACAGGCGCCAGGATGGGGGCCAGCACGATGATGGCGGCGCTGGTCTCGATGAACATGCCGATCACGAACAGGGCAGCGTTCACGCCCAGCAGGAAGAGGGTGGGCGACTGCAGCACCGACTCCAGCCAGCGGCCAATCGCGTCGGGCACGCCCGCGCGGGTAATCAGGAAGGCGAACAGCCCCGCATTGGCGATGATGAACATGATCACCGCCGAGGAGATGGCCGATTTGCGCAGGATGGCGAACAGGTTCTGGATCTTGATCTCGCGGTAGATCACCACGCCCACGATGAGGGCGTAGAACACCGCCACGGCCGATGCCTCGGTGGGGGTGAACACGCCGCCGTAGATGCCGCCCAGGATGATCACCGGCATCAGCAGCGCCCAGCCGGCCTGCCAGGTGGCCTTGCCGAAGGGCATGCGGCCTTCGCCGTCGGTCTTGCCCCAGCCCTTCCACTTGCAATACGCCCAGACAAAGAGCATCAGCGCAAAGCTGATCAGCAGCCCAGGGCCAAAGCCGGCGATGAACAGCTCGCCAATCGACACCTCGGCGCTCACGCCATACAGGATCAGTGGAATGGACGGCGGGATGATCACGCCCAGTTCGGCACTGGTGGCCTGCAGCGCCGCGGCGTAGCTCGTGGGGTAGCCGTGCTTGATGAGCGCAGGGATCAGGATGGCGCCGATGGCAAAGGTGGTGGCCACCGACGAGCCCGACACGGCGGCAAAGATCATGCAGGTGAGCACGCAGGTCATGGGCAGGCCACCCTGTACGCCGCCCACGATGCTCTTGGCAAACTCGACCAGGCGGCGTGAGATGCCGCCGGTTTCCATCAGGTTGCCCGCCAGGATGAAGAAGGGGATGGCGGCCAGCGGAAACTTGTTGATCGAGGCGAACATCTCCTTGACGGAGATGAGCATGTTCGCGTTGGACGCCTGAATGCCCAGGATGGACGCCAGGCCGATGGACACCGCCACCGAGATGGTCAGTGCAAAGCACAGCACCATCGTAGAAATCATGACCAGGCTCATTGGGCCGTCTCCAGTTCCATACGCAGGGGATCGATCAGGTTGCCGACAATGCCGACCACGCAGAACAGGCCACCGACAGGCATGGCCAGGTAGGCCCAGAACATGGACACCGATTCAAGGCCGGCCATGCTTTGCACGCTGCCGCGCACGGAGTAGTCCCAGCCCCACCAGATGATCACGCCGATCAGCGCGAGGGCGGCGAGAGACACCACCCAGTCGAGCACGCGGCGCATCTTCGGCGGGCTCCAGCGGTACAGCACGTCCACACTCACCATCGCCCCCTGGCGGAAAGCCGCGGGGATGGCCAGGAACACCATCCAGATCAGGCTGAAGCGGATCAGCACCTCGGTCCATTCGGCGGGTTGTTCCAGCACGAACCGGGTCACGATCTGGAACATGCCGAGCGCCGAGGCCAGCGCCAGCATGGCGCACGCGGCCAGCATGGCGAAGGAGGTCGTCCAGCGCTCAAAGGTCAGGAAAGCATTTTTCATGGGGCAGGGCCAGCCACGGGAGAAGGGGGTAGAAAAGGCAAGAACCAAACGCCCGGTAGCAAGGGCGCTACGGGCGTTTGGTTCCGGGGTGCGCAGCGCGCAGGATTACTTCACGTCGCGGATCTTGTCGAGCGTGGCCTTGCCGAACTGCTTTTCGAACTCGGCATTCACCGGGGCCAGGGCAGCGACGAACTTGGCCTTGTCCACGTTGTCGATCACTGTCATGCCCTTGGCGCGCAGGTCGGCCACGCCCTTGGCATCGTCTTCATCGACGCGGGCGCGGTTGGCCTTGGTGCCTTCCTTGGCGGCATCCAGGAAGGCCTGCTTGTCGGCAGCGCTGAGCTTGTCGAACGAGGCCTTGTTCATCACGAAGATGCACGGCGAGTAGACGTGTCCCGTCAGCGTCAGGTGCTTTTGCACCTGGTCGAACTTGGCCGAGATGATCACCGGCAGCGGGTTCTCCTGCCCGTCCACGGTACCCTGCTGCAGGGCCGTGAAGACTTCCGGGAAGGCCATGGGCGTGGTGACGATGCCAAAGCCCTTGTAGGCGGCAATGTGCACGGGGTTCTCCATGGTGCGCATCTTCAGGCCCTTCAGGTCGCCCGGCTCCTTCACGTCGCGCTTGCTGTTGGTCATGTGGCGAAAGCCGTTCTCTGCCCAGGCCAGGGCCTTGAAGCCCTTGCTGTCGAACTTGGTCAGCATCTCCTGGCCGATGGGGCCGTCCAGTACGGCGCGGGCATGGGCCTTGTCGCGGAACAGAAAGGGCACGTCCAGGATCTTGGTGTCTGGCACGAAATTCGGGATGGGGCCGGTGGAGCTGAAGGCCAGCTCCTGCGTGCCCAGTTGCACGGCTTCGATGGACTCGCGCTCCCCGCCCAGTGCGCCGTTGTAGAAGGTCTGTACCTTGTAGCGGCCGCCGGTGCGCTTTTCGACTTCCTTGGCAAACGTGTCGATGGCCACGCCCTGGTGGGAGTTCTGGGCCGTGGAAATGCTGATGCGCATGGTGGTCTGCGCAGCGGCGGTGGCCACAAAACCGAGCGCGAGGCTCAGGCCGACGACGAGTCTGGTCAATTGCATGGTGTCTCCTGTTGATTTTTGGGCGGGCTGCCGGGGTGTCATGTCCCCTCGCAAGCAATGGAGCATCCACTCCACGCCTGCGCCAAATTATGGCGGTGCAGCATGGCTGGGGGCATCGGGGTTTGTGCTGGTAAGTGTGCGTACGAACAGACCATGCCCGCGCTTGGTCGCCAGGGCGACAGGGTGTGACAAGGGTGCGCAAAAGGGGAGGGGTGCAGGGGATACGGGGCTGCTTGCGCCCCTGCTTGCCAAGTGCCCCGGTCTGGCGGTAACCAGTCCGGGGCCCTGTCAGTTTGTGCGCTCCGGTAAGAGCGCCTTGATGTCCAAAGTATGCGCTGCGGGGCGCAGCAGTTCTTTCTGAATTTTGCAGCGAATCGATGGATTGCAGAAAATTTTGCTGCAAACAGCGTATTTCATGAATAATAGAGGGTATGGATCGCCTCGATAGAAAAATTCTCGCTGTGCTGCAGGGTGATGCGCGCGCCAGCCTGCAGGAAATCGGACAGGCCGTGGGCCTGAGCCCCTCGCCGTGCTGGGGCCGCATCAAGAAGATGGAGGAGGCTGGTGTCATCCAGGGCTATACCGTGCGGCTCAATCCGCAGGCCCTGGGCCTGTCCGATACGGTGCTGGTGCAGGTCACCCTCGACAGCCATTCGGACAACACGCTCGAAAAATTCGGCGAAACGCTGGCCAGCATCCCAGAGGTGATCGAGGCACACCTGGTCTCGGGCGACTACGACTACCTGCTGCGCGTGGTGGTCAAGGACACGCGCGACTACGAGCGTCTGCTGCGCGAGAAGCTCTACAAGATCAAGGGCATACGCCACAGCCGTTCGAGCTTCGTGCTGCGCACGCTCAAGAAGGCCGACCTGCCGTTGTTCGCTGAATAGGGCCGGCTGCGTCGCTGGCACGTTCGGTGCTCCGCAGCTCGCTGGCAGGCGCACAATCCTGGCGCCGCCGCCCCACGGAAAAACCATGAACCTGCGTTTCGTCGAAGCCTTTTACTGGGTAGCCTCCCTGCGCAGCGTGACGCGCGCGGCCGAAAAGCTGTTCCTCACGCAGTCGGCCATGTCCAGCCGTGTGGCCGCGCTGGAGGAGGAGCTCGGTGTGCTGCTGCTCGACCGCAGCGACAAACGCTTCAAGCTCACGGTGGCGGGCACGCGCTTTCTGACCTACGCCAAGCGCATGCTCGAGCTGCAGCGCCAGCTCAAGGCCGAGATGGGCTCGGGCGGGCCCATGGAGGTCTCGATCCGCCTGGGGGCTATCGAATCCGTGCTGCACTCCTGGCTGATCCCGTGGATCGAGCAACTGCGCAAGGACAACCCGCTGCTGGAGCTTGAACTCACGGTGGAGACCACCCCCGTGCTGCTCGACCAGATCCGCCGCGGTGCGCTGGACACGGTGTTCGCGGCGCTGCCCGCGTCGGCCGAGGGCATACGCACGCAGGCGCTCACGCCCATGGAAATGGTCTTCGTGGGCAACAGCACGCTGCACCGCAAGCGGCGCTATGCGCTGGCGGACTTCGCCGAGACGGACATCCTGACCTTCCAGCGCGGCTCGCAGCCACACGTGACCCTGCTCGACGTGCTGCGCCAGGCGCAGGTGGAGCCGCGCTGCGTGCACACCATCTCCTCCATCTCGGCCATGGTGCAGCTGGTGCAGGGCGGCTTTGGCGTGGCCACGCTGCCGCGCCAGGCCGTGCAGCGGCTGCTGGCCTTTCCCGACCTGCGCCCGCTGGCCTGCGAGGCTGAGCTGCGGCCGCTGCCCATCCACCTGAGCTACCGCGAAGACCCGTCCTCGCCCGCTGTGGACGGTGTCGTGCGCTCGGCGCTGGCCTTCGTCGAGCTGCAGGCCGAGCGCACCAAGGGCCGCGCCAAAAGCTGAAATCTGGCTGACGGAGTTTGCCGGGCGCTGCGCCTTTGCAGGCCTGTTGGGCTGCTGAGTGGCTGCTGCGTGGCAGTTGGCCCCCATTTGCGGGCGTCAGACAGGCCCCGGGCAGCCGCCGCGGTCCGGCCATGCCTGTTGTTGGTGCAGCGCGGCCACCGCAAGCAAGCCTGCGTACCTGTGCCAGTGAGGCGCTAAAGCGCATCCGCCCGCCAGTCGCTATGCCCCTCCATTCCCGCTGAGGAGCGCTGTTTGCAGCGTGCTGTCCCGCTTGCCGCCGAGACCGAACGGTCGGCCTTCTCAATCCCTAGGGTTTCCACTTAGCACCAAGTTGGGTGAAGTGTGCTCCAGCGTAGTGCATCGAAAAAATCGATGAACTGAGAGAAATTTTTTGAATTTGCCAGTGGCAGTGGACCGCCAACACAATCCACCCATCGTCACGCATCTGACATTTCGCAACGCAAGGAAGCCACGGTGGACTCAGCACACAACAACACTCCCGAGGTCTTTGGTTCAGCAGGCAGCAGCAGCGCCGCGCACGTACGCAGCGTGATCCGCCAGGGCCTGTGGACCTCGCACACCAGCGGCCTGGCCGATGGCCATGTGCAGGGCAATCTGGTCATCCTGCCCGAGGTGCAGGCCGGCGACTTCCTGCGCTTTTGCCAGCGCAACCCCAAGCCCTGCCCGGTGTTGGCGGTGAGCGAGCCCGGCCAGTTCTCGCTGCCATCGCTGGGCGATGGCATCGACATCCGCAGTGACGTGCCGCTGTACCGCGTCTGGCGCCACGGCGAACTGGCCGAGGAGGTGACGGACATTGCTGCGTTCTGGCGCCCTGACCTCGTCACCTTCATCCTCGGCTGCTCGTTCTCGTTCGAGTCGGCACTGATCGAGGCCGGCATCCGCCTGCGCCACATCGATGAAGGCAAGAACGTCGCCATGTTCCGCACCAATGTGCAGACCGAGACCGCAGGCCCCTTTGGCGGGCCGATGGTGGTGACCATGCGCCCCATGCTGGCGGCCGACGTGATCCGTGCGGTGCAGGTGACCTCGCGCTTTCCCAATGTGCACGGCGCGCCCGTGCACATCGGCGATCCGTCCCTTATCGGCATTGCCGATCTGTCGAAGCCCGATTACGGCGATGCCGTGGCGCTGATGCCCGGCGAGATCCCCGTCTTCTGGGCCTGCGGTGTGACGCCCCAGTCCGCCATCCTGCACGCCCAGCCGGCGTTCTGCATCACGCATGCCCCGGGTTGCATGCTGATTTCCGACCTCTTGAACCACCAACTCGCCAGCTTTTAACAACCTCAAGGAGCCTCCACCATGAAACGCATCGCCATCGCCCTCGCCGCCATCACCGTCTGCGCTGCAGGCGCCCATGCGCAAGTCAAATGGGACCTGCCCACAGGCTACAGCGCCAACACCTTCCAGACGGTCAACGTCCAGCAGTTTGCCAAGGAGGTCGATGAGCTGACCGGTGGCAAGCTGAAGATCACGCTGCACCCCGGCGGATCGCTCTACAAGGCCAACGAGCTCAAGCGCGCCGTGCAAACCGGGCAGGTGCCTTCAGCGGAGTTCATCCTCTCGGGTGCGGCCAACGAAAACCCCTTGTACGGGGTGGACTCGATCCCCTTCCTCACCAAGTCGTACGCTGAGTCCCTGAAGCTGTACCAGGTGGCCAAGCCCGCGCAGGAAAAGCTGCTGGCTTCGCAGGGCATGAAGCTGCTTTTCAGCGTGCCATGGCCTGGGCAGTCGCTGTACTCCACCAAGCCGGTGCAGAGCCCTGCCGATCTGGCTGGTACGAAGATGCGTTCCTTCAGCCCGGCAACGACGCGCATCGCGCAATTGCTCAAGGCCCAGCCGGTCACCATCCAGCTGACGGAGCTGGGCCAGGCGCTCGCCACCAACACCGTGAACAACTTTCTGACCTCCACCGCCAGCGGGGTCGAGAGCAAGCTGTATGAGCAGGTCAAGTACTTCTACCCCGTGGCCGCATGGCAGCCGCGCAATGCCACGGTGGTCAACCAGAAGGCCTTTGACAGCCTTGACAAGGCCACCCAGGACGCCGTGCTCAAGGCTGCTGCTGCGGCAGAAAAGCGCGGCTGGGAAGCCAGCGAGCGCCTGGACAAGGAGTTCCTCAAGGAACTGGGCGCCAAGGGCATGACGATTGCCGAGCCATCGGAGGCACTCAAGAAGGAGTTCGCATCGATCGGGAACACGATGACTGAGGAATGGATCAAGTCCGCCGGGCCTGAAGGCAAGGCCATCATCGACGCCTACCGCAAGTAAGGCGCACTCGCGCAACCGTTCGCGAGGCCTCTCGCGGGCGGCTACCAGGGTGGCGTCCACTGCGGCCCGGCCACCCTGTCATCCCCCTCCTTTTTTGTCAGCGACCTCCGGGAGATCGCCATGGACCAGCTCGTCCGAAATTTTTACCGCTTGCTTACCGGTCTTTCCTGCGTATCGATGGTGGCTGCGTTCCTCATCGTGATGCTGGGCGTCCTTTCCCGCCAGGTGTCGTTCATCGAGATCCAGGGGCTGGACGCCTACGCGGGCTACGCGATTGCCGCAGCCTTGTTCTTCGCACTGCCCGGTACCTTGCAAAACGGTGACCACATCCGTGTCACCTTGCTGCTCGACCGCCTGCCAGCGCGCTGGCGTTCGGCCTTTGAATGGTTCTGCCTGCTTGCCGCGCTGGTGCTTACCGCCTACGTGGCCTGGTATGCAGCCCGTTCTGTCTGGATTTCCTATGACACGCACGACATTTCACCGGCGGCAGATGCCTCGCCCCTGTGGATTCCGCAGATCAGCATGGCCGTTGGCAGCATCGGGTTTGCGGTCGCATTTGCCCACGCGCTCATCCTGCGAGCCCGCGGCCAGACCCTCATTGCCGTGGCCGAAGCCGCACGGTCCGAATAACCGAGCAAGGTAGAAAAAATCATGGACCTCATCATTGCTTTCGGACTGATCGTGGTGCTGTTCGCAGTACTTGGCTCTGGCCTGTGGATCGGGCTGTCGCTGCTGGCGGTGGCGCTCATCGGCATGGAACTCTTTACCAACCGCCCCGTGGGCGACAGCATGATGCTGACCATCTGGGGGTCCACTTCCAGCTGGACGCTTACTGCGCTGCCGCTGTTTCTCTGGATGGGCGAAATCCTGTTTCGCAGCAAGCTGTCCAGCGACATGTTCAAGGGGCTTGCTCCCTGGCTGGAGCGCTTGCCGGGCCGGCTGCTGCACGTGAACGTGGTGGGCTGCACCATCTTCGCCGCCATCTCCGGGTCGTCCGCAGCCACTTGCGCCACCATCGGCAAGATGACCCTGCCCGAGCTCAAGAAGCGGGGCTACCCGGAGGACCTTTCCGTGGGTACCCTGGCCGGGGCTGGCACCCTGGGCCTGCTGATTCCGCCCTCGATCATCATGATCGTATACGGTGTGGCGGCCAACGTGTCCATCTCCAAGCTGTTCCTTGCAGGCGTGATCCCAGGCCTGCTGCTGGCTGCCCTGTTCATGGGCTACATCATTGTCTGGGGCCTGCTGAACAAGGACAAGGTGCCGGCGCCCGACACAAAGATGAGCTTCCTTCAGATGGTGTACGCCTCGCGCCACTTGATCCCCGTGGTCTCCCTGATCATCGTGGTGCTGGGGGCTATCTACAGCGGCATCGCCACCGCGACCGAAGCTGCCGCACTGGGTGTTGCCGGTGCGCTGATCCTGGCCAAGATCGAGGGCTCGCTGAACTGGACGCTGTTCAAGGAGGGCTTGGTGGCCGCCTGCCGCGTGTACTGCATGATCGGCTTGATCCTGGCCGGCGCCGCGTTCCTCACGCTGGCGATGGGCTTCATCGGCCTGCCTCGGCACCTGGCGGAGTTCATCGGCTCGCTGCACCTGGCGCCGTTCTCCCTGATGCTGCTGCTCATCGTGTTCTTCATCGCCCTGGGCTGCTTCCTGGATGGCATCTCGATGGTGGTGCTGACCATCGCCGTGCTGCTGCCCACGGTGGAGGCTGCGGGCTTCGATCTGATCTGGTTCGGCATCTTCATCGTGCTGGTGGTGGAAATGGCGCAAATCACGCCACCGGTGGGCTTCAACCTGTTCGTCATACAGGGGCTCACGCGGCGGGAAATCATGTGGATCGCCCGCACGGCCTTGCCGCTGTTCATGCTGATGATCGCGGCGGTCATCGCCACGTATTTCGTGCCTGACATCGTCCTTTGGCTGCCCAACCGAATGCAGGGTTGAAGCGCACGAGCCTGCAACGCCTGTCGTCCATTTCTCTTGCTGGAGCAGATCATGATCAGAGCTTTCTTGCTGGCCGCGCTCGCCGTGGCCCCGATGGTGCACGCCCAGGCACAGTGGAAACTGGCCACCGGCTACCGCGCCGAGTCGTTCCACACGCGCAACGTGGTGCAGTTTGCGCAGGACGTGGAGCGTGCCTCTGCGGGCGCCCTGCGCATCGAGGTGCACGCCAACAACGCCCTGTTCAAGCTCGGCGACATTCCGCAGGCGGTGCAGGAGGGAAAGGCCCAGGCCGGCGAGACCATCATGACCAGCCTGGTGCGCGACATGCCGATCGCCGGTGCCGACGCGATTCCCTTCGTGGTGCGCAGCTACGCGGACGCACGGCGCATGTGGGACCTGCAGCGCCCGCTGATCGAAGGGCACTTCGCGCGCAAGGGGCTCAAGGCCCTGTATGCCGTGCCCTGGCCGCCGCAGGGACTGTTCTCGATTGCGCCCGTGCGCTCGTCGGTCGATTTCAAGGGCACACGCATGCGCACCTACAACCCGGCCACCGTGCGCATTGCCGAGATGCTGGGCGCCACCACGGTGGACGTGCCCATGGTCGAGGTCAACAAGGCCCTGTCTGCGGGCCAGCTCGACTCCATGATCACCTCGGCCCTCACGGGGGTCGAGAACCAGGTCTGGGGCCAGATCCGGCACTACTACGGCATCAATGCCTGGTTCCCCAAGAACATCGTGTTCGTGAACCTGCAGGCTTTCGAGGCGCTGCCGCCTGCGGTGCGCCAGGCGGTGACGACGGCCGCCAGCGAGGCCGAGGCGCGCGGCTGGGCCATGAGCCAGGCCGTGGCCGACGAGTCGGTGGGCGAGCTGCAGCGCAAGGGCATCAAAGTGGACCGCGCCTCCGCCGAGCTCGACACCGAACTCAAGCGCCTGGGCGAGCGCTTCTCACGCGAGTGGGTGCGCTCCGTTGGCGGCGAGGCCAACCAGATCTTCATCCCGTACTACACGCAGCGCTGAGCTTTCCCAACCCCATTCCAGGAGAAGCACCATGCACACCCCCACCGACACCATCGAGATGTACCTGCGCGCCAAGGACGGCAACCGCCCGCACCTGATCGCCCAGGCCTTTGCCGGCGGCGCGCTGCTGCAGATGGAGATGCGCCAGGGCGGCATGGTCTTCCCGCCCTCGGCCCAGGGGCGCGAGGCGATTGCCGAGACCCTGGTGCGCAATTTCAACCGCAGCTTCGAGAACGTCTACACCTTCTGCCTGGCCGGTCCACCTCGTCCGGACTGTGCCGACTTCCATTGCGACTGGCTCGTGCTGATGACCGAGAAGGACAGCCGCGCCGTGCGCGTGGGCTGCGGCCAGTACCACTGGCGCTTTGCGCCCGGCAACCGGCTGGCGCAGGAGCTGCGCATCGTGATCGAGGCCATGCACACCCTTCCTCCTGCCGACATCCTGCCCGTGATGGCCTGGGCCACGGCGCTCGGCGGGCCCTGGTGCCCTCTGGATCAGGCCCTGACCAGCGCGCCACCCATTCTCGCCGTGCGCCAGCTCATGCAGCGGCTGGCATCGGCCAGCGCGGCCACCGCCTGATCCAGCCACAACCCCATTTTTCTTCCATCGAAAACACCATGACCACCATGACACCCCAAGTACAGATTCCCCGCTGGCAGTTCTGGATCGACCGGGGCGGCACCTTCACCGACATCGTCGGCAAGCGCCCCGACGGCACGCTGGTCACGCACAAGCTGCTGTCCGAGAACCCCGAGCAGTACAAGGATGCGGCCGTGGCCGGTATCCGCCACCTGCTGGGCCTGGCATCCGGTGAAGCCGTGACGCCGGCCCTTGTCGAATGCGTGAAGATGGGCACCACGGTGGCCACCAATGCGCTGCTCGAACGCAAGGGCGAGCCCACGCTGCTGGTCACCACGCGCGGCTTTCGCGATGCGCTGCGCATTGCCTACCAGAACCGCCCGCGCCTGTTCGACCGCCACATCGTGTTGCCCGAACTGCTCTACACCGAAGTGATCGAGGCCCGCGAGCGCATGGGCGCGCACGGTGCCGTGTTGCAACGGCTCGATGAAGCCACCCTGCGCGGCGACCTGCTGGCGGCCTATGGCCGGGGCCTGCGCAGCGTGGCCATCGTCTTCATGCATGGTTATCGCTACACGGAGCACGAGCAGGCGGCCCAGCGCATTGCCAGGGAGGTGGGCTTCACGCAGATCAGCACCTCGCATGAGACCAGCCCCATGATGAAGTTCGTGAGCCGGGGCGACACCACGGTGGTGGACGCCTACCTCTCGCCCATCCTGCGCCGGTATGTGGAGCAGGTGGCCAGCGAGATGCCCGGGGTCAAGCTGTTCTTCATGCAGTCCTCGGGCGGCTTGACGGACGCCAACACCTTTCAGGGCAAGGACGCCATCCTGTCCGGCCCGGCCGGCGGCATCGTCGGCATGGCGCGCACGGCCGGCCTGGCCGGGCAGGAGCGGGTGATCGGCTTCGACATGGGCGGCACCTCCACCGACGTGAGCCACTACGCCGGTGCATTCGAGCGCGAGTTCGAGACCCATGTGGCTGGCGTGCGCATGCGCGCCCCGATGATGAGCATCCACACCGTGGCCGCTGGTGGCGGCTCGGTGCTGAGCTACGACGGTGCGCGCTTTCGCGTGGGGCCGGAGAGCGCTGGCGCCAACCCCGGCCCGGTGAGCTACCGCCGCGGCGGCCCGCTGGCCGTGACCGACGCCAACGTGATGGTCGGCAAGGTGCAGCCGGGCTACTTCCCCAGCGTGTTCGGCCCTGCGGCCAACGAGACGCTGGACGCGCAGGCCGTGCGCGCCCGCTTCGCGGAGCTGGCGGTGCAGACCCAGCGCCAGCCCGAGGAGGTGGCCGAGGGCTTCATCCAGATCGCCGTGCAGCAGATGGCCAATGCGATCAAGAAGATCTCGGTGGCGCGCGGCTACGACGTGACGCGCTACACCCTGCAGTGCTTTGGCGGGGCCGGTGGCCAGCATGCCTGCCTGGTGGCCGATGCCCTGGGCATGACACGCGTGTTCGTGCACCCGCTGGCGGGCGTGCTCAGTGCCTACGGCATGGGCCTGGCCGACCAGACCGTGATCCGCGAGCAGGCGGTGGAGTTGCCCCTGGCCGAGGCCTCGCTGCCGCTGATCGCCGAGCGACTCGACGCGCTGGGCTCAGCCGCCCAGGCCGAGCTGGAACGCCAGCAGGTCAGCAACCACCCGGTGCAGGTGCGCTACAACGTGCACGTGCGCTACGAAGGCACCGACTCGGCCCTGGTGGTGCCGTTTGGCGACATGGCGGCCGTGCAGGCAGCCTTCGAGGCCGCCTACCGCCAGCGCTTCGCCTTTCTGATGGTGGGCAAGTCGCTCGTTGTGGAGGCCGTGTCGGTCGAGGCCGTGATCGCCGGCGACGCCCCGGACGAACCGCGCCTGCCCCTGCACGCAGAGCGCCTGCATCCGCGGCGCGAGACGGTGCGCATGTACTCCGGCAGCCAGTGGCATGACGCCGCCCTGGTGGTGCGCGAGGACCTGCAGCCCGGCGACGTGATACCCGGCCCGGCCATCATCGCCGAGAAGAACACCACCACCGTGGTCGAACCCGGCTGGCTGGCCCGCCTCACGGACCTGGACCACCTGGTGCTTGACCGTGTCACGGCGCGCAGCGTGCAGTACGCGGCCGGCACCACGGTGGACCCGGTGCTGCTGGAGGTGTTCAACAACCTGTTCATGAACATCGCCGAGCAGATGGGCCTGCAGCTGCAGAACACCGCCTACTCGGTCAACATCAAGGAGCGCCTGGACTTCAGCTGCGCGCTGTTCGACGCCACCGGCAACCTGATCGCCAATGCCCCGCACATGCCGGTGCACCTCGGGTCCATGGGCGAGAGCATCAAGACCGTGATCCGCGAGAACACCGGCAGCATGCAGCCGGGCGACGTGTACATGCTCAACGACCCCTACCACGGCGGCACCCACCTGCCGGACGTCACCGTCATCACGCCGGTGTACGTGGCGGGCGGCAATGAGCCGACCTTCTACGTGGGCTCGCGCGGCCACCATGCGGACATCGGCGGCACCACGCCGGGGTCGATGCCCCCGTTCTCCACGCGCATCGAGGAAGAGGGCGTGCAGATCAACAACGTCAAGCTGGTGGACCGCGGTGTGCTGCAGGAGGAGTCCGTGCGCCACCTGCTGGCCACCGGCGGCGGCACCACGCCCTACCCGAGCCGCAACCCGCACCAGAACCTGGCCGACCTGCGCGCGCAGATCGCCGCCAATGAAAAGGGCGTGCAGGAGCTGGGCAAGATGGTGGACCAGTTCGGCCTGGACGTCGTGCAGGCCTACATGCGCCACGTGCAGGACAACGCCGAGGAATCGGTGCGCCGCGTGATCACGCACCTCAAGGACGGCCAGTTCACCCTGCCGCTGGACAATGGCGCGCAGATCAGCGTCTCGGTCAAGGTCAACGTGGCCGAGCGCAGCGCGGTGATCGATTTTGCCGGCACCAGCGCTCAGCAGGTCAACAACTTCAATGCCCCGCGTGCGGTGTGCATGGCGGCGGTGCTGTACGTCTTTCGCACCCTGGTGGACGACGACATCCCGCTCAATGCCGGGTGCCTCAAGCCCCTGCAGGTCATCATCCCGCAGGGCTCCATGCTCAACCCCAACCCGCCGGCCTCGGTGGTGGCGGGCAATGTGGAGACCTCCACCTGCATCACCAATGCGCTGTTCGGTGCGCTAGGCGTCATGGCCGGCAGCCAGCCAACGATGAACAACTTCACCTTCGGCAATGCGCGGTACCAGTATTACGAGACCATCGCGGGCGGCAGTGGTGCGGGCGTGGTGCTCGATGGGCAGGGCCAAGTGGTGCGCGGCTTCGACGGCACGAGCGTGGTGCAGACGCACATGACCAACTCGCGCCTGACCGACCCCGAGATCCTGGAGTTCCGGTTCCCTGTGGTGCTCGATAGCTACGAGATTCGCGAGGGCTCGGGCGGCAGCGGCCGCTGGGCCGGGGGCAATGGCGGCGTGCGCCGCGTGCGCTTTCTGGAGCAGATGACGGCGAGCATCTTGTCCAACGGGCGCGTCAAGCCCGCCTTCGGCATGGCCGGCGGGCAGGCCGGGCGCACCGGGCTCAACCGGGTGCTGCGTGCCAACGGCCAGGTGGAAGACCTTGCGCACATCGGCGCGGCGCTCATGGAGCCGGGCGACGTGTTCGAGATTTCCACGCCCGGCGGCGGGGGCTTCGGCGAATGCGTGGCTGCAGGCTGAGCCACACCTGACGTTTGCGGTGCAACCCCTGCGTTTTGGCACAGGGCTTGCATCGCAAGGGTATGCCGCCCCCTCGTGTGACGGGGCGGATGACACGCAACACCACGGAGAAAGCCATGAACTACCTTCCCGCCACGGCCGGTGCCAACCGCACCCCTGCCGTCACGGCCTTTCCTGCTGATGCACCCATGGCGGCGCCCCGCCCGTCGTCGTCGCCGTCCCCGCGCGGCAATCGCACCCTGACCGTGGGCCAGAAACTGGCAGCAGCCTTTGGCCTGCTGGGCGTGGCGGTGGCGCTGCTGGGCTCCACCACCTGGCTCACCGGCCAGGGCACGACGCGCCAGGCCACGCTGCTCACGGCGGAGCAACTGCCCATCGAGCGCTCGGTGCGCGAGTGGAAGACCCAGTCGGTGCACATCGGCCAGATCGCCCTGCGAGCCACCAGCTCGACCGACGTGTTCCCGCTGGTGGCCGAGATGCGCACCCAGCTGGCGGCCGAGGAGGGCATGCGCAACCGCATCGACACTGCGCTGGCCGCCTCGGCTGCGGCCGCGAGCACCGTGCCCGTGTGGAAGCAGACCCAGGCGCAGCGCCAGCAGTACGCGGCCCTGCGCGACACCCTGGTGCAGAACGCGCTCGAATCCAAGGTCATCAGCCAGAAGGAGCTGCAGGAGCATGCCGCAGCGCTGGCCCAGTACCTGAAAACCATCGACCAGCTGCTGGCCGAATCCGAAAAGTCCTCGGTGGCAGCGGCCGATGCGATGATTGCCGATGCCTCGCGTGCCCAGTGGGTCAGCGCGCTCGCCGTGGCCTTCGTGGTGGGGCTGTCGGCGCTGTTCGGCTGGCTGCTGCGCCGCTCCATCGTGCTGCCGCTGCGCCAGGCGTCGGACGCGGCGGCCCTGGTGGCGCAGGGCGACCTCACGGTGCGCATGTCCACGGACCGCACCGACGAGATCGGCGAGCTGCTCACCGCGCTCAACAGCATGGTGGAATCGCTGCACTATGTGGTGACCGAGGTGCGCGATTCGGGTGAGTCCATCCACGTCGCCAGCTCCGAAGTGGCCGCCGGCAATACCGACCTGAGCGCACGCACCGAGCACACGGCCAGCAGCCTGCAGCAGACAGCTGCCAGCATTGCCCAACTGGCGCAGACCGTGGCCGCCAATGCCGACAGCACCCGCCAGGCCAACACCCTTGCCCACAGTGCCGCCCAGGTGGCGAAGAAGGGAGGCGAGGTGGTCGGCCAGGTGGTCAAGACCATGGACGAGATCAACGCCAGCAGCAAGAAGATCGCCGACATCGTGGGCATCATCGACGGCATCTCCTTTCAGACCAACATCCTGGCACTCAATGCCGCAGTGGAAGCCGCCCGTGCGGGTGAGCAGGGCCGGGGCTTTGCCGTGGTGGCCAGCGAGGTGCGCAACCTGGCGGGCCGCAGCGCCAACGCCGCCAAGGAGATCAAGGCCCTGATCGCCACCAGTGTCCACAAGGTGAGTGACGGTGCGCGCCTGGTGGTTACTGCCGGCTCTACCATGCAGGACATAGTCACCAGCGTGCAGCAGGTCACCGCGCTGATGTCCGAGATCAACGCCGCCAGCAGCGAGCAGAGCAGCCAGATCGGCCAGGTGAGCCAGGCCGTGGACCAGCTCGACCACATGACCCAGCAGAACGCCGCGCTGGTGGAAGAGGGCGCCGCTGCCGCCCAGAGCCTCAAGGACCAGGCCAACCGCCTGGCGGGGGCCATGGGGCAGTTTCAGTTGTCAGCCGCCTAGCCAGAGCTGCACAGGCGATAAGTAAAAAGGGCCTGCGTTGCAGGCCCTTTGTTGTCGTCACATGCCCGAGTAGTTTGGGCCGCCGCCGCCCTCAGGCGTCACCCAGACGATGTTCTGCGTGGGGTCCTTGATGTCGCAGGTCTTGCAGTGCACGCAGTTCTGCGCGTTGATCTGCAGGCGCTGGGCGTCGCCGCCCTTGGCGACATCGGGCACGAACTCGTAGACACCAGCCGGGCAGTAGCGCGCCTCGGGCCCGGCGTACTTGGCCAGGTTGATGTTCACCGGCACGCTGGCGTCCTTGAGCGTCAGGTGGGCCGGCTGGTTCTCGGCGTGGTTGGTGTTGCTGATGAACACGCTGGAGAGCCGGTCGAAAGTCAGCTTGCCATCGGGCTTGGGGTAGATGATGGGCTTGCACTCGGACGCGGGCTTCAGGTGCACGTGGTCTGGCTTGTCGCGGTGCAGCGTCCAGGGGATGTTGCCCTTGAGCACGAACTGCTCCAGGCCGTTCATGATGGTGGCGGTGACCAGGCCCTTCTTGAACCAGTTCTTGAAGTTGCGGTCCTTGTTGAGCTCGGTGTGCAGCCAGCTCTTCTCGAAGGCCTCGGGGTAGGCGCTCAGCTCATCGTGCTGGCGCCCGGCCACCACGGCATCGTAGGCGGCCTCGGCGGCCAGCATGCCGGACTTGATGGCGGCGTGGCTGCCCTTGATGCGGCCTACATTGAGATAGCCCGCATCGCAGCCGATCAGCGCGCCGCCGGGGAAGATGGTCTTGGGCAGGCTCAGCAGGCCGCCGGCCGTGATGGCGCGCGCGCCGTAGCTGATGCGCTTGGCCGGCTTGATGCCCTTGGACTCGTCGCCCTCCAGGTACCAGCGGATGTTGGCATGCGTCTTCCAGCGCTGGAATTCCTCGAACGGGCTGAGGTAGGGGTTGGAATAGCCCAGGCCGGTGATGAAGCCCAGCGTGACCTTGTTGTCGTCCAGGTGGTACAGGAAGGCGCCACCGTAGGTGTCGTTCTCCATGGGCCAGCCGGCGGTGTGCATGACGAAGCCGGGCTGGTGGCGCTGCGGATCGATCTCCCACAGCTCCTTGATGCCGATTGCGTAGCTTTGCGGATCACTGTGGGCGTCGAGCTTGAAGCGCGAGATCAGCTGCTTGCCCAGGTGGCCGCGCGAGCCCTCGGCGAAGATGGTGTATTTGGCATGGAGTTCCATGCCGAGCTGGAAGTCGGCCGTGGGCTCGCCTTCCTTGCCGATGCCCATGTTGCCGGTGGCCACGCCCTTGACGGAGCCGTTCTCGTTGTAGAGCACTTCGGCGGCCGGAAAGCCCGGGAAGATCTCCACGCCCAGGGCCTCGGCCTGCTCGCCCATCCACTTGACCACATTGCCCAGGCGCACCACGTAGTTGCCGTGGTTCTGGAAGTTGTGCGGCAAAAATACATTGGGTACGCGAAAGGCCGATTTTTCGCCCAGGAACATCATCGCGTCGTCGGTCACGGGCTGGTTCAGGGGCGCGCCCTTGGCCTTCCAGTCGGGGATCAGCTCGGTCAGGGCCTTGGGGTCCATGATGGCGCCCGAGAGGATGTGCGCGCCGGGTTCGGAGCCTTTTTCGAGCACCACCACAGAGATGTCCTTGCCATTGATGGCTGCCATCTGCTTGAGCCGGATGGCGGTGGCCATGCCGCCGGGGCCGCCGCCCACGACGACCACGTCGTATTCCATTGCTTCACGGGGACCATACTGGGCGAGGATTTCTTCGTTCGTCATGGGTTTCTCGTCGGGCGTTTGATATCGTGTGGATTGTCTTCGGACAGGACCCTGGTTCCTGTCTGCCTGGAGACTGATTGTATTCATGGATTTCGGACAAACGAACGACCGTTCTTTTTTCTGCAGTGGAGGCTCTCTAAATGGCATACAGCATCGATCTATCCGGCCGCGTGGCGTTCATCACCGGAGCGTCCAGCGGGCTCGGCGCCCAGTTCGCGCGGACTCTCGCGCGCGCAGGAGCCGGGGTGGTGTTGGCCAGCCGCCGCGTCGAAAAGCTCAAAGAGCTGCGTGCCCGCATCGAGGGGGAGGGCGGTGACGCCCATGTGATCGAACTGGACGTGACCGACCACATGTCGATCAAGGCGGCGGTGGCCCATGCCGAGACCGAGATGGGCTCCATCGACATCCTGGTGAACAACTCGGGCGTGAGCACCACGCAGCGCCTGCAGGATGTGACGCCCCAGGACTACGACTTCATCTTCGACACCAACGTCAAGGGCGCCTTCTTCGTCGCACAGGAGGTGGGCAAGCGCATGCTGGCGCGCTCGCGCGGGGCCGCGCCGGGCAGCTTCACGGGCGGTCGCATCATCAACATCGCCTCGATGGCGGGCTTGAAGGTGCTGCCGCAGATCGGCGCCTACTGCATGAGCAAGGCCGCCGTGGTGCAGATGACGAAGGCCATGGCCATGGAGTGGGGCCGGTTCGGCATCAACACCAATGCCATCTGCCCGGGCTACATCGACACCGAGATCAACCACCGCCACTGGCAGACCGAGCAGGGCCAGAAACTCATCGACATGCTGCCGCGCAAGCGCGTGGGCAGCCCCGAGGACCTCGATGCGCTGATCATCATGCTGGCCAGCGACCAGAGCCACTTCATCAACGGCGCCGTGATTGCGGCAGACGATGGCTTTGCGGTGTAGCCCGCGCCGCTTGTCCCGATGCTGACCGGAATCCTGGCCGGGCTCGCCGCAGGCGCGCTCTGGGGGCTGGTGTTCGTGGCGCCCTACATGGCGGGCACGTTTGCCTCGGTGGACCTGACGGCGGGCCGCTTCGTGGCCTACGGTGCGGTGGCTGCGGGCATGCTGCTGTGGGGCCTCCGGGGCAACCCGCGCTGGCCTACCTGGGCCCAGGCCTGGGCGGCGCTGTGGCTGTCCGTGCTGGGCTTCACGGGCTACTACCTGCTGCTGGTCTGGGCCATCCGCGATGCGGGGGCCGAGATGCCGGCGCTGATCATCGGCACCATTCCGGTCTGGGTCATGCTGCTGGGCAAGCCCCAGGGCCTGCGCTGGGCCGCACTGGTGCCCGGGCTGGCGCTCACCGTGACCGGCCTCGCGCTGATGGCCGGGGTTCCGCACGGCGATGCAGCGGCATCCGGCGCCGGCAGCTACTGGCGCGGCATCGCCATCGCGCTGGTGGCGCTGGTGTTCTGGACGGCGTTCGCCATCCTCAATTCCGCATGGCTCAAGCGCCACCCCGAGGTGCGTGCCACCGACTGGGCCAACTGGCTGGGCGTGGCCACGGGCCTGGGCGGCCTGTTGCTGTGGCTGGCAGGGGGCTCCAGCCTGCCCGCCCTGGCAGCGCAGCCAGGGTTCGGGGTCTTCGTGGCTGTGTGCCTGGCGCTCGGTTTTGGTTCGAGCTGGCTGGCCACCATCTTGTGGAACATCGCCAGCCAGCGCCTGTCCGCCAGCCTGTGCGGGCAGCTCATCGTGAGCGAGACCCTGTTCGCTCTCGTATATTCGTTCGCGTGGGATGGGCGCTGGCCGTCGCTGGCGCAGTGGGCAGCCGTGGTGCTGTTCACTCTGGGCATCCTCGCTTCCATCAAGGCACACCGATGAAGATTGAAATCCCCGACGAGAAGAAACTGGTGCATGAAATGCGCTTTCCCGTGCGCTGGGGCGACATGGACGCCATGGGCCACGTGAACAACACCGTGTATTTTCGCTACCTGGAAACAGCGCGGATCGACTGGCTGGTGTCGGTGGGCTGCAACCCCGACCCCACAGGGCAGGGGCCGGTCATCGTCAACGCCTTTTGCAACTTCTACCAGCAGCTCGAGTACCCGGCCGACGTGCTGCTCAAGCTCTACGTGAGCGACCCGGGCCGCACCACCTTCGAGACCTGGGGCACCATGGAGCGGGTGGACCGGCCGGGCGTGATTTATGCCGCTGGCGGTGCCACCACGATCTGGGTCGATTTCCCGCAGAAGAGGGCCGTGGCCCTGCCGGACTGGATGCTGGCCATCGTTCAGGACTGATTTTGCGGCGCTTGACACCTCTGGGTGAATCGGACTAAATGGGCCGATCACAGGGGTCGGGCGGCTGATGGAGGCCGCACGGGTCATTGAAGAAATGGGGAAGGCTGGCGATATTCTGGCCACGCCGCTTTTCCCGGTCACGAGGGGTTTCGGCCATGGCCACAGAGAGCAGTCCCGCGCGCAATGGTGCGCAATCTGGCGCCTGGCTGCCTGGCTGGGCAGTGCCATTGGCCTTTGCGGCCTTTGTGGCTGGCGTCATTGCGCTGGGGATTGCCCTGCATTTGCAGGGCCAGCGGAATGCCGAACAGATTGCATCCGAGACGCTGCGGGTCACTTCCGAACTGTCGGCCCACTCGCTGGACACCTGGCTCACGGAGCGTTCTGGCGATGCCGAGGCCATCGGCTCCAATCCCCTGCTGGTCAAGGCACTCGACCACTGGTGGCAGGGCGAGGCGCAGCGCGCCGAGTACACCCCCTTCATCCAGCAGCATCTCGAAGGCATCCGGCGCGTCTACGGCTACCGGAGCATTGCGGTCGTCGATGTCGGCACGGACAAGGCGGTGTTCAGCAGCGGAGCCCCTCTGGACGCGCAGCAACGCAGCCGCGTGGCGCAGGCTGGAACGGGTGCCTACCCGCGGTGGATCGAACTGCCTGCGGAGAATGGCGCAGGGCTGCGCCTGGCCCTGGCGCGCAGCATTGCCGACAGCACCCGGGGAACGGGCCATGTGCTTTACATGGAAATGGACCTCCAGTGGCTGGTGGATACGTTGGCCAAGGCCAGGCTGCCGAACTGGGGTGGAGAGACCATTCTGGTGCACCGCGATGCACGGGGCCTGCAGATCCTTGCACCGGCCAGCGGGCCCGGGCTGCAGCCCCTTCATGGGCCTGGGCCCGTGGTCGAGTACCTGCTGACAGAGCCCGGTGTTTCCGTGGTGCAGGGGCCCAACCGCCATGGCGTGGCGGTGATGGCGCGGCGCGAGAACGTCCTGCTGCCGTCGTGGATGGTGCTCAGCCTGATGCCCGAGAAGGCGGTGTATGCGGCGGTGCAAGCGCGCAGCAGTCTCCTGGTCCTCGGGGTGGCGGTTCTACTCCTCTTCGGCTCGCTGCTCTACGCAGCCTGGCGCCGCGGCGAACACCACCGCCACGCCGCGCGCGAGGCCGGGCTGCGCCGGCACTATGAGCAGGTGATGCGTGACTCGACCGATATCTTTTTCCTGACCGACAACGACGGTACCATCCTCGACGTGAGCCAGGCGACGGTCGACGTGTATGGCTATCCGCGCGAGCAGCTCATCGGCATGAACGCCCAGCGTCTTCGGCCGCCCGATCAGGCCGCGCAGCAGGCAGCCATCCTGGAGGCCATGCAGCCTGGCGAGTCGCGCCACGTTCGCATCCCCCGGCTGCGCGCCGACGGCAGCACCTTCCTGCTGGAAGGCACGGTCGGCTGCTTCGAGTCGGAGGGCCAGCGCTACTATGTGGGCATAGGGCGCGACATCACGCGCCAAGCCCAGGTGGAAACGCAGCTGCGCGTGGCCGCGAGCTTCTTCAACCGCTCCGCTGCTGCCATCGTGGTCGGCGACCGTGACAAGCTCATCGTCTCGATCAATCCCCACCTCACGAAGATCACGGGCTATACGCTCGAAGACCTGCGGGGGCAGCCCACGGTGATCCTCAATGCGGGGCTCGATCCTGCAGGGGTCGAGCGTGCGCGCGCCATCCTCAAGGCCGAGGATTTCTGGGAGGGCGAGATGAACATCCGCCGAAAGGACGGTACGGTCTTCCCGGCGCGCCTGCTGGTCTGTGCGCACCGCGGTGCCGACGGCCAGGTGGAGCAGCACGTGGACCTGTTCACGGACCTGACCCGCCTCAAGCAGGCCGAAAGCCAGGCCGAGTACCTGGCGGTGCACGACCCCGTGACCAGGCTGCCCAATCGCGCCAGGCTCGAACAGGACCTGCCGCAGTACATCGCTGCGCTGAATGTCCAGGGTGTAGCGCCCCACAACAGCCTGTCGCTGGCCCTGGTCAATCTGGACCGGTTCAAGAGCGTCAACGAATCGTTTGGCTACGCGCAGGGCGATGTTTTCCTGGTCGAGGTGGCCGAGCGCCTGCGGGGGCTCAGCGCGGACCTCAAGGGCCTGTACCGCTATGGGGGCGATGAATTCATGCTGGTGCTGGCGGGCAACCCCGTCACCCATGCACTGCTGATCAGCCAGGTGCGTGCGCTGCTGGCACCACCCATCCGCCTGGGCGCGCAGGAGCACCCGGTGTCCCCCACCGCCAGCATTGGCATTGCGAGCAGCCCCGAGCATGCGCGCACCGCAGAGGAGCTGCTGCACAACGTCGAAGCCGCCATGCGCATCGCCAAGGCCCAGGGGCGCAACACCTGGCGCCTGTATGCGCCCGAGATGAACGCCTCGGCCTACGATGACATGCTGCTCGCGGTGGACCTGCGCCAGGCCATCGATGTGGGTGACCTCGAGCTGCACCTGCAGCCCCAGTTCACGCTGTCGCATGGCCAGCCCGTGGGCATGGAGGCCTTGCTGCGCTGGACGCACCGGACGCGGGGCCCGGTGTCCCCGGCGCGCTTCATTCCGATTGCCGAATCCTCGGGGATGATCGCGGAAATCGGCACCTGGGTGCTGCGCGAGGCGGCACGCATCTGGTCCGGCTGGCGCGGCGAGGGGCTGGTGCCCCTGCCGATTGCGGTGAACCTCTCGGCGGTGCAGTTCCAGGCGCCTGACTTCCTGCACGAGGTGGGCCGTGTCCTGTCGGAGTTCGACCTGCCTGCCGGCGCACTGGAGATGGAGTTGACGGAAGGCACGCTGATGGCCAACACGGATGCTGCGGTGGACATCCTGCGCCAGTTGGTGGGCAAGGGCATCCAGATCGCCATCGACGACTTCGGCACGGGTTACTCCAGCCTGAGCTACCTGCGCCGCTTTCCGGTGAGCAAGCTCAAGATCGACCGCTCCTTCATCCTGGACCTGGGCAGGCACGGCAACGAGGAAGCCGAGGCCATCGCCTCGGCCGTCATCGCCATGGCCAAGAGCCTGAAGCTGCGCGTGATCGCCGAAGGCGTGGAAACCCCCGAGCAGCGCGATTTCCTCAAGGACCATGGCTGCGACGAGGTGCAGGGCTATCTGTATGCCCGGCCGATGCCCGTGGAGGCTGCGACGGCGCTGCTCGTGCAGCGCACAAGCCCCACCGAAACGCAAGGCAACTTCGCCTGATACGGCTTTGCCTTCAACCGGCTAACGTCGTTGGTTCGCCTTGCCGTGCTACAGCACTGTCTGCGGCTCCCGCCTAGTGTTCTGTCCCGCAAATAGATGCCAAAAATAAAACCGATGGATTTCGCGCCAGGGCAAGGCGCAAACCGCAGCGATAGCCGTAGCTATCGCGAGGATTTGCAACGCGGCCCTGGCGTGAATGACGCGGTTTTATTGGCATTTATTTGCGGGACAGGACACTAGTTATCCAATTGAATGCAAATCCGTATGAGCGCTGCCTCAGCCTGGCTCAGCCCGGTGGCAGGGCGATGCAGCGACCCTGCGGGCCTTCCGGGCCATTGCTCACGCCAAGCAACAGCACCCGCTGCAGCTGCGGCAGGTAGCGGATGGCCGTCTGCGGCGCGCTGTACCCGGCCGAGTCCTGCAGCGCTTCGTCCATGCGCCAATGGCGGCCCGAGGACAGGTGCTCGATGGTAAGCGTGCGCACGCCGGTGTAGAAGGTGCTGGTGATCTGCCCTTCGGTACCGAAGAAGCCGCCGCCCGTGCGCGCTGTGCGCCGGGTTCCCAGGAACGCGGTGCCCAAGCCCAAGCGCTGGTCGCGGCTGGTGCAGCTGCCCTCGAACGCTGCGGCGCAGTGCAGGGGCAGGGCGTTCTGCTGCGCGGTGACGGGCTGCACGGCCGGCTGCTTGACCTCGTCGAGTGCCACGGGCACCAGGCGGGCGCAGTCGGCATCGGGCTCCACGCGCCAGGCACCGGCACCGGGCAGGTCGGCTATGCCGTAGCGCGGCACGCCCAGGCCCACCGCCAGGTAGTACGTCGGTCCGGCGACATCCTGGCGCAGCAGCAACAGGGGCGGCTGGGTGCTCGACAGGGGCGAGAGCGTGCCCGACGGGACTTGCACTGCCAGGGGTTGTGCATCCAGCGTGCCGTTGCCCGGTGCGAAGCCGCTGGCAACGGCATGGGTGCCAGCCTGGCAAACCAATGCCGCACACCACCATGCTGCCATCGAACGACTGGACATGCCCGTGTGCATGGAGTGCTTCAAGCCGAGGGTTTTGCCTTGGGCACGCGGCCCATAAGGTAGAACTCGGGGTTGGGCTGCATGCCGGCAAAGCTGGCCATGCGGTTGCTCAGCCCGAAGAAGGCGGTGATGGCCGCAATGTCCCAGATGTCCTCGTCGTCGAAGCCATGCGCGTGCAGGGCGGTGAAGTCGGCATCTTCGATGGCGTGCGACTGCTCGCAGACCTTCATGGCAAAGTCGAGCATGGCGCGCTGGCGCGGGCTGATGTCGGCCTTGCGGTAGTTCACCGCCACCTGGTCGGCCACGAGCGGCTTCTTCTCATAGATGCGCAGGATGGCGCCATGCGCCACCACGCAGTACAGGCACTGGTTGGCCGCGCTGGTGGTGGTGACGATCATCTCGCGCTCGCCCTTGGTCAGGCTGCCTTCCTCCTTGAGCATCAACGCGTCGTGGTAGGCGAAGAAAGCGCGCCACTCGGCCGGGCGCCGGGCAAAGCCCAGGAATACGTTGGGCACGAAGCCGGCTTTCTCCTGCACTTCGAGGATGCGGGCGCGGATGTCCTCGGGCAGGCTGTCGAGCGATGGGGCGGGGTAGCGGGTCACGTCGGTCTCCTTGTTTTTTCTGATGGGCACCAGTATCGGGGATTCAAGGATGCCAATGGGTGGCGCGTACCGGACTGTGCGAGGGCGCTGCGGTGTTGCCCGCTAGCGCATAGGACAGCTGCGTGGCGGCTGCCATCACGGTCTGCGCGAGGGCTTCGAGCTTTTCTGCCGGCAGGCGCGAAGCCGGGCCCGAGATGCACACCGAGCCCATCAGCCGCCAGTGCATGCCGAACACCGGCGCCGACACTGTCGCCACGCCCTGTTCGCGCTCGCCAATGGACCAGTGGTAGCCCTTCTGGCGGATGGCTTCGTAGGCCTTGCCCGGCTCGCCCGAGAAGGCCAGGATCACGCGCCCCGGCGAGCCCTTGTCCAGCGGCAGGCCCTCGCCCATGCGCGCATGGTGGCGCAGCGCCTGCGGGCCCTCCACGCGCACGAGGCAGGTGCGCACCTGGCCTTCGCGCACATAGAAGGCGGCGCTCTCGCCCGTGGCATGGGTGAGCTCGCGCAGCGCCGGCTCCAGCACGTTCTGCACGTCAAAGCCCGCCTGGTAGCGCGCGCCCAGCCAGCCTGCGGCAGGGCCCAGGCGCCAGTCGCCATCTTCGCGTTGCACCATGAAGCCCGATTGCGCCAGCGTGCGCGCCAGGCGCAGCACCGTGGTCTTGTGCAGGCCGCAGCGCCGGCTCAGCTCGGCCAGGGGCAGGCTCGATTCGCCCAGCGCAAACGCCTCCAGCACCTGCAGCGCGCGGGTGACGGCGATGACACCGCTGGTGGTATCGGCGGCCGGCGATGCGGCAGGGGCCGAGGGCTTTTCAGGGGTGTTGCTCATGGCGCAATTCGTTTCATGGTGTGCAACTCCATTGTATGGGTTGAAACGTCTGCGTAAAGTCGCACCCACGGCGCCGGGCTTGCAGGCCGGCGTGACGAACCACCACAACGGAGACAAATCCATGCCAGTGCTTCCATCGCTTTCGCGTTCCGCCGGTGCACACCTGTGCGCTGCCTTCCTCGGGCTCGCCGCCGCTGCCATGCCGGCCGGCACGGTTTTCGCGCAGGCCGCCTACCCCAGCAAGCCGATCCGCCTGATCGTGCCCTTCCCGCCCGGCGGCGGCACAGACATGATCGCCCGCACCGTGGCCCAGAAGCTCACCGACCAGAACAAGTGGAACGTGATCGTGGACAACCGACCCGGTGCGGGCGGCAACCTGGGCGTGGACGCCGCCGCCAAGTCCGCACCCGACGGCTACACGCTGGTCATGGGCCAGACCAGCAACCTGGCCATCAACCCCACGCTGTATCCCAAGCTGCCCTACGACCCGCTCAAGGACCTGGTGCCCGTGGCACTGGTGTCGTCCTCGCCCATCGTGATCGCCGCGCCCGTCAATTCGCCCTACAAGACCTTTGCCGACGCGGTGGCCGCTGCCAAGGGCAAGCCCGATGCGCTCACCCTGGGTTACTCGGGCAACGGCACCGTGGCCCACCTGTCGGGCGAGCTGGCCGAAAACGCCGCCGGCATTCAACTGCGCCACATCCCCTACAAGGGCGCGGCCCAGGCCATGACCGACCTGGTGGGCGGGCAGATCGACCTGTACATGTCCTCCGTGCCCACGCTGCTGGGCCAGGTGCGCAACGGCAAGCTCAAGGTCATCGCCATCACCTCGGCCAAGCGCGCCAGCCAGCTGCCCGACGTGCCCACGCTGGCCGAGTCGGGCTACAAGGGCTTCGACGCTGTGACCTGGTTCGGCATCCTTGCGCCCGCCGGCACGCCCGCATCCATCGTGGCCCAGCTCAACAAGGCCATCAACCAGGCCCTGCAGCAACCCGACGTGGCCGACAAGCTGCGCAGCGAAGGCGGCGATGTGATGGGCGGCACGTCCGAACAGTTCGGCCACTTGTTGCGCACCGAGGTGCCGCGCTGGGGAAAGATCGTCAAGGACTCGGGCGCAAGCCTCGACTAGTCTGTAGGACTCGATAGCCGCAGGGGCCTTGCGACCAACGCGTTGCCCTGCCCAATTTCCATCCGTATTACCTGCAGCCGCTTCAAGTCAGCGGTCGCGCTGCGGCATGGGCATGTCCCAGCCACCGCCGGCGCTGCCGCACCGGTTTCACCGCTTTCCGTGCTCTCTACAAGGAATCCACCATGGGCCAGCTTCCAGAAATCATCCGTGACATAGAACGCGTCAGCGCCCAGGTCGTCCAGAAAGCCGCCACCTTCCAGGCGGCCATCCTCGCCGACGTGGCCGGCCGGCGCGGCACCATGCACGCCCGCGTGGCCCCGGTCCACCAGGACATGCAGGTGGCAGGCCCAGCCTTCACCGTCGAGGTGCGCCCTGGCGACAACCTCATGATCCACGCCGCGATTGCCCTGGCCCAGCCGGGCGACGTGCTGGTGATCGACGGCAAGGGCGACCAGACGGCGGCCTTGATGGGAACGCTGATGCTCAGCGCCTGCAAGAAGCTGGGGCTGGCCGGCGTGGTCGTCGACGGCGCGATCCGTGACAAGCTCGAACTGCTGGACCTGGGCTTTCCGGTGTTCAGCGCGGGCTTCAACCCCGCCGGCCCCACCAAGTACGTGCCCGGCCGCATCAACCACCCGATCTCGGCTGGCGGCGCCATGGTCCACCCGGGCGACCTGGTCGTGGGGGATGCCGACGGCGTGGTGGTGATCGAGCGCGCCAAGGCACCCGCGATGATGGCCCTGGCCGAAAGGAAGGTGGCCGACGAGGCCGCGCGCATCGAGGCCATTGCCCGCGGCGACACGGCATCGAAGTGGCTGCCCGCCGCCTTGCGCGCGGCCGGTGTGCTCAAGGAAGGGGAATCGCTGTGAGCCGCCCGAGCATCATCGTGACGGGCGCCGACCTGGCCGGGGAGGCCCTGGCACTGCTCGACGACTTCGAGATCGGCTATGCCGGCAAGGCCCCCACTGAGGACGACCTGGTGGCCCTGTGCCGCACCCACGACCCCGTAGCCATCATCGTGCGCTACGGCAAGGTCGGCGCGGCGGTGATGGATGCGGCGCCCTCGCTCAAGGTCATCTCCAAGCACGGCAGTGGCACCGACACCATCGACAAGGTGGCGGCAAAGGCGCGCGGCATCGAGGTGGTGGCCGCCGTAGGCGCCAACGCCGCAGCGGTGGCCGAGCAGGCCCTGGCACTGCTGCTGGCCTGCGCCAAGTCGGTGGTGGCGCTCGATGCCCGCATGCATGCCGGCTACTGGGACAAGGCCACGCACAAGAGCCTGGAGCTCGGTGGCCGCACGGTGGGCGTGGTCGGCCTGGGCGCCATCGGCCTGCGCTTTGCGAAGATGGCCGACGCGCTGGGCATGCGGGTGCTCGGCTTCGACCCGTTCGCGAAGAACCTGCCGGCGTATATCGAGAGCGTGGACCTGGCCACCATCTGGCGCGAGTCCGACGCCATCTCGCTGCACTGCCCTCTGACCGACGAGAACCGGGGCATGCTCAGCGCGGCGACGCTGGCGCAGTGCAGGCGCGGCGTGATCGTGGTGAATACCGCACGCGGCGGCCTCATCGACGAGCCGGCCCTGCTGGCGGCCGTGCGCAGCCGCCAGGTGATGGCCGCGGGGCTGGACAGCTTTGCGGTGGAGCCCATGGCCGCCGGCCACGCCTTCCAGGGCGAGGCGAATTTCATCCTCTCGCCGCACATCGGCGGCGTGACCAGCGATGCCTACGTGAACATGGGCGTGGGCGCGGCCAGGAACCTGCTCGCCTTGCTGGCGCGCCAGCCGGCCAAGACCTGAGTCCAGGGCTGCAGCTGGTCCAGAGAGGCTGCAGGGATGAGTCGGCTTAGCACGCGAAAACTCAATGGCTTTGGTGTTTCGATAAATATTGGCTATCGACAAAATTCAATCGATTCAATTTACGCGCCATGGATTGCTTCCTAACATTGGTTTCGCAAAGTGCTTAGAACCGTTTTCCAGGAGAGACCCATGACGACAGAAACCAAATGCCCTTTCGACCACGGTAAGGCCGCCGCGCCCAAGGGCCGTGGAAACGCCGACTGGTGGCCCAACCAGCTCAATCTGCGCCCGCTGAACCAGAGCTCCCCGCTGGTCGACCCCATGGGCGACGGCTTCAACTACGCCGACGAGTTCAAGAGCCTGGACCTCGCCGCCGTGAAGGCCGACCTGAACGCATTGATGACCGACTCGCAGGACTGGTGGCCGGCCGACTTCGGCCACTACGGCCCGCTGTTCATCCGCATGGCCTGGCACAGCGCCGGCACCTACCGCCTGGCCGATGGCCGCGGCGGTGCGGGGGCAGGGCAGCAGCGCTTTGCGCCCCTGAACAGCTGGCCCGACAACGCCAACCTGGACAAGGCGCGCCGCCTGCTGTGGCCCATCAAGCAGAAGTACGGCCGCAAGATTTCGTGGGCTGACCTGATGATCCTCACCGGCAACGTGGCGCTCGAGTCCATGGGCTTCAAGACCTTCGGCTTTGCCGGTGGCCGCCCCGACGTGTGGGAACCCGATGAAAACGTCTACTGGGGTGCCGAGACCACCTGGCTCGGTGGCGACAAGCGCTACAGCGGCGAGCGCGACCTGGCCAAGCCCCTGGCCGCCGTGCAGATGGGCCTGATCTACGTGAACCCCGAGGGCCCCAACGGCAACCCCGACCCCATCGCTGCGGCGCGCGACATCCGCGACACCTTTGCCCGCATGGCCATGGACGACGAAGAGACCGTGGCGCTGATCGCCGGCGGCCACACCTTTGGCAAGACGCACGGCGCGGGCGACGCCGCCCTGGTGGGCAAGGAGCCCGAGGGCGGCGGCATCGAGGACCAGGGCTTTGGCTGGATCAGCAAGCATGGCAGCGGCTTTGGCGGCGATGCCATCACCAGCGGCCTGGAAGTCACCTGGACCACCACGCCCACGCAATGGAGCAACAACTTCTTCGAGAACCTGTTCGGCTTCGAGTGGGAACTCACCAAGAGCCCGGCCGGCGCCCACCAGTGGACGGCCAAGGGCGCCGAGGCGACCATCCCCGATGCGCACGACCCGTCGAAGAAGCGCGTGCCCACCATGCTCACCACCGACCTCTCGCTGCGCCAGGACCCGGCCTACGAGAAGATATCGCGTCGCTTTTTGGAGCACCCCGAACAGTTCGCCGACGCCTTTGCGCGCGCCTGGTTCAAGCTCACGCACCGTGACATGGGTCCGCGTGTGCGCTACCTGGGCCCTGAGGTGCCGGCCGAAGTGCTGATCTGGCAGGACCCGATCCCCGAGGTGGACCATGCCCTGGTCGATGCACAGGACGTGACGGTGCTCAAGGCAAAGATCCTGGCATCGGGCCTGTCGGTGTCCGAGCTGGTGTCCACCGCCTGGGCCTCGGCCTCCACCTACCGTGGCGGCGACAAGCGCGGCGGGGCCAACGGTGCACGCATCCGCCTGGCGCCGCAGAAGGGCTGGGAAGTGAACCAGCCGGCGCAACTGGCCAAGGTGCTGGGCAAGCTCGAAGCGATCCAGCAGGACTTCAATGCCGCGCAGACCGGTGGCAAGAAGATCTCCATCGCCGACCTCATCGTGCTGGGCGGTGCTGCGGCCGTCGAGTCCGCCGCCCGCAGCGCCGGCCAGGAGGTGAGTGTGCCCTTCATGCCAGGCCGCATGGACGCCTCGCAGGAGCAGACCGACGTGCCCTCGTTCGAGGTCATGGAGCCGCTGGCCGATGGCTTTCGCAACTATGTGCGCCCCGGCCTGGAGGAAGCCGTGGCCGAGCTGCTGATCGACCGCGCCAACCAGCTCACCCTGACGGGCCCCGAGATGACGGTGCTGTTGGGCGGCCTGCGCGCCCTGGGCGCCAATGCGGGCCAGGGCCGGCATGGCGTGTTCACCCAGCAGCCCGGCGCGCTCACGAATGACTTCTTCGTGAACCTGCTGGACATGCGCACGCGGTGGCAGAAATCCGGCTCGGCTGCCGGTGTCATCGAAGGGGTGGACCGCACCACCGGTGCAGCGAAGTGGACGGGCACCGTGGCCGACCTGGTGTTCGGCTCCAACTCGCAGCTGCGTGCGCTGGCCGAGGTGTATGGCAGCAGCGATGCGCAGGCGGTGTTCGTGCAGGATTTCGTGAAGGCCTGGACCAAGGTCATGAACCTGGACCGTTTTGACCTCGCTGGCGCAACCGCCGACGCCTGAGCAAGCTGACAACGCCACCGTCCTTTCCCTTCGCGGGGCAGGGCCGGTGGCGTTGTGCTGCCCGCAGGGGCGGGCCGGCTAACATGGCGGCCCCAACCGTATTGGAGTGCCCGCATGACGCAACCCCCATCCACCAAGGACTTCGACAAAGGCCTGGCCACGCGCAAGCAGGTCATGGGCGAGGACTTCGTGGCCAATGCCTTCGGCAACGCCACCGAGTTCACCCAGCCCATCCAGGAGTTCATCACCCGCAATGCCTGGGGCGATGTCTGGCAGCGCCCGGGGCTGGACATGAAGACGCGCAGCCTGGTCACCGTGGCCTTTCTCACCGCGCTGGGCAAGCAGCATGAGCTCAAGGGCCATGTGCGCGGCGCGCTCAACAACGGCGCCACGGCGGCCGAGATCCAGGAAGTGCTGCTGCACGCCAGCATCTACTGCGGCCTGCCCGCAGCAGTCGATGCCTTTCGCACCGCCGCCGAGGTGATCGACGGGCCGAAGAAATAAGGCCTAGCCTGCGAGCAGCTTGTGCACCAGGTCGGCGGCTGTCGACGCGTTGTACTTGCGCATGAGGCGCGCGCGGTAGATCTCCACCGTGCGGTGGCTGATGTCCAGGGTGCGCCCGATCTCCTTGGAGGTCAGGCCCTCCAGCAGCCGCGCGGCCACTTCGCGTTCGCGGCCGGTCAGCTCGGCCTTCACGGGGCGCTGCGAGCTCAGGTCCTCGAAGCTCCAGATGCCCGAGGCGTGGGGGTCTTCGCGGTTCAGGGCGCGGCCTGACACGTGGCACCAGAACACCTCGCCGTTGGCACGCTTCATGATGCGGTTGTCGGCGTAGTGGCCCTTGGCGTTGAGGATGGGCTCCATGTGCGCGCCCAGGCGCTCGTACTCGTCGGCGCTCGGATAAAGTACCTGGAACGACTGTCCGATCAGCAGCTCGCGCGAGGCGCCGAACATCTCGCACACCTGGCGATTGCAGTCCACCATGGTGCGGTTGCGCGAGAGCACCAGGCCCACGGGGGCCATGTCAAACGCGAGTTTGTAATCAACGTCCATCGGTGGCGTCCATAGTGCAAGTCTTTACGGGGTACTACCTATTCGGGTACGTAGTATCGTAGCGTATCCAACATTCGCAAGGAGATCGTGGTGAACAAGATATTTCCCTCCGCAGCCAAAGCGCTGGAAGGCGTGGTTGCAGATGGCCAGTTGATGGCTGTCGGCGGTTTCGGGCTGTGCGGTATCCCCGAGGCCCTGATCGACGCCCTGCGCGATTCGGCCGTGAAGAACCTCACCGTGATCTCCAACAACGCAGGCGTCGATGGCTTCGGCCTGGGCAAGCTGCTCGATACGCGCCAGATCAAGAAGATGATCTCATCCTACGTGGGCGAGAACAAGGAGTTCGAGCGCCAGTACCTGGCGGGCGAGCTGGAGCTCGAATTCACGCCCCAGGGCACGTTGGCCGAGAAGCTGCGTGCCGGCGGCGCGGGCATCCCGGCCTTCTTCACCAAGACCGGCGTGGGCACCATCGTGGCCGATGGCAAGGAGCTGCGCGAGTTCGACGGCGAAACCTATGTGATGGAGCGCTCGCTGGTGCCCGACGTGTCGCTGGTCAAGGCCTGGCGCGCCGACAAGTCCGGCAACCTGCAGTTCCGCCTCACGGCGCGCAACTTCAACCCTGCGGCCGCCACGGCCGGCAAGGTCTGCATCGTCGAAGTGGAAGAGATCGTGGAAACCGGTGCCATGGAACCCGACCAGGTCCACCTGCCCGGCATCTACGTGCACCGCATCGTGCACAACGCCAACCCCGAGAAACGCATCGAAAAACGCACCATCACCGAGAAAGCAGGAGCCTGACCATGCCGTGGACCCAAGACCAGATGGCCGCACGCGCGGCGCAAGAACTCGAAGACGGTTTCTACGTGAACCTGGGCATCGGCATCCCCACGCTGGTGGCCAATTTCACGGGTGACAAGGAAGTGTGGCTGCAGTCCGAGAACGGCATGCTGGGCATCGGCCCCTTCCCGACAGAAGACGCGGTGGACGCCGACCTGATCAATGCCGGCAAGCAGACCGTGACCACCATCAAGGGCTCGTCCATCTTCGGCAGCGACCAGTCGTTTGCCATGATCCGCGGCGGCAAGATCAACCTGTCCATCCTGGGCGCCATGCAGGTCAGCGAAAAGGGCGACCTGGCCAACTGGATGATCCCGGGCAAGATGGTCAAGGGCATGGGCGGCGCGATGGACCTGGTGGCTGGCGTCAAGCGCGTGATCGTGCTCATGGAGCATGTGGCGAAGAAGAAGGACGGCACCGAAGACTTGAAGATCCTGCCCCAGTGCACGCTGCCCCTCACGGGCGTGGGCGTGGTCGACCGCATCATCACCGACCTGGCCGTGCTGGACGTGACGCCCGAAGGCCTCAAGCTCATCGAACTGGCCCCTGGCGTGACGTTTGAAACGCTGCAGGCCAAGACCGGCGTGACCGTGCTGCAGTGATTGGTACGCTGCCGCGCCTTTCATGGGCGCGCAGCGAACAAGACAAAAGGCCGGGGCCCCGTGAGGGGCCCCGGCCTTTTGCATGGAAGCAGCAGTGCGGTCTGCAGCCTTGCCTGGCGTGGATTACAGAACGCCGATCTCGCCCGAAGGGATCTGGCCGGTGCGCACGGCTTCGGCAGCAGCGGCACGCACGGCGGCGCGGTCGGCCTTCGATTGGTAGGTCACCACGCGGGAACCGGCAGGCTCCATGCTGTGCGTGCGGGCCTCCACGGCAGCTTCGGCAGCCACTTCGGCGCGGGTGCGGTTGGTTTCAAACTTCAGGGCGAACTGCGAGCTGTCGGCTTCATCGGCGTAGGCACCGAAGGAAGCGAAAGCGGCAACGGCAGCGATGGACAGGAAACGTGCGGTGTTGTTCATAGTGATTCTCCGATCAAATGGGGGTAAGGGGGCTTGCTGCAGGGCGGTGCGGATTACAGGTAACCAGCTTCGCCCGACGAGATCTGGCCGGTGCGCAGGGCTTCGGCAGCCTGGGCACGCACGGCGGCACGGTCGGCCGTCGATTGGTAGGTCACCACGCGGGAACCAGCGGGTTCCATGCTGTGCGTGCGGGCCGTCACGGCCGCTTCGGCAGCCACTTCGGCGCGGGTGCGGTTGGTTTCGAACTTGAGGGCGAATTGCGAGCTATCGGCTTCGTCGGCATAGGCGCCGAACGATGCAAAAGCGGCAACAGCGGCGATGGAGAGAAAGCGTGCAGTCGTGTTCATGATGAAAATCCTTGGAAGATAAAAAGCGTCTCGAAAACCGGTACAAAACTGTTTCTGACCGGGTTCGGTGAGTCGCCTTGCGAGTTCGGCTCATCGATGGGATGAACTGTACGCCTGGTGTGTTCAGGGAAAAACCACCCAGTCGCGAACTGACTGTTCCAGTTTTGAAAACAGTTGCACGAGCGGCAGGCATAAAAAAAGCCCGCAGCTGCATTGCAGCTGCGGGCCGAAGAAGAACCTCTCAGGGGCTCAGGGCAACTGGCTCCAGTTCTGGTTGTTGCCCCCGTTGCAGGTCCAGGTGAGCAGCGGCGTGTCCTGCACCGTCGAGTTGTTGGGTACGTCGATGCAGGCGCCCGATTCCCGGTTGCGGATGGTCGAGCCCACAAGGCTCCACTGCGCCGTGTTGCCGATGCTGCAGGCCAGTTGCACCACACCGGCGCCGCTGGCTGCAGCGCTGTCCTGCGCCAGGCACAGGTTGCTGTGTTTGGCGACCAGTTGCACATAGCCCCCGGTGATGTTGCGCAAGGTGAAGGTCTCGTTGTCCGCGCTGCCGCAGGGCCACTGGATGGCCACGGCCCCGCTGGCCGCCGAGGCCCCCCGGATGTTGATGCACATCGTGCTCTGGTTGGACCGCAGCCGTGCCGTGATGTCCGAGCCCGTGTCCAGCGAGCGCACGTAGTCGGCCAGCGCCAGCCGGTCCGCTGCCGGCAGGCCTGCGGCATTGCCGTGGCCACCGGCGATCACGTCCAGCACGCTGGCCTTCTGGCCGTTGTGCAGGTAGGCCTTGGCGGCCCAGCTGCCGATCAGCGTGGGCGTGTCGAAGCCCACGCCGGCCAGCGGCTGGTTGGCGCCCTTGCCCGAGGATGCCTGGATGCTGCCTACGTCGTGCCGCAGGCCGTCCTGGAAGGTGCCGCCCGCATGGCAACTGGCGCAGTTGGCGTTGGCGAACAGGGTCTGCCCGCGCGCGGCCTCCACGGTAAGGCTGCCGTCGGCGGCGCGCGCCGGGCTGCGCATGTACTTGTTCAGCGAGGCGAGGTAGGCCGCCAGGTCGTCGAGCTGCGCATTGCGGCCGGCCTTGGGCGTGCCCAGCGGGTCGGCCGTGGCGGCAAAGTCCGCGTCGCTCAGGAAGCCCGTGCCGCCGAAAGCGCTGCGCATGTCGTTCTCGAAGTCCTGTACCTCGTCGAAGTTGGCGCTCCAGTGCAGCTTGCCGTGGCCGGTGCCGCGCCGGCCCTGCAGGCTGATGGTGCGGCGCAGGCCCTCGCCGCGCTGGGTGAAGTCCCAGACCATGCCGTCGTCGCCGCCATCGGCGTGGCAGCTTGCGCAGGACATGTAGTTGTCCTTGCTCATGCGCCGGTCGGCCGCGTTGTAGAACACCAGCTTGCCGCGCAGAGCCGCGGCGGCCATGGGCTCCTGCGCCACCGTGGCCACGTTCTGCAGGAACACCGCCGCCGCGCTGCGCGAGGCCAGCACGTCGGCCACATCGTGCACGGTGACCGAGCGCGCCAGGAAGTTGTTGACGTACAGCCGCTTGCGCGCAGCGTCCAGGTACAGGCCGTGGGGCGCGCTGCTGGCGTTGATCTCGCCGCGCACGGCACGGGTGTAGGCATCGACGATGGCGATGTTGTTGCCCTCCATCTGCGCGACGAACAGGTAGTCGCCCGCCGGGGAGAAGAGGGCGGCGCGCGCCGGCGCCCGGTCGTCGAAGTCGATCTGCTCGGGCAGCAGGTGCGTGGCCTGCGCCAGGTCGACCTGCGACAGGATGGAGCGCACCGTCTGGTCGTGCAGCAGGTCCCCACCGTCGCGGAAGCGCCCGCGCACGATGTTGTCCTTCTTGCCCGGCAGCACCGCGCGGCTGCCGTCGGGCGAGATCACCACCTGGCTCAGGTAGTTGGCCACGCCGCGTGCGCTGTTCTCGGTGTCCACCGTGCTCGTGTCCACCGGCAGGGCGATGGTGGACAACAGGCCCATGGAACTGAGGCCCACCTTGTGCAGTTGCCCGCCCGTCATCTTCGACTTGAAGCGCGTGATGTAGACCGTCTGCGAGTCGGCTGCCACCGCGATGCCGCGCAGGTCGCCATCCAGCGCCAGGGTGCCCGTGGTGTTGCCGTTGGCCGGGTCGAAGGCGATCAGCGTGGACTTGCTCTCCAGCGTCAAGAGGCCCTTGCTGCCATTGGGCGTGAAGGCCACGCCGTAGGGCCCGCTGCCATAGGGCAGGGCCACCGTGGCCGCGATGCTGCCATCGGCCGGGTTCAGCGCCACCAGCTTGTCCTCGCCCTGCACGGTGACCCAGATGCGGCCATCGGGGGCACGTGCCAGGGTCTTGGGTTCGTCGCCCACGCGTGTCTCCCAGCGCTTGGTCAGGGCCTGCGCATCGATGGCCGCCACCGTGCCGCTGTCCGGGTTCACCGCATAGATGCTGTTGGCGTCGCCAACGATGTTGCTCGAATGCGTGGGCGCAGTGGCCGTCACCGGGAAGGTCACGGTCACGTTGTAGGTGTAGAAGGTCTCCTGGCCCGCCGCGTTGCGCACCGTCAGGGTCACCGTGTAGTGGCCGGGGCGGTTGTAGCTGTAGGTGGTGTTGGCCTCGGCCGAGAAGGCGGTCTGCGTGCCGTTGCCGAAATTCCAGCGGTAGGTGACCCCGCTGCCACCACCCAGGCGGGTGGGGTCGAAGCTCAACTGCCCGTTAACCAGCTGCGGCCCGCCGCTCACGCCGGCATCGCCGATGATGGCCTGGGCCCGCAGTTGCGTGACGTCGGCATCGCTGAGCACGCGCCCGTAGACGCGCACATCGGCCAGGCTGCCGCGGAAGAAGTCGGTGTTGCCCTGGATCTGCCCGAGCAGCGCGAACTTGTTCGACAGGCCCTTGGTGCCCGTGAGCCCGGTGGAACTGGTCTTGGTGCCGTCGATGTACAGCGTCTGCGCCCCCGAGGCGGCGTCGCGCGTCATCACCACATGGTGCCAGTTGCCGTCGTTCACGGCTGCGGTGGAGCGGGTGCCGGGGTTGTTGGCCGCCACATTGCCCACCGAGAGGTTCAGGCGCCCGGTGTTGTCGATCCAGCCCCAGAACACGTCGTCCGCACCGCCCGACTGGTCGCGCCCGAAGAGGCCGGGCGCTGTCCAGGCGTTGGCCGAGCCGGCCTGCGTGGTCTTCATGTAGAAGGCCAGCGAAGCCGTGCCGCCCAGGGCGGTGGCCACGCTGTCGTTCTTGAGCGGCACGCCCCCCGTGCGCTGCGCGAAGTTCAGGCCAATGCTGCTGAACTGGTCGGCCGCCGAGGCCGTGCCATTGTTGGCTCCGATCTCGTCGGTCAGGGTGCTCGACAGCGGCCAGTGGTGCATCAGGCTGATGTCGGTGGCGTTGCCGGTATGGAAAACAGCCTTGTACTCGGCCGCGATGCCGTTGCCCGCATAGTCCTTCACGCCGCCGGCGGTGAGCACGATCTCATAGCTGGTGCCGGCCGCCAGGGGCTGGGTGGGGTGGAAGTTGATGATGCCCAACTGCACGCTGTAGGTGCCGGCCAGTGCATTGCCGTTGAGCGGGCGCACGATGAAGGTGCTGGCGTTCACGCTCTCGGGCAGGATGCTGTCCGTCAGACCCACGCCGATGCGCGAAGTCAGCGCCTGCTGCTTGGAGCCGTTGGTGGGCGAGGTCTGCTTGACCATGGGCGGCGTGGTGTCGCGCGCCGTCTGGTGCACGATGAAGCCGCTGCCCGAGCCGTGGTCGTTGCCGATGAACAGCAGGTTGCCCATGGGCGCCACCTGGCCGTGGTCGGAGTGCGAGTACTCGGGATCGTTCGTTGCGAACAGGCTGCCCTGGCCCACCTCGACGTGGTTGAGCGGGTTGCTCACGTCCACCTTGTGCACCTTGAACTGCGCGCCCTGGAAGACGTAGTGGTCCTGCATGCCGCAGTACAGCTGTTCGTCGATGACCAGCCGGTTGTCCTCCACCACGAACTGCGTGCGGTCGTACAGGTCGTAGCTGTACATCTTTGCGCCGCCGCCGCGCGCCGAGGCGTGCAGGTTGCGTCCGTCGAAGCAGGTGGCGTAGTAGACGGGGTTGGAGCCCACGGTGTCCAGCACCTTGGGGTTGAGAGGGTCGGAGATATCGAGGCTGGCAAAGCCGTCGGTGTTGTCCATCGAGGTCAGCACCATGTGGTTGCCCATGGTGAAGATGGGCCCGACGCGAAAGCCCCCGAGCTCGCCGGTGGGCACGGGGTTGGGCTTGCCGGCGCCGCGGTTGGCGATCACGGCATTGGCCGGGTCGCTCGCATCCACGATGTAGACACCGTCGTTGGCCGAGGCCACGTAGACATAAGGGGCCTGCCACCACAGCTGCCAGGCCACGTTGGCATAGTCGCCGCCATTGACCGTGGGCAGCGCCAGCTTCTTGACCTGCTGGATGTTGTTGATGTCGGTGAAATCCCAGAACTCGATGCCCTTGATGCTGGGCACCACCACGTACTGCTTGCCGCCGATCTTCGCGGTGCCGAAGGCGTGCGCCTCGCGGAACTCCTTGGTGCGCCCCTCGGGCTCGTAGATTTTCTTGGCGAGCACGATGGCGCGCGGGTTGGACACGTCGTACAGCAAAAAGCCGCCGGGGCCCAGGCCGCTGTCGGGAGCGAACGAGGTCAGGAAATAGCCGTTGAGCATGATGCCCACGTTTAGCCCGTAGTCCTTGCGCCCGGGGTAGGTGGCCGGCACGTCGCCCGAGGCGCGGGTGATCATGGAGACCGGCTTGAACAGCTCGGCCGAGGTATAGGTCAGGTTGCCCAGGCCCGGACCCTGCAGCGGGAGCGGGACCTCGGCGGCCTGCGTGACTGCGGCCGCCATGGTGGTGAGGGTGGTCATCGGGTTGACCCCCGTGATCGCTGCGTGCGTCAGCAGTGTGACGAACGGCAGCAGGAGCGCCATCAGGTAATACCGGATTTTCATCGTCGCCTCCAGGTTGTTTGAAGTTCTCGGAAAACTCTCTTCTTCGATCCATCCGACGGCGCTGCCACAGGCGCGCGCAGGCGCACCGGCCGGTGGCACAGCTGCCACCGGCCGCAGGGCTCGTTCTCTCCGTCTCCCCTCTCTCTTCTTGTCGTCTGCAGCGTCGGCGGGATCAGGCCTGCGCTTGCGCTGTCGCGTAGATGTCCCAGGCCGCCGCAGCGCTGGCGCCGCGGTGGATCATGGCCATCAGCGCATCGACCACCGCCGAGGGGTTGGCGTGCTGGTACACGTTGCGCCCGTAGACCATGCCCACGGCCCCCTGGTCGAGCAGAACGCGCGAGCGCGCGAACACCTGCTGCAACTCCTCACGGCCGCCGCCGCGCACCAGCACCGGGCAGCGCGCGGCCTGCACCACGCGGTGGAAGTCGGTGGGGTCGGTGGTCGGGTCGGCCTTGACGATGTCGGCGCCCATCTCGCGCGCCAGGCGCACCAGGGTCACGATCTTCTCGGCGTCGCCGTCGACCATGTAGCCGCCTTGCTGGCTGTGCGGGCGCATCACCAGCGGCTCGATCATCAGCGGCATGCCGTAGCGGTCGCAGTCGGCGCGCACACGCGCGATGTTCTGCACGCACTGGCGGAACAGGTCGGGTTCATTGGGCAGCATGAACAGGTTGACCACCACACAGGCCGCATCGCGCTGCAAGGCCGGCAGCACCGGGTCGTGCTCGTTCTGCAGCAGGGCCCACATCACGCGGTGGGCAGTGGCGTTGTAGGGGTTGCCCATGTCGATGCGCATCACCAGCGCCGGCTTGTTGCGGCCCGCTCGGTCCTGCAGCAGGTCGGCCTGGCCGTAATTGAGCTGGATGGCGTCGGGCGCGGCGGCCACCAGCTTGTCCATCACCTGGGGCATGTCTTCCAGGCCGTTGAGGAAGCTGGGCTCGTTGCACACGCCGTGGTCGAGTGCGATGTCCAGGCAGCGGCCGTTGGTGAGCAGGCGGTTCAGGCGTGCGGTCTTGTCTTTCGACATACGAAGAAGTCCTTGGGTTGGGGATGGATACGGGTCAGGCCAGGGCCTTCAGGTGGGCGCTTGCGGCATCGTCGATGCGCTGCACGGCTTCCTCGGGCAGCTCCAGCGCACCCGCGGTCGCGTTCTCGGTGGCCTGCGCCCGCGTGCGCGCGCCGCACAGCGCCACCGACACGCTGCCACTGGCCAGCGTCCAGGCGATCATCAACTGGCCAAACGAGCAGCCGAACTGCCGGCGCAGGGGCTCCAGTTCGTCGAAGAAGGCCTTGAGCCTGGCGCGGTTGGCGGTGCCGAAGCGCGGGTTGCTGGCACGCTGGTCGTCGCCCGTGAACTCGCGCGCCGGGTCGATAGGGCCGGCCAGCAGGCCCAGCGCCAGCGAGGAATAGCCCAGGATGGCCACGTTGTTGCGGCCGCACAGGGGCAGCAGGGTCTGCTCGATCTCGCGGTCGATCAGGCTGTAGCGCTCCTGGGCAGCATCCACGGGCCCATGGCGCAGGTACTCGGCCAGCGTCGGGGCATCCACATTGCTCACGCCTATGGCGCGGATCTTGCCCTGCTTCTTGAGGTCGAGCAGGGCATCCATGGTCTCTTCCACCGGCGTGGTGCGGTCCTGCCAGTGGGTGATGTAGAGGTCGATGTAATCGGTCTGCAGGCGTTTCAGGCTTTCTTCCGCTTCGTGGAAGATCGATGCGCGGCCCAGGTGGCGGTACACCGGGTGGCCGTCCTCGTCGAAGAAGTGGGTGCCCTTTTGCGTGTGCCACACCAGGCCGCACTTGGTGGCGATCACGGCCTCGTGGCGGCGGCCCTTGAGCGCGGCGCCCACGAGGCGTTCGGAAGCGCCCAGGCCATAAGCCGGCGCGGTGTCGATCAGGGTCACCCCGGCATCGAGCGAGGCATGGATCGCCTCGACGGCTGCGGCACTGTCCTGGCCGCCCCACATCCAGCCGCCCATGGCCCAGGTACCGAGGCCAATGGCCGAGCACTCGATGCCCGAGGGCCCGAGGGTGGTGGTCTTCATGGCTGCATTCATCACGGCATTCATCGCTTGGTCTTTCGTGTGTTCATGAGGTGGTCGATGGTCACGGCCGCGAGCAGGATCAGGCCCTTGATCACGTCTTGCCAGTACGGCGATACGTCCAGCAGGATCAGCGAACTGGTCACCACCGAGAGCAGGGCCAGGCCGAGCACGGCGCCGAGCACCGTGCCCGAGCCGCCCTTCAAGCTGGCGCCGCCGATCACGGCCGCAGCAATCACGTTGAGCTCCATGCCCACGCCGAAGGTCGGCGTGGCCGCACCGAAGCGCGCGGTGTAGATCACGCCGGCCAGGCCGGCCGAGGCCGCGCACAGCACCGTGACCCAGAACTTCACGTGGTCCACGCGGATGCCCGAGTACAGCGCCGCCTTCTCGTTGCTGCCGGTGTAGAACACGCGGCGCAGCAGGCTGGCGCGGCGCAGCACGAAGTCGCTGACCACCACGATGGTCAGGAAGATCAGGATCACCGCCGGGATGCCGAGCACCGTGCCCTGGCCGATGAACTTGAACGAGGCCGGCAGCGAGAACAGCGACTGGGGCGTGCCCTGCGTGAGCGCCAGGCACAGCCCGCGCACGATGACCATGAAGGCCAGCGAGGCGATGAAGTGGTTCAGCCCGATGCGCACCACGCAGCCGCCGATCATGGCCCCGATGAGCGCGCTGGCGGCAATCGCGATGAGCCCGGCGGTCCAGGGGTCGAACCCCATCAGGAAGAGCTTGCCCGTGACCACCATGGCAAAGCACACCACCGAGCCCACCGACAGGTCGATGCCGCCCACGATCAGCAGGATGGTCATGCCCACGACCACGATGCCCTCGATGGAGAACGACAGCAGCATGGCGCGGATGTTGTCCCAGGTCAGGAAGTAGGGCGAGGCAAAGCTCATGCCGATGCACAGCACCAGGATGATGGCCAGCAGGCCCATCTCGCGCATGCTGGTGAGCTTGGTGCCACCGGGTTTGCCCGGCCCTCCCTGTGCCTGGCGCGGCGGATGCAGGCCGGCCACGCTGCCGGCGTTCAGTTGTGCGGGGTGATTCATGCCGTCTCCTCTTGTCGTCGTTCCAGTCCCGAGGCCAGCCGCAGCAGGGCCTCTTCCGTCATGTCCTTGCCTTGCACCTCGCCTGCGACACGGCCGTCGCGAATGACGAGGGCCCTGTCGCACAGCCCGATGATCTCGGGCAGCTCCGAGGAGATGACCACCACGCCCACGCCCTGGCAGGCCAGGTCGCGCAGGATGTGGTGGATCTCCGACTTGGCGCCCACGTCCACGCCGCGCGTGGGCTCGTCCATCAGCAGCACCGCCGGGTTGGTGGCCAGCAGCTTGGCGATTGCCACCTTCTGCTGGTTGCCGCCCGACAGGCTGGCCACCTCGATCTGCACGCCGTCGGACTTGAGCTTCAGGCGCGCGCCCAGCTCCTGCGCCAGCCGGTGCTCGGCTGCACGCTGCAGCAGGCCGAAGCGCGAACTCACGCGCTTGAGCGCCATGGAGGCGATGTTCTGCGCAATGGGCAGGTCCAGGTATACGCCTGCGGCCTTGCGGTCTTCGCTGAGGTAGGCGATGCCTTCGCGCAGCGCATCGCTGTACTTGCGGATCGAGAGCGCTTTGCCGTTGAGGCGCACGCTGCCGCCGGTGGCAGGGCGCAGGCCGCACAGGGTCTGCGCCAGTTCGCTGCGCCCGGCACCCATGAGCCCGGCAATGCCCAGGATCTCGCCGCGCTGCACGGTGAACGAGACACCATGCACGCGCTCGCCATCGGCCAGGTCGCTCACTTCGAGCACATGCTCGCCGCGGTCTGCGTCCTGCTGCTTGGGCGGGTAGTAGTTGCCCAGATCGCGGCCGACCATGCGGCGCACCAGGGAGTCGGCGTTCAGATCGGCCAGCGGGCCCGAGTGCACGTTGCGCCCGTCGCGCAGCACGGTCACGCGCGTGCAGTGTGCAAAGATCTCGGCCATGCGGTGGCTGATGTAGATGATGCCGATGCCCTGGTCCTTGAGGTCGTGCAGCACGCGGAAGAGGGCGGTCGACTCGTTGTCGGTGAGCGCGGCGGTCGGCTCGTCCAGGATCAGCACCTTGCAGTCGAGCGTGAGCGCCTTGGCGATCTCGATCAGCTGCTGGCTGGAGATGGAAAGCTCGCCCACGCAAGCTGCGGGGTCGATGTCCTGCCCCAGCCGCTGGAGCACCTTGGCGGCGCGCGCGTTGATGTCGGCGTAGTCCATAAAGGTCTGCCGGCCCGCGTTGATCTCCGGCATGAAGATGTTCTCGGCCACGGTGGCGTCGGCGCACAGGGCGATTTCCTGGTGCACCAGGCCGATACCCAGGCGCATGGCCTGGGCCGGACCATCGATGACCACCGTGCGGCCGTCGAGCACGATCTCGCCCGCGTCCGGCTGGTGGATGCCATCGATGATGTTCATCAGCGTGGACTTACCCGCGCCGTTCTCGCCGCACAGGGCGTGGATCTCGCCCGCCTGCAGCGAGAAGTCCACGCCCGAGAGCGCATGCGAAGCGCCGAAGCGCTTGCTGATGCCGCGCAGCGCGAGCAAGGTGGGAGCCATGGCGCTGCTGCTCACTCGCTGATGCCCTTGGTGCCGCGGCGCGCGAGGTACTTGTCCCAGTAGAAGTCGTCGGCGTTGGCCTTGCTGACCACTGCCAGGCCGTTGTCCAGGAAGGGCACGGCCATGGGGTTGGTGCCGTTGCGCTTGGCGTCGTTCATCGGGTCGATGAGGCCGGGGTTCTTGGCCAGGAACAGCATCATCATGCCCATGTAGCCCTGCATGCCCTGGTTGGGGTTGATGGCACCGAACACGTCGCCGGACTTGATCATGTCCAGGATCTTGGCGTTCACGTCGCAGCACATCACCTTGATGTTCTTCTTGGTCTCCACCTTGGCCTGCGCCGCGCCCAGGGCCGAGTTGGCCTCGGGCATGAACAGGGCGCCCAGGTTGGGGTTCGCCTGCGCCAGGCTCTGCACCGCCTGGTAGGCCTTGTTCGGGTCCTGGTTGCTGGCGGCACGGCCCACCAGCTTCATGCCGGGGTGCTTGGTCTTCATGCGGTTGATGAAGGCGGCGATGCGGCGGTCGTGGTTGTCCTGGCCGGGGTTCTCCAGCACGGCGAATTCGCCCTTGCCGTTCAGTGATGCGGCAATGGCGTCGGCCGCCTGCGCGCCTTCACGCTCGTTGTCCGAGGTGATGAACGAGGTGCGCTTGGAGTTGGGCGAATCGGCCGCGAAGGTGACCACCGGGATCCCCATGGCCGCTGCGCGGTTGATGGGCTCGATGAACGGGTCGGGGTTCATGGGGTGCAGCAGGATGCCGGCGGGCTTGCGTGCCAGCTCCTGCTCGAACGAAGCCAGCTGCTTGTTCACGTCGTACTCCGGCGTGCCGGTGTAGCGGGTGCGCACGCCCAGGGTGCGGCCCAGCTGCTTCATCATTTCGTAGACCGGAAACCAGTATTCCACGCCCGACACCATCACGTTCATCACGTAGACGTCGTTCTGGTTGCCGCGCAGGCCGCCCGCTGCGGCGGCGGGGGCTGCTGCGGGTTGCTGCGCGAATGCGCTGGTGCCGGCCAGGCCGATACCGGCGGCGGCTGCGGACTTCAGGAAATTACGCCTCATTTTTGTCTCCTCTTGTTGAACGGTGCAGCATGGGGTGCTGCTTTCTTCAGGGCTGCGATGGGGTGCTTTTTGTCACGACAGTTGTTATGACAGGTAGAATGTAATCTTGGATCGAACCTCCAGATAGTTAGGGGAAACACTACTGGATCTGCTGGCTGGTTCGGCGGAAGCTGTTATGACATGAAGACCCAACTACTGATCGGCATCGACCTCGGGTCGAGCAGCCTCAAAGCCCTGGCCCTGGAGGCCGCGAGCGGCCGCACCGTGGCCCTTTCCCGCATGCCCCTGCAGCACCACCGGTTGCCCGGGGGCGGCTGCGAGGTGGGCGCGCCTGTGATCCGCTCGGCCCTGTCCACCGTGCTGCGCGATGTGGCGCACCAGCTTGGCAACCGTGTGGCCGATGTCCGGGCCATCGGCTGCACCGGGCACGGGGCGGGCCTCTATGCATTGGGTGCCGGCCATGAACTGGTTGGCGGCCGGGCCGTGGCCTCGACCGACCAGCGCGCTGGCGCGCGGGCAGAGTCCCTGGCAAAGAGCCATGGCCCGCAGTTGCGCGCCGACGTCGGCTGCCAGCCCTGGCCGGGCCAGCCCACCGTGATCGCGGCCGAACTGCTGGGCAGCGGCGCGGTGCGCAGCGGCGCCCTGCAGCGCCTGATGTTCGCCAAGGACTACGTGGGTTTTCTGCTCACGGGCGAGATCGCCACCGACGCCAGCGATGCCAGCACGGCGGGCCTGCTCTCGGTGGCCACGGGCACCTGGTCGCCGCTGGCCTTTGCGGCTTCGGGCATCGCCGGCCTGTCGCCGCAGGCCTTCGGGCCGCTGGTGGCCAGTGGCGAGGTGATCGGCAGGCTGCAGCCCTCGGCTGCCGAGGCGCATGGCCTGCCCGCAGGCATCCCCGTGGCCATGGGCGCCATCGACCTGCTGGCGTCGATGACGGCCATCCGCGCCGAAGAGCGTGGCCGCGCGGTCTCGGTGCTGGGCACCTGGTGCGTGAATGCCGTCATCGGTCCGGTGGTGGAGCCCCGGCCCGACGTGGTGGCGGTCGTCAATTTCGGGCCGCGCGACCGGCGCCTGTACATGGAGAACAGCCCTTCGTCGATGGCCAACATCGCCTGGCTGGCCGGGGTGCTCGGCCTGCCCGATGCGCGGGCGGTGGTCGACCTGGCGATGTCGGTGCCGTTCGGGGCCGGGGGCCTGCGCTTCCTTCCGTTCGTGAACGGCGGTGCCGGCGTGTCGGCCGGCTTTGTCGGCCTGCAGAGCCACCATACGCGCGGCGACATGGCGCGCGCCGTGGTCGATGCGGTCGCGGCACTGCATGCGCGCCATACCGCGCGCCTGGCGGCCGGCGGCCTGCCGGTGTCGGCCTCCACCGTGCTGGGCGGAGGGGCCAGCGACTCGCGCCTGGTGCGCCTGCTCGCGGGCCTGCTCGGGCATCCGGTGGAGCGCTGCGCCGATGACGAGACCGGTGCGCGCGGTGCGGCGATCTACGCCGCGATGTCGCAGGGCATCGATACCCACCCCCTGCGCGCGCCCTGCGACACGGTCGAACCCGACGCCAGCCAGGCGCGGGCCCATGCGGACTTCAACGCCGCCTTCAACGAACTGATAGCCACCATGTCCCCTGTCTTCGGCCATCTGGCGGGCACATCGCCAGGCACTGCCCCGCCACTGCCAGCGCTTGCCTGCACCCCTGCCACCACACCCGCGCTGAGCGTTGAGGCCTTGCCATGAGCCCGCTTTCACCATTGCCTTTCGTGCGCCCGGCCGCCGTGGCGGGGCGCCATTTCTCGACCGTGATCGTGGGCGCCGGCATCAATGGCGTGGGCGTCTTCCGCGACCTTGCGCTGCAGGGCGTGGACTGCCTCATCGTGGACAAGGGCGACTTCAGCGCCGGTGCCAGCAGCGCGCCCTCGCGCATGATCCACGGCGGCCTGCGCTACCTGGAGAGCGGCAGCTTCTCGCTGGTGGCCGAAGCCACGCGCGAGCGCAACCTGCTGTTGCGCAACGCACCGCACCTCGTGCAGCCGCTCAAGACCGTGGTGCCGCTGTCGAGCTTCTTCGGCGGGCTGATGAGCAGCGCGCTCAAGTTCCTGGGCCGCACGCCGCCCCAGCGTACGCGCGGCCTGCTGGCTGTGGCCGCGGGGCTGCGACTGTACGACCTGCTGGGCCGGCGCCAGCGCGTGATGCCCAACCACCACATCAGCCGCGTGCAGCCCGCCGACCGCCTGCTGTTCCGTGCGGCCGTGCGCTGGACGGCGACCTTCTTCGATGCCTGGATCAGCCACCCCGAGTGGCTGGTGCTGGAGCTGGTGCGCGATGCCTGCCGCGACCAGCCGCGCTCGGCGGCCAGCAACCACTGCCGCGTGATGGGCTGCGCGGGCAAGACCCTCACGCTGCGCGACGAAGTCACGGGCGAGGTAGTGCAGGTGACGGCCGACGCCGTGGTCAATGCCAGCGGCGCCTGGCTGGACCGCAGCACCGAATTGCTGGGCGGCGCGGGTCCGCGCGTGATGGGCACCAAGGGCTCGCACCTGGTGCTCGACCACCCCCTGCTGCGCGACGCGCTGGGCGGGCGCATGGCTTACTTTGAGGCGCTGGACGGGCGCGTATGCATCGTCTACCCGTTCCTGGACCGGGTGCTGGTGGGCTCCACCGACATCCCGGTGGACGACCCCGACCAGATCGCCACCGAACCGGCCGAGGTGGACTACCTGCTCGACGTGCTGGGCGAGGTGTTCCCCAATCTGGCCTTCGACCGGCGTGACGTGGTCTACACCTACGTGGGTGTGCGGCCGCTGGCACGCTCGGACGCCGACAAGCCGGGGCAGATCTCGCGCGACCATTCGGTGGTGATCGATGCACCCTCGCCATCGCGCTATATCCCGGTGGTGGGGCTGGTGGGCGGCAAATGGACCACTTTCCGCGCGCTGGCCGAAGAGGCTACCGACGAGGTGCTGCGCCTGCTGGGGCGAGCGCGTACCGCCTCGACCCGGCAATTGCCCATTGGCGGCGGCACCGACATGCCACAGGGTGCTCAGGCGACCGAGCGCTTCATCGAGCGCATCGCCCAGGACGCAGGCCTGGCGCGCACGCGCGCCCAGGCTCTGCTGCGCCGCTACGGCTCCCAGGCCTTGCGCATGGCCCAGCATTTCAAGGTGGCGGGTGACGAGCCGCTGCAGCATGCACCCGATTATTCGGTGGCGGAGTTGGCCTGGCTGTGCACCGAAACCGGCGTCATCCACCTCGACGACCTGGTCATCCGCCGCACGCTGCTGGCCATCCGCGGTCTCGTCACGGACGCGGCGCTGGCCGAAATGGCCGGCATTGCCGGGCAGGCATTGGGCTGGGATGCCGGGCGCGAACGGCAGGAGTTGCACAATTGCGCCAGCGCGCTGCGCGAACGCCATGGCGTGCGCCTGGCCACGGCAGCGCCCGATACCGATGCGGCAGCGCCGGCCTTCCATGCACCATTGACCATCCATTCGGCCCTGAGCCCGTCCTGACGTGAACGCACCGACCGAACTCCAGCCCCTGCTCGACCGCAACTCCGAATCGCCCCTGTGGGCGCAGTTCCGCGATGCCCTGCGCCTGCAGATACTGCAGGGCGAACTGGCCATCGGCGCCAAGCTGCCCTCCGAGGCCGAACTCGGCGAGCAGTTCGGCATCTCGCGCATCGTGGTGCGCGAGGCGCTGGCCGACCTGGTGCGCAACAACCTGATCTACAAGATCAAGGGCCGCGGCGCCTTCGTCGCGGCGCGCGAGCGCGACGAGGATTTCGTCTCCACCGTGCTCGGCTTCTCCGACGAGATGGAGCGCAAGGGCCGCTCGGTGCGCACTCAGGTGCTGGTGCAGCAGCTGCGCGACCCCACGCCGCAGGAGATCAGCGCGCTGGGCCTCACGGACGACACCCAGGTGGTGGCCCTCAAGCGGCTGCGCAGCGTGGACGGCGAACTGCGCCTGCTGGTGGAAACCGTGGTGCCCGCCGACCTGGCGCCCGGCCTGCACCGCATGCGCCTGGACGACCGCTCACTGTACGACGTGCTGCGCCGCCAGTACGGCGTGCGGCTGGTGCGCGCCGAGCGCTGGATCGACGCCGTGCTGCCCGACGCCGAGACCTGCGAACTGCTGCAACTGGCAACCCCCGAGCCGCTCTTGCGCATCGAGTCCATCGCCTATGGCGCCAACGGCCGGCGCCTGGAGTATTACAGCGCCTTGCACCGCTGCAAGTCCAGCCGCCTGCACGTGCAAACCACGACGTGAAGCCCCCCGAGGCCGATCCCAAAGAAAAAGGGCTCCTGCACAGGAGCCCTTTTCAATGTCGCCCGTTTCCGGGCAGATAGGGGGAAACACTTCCACATGGTGGCGGCACCCACGACCGTGAGATACCACCACCATGGGAAGGCCCGCATTCTTTACATGGCGCTGATTTCGCCCGAAGGGATCTGGCCGGTGCGCACGGCTTCGGCAGCAGCGGCACGCACGGCAGCACGGTCAGCGGTGGACTTGTAGGTCACGACGCGCGAGCCAGCGGGTTCCAGGCTGCGGGTCTGGGCCACGGTAGCGGCTTCAGCAGCCACTTCGGCACGGGTGCGTTGGGTTTCGAACTTGGTGGCGAACTGCGAAGCATCGGCTTCGTCAGCCTGTGCACCGAAGGAAACGAAAGCGGCAACAGCGGCCAGGGAGAGGAAACGTGCGGTCTTGTTCATGGTGATCTCGATTCTTTAATGGGTTGGATAGGGGGTCAGGTCAGTTCAGTCCGGGGCGGCTTACAGAGTGCCGATTTCGCCGGAAGAGATCTGGCCGGTGCGCACGGCATCGGCAGCCTGGGCACGCACGGCAGCGCGGTCAGCGGTGGACTTGTAGGTGACCACGCGCGAACCAGCAGGCTCGATGCTGCGGGTCTGGGCCACGGTAGCGGCTTCAGCGGCCACTTCGGCGCGGGTGCGGTTGGTTTCGAACTTGGTGGCAAATTGCGAAGCATCGGCTTCGTCGGCTTGGGCACCGAAAGAAGCGAAAGCGGCAACAGCGGCGATGGAGAGGAAGCGTGCGGTCGTGTTCATGATGAAATCCTTGGAAGAAAAAAGTGACTCAAAAAACCGGAGCAAAAACAATTTCGAACCGGGTTCGGTGAGTCGCCTTGCGGGTTCGGCTCATCGATGGGTTGAACTGTACGCCGCAGGTGATCAAAGAAAAACCACCCAGTCGCGAACTAACTGTTCCAGTTTTAGAAATAATAAATAGGGTAGAAGGGCTGGGTTTACCCGTATTCCATGCCACTGCAATTGTTCAAAAAGATAGCAAAAAAGTCTTTGCTGTTAAAGGCATTTGTTCAAATCTTAATGTTTTGAAGCCGGGATGACGCTGCCTGCCGATGAGGCTCCATCATTGCAACGATTGAAACGACTGGTCACAAAGCAGCCTCAGGCGGATCGGCATGTCCCGCCTGCCAGCGGGACATCGCCCCTGGGAGACAATCCGTGCATGAACATGTCTTCCGACGGCGAGGCTGCTACCACCGCATCCGGCTTGGCCTGGCAGCAGGGCTTTTCCGCCCTGGGGCCGGCTTTCTTCACCGAACTGCAGCCCACGCCCTTGCCCAGCCCCCATTGGGTGGGCACCAGTGCCAGCGTGGCGCACCTGCTGGACCTGGACGAGGCCTGGCTGCGCAGCGATGCGGCCTTGCAGGCCTTCACGGGCAATGCCGTGCTCCCTGGCTCGCACCCTTTGGCCAGCGTGTACAGCGGGCACCAGTTCGGTATCTGGGCGGGCCAACTGGGCGATGGCCGGGCCATTCTGCTCGGCGAGACCGCTGCAGGGCTCGAGATCCAGCTCAAGGGCGCGGGCCGCACGCCGTATTCGCGCATGGGCGACGGCCGGGCGGTGCTGCGCTCGAGCATCCGCGAATTCCTGTGCAGCGAGGCCATGCAGGGCCTGGGTGTACCGACCACGCGTGCGCTGTGCATCACCGGGTCGCCCGCATCGGTGCGCCGCGAGGAGATCGAGACGGCGGCCGTGGTGACGCGCGTGGCGCCGAGCTTCATCCGCTTCGGCCATTTCGAGCATTTCTCGGCCAACGACATGGACGAGGAGCTCAAGGCCCTGGCCGACTATGTGATCGACCGCTACTACCCGGAGTGCCGGGGATCTGCCCAATTCGGCGGCAACCCCTATGCCGCGCTGCTGCAGGCGGTGAGCGAGCGCACGGCAGTGCTCATGGCGCAGTGGCAGGCCGTGGGCTTTTGCCACGGCGTGATGAACACCGACAACATGAGCATCCTGGGGCTGACCATCGATTACGGGCCGTTCCAGTTCCTCGATTCCTTCGTGCCCGGCCATGTCTGCAACCACAGCGACACCCAGGGCCGCTACGCCTACAACCGCCAACCCAATGTGGCCTACTGGAATGTGTTCTGCTTGGCGCAGGCGCTGCTGCCGCTGATCGGCGAGCAGGAACTGGCCATGGCCGCGCTGGAGTCGTACAAGACCGTGTTTCCCGCCGAGTTCATGGCCCGCATGCGCGCCAAGCTGGGTCTGGGGGCGGTAGCCGAGGAGGGCGATGCCGAGCTGATCGATGGTCTGCTGGTGCTGCTGGCCAAGGGCGGGGTGGACTATCCGATCTTCTGGCGCCGCCTCTCCCACGCCGTGGGCACGGGCGAATTCGAGCCCGTCCGCGGCATGGTGCCCGACCAGGCGGCCTGGGACGAATGGCTGGCCAGCTACCTGGCGCAGCCCCGGCTGGCGGATCGCACGCAGGCGTCGGAGGCCATGCTGGCCACCAACCCCAAGTTCGTGCTGCGCAACCATTTGTGCGAAGAAGCCATCCGCGCGGCGAAACTTGGCGACTTCAGCGCACTCCAAACCTTGCAGCAGCTGCTCGAGAGCCCATTTGAGGAGCATCCCGGGCACGAGTCCTACGCTGCCTTCCCGCCCGCATGGGCTTCTTCCATCGAGATCAGCTGTTCATCATGACCTATCCCGTCCACAAGACCGATGCCCAATGGCAGGCCGTGCTGCAGGAGAAAGGGGCCGAGCCAGGTGCCCTGCAGGTGACGCGCTTTGCCGCCACCGAACGCCCCTTCACCGGCAAGTACGAGGCCCATTGGGCCGATGGCAGCTACCACTGCATCTGCTGCGGAGCCAAGCTGTTCGACTCGCACACCAAGTTCGACGCGGGCTGCGGCTGGCCCAGCTTCTCTGAAGCCGTGCCCGGCGCCATAAAGGAAATCGTGGACCACAGCCATGGCATGTCGCGCACCGAGACGGTGTGTGCACAATGCGGGGCCCACCTGGGCCATGTGTTCGAAGACGGCCCCCAGCCCACCGGCCTGCGCTACTGCATGAATTCGGCCTCGCTCGACTTCGACGACAAGGCCCCCTGACCCCGCCCCCATGAAAATCCTGCTCGACTTCCTTCCCATCGTCCTGTTCGTTGCCGCCTACAAGTTCTACAACATCTATGTGGCCACCGGCGTGTTGATGGCGGCCACGGTGGTGCAGATGGCCGTGGTCTACCTGATCGACCGGCGCCTGCAGACCATGCAGAAGGTGACGCTGGCGCTGATCCTGCTGTTCGGCACGCTCACGCTGGTGCTGCAGGATGACCGTTTCATCAAGTGGAAGCCGACCGTTCTCTACGGGGCCATGGCCATTGCGCTCGCCGTGGCGCTGTGGATCCTCAAGAAGAACTACCTCAAGCTGCTGCTGGGCAGCCAGATGGAACTGCCCGATGGCGTGTGGATGCGCCTGAACGTGGCCTGGGTGATCTATTGCGCCTTCATGTCGGCCATCAACGCCTACGTGGTGCTCAATTTCAGCACCGAGGCCTGGGTGGAGTTCAAGCTCTGGGGCTATGCGTTCCCGCTGGTCTTCCTGGTGGCACAGGGCATCTATATTGCGCCCCACCTCAAGAACGACGAGCCTGCCGCATGACCATGGACACAACCGACACGAGCACGGTGCCCAGCCTGGCCCGGCAGATGCATGAGCGCCTGGCCGAACGCCTGGCGCCCACAGCGCTCGAAGTGATCGACGAAAGCGCCGACCACGCAGGGCATGTGGGGGCCAATGGCACGGGCTTTGGCACCCATTTTCGGGTGCGGATTGCCTCACCTTTGCTTACAGGCAAGAGCCGGGTGGCGCGCCATCGCCTTGTGTATGATGCGCTGCAGGAATTTTTGGATGCGGGCGTCCACGCCCTCGCTATTGAAATCCTCTGAACCGGCCCCATTGTCCTCATCTGCCGGATTTCAGCTGGCAATTACTTTCTCATTTTTTGGATTCCGCATGAAGAAACAGCTCCTGTCCGGCCTCGTGGCCGCTGCCGTGCTGGGCACGATGGCCCTCCCCGTTTCCGCCCAGAACATCGCCATCGTCAATGGCAAGGCCATTCCGAAGGAACGTGCTGAAGTGCTCAAGCAGCAACTGGTGCGTTCGGGCCGTCCCCTGACGCCAGAAGTCGAAGGCCAGATCAAGGACGAGCTGGTCACCCGCGAAGTGTTCATGCAGGAAGCCCAGAAGCGTGGCCTGGAAACCTCCGGTGACTTCAAGGTCCAGATGGAACTGGCGCGCCAGACCATCCTGATCCGTGAACTGTTCATGGATTTCCAGAAGAACAACCCCGTGACGGACGAGGAAGTCAAGGCCGAGTACGACAAGTTCGTCGCCGCCAACAGCGGCAAGGAATACAAGGCCAGCCACATCCTGATCGAAAAGGAAGCCGACGCCAAGGCTGCCATTGCCGCCATCAACAAGGGCGCCAAGTTCGAAGAGATCGCCAAGAAGCAATCCAAAGATCCAGGCTCCGGCGCCAACGGCGGCGCCATGGACTGGGCCAATCCTTCGAGCTACGTTTCGGAATTCACCGAAGCCATGATCAAGCTCGAAAAGGGCAAGATGACGCAGACCCCCGTCAAGAGCCAGTTCGGCTACCACATCATCCGCCTGGACGACGTGCGCCAGGCCGAGCTGCCCAAGCTCGAAGACGTGAAGCCCCAGGTGGCCCAGCAGCTGCAACAGCAAAAGCTGGCCAAGTACCAGGAAGAGCTGCGCTCCAAGGCCAAGGTCGAGTAATCGTCCCCTTCCTTGCAGGCGCGCCCAGTGTGCCTGCCAGAAAAAACGCGGCCTCGGCCGCGTTTTTTCATTGTGGGGTCTGGTCGGATCAGGGTTTGAACATCCAGGCCAAGGCCATCACCACGGCGATCAGCACCGGCTGGTGCACCATGTAGAAACTCAGGGACCAGCGGCCCAGCACGGCCATGGGTTGGAGGGCGGCCGGCAGGCGCACCTGCAGCAGCTGCTGCCCACCTGGCCGGCGCAGGGCCCACTGGCCAGCGGCCAGGCCCCACCAGAGCACGCCCAGCCAAGGAAAGAGCGGCACATAGTCCTCGGTGAAGGGCTTGCGCCCCACCAGTCCCAGCCAGTTGAGCGTGCGGGCGTTGAAGGCCGGCGCGAGCTCGCTCCAGGCCCCCGCCAGCAGGTGGGTGGCCGCTACGGGCAGGGCCAGTGCCACCAGGCCGCACAGCCACAGCCATGCGCCCCACCCGGCGGTGAAGCGCGCGATGAGCAGCATCACCGCCATGCCGTGCAGCACGCCGAAGTAGATGAAGCTGCGCGGGAACATGAAGAACGAGCCCAGGCTCACCAGCAGGGCGCAGCCGGCAATCTGCAGCCAGCGGCGCGCGAAGCGCTCCATGCTTTGCCCCTGGTGCAGCGCGATGGCCTGGCCCAGGCCCGCGCAGAACAGGAACAGGCTCAGGATCAGGGTGCGTTGCGTGGTCCAGACCGGGTCGGTGCGGAAATCCTGAGGCCACAGGCCGAAATGGGCCAGGTCGAAGCAGAAGTGGAAGGCGGCCATCCAGACCATGGCTGCTGCGCGCAGGGCGTCTACGGCTTCGTAGCGGGGGGCGGTGGATGGGTTTGAGAGTGGGTTCATTCGGGGCGAACGCGCTGTAGATCGCTGGGGTGTCAGTGGGTGGATCGTAGCGCGACTGGGGTTCACTGCTGCTGGTAGCTGTAGGGGTGTCTGTTGTGTTCAAAGGGCGGGAGCCGGGATGTGCGCCCGGCGGCGCACCCACCTTCTTTTGCGTCGCCAAAAGAAGGTG
>NZ_JAUZDX010000060.1 GCF_030704685.1 Acidovorax sp. A1169
TGACCCGTCCTGAATAGCGTTGACACCTCAAACGGTTAAACAAGCCGGAGCAACCCGGCCAATGACGCCCGATGCACCGCATCGGGTGTTTGCATTTTCAGCGACAGATGAACCCTCTCGTGGTTGTATATCTCTATTGACTGCTGCACCATGCGCCTGGCTTGATGGATGTCTTGTGGCCGGCTCAACAGGAACTCCGTCTTCAGAATCCCGTTGACCCGCTCGGCCAACGCGTTCTGGTAGCAGTCGTAGCCGTCCGTCATCGAGCAGGTCAGGCCATGGCTCCGGTGAAGCTGCTGGTAGTAGGTCGAGCAGTACTGGATCCCCCTGTCCGAATGGTGTACCAGGCGCTGGCGGGTCTGGCGCTGCCTGAGCGCCATCTGCAACGCCTGCGCCACCTCCTCGGTCTGCAAGCTCTCGTGCACGTGCCAGCCCACGATCTTGCGGGAGTGGGCATCCGTCACCAGGCTCAGGTACACGAACCTGCCTGCGGTGGGCAGGTAGGTGATGTCGGCCACCCAGACTTGCTCACTGTGGGCAGCGTGCACCTGCTGTGGCCCGACCTTGAGCAGATTGGGATGGCGCCTGAAGCGGTGGTGGCTGTGGGTGGTCTTGTGGTACGCACGTCCAGGAGGAACCAGCATCCTGGCGTTGCGCAACACGTCGAACATGGCGTCCCGGCCCAAGACAATTCCCTGCAGGCCCAATGGTTCACTCAGCATGTAATGCAGCTTTCGCGTCCCCACCCGAGGCTGGCGCATACGCAGCTCCTTGACCTGTTGAACGACAACCTTGGCGTGCTCCACGCGCTGGGCATGTCGGCAGCGCCCTTGGTAATACGCTTGGCGACTCACGCCCATGTGCTGGCAAGCCCTGCTAACGCTCAGCCCCTGGACGAGGGCTTGGTCGAGGACTTGCCAGAAGGCTTTTTTACGATGCGCACCCCATAGTCCTTGCGCAGCACGTCGATCACGGCTTCGAACAACTGCGCCTTCTGCTGGGATTGCTGCAATTGCGCCTTCAGCGCTTTGATCTCTTGCTCGGGTGTGAGGGGGCTGGGGGCTTTGTCGATGGGCATGGCCGTCAATGATGCCGCACGTGGCCAGCCCAGTCTGCCGTGTTTGCGAAGCCACGCCAGCACCGTCGACTTGCCCTGGATGCCGTAATGCACCTGGGCTTGCTTGTAGGTGAACTGGCCTTTTTCTACCTGCTCGACAACTGCCAGCTTAAAGGCCATCGTGTAGTCGCGCTGCGTGCGCTTGGTCCTTGATTCCATGACACTTTTCCTTTGGGGGGTGGAAAGGTGTCAACGCAGGGCAGGACGGGTCA
>NZ_JAUZDX010000061.1 GCF_030704685.1 Acidovorax sp. A1169
TGAATCGCCCCGGGTTGCGCGGAGGCTGTTTGGTTTAAGTCAGGTCACCACAGCAGTGGCCTGATTGGCGAATTGCCGGTAGTAGTTTGCCTCAGCCTCAGCAGGCGGGATATACCCGATGGGTTCGAGCAGGCGATGGTGGTTGAACCATGACACCCATTCGAGCGTTGCAAACTCCACCGCCTCTTTGGTTTTCCAGGGTGCCCGGCGGTGGATGAGCTCTGCCTTATACAGGCCGTTGATGGTTTCCGCCAAGGCGTTGTCGTAGCTGTCTCCCTTTCTCCCTACCGATGGCTCGATGCCCGCTTCTGCCAATCGCTCGGTATATCGAATACTGACGTATTGGGACCCTCTGTCCGAGTGACAGACCAGGCTGCCATTGCGCTCAGGCTGACGGGCATAGAGCGCTTGCTCCAGGGCGTCGAGCACGAAGTCGGTACGCATCGAATTGCTGACTCGCCAACCCACGATGCGCCTGGCATACACATCAATGACGAAGGCCACGTACAGCCAGCCCTGCCAGGTCGAGACGTAGGTGAAGTCGCTTACCCACAGTTGGTTGGGCCTCTCTGCCCGGAACTGCCGGTTTACCCGGTCCAGCGGGCACGCAGCCTTGGCATCACCGACCGTGGTGCGCACCACCTTGCCACGCATCACACCGCGCAGGCCCAGCTTGCGCATCAATCGCTCGACCGTGCAGCGGGCCACGGTCACACCTTCGCGTGCCAGTTGCCGCCACACCTTGTCGGCGCCGTAGACTTGCATGTTGGCCTGCCAGACGCGTTGAATTTGCGGCGTCAGCAACTCGTCGCGTTTGACCCGGGCGCAGCGCTTGTGGGGCTGGCGCAGCAGCGCGGCATGACGTCGATACGCGGACGGGGCAACCTGCAGAACCTTGCAGAGCGGCTCGACCCCGAAAGCATTGCGATGCTGGTCGATGAAGGTCCTCAAGACTTCAGTCGGCGGTCGAGCTCCGCCTGGGCGAAAAACGCGCTGGCCAGCTTCAATATCTCGTTGGCCCGGCGCAGTTCCTTGACCTCGCGCTCCAACTCCTTGACCCGCTGTGCTTCGGCTGTGGTGACGCCTTCGCGCGTGCCTGCATCAACTTCGGTGCGCTTGACCCATTCGTTCAACGTCTGTGGCACGCAACCAATCTTGGGGGCAATGGATTCGATGGCTGCCCACAGTGACGGGTACTCCCCGCGCTGCTCCTGCACCATCCTCACTGCGCGCTCACGCACCTCGGGTGAGAACTTGTTCGTCTTCTTCATGGCTCAATCCTCTCAGAGTGTTGAGCCTCCTCAAAATCCGGGGCGATTCA
>NZ_JAUZDX010000062.1 GCF_030704685.1 Acidovorax sp. A1169
TCCACCGGCACAGGCCTGCCAAACAGATAGCCCTGAAACCCCTCGCAGCCATGCAGCCTGAGGAACCCCAGTTGCCCCGTCGTCTCCACCCCCTCGGCAACCACCTGCAAATCCAGGCTCTTGGCCAGCGCCAAAATGGTGCGCACGATGGCCGCGTCGTTGGGGTCGCTCAGCACGTCGCGCACGAAGCTCTGGTCGATCTTGATCTGGTCCAGCGGCAGCCGCTTGAGGTAGCTCAATGAGGAGTAGCCGGTGCCGAAGTCGTCCAGCGCAAACCCCACTCCTTCGCTCTTGAGCTGTTCCATGCGCACGATGGTGTCTTCGATGTCCCCCAGCAGCAGGCTTTCGGTGAGTTCGAGCTTGAGCAGTCGGGGTTTGGCCTGGCAGTCCTTCAAGGTACCCAGCACTTCGGCGACGAAGCCCGGTTGCCGGAACTGCCGGGCGCTGACGTTCACGGAGATGCTCAGGTGGGCGGTGGTGGGCGATTGGCTCCAGCGGTGCAGTTGCCTGCAGGCGGTCTCAAGCACGTACTGGCCCAGGGGAAGGATGAGTCCGGTCTGCTCGGCCAGGGGGATGAAGTCGCCGGGGCTGATCATGCCGCGCTGGGGGTGGCGCCAGCGCACCAGGGCTTCGGCGCCGACCAGGCGGGCCTGGTGGTCGACGACGGGCTGGTAGTGCACGAGGAGTTCGTTGCGGGCCAGGCCCTGGCGCAGGTCGGCTTCCAGGTTGGAGCGGGCGTTGACGGCGGCCTGCATGTCGGGGTCGAAGAAGCGCTGGGTGTTGCGCCCTGCGGCCTTGGCCTGGTACATGGCCAGGTCGGCGCGCTTCAAGAGTTCGTCGACCGACAGGCGTTCGTCGCCGAACAAGGTGATGCCGATGCTGGGGGTGCTGTAGTGCTGCTGGCCGCCGAGGGCAAAGGGCAGGTTCAGGCTGGCCAGGAGTTTCTCGGCGACGGTTTCGGCCTGGGCGGCGGCTTCGGCCAGTTCGGGGTTCAGGTTGTCCAGCATGACGACGAATTCGTCGCCGCCAAAGCGCGCCACGGTGTCGGCTTCGCGCACGCTGCCCACCAGGCGGGTGGCGACCTGGGACAGGAGCTGGTCGCCCATGTCGTGGCCCAGGGTATCGTTGAGGTCCTTGAAGTTGTCCAGGTCGATGAACAACAGGGCCCCGAGGTTCTTGCTGCGCTGGCAGGCGGCCAGGGAGCGTTGCAGGCGGTCCAGCAGCAGGCGCCGGTTGGGCAGGCCCGTCAGCGCGTCGTAGAACGCCAGGCGCTCGATCTCCTGCTCTGCGCGCTTGCGGTCGGTGATGTC
>NZ_JAUZDX010000063.1 GCF_030704685.1 Acidovorax sp. A1169
TGTATGGACCGGACACATGGTTGACGGGTGTGCGAACACATGGTGGACGGATTTTGCCGCACAGCTCAGTCCTGCCTCAGGTCTATCTCGCGCAGCTTGTGGTGCATGAAGTACACCCCATAGCAGCCATCCTGCGCCTTCAGGGCTCGCACAGCCACCGGCATCCCGCGCAACGCGCTGGACAGCTTGTAGCGCTTGCCCTGGAATCGCATCTCTCCCATGTCCTTGACTATCACCACCGTATCCTCGGGCCCGTACTCGATGGCCGGCAGGTCCTGTGGGTAGCTTCGCTCGCTCATGCGATAGCGGCTTGCTGGGGTTGCCATGCCCAGTGCCTGGTGGGGCCGCTGGTGGTTGTAGATCTGGCGCCAGTGATCGAATGCCGCTTGCGCCTGCACGAGGTCCGTGAACGACTTGCCATTGAGCACTTCCGCTTTGAGCGAACGGTGAAACCGCTCCTCCTTGCCATTGGTCTGCGGGTGGTAGGGGCGGCTAAAGCTCACCCGGATACCCAGCCGTATCAGCCACAGCGCCAGCGCGCTGACCTGCCCGGGCTCGCGCGGCGATCCCCAGGGTGCTCCGTTGTCCGCATTGATGCGCACCGGCAGGCCGTAGGTGCGAAACACTTCGATGAGCTGCTCGCGCACGGTGGAGCTTTCCTGACGGGCGCAGGCGCGGATGGCCATGTTGAAGCGCGAATGATCGTCCAGCAGGGTCAGGGGATGACAGCGCCCGCCTGCAGTGTCCACATAGCCCTTGAAGTCGATCTGCCACAAGGCATTGGGGTGATCGTGCTCCAAGCGCTGCCAGGGCTGGGCTGCAGCTGAGGCTTCGGGGTTGATCAGGCCGTGGCGGTGCAGGATCGAGTTGACAGTGCTGCAAGCCAAGGTGCCCAGGCCCAGGTCCTGCAGACGCCTGGCGATCTTGCGGCCACCCCAGGCCGGGTGCTCGCGGCGCAAGGCCACGGCAGCCTGCTGCAAGGCTTCCTGCGTAGTCCCAGGGCTGTGCAACGGGCGGCGGGAAACGTCAGCCAAACCAAGGGAGCCCAGCTGAGCAAAGCGGGCCAGCCACTTGTAGCCCGTCTGGGGGCTGATGCCAAAGCGGCGACATAGCTCGCGCCGGTTGGCGCCCTCCTGGCATGCCAGGGTGATGAATTCTTCGCGAAGGCTCATGGTGTCTCGTGTGCTCCAGGGCATGGTCTTGTCTCCTGGGGCCAATACGACCACAGGTGTCCACCATGTCCTCGCACACCTGTCCACCATGTGTCCGGTCCATACA
>NZ_JAUZDX010000064.1 GCF_030704685.1 Acidovorax sp. A1169
ATGCTGAACTGCCGGAACCCCAGCACGTTCTTGATCCAGCCGTTGGGCGGCTCGGCGATCCACTTGCGCTTGCGGTAGGCCGCCTGTCCTTGCTCGGTCTTGAGCTTGGCAGCCATCGCTGCGGTGTGCGGGTACTCCTGGGAGTCGATCTCGGCGTGCGCCTTGCCTTCCCTGCCGAGTGCCACCACCAGATCGATCGGCGCACTCTTCAGGTTGTCCTCGCTGCGGTAGCCGGCGTCAGCCAGACCGAGTTCGGGTAGTTGGCCCAGGTTGTTGCCCACCGCCTGGATCATCGGCAGCAGCCAGTTCGCGTCGGGCGCAATGTTGTTCAGTTCGGCCGCCACGATGATGTGTGCGGCCTCGTCCACCGCCGTCTGGGCGTTGTAGGCCGGGTCGAACCCGCCACCGGCGCGCTTCATGATACGGCTGTCCGGGTCGGTGAAGTTCTCCTGTGCCTTGTCCTCGGGCACGCCGAACTCGCGCTTGTAGCGCCCGCCACGGGGCTGGCCATCTGGACCACGGGGGCGGCGCTCGTCGTCATCGCTGCGGCCTCGCTCAAGGTCCGCTTCGCGCTGGCGTTGCTCCAGGCGTTCGCGCGCCTCGCGGATGGCCGCCAGGCGCACCTCGCGCCGCTCGATCTCGGCGGGCAGGTCCAGCCCAGGCTCGTTGACCTCGGCCTCGTCGGTGGCCTTTGCACGCGCCAGCAGCGCGTCAATCTGTGCCTTGAGTTCAGCCTCTGCCTGCTTCATGCGCTCGTAGCTCATGGCCTTGTGGCGACTGGCGTTGGCCTTGACCTTGGTGCCGTCGATGGCCACCGTGCCCAGCTTGACCAGTCCCATCTCACGGGCGAGCCTGACCACTTGCACGAACAGATCCGACAACTCCTTCAGATGGAACGCCCGGAAGTCGCAGATCGTGCGGTGGCGCGGGAAATTGCCTGCGGCCAGCATCCGAAACGCCAAGTCCTCGTGCAGCCGGCGTTCGATCTTGCGCGAGCTGAACACGCCCGTGGCGTAGGCGTAGACCAGCACCTTGACCATCATCGCCGGGTGGAAGGGCTGGTTGCGCGAGCCACCGCCCTCGTAGCGCGCGTAGAACGCCTTGAGGTTCAGCGCATCAACGGTGTCGTTGATGAAGTGGGCCAGGTGACCTGCCGGCAGCCAGTCTTGCGGCGCGGCCGGCAGCAGCATCACCTGATCCGGTTCGTAAGGGCGGTAACTCGTGGGCATGCCCCATCAACGCACGCACCGTGCCAC
>NZ_JAUZDX010000065.1 GCF_030704685.1 Acidovorax sp. A1169
GGCGGATTCAAAACTGAAGTGCAACACCTGCCAACCTGTAAGGTCCGCAGATGCACAACCTCTCCCGTTCCAGCCACTACAGCCAGCTGCAGCCCGAAGACCGAGTCACCATTGCCAGCCTGAAGCAGCAGAACTACAGCGTGCGGGCCATCGCAAGGCAACTGCTGCGCTCACCCGCCACCATCAGCCGGGAGCTGGTGCGCAATGCTCACCCATCGGGCCATCCATCGGACTATGGCAGCGTCAAGGCGCAGCGTCTTTGCCTGCAGCGCAGGCGCTGTGGCAGGCCCGCTGTCAAGCTGCATCCTGACTCCATCCTGTGGGGCCTGGTGAGCCATTTGCTGCGGCTTCACTGGTCGCCCGAGCAGATTGCCCTGACACTGGCACGCTTGCATCCCCAAGGCCATGAGCACCGCGTGTCACACGAGACCATCTACAACTGCATCTATGCCATGCCCGTGGGCGAGCTGCGCAAAGAACTGATCGCCACCTTGCGGCACGCCCACAACAAGCGAGTGCCGCGCAGCAAAGGCAAGGACCGCAGGGGCCAGATCCCGGACATGCTGAGCATCCATGTGCGCCCTCCAGAGATCGAAGACCGCCAGTTCCCCGGGCACTGGGAAGGTGACTTGATCAAAGGCGAAGGCAATGCCAGTGCGGTGGGGACCTTGGTGGAGCGCACCAGTCGATTGGTCATGCTGGTCAAGCTCCCTGAGTTCAAGCCGGCCAGTGCTGCCAACGTCTTGCAGGGCTTCACGGACAAGCTGCTGGGCATTGCCCAGCCGATGCGCCTGAGCATGACGTACGACCAGGGCAGGGAGATGAGCATGCACAAGAAGCTCAGCGAGCAAACCGGCATAGCGGTGTACTTCTGCGACCCGCACAGCCCCTGGCAGAGGGGTTCCAACGAGAACATGAATGGCCTGGTGCGCCAGTACCTGCCCAAGGGGACGGACCTGAGCATCTACAGCCAGCAGCAACTCGATGCGATAGCCGATGAGATCAACGACCGCCCCAGAAAGGGGCTGGGGGTACGATCACCGCTGGCTGTGTACCGCGAGTTGCTGATCAACAACCCGCAGCACTCCACCCTTGTTCATTGAAATCCAGGGTGTTGCGCTTCGCTTTTGAATCCGCC
>NZ_JAUZDX010000066.1 GCF_030704685.1 Acidovorax sp. A1169
GGCGGATTCAAAACTGAAGTGCAACACCTGCCAACCTGTAAGGTCCGCAGATGCATTGCTCCTCCCGTTCTAGCCACTACAGCCAGCTGCAGCCCGAAGACCGCGCCACCATTGCCAGCCTGAGGCAACAGAACTACAGCGTGCGGGCCATCGCAAGGCAATTGCTGCGCTCACCCACCACCATCAGCCGGGAACTGCAGCGCAATAGCCATTCGTCGGGCTATGGCAGCGTCAAAGCGCAGTGCCTTTGCCTGCAGCGCAGGCGCTGCGGCAGACCCGCAGTCAAGCTGCATCCTGACTCCATCCTGTGGGGCCTGGTGAGCCATTTGCTGCGGCTTCACTGGTCGCCCGAGCAGATTGCCCTGACACTGGCACGCTTGCATCCACCAGGCCATGAGCATCGCGTGTCATACGAGACCATCTACAACTGCATTTATGCCATGCCCGTGGGGGAGCTGCGCAAAGAACTGATCGCCACCTTGCGCCACGCCCACAACAAGCGAGTGCCGCGCAGCAAAGGCAAGGACCGCAGGGGCCAGATCCCGGACATGCTGAGCATCCATGTGCGCCCTCCAGAGATCCAAGACCGCCAGTTCCCCGGGCACTGGGAAGGCGACCTGATCAAAGGCGAGGCCAATGCCAGTGCGGTGGGGACCTTGGTGGAACGCACCAGCCGACTGGTCATGCTGGTCAAGCTCCCCGAGTTCAAGCCGGCAAGCGCTGCCAACGTCCTGCAGGGCTTTACGGACAAGCTCTTGGGCATTGCGCAACCGATGCGCCTGAGCATGACGTACGACCAGGGTCGGGAGATGAGCATGCACAAAAAGCTCAGCGAGCAAACGGGCATAGCGGTGTACTTCTGCGACCCGCACAGCCCTTGGCAGAGGGGCTCCAACGAGAACATGAATGGCCTGGTACGCCAGTACCTGCCCAAGGGGACGGACCTGAGCATCTACAGCCAGGAGCAGCTTGACGCGATAGCCGATGAAATCAACAACCGCCCCAGAAAGGGTCTGGGGGTACGATCACCGTTGGCGGTCTACCGCGAGTTGCTGATCAACAACCCGCAGCACTCCACTCTTGTTCATTGAAAATCAGGGTGTTGCGCTTCGCTTTTGAATCCGCC
>NZ_JAUZDX010000067.1 GCF_030704685.1 Acidovorax sp. A1169
TTCTTGCGCAGGCGTGAGCACGGTCTGCAGATGATGGGCCGTGTGCGAGCGGTCCCCAAAGACATCGCGCTTCTTCCACTTGCAAACGGTCTGCTCGGTGATGCCAAAGCGCTGGGCCAGGACACTGGCTGTCTCGTTGCTGGCCGCGATTTCGGCGCGCACGGCAGGCGTGGTGCGGGCGTTCTTGTGCAGGGCAATCAACATGGCTTCACTCCCTCGGTGGATTGCAGGGACTCGATCAACTCTTGCAGGACGGCTCTGGCCATGAAGAGCGGATAGCGTTTTGGGTCGATGCAATCATCCGGGATGCGAAACACAGCACTGCATGCCGGCGAACTCACCTGGCGCATGTTCATTGCCCGCAAATAAAAGCCCGGCTCAATTGCGACGAAGTGATGACAAAACAATCAAAAATGGGGTAATCCCGAGGTCACCTAATTGCAACAAATTATTTCCACAATGCACCCACACCTCCCGACGGGAAGGTGCAGCCGGCTCAACAACCGATGGCGAGGGGGGTTCTGTGGAAGTCGATTCGGGTCGGAGAAAATGGGTGGGGTACGGCGTGGCAAGCGTCGGCGCTTCATTGTCGGGCTGGAGTGGAGTAGCCAGGGCAGCTGAGCCTGATACCTTGGTTGTCACCCAGGTGGTCGACATGTCGCCCCAGCAGCAGGACGTGAGCCGGGACTTCGTCGCCGGGTCCAAGGCGGCGTGGCAGACCCTTAACATCAAGGGAGGCCTGCGCGGCCAGAAGGTCCAGCATGCGGTGGTGGAAACCGATGGGTCAAGTGCTGCGGTAAAGAGTGCATGGAACGCCGCTGTGGCGGACCCCCGCTGCATTGCCATTTCCGGCAGCGTGGGCAGCGCCGTCTCCGAGCAGTTGTCTGCCCTTCAGGCGTCAGCAGCAAGTGGCAAGGCGCTCCCCATCGTCGCGCCCTGGCTGCACAACCCGACAGACAAAGGCAGCCGCGATGGCGTGTTCGACATCTTCGC
>NZ_JAUZDX010000068.1 GCF_030704685.1 Acidovorax sp. A1169
TCCAGCTCCACCGACACCACCACCTACAACCTGGGCCTGCTGGAGGACTGGAATACGGGTGCGGCCACGGCCGTGGTGATTGCGGACCTGTTTGGCAACTCGATCACGGTCTCTGGCAACAATGTGGCGCCTGCCGTGAGTGGGGTAGTGGCGGGACAGGCCGTCAACGACAACGCGACGGTTTCGCCGTTCGCGGGCATCGTCATCACCGACCCGGATGTGGGCGCGTCGGAGACGGTGATCATCACGCTGGACACGGCCGCCAAGGGGGCGTTCACTGCGGCCTCGCTCACGGCCTCGGGTTTCTCCACCGCCGATGGCGGGCTCACGTACACCCATGCGGCAGGCACTCCTGCGGCCATTCAGGCCGCGCTTCGGGCCCTGGTGTTCAAACCGGCAGTGGGTCGTGTGGCTCCGGGGGCAACCGAGACCACCACGTTCACGATCAGCGTCAGTGACGGCATTGCGTCGGCGGTACTGAACAACACCACCACGGTGGTCAGCACTGCCATTGCAGTCGATTCAGGCGGCGGCACCCCACCGGCCACCACCATCGACGGCGTGCCCGTCACCACCGAGCCCGGCCCCGGCGGCTCCTCCATCATCACCGTGCCGGTGGTACTGCCCACCCGGCCCGATACCGCAGGCACACCCACTCCGCTGGCCGACATCCCTATCGTCAAGGCAGCCGATGGCCATTCCATCGTCTCCGTCAGCGTGCCCACCGGTGTGGGGCTGTCGGCCGAAGGCCTGTCCGGTACGTCCACAGGCTCTGCGGCCCTGGCAGAACTGGGGTTCCGCATCGAGCGCGTGACCGGCAACAACCCCGAGCTGACCAATGCCGGCCAGGTGTTCTACGCCACCCTGGGGCCCAATGAGCCACTGTCGGTGCAGATCTTGAAGCCCACGGCAGGGATCGGCTTCAACCCCAACGTGCCGCTCGTCATCACCGGCAGCACCAACCCT
>NZ_JAUZDX010000069.1 GCF_030704685.1 Acidovorax sp. A1169
AACGGCATGCAGTGGTTGAAGATCACCCAGTTGCCATACTTGGGCTGCAATTTGGCGAACGTGGCTTCGTAGACTTTGCGCAGGTCTTCGCCCTTGGCGGCGCTGGCCTTGACGCTCTCATACAGGTCGCTGATGAAGGCGCGCGTGCCGGCCAGGCCTTCCTGCACCTGCGCCGGGGTCTGCAGGGCGGCTCCGCGCCCGGGCACCAGCTTTTCAGGCTTCAAGGCCGCCAGGTTGTCCAGGGTCTGCGGCCAGTCCTTGAAGTAGGCATCGCCCGCGTACGGGGTGGCACCGAACTCGACCAGGTCGCCGCTGAACAGGATCCTCTCTGCCGGCAGCCAAGCCACGGTGTCGCCCTTGGTGTGGCCCCGGCCCAGCTGCAGGATCTGCACTTCGAGCTTGCCCAGCCACAAGGTCATCTTCCTGTTGAAGGTCATGGTCGGCCAGGTCAGACCGTCGGGCACGCTTTCCACGTTTTGGAACAGGCGTGGGAAGCGGCCGATCTCGCTGTCCTTGTCGAACTGGCCACGCTCGACGATCAAATCGCGCGTGTCTTCGCTGGCGATGATGTGCTCGGCACCATAGGCGCTGGCGCCCAGCACGCGCACCGCGTGGTAGTGGGACAGCAGCACGTACTTGATGGGCTTGTCGGTCACTTCGCGGATGCGGCGGATCACGTCCTGGGCCATGACGGGGGTGGCCTGGGTGTCGATGACCATCACGGCGTCGTCGCCGATGATGATGCCGGTGTTGGGGTCGCCCTCGGCGGTGTAGGCGTAGGCGTGCTCGGACAGCTTGTCGAAGCTGACCTGCTTGACTTCCAGGTCGGCTGCGGAGGCGAAGGTCTTGGTG
>NZ_JAUZDX010000007.1 GCF_030704685.1 Acidovorax sp. A1169
CGACGTCGCCCAGATCAGCGACATCACCAAGGTGATCTCCCCGGACACCTTCGAGCGCCCGATCTACGCCGGCAACGCCATTGCCACCGTGCAGAGCAGCGACGCCACCAAGGTCATCACCGTGCGCACCACGGGGTTTGACCCGGCAGCGGCATCCGGCGGCAGCGCAGCGACGGAAACCGCAGCAGCGACCACCGACACCGGCAAGAGCGTGTTTGTGGGCAGCGAGATCGCCAAGAGCGACCGCCCCGAGCTGACCGCCGCCAAGATCATCGTCTCCGGTGGCCGGGCGCTCGGGAGCAAGGAAAAGTTCGACGAAGTGATGACCCCGCTGGCCGACAAGCTCGGTGCCGCCCTGGGCGCCAGCCGCGCAGCGGTGGATGCGGGCTATGCCCCCAACGACTGGCAAGTGGGCCAGACCGGCAAGATCGTGGCGCCGCAGCTGTACATCGCAGCCGGGATCTCCGGGGCCATCCAGCATTTGGCGGGCATGAAGGACTCCAAGGTGATCGTGGCGATCAACAAGGATGCGGAGGCGCCGATCTTCAGTGTGGCGGACTATGGGCTGGAGGCGGACTTGTTTACCGCTGTGCCGGAGCTGGTCAAGGCGCTGTGATCAGGCCTGCCACAGCTCAATAGCCGTTGGCAACGCGCACCGCGCCTGCGGGGGCGTTGGTGTAGGCGCCGCCATTCGGGCGGCTGTCGCGCTCGTGGTCGATTCGGTAGCCCTTGCCCTGCAGCGCGACAGGGGTGCCCACGGCCGGGGGCTGCGCGCGCGTGAAGCGGCGCAGCGAACCATCGTCCATGCGGATCGCCACCTGGTACACCGTGCGGGTGCGCGACCGCTGCTCCACCTGGTGGCCCACGTAGCCGCCGCCCACGGCGCCCAGCACCGTGGCGGCGGTGCGGCCATTGCCCTTGCCGATCTGGTTGCCCACCACCGCGCCGAGCACGCCACCCGCGACCGCACCCACACCGGTGGCGGGCTCGGCCTGCTGGATGGCCTGCACCGATTCAACCCGGCCGCAGGTGTTGCACGCCGGCGCGCGCTGCACCATCGGTGTCGTGCCGCCGGCCAGGTTCGCACGCTGGGGCTGGAATGGCTCGGGCATGGGCGCAGGCCCACGCTGGGCCGGGGCACCGGCCTGGGGTTGCACCAGACCCAGCGGCTGGGCGGGAGCGCCCTGCAGCGATTCGGCCACCACGGCAGGGCTGGCCGCTGTTGCGGTGGCGGCGACTTCAGCGGGACGGTGCTGCACCACCAGCGTGGTACCCAGGGCCACCACACACGCCCCCAGGGAGGCGATGGCGACCCACATCCACTTCATGGGCGAGGGGGTGGAAGGCACAGTGCGCACATCGGACGGCTGCAGGGTGATAGGGTTGTTCATGGTGTTTCCTTCCGCGCGCATGCGCGCCATTCAATGGTTCGTTCTTGTGTCGGGGCTTCGCTCAGTCCACAACGCAGCCCATGGATGCACGGTATACAGGCAATGGTGCGGGGGCTTGTCTGCTTTGTAAGGGTCGGTAAGAAGTGCTGCGGCCACCCCTCAAAGTTCAAAGCCCGGCGGCAGACAGTTGCTGTTGCTTACAGCGCAAAGTGACGCCAGCCCCGCTCGCCCATTCAAGGCACGGGCGCCACGCCCGCATCGGTCTGCGGCACGGGAACCGCTGTGGTGCGGCGCCTGCGCACCTGCAGGCCCGCCTCGTCCAGAGCCCGGGCACAGCTGGCCGCGAACAGCAGCACGGCCGACGAGAAATAGATCCACATTAGCAGCACCACCAGCGAGCCGGCAGCGCCGTACGCAGAGACCACGGCGGCCGTCGACAGGTACCACGCCAGCAACTGCTTGCCGATGGTGAACAGCGTGGCCCCCACCACCGCACCAGCCACCAGGCAGCGCAGGGGCGGCTTGCGCCCGCTGCCAATGCGCATCAGCCCCACGAACAGTGCCACGGCAAAGCTGAAGGCCACGGCCTCGTTGACCACCAACAGGATGGGCCCGAGCGGCGCCATCGAGAGCCTTGCGCCGGCCCAGCCGGCAAACAGATTGATGAGGGTGGACATGGTGAGCGAGACCATCAGCAGGAAGCCGATGGCCAGCACATAGGCCAGCCCGCGCAGGCGCAGAGAGGCCATGTGCCACCACGCGGCCCGCGTGGGTTCGGGCTCGGCGCCCTGCCACAGCCGCGCCAGGGTCGATTGCAGTTCCACGAACACCCCGGTGGCGCCCGAGAGCAGCACCACGAAGCCGATCAGGGAAGCCAGGCGCCCTTCGGAAGGCTCCTGCGCGCTGGCGAGGGCCTGGCGCATCACGTCAGCCACGCGCTCGCCCATCACCGACTGCACCTGGTGCAACAGGCTGGTCTCCAGGTAACTGCGGTCCATCCACCAGCCAAGCACACCTACCAGCAGCAGCAGCAGTGGCGCCAGGCTGAGCATGCCGTAGAAGGACATGGCCGCGCTCATGCGCAGGCCGTCCGCGTCGAGCCACAGCTGCACCGCGCGCCACAGCGGCAGCACGGGTTGCACAAGGGGCTTGAGGCGTTCGCATACGCGCTGGAGTCGGTCGGAAACGGTCATGCACCGAGCTTAGTGCGCCGCCAGGCCACCTGCCACCGGCCGGGCACGGAAGCCACTGTAGGCGCTGTCCCACAGGCGGCTGGGATCAAGTGCCACTTGTGGCAGGCTCTTGCCATCTTTTCCAGGAGCCCCGCCCATGCATGCCCCCAGCCTGATCCGATTGCGCAACGTCCTGCAGGACCATATCGACCGGGGCATCCTGCCCGGCGCGGTGGCGCTGGTGCACCACCGCGGCCAGACGCTGCTGCACGAGGCCCTGGGCGCCCAGGCGCCGGGCGCCGGCGCGCCGGCCATGGCAGCGGATTCGATCTTCCGCATCTACTCCATGACCAAGCCCGTGGTGTCGCTGGTCACGCTGATGCTCATGGAGGAAGGCCGCCTGCCCCTGTCCCACCCGGTGGCGCGCTACCTGCCCTCGTTTGCCGGTCAGGGCGTGTTCGACCCAGCCACCGGAGGCACCGTCGCCGTTCGGCGCGAGGCCACCGTGCACGACCTGCTGCGCCACACGGCGGGTTTGAGCTATGCCTGGGACACCGGCCCGGTGGCCCAGGCCTACATCGGTGCGCGCATCGGCTCGCGCCGCGACGGCAATGCGGCACTGGCCAAGGCCATCGGGGCCCTGCCCCTGCTGCACCAGCCCGGCAGCTGCTGGGAATACAGCCGCGCCACAGACGTGCTGGGCGCCCTGCTGGAGGTGGTGGAGGGTGAGCCCCTGGGCGCCATCTTGCAGCGCCGGGTGTTCGGCCCGCTGCAGATGCGCGACACCGGCTTTCACGTGCCGGCGGAGCAGATGCACCGTCTGGCCGAGCCTTTCGCGCGCGACCCGCAGACCGGCGCCGAGGTGGCGCTCAACGACGTATCGCGCCCGGCCACGTTCGAATCCGGCGGCGGCGGTCTGGTGTCCACGGCGGGCGACTACGCGCGCTTTGCGCGCCTGCTGCTGGCCGGCGGCGCGCTCGACGGCGTGCGCCTGGCCAGCCGCGCCACCGTGGCCTTCATGGCCGCCGACCACCTGGGCGCGGGCATTCCGGCTGCCGGGGACATCCTGCCCGAGGGCTATGGCTTCGGCCTGGGCGTGGCCGTGCGCCGCGCCGCCGGCCTGGCGCCCCATGCCGCTTCGGTAGGCCAGTACGGCTGGAGCGGCATGGGCGGCACCTTCTTCCTGGTCGACCCGGCCGAGGACCTGGTGGCCATTTTGCTCACCCAGGCCCCCGGCCAGTTACGCTACCTGTGCGAGCTGTACCCGGCGCTGGTCTACGCGGCGCTGTGACGGCAGCCGGTAAACTCCCGTCCCAGGGGCAAGGCCGGAAAGACACAAGAAACATATGCAGATTCGCTGCGCACTGGTCGGCATGCCCGGCTCGGGCAAATCCACCGTCGGCAGGCAACTGGCGCACCGCACGGGCGTGCCGTTCATCGACCTGGACCACCGGCTCGAGGAAACGCTGGGCACCAGCATCCGCCAGTTCTTCGAGGAACATGGCGAGGCGCGCTTTCGCGACCTGGAAGCGCAGGAACTGGCCAAGGCTGTGGCCCAGCCCGGCGGCATGGTGCTTTCCACCGGCGGCGGCGCGGTGCTGCGCCGTGAGAACCGCGAGGTGCTGCGCGCCATGGGCCCGGTGCTCTACCTGCGCGCCTCGCCCGAAGAGATCTACAAGCGCGTCAAGCACGACCGCACCCGCCCCTTGCTGCAGGGCGGCAACCCCATGGACAAGCTGCGCGCCCTGTACGAACAGCGCGATGGCCTGTACCGTGAGACGGCGCACTACGTGATCGAGACCGGCCGCCCCACGGTGCACATGCTGGTCAACATGATCATGATGCAGCTCGAAATGGCGGCCAGCGCCGATACAGGTACCGATCAGGCATCGCAGTAAACCTCAGCGCAGGGGCGCCGAGTCGCTCCAGTGGAAGTGCACCCTCGGCTGGATATCGGCGATCTCGGTGCGCAGCAAGGCCGCCAGCCGCGCCGCCTCGCGCTGCGTGAGCCGCGCCACGGTGGTCGACAGGCTGATGGCTGCGAACGCGCGCCCGCCCACATCCACCACGGCATGGCCCACGGCGGCGGTGTTGGTGTTCAGGCAGCCGCCGCTGCGCGCATAGCCCAGGGTCTGGGTCTGCGCGAGCAACTGGCGCAGTGCCGGCTCGTCCAGCCCGCCGTAGCGGCCCAAGGTGGGGGCATTGGCCTGCATGGCCGCGTCGATGAATTCTGCGTCCTGCGCCGCCATCAGCGCCAGCCCCGCCGCGCCCACGCCCAGCGGGCGGCGCCCGCCCACGGTCACGCTCAGGGGTGGGTCGAGCCGCTGCACGTTGGTGTGGGCATAGCAGACGGCCTCGTGCCCGCTGAGCACGAACAGGTAGGCCGCGTAGCCCGTGGCATCGGCCAGGCGCTGCAGATTGGCCGTGAACAGGGGCGCCACGTCGTGCCGCCCGCGCGCAGCCAGGCCATGCTCGAACGGGCGGCGGCCCAGCACGTAGCCCTTGCCCTCGGGCAGCGCAGCCACCAGACGGGCGGCCATCATGTCCTGCAACAGCCGGTGCACGGTGGGGTGCGGTATGCCGGACTGGCGCGCGATGTCGGACAGCGAGAGCCCGCGCGCGTCATAACGCGAGAGCTGGTCGAGGATGCGCAGCACGCGGTCGAGCACCAGGGTGGTCATGCTTGTCCATGCAGTGGAAAGAACGATTGTAGGAAACCGCAGACCGGCCAAGAATGGCGGCATTCCTATAACCGTCACCGGAGACACCTCTACATGGCCGCTTTCGACCGTACCCACACCACCCGCCGCACCCTGCTGTGCACCGCCGCAGCCGCCACCGTGCTCGGTCTGGCCGCCGGCCCCCTGGCCGCTCAGGAGGCCGCCTTCCCGGCCAAGCCCATCCGCTTCGTCGTTCCCTATGCCCCCGGCGGCACCACCGACCTGGTGGCGCGCACCGTGGGTGCCCACATGGCGCAGACGCTGGGCCAGCCAGTCATCATCGACAACCGCGCGGGTGCGGGCGGCAACATCGGCATGGACGCCGTGGCCAAGGCCGCGCCCGACGGCTACACCGTGGGCATGGGCGCCATCTCCACGAATGCGCTGAACCCGCACATCTACAAGAAGATGCCCTTCGACCCGCGCAAGGACTTCACGGCCGTGGGCCTGCTGGGCAACTCCACCATCGTGCTCGAGGCCGGCCCCGCACTGCCCGTGAAAAACGTGGCCGAGCTGCTGGCCCACCTGCGCAAGAACCCCGGCCTGCCCTATGCGACGGCCGGTGCCGGCACCTCCATGCACCTGGCCGGCGTGCTGTTCGCCCAGACCAGCAAGACCGACCTGGTGCACGTGCCCTACAAGGGCAGCGCGCCGCTGATCACCGACCTGATCGGCGGCCAGGTACCCATCGCCTTCGACAACCTGCCCGCCTCGCTGCCCCACATCCAGGCCGGCAAGCTGCGCGCACTGGCCGTGGCGGGCGCTCAGCGCTCCCCGGCCCTGCCCGACGTGCCCACGCTGGCCGAAGCCGGCCTGCCCGACTATGCGGTGGAGCCCTGGTTCGGCGTCTACGGCCCCGCCGGCCTGCCGGCTGCCGTGGCCCAGCGCCTGAACAAGGCCCTGGCCGATGCGCTGGCCGACCCTGCTGTCAAGGACAAGCTTCTGGCCGCCGGCTTCACGCCGCGCAGCGCCAGCGTGGCCGACTTCGACGCCCTGACCAAGCGCGAATACGAGCGTCTGGGCAAGGTCGCCCACAGTGCGCAGATGAGTGCCGACTGACCGTTTTCCTCTCTTTCACCCCCCTCGTGACCATGACCACCACCCTCGACGCCACCCACGACACCCGGCTGCGCAGCTGGGTCGCCTCCGCCAACACGGCGGGCTGCGATTTCCCCATCCAGAACCTGCCTTTCGGCCGCTACCGCAAGGCGGGCAGCGGCGACGCGCTGCGCATCGGCGTGGCCATCGGCGACCAGATCCTGGACCTGCAGGCCTTGGGCCTCGCCGCCTCGAACGACATGAACGCGCTGATGGCCGCAAGCCCGGCCGAGCGCATGACCCTGCGCCAGAAGCTGTCCGAAGGCCTGCGCGAAGGCAGCCCCCAACAGGCTGCCTGGTCCCAGGCGCTGTCGCCCCAGGCCGATGCCGAAATGGCCGTACCCTGCCAGATCGGCGACTACACCGACTTCTACACCAGCGTGCACCACGCCACAACGGTGGGCAAGCAGTTCCGCCCGGACAACCCGCTGCTGCCCAACTACAAGTGGGTGCCCATCGGCTACCACGGCCGCGCCTCGTCCATCGGCATCAGCGGCCAGCGCGTCAAGCGCCCGCAAGGCCAGACCAAGGCGCCCGAGGCCGCCGCGCCCACGCTCGGCCCCTGCAAGCGCCTGGACTACGAGCTGGAGCTGGGCTGGTTCATTGGCCAGGGCAATGCGCAGGGCGAGCCCATCGCCATCGGCCAAGCGGAGCAGCACCTGTTCGGCGTGGCCCTGTTCAACGACTGGAGCGCGCGCGACATCCAGGGCTGGGAATACCAGCCGCTGGGCCCCTTCCTGTCAAAGAACTTCGCCAGCACGCTCTCGCCCTGGGTGGTGACCATGGAAGCGCTGGCGCCGTTCCGCGCGCCGTTCGAGCGCGACGCGGCCGACCCGCAGCCCCTGCCCTACCTCGACTCGCCCGGTAACCGCGCCCAAGGCGCCTTCACCATCGCGCTGGAGGTGCTGCTGCAGACCGCCCGCATGCGCGAAGCCGGCGAGCCCGCCGTGCGCCTGGCACTGACCAACACCCAGCGCGCCGCCTACTGGACGCCCGCGCAACTGGTGGCGCACCACACGGTGAACGGCTGCAACCTGCAGCCCGGCGATTTGATGGGATCGGGCACGCTCTCGGGCCCCGAAGCGAGCGAAGCCGGCTCGCTGCTGGAGCTGACTGGTGGCGGCAAGCAGCCCGTGACCCTGCCCAATGGCGAGAAGCGCAGCTTCCTCGAAGACGGGGACACGCTGATCCTCAAGGGCTGGTGCGAGCGCGAAGGCGCGGTGCGCATCGGGCTGGGTGAGGTCAGCGGGACGATCATCGCCTGACGCCCCGCAGGCAGCCCCTCCAAGGAGAGGCTGCTTTTACAGGTTGGGCGCCAGCAAGCGCGCCAGCACGGCCTCATCCATGCCCCGGCGCTGGGCCATGTCGTGCAGCTGGTCCTCGCCGATCCTGCCGACGTTGAAGTACGTGCTCTCGGGGTGGCCCAGGTAGAAACCGCTCACGCTGGCGGCCGGCATCATGGCCAGGCTCTCGGTCAGGGTCATCCCGACTTCGCCGCACTGCAACACGTTGAACAGCGCGCTCTTGGCGCTGTGGTCGGGGCAGGCCGGGTAGCCGGGCGCGGGGCGGATACCGGCGTACTTCTCGCCGATCATCTCGTCGTTGGTCAGTTGCTCGCCTGCGGCATAGCCCCACAGGTCGGTGCGCACGCGGTGGTGCAGGCACTCGGCAAAGGCCTCGGCCAGGCGGTCGGCCAGGCTCTTGAACATGATCGCGGAATAGTCGTCGAGCGCGTCGATGAAGGCTTTTTCCTTCTTCTCGATGCCCAGGCCCGCCGTCACGGCGAACATGCCGGCGTAGTCGGCGATGCCGCTCGATTTGGGCGCGACGAAGTCGGCCAGGCAGCGGCTGGGGCGCGTCACGCCGTCGATGACGTGCTTTTCGGTTTGCTGGCGCATGCCGTACCAGGTCATGGCGACCTCGGTGCGCGTCTCGTCGGTGTAGAACTCGATGTCGTCGTCGTTCACGCTGTTGGCCGGGTACAGGCCCATCACACCGCTGGCGGTGAGCCAGCGGCCCTCGATGATCTTTTTCAGCATGGCCTGCGCATCGGCGAACACGCGCGTGGCCTCCACACCCACCACCTCGTCGGTCAGGATGGCGGGGTAGGGGCCGGCCAGGTCCCAGGTCTGGAAGAACGGGCCCCAGTCGATGTAGCGCGCCAGCTCGGCCAGGTCGAAGTTCTTGAACACGCGCCGGCCCAGCGCGCGCGGCACGGTGGGCTTGAACGCGGCCCAGTCCACCGGCGTCTTGTTGGCGCGGACCTTGGCCAGGGGCCACAGCGGGGTCTGCTTCTTGTTGGCGTGCTGGGTGCGCACCTTGTCGTAGTCGGCGTTGAGCTCCTGCACGTAGTGGTCCACGCCCTCGCCCAGCAGGCTCTGGGCCACGCTCACGCTGCGCGAGGCATCGGGCACATAGACCACGGGGCCCTCATAGTGGGGCGCGATCTTCACGGCGGTGTGCACGCGGCTGGTGGTGGCGCCGCCGATGAGCAGCGGGATCTTCTTGATGCGGAAATGGTCGTCCTTCTGCATCTCGCCGGCCACGTACTGCATTTCCTCCAAGCTGGGCGTGATCAGGCCCGACAGGCCGACGATGTCGGCCCCCTCGACCTTGGCGCGCGCCAGGATCTCGTGGCAGGGCACCATCACGCCCATGTTCACCACCTCGAAGTTGTTGCATTGGAGCACGACGGTGACGATGTTCTTGCCGATGTCGTGCACGTCGCCCTTGACGGTGGCGATGATGATCTTGCCCTTGCTGCGCACGTCGCGCCCGGCCAGCTCGTCCAGGCGCTTTTCTTCCTCGATGTAGGGAATCAGGTGGGCCACGGCGGACTTCATCACGCGCGCGCTTTTCACCACCTGGGGCAGGAACATCTTGCCGGCGCCGAACAGGTCGCCCACGACGTTCATGCCGTCCATCAGCGGGCCCTCGATCACGTGCAGCGGGCGCCCGCCCCTGGCCAGCACGATCTGGTAGGCCTCTTCGGTGTCTTCGACGATGAAGTCGGTGATGCCATGCACCAGCGCGTGCGACAGGCGCTCGCCCACGGTCTTGGGGGACTCGGGCGTGCCGCGCCATTCAAGGCGCTTGCTCTCGTCCTTGGCACCGCTCTTGGCGGTCTCTGCCACCTCGACCAAGCGCTCGCCCGCATCGGGCCGGCGGTTGAGCACCACGTCCTCGACTCGCTCGCGCAGCGTGGGTTCGAGGTCGTCGTAGACGCCGACCATGCCGGCGTTGACGATGCCCATGTCCATGCCGGCCTTGATGGCGTGGTACAGGAACACGGTGTGGATGGCTTCGCGCACCGGATCGTTGCCACGGAAGCTGAAGCTCACGTTAGAGACACCGCCCGATACCTTGGCGCCGGGCAGGTTCTGCTTGATCCAGCGCACGGCCTCGATGAAGTCGACCGCGTAGTTGTTGTGCTCCTCGATGCCGGTGGCCACCGCGAAGATGTTGGGGTCGAAGATGATGTCCTCGGGCGGAAAGCCCACCTCGTCGACCAGCACGCGGTAGGCGCGCTCACAGATCTCGATCTTGCGCTCGTAGGTGTCGGCCTGGCCCTTCTCGTCGAAGGCCATCACCACGGCGGCGGCGCCGTAGCGGCGCACCAGGCGCGCCTCGTGCTTGAACTTGTCGATGCCCTCCTTCATGGAGATGGAGTTGACGATGCCCTTGCCCTGCACGCAGCGCAGGCCGGCCTCGATCACCTCCCACTTGGAGCTGTCGACCATGATGGGCACGCGCGCGATGTCGGGCTCGGAGGCGATGAGCTGCAGAAAGCGCACCATGGCGGCCTTGCTGTCGAGCATGGCCTCGTCCATGTTGATGTCGATGACCTGGGCACCGTTCTCCACCTGCTGGCGGGCCACGGCCAGGGCCTCCTCGTACTGCCCGTTCAGGATCATCCGGGCAAAGGCCTTGGAGCCGGTGACGTTGGTGCGCTCGCCGATGTTGACGAAGAGGGTGCCCTCGCCAATGGAGACGGGCTCCAGGCCGGACAGCTTCAGGGGGGGCATGGGAAGGACGGACATCAGACTCACCTGCGCAATCGGTTCAGTAACGTAGGTGAGCGTCGTTGCGGGATGGTCGGCCCCGAGCCTGACGGACAGCAGGCATCTGTGTGCCTGGGCGGTCCGCTGCAACGCTCCTCGGGGAAGATGCGATTTTACCTGCTCAGCGTACGGGGAGGAATTGCAGGAAAGTGCCCCCGACAATCCCCTGCACATAGCTGATGGCCGCGCGCCGGTATTTTTCGGTCACCACCACGGCCACCAGGTCCAGGCGGGCGATGACCTTGCCGAATTCGCGCTCGAAGCTCAGGTTGCGCCCCTGGGGGCCGATCTCGTCGGCCCACAGCAGCGGCTGGCCTGCGGCATTGCGCCGCTGGGACAGCAGCCACACGGCCGACTCGACGTTGCGCGCGGCGTTGTACAGGTGCTGGGCGTCGAGCGAGTCGAGCAGAAAGAACTCGGTCTTGCCGCCATGCGCGGTGACCAGCATGTCGGCCGTGGCGACAATGAAGGCGGCCACCCGGTCGCCCGTGAACTCGGGCGCCAGCGCAAAGGCCAGGGCCGCGATGTCGCGCCGGCCCTGCAGCGGCGCCCAGGGCTGGCGCTGCTCGACGGCGGCGCGCACCTGCTCCATGGCCTGTTCGCGGCTGGCGGCGCCGGCCTTGCGCCACTCGGCCGGGTTGCGGCGGTACAGCTTGTCCATCAGCAGGGTCAGGCTGGCCAGGTTATCGCGCATGGCCAGGGTGGCCATGCGGTTCACGTCGGACTGGGCCAGCTCGCCCGTGGTGGCCGATGCGCCCTTCACCTCGCCGCGCGGGGTGAGCGCCGGGGCGGCACAGCCAGCCAGCAGGGCCAGGGCGGTCAGGGCCACACAGGCCAGGGGGAGGAAGGAAGGGAGAAGGGATGCAGGCGCCACCATGTGGGCCGCATTATGGCCATGGCTGTCCCGGCCTACGCAAGCACCAGCGAACGCGCGGCGACATCGCGCACGATGTCCCACGTGGTGTGCAGGAACCGGTCGACATCCGCAGGCGAGTGGCAGTGCAGCGGCGAGACCCGCACGGCGCCCTGCAGCCCGAACGATTCGAGCATGCGCCGCGAGTAGATGCTGGCCGCGCTGCGCTCGTACACCGTGACGCCGCGCAGGCCGTACTCGTGCACCGCCTGGGTGCAGTCGATTCCCGAAAGGCCGATGGCGATGATCAAATCGCGCCGCGCCAGGTCGCCATGGTCCAGGTAGACCTGCACGCCCTCCATGGCGCGCAGCCCGGGCACCTCGGCACTGCCGTCGAGCAGGCGCGCCAGCAGTGCGCGCTCGTGCAGCAGGATGCGCTCCATGCCTGCGGCAAATCGCTCGCGGCGGCCTGCAGCAGCAGGCACGGCAACACCCGACGCCTCGCCCAGCCAGCACACGTAGTCCATGATTTCGGTAAGCACCGCGAACTGCCAGGGCGCTGCGCTGCCCAGGTCCCAGAAGTCCGGCGCCTTGCCGGCCAGCTTGTGGTGGGGCAATGCGGCCGCGCGGTCCGACAGCCAGGCCAGCCCCGAGCCCCGGCAGCCAAAGAACTTGTAGGGCGCGATGTTGATGCCGTCCACCGGCGTGGCCTGCAGGTCGATGAGGCCGTGGGGCGCATGCTGCACGGCGTCCACGATGATGTACAGGTCGGGCTTCACGGCGCGGGCGCGCTCCACGATCTGCACCATGTCGAGCTTGGCGCCCGAGATGTTGGACGCATAGATCACGTTGAGCAGGCAAGTGCCCTCATCCACCAGGCGCACGATGGCATCCACGTCGACCCCGCCGGTGGCCGGGTTGCTCGGGGCCACGCGCAGCTCCCGGCCCGTCTGGCGCGCGTAGCGCTCCATGGCGTCGAAGGACGAGGGGTGCTCGAGCACCGTGGTGACCATGTTGGTGCCCGGCACGTTCTCGGCCACGGCGCGCACCATGTCGAACATGGCGCCTGATGCGGTCAGGGCCGCATAGACGCTGCCCCCCTGTGCGTTGAGCAATGTGCGCAGGTCGCCCGCACCGGTGGCCTGCACGCCCTGCAGCTCGCGCGCCACCTCGTGGATGCGCTCGGTATTGTCCGGCACGGCATCGACCTGGCCCATGCGCTCCACGGCGGCCTTCAGACGCAGCGAGCCGCCCGCATTGTCGAAATACAGGCGCTCGCGCCCATGGTGGTCATGCTCCACCTGCAGGAAACGCTCGCGCACCGCCCGCATCAGGTCCTCGGGGAACAAGAGGCCGTCGGGATGCCCGGTCAGAGATGATGCAGCCATCACACCCCCTTGTTGTTGGGGTTGCGGTAGGCCTCGCGCACCGCATCGGTCATCGGAAAGTTGATGTTGATGTTGCTCGGCGGGATGGGCTGGGTGAACCAGCGCGCATACAGCCGCTCCATCTCGCCGGACTTCATGAGCTGGGTGACGGTCTGGTCCACCAGCGCCTGAAAGGGCGCATCGTTCTTGCGCAGCATGATGCCGTAGGGCTCCTGGCGCAGCACCACGTCCTTGAGGATCACGTAGTCACCAGGGTTGGGTGACACGGCGATCAGCCCTGCGAGCTGCACGTCGTCGAGCACGTAGGCCACGGCCCGGTCGCTGGCCAGCAGCAGGAAGGCGTCGGCGGTGTCCTTGCCCGAAATCTCCTGCACCTCCAGGTTTTCTGTGCGGCGGAAGCTGCGCAGCAACTGGATCGAGGTGCTGCCGGCCACGGTCGCCACGCTCTTGCCCGCCAGGTCCGCCAGCGAGGTGATGCCCGACTTCTTCTTGACCGCCACGGTGATGTTGGTAACGAAGTGGCTGGGCGCGAATGCGACCTGCTGCTGGCGCACCACCGAGTTGGTGGTGGTGGCGCAGTCCAGGTCCACGGTGCCGTTCTGTATCAGCGGAATGCGGTTCAGCGAATTGAGCAAGGTGTATTGCACGCGCAGCGCGGGCAGGCCGAGTTTGGCTTTGACGGCGTCGACGATCTTCAGGCAGATGTCGTTGGAAAAGCCTACGGGGTCGCCGCTGCCCGTGGGCTTGTACGAGAAGGGGACGGAGCTGTCGCGGTTGCCAATGTGGATGGTGCCGCTCTCCTTGATCTTGCGCAGGGTGTCGACCTCCTGCGCCATGGCAGCCGATACCAGCATGGTGGCGCCCAGTACAGCGAGAGCGGACATTTTGAAGGGGTGCATGGCGGTCTTTCCAGAAAAGCAGGGGACGGTCAGCGGGACCAGGATTCGCCACCGGCGCTCAGCAGTTCAGTGCGTTCGATGGCGGGCTGGAATGGATTTTGGAATTGCCCTCACTTTAAAAAAAGCGATTTTTTGTGCTCGAATTGCATGAATAAAAGTGATTTGAAAGCCGCGCATTTCCATGATGACCTTCAAGCAGCTCGAGGCCCTGTACTGGATCGCCCAACTGGGCGGCTTTGCCCAGGCGGCACACAAGCTGCACACTTCGCAGTCGGCCGTATCCAAACGGGTGCATGAGCTGGAGCAGCTGTTCGACACCCCGCTGTTCGACCGCAGCCAGCGCACCGCGCGCCTCACTGAAAAGGGCGAAGAGATGTTCGTGCTGGCTCGCCAGTTGCTGCGCCAGCGCGACGCCGCGGTGGAGCAGTTCAGCAAGCCGGGGGTGATCGAGCGGCGCCTGCGCATCGGCGTGACCGAACTCACGGCCATGACCTGGCTGCCCCGGCTGGTGGCCCTGGTGCAGCAGCACTACCCCAAGGTGACGCTGGAGCCCGACGTGGACGGCAGCCTGCCGCTGCGCGACAAGCTGCTGGCCGATGACCTGGACCTGATCATCGTGCCCGATGCGTTTGCCGATGCGCGCCTGCCCGCCAAGGCCGTGGGCCAGGTGGAGAGCGCCTGGATGTGCCAGCCCGGCCTGCTGCCCGCCGGCCCGGTGCGCCTGCACCAACTGGCGCACCAGCGGCTGCTGGTGCAGGGGCAGTCGTCAGGCACCGGCCGGCGCTACGACGCATGGATGAAGGAACTGGGCGCCGAGCCCTCGGACGCCATCGTGGTGAGCAACCTGATCGCGCTGATCGGCCTGACCATCTCGGGGCTGGGCGTGAGCTACCTGCCGCGCCACTGCCTGGACCCGCTCATCGGCGCAGGCCTGCTGGCCGTGCTGGAAGTGGACCCACCCCTGCCGCCCGTGCCCTATGTGGCGCTGTACAAGGGCGAGCACCGCAGTGCGCTGGTGTCGTCCATCACCATGCTGGCCCAGTCCTGTTGCGACTTCACGCGCGCTTTCCAGGCGTTCCCGATGGTGGATGGCACAGAGCGACGCTGACCCGTGCCTATGCGTGCGGAATCCCGTCGATGGGGCATTCGGCCGTGCCCACCGTGCTGCGCGTGAGCGCCTCTACGGCCTGGCGCGTGCCCTCGGGGTCGGTTACCCAGCGCTGGTAGAAGCCGTAGGGGCAGGCGGCCACGCCTTTGTCTCCTTCGCCGGAGTTGAGAACGCCGGTATAGCCGCGGTGCAGCAGCTTGAACAGGTGATTCTCGGACTGGCCGTTCCTGCGGAAATCGCGGATCAGGCTGGTGGAGAGCGCCGCATACTGCACGCCGTACTCCTCTTCACCGCACTCACCCAGCGTGCGGCCGTCAAAGCCAATCAGCGCCGAGTGGCCGAAGTAGCTGTACACGCCATCGAACCCTGCCGCATTGGCCACCGCCACGTAGGTATTGTTGGCAAAGGCCATGGCCTTGCTGATGAGGATCTGCTGCTCTTTGGCCGGGTACATGTAGCCCTGGCAGCGCACGATGAGCTCGGCCCCCTTCATCGCGCAGTCGCGCCAGATCTCGGGGTAGTTGCCATCGTCGCAGATGATGAGGCTGATCTTCAGGCCCTTGGGCCCGTCGCTCACATAGGTCTGGTCGCCCGGGTACCAGCCCTCAATGGGCGTCCAGGGCATGATCTTGCGGTACTTCTGCACGATCTCGCCCTGGTCGTTCATCAGGATCAGCGTGTTGTAGGGCATCTTGTGCGGGTGCTCCTCGTGCCGCTCGCCGGTCAGCGAGAACACGCCCCAGACCTTGGCCTTGCGGCACGCCGCCGCGAAGATTTCCGTCTCGGGGCCAGGAATGGTGGTGGCGGTGTCCATCATCTCCTGGCGGTCGTACATGATGCCGTGGGTGCTGTACTCGGGGAAGATGGCGAGGTCCATGCCCGGCAGGCCGGTCTTCATGCCGACCAGCATGTCGGCGATCTTGCGCGCGTTGTCCAGCACGTCGGCCTGGGTGTGCAGGCGCGGCATCTTGTAGTTGACGACCGCGACGCCGACGGTGTCCTTGCTGCTTGAAATGTCGCCGTGGATCATGGCGTGGTCTCCTTGGGAATCGTTGGACTCGTCAGTGGCTGATCATCCAGGGCCTTTTGGTGGGAAAGGTCTTGGCGCCGTTGGGAGCGGTGACGGTGCTGCCGCGTTTGCTGCTGCCGCCGCTGCAGCAACCACACCCCGAGGGATGGCGCAGCCGGCCATAGCTGCCGGCATCGCCATCGCGTGAGGACGAGCGCGGGGCGTGCTGGGCACGCTCGTTGGTGTCGTGCGCGCGGCGCTGCTCTGGGCTCACGCAGGCCAGGTGCGGTGCGTGGGCGAATACGCGTGCCGAAGCCGCCCCGCAGGCGGGGCAGGCACAGGGCTCGTTGCGCAGGGCCACGCTGCGCAGCGCATCGAAATTGCCGCAGTCGGCGCAGGCGTAGTCGTAGGTGGGCATGGGGGGCCTGCCTTGCTACTTGTCTTGCGAGATCGGCATGTCGATGCTGCCGTCGAGCATCTTCACCGGGCCGGCGGCCGTGGGGTTGATGTCGAAGTCGAAGATCTCCGTGGGCAGCCACAGCGTGGCGCAGGCATTGGGCACGTCCACCACACCGCTGATATGGCCCTGCACCGGGGCGGTGCCCAGGATGGAATAGGCCTGCGCGCCGCTGTAGCCGAACTTCTTGAGGTATTCGATGGCGTTCAGGCAGGCTTGGCGGTAGGCCACCGTGACATCCAGGTAGTGCTGCTTGCCCGATTCGTCGACCGAGATGCCCTCGAAGATCAGGTAGTCCTTGTAGTTGGGCGTAACCGGGCTGGGCTTGAAGATGGGGTTCTTGATGCCGTACTTGGCCATGCCGCCCTTGATCAGGCTGACCTTCATGTGTACCCAGCCGGCCATCTCGATGGCGCCGCAGAAGGTGATTTCGCCATCGCCCTGGCTGAAGTGCAGGTCGCCCACCGAGAGGCCCGCGCCTTCCACGTAGACCGGGAAGTACACCTTGGAGCCGCGCGAGAGGTCCTTGATGTCGCAATTGCCGCCGTGCTCGCGCGGCGGCACGGTGCGCGCGCCCTCGGCGGCGGCCTTGGCCTTGGCCTCGCCCTGCAGCTTGCCCATGTGGGCGGTGGTGCCGTTGGGCGGGTTGGCCAGGCCGGGCACGCGGTCCGGGTCGGTGGCGATCAGCTCGGCCTCGCGGGCGTTCCAGGCGTCGAGCATCTTCTGGTCGGGCAGGCAGCCGATCAGGCCGGGGTGGATCAGCCCTGCGAAGTTCACGCCCGGGATGTGGCGGCTGTTGGTGAACATGCCGTGGAAGTCCCAGATGGACTTTTGCGCCAGCGGGTAGTGCTCGGTCAGGAAGCCGCCGCCGTTCTTCTTGGAGAAGAAGCCGTTGAAGCCCCACAGGCTGTCGTCGCGCGCGCCGATGTCGAGCAGGTCCACCACCAGCAGGTCGCCCGGCTCTGCGCCTTTGACGCCCACGGGGCCCGACAGGAAGTGCACAGTGGACAGGTCCACGTCGCGCACGTCGTCGGCGCTGTCGTCGTTCTTGATCGCGCCACCCGTCCAGTCATAGGTTTCGAGCTTGAACTCCGCCCCGGGCTCCACCCACACGGCCATGGGGATGTCCGGGTGCCAGCGGTTGTGCATCAACGGGTTGTCGTACGGGGACTGCTTGAGGTCCACCTTGATCAGGGTATCGGCCATGGCGTGTTGCTCCTTGGATGGTTGTGGAGGGGAACGAAAAGAGACGGGAGAAAGGCTCAGACGGAAAGGTAGGCCTTGATGTGCTGCTGGTCGGTGTCCGCGCGCGCCGTCTCGTGCACCAGGCGGCCGCCTTCGATGACGAACAGGCGGTCGGCCACGTCCATGGCAAACGAGAGCACCTGCTCGCTGACCACGATGGTGATTTGGCGCAGCTTGCGGATCTCGTTGAGTGCCTTGGCGATGTCCTTGATGATGGAAGGCTGGATGCCCTCGGTGGGCTCGTCGAGCAGCAGCACCTTGGGGTCGGTGACCAGCGCGCGCGCAATCGCCAGCTGCTGCTGCTGCCCGCCCGAGAGGTTGCCGCCCTTGCGCCGGCGCATGTCCCAGAGCACGGGGAACAGCGCGTAGATCTCGTCGGGTATCTCGCGCGTCTTCGAGTTTTCGAGGCCCGTCTGGATGTTCTCTTCCACCGTCAGTGTCGGAAAGATCATGCGGCCCTGGGGCACGTAGGCGATGCCCTTGGCCACGCGGCGAAAGCTCTCGTCCTTCGTCACCTCCTGGCCGGCCACGCTGATGCTGCCGCTCTTGACCGGCATCACGCCCATGAGGCTCTTGAACAGCGTGGTCTTGCCCATGCCGTTGCGGCCCATGATGGCCACGGTTTCGTTGGCGCGGCCCGAGAACGAGATGCCGTGCAGTGCTTCACTCTGGCCATAGGCCACGAACAGGTCCTTGACTTCCAACATATGGGTGCTCTCCTGTGCGGGGGATGGTCGGTCAGTGGCCGAGGTAGACGTCGATCACCTTCGGGTCGTTCTGGACCTTGTCCATCGAGCCCTCGGCCAGGATCTTTCCCTGGTGCATGACGGTGACCTTGTGCGCGATGCGCTTGACGAACTCCATGTCGTGCTCGATCACGATCACCGCGCGGTTCTTGCAGATGCGCTGCAGCAGCTCGGCGGTGAGCTCGCGCTCGCGCGCGCTCATGCCGGCGATGGGTTCGTCGAGCATCAGCAGCTCGGGCTCCTGCATCAGCAACATGCCGATCTCCAGCCACTGCTTTTGCCCGTGCGAGAGCAGGCCCGCCTCGGTTTCGAGCTTGTCGCCCAGGCCGATGTCATCGGCCACGGCCTGCACACGCTCCTTCACCGCCGGTGTGCAACGGAACGCCAGCGCGCCGAAGACCGAGCGGCCCGAGGGGTAGGAGACCTCCAGGTTCTGGAACACCGAGAGGTTCTCGTAGATCGAGGGCGTCTGGAACTTGCGGCCGATGCCCAGGCGCACGCGCTTGTGTTCGGCCATGCGCGTGAGCTCCTCGTTCTTGAACTTGATGCTGCCACCGGTGGCGCGCGTCTTGCCGCAGATCAGGTCCAAGAGCGTGGTCTTGCCCGCACCGTTGGGGCCGATGATCACGCGCAGCTCGTTCTTGTCGACATACAGCGTGAGGGCGTCGATGGCCTTGAAGCCGTCGAACGAGACCGTGAGGTCTTCCACGGCCAGGGCGAAGTCGGTGTTGCTCATGAAGGGTGCTCCGGGTGCGGGGTGCGCTCAGGCGCTCTGGCTGCTGGTGCCTTCGGGCAGGGTGGGAGCCTTGGCGGCTTCGGCCTCGGTGGCAGTACGCGGGGTGGTCGTGGGTGGTGGCACAGAGGCCTGGCGCAGCGCCTCGCGCCGGCCCTTCCACCAAGGCACGATGTGGCTCTCCCACAGGCCCGCCAGGCCCATGGGGAAGGCCATGGTCACGCCGATGAACAGGGCCGCCATGAGGAACAGCCACAGGTCGGGGAAGCTCTCGGAGAAGTAGGTCTTGCCCGCATTCACCAGCAAGGTGCCGTAGACCGCACCCACCAGGCTCATGCGCCCGCCCACGGCGGCATAGATCACCATCTCGATGGAGGGAACGATGCCCACGAAGCTCGGCGACATGAAGCCCACCTGCAGCGAGAACAGCGCACCGCCGATACCCGACAGCGCAGCGGCCAGGCAGAAGGTGAAGACCTTGAAGTTGGCCACGTCGTAGCCCGAAAAGCGCACGCGGTCTTCCTTGTCGCGCATGGCCAGCAGCAGGGTGCCGAGCTTGCTGGTCTGGATGAAGCGGCACAGCACGATGGACAACACCAGCAGTGCCACGCACACGTAGTACAGGATGTACTTGGCGCTGTCGGTGCGCGTGTCCCAGCCCCACAGGGTCTTGAGGTCGGTCATGCCGTTGACGCCGCCGGTGTAGCCCTGCTGGCCGATGATGAGCACGGTGCAGATCAGCGCCACGGCCTGGGTGATGATGGCGAAGTACACCCCGCCCACGCGGCGCTTGAACATGGCGAAGCTCACGATCCAGGCCAGCAGCGTGGGCACCACGATCACGGCAGCCAACGAGAACGGCAGGCTCTTGAACGGCACCCAGAGTGCGGGCAGTTCGGTGATCTGGTTCCAGTCCATGAAGTCGGGAATGCCCGGTGTGGACTGGATCTTGGTGCTGATGGGATCGGAGGCTTCGAGCTTGAGGAACATCGCCATGGCGTAGCCGCCCAGGCCGAAGAACACGCCCTGCCCCAGGCTGAGCACGCCGCCGTAGCCCCAGACCATGACCAGACCGATGGCCACGAAGGCGTAGGTGAGGTATTTGCCCACGAGGTTCAGGCGAAAGATGTCGAGCGCCAGTGGCAGCACCACGGCCAGCAGCACGGTGAGCAGCACCAGGCTGGCGAGCTGGTAGCGCTGGATCCAGGCTTTGAGGGCATTCATGAAAGGACTCCGGTGAACTCAGGTGGGGGGTCGACAAACGCTCAGCGGCGCACCTTGGAGGCGAACAGGCCCTGCGGCCGCACCATGAGGATCAGCACGATCAGCGACAGCGTGATCACCTTGGCCATGGAGCCGGCCAGGAAGAACTCGGTGATCGACTGCGTCTGCGCGATGCCGAAGGCCGAGACCACGGTGCCCAACAGGCTGGCCGCGCCGCCGAAGGTGACGACCAGGAAGGCATCCACGATGTAGAGCGAGCCCGAGGTCGGCCCCGTGGAGCCGATGGTGGTGAAGGCAGCCCCCGCCACGCCGGCGATGCCGCAGCCGATGGCGAAAGTCAGGCGGTCGGTCTTTTGCGTATCGATGCCCGTGGCGTTGGCCATCACGCGGTTGGCCACCGTGGCACGGACCCTGAGGCCCCAGCGGCTTCGGTGCAGAGCCAGCAGCACGCCACAGGTGACCACCGCCGTGAGACCCAGCACGAACATGCCGTTGATGGGGATGTCCAGGCCCTCGACGGGCGCCCAGGAGCCCAGCAGCCAGTCGGGCAGCGTGGGGCTGACTTCCTTGGGGCCGATGAAGGTGCGAAAGCACTGCTGCAGTGCCAGGCTGATGCCCCAGGTAGCCAGCAGCGTATCGAGCGGGCGCTTGTACAGGTGGCGGATGAGCCCCCACTCCACCAGCCAGCCCGCGGCAAAGGCAAAGCCGAAGGCGGCCACGATGGCCACCGGAAAATAGTAAGCCACCAGCTGCGGCGCATGCGTGGAGGCCAGCGTGGAGCCCAGGTAGATGGTGTAGGCGCCGATGGTCATGAACTCGCCATGCGCCATGTTGATCACGCCCATCTGCCCGAAGATGATGGCCAGCCCCAGGCCCATGAGCAGCAGCACGGCAAACAGGCTCAGGCCCGCAAAGCCCTGCATGAGGCCGATGTTGAGCATTTCCGAAAAGTTCATGGGTGCCAGACTCCATTCACGGCAAACAAGGGGTGGCCATGCAGCGGCCCGGCCTGGTGGGCCGGACGCTGCGGCGGTGGGAATTACTGGTAGCCCTTAGGGAATGGATCGGGCTTGATGAGCTCGGGCGACTCTGCGACGACCTTGAAGCTCGCATCCGGCATGCCCATGGCGATGCGCGACTTGCTCCACAGGTGGTGGTTGGCGTCGAGCTTGACGTAGCCCTCGGGTGCGGTCTTGAGCTCAATGCCCGGCGAGGCGGCCACCACCTTGTCCACGTCGAAGCTCTTGGCCTTCTCGACCGCGGCCTTCCACAGCCACGGGCCCAGGTAGCCGGCCTGGGTCACGTCGCCGATCACGGCATCCTTGCCGTACTTGCCCTTGAAGGCAGCGACGAACTTCTTGTTGTTCTCGTTGTCCAGCGACTGGAAGTACTTCATCGACGAGAAGAAGCCCGCGAAGTTCTCGCCGCCCACGCCCGTCATCTCGTCCTCGGTGACCGAGAGGGTGACCAAAAGCTGCTTGTCGCCCGTGATGCCGGCGGCCTTGAGCGCCTTGTAGAACGCCACGTTGGAGCCGCCCACCACGGCGACGAACAGGCAGTCGGGCTTCTGCACCTTGATCTTGTTCATCAGCGAGCCGAAGTTGGTGCTGCCCAGCGGGTAGTACTCCTCGCCCACGATCTTGCCCTTCTGAAAGTTCTCCACGTGCTTGCGCGCGATCTTCATCGAGGTGCGCGGCCAGATGTAGTCCGAGCCGATCAGGAAGAAGGTCTTGGCCTTCTTCTCGGTCTTGGCCCACTCCAGGCTGTACAGGATCTGCTGCGTGGCCTCCTGGCCGGTGTAGATCACGTTCTTGGACTGCTCCAGGCCTTCGTAGAAGGTGGGGTAGTACAAGAGGCCGTTCTCCTTTTCGAACACCGGCAGCACGGCCTTGCGCGAGGCGCTGGTCCAGCAGCCGAACACGGCGGCGCAGTGGTCGTTGATGAGCAGCTTCTTGGATTTTTCGGCGAAGGTAGGCCAGTCGGAGGCGCCGTCTTCCTTGATGACCTTGATCTTGCGGCCCAGCACGCCACCCATGGCATTGATCTGGTCAATGGCGAGCTGCTCGGCCTGGATGGAGCCGGTCTCGGAGATGGCCATGGTGCCGGTGGCCGAATGCAGCTGGCCCACGGTGACTTCGGTGTCCGTCACGGCCAGCTTGGTGGTGTTGACCTGGGCGGTGGGCTGGGCGAAGGACCAGGCCGGCAGGCCCGCCATCGAGGCGGCGCCCATGGCCTGCAGCAGGCGGCGGCGGCCGCCGTCCGTGGAGGGAGGAAGGCCCAGGGCATTCGGATCGGTGAGGTGCTTCATGGTGAAAACGCTCCTTGCAACAGACGGGTTGGGGTGGTGTGCGGCGCTGGCCGGCTGGGTTGCCGTGGGTGCCGCGCTGGTGCCAAGATTAGGGACAACCCTGGTACGCGCCCATACGTCAATTAACGTAGCCCGTGCGTACGCACCTCGCGGCAAGCGTTGCTAGAACGTTTCTTGCATGGGCCCCGTGCATGCCCTCCACCCCTCCGTCCGGCGCGCCCCAGCCTGCCCAGCAGACGATCTTTCGCTTCCGGCGCGAGTACAACGCCTGGGTGGCCGACGAGACCATGGAGGACTACGCGCTGCGCTACACCCCCAAGAGCTTTCGGCGCTGGAGCGAGTTCCGCGTGGCGAACACGGCGTTCGGCTCGCTGTCCTTTCTGGCGCTGGAGGCCATCGGCGGGGCGATTGCGCTCAACTACGGCTTCAGCAATGCCATGTGGGCCATCCTCGCGGTGGGGGTGCTGATCTTCCTCACCGGGCTGCCGATTGCCTACTACGCGGCGCGCTACGGGCTGGACATGGACCTGCTCACGCGCGGCGCGGGCTTCGGCTACCTGGGCTCGACCATCACCTCGCTGATCTACGCGGTGTTCACCTTCATCTTCTTCGCGCTGGAGGCGGCCATCATGGCGCTGGCGCTGCAGATGGTGGTGGACTGGCCGCTGCAGTGGTGCTACGTGGTCTCGTCCCTGGTCATCCTGCCCCTGGCCATGCGCGGCATCACGCTGATCTCGCGCCTTCAGGCCTGGACGCAGCCGCTGTGGCTGTTTTTGCTGCTGCTGCCCTTCGTCTGGATCGCGCTGGCGCAGCCGCAGCTGTACCGCGACTTCGCGGGGCTGTCGGGCCTCAAGAGCGGCAGCAGCCAGTTCAACCTGCTGATGTTCGGCGTGGCGGGCACGGTGATCTTCTCGCTGGTGGTGCAGATCGGCGAGCAGGTGGACTTTCTGCGCTTTTTGCCCGAGCGCACGGCCGCCAACCGCTGGCGCTGGTGGGGCGCGGTGCTGGTGGCGGGCCCGGGCTGGATCGTGATGGGCATGCTGAAGATGGCGGGCGGCGCCTTCCTGGCCTTTGCGGCACTGCAGTTCGAGGTGGGCACCACGCGCGCGGCCGAGCCCACGCAGATGTTCCTGGCGGGCTTCCACCAGGTCATGGCGGCGCTCGGACTGCCGGGCCTGGCGGTGGCGGTCACGGTGCTCTTCGTCGTCGTCTCGCAGATCAAGATCAACCTGACGAATGCCTACGCGGGCTCGCTCGCCTGGTCCAACTTCTTCGCGCGCATCACGCGCAGCCACCCGGGGCGCGTGGTCTGGCTGGTGTTCAACGTGGGCATCGCCACGCTGCTCATGACGCTCGGGGTCTTCGGCGCGCTCGAGAAGGTGCTGGCGGTTTACAGCAACGTGGCGATTGCCTGGGTGGGGGCGCTGGTGGCTGACCTGGTGATCAACAAACCGCTCGGGCTGTCGCCGCCGGGCATCGAGTTCCGCCGTGCGCACCTGTACGACTTCAACCCCGTGGGCCTGGGCTCCATGGTGCTGGCGGCCACGGTGGCCTGCTGCGCCTACGCGGGCATGCTCGGCGAGATGGCGGCCGCGTTCTCTCCCTTCATTGCGCTGGTGCTGTCGATGGCGCTGGCGCCGCTGCTGGCCTGGGCCACGGGCGGGCGCTACTACCTGGCGCGCCAGCCCGACACCACCTGGCAGCCCGGCGAGGCGGTGCGCTGCACGGTGTGCGAGAACCAGTTCGAATCCGAAGACATGGCGCGCTGCCCGGCCTATGGCGCGGCCATCTGCTCGCTGTGCTGCTCGCTCGAATCGCGCTGCCATGACCGCTGCAAGACCGGCTCGCGCGCCACCGACCAGCTGCGCGCCGTGGCCGCGCTGCTGTTGCCGCGCCACTGGGCGGCCAAGGTCAACTTCCGCATGGGCCAGTACCTGATGGTGATGGTCTCGCTGTGCGCGGTGATGGTCTTCCTGCTCGGCGTGGTCTATGTGCAGGAGAGCATCGAGACGCCAGCGCAGTTCCTGCGCATGCCCTTCTTCAAGGTGTTCGCGCTGCTGGCCCTGCTGGCCGCCGTGTGCGCCTGGTGGGTGGTGCTGAGCACCGACAGCCGGCGCATGGCGCAGGATGAATCGGAGCGGCAGACGCAGCTCTTGCTGCAGGAGATCGAGGCGCACAAGCGCACCGATGCCGAGCTGCAAGCCGCCAAGGACCAGGCCGAATCGGCCAGCCTGGCCAAGACGCGCTATGTGGCCGGCATGACGCACGAGCTGCGTTCGCCGCTCAACAGCATCCTCGGCTACACCCAGATCCTGCTCAAGAACCCGCAGACCGATGGCTGGCTGCGCGAGAGCCTGTCCACCATCCAGCACAGCGGCCAGCACATGCATGCGCTGATCGACGGCTCGCTGGAGCTGGCGCGCATCGAGGCCGGCCGCCTGCGCCTGGACCTGCTGCCCCTGCCCCTGCCCGAGCTGATCCAGAACGTGGAGGGCATGCTGCGCCCGCAAGCGGAGGCCAGGGGCCTGCGCTTCGTGGTGCAGACCGAAGGCACCATGCCCGGCTGGATACGGGCCGATGCCAAGCGGCTGCGCCAGATTTTGATCAACCTGCTGTCCAACGCGGTGCGCTTCACCGAGCGCGGCGAGGTGCGGCTGCGCCTGGACTTTCGCCCGCATGTCTCGCGCATCGAGGTGATCGACACCGGCATCGGCATCGAGCCGCAAGACCTTGAACGCATCTTCCTGCCGTTCGAGCGTGGCAGCGCCGGCCGCCGCGCGAGCGAGGCCGGAACCGGCCTGGGCCTGACCATCACGCACCTGCTCACGCAGCTCATGGGGGGCGAGCTCACGGTGGCCAGCACGCCCGGCCAGGGCAGCACCTTCACCGTGCGCCTGTACCTGCCCGGCATCTCGCCCGACCCGGCATGGCGCCCGGCCCACATGGCGGCACTGCGCCCGGTGATCGGCCACATCGGCCCGCGCCGCACGCTGCTGGTGGTGGACGACCAGCCGCTGCAGCGCCAATTGCTGGCTGGCCTGCTAGTGCCGCTGGGCTTCATCGTGCGCGAGGCGGCCAGTGGCCTCGAATGCGTGGAGATCGTGCGCCAGAGCCCGCCCGACCTGGTGCTGCTGGACATTTCCATGGACGACCTCGATGGCTGGCAGACGGCCGCGCTGCTGCGCACGCTGCGCCCGGCGTCGGAGCTGCCCATCGTCTTCGTCTCGGCCAACCAGTTCGACCACGAGCCCGGGCGCCTGGCGGCCATGCAGGTGCAGAGCTTCGTGGGCAAGCCGGTGATCGAGTCCGAGCTGCTGCGCGCGCTGCAGGCGGCGCTGCAGCTCGAATGGGTGCACGACAACACGCCGCCACCCTTGCCGACCGCAATGGGCGAGGCCGTGGGCCAGGTACCTGCGTCCACCAGCCTGCCCCAGGGCCTGCGCGACGACCTGACCCGACTGGCACGCCAGGGCCAGGCCGGCGCCGTGCGCGAGCTGCTGCGCCAGGCGCGTGCCGAACTGCCTGCCCATGCCGCCGCACTGGCCGTGCTGCAGGCCTGCGCCGACCGTTTCGATTTCGAGGCCCTGGCCCACCACCTTCGCGAACCCGACCATGAACAGCTCCTTTGACCCATCGGCCCCAGCCAGCCCCGCAGGGCCCGGCCAGCGCGTCATCCTGGTGGTGGACGATGCCCTGGACACCCTGCGCATGCTCTGCGACGCGCTCGCCGCAGAGGGCTATGCTGTGCTGGCCGCGCGCGATGCGCAGGAGGCCCTGCAACGCTTCGACATGGTGGTGCCCGACGGGGTGCTGCTGGACGCGGTGATGCCCGGCATCGACGGCTTTGCGCTGTGCCGCCAGCTCAAGGCCACGCCGCCCTGGTCGCACGTGCCCATCGTGTTCATGACCGGGCTGTCGGACACGGCGCAGATCCTGCAGGGCTTTGACAGTGGCGGGGTGGACTATGTGGTCAAGCCGCTGCGCATCCCCGAGGTGCTGGCGCGCCTGGCGACCCACGTGCGCAATGCCCAGGCCACGCGCATGGCGCGCGAGGCCGTGGACGTGGCCGGCCTGGGCGTGGTGGTACTCGATGGCCAGGGCCGCATGGCCTGGCGCTCACCCCAGGCCACACGCTGGCTGGAAGATGCCTTTGCCCATGCCGAGGCGCCCGCAGAACTGGCCGCTGCCTGGCTGGTGCAGGCCCAGCGCGATGGCGAACAGACCCTGGCATTGGCCGACGGCCGGCAGCTGCTGGCCCGGCACATGGGGGCCAGCGGCCTGGCCGAATCGATGCTGCTGCTCAGCCACGCACGGCCGGAGGCCGCCGCGCCGCGCCGCCTGCAGCAGGTGGCGTTGACGCCGCGCGAGACCGAGGTGCTCTCGTGGCTGACCAAGGGCAAGACCAACCGCGACATCGCCGACATCCTGGGCATGAGCCCGCGCACGGTGAACAAGCACCTGGAGCACATCTTCGAGAAGCTGGGGGTGGAGACACGCACCGCCGCTGCAGCCATCGCGGGGCAGCTGCTGCAGGGCTGATGCGGTTGTGCGAGCGGGGCGGTCCTGAGAAAGGCGCCGGTCCTATTTCATGCCGAACACGATGATGGCGGTGACCGCCACCACCCCGATGACGACCAGGCCCACCACCTGCACGACCATCTCGGCACGAATGAGGTTGACCCAGAAGCCACCGCCTGCAGGCGGCGAAGGATTCTTGTCCTGGTTTTGATCCATGCTGGCTCCTTGATTGACTGTTTTCAGTCTAAGCAGCCTGTGCATCCCCCGGGTAACAAAGCGCACATTGCGTGCGGCGTCAGACCTGTGCAGCCCCCTGCGCACTGGCGGGCAGGCCGAACACCTGGTCGAACACCCAATTGAAGACGAAGGTGTAGCACAGGAAGAAGACGATCATGCCGATGTCCATCACCAGCGCCTGCCACAGGCTGATCTGGAACCACCAGGCAAAGATCGGTACCAGGGTGATCACCAAGCCCATCTCGAAGCTCACAGCATGCACCACGCGGCGGGCTGCGCTGCGCCCGCGCACCTCCTGCCGCGCCTCCCAGCGCTCGAAGGCCCAGTTGAACAGCAGGTTCCAGGCCACGGCGATGAGGGCGGCAACGGCCGCGATCACGCCCGCATGTGCTGCGCCCTGGCCCGACAGAAAAGCCAGTCCGGCGGTGGCGGCAGCAATGGCAATGAGTTCGTACAGCGTGACGTAGACGACGCGGCGCTTTACGCCCTGCAGGCCGGCGGCAGCCTGCGGCGCCGCCAGAGAGGTGGTGGTGGTGTTCTGCGATTCCATGGACCGCACTTTATGTGCGTCGTTCTGATATAAAAAGTTAGCTTATGTCAGTTTTTCTGATAGATTGAGCCATGGCTTTTTCCTCGGACAACATCCAGGTCTTTCTTTCGGTGCTGGACCAGGGGTCCTTTTCGGCTGCAGCCCGCAGCCTCTCGCGCGTGCCGTCTGCCGTGAGCATGGCCATTGCCCACCTGGAGGCGGAGCTGGACATGCCGCTCTTTGACCGCAGCGGCCGCGAGCCCCGGCCCACGGCGGCGGCCCGGGCTCTGGAGCCCCAGGCGCGGCTGCTGGCCGGTCAGCTGCAGCAGCTCAATGCGCAGGCGCTGTCGCTCACCCAGGGGCTGGAGGAACGGCTCACGGTGGCGATTGCGCCCGAGCTGCTGGCCTCGCGCTGGACGGAGCCCATTGCCGCCCTGGCACGCGAATACCCGCTGCTGCAGGTGGAGGTGCTGGCCGCGCCCCAGGTCGATGCGCTCGAGTTGCTGCACACCGGGCGCGCGCAGCTGGCGCTGGTGTTCGAGCGGCCCAGCATCGACGGGCGCGAAGGCTTCCAGGAGGTAGGCAGCGAAACCCTGGTGGCCGTGATGGCACCCGACCACCCGGTGCTGCAGGCCGCGCGCGAAGCTGCCACCGCGCGCGGCGAACCGGCCGGGGAGGCGCAGCTGCGCGAGGAGCACCTCACGACCACACGGCAGATCGTGGTGGCCAGCCGCGACCTGGCGCAGATCGACCGGCGCTTCGTCTTCGCGCGCCACCACTGGCGTACCGACAACCACCTGGCCGCCCTGGGCCTGATCGAGGCCGGCCTGGGCTGGGGCTGGCAGCCACGCGCCCTGGTGCAGCCGCGCATCGACGCCGGCACCCTGGTGGAGATGCCCTTCGAGAACCTGAGCAATGGCACGGCCCTGTGGGTGGACGTGGTGTGGTCCAAAGAGCGGCCGCTGGGTCTGGGCGCACGGCGCTTCGTGGCGCTGATGTCGCACGACGCGTACCGGGCCGGGCATCCCGCCGAGCAGGTCTGCTCCACGTCCGCATCAGAACACGCGTGACTCGCCGTCCTCAGGGATCCACAGCCGCTCCTGCACACCGGCATCTGCGGCCAGGGCCGCCAGGCCGGACCGCGTGGTGGGGCAATGGTCCAGCGCTTCCAGGTGGTTGGCCACCACCATGCCGGGTGCCAGGGTGCAGGCCTCGATCATGTCTTTCCCATCCATGAGGATCTCGCCCCCCAGGTCGAAGCGCGCTCCGCCAGCCGGCAGCACGGCCACCTCGGGGCGCAGCCGGGTGAGGCAGTCGCGCACCTCGGGGGTGAGCACCGTGTCCCCGGCGATGTAGACGCTGGGCTCGCCCGGCATCTCGATCAGGTAGCCATGGCCATGTTCCATGAGGCGGCCGACCCAGCCGCGCCCGTGCAGGCAGACAATGGGCGTGATGTGCCCACTGCCCAGAAAGGGCTGGCGGCCGGTGCCCACCAGCGGCAGTGCCACCAGGCCGCGCGTGGCCAGGTAGTCCGCATCGCGGGGCATGCAGAGCACGGGCGTGCCTCTCCCGCGCAGGAACTGCTTGCCCGACCGGTCCAGGTGGTCGAAGTGGCCGCGCTGGCAATGGGTGATGAGGGCATGCGTCACGCGGCCGAGCACGGCGTCGGCCCCTTCGGGCAGCTCCACGATGGGGTTGCGGCGGCGCGTGCCGCCCAGGTAGCGCAGCGTGGGCAGGCCACCCCGGCGCGAAAGCATGGGGTCGACCAGCAAGGCCACGGGTGCGCTCTGGACCGTGAATTCCAGCACGATGGTGGCATTGCGCAATTGGGTGATCTTCATGGGGTGGTTGCAGGTGCGTTGGATGAAGCCCTATTGTTCAAAAGCGCCTGCCTGGTGAAAATGGCTGGAATGGACAATTCATTGCCAATACATGCCACGCCCGGACACTGATCCTCCTTTCCCCGCGCGCCCCCTGCGCCTGGCCCTTCTGCTGTACGAGGGCTGCATGCCGGCAGGCCTGTTCTCTACAGCCGACATGGCGCGCGCGGCCAACCTGCGCGCGGGCCGGCCGCTGTTCGACGTGCAGTGGGTGGGCCTGGACCTCCAGCCGGTCCCCACATGGCAGGGGCCGGCACTGGCGCCCACCTCAACCCTCGCGCAGGCACAGGCCGATGCCGTGCTGGTGCCGGGCCTGTGGCTGTCGTCACCTGACGAGGTGCAGGCCCAACTGCGCCCCCTGCAACCCCTGGTGCGGGCGCTGCGCGCCCTGCCGCGTCGCACGCAGGCGTGGAGCTACTGCGCCGGCGTGGTGCTGCTGGCCGCCAGCGGCCGGCTCGATGGCCACACGGCCACGGCCACCTGGTGGCTGCAGGCGGCGTTGCAGCAGGAGTTCACGGCCGTGCAATGGCGCTTCGATGAACCCCTGGTGGCGCACGCAGCGGCCACCACCGCCGCGGGGGCCAGCGGCTACCTGCCGCTGATGCTGCACGCGCTGGCGGCACGGCTGCCGCCCCAGGCAGTGCAGGACCTGCAGGAGGTGCTGATGCTGCCCCGCCCGCGCGCGACCCATCCGGTCTTTGCCGGGCTGGACCTGATGGCCCAGGCAGAGCCCGCGTTGCGCAGCGCCATGCTCTGGGTGCAGCGCAGCCCGGCCCAGGGCCTGTGCCTGGCCGACCTTGCAGCGGCCATGCACCTGTCCACCCGCACCCTGGCGCGGCGGGTGCGCGCGCACACGGGCCTGTCTGCGGCACACTGGATGCGTCGCATCAAATTGCGGCAGGCCGCAGATGCCCTGTGCCAGACCCGCTACCCTCTCAAGCGTATCGCCCAGGACCTGGGTTTTGCCAGCGAGGCCGGCCTGCACCGGGCCTTTGCCCATGCCACCGGCCAGACCCCCATGGCCTACCGCACGGCCCACGGCAACCATTGATATCCCTTTCCACACCACCGGAGACGCACACCATGACCCCTCCCTTCCAGAGCAGCAGCAAGGCCTTCGGCGAGCGCTGGTCGGCCTGGCAGCCCAAGGCAGGCGGCAAGAAAGGCAAAACCTCTACCCTGGCCGACTGGGAACCGGGCGCCAAGCCGTTCTCGCTGGGCAGCAAGGCCGAGGACAAGGCTGCCGTCGAAGCCCTGGCGCTGGAGCTCGACGAGTTGCAGAACCTGTTCTATGCCGACAAGCGCTACAAGCTGCTGGTGGTGCTGCAGGGCACCGACACCTCGGGCAAGGACGGCACCATCCGCGGCGTGTTCGGCCGCATGAGCGCACTGGGCGTACACACCATCGGCTGGAAGGCGCCCACCGAGACCGAACGCGCGCACGACTACCTCTGGCGCATCCACCAGCAGGTGCCGCAGGCGGGCGACATCACGGTCTTCAACCGCAGCCACTACGAGGACGTGCTGGTGCCCGTGGTCAACGGCTGGATCACGCCCGAACAGCAGCAACAGCGCCTGGCGCACATCAACGATTTCGAGCGCATGCTCAGCGAGACGGGCACCATCGTGCTCAAGTTTCTGCTGCATATCAGCCCCGAGGAGCAGCGCCTGCGCCTGCAGGAGCGGCTGGACGACCCCGCCAAGCACTGGAAGTTCAGCATGGGCGACATCGAAGTGCGCAAGCAGTGGAAGGACTACCGCCGGGCCTACGACACCCTGCTCAACGCCACGCACACGGCCTGGGCACCCTGGACCATCGTGCCGGCCGACTCCAAGACCCACCGCAACCTGATGATCGCCAGCGTGCTGCGCCAGGTGCTGCAGAACCTCAACCTGCGCTATCCGCCGGGCGACCCGCTGCTGGCAGATTTCAAGGTGGAGTGAGCACTCCCCGGGGCCTCTATCAGGCCTCTCCCACGGCCTGGGCGATGAGCCGCTCACCATGCGACTGCAGCAGCGACACCAGCCGCCGTGAGGCGGGTGACAGGTAGCCGTCGCGCCGGTAGGTCACGCCCAGCGGGCGTATCAAAGTGGTTTCGGCCAGCGGCACCTCGCGCAAGGCGCCCTTGCTGGCCGCCACCAGCGTGCGCCGCGAGACGAAGCTCAGCAGCCCCGTGCGCGCGATCAGCGCGGGCAGCAGGGGGATGGAGTTGGCGGTGATCTGCACGCGGGGGGTGCCCAGGCCGCGCGAGTGGAACACCGCGTCCAGCCACTGGCGGCTGGGAATGGACGCGCTGGGCAGTGCCCAGGCGTGCGCGAGCAGGCTGTGCAGCGTGATCTCCCGCAGATCGAACACCGGGTGATCGGGGCTGGTGGCGACCACCACGGCATCTTCGAAGATGGAGTGCGTCTGGAACTGTGCATCCGGCGCGGGCACCAGGCCGATGAGCAGGTCGATGCCGCCTTCGCTGAGGCGCTGGCGCAGCTCCATGCTCGGGCCCACGGTGATGTCGATGGTGGTGCGGGGCGCCTCGGACAGCAGCAACTGGCACAGCGCCGGCAGCACATGGTCGGCAGCAATCGGCCCGCTGCCGATGCGCACGTGCCCCGCATGGCCTTGCGCGAAGTCGGCCACCTCGCGCATGGCCTCGTCCGAAGCGCTGCGCAGCAGCCGTGCGCGGGCCAGCAGCACCTCGCCCACGGCGGTGAGCTGGATGCCGCGCCCCGCGCGGTGGAACAGCGGTGCACCAAACGATTCCTCCAGCCGCTGGATGGACTTGCTCAGCGCGGGCTGGGTGCGGCCCAGGCGCTCGGCAGCCTGGCCCAGATGGCCCAGTTCGGCCACCGTTTCGAAGTAGCCCAGATCGCGCAAGTTGACGGCCATCAATTCATGAAAAAAAGAAATGAATGAATGAATTTTATCCAATAGACGGGAATGGTTTGGGCGCCACAGAATCCGCTCGCCCAGACCCATAAACCGGAGACACACCTTGATCCATCGACGCACCTTGCTCACCACTGCGGCCGCCGCTGCCCTGCTGCCGCTGACCGCCATGGCCCAGGCCACGGATGCCTGGCCACAGCGCCCCATCCGGCTGGTGGTGCCCTTCCCGCCCGGCGGCAGCGCCGACTTCCTGGGCCGCCTGGTGGCCGAAAAGATCACCCTGGCCACGGGCTGGGTGATGGTGGTGGAAAACCGCGCGGGCGCGGCAGGCAACATCGGCCTGGACGCCATAGCCAAGGCAGCGCCCGACGGCTACACCATCGGCATCGGGCAGACGGCGAACATGGCCATCAACCCCTCCCTGTATGCCAGGATGCCCTTCGACCCGCTCAAGGACCTGGCGCCGGTGGCCCTGGTCGCCTCGCAGCCCATGGTGGTCACGGTGAAGGCCGATGCCCCCTACCGCAGCCTGGCCGAACTGGTGGCGGCCGCCAAAAAGAGCGCCGAGTCGATGCGCGTGGCCTTTGCCGGCAACGGCACGGTGGCCCACCTGGCCATCGAGCTGCTGGAGCGGCGTGCGGGCATTGCGCTGGTGAACGTGCCCTACAAGGGCGCGGGCCCTGCCGTGAACGACCTGCGCGCCGGCCATGTGGATTTCTTCGTCGGCAACTCGATCTCGGTGCTTGGCCAGGTCAACGGCGGCAGCCTGCGCGCGCTGGCCGTGACCTCGCCCACGCGTCTGAATGCGCTGCCCGCCGTGCCCACGGTGGCAGAGTCGGGCTTTGCGGACTTCGACGCGCAGACCTGGTCGGGCGTGGTCACGCCGGCCGGCGTGACCACGCCCATCCTGGCGCGCCTGTACACCGAGGTCACCCGCGTGATCGCGCGGCCCGACGTGCTGGCCAAGTTCGCCGCCGAGGGCAGCACACCCGCCACCGGCCGCAGCATGCAGCAGTTTGCCGAACTGGTGCGCTCCGAGCACCGCAGCTGGGGCGACCTGGTGCGCCAGGCGAAGATTCAGCTCGACTGACCATGGCCCAGCTCTCCGCCCCCCTCACCGTCTTTGTCACGGCGCCCACGCTGGCACGCACCGGCACTGATCTGCTGGAGCAAGCCGGCTGCCGCGTCCTCTACCTGCCCGACGGCCAGGACCGATCCGCCGTGGGCCGTATCCTCTCCGCCGAGCCCGTGGATGCCATCATCTCGCGCACGGCCCTGCTGACCGCCGCAGACCTGGCGGCCTGCCCCACGCTGCGCATCATCTGCAAGCACGGTGTGGGCGTGAGCAACATCGACGTGGATACCGCCACGCAGCGTGGCATCCCCGTGTGCGTGACGCCCGGGGCCAACGCCCAGTCGGTCGCCGAAATGGCCTGGGGCCTGATCTTTGCGGCGGCGCGCCGCATCGCCTGGATGGACGCCGAGCTGCGCTCGGGCCGCTGGTCGCGCGCGCAGGATGGCCTGCAACTGCAGGGCCACACCCTCGGCCTGGTAGGCTTTGGCGAAGTGGGCCAGCGCGTGGCGCGCGTGGCACTGGCACTGGGCATGCCCGTGGTGGCCTTCGACCCAGGCCTTCGCGCCGTGCCCCGGGGCCTGGAGGCAGTGCGCCTGCTGCCCACCGTAGACGCGGTGGTGCAGGCGGCCGATGTGCTGAGCCTGCATGTACCGCTCAACAGCGCCACGCGCGGCCTGATGGACGCCGCGCGCATCGCGCAGATGCGCCCTGGCTCCATCCTGATCAACACCGCACGCGGCGAGGTGGTGGACGAACCCGCACTCATCGACGCACTGCGCAGCGGGCAATTGTTTGCAGCCGGACTGGACACCATGGCGGTCGAGCCTCTGCCGCCGGACAGCCCCCTGCTGGCACTGCCCAGCGTGGTGCTGACTCCCCATGTGGGCGGCTCCACCCCGGCCGCGCTCGCCGCCATGGCCCGTGGTGCTGCGCAGACCGTGCTCGCTGCGCTTTTGCACGGACAAATCGATCCCGCCCACTGCGTGAACCCGCAGGTGCTTTCCTCCTTTTCTCAACGAGCACTGCCATGACCCCTGCCACTCCCCCCACCCCTTCCTCCCCGAGCGCGTGGCCGCCGGGCTACCGCATAGAGCCCCGCCAGGACCGCCTTCCCGCCGCGCTGGTTGACGCTTTCCGCAGCATTCCCGTGGCCGTGGCCGCCGACTGCATGGGCCGCAGCGTGGGTGCCATGGGTCTGCACGGCTACCACGAGAATCTGGCCACCGTGCTGTGCGGTCCGGCTGTCACCGTGCGCGTGCGCCCGGGCGACAACCTCATGATCCACAAGGCGCTGATGATGGTGCAGCCCGGCGACGTGCTGGTGATCGACGGCGGTGGCGATCTCACGCAGGCGCTGATGGGCGGGCTGATGCGCACCACCTGCCTGGTCCGGCAGCTCGGCGGCCTGGTGATCGACGGCGCCGTGCGCGACCGGCTGGAATGGGCCGAGGGCGGGCTGCCGGTCTTCGCCCGTGGCCACACGCACCGCGGGCCCAGCAAGGAGGGCCCGGGCGAGATCAATGTGCCCATCGCATGCGCAGGCCTGGCCGTGCTGCCGGGCGACCTGGTGCTGGGCGATGCCGACGGCGTCATCGCCATCCCCGCCGCCGATGCAGCCACGGTGCTGGAACGCGCGCACCTGCACCTGGAGAAGGAGGCGCGCATCCGCGCGAGCAACCTCGCGGGCACGTCCGACCCGGAGCGTTTCAACGCAATGCTGCGCGCCAAGGGCCTTCCTGTGTGACTGGCAAGGAAAGGGAGCAGGCGGGCAGCATCGGCGGCGATGGCCAGCAGCGCTTTCGCAGAGAGGCCCGAGCGCTATTCATTTCGGAGCGCTTGGCCGCCAGGGACGGATTTCCCAGTTTATGCATCGATTGCATAACCCTGTAACACTCTTGCCTTGGACAGCCTTGCGGGGCAGGAATAAGCTTCGTGGCTTGAACTTATCCCACAAGGAAATTCACCATGTCGCAATCTTCCGGCGCTCCGGCCACCCCTTCCAAACTGGGCGCCGTGCACACCCTGCCTTCGTACCTGCAGGCCGACAACCTCGGCCCCTGGGGCATCTACCTGCAGCAGGTGGACCGCGTCACGCCCTACCTCGGCCACCTGGCCCGCTGGGTGGAAACCCTCAAGCGCCCCAAGCGCGCACTGATCGTGGACGTGCCGATCGAGCTGGACAACGGCACCATCGCCCACTTCGAGGGCTACCGCGTGCAGCACAACACCTCGCGTGGCCCCGGCAAGGGCGGCGTGCGCTTCCACCAGGACGTGACACTGTCGGAAGTGATGGCCCTGTCGGCCTGGATGTCGATCAAGAACGCGGCGGTGAACGTGCCCTACGGCGGTGCCAAGGGCGGCATCCGCGTGGACCCCAAGAAGCTCTCCATGGGTGAACTGGAACGCCTGACGCGCCGCTACACCAGCGAGATCGGCATCATCATCGGCCCCACCAAGGACATCCCTGCGCCCGACGTGAACACCAACGGCCAGATCATGGCCTGGATGATGGACACCTACTCCATGAACACCGGCTCCACCGCCACTGGGGTGGTCACCGGCAAGCCCGTGGACCTGGGCGGCTCGCTGGGCCGTGTGGAAGCCACCGGCCGCGGCGTGTTCACCGTGGGTGTGGAAGCCGCCAAGCTCACCGGCCTGCAACTCGAAGGCGCACGCCTGGCGGTGCAGGGCTTCGGCAACGTCGGCGGCATCGCAGCCAAGCTGTTTGCCGAAGCCGGTGCCAAGGTGGTGGCCGTGCAGGACCACACCGGCACCATCTTCAACGGCAAGGGTCTTGATGTGCCGGCGCTGCTGGCCCATGTGAAGATCCGTGGAGGCGTGGGCGACTTTGCCGGTGCCGAAGCCATGAAGCCCGAGGAATTCTGGGGCGTGGATTGCGAGATCCTGATCCCTGCCGCCCTGGAAGGCCAGATCACCGAGCACAACGCCGGCCAGATCAAGGCCAAGCTGGTGATCGAGGGGGCCAACGGCCCCACCACCCCCGAGGCGGACGACATCCTGCACGACAAGGGCGTGCTGGTGCTGCCCGACGTGATCGCCAACGCCGGCGGTGTGACGGTGAGCTACTTTGAATGGGTGCAGGATTTCTCCAGCTTCTTCTGGAGCGAGGACGAGATCAACGCCCGCCTGGTGCGCATCATGCAGGACGCCTTTGCCGGCGTGTGGCAGGTGGCCCAGGAGCACAAGGTGAGCCTGCGCACCGCCACCTTCATCGTGGCCTGCCAGCGCATTCTGCACGCCCGCGAAATGCGCGGCCTGTATCCTTGAGTCCCTGCTCTATCCAGAACTGAAGCGGCCCACCCGACCGCCCTCATTCGAAGCCAACCGCCAGCGCCGCACCCGGCCCTGGCGGTTTTTTCATTGCAGGCGCTCCTGCGGAAGAGGCTGTTGCGCGCGGGCGACGCTGCGCAGCCGCGTTGGTGCCTGTTGTCGGCATGAAGCGACCGCTTGGCGTTGCCTGAAACAGGCGGATACGAGGGCCAACAAATGGAAATGTTTGCCCCGGAAGGTGCATGGGAGACTGCCTGGCATCACGCCCAACCAGGAGACAACGGTGGCCCTTCCCTCCCTGCGCAGCGCCGTGGCTCGCTTCCTGCTGAGCCGCTTGCGCACCGCCCGTGCGGTGGCCCGCCTGGCCTACCGTCTGCATGGCAACAAACGCGCCCTCATCGACCGGCGCGGCACCCTGACCTACAAGCAGTTGCATGAGCGCGTGCTGCGACTGCATGGCTGGATGCAGGCGCAGGGCGTGAAACAGGGCGACATCGTCTTCACCTGGCTGCCCGAGACCGGCGAGCAGTACGAGACGCGCCTGGCCACGTTCGAAAACGGCACCATCTTCGCCAGCTTCCACAAGCACCTGTCGGCGCAGGCAGCGCTCGACACGCTGCTGCGCGTGCAGCCCACCGTGTTCATCCACGACCCGGCGCTGAGCGCACCCATTCTGGCCACCGTGCGCGAGCGCCTGCCCGGCCTGCACATCCTGGCCCTGGGCAAGCCCTACGAGGACGCGCTGGCCCGGGCCACGCCCACGCGCGGCACGGCCAAGGTGCACGAGGACGAGGTGTTCGCGCTGCACATGACCTCGGGCACCACCGGGCTGCCCAAGGCCATCGGCTATACCCACCGCAAGTACCTGGACAGCGTGCGCTTCATCGCGCAGTCGATCAACTTCACGCCCCCCGCCAGTGGCCAGGACATCAACATGCTGGGCCTGCCGCTCACGGGGCCGGGCTCGGACCTGGTGCTGCCCACCCTGCTCTCGGGCGCGGTGCTGGTGATGCCCGAGAACTTCCGCTCGGCCACGCTGGCCGGGCTGATCGAGCGCCACAAGGTCTCGCGCGCCTTCCTCTCGCCCTCGGCCATCATCGACCTGCTGGACGACCCGGAGCTGCCGCGTTACCGCCTGGCCTCGCTCACGCACGTGCCCTACGGCTCGGAGATGATGCCCGCGCCCAAGATCGCCGAGGCGATCCGCCACTTCGGCCCCATCTTCCAGCAGGGCTATGGCTGCCTGGAGGCGCTGCCGCCCATCACCTGGCTGCTGCCGCACGAACATGTGGACGCGAGCGGCGCCCCCGTCAGCCTGGAGATTCTGTCGTCGGTGGGCCGCGTGATGCCCGGCGTGGACGTGGTGATACGCGATGACGACTTCAACCCGCTGCCTCTGGGCTCCACGGGCCTCATCACGGTACAGACCCCGGTGCAATTCGAGCGCTACTGGCACGACGCCGAGAAAACGGCCGAGACACTTCGCAACGGCTGGGTAGTGATGGGCGACACAGGCTATTTCGACAAGGCAGGCTACCTGCACGTGCTGGGCCGCAATGCTGACCGCGTGCACAAAGGCAGCCAGATGCTCAACCCACGCGAGGTGGAAGAGGTCACGCACCAGCACCCTGCCGTCAAGGAATGCTGCCTGGTGCAGCATGGCGAACAGGCCGTGCTGGTGGTGAGCCTGCGCCAGAGCTGGCGCACCGAGCACAGCTGGCGCGCGCTGGAGCACGACATCACCGAGTACCTGGGCGAGAACCTGGCCGCGGCCTTGCAGCCCGACCGTGTGCGCATCGTGCCCGAGATCCCGCGCAGCTTCCTCAACAAGATGCTGCGGCGCGAAGTGCGCGCCATGCTGGATGCCGAAGAGCCCGTAGCCGAACCGGCACACGCGCTGTGAACGAGCCAGCCGCCGCGCAGGCCGCCACCACCGCCTCCACCCTGTCGCTGGGCACCAAGCTCAGCTACGCCGTCGGCAACGTGGGCCTGCAGATGCTGATCGCCGCCATGGGCTTTCTGCTCATGATCTTCTACACCGACGTGGCCCTGGTGCCGCCGGCCGTGGCCGGCGCCGCCCTGCTGGTGGGCAAGGTGTGGGACACCATCAACGACCCGCTGTTCGGCTGGGTGACGGACCGCACGCGCTCGCGCTGGGGCCGCCACCGGGTGTACCTGATCTACGGCGCCATTCCGCTGGCCGTGGTGTCGGCCGCGGTGTGGATGGTGCCCCCGGGCCTGTCGCTCGTCGCGGCCTTCCTGTGGATCGCCATCACCTATACGCTGTTCGACACGCTGATGACGCTGGTGCAGCTGCCCTACCAGGCCATGGCCGCCAACCTCACGCGCGACTACGACGAGCGCACCAGCCTCACAGCCTTTGCGTCCCTCGGTGCACTGCTCGGCTTCTTCGCGGGCAGCGTGCTGATGCCGGTGCTGGTGCGCGCCGCGCCCGATGCGCGCACGGGCTATGCGCTGGCCGGTGCCTGCTTTGGCCTGGTGGCCGGCATGGCGGTGGCCGTGGTGGCCTGGCGGGTGCGCGAACCGGTGACCGAGGAAGCACAGGCCGACCCGGCACCCGCCTGGGACTCGGTGCGCCGCACCCTGGTCGGCACGCTGCGCAACCGGCCCTTCCTGCTATTGGTAAGCGCCGCTGGACTGGTGCGCCTGGGCCTGACGCTGGTGCAGGGGGCGCTGGCCTACTTCGTCATCTACCAGTTGCAGGGCACGCAGGGCGACCTGCCGCGGCTCATGGCGATCCTGCTGGGCGTCGTGGGCATCTCGCTGTTCGTCTGGAAGCGCGTGGTCGACCGCTGGGAGAAGAACCGGGCCTACCTGCTGGGCCTGGTGTTCAGCGCCACCGGCCTGTTGGCGCTGTACTGGATCGGGCCGGGCCAGCAGGGGGCCGTGCCGGTCGTGCTGGCGCTGATCGGCATCGGCATGGGTGCGCACTGGATCGTGCCCTTCGCGATGGTGCCCGACACCATCGACCATGGCCACATGCTCGCGGGCGAGCGCACCACCGGCATGTACTACGGCCTGTTCGGTCTGGTGGACAAGATCGCGCGCACCCTGGCCACGGTGGTCGTGGCTGCCGTTCTTGACCTGACGCACTACGTACCCAACGTGGCCCAGTCGGCCCAGGCGCTGGGCGGCATACGGCTCATGACCGGCCCGCTGCCCGCGCTGTGCCTGGCACTCGCGATACCGCTGCTGCTGGCCTACCCGATCACGCGCGCACGCCACGGCGAGATACGCCGCAGTGTGGGCGATGTGCGCGACAGCCAGTTCGCTGGCTGATACTTCAGGCCCCGGGGCCGGCCGGCCGGACGGGGACGACGGGCTCCACCCAGCGCAGGGCCAGGCAGAACGGCTGCGCGCAGGCGGATCGCCCCGCATAAGGGCAGCCAGACACCTCGCACAGCGGCCGGTCGCGCTCGCGGGCTTCCTCGGTGGGCAGGTGCCCGCTGGCCTGCAGCACCGCCATCTGCGTCCAGGGGTCCAGGCGCTGGGCTTGCGGCAGCAGCATTTCACGGCCGTAGACCGAGGCGGGCAACTGGGCCTGGAAGTCCAGCACCAGCAGCGCGCTGGTGCGCGCAGCGGCCGCCTCCGGCCCTTGCAGCACCAACGCAAACACCCCCGATTGCAAGGCCTGCGCGTTGCCGGAGAACGGTATCTGCAGCGGTGCCGGCGGGGGCGATGCCACGGCGGAGGGTGCCGACTGCGATGCCATCCAGGGCACGGGCATGCGCAGGGTCAGTGCAAAGCCGCGCGGCCCTTCGGGAGTCTGCACCGTTCCCTGGCGCACCAGCCAGGTCTGCAGCGGCGGCTGCCCGGGTTCGGCATCGCCTCTTTCGAGTGCATGGGCCAGGCCCACGGGCCAGGGCTGGGCGGCGACCACGCGCTGCGGCATGCCGCCACCCCCGGTCAGTTGCGCCACCATGGCGCTCACCATGCGCAGCACGGGGGCGTCGAGGCCCTCGGCGGGCCAGATGGCCGCAGCGAGCAGCGCCGTGCCGGTAGCCGGCACAGCCTGGGACGCCGCCAAGGGCGCCCCCGCAGGCGGCAGTATCGGCAGCGAGGTCCGCGCCGCCGCGCTGGCACCAGCGCCGCCGGCCGGCAAGGCCTGGCGCGGGTCAAACCCTGCGCCCAGCTGGCCGCGCGCCTGGGCCGAGATACTGGCCTTGTCGGCCGGGGCCGCTGCTGGTGCCGATGCAGGGACGGGCGTGGCGGAAGGCGCCGGCACAGGGCTCCCTGCGGGGTCAGCCACCGGAACCGGCGCGCGCACCGCAGTCGGCTTGTCCAGCCCGAGCAGCGAGGACTGCCGCTGCAGCGCTGCCTCGGCCAGGAACTGGGCCACGGGCGGCAAGGCGCCAGGGCGGGAGGAGTCGATGGGGGTGGCCATGCGGGACTGTGGGTAGACGCCTGATTCTGGAGTGATTCAGTGCCGATGAACAGGGTGGCCGCCCCCAGGCCCCCGCCTGCGTCAGAATTCGCCCTGCCCACGCCACCATGACCCTCCCACCCTCGCCTGCAGCACCACCCCATGCCTGGGTCGCTCCGGCCCTGCTTGCCGCAGTGGCCGGCTTCCTGCTGCTGAGCGCCGCGCTGTTCGCGCCCAGCTGGGAGCGCGCATTCCGCTCCGACGCCTCGCCGGCCGCCTGGCTGTCGAGCGCCCTGCTGCTCACGCTGGGTGTCACCGCCCTGCGGCTGACCGCCGAGCGCGCCCTGCCCCGGCTGCTGGGGATCTGGCTGGTACTGGCTTTCGGCGCGCTGGCGCTGGACGAGCAGTTCATGCTGCACGAGCTGTGGAAATTCCGCTGCATCGAATGGACCACCGCCTGCCAATCGGATTGGGTGCGCGAGGCACCCATGCTGGTTGTGGGCATGGTCGGTGCGGCCACCCTGGCCTGGCTGCACCGGGCCCTCACCCACCGCAGCACGCAGGCGCTGATGTGGGCGGGGCTGGCGGTCGGCCTGTGGGCCATCGCCGTCGATCAATGGCCCGGCATGCCGCCAGCGCTGGAAACCTTCGAGGAAGTCTTCGAGGTGCTCGCCGAGGCCCTGGTGCTGGCGGCGCTGCTGCGCCAGCCGGCACCACCGCGCCAGTAGCCGGGGGTGCTCAGGTGCATTCCTGGTCGATCCAGCGGCCGGCCCGGAACCACTGGCCGCCGACGTTGAGGTACCAGTGGTGGGCGAAGATGGGGTGGCCCGACATTTCGCCCTTGAAGGGCACCTCGATGCGCAGGATGTCGGGGATACCGTCGCGGTCGAGGTCGATCTCGTAGGCCACCACGGCGGTCTGGATGCGCACCGGCTTGGGGACTTCCGGAGGCTCGGCCGTAATGGTCCAGCCCATGGGCTGGCGCTGGGCCTTTACCACGACTGCACTGGCGGGCAGCTCGGTCGTGGTGACCAGGCGGGTAAGCACCTGGGCTGTTTCCGGCAGGCGCGCATAGCGCTTGACGGGGACGACCTCGTCACCCGCGTCGGACAACGGATCTGCAAACGCCGGGCCGGTGTAGTTGCCGCCGCAGTAGAAATCCGCGTTGTCGATCTGCCAGCTGCGCTTGCGCAGGGCCTGTGCACCCACGAGGCCCTGCTGCGTGATGGCATAGACGGTGAGCGGCGGCTCGAAGACCAGATCGGCCGCCCCCACGTCCCAGAAGCCGGTGACGAATTCGATTTCCGGCCCATTGTGGCGGTTGTAGCGGCCCATGGGCGCCGCTGTGGGCACGACGGCAATGCGGCTGCCGGCCACGGCGGCCAGGCCATCGGCCTCGGTGTCGTGCAGCAGGGCCACCTCGCCATGGCGCTTGAAGCGCGAGGGCGCAATGGGCTGGAGTGACAGGCGCAGGCCCGGCCGCTTGAGGTCGGCGACGGGGTCCGGCACCGGCTTGCCGCGCGCGATCTCGTGGGCGGTATCGAGCAGCACGCCAGCGCGCAGCAGGCGCTTGGCGGCATCGAACTCCGGCCGGGCGGCATAGCGCACCTCGGCCCCTTCGGCATGGGATTTCTGCAGCGCGGGCATCTGCAGGGTCGCAGGGCGCGGCAAGGCATTGCCATAGGCGCGCAGGCGGTTGGGCGATGGCGCCACCCAGAAGGCCCGCGCCGGGTCCTTGGCCGCCTGCGGCAGGGTCAGGGGCTGCGCCGCCAGCAGGTTGCAGGCCATGTGCGACTGAAAGGGGATGAAGCGGATCACCTCGCCCTTGCCATCGGGGTTGAGCCGGTCGTCGCCGGTGTAGAACACTTCGCACCAGCCGTCCTGCTCGGCCAGCAGGCGCACTACCGTGTTGGCCGGCAGCTGTGCCTCCACCCGGGCATCGGGCCGGGGCCGTTCGCGCAGGTTGACCCAGGAGCCTTGCACATGGCGCACCGGGGGCTCGGGCCCGAGCTGCGCGCCGGCGCCAGGCACCCACAGGGCTGCCCCCGCGAGGGCGGCCAGGGAGAGAAGGCCTGCCCGCCGCCGCATCACGCCACCAATTCCGGCGCGGCCGCCGCTTGCTCCACCACGCGCGCCAGCAGCGCCCCGGCATAGCGCGCGGGCAGCGGAATCCACACGCGCACCGGGTTGCCCTGGGCCACGGCCACGGGCTGGCCATGCACGTCGTGCATGCGCTCAAGCCGCAACTGGATGTTGCCGCTGGGGTGCACCACCTCCAGCAGGTCGCCCACGGCGAAATGGTTCTTGGTTTCCACCTGCACCCAGTCGCCCACCAGGCCCACAACCTCCTGGCCGTCGGCACCCAGCACCTCGCCCGCGAACTGGCTGCGCTGGGTGGCCGAGTGGCCGCTGAGGTAGTTCTGGTAATCCTGGCTGGGGCGGCGCTCCAGCAGGCCGCCCGTGTAGCCGCGGTTCGAGAGGCCTTCGAGCTCGACCAGCAGTTCGGGGTTGAACGGCCGGCCGGCCACGGCGTCGTCGATGGCGCGGCGGTACACCTGGGCGGTGCGGGCCACGTAGTACAGGCTCTTGGTGCGGCCTTCGATCTTGAGCGAATCCACGCCGATCTGTGTCAGCCGCGCCACATGCTCCACGGCGCGCAGGTCCTTGCTGTTGAGGATGTAGGTGCCGTGCTCGTCCTCCATGATGGGCATGAGCTGGCCGGGCCGGCCGATGTCTTCAAGCAGGTAGACCTGGTCGGCTGCGGGGTGGCGTGCGCCGTCGCCGCAGGTGGAAAAGGACTGCTCGGCCTCCTGCTGGGCGGTGGCGAAGTCGAAGCCGGCCTCCATCTTCTGCGCCACGGCCTCACCGGTGGTCGCATCGACCTCCGAGCCATGCGTGGCATAGCCCCAGCGGCAGGCGTTGGTGCAGGTGCCCTGGTTCGGGTCGCGGCGGTTAAAGTAGCCGCTGAGCAGGCAGCGGCCCGAGTAGGCGATGCACAGCGCGCCGTGCACGAAGACCTCGATCTCCATGTCGGGGCACTCCTGGCGGATCTGCGCGATCTCGTCCAGGCTCAGCTCGCGCGAGAGGATGACGCGCTCCACACCCATCTTCTGCCAGAACTTCACGGCCGCCCAGTTGGTGGTGTTGGCCTGCACCGAGAGGTGCACGGGCACCTCGGGCCACTTCTCCTTGACCATCATGATCAGGCCGGCGTCGGCCATGATCAGGGCGTCGGGCTTCATGTCGATCACGGGCTCGATGTCGCGCAGGTAGGTGCGGATTTTGTCGTTGTGCGCAATCAGGTTGCTGGTCACGAAGAACTTCTTGCCGCGCGCATGGGCCTCGGCGATGCCCTGGCGGATTTGCTCCAGGCGGAACTCGTTGTTGCGCGCGCGCAGCGAGTAGCGCGGCTGGCCGGCGTAGACGGCGTCGGCACCGAAGTCGTAGGCCGCGCGCATCTTGTCGAGCGAGCCGGCGGGCAGCAGCAGTTCAGGGGCTTTGAGGGCGGTCATCGGGGCCATCCAATCGGGCATTTGTGGGTATCAGCGGGGGAACGGCATGGCGATGGCCTGCGGGAATTCCTCGCCATCGAAGGCCTTGTCGCCATCGGCATCGGCCACACCGTTGGCGACCAGGCCCTGGAAGTCGAAATGGCGTGGGTCCATGAAATGCGAGGGCACCAGGTTGCGCAGCGCCACGGCCATGTTCTCGATGCGGCCCGGGTACAGCTGCTGCCAGTCGCGCAGCATCTGCCCGATCTGCTTGCGCTGCAGGTTCTCCTGGCTGCCGCACAGGGTGCAGGGAATGATGGGAAATTCGCGCAGCTCGGCCCAGCGCGTGAGATCGGTTTCGGCCACATAGGCGAGCGGGCGAACAATGACGTGATCGCCCCGGTCGCTCTGCACCTTGGGCGGCATGCCCTTGAGCTTGCCGCCAAAGAACATGTTCAGAAAGAAGGTCTGCAGCATGTCGTCGCGGTGGTGGCCCAGGGCGATCTTGGTGCAACCCAGCTCGTCGGCCACGCGGTAGAGGATGCCCCGGCGCAGGCGGCTGCACAGGCTGCACATGGTCTTGCCCTCGGGCACATGCTGCTTGACCACGCTGTAGGTGTCGCGCGTCTCTATGTGAAAGGGCAAGCCCAGCTCTGCCAGGTACCCGGGCAGCACCTCGGCCGGAAAGCCCGGCTGCTTCTGGTCGAGGTTGACGGCGATCAACTCGAAGCGGTGGCCGTTGCGCTGCTGCAGCATGCGCAGCACGTCGAGCATGCCGTAGCTGTCCTTGCCGCCCGACACGCAGACCATGACCTTGTCGCCATCGGCGATCAGGCCGAAGTCGGCGATCGCCTGGCTCACCTGGCGCACCAGGCGCTTTTCGAGCTTGAGGGCCTCGCGGTCCGTGCGGCCCGCCATAGGGGCGGGTGATGCGGCAACGGGGGGCGAGGTGGGGGCGTCGGTCAGCATGGCGGGCAGGAGGATTCACGGCAGCAGCAGATGCTGCGGTCCAAAATTGCGATGGTATGCATGGCACCTGGCGATGACAAAGCCATCGCCAGGATCGATTTTCGTACAGATGGGCCCACAGGCCCGAAGAATCAGGCCTCCGCCGGGTAGAACATCTTGCGCGCCGGCACCGTTTCCACCGCGCGCGCAATCGCGCCGATATGGTCCGGCGTGGTGCCGCAGCAGCCGCCCACGATGTTCACGAGGCCCTCGGCCGCGAATTCGTGCACCAGCCGGCTCGTGACCTCGGGCGTCTCGTCGAAGCCGGTGTCGCTCATGGGATTGGGCAGACCGGCGTTCGGGTAGCAGCTGATGAAGGTATCGCCTGCGACACGGTTGAGCTCCTGGATGTAGGGGCGCATCAGCGTGGCGCCCAGGGCGCAGTTCAGGCCGATGGCCAGGGGGCGCGCATGGCGCACGCTGTTCCAGAAGGCCGTCACCGTCTGGCCCGAAAGGATGCGTCCCGAGGCATCGGTCACCGTGCCGCTGATGATCAGCGGCAGGCGCTGGCCGCTGTTCTCGAAATACTCGTCGATGGCAAACAGCGCGGCCTTGGCGTTCAGGGTGTCGAAGATGGTCTCGACCAGCAGCACATCGCTGCCGCCCTCGACCAGGGCCTCGGTCTGCTCGTAGTAGGCGGCGCGCAGCTGCTCGAAGTCGATGTTGCGCGCGCCAGGGTCGTTCACGTCGGGGCTGATGCTGGCCGTCTTGGGCGTGGGGCCCAGGGCGCCGGCCACGAAGCGCGGCTTGTCGGGCGTGCTGTACTTGTCGCAGGCGGCGCGGGCCAGTTGCGCGGATTTGAGGTTCATCTCGCGCGCCAGGTCGGCCATCTTGTAATCCTCCTGCGCGATGGTGGTCGCGCCGAAGGTATTGGTCTCGATCAGGTCGGCACCGGCAGCCAAATAGCGCTCGTGGATGTCGCTGATCACGTCGGGCCGCGTGAGGCTCAAGAGCTCGTTGTTGCCCTTGACGTCGCGCGGGAAGTCCTTGAACCGGTCGCCCGCACCGCCGGGGCCGGTGTAGCCCTCGCCCCGGTACTGCGCCTCGCCCAGCTTGAAGCGCTGGATCATGGTGCCCATGGCGCCATCGAGGATGGCGATGCGTTGGGCGAGGATGTCGGGCAGCTGCTGGGCGCGGGTGTAGTGGAGGGCTTGCATGCCCCTATTGTAGAAAGTGCGGCCCCGGCCCGCATGCAGCGCACAATATGCGCCTGCCGTGCAACAGGCCAAATGGCACCTGCCAGGCCCCTATTGATACCAACTGCCTGCCATCGCTTGCTGAAAAAGCGCCAACGGCCCTTAAACCCGAGTATTCGTTTGTCTTCTCGTCCTTTGTCATCCGCCCCCTCCCCCGCCCACACCGTCCTGCACGACGTTTTCGGCTACGAGCAGTTCCGGGGCCCCCAGCAGGACATCGTCGAGCACGTGATCGGCGGCAGCGACGCATTGGTGCTCATGCCCACGGGCGGGGGCAAATCGCTGTGCTACCAGGTGCCGGCCATCGTGCGCCAGCAGCAGGGCCGCGGGGTGACCATCGTCATCTCGCCGCTGATCGCGCTGATGCACGACCAGGTCGGTGCCCTGCACGAGGCGGGGGTGGATGCCGCCTTTTTGAACTCCACGCTGAGCTTCGACGAGGCGCAGGACGTGGAATTTCGCCTGCAGACCGGCGCCATCACGCTGCTCTACGCGGCGCCCGAGCGGCTGAACACGCCGCGCTTCCTGGGCCTGCTCGACAGCCTGTACAACGAAGGGCATCTGTCGCTCTTTGCCATCGACGAGGCGCATTGCGTGAGCCAGTGGGGCCACGACTTCCGCCCCGAGTACCGCGCCCTCACGGTGCTGCACGAGCGCTATGCCGGCGTGCCGCGCATCGCGCTGACCGCCACGGCCGACGACCTCACGCGCGCGGACATCATCGAGCGCCTGCAGCTCGAGGACGCTCGGCTGTTCATCAGCAGCTTTGACCGGCCCAACATCCGCTACCGCATCGAGGAAAAGAAGGACGCCACCACGCAGCTGCTGCGCTTCATCGAGCGCGAACACGCGGGCGAAGCCGGCGTGGTGTACTGCCAGTCGCGCAAGCGCGTGGAAGAACTCGCCTCGACCCTGAGCGACGCGGGCCTCACCGCCCTGCCCTACCACGCAGGCCTTGACACCAAGGTGCGCCAGAAGAACCAGGACCGCTTCCTGCGCGAGGAGGGCATCGTGATGGTGGCCACCATCGCCTTCGGCATGGGGATCGACAAACCGGACGTGCGCTTCGTGGCGCACGTGGACATGCCCAAGAACATCGAGGGCTACTACCAGGAGACCGGCCGCGCCGGCCGCGACGGCCTCAACGCCGACGCCTGGATGGCCTATGGCCTGAACGACGTGGTCAACCAGCGCCGCATGATCGACGAGAGCCCTGCGGGCGAGGAGTTCAAGCAGGCGCTGCGCGGCAAGCTCGATGCGCTGCTGGCCCTGGCCGAGGCCACCGATTGCCGACGTGTTCGGCTGCTGGCCTATTTCGGCGAAGCGTCCACGCCCTGCGGCAACTGCGACAACTGCCTGACGCCACCCGCCATATGGGACGCCACAGACGCAGCGCGCAAGCTGCTGTCCACCATCTACCGGGTGCAGCAGGTCAGCCGCATCGGCTTTGGTGCCGGCCACATCATGGACATCCTGCGCGGCAAGCAGACCGAGAAGGTGCTGCAGTTCGGGCACGAGAAGATCTCCACCTTCGGCATCGGCGCCGACCTGTCAGAGCCCCAGCTGCGCGGCGTGCTGCGCCAGTTGATCGCCACCGGGGCGCTGGGCCTGCAGAAGGTGATGCTGGACAGCGGCCACAGCTTCGACACGCTGTGCCTCACCGAAGGCTCGCGCGCCGTGCTCAAGGGTGAGGTACCGGTACAACTGCGCGAGTCGGTGTCGGCCGCGCCAGCCAAGCGCACCCGCAAGGGCAGCGCGCCACCGGCCGCGGCCGCCAACCTGGGGCCCGATGCGCAGGTGCGCTTCATCAACCTCAAGGCCTGGCGCGCCGAGGTGGCCAAGGAGCACAACCTGCCGGCCTACGTGATCTTCCACGACGCCACGCTGGCGGCCATCGCCGAGCGCAACCCCGCCACCCTGGAGGACCTGCAGGGCATCAGCGGCATGGGTGCCAAGAAGCTCGAAGCCTATGGCAGCGAGGTGCTGCGCGTCAGCGGGCAGTAACTTACCTGCCGGGCTTCTTGCCCGGAAAGAAGGTCTGGGTGAGGGCCCGGCCGATCTGCTCGAAGGCCTTGCCCGCCTCGCCATGCTCGTCCAGGTCCTCGGCGCAGGTGGCCAGCACGATGGCGGCACGGCCGCCGTCCTGCGGGTTGACCACGCCCATGTGGCAGGCGCGGTGCAACTGGGTGCCCGTCTTGTGGATGAAGCGCTCGCTGCGCGGCAGGCCGGCTTCAAGCCGATAGGCATCGTAGGTTGCGTACTTGAGGTCGGTGAAAAGGCGCTGCTGGTGCGCGGGCGAGAGCAACTTGCCGGTGACCAGCTTCTCCAGCATGCCGCCATAGGATGTAAGCGGTGCCGAATTGAGTCCGCGCGCGTAATAGCGCTTGTAGGCCTCGTCCATGGTCTTCACACGCAGATCCGCCTTGTCCACGCCGATGGTGCGCGCGAGCGTCTCCACTCGCTTGTCACCCATGGGTGCCGCGGCCAAGCGCACCAGGTCCATGTTGGCCATCTTGCGCGCACCGGGGTGCAACTCGGCATACACGTCGTAGCGCACCTGCGTGAAATCGGTGATGCGCTCGAAGCCCTTGGTACCGAGCAGGTCGCGCGCGCGGCGGTTGAGCGTGTCGTCGCCGATGGTGCGGATCAGCATGTTGGCGGCGGTGTTGTCACTCTCCATCAGCATGCGCTTGAGCAATGCGTCCAAGCGGTAGCGGGTGCCGGCCTTGTTCCAGACCACGTTGCCCGAGCCGTCAACCTTGTCGCTGTCCTGCAGCGTCACCTGCTCGGCAAGGCTGTGTTTTCCCTGCTCGACCTCCTGCAGCAGGGCAATGGCCACCGGCAGCTTGGCCGAGGAGCCCAGGTACCAGGGCCGGTCGGCCTGGTAGGACAGCACTTCACCGTTGTCCAGCCGCTTGACATAGACCCCGAGCTGCCCGGGAGTGGCTTGGTCGATCTTCTCGATCTGCTGGCGCAGCGCGTCGCTCCAGGCAGCGCCTTGCGCGGCCAGGCTAGCGCTCGCCAGGATCAGCGCGGTGCACCACGCGCGCAACGGGAGGGCACTCTGGGTCATGGGTTCTTCCGTCGGTCAGCAGGCCAGAATTGCACAGGGCCGCCCCCACATCGCGGAGGGCACGGTCTGAACGCGCGCTGGACAGCTCTCCGCGCGTGCATGCGACCACGATAACCCGCTGGTCCCGACCCAGACGTGGGACAGTGACCAATCCGGTGTCGCAGGTGCGCGCACGCTGCGTGCCGGTCTTGTGCGCGAAGCGCGCCGTTTTCGGCAGGCCGGCCTGTACGCGGTAGACCCCTGTCTGCACCCGCTCCATGACGCCCAGCAGGTAGCGCGTGTGCTCGGCATGGAGCGCCTTGCCGTTGACCAGCAGCTCCAGCAGGTCGGCATACGCATCAAGGCGGCCCGAGTTCAGGCCGCTGGCGTAGTAGGCCTCGAAGGCATCGCCCACGCTGGGCAACAGGAAGGACGAGGCCGGCACGCGCAGCAGGCGCGCGAGCACCTGCACCCGGTCGGCATCGCTGCGCTGCTGCTTGATCACCAGGAAGTCATGGCCCGACAGGTGCGATGCCTGCGGCGTCAGGTAGCCATAGGCGTGGCGGCGCACGTCGGCCAGGCTGGTGATGCGCTCGAAGCCCCGGGGCACGAGCTGCTCGACCAGGGCATTCACGGCGCGGATGCCGACCAGGCCGATCAGCATGTCGCTGGCGGTGTTGTCGCTGTAGATGACCATCTGCTCGATGAGGTAGCGGATGCTCAGCGCCGCGCCCACGGCTTTGGAGTTGGTATGGCCCGCACCGTCCACGTAGTCGGAAGCGCGCACGCGCAGTTTGGTCTCCAGCGTGAAGTCGCCGCGCTCCACGGCCTGCAGCACTGCCAGCGCCACCGGGATCTTCACCGTCGAGGCCAGGTACCAGCGCTCTTGGCCGCGATGGGACACGGCGATGCCGCTCTCCAGATCGCGTACGTAGACGCCGATGCCGGCGGTGTTCTGCGCCGCCAACTGGGTGAGCTGCTCCTGCAGCAGCTCCGGCCAGGCAGGGCGCGGCGGCGAGGCGCCCTGGGAATGCGCAGGGGCCGCAGCCACCACTGCGGCGGACAAGGTCAACGAAAGGATGAAAGCCTGCAGACGGGCGATGGCGCGCACCTCCGTAAACCTGCAACGGTACACCCCAGCCCCGACAGGGGCCGTAACACTCTGTGATTCCGAGGGTTACGCCTCAGCCTTCCTGCAGCAGCGGCGAGCGCAGGATGATCTGCGCCGTAGCGAACAGATGGGTGTCGATGGCCGCGAAGGCCCGGGCCTTGTCGCGTGCCAGGGCCGCCTCCATGATCTGGCGGTGCTCGCCGCGCACATCGCGGTGGTCGCTGCTCAGCGGCACCGAAAGGCGGCGGTAGCGCTCGCTCTGCCGGTAGAGCATGTGCCGCATGCGCAGCAGCCACTGGTTGGGGCAGGCGCTGACCAGCGCCTCGTGGAACTCGCCATGCGCGTCGTTCCAGGCGATGGTGGAGCGTGCCTCGGCTTCCGACGGCAGGGACTGCAGGCGTTCCATGCGGTGGGAGGCCGCGACGATGCGCGTCTCCCACTCCACATCGCCGTGCTCCATGGCCTGGCCCAGGCACAGGGACTCCATCTCCACGCGGGCGCGGGTCAGGTCCAGCAGCTCTTCCTTGCTCACCGGGCTCACGCGGTAACCGCGGTGCGACTCGCCCATCACCATGCCTTCGGCCCCCAGGCGCGAGAGCGCCTCGCGCACGGCGCCCAGGCTCAATTCCAGCCGCTCTTCGATGGCCTTGATGTTCAGCTTGGCGCCCGGCGGCAGGCGCCCGTCGAGGATTTCGGCACGGATCAGGTCGCAGGCGGTCTCCGCCTGGGTGCGCTTGGGAAGGGTGGTCTGCATGGCCTGCCTATTTTATGCGGGAATCTACCAAGAGAATAATAATAGATTATTTGATCAAATATATATCCATGCAGTCAGACCCAGAGGTGCTTGGCTGCCGCCACCAGGAGACCCGATGAAATTGCTTCGCTTCCAATCGGCCGGCCACAACGGCTGGGCCGTGTGCCACCCGGCCACCGGCGAATGGCATGGCACCACCGAAGGCCATGGCGCCTACCCCGGCGATGTGGATGACCTGCTGCGCCAGGGGCGTGCAGCGCTCGACGCCGCAGCCGCCGCCATGGCCCGCCAAGGCGCCGTGGACCTGGCCACCGTGCAGCTGCTGGCGCCCGTGGCCCGGCCGGCCAAGATCATCTGCGTGGGCCTGAACTACCGCGACCACACGGCCGAAAGCGGCTTCGTGCAGCCCGCCTACCCCACGCTGTTCGCGCGCTTCAACTCCAGCGTGATCGCGCACGGCGCACCGCTGCTGCACTCACCGCTGTCGGATTCGCTGGATTTCGAAGGCGAGCTGGTCGCGGTCATCGGCACCGGCGGCAGCCGCATCGCGCGGGAGGATGCCCTCGCCCACGTGCTGGGCTATTCGGTCTTCAACGACGCCAGCGTGCGCGAGTACCAGTTCAAGACGCCGCAATGGACCATGGGCAAGAACTTCGATGGCACCGGCGCCTTCGGCCCCTGCCTGGTGACCGCCGACGAGCTGCCCCCCGGCGCGCGCGGCCTGCTGCTGGAGACCCGCCTGAACGGCCAGACCGTGCAGTCGGCCAATACCGATGACATGGTGTTCGACATCGAATCGCTGATCGTCACCATCAGCGAGGCCATCACGCTCGAAGCGGGCGACCTGATCGTGGCGGGCACCCCGGCCGGCATCGGCCACGCCCGCGAGCCCCGCCTGTACATGAGGCCGGGCGACGTCTGCGAGGTGCAGATCGAGCGCATCGGCCTGCTGCGCAACCCCGTACACGCCGTGGCCGCCACGGCGCCCCTCCCCTTCGAGCCCGCCACCGCCTAACGCCCAACCCCCAGGAGACTGCCATGCCATTGAACCGATTGCTGCGCACTGCCCTCATCGGCACCCTCACCGCCCTGGCCGCCCTCGGCGTGCAGGCCCAGGACGCCAAGCCCCGCACCGCCCGCTTCGGCCACGGTCTGGCCGACAACCACCCAGCCGGCCTGGCGGCCAAGCAGTTCGCCGCCGACATGGACAAGGCCACCGGCGGCAAGATGAAGATCACCGTGATCGCCAACCAGGCCCTGGGGCCCGACCCGCAGATGCTGGGCGCCCTGCAGGGTGGCGTGCAGGAGTTCTACACCGGCAGTGCGCTGGCGCTGCTGGGCCAGGTCAAGGAGCTCGGGTTCCAGGACGTTCCCTTTCTGTTCAACACCGAGGCCGAGGCCCACGCGGTGTTCGATGGGCCCGTGGGGCAAACCCTCAACACCAAGCTCGCCGGCGTGGGCATCCACGTGCTGGGCTGGTGGGAGAACGGCTTTCGCCATATCACCAACTCGCGCCGCCCGGTCCACAAGCTCGACGACCTCAAGGGCCTGAAGCTGCGCACCCAGCCCAACCCGCTCACGCTCGATGCGTTCAAGGCCATTGGCGCCAACGCCTCGCCGCTGCCCTGGTCCGAGCTGTTCGTGGCGCTGGAGACCAAGGCCTTCGACGGGCAGGAAAACCCTGTCGTGCTGATGTACACCCAGCGCTTCTACGAAGTGCAGAAGTACATGACGCTCTCGGGCCACGTCTACTCGCCGCTGATCTTCGCCGTGTCCAAGAAATACTGGGACAACCTCTCGGCCGACGAGAAACAGATGATGACCAGCGCCGCCAAGAGCGCCACGGCCTACCAGCGCAAGACCACCGCCGCCGAGGCCGGTGCGGCCCTGCAGGGCATGAAGGACAAGGGCATGCAGGTGACGCAGTTCTCCGAAGCCGACCTGCAGGCCATCCGCGACAAGGTGCCGCCGGCGATTGCGCCGCACCTGGAGAAGATCGGGCCCGAGTTCATGGCCCTGGTGCGCAGCGAGATCGCCAAGGCGCGCGGCGCGGCCAAGCCGCAGTGATGGACATGCCCGACCGCCCGCCCCTGCCGCCCGCCTTCCTCGAAGCATTGGGCCAGTTGCTCGGCCCGCGCCTGTCCACCAGCCTGGCGGTGCGCGCGCACCATGGGCGCGACGAGTCGATCTTTTCCGCCATGCCGCCCGACGCCGTGGCCCATGCGCGCACACGCGAAGAGGTGCTGGCCATCGTGCGCCTGTGCCGCGACCACCGCGTGCCGCTGGTGCCCTACGGTGCGGGCTCGTCGCTCGAAGGCCACACCCTGGCCACGCGCGGCGGGCTGACGCTGAACCTGCAGCCGATGGACCAGGTGGTCGCCATCCACCCCGAGGACCAGACTGCCACCGTGCAGCCAGGCGTGACGCGCAAGGCGCTCAACGCGGAACTGCGCGACACGGGCCTGTTCTTTCCCATCGACCCCGGGGCCGACGCGACCATCGGGGGCATGTGCGCCACGCGCGCCAGCGGCACCAACGCCGTGCGCTACGGCACCATGCGCGAAAACGTGCTCAACCTGACCGTGGTCACGGCCGACGGCGAGGTGGTGAAGACCGGCCAGCGCGCGCGCAAATCGGCTGCGGGCTACGACCTCACGCGGCTGTTCGTGGGCTCCGAAGGCACGCTGGGCGTGGTGGTCGAGGCCACGGTGCGCCTGTACCCGCTGCCCGAGAGCGTGATGGCAGCCGTGTGCGCCTTTCCCGACATCGATACCGCTGTGCAGGTGGTGGTGCAGACCATCCAGCTCGGTGTGCCGATCGCGCGCTGCGAGTTCGTCGACGCCACCGCCATCCGTGCGCTCAACGGCCACAGCCGCACCGACCTGCCCGAGCAGCCCCATCTGTTCTTCGAGTTCCACGGCAGCGCGGCTGGCGTGCAGGAGCAGGTGGCCACCGTACAGGCCCTTGCGCTGGACGGCGGCGGCGCGCGGTTCCAGTGGGCCAGCAGCCCCGAGGAGCGCACGCGCCTGTGGGAGGCGCGGCACAACGTCTACTTCGCCGCGCTGCAGCTGCGCCCGGGCTGCCGCTCGGTGGTCACCGATGTCTGCGTGCCGATCTCGCGCCTGGCCGAATGCGTGGGCCAGACCGCGCAGGACCTGCAGCAGTCGGGCATGCTCGCGCCCATCGTCGGCCATGTGGGCGACGGCAACTTCCATGTGCAGATGCTGGTGGATGCAGACAACCACGCCGAGGTGGAACAGGCCGAAGCGCTCAACGCCCGCCTGGTGCAGCGCGCCCTGGCCATGGACGGCACCTGCACCGGCGAACACGGCGTGGGCCTGCACAAGCAGGGCTTCCTGCTCGACGAGCTGGGCGCTGCCCCGGTGGAACTGATGCGCCAGATCAAGCACGCCATGGACCCGCACAACCTCATGAACCCCGGCAAGATCTTCGCGTTCTGACGCGGGCCCCCTCTTTCCACCCACATTCCATGAAGCAACTCATCCACTGGTATTTCAAGGCGCTGGAGGGGGTCGTCGTGCTGTGCCTGGCCGCCATGTGCATCATGGTGTTCGGCAACGTGGTGCTGCGCCACCTGTTCGACTCGGGCATCAACATCTCCGAGGAGCTGTCGCGCTTCATGTTCATCTGGCTGATCTTCCTGGGCGCCATTCTGGCGATGCGCGAGGGCGGCCACCTGGGCATGGACATGCTGGTGCACCGCCTCTCGGGCAAGGCCTTGTTTGCCGCCGTGCTGCTGGCGCAGTGCACCACGCTGGCCTGCTGCGCGGTGCTGCTGTGGGGCCTGCTCAGGCAGCATGCGCTGAACATGGCCAACACCGGCCTGGTGACCGGCATTTCGCTGGGCGTGGTGTATTCGGTGGCCTACCTGTGCGCGGCGTCCATCGGGGTGATGACGGTGGTGAACATCGTTCGACTGCTGAGTGGGCGGGTGAGCCCCGGCGCGCTGGTCGCCGTGAGCGAAGAAGGGGCCTGACGCCATGGTCGTCGCCGTCTTCGTGCTGTCGCTGCTGGCCGCCATGGCCCTGGGCGTGCCCATCGCCTTCTCGCTCATGGCATGCGGCATGGCCATGATGTTCTACATGGACATGTTCGACGCGCAGATCATCGCGCAGAACATGCTCTCCGGGGCCGACAGCTTTCCGCTGATGGCCATCCCCTTCTTCGTGCTCGCCGGCGAGCTCATGAATGCCGGCGGCATCTCGCGGCGCATCGTCGATGTGGCGGGCGCCTGGGTGGGGCACTTCAAGGGCGGCCTGGGCTATGTGGCCATCTTCGCCTGCGTGCTCATGGCCTCGCTGTCGGGCTCGGCGATTGCCGACACGGCGGCCGTCGCCGCGCTGCTGATCCCGATGATGCGCAAGGCCGGCTACGACATTCCGCGCGCCTCGGGGCTGATCGCGTCGGGCGGCATCATCGCGCCCGTGATACCTCCGTCCATCGGCTTCGTGATGCTCGGCGTGGTGGGCAACATCTCCATCACGCAGCTGTTCATTGCCGGCATCTTGCCCGGCCTGATGATGGCGCTGGCCCTGGTGCTGACCTGGGCCTACCAGTCGCACCGCGACGACATGCCGCGTGGCGAGCGCATGCCCCTGCGCCAGCGGTTGTCCGCCACCATCGCAGGCTTCTGGGCCTTGCTGCTGCCGCTGCTCATCGTGGGCGGGCTCAAGGCGGGCTACTTCACCCCTACCGAGGCCGCCGTGGTGGCCGTTTTCTACGCACTGTTCGTGGGCTTCGTGGTGTACCGCGAGCTACGCTGGTCGCAGCTCTACGGGCTGCTGCTGGCCAGCGCCAAGACCTCGGCCGTGGTGATGTTCCTGGTGGCTGCGGCGCAGGTCTCGGCCTGGCTCATCGCGGCCGCCAACATCCCGATGGTGGTGGCCGACATGCTGCAGCCCCTGGTGGGCAGCCCGGTGCTGCTGATGCTGGTGATCATGGCGCTGGTCTTCACCGTGGGCACGGCGCTCGACTTCGCGCCCACCATCCTGATCCTGGTGCCCGTGCTGATGCCGGTGGTGCGCATGGCCGGCATCGACCCGGTGTACTTCGGCGTGCTGTTCATCATGAACAACGCCATCGGCCTGATCACCCCGCCGGTGGGTACGGTGCTCAACGTCGTCTGCGGGGTGGCGCGCGAGCGCATGGAGCCGGTGATCCGCGCCGTCATGCCCTACCTGCTGGCGCAGACCGCGGTGCTGCTGCTGCTCACGCTGTTCCCTCCGTTGGTGATGGTGCCGCTGCGCTTCTTCACGCGCTGAGGGCGCTTGCTGGCGGGTGAGGGCGTGCATGAAAAGGCAGCGCCGCCATCGCACAAAGGGCCCCCGGCGCGCCACAATGGCACCCATGCTGACCCTCCAAGACATCCAAGCCGCCGCCGCCCGCGTCCAGGGCCACGTGCTCGACACCCCGTGCGTCGAGTCCAAGACGCTCTCGCAGATCGTGGGCGCCCAGGTGTTCCTCAAGTTCGAGAACCTGCAGTTCACCGCCTCCTTCAAGGAGCGCGGGGCCTGCAACAAGCTGGTGCAGCTGAGCGCTGAAGAACAGGCACGCGGCGTGATCGCCATGAGCGCCGGCAACCATGCCCAGGGGGTGGCCTACCACGCGCAGCGCCTGGGGCTGCATGCGGTGATCGTGATGCCGCGCTTCACCCCGGGCGTGAAGGTGCAGCGCACGCGCGGCTTCGGTGCCGAGGTCGTGCTGCACGGCGACACACTCGAAGAAGCGCGGGCCCATGCCTACCAGCTGGCCGAGCAACGCAGCCTGACCTTCGTGCACCCCTACGACGACGAGGCCGTGGCCGCCGGCCAGGGCACGCTGGGGCTGGAGATGCTGGCGGCCGTGCCCGACCTCGACACGCTGGTGATCGCCGTGGGCGGCGGCGGCCTGATCTCGGGCGTGGCCACGGCGGCCAAGGCAATCCGCCCGGACATCGAGATCATCGGCGTGCAGACCTCGCGCTTCCCGGCCATGGTCAACGCCATCCAGGGCACGCAGCACCCGCAGGGCACCTCGACCATCGCTGAAGGCATTGCCGTGGGCACGCCCGGCAAGATCACGCAGGAGATCATCCGGCGCCTGGTGGACGACCTGGTGCTGGTGGACGAAGGCGACATCGAGCAGGCGGTGCTGATGCTGCTGGAGATCGAAAAGACCCTGGTCGAGGGCGCAGGCGCCGCCGGCCTGGCGGCACTGGTGCGCTATCCCGAGCGCTTCAAGGGCAAGAAGGTGGGGCTGGTGCTGTGCGGGGGCAATATCGACCCACTGCTGTTGGCGGCCATCATCGAGCGCGGCATGGTGCGCTCGGGCCGGCTGGCACGCATCAAGGTCAGCGCGCGCGACATCCCGGGGGTGCTGGCGCGCATCACGGCCATGGTGGCCGACACGGGCGCCAACATCGAGGAGGTGCACCACCAGCGCGCCTTCACCATGCTGGCTGCACAGAACGTGGAGATTGAACTGGTGCTGCAGACGCGGGGAAAGGCCCATATCGAAGAGGTGCTGCAACACCTGCACGATGGGGGCATGGAAGCCGTGCTGATCTGATGAGGTTGGGCCCTTTTCCCCACACCGGCTAGAATTGCGCAAGTTTTAAGCATCTGGAGCCCTGCCATGTCCGACCACAACACCCCGCACGCCCCTGAAGAACATCCGGCCGACGCCGTGGAAAACGTGGTGCCGCTGATGCCCATCGTGCTGCCCGTGGTGGGCGGCATCATGATGTTTTTGCTGGCGTTCATCGCCGTGAACATGGCCTGAACGCCACGGAGCGCCCCACACGCCCCATGGCAAGCCCCGCGCAGCGGGGCTTTTTTTCGTCCTTTTTTCTTCAACTCCCAGGAGCCGCCCCATGAGACCCGGAAGCGCATTGGTTCTTTTCTCCGGTGGACAGGATTCCACCACCTGCCTGGCCTGGGCGCTCACGCACTTCGTCCATGTCGAGACCGTCGGTTTCGACTATGGCCAGCGCCACCACATCGAACTCACGGCCCGCCAGACCGTGCTGGCAGCCATGCGCGAGCGTTTTCCAGATTGGGCTGGCCGGCTCGGCGAAGACCACATGCTCGACCTCGCCGTGCTGGGCCGCATCAGCGACACGGCACTGACCAGCGAGACCGAGATCCAGATGACCGCCGCCGGCCTGCCCAACACCTTCGTGCCCGGGCGCAACCTGCTGTTCTTCAACCTGGCCGCCGCCGTGGGCTACCGGCGCGGGCTGCACACCCTGGTGGGCGGCATGTGCGAGACGGATTTCTCGGGCTACCCCGACTGCCGCGACGACACGCTGAAGGCACTGCAGGTGGCCGTGTCGCTGGGCATGGGCCAGCGCTTCACCTTCGAGACCCCGCTGATGTGGCTGGACAAGGCCGAAACCTGGCAAATGGCGAAGGACCTGGGCGGCCAGGCGCTGGTGGACGTGGTGCTTGAGGAGTCGCACACCTGCTACCACGGCGTGCGCGGCGAGCGCCATGCCTGGGGCTACGGCTGCGGCACCTGCCCGGCCTGCGCCCTGCGCAAGGCCGGCCACGAGCGCTGGGTAGGCTCGACTGGCGCCTGAAGCGGCCATTTGGAAGACATAACCCCATGCAATTTTTGCATGGATTTAGGCCCTGTCTTACAGACAAGCGGGCGGTAGATTCATAAAATCGACATCCCAGCCGACCCGCGGAATCCGTGGAATCCGTCCTCCACCCCGTGGGGATGACCTGCGCCGCCCGCCGACTGAGCAAGAAAGCCGTTTTTTCAAAGGCAGCGCTCAGCATCCGCACCTGCGCCAGGCCTTTCGCCCCGGGTCCCGGGACGCTTCCTTTGAAAAGACTGTTTTTCAACTTAGGAAGCTCCCGATGAACGCACCCACCATGCAGGGCCTGAATCTCAACGCCCCTTCGCACGTCAAGAATGCCCGGCTGATCGCCTGGGTGGCAGACATGGCCGCCCTGTGCAAGCCCGACAGCATTTACTGGTGCGATGGCAGCCAGCAAGAGTACGACCGCCTGTGCCAGCAACTGGTCGATGCCGGCACCTTCAAGAAGCTCAACCCCGCCAAGCGCCCCGGCAGCTTCCTGGCCTGCTCGGACCCGACCGACGTGGCCCGCGTGGAAGACCGCACCTACATCTGCTCGGCCGCCAAGGAAGACGCCGGCCCTACCAACAACTGGATGGCTCCGGCCGAGATGCGCGCCACGCTGCAGCCCCTGTTCGACGGCTGCATGAAGGGCCGCACCATGTACGTGGTGCCCTTCAGCATGGGCCCGCTGGGCTCGCCCATCGCCCACATCGGCATCGAGCTGTCGGACAGCCCCTATGTGGCCGTCAACATGAAGATCATGACCCGCATGGGCAAGGCCGTGTACGACGTGCTGGGCGTGGACGGCGACTTCGTGCCCTGCGTGCACACCGTGGGCGCGCCCCTGGCCGCCGGCCAGCAGGACGTGAAGTGGCCCTGCAACAAGACCAAGTACATCGTGCACTACCCCGAGACGCGCGAGATCTGGAGCTACGGCTCGGGCTACGGCGGCAACGCACTGCTGGGCAAGAAGTGCTTTGCGCTGCGCATCGCCTCCACCATGGGCCGTGACCAGGGTTGGCTGGCCGAGCACATGCTGATCCTGGGCGTTACCAACCCCGAAGGCCAAAAGTACCACGTGGCCGCCGCCTTTCCGAGCGCCTGCGGCAAGACCAACTTCTCGATGCTGGTGCCGCCGGATGCCTTCGACGGCTGGAAGGTCACTACCATCGGCGACGACATCGCCTGGATCAAGCCCCAGGCCGATGGCAGCCTGCGCGCCATCAACCCCGAGGCCGGCTACTTCGGCGTGGCCCCCGGCACCAACACGCTGACCAACCCCAACTGCATGGCCAGCCTGGACAAGGACGTGATCTTCACCAACGTCGCCCTGACCGATGACGGCGATGTGTGGTGGGAAGGCATGGAAAAGGACACCGGCGGCCTGCCCGCCCACCTGATCGACTGGCAAGGCAACGACTGGACGCCCGAGATCGCGAAACAGACCGGTGCCAAGGCCGCGCACCCCAACGCCCGCTTCACGGTGGCCGCCACCAACAACCCCGCGCTCGACGCCGCCTGGGACGACCCCAAGGGCGTGAAGATCGACGCCTTCATCTTCGGCGGCCGCCGCTCGACCACCGTGCCGCTGGTGACCGAGGCGCGCAACTGGACCGAAGGCGTCTACATGGCAGCCACCATGGGCTCCGAAACGACTGCTGCCGCTGCGGGCCAGCAGGGCGTGGTGCGCCGCGACCCGTTCGCGATGCTGCCCTTCATGGGCTACAACATGAGCGATTACTTCCAGCACTGGCTGACGCTGGGCGAGAAGCTGGCCGCATCGGGTGCCACGCTGCCGCGCATCTACACCACCAACTGGTTCCGCAAGGACGAGGCCGGCAAGTTCGTATGGCCCGGCTACGGCGAGAACATGCGCGTGCTCAAGTGGATGATCGACCGCCTGGAAGGCAAGGCCACGGGCGAGCAGACCATGTTCGGCGTGGCCCCGGCCTACGCCGAGATCAACTGGACCGGCCTGGATTTCAGCGCTGCCCAGTTCAACACCGTGACCAGCATCGACAAGGCCGCCTGGGCCGAAGAGCTCAAGCTGCACACGACGCACTTCGAACAACTGGCCTACCACCTGCCACAGGCCCTGCTGGACACCAAGGCTGCCATCGAAAAGCGTCTGGCTGCCTGATGGCTTGATGGATGAAGAGAGTGCCCGGCTTGCCGGGAACCACCAGAGAAACCGCCCCGACTGCAGGTCCGGGCGGTTTTTTTCTGGGGTCTCGGCCACAGCCCTGCCAGGTGCCGGGGTACCTATCCGGGCAGGCCGTTCATGCGCAACGCCAGAAACGCCGTATCGGCGGCAGAAGGTGAGAGGGCCATGGCCCTCTGGTAGGCCGATCGGGCCTCGGCGGGCAGGCCTTTGCGCGCCAGCAGCTCTGCCTGGGCGGAAAAAAAGGGCTGGTAGCCCTGCAGACCGGGCCCGATGCACGCCAACTCGGCCAGGGCCGCGTCCAGCGCGCCTGCCTCGGCAAGGGCCACGGCCCGGTTCAGGCGCACCACCGGGGTCGGCTCGAAGGCCAGCAAGTGGTCGTAGAGCAGTGCAATCTGCGCCCAGTCCGAGTGCTCGCCCTCGCAGTGGCAGGCGGCAATGGCGGCCTTGATCTGGTACGGACCCGGGACATGCCGACCCAGTGCCCTCTCCAGGACCGCCACGCCCGCAGCAATTTCGTCCTGCTTCCACAGCGCGCGCTGCTGCTGGCCCAGCGGCACCGTCGTCTGGCCGCCGGCATCCGTGCGGGCCTCGCGGCGGGCATGGCTGATCATCAGCAGGGCCAGGCAGCCTTCGACCTCCGCTTCGCCGGGCCGCAGCCGGTCCAGCAGCGCACACAGGTACAGCGCCTCCTGCGCCAGGTCGCTCCCCGCCTGCGGCCCCGCCGAGTAGCCCGCGTTGAAAACCAGGTAGATGACTGCAAGCACGGCGGCCAGGCGCCCGGGCCATTCGGCCGGCTCGGGCACCGCATAGCGGATGCGCGCCGCAGCGATCTTGGCCTTGGCACGCGACAGGCGCTGGCCCATCGTCGCCTCCTGGTCGAGAAAGGCCTGGGCGATCTGGGCCGTGGACAGGCCAGCGACCACGCGCAGGGTCAGCGCCACCTGCGACTTCTGCTCCAGCGCCGGATGGCAACAGGTAAAGATCAGGCGCAGGCGCTCGTCAGGAATCTCGTTGGTCTCGGCTTCATAGGCCTCGCCATCCGCCAGAACCAGCAGGCTATCGCCGATTCGGCCGGCCGTCCTGTGGCTGCGGATGCGGTCCAGCGCCTTGCGGTAGGCCACGCGCAGCAGCCAGCCCAGGGGCGACGACGGGATGCCGGAACGGCTCCAGTGGGACACCGCCGACTCCATGGCGTCCTGCAGCGCGTCCTCGGCCAGTTGAAAGTCCCTGAGCCGGGCGATCAGCGCCGACATCAGCCGCCCCCGGTCCTCGCGCGCCAGGCGGTTGAGGGCTTGGGCCACCGCGACGGCGCCGGAGGAGTTCATCGTAGGCTGGCTGGCCTGGTCATGCCGCCATGTCGTAATCCATCAGCGGCCGCACTTCGACAGTGCCGTAGCTGGAGGTTGGAACGGCCTGCGCGTACTGCAGGGCCGCATCCAGATCGGCCACGTCGATCACGTAGTAGCCACCCAGATGTTCCTTGGTTTCGGCAAACGGACCATCCATGGTTTCCACCTTGCCGCCACGGACGCGCAGCGAGGTGGCGGTTTCGATCCCTTTGAGCCCATCACCGGAAACCAGGACGCCCTCGTCCCTCATCTTCGCGCTGAGCGCGAAATAGCCAGCCATCATGGCCTGGAACTCGGGCGTGCCATAGGTGGGTTCGCGCTCTGGAGCGCTGTAGATCAGGAGCATGTATTTCATGGTGATTCCTTGGGAGAGGCAGGTGGCAAACAATCCGGAAGCCCGCCGCCATGCGGCAGGCGCAGCAGGTGGCTGCGGTTTTCGATGCGGGGACACACAGTGGTCGACAGTCTCCTTGGATGTTCTGGTGCCACAAGGACGCCGTCGCGCTTGCGATTTCGACATGCGCGGCGTTTATTTTTTCTCTCACCCCCCTCCACCCCAATGGATGGCCGCACGCCTGCGGGCGCACAGGCGACGACAGGCCCCGGAACCCGCACCCGGTGTTCCGTGATTGTGCGCATTTGCGCAGTGCGGGGGCAGGTTTGCAACGATAGGAGCCTGTCGGACTTGGAAATCGTCGGCTGCAAATCGGCCGCAGCGGTCCATTTTTCACCGTCTTTTTGCCCCATAGCTTGGCTATGGGGCTGCAAATACGGCAAAAACTGTCCTCGCTGGGGCCGATTTTCGCTTTCGACGCTCCAAGTCCGACAGGTTCCTAGCGCCCATGAAAAAAGCCGTGGCACAGCCACGGCTTTCTTGTCGGAGTCTTCCAGCCCGCCAGGCGGCGGGCAGGAGGGGCGGGTCAGTTGTACCCGCGGATGTCGTTCAACGTGGGCACACCCATGGCGTGGTTCAGCTCGGCCATGATGCGCGGGTCGCGGATGGCGACTTGCCAGGTGCGCTGGTCTTCGGCCGCACGGCGATTGCTTTCGACCCAGCCGGCGAAGCCGGCACGCAGCGAAGCGGCAGCACGGCGGGCAGGCACGGACAGCAGGGCCAGCGCGGCGAATGCCACGAGCCACAGCACCATCCAGGCGGCCAGCAGGTGGCCTTCGCTCCAGGTGTCGATCACCTGGTTGGCGACCACCAGCAGGGCGGAGACGACGGCTGCCAGCAGCAAGGAGGACGCGCCACGGGCGCCGTCGAAGTTGGCTGCGATGCCCTTGATGGCAGCGGCAGCGTTTTGGGCGCGGATCACGCCAGAGTGTTCGGTAGGATAGTCAACGTGTGCAAAATTGGTCATTTCGGTTCCCCTTATCAGCGCTTTTGGCGACATTGCCGGGCGAGTGATTGAATCTTAGGGTTTACCCCAGGTGTTATCAAGTTTATATCTTGAATTACCGCCATTCACTGCAGTGATGTGCTGTCGCCGTCGCTGCAGCCCGGCAACAAAAAAGCCGTGGCATGCCACGGCTTGAATGCCAAGCTCGGCCCGACCTGCAGTGCAGGAGGGCCACCAAGCCTCAGTAGTACTTGCGGATGTCGGCCATGCCGTGGTTCAGTTCGGCCATGATGCGCGGATCGCGCAGGGCGACCTGCCAGGTGCGGCGGTCTTCGGCGGCGTGGCGACGGCTTTCGGCCCAGGTGGAAGCAGCGGAGCGCAGGGCCAGGCCAGCACGGCGGGCCGGTGCGGACAGCAGGGCGAGAGCGGCAAACGCCACCAGCCACAGCACGACCCAGGCCGACAGCAGGTGGCCTTCGGTCCAGCTATCGACCACCTGGTTGGCCAGCACCAGCAGGGCGGAGACCACGGCGGCCAGCATCAGGGAGGCAGCGCCACGGGCACTGTCGAAGCCGGTGGCGATGCCTCTGAGGGCAGCAGCAGCCTTTTCGGCGCGGATCACGCCTGGGTGTTCGGTTGGATAGTCCACGTGTACAAAACTGGTCATTTCGGTTCCCCTATCGAGCGCTTTTGGCGGCATTGCCGGGCGATGTCGCAATACTAGGGTTTACCCTTTAGTCTTTCAAATTTATATGTTGAATCATTGGTATTCACATTGGTGATGATTTGAAACCATGTCCAGCCGCCTCAACTTCCGCTCGCTCGATCTGAACCTGCTCAGGGTTTTTGACGAGGTCATGGCCGAGCGCAGCCTGACCAAGGCGGCGCACAAGCTCTCGCTGACCCAGCCGGCCGTGAGCAACGCCATGCGCCGCCTGCGCGAGGTGCTGGGCGACGACCTGGTGGTGCGCAGCGGCCAGGGCGTGGAACCTACGCCCCGGGCCCTGGCACTGTGGCCCCCCATTCGCGATGCGCTCACGCAGCTGCAGGAATCGCTGTCGCCCGGCCGCTTCGACCCGGCCACGGCCGAATCCACCTTCGTGCTGGCCATGGCCGATGCCACGGGTGCGACCCTGGTGCCCGGCCTGGTGGAGATTCTGGAGAGCGAGGCGCCCGGTGTCGCGGTGCGGGTGGTGCCCCTGACCACGCGCGACCCGCGCCGCCTGCTGGAGGAAGAGGCAGCCGACATGGCCGTGGGCTACTTTCCCGCCGTGCTGGCCGACCTCACGGCGCGCGAACAATCGGGTGGCATGGTGTCGTTCGAGAGCCGGCGGCTGTACGACAGCGAATACATGTGCGTGATGCGCCAGGGTCACCCGCTGGCCGATGCGCCCCTCACGCTGGATGCCTACTGCGAGGCACGCCACATGCTGGTGAGCTTTTCGGGCCGGCCCTTCGGCTTCATCGACGAGGCGCTGGCCTCGCTCGGGCGCCGCCGGCGCGTGGTGCTCACGGTGAACCAGTTCTTCACGGCGGGCCGCGTGGTCTCGGGTTCGGACATGCTCACCGTGCTGCCGCGCCACTTCGTGCCGGTGACCGGGATCGCCGACGCCCTGGTGCAGCGCAACCTGCCCTTCGACGTGCCGCCCGTGCACGTAGACGCATTGTGGCGCCGCAACAGCACGCAGGAGGCGGCCATGGGCTGGCTGCTGTCGGCATTGGCGCGCGCGGCACGGCGCGCCTTTCCGCAGGGGGAGCCCGGCCAATCGGCTGGCGGGACGCCTTAGACTGCACAGCCCATGAAAATCCAGATCCTGTCCGACCTGCACCTCGAAGCCAACCCCGATTTCCTGCCCGAGCCCGCGCCCGGCGCCGACCTGCTGGTGCTGGCGGGCGACATCGGCTCCTACCAGGAGGGGGGGCGCATGCAGGACGAAGACTTCGGCCTGGCGCGTTTTTCGCCGCTGCCGCAGTTCGCCGGCTGGCCCACGCCGGTGCTGTTCGTGCCGGGCAACCATGAGTACGACGCGCTCGACTTCGATACCGCCCACGCGCGCCTGCGCGCCACCTGCGAGCGCCTGGGCATTCGCATGCTGGAGCGCGAGACCCTGGTGATGGGCAGCGTGCGCTTCGTGGCCACCACCCTGTGGGCCGACTACGACGCGCTGGCGGACGATGCGCAGGTGACCGATCTCGCCCGGCGCCTGAAGCTGCGCGAAAAGGCCTTTCGCGCGGCCAACCACTACCTGCGCAAGACCGGCGGCACCAGGGACGGCGAGCCCTTTCTGGCCGAGCCCATGCGCGAGCTGGCGCTGGTGTGCACAGAGTGGCTGCGCGAAGCACTGGCCACGCCCTTCGACGGCACCACGGTGGCCGTCACCCACTTTGCCCCCAGCCTGCGCAGCGCCGACCCGCGCTATGGCGTGGTGCCCGGCACGGCCGGCTTTTGCAATGTGCTAGATGACCTGCTGCAAGAGGCGCAGGTATGGATCCACGGCCACCTGCACTCGCCGAGCGACTACACGGTGCAGGGCACGCGTGCCGATGGCAGCCCCTTTGCATGCAGGGTGGTGGCCAATCCGCTGGGCTATGCCCGCAATGGGGAACAGGAAACCTTCCGGCCCCGGTACTGTGTGACCGTATGATCGGTCGACGGGGCCCATGCCCCGCAGAGCGCAGGATGAAAAGCATGACACAGGTCAAGACAACAACCGCCCGCGCCGATTAGTCTGACCATTCCAATTAGGAGAACTCGAATGAACATCCTGCTTGCTGTCGACGGCAGCGCCTACACCAAGAAAATGCTCGCCTATCTGGCGGCGCACGAAGAACTGCTGGGCCCGAAGCACGACTACACGGTGCTCACCGTGCAGGCGCCCCTGCCACCCCGGGCACGCGCCGCCCTGGGCAAGGAAGTCGCTGATGCCTACCACGCTGAAGAGGCCGAAAAGATCCTGGCCCCTGTGGCCAAGTTCCTGGCCCGCCAGGGCGTGCAGCCCAAGCGCATCGTCAAGGTCGGCGCCGTGGGCGAGACCATCGGCAAGGTAGCCGAGTCCGGCCGCTACGACCTGCTGGTGATGGGCTCGCATGGCCACGGCGCACTGGCCACGCTGGTCATGGGCTCCGTAACGACCCAGGTGCTGGCCAACTGCAAGGTGCCGGTACTGCTGGTGCGCTGACCTTGCAGCGGCATGCGCCGCCCCCTATGAGAAACGCCCGGCATGCCGAGCGTTTTCGCGTGCGGTCACCACCACTTCACCTCGATGCCAGCCCATCGAAACAGGTGCGCAGCACCAGGTCCACGATCTCGGCGTCGGAATACTGGCCGCCTTCCTTGAGAAAGGTCACGACCGGGTCGCAGGCACGGGCATACAGGGTGTACAGCACCACCAGCGGGGGCAGCGTGGGGTTGATCACGCCCTGTGCCTGGGCTTCGACAATCCACTCGCCGATCTGGTCGCTCACGGTGACCAGGCCATCGAGGTAGTCCTTGTCGGCCATGAGCACAGCGCGCAGCGTGGAGTTGCGGCTGGGCAGCAGCGGCATCTCGTTGGTCAGCAGGCGCTCCAGCGACCAGCGCACCAGAGCGCGCAGCTTCTCGTGCGCTGGCAGCTCGGCGGGAAGCGCGCTCAGGTACGTGCGCACCCGCGCGAGGATCTGCACCATGGCGGCGCTGCACAGCTCTTCCTTGCTGCAGAAGTGCTTGTACAGGCTGGCCTTGGCGATGCCCACCGCATTGGCGACATCGTCCATGGTCATGGCATCGAAGGCCTTTTCACCCAGCAGGCGACAGGCCGACTGGAGGATCGCGCCCTCCCGAGCCTGGTGCATCTGCTCCTTGAAGGACACTTTGGGTTGTAGCGTGGTGGTGGACATGGACCCCATCTTATACATTGCAGTAAAAAAATAAATGACAAAGTTGCAATACAACTACGCCGTTCACGTTTTAGTCTGCAGGAATCGTGCCGCCCCACTGCGGGGAGTGCCATTTGGTGCGGGTTACCCCCTGTTGACTGCTTTTACAGCCCCGGGCTTGTAGTTCAGGGCTGGGTCAGCGTTTTTGCAGCCGTGGCCGTGAGCGCGGCGGTCAGGGCATCGAGCACCACCGACTCCAGGTTCCAGCAGTGCCAGTACAGCTGGATGGGCAGGGCATGGCCGGGAGCGAGGTCGACCATGCTGCCGTCTGCAATGGGCCCGCGCGCAAGCAGCTCGGGCACCACACCCACGGCCCAGCCAGCGGCGACGGCGCGCATCTGGCCCTCGGTGCTGGGCACGAACAGGTGGTTGAGCGCCACGCGCTTGAGCCCGAAGGTGCGCGCCACGAACTCGGCCGCCATGTCGTCCTTGCGGTTGAACGACAGAAAGGACACCTCGCGGAAGTTGTGCGGCGTGAGCCCATGGGGCAGGTGCTTCGCCGCAAATGCGGCCGATGCCACCGCCACGTAGCGCATGGCACCCAGCGGCACCATCTTGCAGCCGCGCAGCGCCTGCTTGAGCGTGGTGACGCAGCCCAGCACCTGGCCCGAGCGCAGCCACTCCTGCGTGAAGTCCTGGTCGTCGACGATGATTTCCAGCGGCAGGCGCTGGCCCACCAGCTCGTGCAGGGCGCCCATGGCCCAGGTGGCGATGCTGTCGGCATTGATGGCGATCGAGATGCGCTCGTCCTCGCGCGTGGCGCCGGGGGCGCTGGGGGCCAGCTCCTGCAGGTCGCGCTCCAGGTCGGCGCGCAAGAGGCGCATCTGCTTGGTGTGCTTGAGCAGCAACTGCCCCGCCGAGGTCGGTCGCAGCGGCCGGCTGCGCACGATGAGCACCGAGCCCACCTGGGCCTCCAGCGCACGCAGGCGCTGGGAGACGGCTGACTGTGTGACGTTCAGACGCTGGGCGGCGCGCTCGAAGCCGCCTTCTTCGACGATGGCGGCAAGACATTCCAGGGCGGCGGGGTCGTAGGTGCTCATGGCGGGGATCTCGGCAAACGGGTGCAAGGGTGGCCTTGTGGGCACTGCTTGCATTAGACAGACTGATGCGTTTGGATTGAGTTTAATTTTGCTTTTAGTAGAACGCAATGTGGATCACACTGCCATCCATGAAAACCATCATCCTGGGCGCCGGCATCATCGGCATCAGCACCGCGTGGCACCTATTGGAGCGCGGCCACGAGGTCGTCGTGGTCGACCGCCAGCCCGATGCCGCGTTGGAAACGAGTTTTGCCAATGCCGCGCAGATCTCGGTGAGCTACTGCGAGCCCTGGGCCAACCGGGAGGCGCCGCTCAAGGCGCTCAAGTGGATGTTCGACAAGGAGGCGCCGCTGCTGTTCCGCCCCCAGCTCGACTGGGAGCAATGGCGCTGGGGCCTGAAGTTCCTGGCCCAGTGCAATGACAAGGCCTTCGAGCGCAATGTGCAGCAGATCGTGGCGCTGGGCGCCTACAGCCATGCCGCGCTCAAGGACCTGGTGGCCACCACCGGCATCGACTACAACCGGCTCGAACGCGGCATTGCCCACTTCTACACCGACCAAAAATCCTTCGACGATGCCGGCCACGCGGTGGAGCTGATGCGCAAGCATGGTGTGCAGCGCCGCCTGGTGAGCAAGGAAGAGCTGCTGCAGATCGAGCCGGCCTTCAAGGCCTATGGCGATCACATCACCGGCGGAACCTACACCAGCACCGATGAGAGCGGCGACGCCCGCGTCTTCACCCAGGCCCTGGCCAAACGCTGCGCCGAGCGCGGCGCGCAGTTCCTCTACGGCCACGACGTGCTGCGGCTGAACAAGATCGGTGACACCATCGACTCGGTGGCCGTCATGGCCCGCAGTGGTGCGAATGGCCTCAAAAAGGATTTCCTGCTCCAGGCCGATGCAGTGGTGGTGGCCTGCGGCTCCTACAGTGCGCCGCTGCTGCGCAGCGTGGGCGTGGACCTGCCGATCTACCCCGGCAAGGGCTACAGCGCCACCTTCCCGCTGCTGCGCCCCGAGGCCGCGCCCTCGGTCTCCACCATCGACGACGGCCGCAAGATCGCGATGAGCCGGCTGGGCAATGTGCTGCGCGTAGCCGGCACCATCGAGCTGGGCGGCTACGACCTGTCGCTCGACTCCCCGCTGGCCAAGGCACGCTGCCACATGCTGTCGCGCCGCATCGAGGAAATTTTGCCCGGCGTATGCGACACGCGCACGCCCGAGCAGGGCGGCAACCCGCAGTACTGGACCGGCCTGCGCCCCGCCACCCCGACCAACATCCCCTTCATCGGCCGCACCCGCGTGGGCAAGCTGTGGGTGAACGCCGGCCACGGCACCCTGGGCTGGACGCATGGCGCGGGCTCGGGCAAGGCGCTGGCCGAGCTGATCAGCGGCGAGCAGCCGGCAATGCACTTCGGCTTCCTGGGCGAGCAGGCGGCGCGGCCGCGCAGCGCGACCCTCGCCACCTCCTGAACGCAGCGGGACCGGCTGCAGCAGCAGCGGCCGGCTTCCTCAAGGTCTGGGCTCGGGAGCCTGGGCCTCAGTCCAGTGCTCGCCCATCCAGCGCAGCAGGTCCTGCCACATGGAACGCACCTCGGCATCCGCTGGCATGTTCAACGCATGCGGCAGCTCGATGGTGACCACCGGCATGCCCCGATGCACGCCCCCGTAGTTGCCCAGCGAACCCGGGAAGATGCCCACCTGGTCCAGCCACAGGCGGCCCAGCCGCTCGGGCGGCGACAGCGGGCCATCGAAATCGAGCACGCCATAGGGCGCATGGATGCTCACGATCAGGTGCGGCCGGAAGGCCGCCATCTGCGCGTGCAGAAACTGCGACTCGGGTTCGGACAGCGGTGACTTGCCGGGGAAGCGCCGAGGGTCGCGTTTGGTGCGCTTGTCCCAGTAGAGAGGCGCATCCTTCTCCCAGCCGGGGGTGGGGAAGTTGCGGTTCAGGTCCACGCCACGGCCATTGGTGCGCGTGGCCGGCTTGGCCAGCAGGCCATCGGGGTTGAGTACCGGGATGAAGCGCCAGTGCACCGGCCGCTGGGTCTGCTCGGCCAGGGCGATCCAGCGCAGGGCCAGCGCCGCAGCCGTGAGTTCATCGCCATGGATGGCGCCGGCAATCAACACGCGCAGCGGTGCATCGGCAGCACCCCGCACCACCGGCGCAGGCACGTCGCGCAAGAACAGGGGCACGCCATGGGCCGACACGGAGCCGCTCGGCGTGAGCCGTGCCTCCTCGCACTGCGTGCGCGATACCGAAGGCAGCCGCGGCAGGAACAGCGCGCACGCCCCGGGTCCGCCGGGTTCTGCCACGGGGGCAGCCGCCACCACGGGCGCTGGCACTACAGCATCTGTCGCCGGCAGGCGGGCGGCATTCCGTGCTGCGGTGACCAGGGTAGTCTGTGCGGGCGTGGGCCGCTGGGCGCTCGCGCCACGCTCCACCCCGCTGCGTGGCGCCATCCACAGGCCCCCTGCGGCCAGGGCCACCAGCAAGGTACCCGCCAGCGCCGGGCCCCACCAGCCCGGTGCCTGCGACGCAACGCAAGAACCCGAACGGCCTTGTGTCAATGCAGAACCCGCGAGGAAGCCAGAAAATCCGCCAGCGCGCCATCGAACCCGTCGGGGTCTTCGAGCTGCGGCCAGTGGCCCGCATGCGGCAGGCTCAGGTGGCGCGAGTCGGGCAGCACATGGGCCAGGGCCTGCAGGGCGGCGGGCGGCGTGCAGCGGTCCTGCGCGCCACCGATGATCAGCGCCGGCATGTGCAGGCGGCCCAGCACGCCGGCACTGCGGTCGAAGGTGGAGAGCGCCTGCAGCGCGCGCCGGTAAGAGCCCCTGTACACCTGCGACAAGGCATGGGTGGCCAGGCGCACGCCTTCGGGCAGCGCGCCGCTGCCGATGAACTGCGGCACCAGGGCCCGGGCCAGCGATTGCATATCGTCCTGCGCGGAATCGAGCGCCTTCAGGCGGGGCTCCACCCAGTCCGCCATGGCCTGCGCATCCAGCGCGGGGCCACCGGCGCACAGCACCAGGCGGCGCACCAGGGCGCTCTGGCGCACGGCCACTTCCAGCGCCACCATGGCGCCCATGCCATGTCCGACCAGCGTCACGGGGCCACACTGCAGCGCGTCGATCAGCGCCATGCAGCTTTCGGCAAGGCCCTTGAAGCCATAGGGTTCGATGGGGGCGCTGTTGCCATAGCCGGGCATGTCCCAGGCCACGGCCCGGTAGCCCAGGCTGGCCAGGGTTTCGACCTGGGGCGCGAAGGTCAGGTGGCCGCCATCGGCGTCGTGCAGCATGAGCACGGTATGCCCGCTGCCCAAAGTGGAGAAATGGGGGAGAAGTGCCATGGGTTTCCTGCTCAAAGCCCTGCCATGGCAAGGGCCGGTCCATGATAGCCGACGGCTTTTTAACCCTGGGCCGTGGTCGGGCCATCGTGCGCAGCTGTTGCACCGCTGTCCGGGAAGACGGTACGCAGGTGACACCGAACAGCGCCCCCGGCAGCAACAGGGCCGTGGCATGCAGCCCATAATGACCCCCTGCCCTTTTTCGGCCCTGCGCCTGCCCTTTGTGAACCGCCCCCTGCCCCGCCCTGCCCTTGCCCGGCCCCCGAGCTTCTCCGCCCGCGAGTTCCGCGATGCGCTGGGCATGTTTGCCACCGGCGTCACCATCGTCACGGCGCGCAACGAGGACGGCACGCTGGTGGGGCTCACCGCCAGCTCGTTCAACTCGGTCTCGCTGGACCCGCCGCTGGTGCTGTGGAGCCTGTCGCGCGGCGCCAGCACCATGCCCACCTTTGCCAACGGCGCGCACTACGCGATCAACGTGCTGGCCGCAGACCAGAAGTCGCTGGCCGAGCGCTTTGCCACGCGCGGCATCGACCGCTGGGCGGGCGTGGAACACCATGCCGGCATCAACGGCGCGCCGGTGCTCGATGGCGCGGCCGCCAGTTTTGAATGCTTCAACCGCAGCCGCTATGAAGAGGGCGACCACCTGATCTTCGTCGGCGAGGTCGAGCGCTGCAGCCACCGCGCCGGCGTTCCGCCGCTGCTGTACCACGGCGGGCGCTTCTACACCGAGCACCCGCTGTGACCTCTGGGGGTGTGCTGGTGCGGCAGGTGAACACCGGCAGCGCCCGGCGCATGAAGGCCGGCGAACGCAGCGTGCTCACGGCCATCGGCAAGGCACCGGTCGCAGGCCCGGTGGCCGTGGGGCGGCTGGGCCTGGCGGGCGACGAACAAGCGGATCTGAACGTGCATGGCGGCCTGGATAAGGCGGTCTATGCCTACCCCAATGCACACTACGCCTTCTGGCAGGCACAGCGGCGCGAGCGCGGTGTGAGCCTGTTCGATGAGGACTTGCCGCCGGGCTTCATGGGCGAGAACCTCACCGTGGACGGGCCGCTGGAGACCGAGGTCTTCATCGGCGACGAACTGCACTTTCCCGATTGCGTACTGCGCGTGACGGCCCCGCGCGAGCCCTGCTTCAAGTTCAACGCCGTGATGGGCTTTGCCCAGGCCAGCCGCGCCATGGCGCTGGCAGGTTGCTGCGGCTACTACCTGGCGGTGGACGAGGCCGGCACCATCACCGCCGGTCAGCGCGCCACGCTGGTGCCGGGTCGGCGCGCGCTGAGCATTGCCCAGGCCTTAGCCGCCAAGTTCGCGAAGCACACACGCTAACGCGGTCTGTTCAAAGCGGCGCAGCAGGCCTGTGCTGGGGCTCCACCCATTGCCGCGCCTGCTCCTGCAGCTGCGGGAAGACCTTGCCCACCAGCGCCAGCTGGGCCGCCATCAGGCTGTGCGTGGGCCCGGGGGCCGCAGGAACCCCGAACTCCTGCAGCACCTGCGCCACCGCAGGTGCCCTGGAGACTCTGACCCCCGTCTGCTGCTGCGCATGCGCCAGTTGCCCCGCCAGCTGCTGCAGCGATGCCAGCAGCTCACTGGCCATCTCCTGTGCCCTGGCGTCCACCGGCTCGGCCCCCTCCTGGCCGCGCTGCGCGCCCAGGGCCGAGAGGTAGTTGAGCTGGGTGTGCGACAGGCGCAGGAAGTTGGCCACCACTTGCACGTTGCCACGCACGCGGTGCGGCTCCTTGAGCATGGCGCTGTAGGAGTTGGACAGCGCGGCGTCGGCATTGTGCGCATTGCGCCGCGCCAGGCGGTAGTCCAGGTGGTCGCGCTTGCCGCTGTGGTACTGCGCCAGGATGGCGCGCAGGTACAGGGCCTGGGTCTGCAGCACCTGGGCCGCCAGCTGCGGCCACTGGCGCGACTGCCAGTGCGGCAGCACCAGCCAGGAAGCGGTGGCCGCGATCAGGCAACCGGCGGCGGTGTCCAGCAGCCGCGCCAGGATCACGCCCTGGGCCATGCCCATCTGGTGAAAACCGAGCAGCAGCAAGGTGGTGACCGCTGCCGTGGCCAGCACATAGCGGGTGTGGCGCGCGCCGAAGAACACCGCACCGGCGAACACCAGCAGCGCGGCCTGCACCAGCGCCCCCGGAAACAGCTGGATCGCCGCCCAGCCCAGGGCCAGGCCGATGGCCGTGCCCTTGGCGCGCTGCAGGAGCCGGGTCTGCGTGGCCGCGTACTGCGGCTGGCTCACGAAGACGATGGTCAGCAGGATCCAGTAGCCGTGCGGGTCGCTGGTAGCCTGCATGAGGGCAAAGCCCACCAGCAGCGACAGGGCCAGGCGCACGCTGTGCCGCAGCCAGGGCGACTGCGCATGCAACTGGGCGCGCACCCGGCCCCAGGCATCGCGCAGGCTGCGCGGTTCACGGTCGAGCAGGGCATGGTCGGCGCTGCCCTGGGCGGCAGCATCGCCTGCCAGGGCGCCCGCAAACACCCCGGCCATGGCCGCCAGGTTGCTGCCCAGGGCGTGCAGCGAACGCAGGGGCCGGGCCATGGGGGCAGCCGCCGGCGTGCCGCCAGCGAGGTCGGCGGCAATGCCGTCCTGGTGCGCGATGGCGGCCTGCAGGTCCTCGATGGCGCGGGAGGTCATCCCCCCGTGCTGGGGCGGCGATTGCTGCTGGATCGCGAGCGAAAGCTTGAGCGATTGTTCGCCCAGCAGCGTGAGCACGCGCTGGCAGCGGTACAGCACGTCGCTGTGGAAGAACGCCGTGGCCAGCAGGTCGTAGTGCTCGTGCGAGGAGCTCACGCGCTCGTGCACGTCCTGCGCGGCCAGGTACTGGTGCATGGCGGTCTGCAGCCAGGCGGGTGGCTGGCCACGGCCCATGCGGCTCATGAGGCTTTCCTTGGCGGCACTGAGGGCATCCACCACGCGCCCGTTGTGCAGGGCCAGCGCCATGCGCCGGCGCTCCAGGTCCACGTCGCGCACGGGCTCCAGCAGCAGGGCTTTCAGGCGCAGGTACTCGCCCAGCACCGCATACAGCCGGGCCAGGCGAAAGCGCACCGGCGCGCGCGGCATGGCCCCGGCCCAGGTCACCGAGACCAGGCCGTACCAGGCGGCACCGGCCAGCATGAGCGGCGCCGCCTGCGCTGCCCCGGCACGGCTGGTGTGGGCGGCCAGGGCCGCATAGATGAACAGAACCAGCGAGCCGAAGGCAATGGCGCGGTAGCGCTCACCGAGTGCCCCCAGCAGGGTGAACGCCAGGGCCGACAGCGCCAGCACCCCCATCAGCGCCCAGGGCCAGGCCACCGTGGCCCACACCGCCAGCGCCATGAGACCAAAGCAGCCCAGCGCCAGCAGCTGCGCGCGCAGGCGGCCACGCCAGCTGTCGTCGGTTTCGGTCAGGGCGCTGGCGATCACGCCCAGCAGCACCGGCATCAGCTCGGCCTGCCACCCGGTCCACCAGCCCCAGGCCAACACGGCCGCCAGCGCGGCAAAGGCGCGCGCCCCGCGCGTGACACCTTCGTGGTTGCGTGCGCGCTGCCAGCTGGATTTCCAGGATTCGTCCACGGGACTGCCTCACATTAGGGATTACCCTAATGTTAAGCAATAAACTGGCCAGAAGGCTGTTCAGGCCGCACCATGGCAGCAGACGCACAGCTTGTTGCCATCCGGGTCGCGGAAATACGCCCCGTAGTAGTTCGTGTGGTACTGCGGCCGCAGGCCAGGCAAGCCTTCACAGCTGCCGCCATGGCGCAATGCCAGGGCATGGACTTCGTCCACGGTGGTGCGGTCATCCGCCAGCAGCGCGTTCATGGCGCCATTGCCGGGGCTGGCAGCCTGCCCGTCGAACGGGCGGCCGATGAGGAACAGCGGGCGCGCCACGCCAGGCACCTGCCACCCGGCCCACGGCACCCCGGACTCGCAAAAGCGCTGCACCAGGCCCAGGCGCTCCAGCACCGGGCCATAGAAGGCCAGGGCGCGCCCGAAATCGTTCACGCCGATATGGACATGGGACAGCATGCCGATCACCTCCTCAAGAATGCTCGCCGCATGAAGCGGCGCGAAACCTCAACGGACGGTGTCCGGGAGTTCGATCTTGACTTCGAGCACTTCCAGGTTGTCCTGGCGTTCCAGGTGCACCTTGAGGTCTTCGGGGTTGATCTTCACGTACTTGGAGATCACCAACACCAGTTCGCGCTGCAGCGCGGGCAGGTAGTCGGGTTCGGAGGCGTTGCGGCCGTTGCGTTCGTGCGCCAGGATGATCTGCAGGCGTTCCTTGGCGACGCTGGCGGTCTTCTTCTTTTCGCCCAGCAGGAAGGAGAGAAACGATGCCATGGCTTACTTGCTCCCGAACAGGCGTTTGAAGAAGCCCGGCTTCTCCGCGTCGATGAAGCGCAGGGGCTTGTCGGTCTGGCCGAGGAAACGGTCGATCACGTCCTTGTAGGCTTCCGAGACATCCGTGCCCTGGGCATGGATGGCGGGCGTGCCCTGGTTGGACGACTGCAGCACCACCTCGGACTCGGGGATCACACCGATCAGCTTGATGCGCAGGATGTCCTGGATGTCCTCCAGCGAGAGCATCTGCCCGTCCTCGACACGGCTCGGGTTGTAGCGCGTGATGAGCAGGTGCTCCTTGATCGGCTCGCCGCCTTCGATGGCGCGTTTGGTCTTGCTGCCCAGCATGCCAAGGATGCGGTCGGAATCGCGCACCGAGGAGACCTCGGGGTTGGTGACCAGCAGGGCCTCGTCGGCAAAGTGCATGGCCATGAGCGCGCCGCTTTCGATGCCGGCGGGCGAGTCGCAGACGATGTACTCGAAGCCCATCTCGGCCAGGTCCTTAAGGATCTTCTCCACGCCGTCCTGCTTGAGGGCGTCCTTGTCGCGCGTCTGGCTGGCGGCCAGCACGAACAGGTTCTCGCACTGCTTGTCCTTGATGAGGGCCTGGTTCAGGTTGGCCTCGCCCTGGATCACGTTGATGAGGTCGTACACCACGCGGCGCTCGCAGCCCATGATCAGGTCCAGGTTGCGCAGGCCGACGTCAAAGTCGATCACGGCAGTCTTGTGCCCGCGCATGGCGAGGCCGGAGGCAAAGCTGGCGCTGGTGGTGGTCTTGCCCACACCACCCTTGCCGGAGGTCACGACGACGATTTTGGCCATGGGTTTATTGAATCTCTCTGGGGTTGATACGAACGGGGTTGCGCAGTGGCTCGATGAAGAGCTTTTCGCCTTCCAGGCGCACCTGGGCCGGCCTGCCCGCGACGTCGTCGGGCAGTGCGGTCTCCGTCGTGCGGTAGATGCCTGCGATGGAGACCAGCTGCGGCTCCATGCAGGTGGAAAAGATGCGTGCTTCGGTATTGCCGCGCGCGCCAGCGATGGCGCGCCCGCGCAGCGGGGCATAAACGTGGATGTTGCCATCGGCGATCACCTCGGCGCCAAAGCTGACCATGGCCAGCACCACCAGGTCGGCACCGCGCGCATAGACCTGCTGGCCCGAGCGCAGCGGCTTGTCGATGACCATGGTGCCGGGGCCGGCCACCGGTACTTCGCGCACCACCTCGATCTCGTGCACCACCTCGCGGATGATTTCCTGCACCTGGACCGGCGCCTCGGGCTCCGGTTCGGGGGCAGCGGCAGCCTCGGCACGGGCCGGGGGCGCATCGGGCACGGCCGCCAGGCCCACGGCGCGCGCGGCGTCCATCTGGGCGGCGCTGCCGCCGCGCACGGCCACGGGCAGGGTGCGGTGTTCACGCAGCACGGCGACGATGGCGGCGAAATCGATGGTTTCCTCGGACTCGCGCACCAGGGCCAGGTCGATCAGCACCGGATCGTTGTCGAAAAAGCCCGGGGCGTCGGCCACGCGCTCGACCAGATCGGCAGCGAACTGCGTGGCATCGGTGGTCTTGAGCAGCACGGCCACGACGGACAGCGATGCGCTCTTGAGGTCGAAGCGGGTGCGGGCCTGGGCCGCCGTGGAAAAGGCCATGAAATGGGAGGTTGGTAGAAGAAGCGCGCAAAAACCGGTAAAGAAGCCGCAAAGTGTACCGTGGGCCCGCAAACACCCTGTCTCGGGGCGTATCAGGCCCGTGCCCGGCAATGGCCGTCAGCGCTGGCGCACCCCTTCCATAATCGACCGATGTCCATTGCCCGCAAAAACCACCTCGACTCCCTGGCCATCGGCCTGTTGCTCGCCTGCTGCATGTTCTGGGGCTTCCAGCAGGTGCTGGTCAAGGCCACGGTGGCCGAGGTGGCCCCGGTGTTCCAGGCCTTCGTGCGCTTCGTGCTGGCCGCACTGGCCGTGGCCGCGTGGTGCATGTGGCGCGGCGTGCCCCTGTCCAGCCGCAGTGAACCCGCAGGCGCCCTGCGCGCCGGGCTGCTGGCCGGGGCCCTGTTCGCGGGCGAGTTCGCCTGCATCTATGTGGGCCTGCAGTACACCAGCGCCTCGCGGCTCACGGTGTTCCTGTACGGCGCACCGTTCTGGGTGGCGCTGCTGCTGCCGCACTTCATTCCCGGCGAGCGGCTGCGCGGCTGGCAGTGGCTTGGCCTGGCCGCGGCCTTCGTGGGCGTGGGGCTGGCCCTGGGCGACGGCATGGTCGGATCGGCGAATGCTGCCATGCCCCAGGCTTGGCTCGGCGACCTGCTGGGCGTGGCCGCCGGCCTGATGTGGGCGCTGACCACGGTGGTCATCCGCACCACGCCGCTGGCGCGCGTGGCCCCGGCCAAGCAGCTCTTCTACCAGGTAGGCGTGAGCGCCGCCGTGCTGCCCCTGCTGTCCCTGGCGCTGGGCGAGACCTGGACCTGGCGCTTCAGCGCCTTCGCCTGGGGTTCGCTGCTGGTGCAGGCCCTGGTGGGCGCGTTCGTGAGCTACCTTGCCTGGATGTGGATGCTGGCCCACTACCCGGCCACGCGCATCTCGGTGTTCGTGTTCCTGACCCCGGTCTTCGCCCTGCTGTTCGGCGCCTGGTGGCTGGGCGAGCCGGTGACCACGGGGCTCGTGGTGGCCCTGGCGCTGGTGGCCGCGGGCATCGTGCTGGTCAATCGCAAGCCCGCAGTACCCTGAAAGTTTTATGCGGCGATCCCGGGCGGCCTTACGGGGCGCGGCATCGGCAATCGCGCTGCCCAAGCCAGGGCAGCCGCGCAAGGGCCGCCCCGCCGCGCCGGCTGCGTCCCCCTTCCCGAATGGCGCAGCCATTCGAGAGAAGTGGTGAAGGCGCGAAGCGACTCAGGGGGTTGTTCAGAATTTCGGAATGCGGATACGGCTGATCATCAAGGAGCCGGAAACCGCAAACAGCAGCACCAGCGGATGCAACGTGAAGCCGCCGACCAGCACCTTGCCGAACCACAGGTTCTCGCCGAGCGCACCCATATAGCCGGCCAGGGCCAGCAGGGCCACCAGCACGATGGAGGTGGGGATAGGCGTGCCCTCGAAGTACCGGACCTTGCCGTCGTCGCCCGAGAGCGTTTCGGCCGTGACGTTGTAGCGCGCCAGGCGAGAGACGCCGCAGGCCACGAAGTAGGCCAGCACCACGCGGTCGTACAGGCCCTGCATGCCGCAGCCATAGGCCATGATGGCGGGCGCCACGCCGAACGAGATCACGTCGGCCAGTGAGTCGAGCTCGCGCCCCATGGCCGAGCTCTTCTGGCGCCAGCGCGCGATGCGGCCGTCCAGCACGTCGAAGATCAGTGCCGCCAGCACCAGGGCGGCGGCAAAGTAGACATGCAGCACATCCCCGGTCGCCAGGTAGGTCATGGCCGAGAACAGCGCACCGACGCCGCACACCGCGTTGCCCAGCGTGAACCAGTCGGCCAGGTGGAACTCGCGGATCATCGAAAAGCGCTTGGGATGGGGTTGGGGAGTGGTCATGTCGGGAGCGCTCCGGTCGCGCCAGGGGAAGTGGTGACGCCACATTATGGGCGGCTGCGCGCGCCGTTTCCTGTAGGCACATGACCCGCGCGGGTGGGGATGCAGTGTGCACCGCCGCGCCCACCTGCCAGCACACCCTCGCAAGGGGGCGCAGCCCATCCCTTCTGACTGTCAAATTTTTTTGAACAGAGTGTCCATGTATTTAGAGGATTGTCAAAAAATCGGCGCGCACCAACAATGGCCTCTCCACCTGTTTTTCAGGATGGACCCGATTTGCCAGGAGACAACACCATGCACACTGCCGGGAGCGCACAGTCGCCCTGCCCCACCCTTGTCGCCACGGGCTGGGGGGCCTGCGCATGACGACCGCCATCGGGACCACGCACGCGCGCCCGCCCTTGTCGGCCCCCTTCGCCCCGGCGTTCCCCGTGCGCAGCCTGCAGGACGTGGAGCGCCTGGAGGCGTTGCCGCTGGCCCAGGCGCTACCGGTGCAGAGCACCTACGAGATCTTCTGCAACTCGGCCCATGCCTTTGGCGACAAGACGGCGCTGAGCTTTCTGCCCACGGCCGACCCGGCCGACGAGCCCGTGCGCTGGTCGTACGCGCAGTTGCTGGCCGGCATCCACCAGACGGCCAACCTGCTGCACGACCTGGGCGTGGGCCCTCAAGATGCCGTGGCCGTGCTGCTGCCCGGCTGCCTGGAATACCACCTGGCGCTGTGGGGCGGCGAGGCAGCCGGCATCGTGCAGCCGCTCAACCCGCTGCTCACGCCAGAAAAGCTGGCGTCCATGATGACCCTGGCCCGCGCCAAGGTGCTGATCGCCTATGGCGAAGACGGCGACTCGGGCTTCTGGACCAAGGCCATGGGCCTGCTCGGCCAGGTGCCCACGCTGCGTACCGTGCTGCGCGTGGCGCCGCACGGCGAGGCCCCAGGCGCGGCCGGCCCCCTGCCCGAGGGCGTGATCGACTTTGCCAGCCGCAGCGCCCAGCCCGATGACCGGCTGGTGAGCGGGCGGCGCATCGTGGCCGGCGACATCGCGGCTTACTTCCACACCGGCGGCACCACGGGCGCGCCCAAGCTCGCGCGGCACAGCCACGGGGCGCAGGTGTTCACGGCCTGGGCCTGCGTGCAGATGCAGGGCATGCGGCCCGAGGACGCAGGCATCAACGGCTACCCGCTGTTCCACGTGGCCGGTGTGTTGCCGGGCTCCCTGGCCGCGCTCTCGGCCGGGGTGGAGACCATCATCCCCACCACCGGGCTGTTCCGCAACCGCCAGGTGATCGCCAACTACTGGCGCCTGGCCGAGCGCTACCGCTGCACCTACCTGTCGGCCGTGCCCACGGTGCTGGCCGCGCTGGCCAATGTGCCACTGGACGGCGCCGACATTTCGGCACTGCGTTACTGCCGCACCGGTGCGGCGGTGCTGGCGCCCGAGCTGGCGGCACGCTTCGAACGCCTGTTCGGCCTTCACGTGCACGAGAGCCTGGGTATGACGGAGATGGCGGGCATCTCCACCATCACGCCGCCCGGCGTCAACGCGCCTGCGGGCTGCGTGGGCTGGCGCCTGCCGTACGTGCAGCTGCGCATCGTGGCGCTCGATGCGCACGGCAATGCCTCGGACCAGGAGATGCCGCCCGGCCAGCCGGGCATGGTGCTGTTTCACTCGCCCAACCTGTTCTCGGGCTTTCTCGACGCGGCCGACACCGCCCGGGCCTTCACGGCCGACGGCTGGCTGGCCACGGGCGACCTGGGGTTTGTCGATGGGCAGAGCAGGCTGCACCTGAGCGGGCGCTCCAAGGACCTCATCATCCGCAGCGGCCACAACATCGACCCGAAGGTCATCGAGGATGCCCTGGGCGCCCACCCTGCCGTGCAGCTGTGCGCTGCCGTGGGTGCGCCCGATGCCTATGCGGGCGAGCTGCCCGTGGTGTTCGCCACGCTGGTGCCGGGCCAGCAGGCCAGCGAGGCCGAGCTGCTCGACTTCGCCAGTGCAGGCGTGGACGAGGCCGTGGCCCGGCCGCGCCGCATCACTGTGCTGGACACCATGCCCGTGACCAACGTGGGCAAGATCTACAAGCCCGCACTGCGCCTGCAGGCCGCCTGCCAGACCGTGCAGACGCTGGTCGACGGCGTGTGCAACGAGCTCGGCGTGGCCGAACGCCCCACCGTGCTGGCCGAGGGCGACAGCGCCGTGTGTGTCACCGTCGATGCCGCCGCCGCGGGCTCGCAGGCATTGCTGGAGCGCCTGCGCCGGGTGCTGGAGCCCCTGCCCGTCAAGGTGCAGGTGGCGCTGTCACCGCCCGCCCACTGATCCCTCACACCGCTTCACCTACAACTATTCCAGGAGACAAAACCATGCCAACCTTCCCAACCCTTCAACGACGCACCTGGCTCGGCGCAGCCGCTCTGGCCATCAGCACCCTCGCCAGCACGGCCGCGCTGGCCCAGCAGCCGGCCTACCCCACCAAGCCGATCAAGGTGGTGGTGCCCTTTGCCCCAGGCGGCGCCACCGACGTGCTGGCCCGCGTGCTCGCCGAGAAGATGGCGGCCGGCCTGGGCCAGCCCCTGGTGGTGGACAACAAGCCCGGCGCGGCCGGCATCATCGGCACCGATGCGGTGGCCAAGGCCGCGCCCGATGGCTACACCATCGTGCTGGGCCTGAGCAATTCGCTGCTGACCAACCAGTTCCTCTACGAAAAGCTGCCCTACGACCCGCAGCGCGACCTGGCGCTGGTCTACCAGATCGCCATCGCCCCGCTGGTGCTGGTGGCCCACCCCAGCGTGCCCGTGGCCAACGGCCCCGAACTGCTCAAGTACGCCGCCGCCAACAAGGGCAAGGTGGCCTACGGTTCCTACGGCACGGGCGCCTACCCGCACCTGGCGGGCGCCTACATGAGCCTCACGCAGAACGCCGACATGAGCCATGTGGCCTACCGGGGCGAAGCCCCCATGGTGCAGGACCTGATCGGCGGCCAGATCCAGATGGCCTACGCCAGCGCGCTGGTGGCCAAGCCACACATCGACGCCGGCAAGCTCAAGGCGCTGGGCGTGACCGGTGAGCGGCGCATGGGCATTCTGCCCAATGTGCCCACGCTGGCCGAGCAGGGCATGACCGACGAGGCCTACCGCGTGGCGGGCTGGCTGGCCTTTGCCGCACCGGCGGGCACGCCACCGGCCATTCTGGAGCGCCTGGCGGCCGAGGTGCGCAAGGCCGTGCAGCTGCCCGACGTGGCACAGCGCATCGCAGGCATGGGCTTCGAGGCCAAGGCCAGCTCGCCAGCCGAGTTCAAGGCCGCTTACATGAAGGAGCGGCCGGTGTGGGAGCGTTTGATCAAGCAGTCGGGCGCGAAATTGGACTAACCCCCTGAGCCGCTTCGCGTCACGGTGCGTCCGCCAGAGGCGGCCGCTCTTCGTTGCCGTCCAAGCCTGCGCAGGCAGGCTTGGAGCCGCGGCACTCAGCCCCTGAAGGGGGACGCCCTCCGTGCGGCGGGGCGGCCCTTGCACGAGGGCACTGGCCTACGCCGTGCCTGCTCAAAGGCGGGCTGACTTTAGTGCATTCCCGAGGCCCGTCGGTTTGCAAACGCCACATACCAGTCCAGGCAGCCCGGGTTGGCCATGGCGTCCTTGTTGACGACCTTCTCGATGGGCTGGCCCAGCAGCAGCTTCTTGATGGGCAGCTCCTGCTTCTTGCCGCTCAGGGTGCGCGGGATTTCGGGCACCTGGAAGATGTCGTCGGGCACGAAGCGCGGGCTCAGTGCGGTGCGCACGGCGCCGTTCAGGCGCTGGCGCATGGCCTCGTCGAGCGCCACGCCCTCGCGCAGCACCACGAACAGCGGCATGTAGCTTTCGCGGCCCAGGTATTCGAGGTCGACCACCATGCTGTCGAGCACTTCGGGCAGGGCCTCGACGGCGCTGTAGATCTCGCTCGTGCCCATGCGCAGGCCATGGCGGTTGATGGTGGCGTCGGATCGGCCGTAGATGATGCAACCGCCACTGGCACCATCGATCCTGAGCCAGTCGCCATGGCGCCAGACGGCGCCGGCCTCGGGCCCGGTGTCGCCGCCGCCGGGCCGGCGGCCATGGCCGGCCGGGTACATGTCGAAGTAGCTTGAGAGGTAGCGTTCGCCTTTCGGGTCGTTCAGCAGGTACAGCGGCATGGAAGGGATGGGCTGCACGCAGACCAGTTCGCCCACCTCGTCCTTCACCGGCTCGCCCTGGGCGTTCCACGATTCCACCGCGGCGCCCAGCATGCGGCACTGCATTTCGCCGGGCACCTGGGGCATCTCGCGGTGGCCGCCGATGAAGGCACCGCAGAAATCCGTGCCCCCCGAGATGTTGTTCCACCAGATGTCCGGCGTGCCGATGCGCGCGAATTGCGCCGTGCCCCAGGCCTGCACCTCGGGCGAGAGCGGCGACCCTGTGGTGCCCAGCGCGCGCACGCGCGAGAGATCGCCGCAGTCGGCCAGCGCGAGCCCCGACTTCATGCAGTTGGCGAAGAAGGCCGCGCCCGCGCCGAAGAAGGTCACCCCCGTCTCGGCCGCAAAGCGCCAGAGCGTGCCCCAGTCGGGTTGGTCCTTGCTGCCGCCGGGATTGCCGTCGTAGATCACGCAGGTGGTGCCCGAGAGCAGGCCGCTGGCCTGGGCGTTCCACATCACCCAGCCGGTGGAGCTGTACCAGTGGTAGCGCTCGCCGAAGCTGTTGGCCTCGTAGCTGCAGCCGATGTCGTTGTGCAGCACCTTGAGCTGCAGCGCCACCAGCACCATGCCGCCGTGGCCATGCACGATGGGCTTGGGCAGGCCCGTGGTGCCGCTGGAGTAGACGATCCACAGCGGGTGGTCGAAGGGCATCCACTCGGGCTCGAAGGCATCGACCGCCGGGCCGCTGGCGGCCACGTCGGCCGCCCAGTGGGACCAGCCGGGCAGCGTGGCCGCAGCATCCAGGTTGAGCACCAGGATGGCGTGCTGCACACTGGGCAGGGCTGCGCGCAATTCGGTGAGCACGCCCGTGCGGTCGTGGTCGCGCGCGCCGTAGCGGATGCCGTCCACGCCGATCAGCACCTTGGGCTCGATCTGGCGGAAGCGGTCGAGCACGGCATGCGTGCCCATGTCGGGGGCGCAGATGCTCCACACCGCGCCGATGCTCACGGTGGCCAGCAGGGCCACCATGGCCTCGGGGATGTTGGGCAGGTAGGCGGCCACGCGGTCGCCAGGCTGCACGCCCTGGGCCTTCAGGTGCAGCGCCAGCGAGGCCACCTGGCGGCGCAGCTCGGGCCAGGCCAACTCGCGGTGCTGGCCCTTTTCATTGCGGCTGACGATGGCCGGCAGGCCGGCGGCATGGGCCGCCTGCACATGGCGCAGCGCCTGGCGTGCGTAGTTGAGCCGCACGCCCGGGAACCATTCGGCCCCCGGCATGGTGTTGCGTGCCAACGCCACGGTGGGCGGGGCGGGCGATTCGATCTCGAAGTAGTCCCAGACGCTGTGCCAGAAGGCATCGAGCTCGGTGGTGGACCAGCGCCACAGCGCGTCGTAGCTGTCGAAGCTGAGGCCGCGCTGGTCGCGCAGCCAGTCCTGGTACAGGCGGATCTGGGGAACGAAAGGGGGGGTATTTTTTGTCTCCATGGCGACGCAGCGTACCAGCGCCAGGGGATCCCTGCCATCCGGTGCCGTCTCCGGACGGACATCCGAGCCAGCGCTGCGGTCATCTACCCATCCCCGTAACAATCGGCCACATTTTTGCGGGTAAACCCTGGAGAGATACGACAACTCGTCGTAAATACTCCGCCTCGCACCTGGACAGCAAGCAACCACCGCGGTCAGCGCGGGGCATCGTCGGTGCGCAACAACAAACACGGTACCGACATCGGGGGGGAACTGGACATGAAGATCGCCAAGCACGGCGCGGGCATCGCCGCGCGCTCGAACCTTCGCACGCACTGGGCGTCCGCCACATTGCTGGGCCTGGCCTGGGCAGGCAGCGCGCACGCACTGACCTCACTGGGCCCGGCCATGCTGAACCCCACGGCCTGCTTCCACAAGGATCAGGGCTTCATCGCCCGGGCCCAGCTGGACTTCAGCCCCGAGAGCGCCGATGCACTCTTCGATGTGTACAAGGGCGCCTACTACCAGGGGCAGTGGGCTTTCCAGAACAGCCAGGGGCAGTGGGTCGTACTACCACCATCCATCGGCGTGGTCCCCATTGCGGGCAACGCCATACGCCACCCGCAGCGCACCCTGGGCGCAGGTGTGAACACGCTGGACGTGGGCATTGCGGAGCCTGCCCTGCGCACGCCCGGCATGTTGCCGGGGCTCACGGTGTTCGTGGGCTACGGCGTCAGCGGGCCGCAGAGTTTTGCCGACCTGCTGGCGCGCCAGCGCTTTGGTGTGGTGGCACAGCTGGTGGGCAATGAGCCTTTGCGCGACAACTGCGATACCCCTTCGCCCGCACCCGCACCAGGTGCGGGCGGTGGCGGCGGGGGTGCGGCACCCACGCCAGCGCCGGCACCGGCAACGCCCGGCACACCGGCGCCATCGCCAACGCCGTCCCCAGCCCCGGCTGGAAGTCCTGTCGCCCTGAACATCCGGGTGCAGGGCCTGGGCCTTGGGCGCACACTGCAACTGGGGCATGGCACGGCGACCCTGAGCGCCACACTGAACGAGCCCTACCGCTTCGCGCCCCAGGTGGCGGCCGGTACCGCGCTGGACCTGCGCGTCACGACCCAACCCACTGGGCAGAGCTGCGCAGTATCAGGCGCCGCACCGGCCACCGTGCCTGCCGACGGTGCACCAGTCTTTGTGCGCTGCGTGCACACCGCCGCAGCCCATGTCATGATGCCCGATACCGCCCCCCGCAAGCCCCTGGCCGTGGGCTTTGCATTGCGCGACCTGGCCTACCCAGGCATCGCCTACGAGAGCCGGCCCGGCGTGGTCGGCGGCATCTTCCCCTACGAGTACCGCCTGCAGGGCTTCACGCGCAACGGCGTGGAGCAGAACAGTGCCGACCTGTCGCTCGACTTCCGGCGCGGCACGGTGCGCTTCACGCCGGCGGCAGAGGGGAGCTACACCGTCACGCTGGAGATCAGGGACAGCGGCAGCGCGCAGCAGACCCTGGTGCGCAGCTTCACCATCGACGCCGCCGCATCGCGCTTCGTGTTCGTGGCGCCCGACGGTCAGGACGGCAGCGGCCGTGGCGCGCGCGCCCTGCCTTACCGGACGGTGGCCTACGCCATGGCGCGCACCACGTCCAGCCAGGCCATCGTGCTGCGCAAGGGCAGCTACCTGACCGGCGCGCTGCAGATCCTGGACAGCAAGGCCAAGCAGATCCTAGCCTACCCCGACGAGGTGGCCACGCTGGACATGAACAAGGTCGGCAACATTTCCGTCGCCTCTTCCACGGCGCCTGCGCCGCGCATCGAGGGCGTGGACATCACCAACGTCAAACAGTACGGCATCGTCAGTGACCCGAGCAAGGCCGGACTGGTGGTGCGCAACGTGCGCTTCGTCAATGGCGAGGAAGGGCCGACCTTGAGCGAGAACCCCGCCTTCATCCATGGCTGGGGCGACAACGCGCCCGCCTGGCGCCACCAGTTCCTGGTGCAGGACAATGATTTCGGCACCTACGTGGGTGCGGGCTACGCCACCACGTTCTTCGATGCAGGCGAATCGCTGATGGAGAACAACCAGCTGCGCCTGGGCAAGGTCAACGGTGGATTCCACGACAAGGACAATTCGCAGAACAACACCTACCGCGAGAACTACATCGAGTTCTCGGCCACCAACAGCACCACCTCCGGCATCCAGGTGTCGGCCCAGGCCAATTCGGTGGGCGTGCACATCCATCACAACCTGCTGGTGAACGCCGGCATCTCGCTCGGGGTACAGTGCTTTCAGCAGACCTGCTTCATGCGCGACCATGACGTCCACCACAACACCTTGGTCAACCAACGCATCGCCATGAACTGGGGGCCGTTCAATCCCACCAGCGCGGGCACGCGCATCAGCCACAACATCCTCAGCAGCCGCAGCACCACGCCCTATGGTGGCCTGTCGTGCCAGAGTCGACCCGCCGGCCTGGCCACGCAGCTGTCTGCACGCGCCAACCTGATCGAAAGCACGGGCACGCTGGCCTTCAAGGACAGCGAGTGCACCGGCAACGACATGGCCTGGCCTGTTTGGCAGGGCACCTACGGCCAGGACATGGCGGCATCCGGCAGTACCGTGGGTGCGGCCAGCGTGCTTACCGGTTCGGGCCCGACCACCGGACTGCCCGCAGGAGACGCCCGGCGCACGCAGCGCGGGCACCAGTATTGACAGGTTGTTGGCCACTTGGCACACCCGGGCAGGTCAGGCGCCTTCCGGCTCGTGCAGGCCCGTGATCGCGTAGCCCTTCTCCTTGAGCTGGGTCCCGGGCTTGACGATTCCGTAGTGGTCCCAGCGCTCGGCATCTTCGTCCAGGTCCTGGCCTTTCACCTCCGTGTCCCAATCCGTGTTGGTCGCTTCCTCCGGGATGCGCCTTCCTTCCGGCACGGCAAGGTGGGTGAAACGGCCCTCGGCTTCGGCCCGACGATAGATGTCCACGCGCATGGTTGGTCCTTTGGCGGTTACAAAGGACCCACTCTACCGCCCATGGCTGCCCGGCGCCGTAGGAAAAACTCTCGCTGCCATCAGGGCCATGGCGCAACCGATGAAATCGGCGCTTGATTTTTCGCACGACTGTGCTAAATTTGCGCCATGGACGCCAAGACCCAGAAAGCCGAGCTCACGCGCGCCGCCATCATTGGCGCCGCGCTGGATGTGGCTGCGGCCGACGGGCTCGAATCCATCACCCTGCAGGCCGTGGCCGACCGGGTGGGCCTGTCCAAGAGCGGCGTGTTCTCACGTGCTGGTTCGCGCGAGGCGCTGCAGAAGGCCGTGATCGAAGAGTACGGCCGCAGCTTCCTGGCCCAAGTGTTCGTGCCCGCCATGCAGCAGCCCAAGGGCCTGCCACGCCTGAACGAGATCGTGCGCCGCTGGATCGCGCGCACGCGCGATGTGGAGGCCTTCACGGGCTGCATCTACATCGCCGGCGCCTTCGAACTCGACGACCGCACCGGCGAGCTGCGCGACCTGCTGCACACCGAGATCACGCGCTGGCGCGCCGCGCTGCGCCGCACCGTGCTGCAAGCCATCGAGGCCGGGCACCTGCCTGCCGGTACCCCGGCCGACCAACTGGTCGCGGAGATCTACTCCATGCTGATGGGCCTGTTGCACGACGTCCGCTTCCTGCGCGATCCGCAGGCAGTGCACCGCACCGAGGCGTCCTGGGCGCGCCTCGTCAAGAGTTACCAGACCGCCTGACACCCCGGTGCATGCCATGGAAACCCTTATTATTTGTTCGCCCCGATTTCGCACAACCGTGCGAATGAAGGAAATCTCCATGCTGATCCTTTGTGGCAGTGCGGCAATCGCCGCCATCGCGGGCGCCATCCATGCGCTGCGCAAGGCACTTGACGGCCTTCCGCGCAGCAACCGCGACTGGGTCTTCTACTGACCCGCCGCCGGCCGCCCACCCCTTCCACTTGTCCCGGAGCCCCACCATGAGCCAGTCCACCGCCCTGCAGGCCACATCGAACTTCTACGGCGCACATGCCGGCATGCGCCTGGTGCGCCTGGCACTGGGCACGGCGCAGCGCCTGTGGCCCCGGCTTGCCGTGCGCAGCGCCTACCGCCTCTTCGGCACGCCCCTGCCCTTGCGCAAGAGCGGCCACCGGACCCCGCCCGCCGCAGGCTGGCAAGCAGAGCGCTGGCCTTTCGAGGATGCGGAGATCACGCTCTACACCCGCAGCGGCCTGCCCGCCGATGGCTCTGTGGTGTTGCTGTCCCACGGCTGGGGCGGGCACGCGCGGCACATGCTGCCCCTGGCCGAAGCGCTGGCCGCGCGCGGCATGCGCCCGGTGCTGGTGGACCTGCCCGCCCACGGCGGCAGCCGGGGGCGGGTGAGCAACCTGCCGCAGTTTGCCCGCGCCATCGAATACGCCACGGCGCGTCTGCAGGCGCGGGGCGACACGCTGGCCGCCGTGGTGGCCCATTCGCTGGCGGCGAATGCGGCGGCCCATGCCGCCAGCCGGGGCCTGCCAGCCGCCCGCCTGGTGCTGCTGGCACCGCCCGCATCGCCGCGCGAGTACACCCGGCTGTTCGCACAGGTGTTCGGCCTGACCGAGACTACGCGCGCTGCCATGGAGCGGCACATCGAAGCACGCGAAGGCATCCTCATGCCCCAGTTCGAACCCCAGGCCGTGGGGCCACGCATCGCCCAGCCCACGCTGGTCGTGCACGACCGGGGCGACCGCATCAACCGCTTTGCCGATGGCGAGGCCTACCGCGACCACATCGCGGGCGCGCAGTTGCTGGCCACCGACGGGCTGGGCCACCGCAAGCTGCTGCAGGACGAGGCCGTGCTGCGCGCCGTGGCGGATTTCATACAGGGCTGATGCCGCCCCGGGCGCCAGGCCTATGATCGGCAGCCTGTTCCTGCCGACCCGAATTCCCGATGCCCCTGCTCATGTCTGCCTGGCCCATCCTGGTCTGGGTGTTGCTCGCCCTGGTCGTGCTGTCCGCCCTCTTCTTCCTGGCCAAGGGCGACCGGAGGGCCTTTGCGCAACTGCTGGGCCTGGTGGCCTGCTTCCTGATCGGCGCGCTGCTCATGGAGTTCATGCTCTTCATGGCCGCGCGCATGTCGCGCACGGGCGGTGTTCAGGGCACGCCGGTGCTGGGCGACGGCACGCGCCAGCTGCTGCAGACCATCGCCAACCCGCGCTCCATCACGGCACCGCCACTGTCCATGGCTGCCGTGGCGGCGTATTCCGTGCCGCTGTCCTACCTATGGCTGGCGGTGACCTGGGTGCTGCACCTGCGCGGCGGTGGCAAATCGGGTGCTGGCAAGAAGAAAAAGCCGGCCAAGGCATCCGGCAAGTCGCGCAAGGCTTGACCTACGGCAAAGCCCCTGCTGGCACGGGGGCAGCACAATGGGCACGCACCCACAGCGGGTGCGCCCATACCCTCTTGCCATGGCTTCTTCCCGAAGTGACGTTCTCATCGTGGGCGGCGGCCCCGCCGGGCTTTCGCTCGCCATTGCCCTGGCGCAGGCCGGCTTCAGCACCACCGTGGTGGAGCAGCAGCCCGAGGCGGCGCTGACCGACCCAGCGCCCGATGGCCGCGAGATCGCGCTCACCCACCCCAGCGTGGCCGCCCTGCAGCGCCTGGGCACCTGGGCCGGCCTGCAGGCGCACGAACGCGGTGAGATCCGCGAGGCCCAGGTGCACGATGGCCCCCTGGGTAGCCACGGCCCCCTGCGGCTGCACACCGGCGGCGCGCAGGCACTGGGTGCCATCGTCTCCAACCACGCGCTGCGGCGCACGGCCCATGCGGTGGCGGCGCGCACGGCGGGCGTGCGCATCCTCAGCGGCGCGCAGGTGCACCGGGTCGCCACCGATGCCGACCATACCGAACTCGACTGCACGCTGGCGCCGGCCGAGGGCACCGGCGCCTCCCAAACCCTGCAGCTGCGCGCTCCCCTGCTGGTGGCGGCCGACAGCCGCTTTTCGGCCACGCGCCGCCAACTGGGCATCGGCGCGGACATCACCGACTTCGGCCGCACGGTCATCGTCTGCCGCATGCGCCATGCCCTGCCCCATGGCGGCACGGCCCACGAATGCTTTGGCTACGAGCGCACGCTGGCGATCCTGCCCCTGCCCGACGCCCCGGACGGTCAGCCCGTGTGCTCGGTGGTGGTCACGGCCAGGGCCGCCGATGCCGCTGCCTTGATGGCCTTGTCGCCCGAGGCCTTTGCCGCGCAGGTGCAGGCCCAGTTCCAGCAACGGCTGGGGCCGATGGCCCTGGACGGCGAGCGCCATGCCTGCCCGCTGGTCGGCGTGTATGCCCGGCGCTTTGCCGGGCCGCGCTGCGCCCTGCTGGGCGATGCGGCCGTGGGCATGCACCCGGTGACGGCGCATGGCTTCAACCTCGGGCTTGCGGGCGTGGAGCGCCTGGTCGGCGCTCTGGTCGCCGGCCGCCACCTGGGCCACGACCCGGGCCACGAGGCAGCCCTGGCCCGCTATGCCAGCGCCCACCACCGCCATGCCTGGCCGATGTACCAGGGCACGAACGCCATAGTGCGGCTGTACACCGACACGCGGCCCGTGCCCCGCCTGCTGCGCCAGGGCGTGCTGCAGCTGGCTCGGCGCCTGCCGCCGCTGCAGGCGGCCATCGTCGGGCAGCTCACCGGGCGCATGGGCGCGCTCGCTGCCGCGCCGCACCGGACCGCGCTGCGGCCCTGGGACTGAAAAGCCTGGCCTAAGAGCGGCCAACAAACTCAGCGAAGCGGTTCTGGCTAGGCGCTGCGTCGCAGGCAGTACGAGCAGTACGACAAGACGCTGCAACGACGCCAGAAGAGTTTTGTTAGCCGCTCTAAGAACTCAGCATGCCCCAGACGAGGGCCACCCCGGCCACGAGCAGATCGCCGGTGACGCCCGCGTCGGACGCATTGGCGCTGGTGAAGCGCTCTTTCTGCCGCTCGCGCTCGGCGCGCGTGCGGTCACGCTCCAGCGACACCAGTGCGTCGGCCAGGTCGGTGCGCTGGGGCGGGTGCAGTTGGGCGGCGCGCTGACCGGCCTGGGCATAGCCCTCCAGCGCGCTTTTCACGGCCTCGGGGTCGATCAGCGAAAACGCAGCGCGGCAGTAGGGGCAGGCGTGGTCCTTGCGAATGTCCACCGGCGAGCCGCAGCCCGTGCAGTAGATGGCACCCACGCGCTTGGCGAGGTCGGCCACTTCGGGCTTGGTCATGTGGCGCACGAAGCCCTTCTCCACCATGAAGGACGAAAAGGTGCTGAAGCGGCCATGCTGGCTGGCGCAGCGGTAGAGCACATAGCGGCCGCTGCGCACCAGGTCAAAACCGTGCGCCAGCGGGCGCACGCAGCGCGGGCAGGCCAGGCTGTTCTGCAACGGGCGCCGCTCGTCCGTGCGGTGCTCGTGCAGCAGCCTGAACAGCTCCACTACCGCCGCAGGCGCGAGCTTGAGGTTCTCGTGGCGGTCGAACCAGATGCCCTGGCAGGCAAAGCACAGGTCGAGCGTCTGCATGCCCCCCTGGTTGGTGGCGAACTGGTGCGCTTCCATGGGCTGGCGGCAGGAGGGGCAAGAGGGCAGGTGCTGCATGGGACGGGTGGAAAGCCGGCGGGTATACAGCCATGGTAGCGCGCTGGCGGGCGGACCCGCAGGCGACGCAACCCGCGGCCCAGGTCGCCGAACCGAAGCACAATGGCGTGTTGCCAACCCGACAGGCGCCTGACGGCGCCCTCTGCGAGAGAAGAGATCAACGATGCCTGCCATCTGGAAGAAACCCATCACCGTCGAATCGCTCACCCACCACAGCCTGCGCACGGCTGTGCCGCACCTGGGCATCGAGTTCCTGGAAGTCGGCGACGACTTCGTGCGCGGCCGCGTGCCCGTGGACGAGCGCACCCACCAGCCCTACGGCCTGCTGCACGGCGGCGTGAGCGTGGTGCTGGCCGAAACGCTGGGCTCGGTGGGCGCCGCCCACTCCTGCCCCGAGGGCTACCGCGCCGTGGGCCTCGATATCAACGCCAACCACCTGCGCTCCACCCAGAGCGGCTGGGTGACGGGCACGGCCCGCCCGGTGCACATCGGCCGCACCACGCATGTGTGGCAGATCGACATGGTCAACGACGCCGGCGAGATGACCTGCGTGTCGCGCATCACCATGGCGATCCTGGCGCCGCGCTGAGGCAATACTGCCTAAACGGCCGCACAGACCCCGTCGGCGCGCGGATCGGTCGCGCCCTCGATGCGCCCATCGGGGTGGAACGCCACCGCCCCGGCATGGCCCATCATGTCCTCGAAGGCACCCACCACCTGCACGTCGTGGCCGGCGGCGCGCAGTTGGTCCACCAAGGCCGGGTCCACGCGCGATTCGAGCTTGAGGTTGGTGGAGTGGTCGCCCCAGGTGCGGCCCAGCAGCCAGCGCGGCGCGGTCACCGCGGCCTGCATGTCCTGGCCGAAGAGCACGTGGCGCGTGAACACCGCCGCCTGCGTCTGCGGCTGGCCCTCGCCGCCCATGGTGCCGTAGGCCAGCACGCGCCCGTCTTTCAAGTGCGCCAGCGCCGGGTTGAGGGTGTGGAACGGCAGGCGCCCCGGGGCCAGTTGGTTGGGCCCGGCGCCCAGCGTGAACGAGGCGCCGCGGTTCTGCCAGTGCAGACCCGTCTCGGGCAGCACGATGCCGCTGCCGAACTCCCAATAGATGCTCTGGATGTAGCTGACGACATTGCCGTGTGCATCGGCGGCGCCCATCCACACCGTGTCGCCGGGCTCCGTGGGTTCAGGCCAGGGCGCTGCGCGGGCCTTGTCGATGCGTGCGGCCTCGGCGTCGAGCGCGGCGGCCTGCAGGAAGGCCGCCGGATCGGCGCGCATGTACGCCGGGTCGCCCACGTGCTTGTTGCGCCAGGCAAAGGCCCGCTTGGTGGATTCGACCAGGCCATGCACATGGTCGAAGCCCTCGGCCTGGCCCACGCCCAGGCGGTCGAACAGACCCAGGATGGCCAGCGAGGACACGCCCTGAGTGGGCGGCGGCTGGTTGAACACCCGGCAGGCCGATAGATCCACCGCCAGCGCTGCCACCCGCTGCGCATGCCAGCCCTCCAGGTCGGCCAGCGCCAGCGGGCTGCCCAGGGCCTGCAGGTCGCGCGCCATGCTGCGCGCCAGGTCGCCGCGGTAGAAGTCGTGCAGCCCGGCCTCGGCCAGGCGCTGCAGCGTGGCTGCGGTGCGCGGCTGGCGCAAGGTATCACCCCGGTGCGGTTGCCCCTCGGGCGCAAAGGCGGCGGCGAAGCCGGGCACATGCTCCAACTCGGCCCACTTGGCGCGGGTCAGCTCCACCTGGGAGGTGGTGATGGGTACGCCCTCGCGCGCATGGCGGATGGCGTCTTCGAGCAGGCGGGCCAGCGGCAGGGGCTTGCCACCCCAGCCACGGGCCACCTCCAGCGCCTCGGCCCAGCCGCCGATGGCCCCGGCCACGGTGAGCGCCGCGCGCGAGCCCCGCGTGGGGATGGCCGCGTCGCCGTGCGCCTGGTAGAAGGCCGCGTCTGCCGCCTGGGCCGCACCGCCGCAGGCGCGCACCGCCACCGGAGCAGCCATGCCCGGGGCATGGATGAGCCAGAAGCCATCGCCACCCAGGCCGTTCATGTGCGGATAGACCACGGCGATGGCGGCGGCCGCCGCCACCATGGCCTCCACCGCATTGCCACCCTCGCGCAGCACGGCGGCGCCGGCCTGTGCGGCCAGGTGGTGGGGGGCGGTGACCATGCCACCGCGGCTTTGCAGGCTGTGCAACATCGGAAATGTCTCCTGGGATTGGTTTTTCTTGGAGCGAATGCTAGTCCATCAATGACACGTGGGCCGCCACCACGCACCAGCCCTGCTCGGGCATGCGCACCCAGGTCTGCTGCTGGCGGCCGGTGCGCGCGCTTCCTTCGCGCGCGAACTCGGTGCTGGCGGTGGCGAAGTCGCGCCCGTAGGTGGTGAGGGTTGTGCTGCGCAGCGTTCGCGCCAGGCCGGCCGCCGAGCGGCCGCTGCGGAAGGCACGGATCGCGTCGATGCCATACAGGCACTCCGTGGCGCCATAGCGCACCGTGTGCGGGCTGTGGAAGAAAAGCGCATCGAGCATCTCCACTTCGTTGTGGACCAGGGCATGCTCGTAGCGCGCAGAGGCGGCCGTGACCTCGGCGAGGACATCGGGCAGGTTGATGGCAGTGTGGTCGTCCATGGCGTTCATTTCAATGTCCACCGCCGAGGTAGGCGCGGGTCAGGGCATCGTTGGCGGCAATTTCCGCCGCCGTGCCCTGGGCCACCACGCGCCCGCCTTCGAGCACATAGGCCCGGTCGGCCAGCGAGAGGGCCAGCGCCGCCATCTGGTCCACCAGCACCAGGGTCATGGATTCGTCACGCAGGCGCGCGAGCGAAGCGAACAGCTCTTCGATGACCTTGGGCGCCAGGCCCAGCGAGGGCTCGTCGAGCAACAGCACGCGAGGGCGGCTCATGAGGGCGCGGGCGATGGCCAGCATCTGCTGCTCGCCGCCCGAGAGCAGGCCGGCGCGCTGGTGCAGTCGCTCGCGCAGGCGCGGAAAGCGCTGCAGCATCTCCTCCACCCGGGCCTCGCGGCCCTCGGGGTGGAGGAAGGCTCCCAGGCGGATGTTGTCGAGCACCGAGAGTTCGGGAAACACCTGGCGCCCCTCGGGCACAAGCACCAGGCCACGCGCCACGATCTGCTCGGCGCGCAGCGGGCCCAACTCCACGCCGTCCATGTGGATGCCGCCCGTCAGCGGCCGGTGCAGGCCTGCCAGGGTGCGCATCAGCGTGGACTTGCCCGCGCCGTTGGCGCCCAGCAGGGCCACCATCTCGCCCTGGCGCACGCGCAGGTCCACACTGTGCAGAACGGGCTCGGCGCCATAGCCGGTGGTGAGCCGGCCCACGCCCAGCACCTCGGGCGCATCGGCCACCAGAGTGCGCGCCGCAGCGGCATGCACGGCCACGGCGCCACCCGCGCCTTCGCCCAGGTAGGCCTTGCGCACGGCGGGGTGGGCTTGCACCTCGGCTGGCGTGCCCTCGGCCAGGTGGCGGCCCGATTCCATCACCACCACATGGTCCGACAGGCCCATGACCAGCGCCATGTCGTGCTCCACCAGCAGCACGCCCACGCCCTGGTCGGCAATGCGGCGCAGCAATGCAGACAGCTGGTCCTTGTCCTCGGTCGACAGGCCGGCGGCCGGCTCGTCGAGCAGCAGCACCTCGGGCCGCATGGCCAGAGCACGCGCGATCTCCACCAGGCGCCGGTCGACGTGGGCCAGGTCGGCGGCCGGCACCTGCACGGCGCCCCTGTAGCCGCACCAGGCCAGCAGGGAGCGCGCTTCGTCCCGCGCACCGGGCGAGCACACGCGGCCACCGCCCAGCAAGGTGCCCAGGCCACCGCGTGCCAGTGCCAGGGCCACGTTGTCGAGCACGCTCAGCGAGCCGAAGAGCTGCGAGGTCTGGTAGCTGCGCGCCACACCGGCCCGGGCGATGCGCCAGGCGCCCCGTCCCTGCAAGGGCTCATCACCCAACAGCGCGCCGCCACTGGTGGGGGTGTAGAAACCGCTGAGCATGTTGAGCACCGTGCTCTTGCCCGCGCCGTTGGGCCCGATCAGGCTGGTGACAGCCCCCGGACGCACGGCAAAGGACAGTTCGCTCACCGCACGCACGCCACCGAACACCATGGACAGGCCCTGTGCGCTCAGCGCACGGCCACCCTCGGGCTTCAGCGCGGGCAAGGCACCGCCCGGGGTAGCGCCAGCTTCGGCACTGGCGGGCACGCTGCGGCGCAGGCGCGCCAGCAGCCCCACCAGGCCCTGCGGTGCCACCCACAGCACCACCAGCAGCAGCGCGCCGAAGAACAGCAACCGGTATTCCTCCAGGCTGGAGAGCAGCTCGGGCAGCAACCCCACGATCACCGCACCCACCAGAGGCCCGGCAATGCTGCCCGCCCCGCCGATCATCACCACCAGCACGAACAGGATCGACTGCAGGAAGGAAAAACTGTGCGGCGTGACGAAACCCGACAGCGGCGCATACAGCCCGCCCGCAAGCCCCGCGAGCAGTGCCGACACGGCGAACGCCACGGTCTTCACGACCAGCGGGTTCAGGCCGATGGACTCGGCCGCCGTCTCGGAGTCACGCACCGCGCGCAGCGCGGCGCCCCAGGCGCCGCGTGAGAGCCGCACATAGGCCAGCAGCGCCACCGCCACGGCCACGATGGCCAGCACGGCAATGGCACGCTCGCCGCGCAGCGCCTCGATGCCCAGGGCCGGTGAGGCGATGCCCATGATGCCGTTTTGCCCGCCGGTGAGCTCGCGCATCTCCACCGCGCTGTGCTCCACGATCAGGCCGAAGGCAATCGTCACCATGGCCAGGTACGGGCCCTTGACGCGCAGCGCCGGCAGGGCGAGCAGCGCCCCCATGGCACCGGCCAGCAAGGCAGCGACAGGCCAGGCGGCCCAGAAGCTCCACCCAGCCTTGGTGGTGAGGATGGCCACTGCGTAGGCACCGATGGCGTAGAAGCCCACGTGCCCGAACGACACCTGGCCCGACAGGCCCAGCAACACGTTCAGGCCGATGCCCACCAGCGCCAGCAGCGCCACGTTGGCCAGCACGAAGACGTAGTAGCCATTGACCTGCGTGGCCAGCGCCAGGCCCGCGGCCACGCCCAGCGCCGTGAGCACGAGCAGGGTGGGCATGGCCAGCCCGCGCGCGGACGAAGGAAGGGAGGACGCATTGTGCATGGGGGAGGAGAAAGTCGTCGTCTTCATACCTTGCGCACCAGGGCACGCCCGAACAGCCCGTTGGGCCGCACGGCCAGCGCCACGATGACGAGCGAGAAAGTGAGGATCTGCGTGTAGCCCGAGCCCAGCGTGGAGGTGATCAGCGCCTCGGCCACGCCGAACAGCAGGCCTGCGGCCATGACGCCCCAGGCACTGCCGATGCCGCCCAGGATGGCGACCGCAAACGCCTTGAGGCCGAACAGCGTGCCCATGTCGGACTGCACGTTCACGAGCGGCGCGATGAGCACACCCGCCACGCCGGCGAACACGGCCGACAGCGCGAACGCAGCCGACACCACGCGCCCGATGGGGATGCCCATGAGCCGCGCCGCATCGCGGTTCTGCACCACGGCCAGCATGGCCGTGCCCCAGCGCGTGCGCCGTGCCACGAAGTGCAGCACGGCGGCCAGCACCAGGCCGATGGCCGGGATGATGAGCTGCAGCGGGTACACGCCCAGGCCGATGTCGCCCAGCGTCATCGGTGCCTGGGCCAGCGGCGACGGCAGGCTGCGCGGCTCCTTGCCGAAGGTGAACATGGCCAGGTTGTCGACCACGATGCCCAGCGCCACGGTGGCCATGAGCCAGGCGTCGGAGCCCCGGCGCGCGAAGGGGCGCACCGCGAAGAACTCCACGGCCAGGCCGTAGAGCGCGCAGAGCAGCAGCGCCAGCAGCACGGCCAGCGACATGGGCCAGCCCAGCACCATGGCGAAGCCATAAGTGAGCACCGCGCCCAGCATCATGGAGCTGCCCTGGGCAAAGTTCACGGTGCCGGAAACGACGAAGGTGACGTGAAAGCCCAGGGCCATCAGCCCGTACATGCTGCCCAGGCCGATGCCGCTGATGAGGGCGGAGAGAAAGAGCATCGTGGTGATCAGGAAGTAAAAGGATCAGGGAACATCCCACGCCGGCTCGGGCGCGGGACAGCGTCGCGTGGCGCGCTTACTTTTCGAGGCCCACGGGCAGGATGCGGTTGCCTATGAACTGCGCCCACACGTAGTCGTTTTCGCTCAGGGCGTCATGGTTGGCTTCGGTGAAGGGCTTGTCGTAGCCCTTGATCAGGCCGTCGTACTTGCCGATCTTGTAGAAGCCCTGGCGCACGGCGTCGCCTTCGGTGCTGCCGGCCTGGGTGATGGCCAGCGCCGCCAGTTGCATGGCGTCGTAGGCGTTGGCCACGCCCACTGCGGGGGTGATGTTGTCGGGGCCCTTGATCTCGGGGTACTTGGCCTTGAGGGCTGCCAGCACCTTCTCGCCCACCGGGCCCTGCTTGCCGAAGAAGCTGTAGGTCTGCACGAAGTGCACGTTCTTGGCGTTGGGGCCGGCCAGTTCGGTGAAGCGGCCACCCGCAGGGCCCCAGTGCGAGACGATGGGCACCTGCCAGCCCATGCGGTCCAGCGACTTGACTACCTGGGCCGAGGGGCCCACGTTGCCGACCAGGAACAGCGCGTCGGCGCCGGCCGCCTTCAGGCGCGTGAGCTGGGGCACCACGTCCACGTCGCTGTCCCCGAACTTCTCGATGCCCGCAGCCTTCATGCCCTTGGCGGTCAGCGCTGCGGTCAGGCCCTTCTCGTTGGACTCGCCCCAGGGGTTGTTCACCAGGATCATGCCGGGGGTCTTGGCATTGAAGGTCTTTTGCGCATAGGCCAGCATGCCGCGGTCGACGATCTCGTCCACGGCCGAGACGCGGAACGCGAAATTGGGCTTGGCGCCGTTCTTGGTCACCGGCGTGCCTGCGGCCCAAGGGCCCATGAAGGGCACCTTCTCCTGGTTGGCCAGCTGCACGATGGCGATGGAGACCGGCGTGTCCAGCCCGCCGAAGAGCACGGCCACCTTTTCCTTGTAGATAAGTTCGCGCGCAGCCGTCACGCCCTTGGCGGGGTTGGCCTCGTCGTCGCGGCGCACAAGTTCGAGCTTGCGGCCGCCAAGCAGGCCGCCCTTGGCGTTGATCTCTTCGATGGCAATGGTCAGGCCGCGCGTGATCGCATCGCCCGCCAGCGCCGACTGGCCCGAGAGGGCGGTGACCAAGCCGACCTTGATCGGTTCGGCGGCATGGGCGGCGCCCATGGTTCCCAGGGCGGCCCAGGCCGCAGTGGCGAGCGTGGCGACGGCAAAGCGGCGGCGGGTGGTGAAAGGCATGGCGGTTCTCCTGCAGTGGCGGGTGGACGGGAATGAACGGATCGGTGGGCGGGTGTCGGCCCGCCTCGGGAGGCTCCACCAGCAAGCACCGTGCCAATGTCAACAAACACTGATATCTATTGGTAACTTTATTGATATTTGATTGTCGACAATCTGGCACACGCTTTGCTGACAACCACTACCACAAGCAGTTCATCGCGTTCTGCCCCAATCCAAGGCAACCCCGCAGCATTTCGCACCCCGGTGGTGCGATCAGGAGCACCAATATGCAGCAACAACAGCACACCCTGCCGACCCAGGACGCCGGCGCCATCGTCGAAGAGTTCCTGCGCCTGGTGATGATTCCGGACCCCGTGGCCGCCAGCCGCTTCGTCGCTCCCGGCCTGGCCATCCGCTTCACGGGCGGCCGGCAGATGCGCCAGCCGGCCGAGTGCAGCGCCTTCAACGCCACGCGCTACGCCTGGGTGAAAAAGAAGTTCGAAAGCACCGACGTGGTGGCCGGTGCCACGCACGAAGAGGCCGTGGTCTACAACACCGGCACGCTCTACGGCGCCTGGCCCGATGGCACGCCGTTCGAGGGCAACCGCTATGTGGACCGCTACGTGCTGCAGCGCGGCCTGATCGTGCGCATGGACGTGTGGAACGACAGCGCCGAGTGGCTGCTGGTGCGCGCAGGCCTGGCCACGCCCTGGTCGCCCACCCAAGGTGCCGGCGCATGATCACCAGCATCTACGGCGATGGACCCCTGCCCTCCCATGGACGCTTCGGCTACACGCCCATCACCCGCCGCCCCGACTACACCTGGCCGAACGGCGCACGCCTGGCGGTCTACCTGGGCTTCAACCTGGAGCACTTCGCCTTCGGCGGGGGCCTGGGCGCGCGCATCGGCCCGGCATCGCCCGAGCCCGACGTGCTTAACTACAGCTGGCGCGAGTATGGCAACCGCGTGGGCGCCTGGCGCTGCCTGGAGCTGTTCGACCAGTTGGCCCTACCGACCAGCTGCATCCTGAACACGGCCCTGTACGAGCACTGCCCGGAGTTGCTGGCCTCCTGCGCGGCGCGGGGCGACGAGCTGATCGGCCACGGCCACACCAATTCGGAGCGCCAGGGCGACTTTGCCGAGGGCGAGGAGGCCGCCCTGCTCGCCGCCTGCCGCGAGCGCATCGCACAGGCCAGCGGCAGCGCGCCTGCGGGCTGGCTCTCGCCCTGGATCTCGGAGAGCCCCACCACGCCCGACCTGCTGGCCGAGGCCGGCTACCGATACACCCTGAACTGGGCGCACGATGACCAGCCCGTGCCGATGCGCACGCGCAGCGGCCAGCGGCTGTGGTCGATTCCCTACCCGCAGGAGCTCAACGACATCCCGATGATCATTGCGCGCCAGCTCGATGGCAAAGATTTCGCGCAGATGATTGTCGACAATTTCGACGAAATGCTGCAGCAATCGGCCGCGCAGCCGCTCGTCATGGGCATTGCCCTGCACCCCTACCTCGTGGGCCAGCCCTACCGGCTGCGGCATCTGCGCCGCGCGCTGGAGCATGTGGCCCGTGCGCGCGATGCAGGTGCCGTCTGGTTCACCACGCCCGGCGCCATTTGCGCGCACGTGGATGCCCTGTTCCCTTCTGCCTGAGCCCCGCCCCATGCACTACCCCATCGCCTCCCCCGGCCTGCCCTTCACCGACACTGTCCATGCCTGGGTGCCCCACGGCCATTTCGTGATCGAAGGGGCGCCCGACGGCCCCTTGGCCGGCCTGCGCTTTGCCGCCAAGGACGTGTTCGACGTGGCCGGCCAGCCCACGGGTGCTGGCAACCCCGCCTGGCTGGCGAGCCACCCTCTGCCCACGCGCCACAGCGCGCTGGTGCAACAGCTGCTCGACGCCGGTGCCACGCTGTGCGGCAAGCTCGTCACCGACGAGCTGGCGTACAGCATCCACGGCCACAACCTGCACTATGGCATGCCGCTCAACAGCGCCGCGCCCGAGCGCATCCCCGGCGGCTCGTCGAGCGGCTCGGTCGCGGCCGTGGCCGCTCGGCTGGTGGACTTTGCGCTCGGCACCGACACCGGTGGCTCCACCCGTGTGCCTGCCAGCTACTGCGGGGTGTGGGGGCTGCGCACCACGCACGGCCTGGTCTCGCGCGAGGGCCTGGTGCCGCTGCACGACAGCTTCGACACCGCGACCTGGTTCGCGCACGACGCCGGCACCTTCGAGCGCGTGGCCGGGGCGCTGCTGCCGGCCACCCCTTTCGCGGCCGTGCGCGCCGTCGTGCTGCAGGACGCGGCCGCCGAGGCCGATGCCGAGGTGGCCGCACTGCTGCCCCGGGTGGGCGAAGTGCTCGCCAGGCTCCTGCCCCAGGGGGTGGGTACGGCCACGGCAGCCCAGGGCAGTTCTCTGGAGGACTGGCGCCGCCACTACGTGGCCTGGGGCGCCCATGAGGCCTGGCAGGCCCATGGAGACTGGATCAGCAGCCACACGCCGAGCTTCGAGGATGCCATTGCCGGCCGCTGGCAGGCAGCATCGCAGGTCACGGCCGAGGCCGCCGGGGCTGCGCGGGCCTCAGGCCAGGCCGCCCGCGCCCAGGTGCGTGCGCTAGTCGGCAGCGATAGGGTGCTGGTTGTGCCCTCGGCCGCCAGCGTGGCACCGCTGCGCAGTGCGGGGGGTGCCGAGATCGACGCCATCCGCGCGCGCACGCTGCGCATCTGCTGCATTGCCGGGCTGGCCGGGCTGCCGCAGGTGAGCCTGCCGCTGGCCACGGCCCGTGGCCTGCCGGCGGGGGTGTCGCTGATCGGCCCGGCCGGCAGCGACCTGGCCCTGGTGCGCCTGACGGTACAGGTCTGGCAGGCGCTGCAGGACGGCGGGCTCTGAAGGCGCGACAATGGGGGCAACAACATCCGCCGGACCGCGCGACGACAGACAGCAGGCATTCCGGGCGAACACCATGGCCACCAAGACAACTCCCCGCGCCGGCGCCAAGCCGCTGCGGGCCACTACCTCGACCCAACTCGCTGCGGCAGTGCCGCTCAAGGCGGCCGCGCAACTGCAGGAAAGCGACCTGCCCGGCCTGCCGGGCCTGCGCAAGGGCGACGACGTGGAAACACGCATCTACAACACGGTGTACGAGAGCGTGATGACCCAGCGCCTGACGCCCGGCACAAAGCTGCCCGAGGCCTCGCTGTGCGAGCTGTTCGACGTGCGCCGCGCCACCGTGCGCAAGGTGCTGCAGGCGCTGGCGCACGACCACATCGTGGACCTGCGCCCCAACCGCGGTGCCATCGTCGCCGAGCCCACGCCCGAAGAGACGCGCCAGGTGTTCGAGGCACGCCGCGCGCTCGAAGGCTCCATCGTGCGCCTGGCCACGCGCCATGCGACGCGCGAGGACATCGCCTCGCTGCGCCAGCAGCTTGCGCAGGAACACGACGCCATGCACCGCTTCACGCAGCCCGCCTGGGCACGGCTGGCCAGTGCCTTCCACCTGCGACTGGCCGAGCTGGCACGCAACCCGGTGCTGCAGCGCTACCTGATGGAGCTGGTCTCGCGCTGCTCGCTGATCGTCGCGCTGTACGAGCCACCCGGCAAGGCCTCGTGCGAGCACGAAGAGCATGAACGCGTGGTGGATCTCATCGCCCAAGGCGACGCAGACGGTGCGGCGCGGGAGATGGAAGCGCATCTGCTGGCGCTGGAGCACAGCATCACGCTACAGCAGGAGCGCAGCGACAACAACCTGGCGCGCATGCTGGGCATGGCCTGAGGTCTGCGCAACAGAGCCGTGGCGATCAGTTGTCTGCGGCCTGCGATCGCGCAAGCCGCTCGCTTTGCCAGTACACGTCGTCGCCGCCATCCATGCGGTTGAGCACGCGGGCCAGCACGAACATCAGGTCCGACAGGCGGTTGAGGTACTGGCGCGGCGCGTCGTTCAGGGTTTCCTCACTGCCCAGGCCCACCACCACACGCTCGGCGCGCCGCGCCACGGTGCGGCAGACATGGGCCTGTGACGCGGCTCGGGTGCCTGCGGGCAAGATGAACTCCTGCAAGCGTGGCAGTGATGCGTTGTAGTGCGCCAGCGCTTCGTCCAGCTGCAGCACGGCCTCGGGCTTGAGCAGTTCGTAGCCGGGGATGGACAGCTCGCCGCCCAGGTTGAACAGCTGGTGCTGCACCTGCACGAGCAGGCTGCGCACATCATCCGGCAAGGGTTCGCACAGCAGCAGGCCGATGTGGGAGTTGAGCTCGTCCACATCGCCCATGGCATGGATGCGGGTGCTGTTCTTGGAGACGCGCTGGTCGTTGCCCAGCCCGGTGGTGCCGGCATCGCCCGTGCGGGTGGCGATGGCGGTGAGTCGATTGCCCATGGAGGTCTCCTGTGCGCAGCGTCTGCAGAAGTCCGGCAACGCTGTTTCGTTGAATGGGGATTGCCATCGCAGGTGCAGGACACCCTTCTCGACAGCCATGCGCCGCATTGTCATTCATCGCCGCACATTGGCGCCTGAACCATGGGAAAAGGCAGAAGCGGAAACGGCAAATGCAGTGCATGCCCACCATGCCCCTGAAAGGCAGGTGTCACGTCACTGCATGGAGAAAGAAGGTGCGGGTAGTACGCCACCCGCTGGACGGGGCCGGTGAGCGGCACCCGCGCCAGGGCGAATGCCAGCCGCACCGGATTCATCTGCCGCGATGGCGGCGATCACTGGACCGTGGCGCGGCGGTTGGCAGCGTCGATCTCGGCGGTGGAGACCAGGCCGTTCTTGGCGCTGGACTGCATGCCGGACCATGCGTCAGCATGGTAGCGATCCCACTCGGCGCGCGAGACCATGCCGTCGCCGTTGGCGTCCATAAGGCGGGCGTTGGTCTTCTTCTCAGCGTTGGCTGCTGCCTTGCCGCCGGCAGCGGTAGCATCGATTTCAGGGGCGGGAGCACCCTTGCCCATGCCAGCAGCGGGGTTCGCCACGGCGGCCGACGAGTTGGCCTTCTTGTTGTCGACCTTGTTCTGTGCAGAGGTGGCGGCTGCGCCACCCGATGCGGACGGGCTCACTTCGGCAGGGGTCTTGCCCACGCCGGCGGGGGCCTGTGCCAGCGCGGCACTGCAGGCGAGAACGGCCAGGGAAGCGATGAGGGTGTGCTTGGTAGTCATTGGAGAGTCCTTGTCAGAAGAAGAGCGTTGAGTGCTCTGGGTCCATTGTTCAAGCACACCGTGATCGGGCCTGTAGGACTTGCGCAGGAACTGGCGTGGGACTTCAAGCGCCCGCGCGGCGCCAGGTCGCAGCGCATTCGGCCGGGCGTCCTACACCAAGAGTTACACCGGGCAGGCAAATGTAGGCCCAGGCAACAGCAGGCAAAATGGCTGGCTGCTCACAGCCATCTGCGGTGCAATGGCGGCCTGTTCAACTTCGGAGCTCAGCACCCATGAAGACCCCAACGACCGTGAACACCCCATCGCGCAAAGCGGCCCATCCCTTCGATGCCAGCAGCGCCCTGCTGTTTGCCGTGCTCTCCATCGGCGCTTTCACTGCGGCGTCCACCGCCCATGCGCAAAGCGCGACCAACAACCCACCGCTGACCGCGCCTGCCAACGGCACCCGGCCTGCGGCACCGAGCCTGGGTGTGACCCCGCCCATCCCGCACAGCGCCACGACCCCATCGCCCGCCCTGGCACCCCAGCTCGGCGGCACGACCAACCCCACCCAACAGGTGCAGAACTCGCAGGCCGGCGTTGCCTTCTCGCGTGCAGACGCCAACCGTGATGGCCAGCTGAGCCCGCAGGAGGCCGTGATGCTGCCGGCCATCAGCCAGAAGTTCGAGGCCCTGGACCGCAACAAGGACAAGTTCCTGTCGCTCGAAGAGTTCGCACTGGCCGCCAAGTCCTGATCGACCCCACCTCCCCTTTCATCCCACAAGCATGCTGCGGCGTGCTTCTTTTTTGCCCGCCAATCAGTCGTGCAGCGACGAGAGAAACTGCTGCAGCTCGGGTGTCTTCGGACTGCCGAAGAGTTCGGCAGGCGTGCCAGTCTCGTGCACGCGGCCCTGGTGCATGAAGATCACGCGGTCGCCCACCTTGCGCGCGAACGCCATCTCGTGCGTGACCATCATCAGCGTCATGCCTTCGAGCGCCAGCGACTCCACCACGCGCAGCACTTCGCCCACCAGTTCCGGGTCCAGCGCCGAGGTGATCTCGTCGCACAGCAGCACCTGCGGCTCCATGGCCAGGGCGCGGGCAATCGCCACGCGCTGCTGCTGGCCGCCCGAGAGCTGGTCGGGCATGGCGTCGAACTTCTCGGCCAGACCCACGCGGGTGAGCAGCTGGCGCGCCTGCTCGGCGGCGGCCTTGGCGTCTCGCGCCTTGACCAGGGTGGGCGCCAGCATGATGTTGCGGCCCACGGAGAGGTGCGGAAACAGGTTGAAGTTCTGGAAGATCATGCCCACCTGCTGGCGCAGCGCGCGCATGGCGGTGGGGCTTTCGTGCATGAGCTTCTGGCCGTTGACGCTGAGCGCACCTTCCTGGAACACCTCCAGCCCATTGATGCAGCGCAGCAGCGTGCTCTTGCCCGAGCCGCTCTTGCCGATGATGGCGATCACCTCGCCGCGCTGCACCTTCAGATCGATGCCCTTGAGCACCTCGTTCGTGCCGTAGGACTTGCGCAGCGCCGTGATGTCCACGATGGGGCGGCCAGGCAGCACATCGGCAGGGGCTGCGGTGGCAGGGGTGGTGGTGTCAGTGCCGGTTGCCATGGAGTTTCCTTTCGAGGGACTGCGCCACCAGGCTCACCGGGAAGCACAGCGCAAAGTACATGAGGGCCACGCAGGCGTAGACCAGGAAGGGCTTGTAGGTGGCGTTGGAGATCATGCTGCCGGCCTTTGTCAGTTCGACGAAGCCGATCACCGAGGCCAGCGCCGTGCCCTTGATCACCTGCACCAGAAAGCCCACCGTGGGCGGCACGGCGATGCGCAGTGCCTGCGGCAGCACCACGTGGCGCAGCTGTTCGCGGAAGTTGAGCGCCAGGCTTTGCGCGGCCTCCCACTGCCCCTTGGGAATGGACTCCACGCAGCCGCGCCAGATCTCGGTGAGGTAGGCGCTGGTGTAGAGCGTGAGCGCAAAGGCCGCCGCCGTCCACGGCGAGGTCTTGATGCCGAACAGCGCGATGCCGAAGTAGGCCAGGAACAGCTGCATCAACAGCGGCGTGCCCTGGAAGACCTGCACATAGGCGCTGATGGCGCGCTGCGCACCGCGCAGCTTGGACAGGCGCAGCACCAGCAGCGCCATGCCGACGAGGCCGCCACCAATGAAGGCGATCAGCGAGAGGCTCACCGTCCAGCGCGCGGCGCCGAGCAGGTTGCGCAGGATGTCCCAAAGGGAAAATTCGACCATGATAGAACGTGTTTACCGCTTATCCGAGACCGCGTTGGAGCGCAATCGGGATGAGTGGATGTTTCGGATGCGCCGCATGGGCTTGCGCCCATGCAAGCAGTCGGGGCGTCCAATCGCCCGATTTCGCTCCAACCCTTCGGGCAAGTGCCTTGCCTGGCGGTCTGCGGCGTTGCGGCGCTTGTTGATAGCCGGGCTATCAACTGCGCACCGCGCCTTGCACACCATCCCGGCAAGGTACTTGCGCGGCCTCGGATAAGCGGTAAACACGTTCTTCACCTCCCGACCAGGAAACGCGCGCCCACCCACACCAGCAGGCGCCGGGTGAGCATGGACAGCGCCAGGTACACGATGGTGGCCACGATGAAGGCCTCGAACGCGCGGAAGGTGTTGCTGGAGATCAGATTGGCCGCGTAGCTCAGCTCTGGTGTGGAGATCTGCCCGCACACGGCCGAGCCCAGCATGACGATGATGATCTGGCTCACCATCGAGGGCCACACCTTCTGCAGTGCGGGCGGCAGTACCACCCGGCGGAAGGTCTGGCCGGGCGTGAGGGCCAGGCTGGCGGCGGCCTCGACCTGGCCGCGCGGCGTGGCCTCGATGCCGGCGCGGATGATCTCGGACGAGTAGGCCCCGAGGTTGATCACCATGGCCAGCACCGACGCCAATTCGGGCGAGAGCTTGAGCCCCAGCGCCGGCAGCCCGAAGAACAGGAAGAACAGCTGCACGATGAACGGCGTGTTGCGCACCAGCTCCACGTACGCGGCCACCACCCAGCGCAGCGCCGCCGGGCGCGGGCCCAGGTTGCGCGAGCGCGCCCAGGCGCAGGCAGTGCCCAGCAGCAGGCCCAGCACCGTGCCCACCACGGTGAGCCCTATCGTCCAGGCCACGCCGCGCAGCAGCATGGGCCACTGCGAGAACACGGCAGAGAAATCCAGTTGGATGAGCATGGTGCGGTTGCCCCGCAGCGCTCGTCACGCGGCGGGCCTGTGCAAGGTGGGGGGAGTGCGCGCGGGCTCAGGCAGCGGGCGGGCTTACTGAGGCAGGTCGCCGGCGGGGCGGCCCAGCCACTTGCTCGACAGCTTGTCGATGTCGCCGGACTTCCTGGCCTCGGCAATGATCTCGTTCACGCGCAGGCGCAGCTTGTCCTCGCCCTTGGCCACGCCGATGAAGTTCGGGCTGTCCTTGAGCAGCAGCTTGTACTCGGTGGCCAGGTTCGGGTTCTTGACCATGATGGTGCCGGCCGTCGATGCGCTGGTGGCAATCGCCTGCGTCTGGCCCGATACGAAGGCCGAGATGCTGGCGGCGTGGTCTTCGAAGCGCTTGACGTCCACGCCGGCGGGCGCGACCTTGGCCAGCTCCTGGTCTTCCATGGCGCCGCGCGTCACGGCCACCGACTTGCCGGACAGGTCGGCAAAGCTCTTGATCGACAGGCTCTTGCTCGCAAACACGGCCTGGAAGAACGGCGCGTAGGCGGCGGTGAAGTCGATCACCTTCTCGCGCTCAGGGTTCTTGCCCAGGGTGGAGATGACGAGGTCGGCCTTCTGCGTCTGCAGGTAGGGGATGCGGTTGGCGCTGGTTACGGGGATCAGCTCGACCTTCACGCCCATTTTGGCGGCAATGTAGTTGGCCATTTCCACATCCAGGCCCTGGGGCTTGAGGTCGGTGCCGACGAAGCCGTAGGGTGGGTAGTCGGTGGGGATGGCGATCTTGATTTCCTTGGCCTTCTGGATGTTGTCCAGCGCGTTCTGCGCATGCGCGGCGGGCGCCAGCAGCGCGGCCGACAGGCCGGCAGCGGCCAGCAGGCCCAGGGTGGAACGGCGGGTGGTGGCACGGGTGGTCATAGCAAGGCTCCTAGGTAGGTGGATGCGTCATCGGACGGTGGGGGAACAGATTTCTTGGCGGCCGCCTTGCGCGGAGCGCGGCCCTTGGCAGGCGCTGCCGCCTCAGGCGCGGCAGCGCTCTTGCGCACAGGCGCCAGCGCGTCGCGTAGCTCGGCCAGCGGGTCGTGGCTGGCCTGCAGGCGCAGCGCGTCCTGCACGGTGCCTATGTGTTCGGACATGAGGGCCTCTGCGCGGGCGATGTCGCCGGCCTCCAGCGCCTCGACGATGCGCACGTGGTCGGCGCACGACTGCGCCGCGTCGTGCGAGGACTGGTAGAGCATGGCGATCAGCGTGGTGCGCGCCGTGAAGTCGCGCAGCGTATCGGCCAGCAGGCTGTTGCCCAGGCACTCGGCCAGGCAGACATGGAAGTCGCCCAAGAGGAAGCTGCGCGCACCCACGTCGCTGCCGGCCAGAGCCGCCTTCTCGCGCTGCAGATGGCTCTTGAGCTGGCGCAGCGCCGCCTTGTCCACCGACTTGAGCTGGTGCAGCAGGCCGAGTTCGATCACGCGGCGCGCCTCGAAGGCCTCGCGCGCCTCGTCCTCGGAAGGTTCGATCACGTACCAGCCGCGGCGCGCGCTCACGGTGACGATGCCGCGCGTGGACAGCCGCGTGAGCGCCTCGCGCACGATGGTGCGGCTGCAGTCGAACAGCATGGCCAGCTGCTGCTCGCCCAGGCGCGAGCCCGGGGCCAGCTTCTGGGCCATCACGGCTTCGATGATGCGGTTGCTGATGTCGGTGGCAGAGGTCATTGCACCTCCTTACGCAGCTTCCGTGCCAACTGGTATACAAGCGCAATGCACCAGCTTGGCGCACCACCGGAGTGTCCGAGGCGTGGCCTGCCCCGTCGGAGTGCTAGAGAATGCCGTCCCAGACGCACCAGTGAGCGGCTGCCGGATCTGGCACGCACCGGGATGGCACATTGAAGTGCATGGCCCATGGCGCCGCTTGCGCATGGACCGGCCATCCCGGGTCGCCACTGGTTGCAAAGCGCACCCAGGCACCGTGCATGGCGTCCGACAGTGCCTGGGGTGCACAAACGCCCGTGAATTCCAGCCCCTGCGCGGAGTGCAGGTTGCCAAACACGAAGGGCAGCTCCAAAGCATGGGCCGCGCCCAGCCGCCCACGCCACTGGGGCGATCTCCAGTCGAATTGGTACAGATACGCCTTCACGCCCAGGGCGCCGGCCATGGAGGCGATGCGGCGCGCGGGAACGCGATAGTAATAATCCGACTGCACAGCGCACAGCAGCTCGCCCGGGGTTGTGGCGCCCTGCCCTGCAGCCGCCGCATAGGCCTGCAGCCCATTGGACGGCAAGCCCACGGCATCGGCAAAGGACTGCAGCTGCGCGCCCGTCACGCGGTCCACTGCGCCACCGGGCACGTGGTACAGGCGCATCTCATCGGCATTGCTGCCCACCATTACCTGCAGGCTGGGCAGTGCACCTGCCCAAGCATGCCGCATGGCCTGCAAAGGCGGCGCAGGCAGCACCGTGCCATCCACCACGGGCCGCAGCGGAAAGAAGTTGCGCCCGTCGATGCCATGGTGCAGCCGCAGGGCCGGCTCCGCAGCCAGGCGGTGCACGGCGTGCAGCACCGCAGGCAGCGGCGCAGCCGCCAACGCATCGCGGGTGGGCGCCACCCCCACCAGCGCTGCGATGGCCATGCGTACCGCAGCCGCGTCGGCCAGATCCTGGCAGGCGATGCTCGGGCTTTGCAGGATGGCGCGCTGGAACAGCCCCTGCGCCACCGACATGCCCAGCAGGCAGGCCAGGGCACCGGCACCTGCGGACTGGCCGAACACCGTCACCCGTGCCGGGTCACCGCCAACGGCATGGATGTGGTCCTGCACCCATTTCAGGGCAGCCACCTGGTCGAGCAGGCCGCGGTTGGCTGTCGCGTCCTGCACATGCAGAAAACCATCCACCCCCAGGCGGTATTGCAGCGACACGAACACGATGCCCTGGCGCGCAAATGCTGCACCGTCGTACAAAGGATCGCTGGCGCTGCCGCGAAAGAACCCGCCGCCATGCACCCACACCATCACCGGCAGGTGCTCGCCGGCCCCTGTCTCAGGCGCCCAGATATTCAGTGCCAGGCAGTCTTCCCCGCCCTGCACTGGCGCACCGGCCAAGGCGGCCCGGGCCAACTGCGGCGCCATGGGCGCAAAGGCCACGGCATCGCGCACGCCGCTCCAGGCCGGCACGGCCACAGGCGGCAGAAAGCGGCGCGCTCCGTACGGCGCCAGTGCATAGCGCACCCCCCGGAACACGCGCAGACCGGATTCCCAGACCCCGCGCAAGCGGCCACCGTGCGCCAACACGGCCTCGGGCGCCGCGGGCCGGATCGGTGCGTGCAGCGTCATTCCGTGGCCAGGCCCAGCTTGTCGATCAGAGGGCGCCACACGGCAGCATCGCGGGCAGCCCAGGCGCGCGCATCGCCGGGGGTGGATCCCGTGAGTGTCACGTTCATGGTCTCCAGGCGGGACTTGTACTGGGCATCGCTGCGGCATTTGTCCGTCACCGCATTGAGCTTGTTGAGCAAGTCCGGCGGTGTCCCTGCCCGGGCCACCACCGCAATCCACGAGGGCCGCGCCAGGTCGCCGGCGGCGGGCAGGGCTTCGGCGATGGTGGGCACGTCAGGTAGCTGCGGTGAGCGCTGGGCGGCAAACAGGGCCAGCGGCACCAGCTTGCCGGCCTTGACCTGCGCGGTGGCCGTGCCGATCACCAGGGTCATCGCATGGATCTGCTGGCCCATCAGCGCCGTGAGGCCAGCACCCTCGCCGACAAAGGGGACATGGGTGGCTGGCACACCCATGCGGTCCATGAGGGCGGTGGTGAGCAGGTGCGCAGGGCTGCCCTTGCCCGGTGAGCCGAAGTTGAGCCCGCCCGGAGTGGCACGCGCCAGCTTCTCCAGGTCGGCCAGGCGGGTGATACCCTGCCCCGCCGGCACGGCGAGCACGAGCGGCGAGGTGCCCAGGACGGAAACGCCATCAAAGTCGCGCAAAGGGTCGTAGGGCTGCTGCCTGTACACATACGGCGTGATGGACATCTGCGACATGCCAATACTCATCAGGCTATAGCCATCGGCTGGCTGGGCCTTGAGGTAGTTGACCGCCAGGATGCCATTGGCCCCAGGCTTGTTCTGCACCACCACGGCCTGGCCCAGCTCGCGGGCGGCGCAGTCAGCCCATACGCGGGTCATGGCGTCCGAGCCACTGCCGGGAGGCTGTTGGGCAATGATCTGGATGGGTTTGGAGGGGTAGGCACCCGGTTGCGCACCGGCAGCCGTGGCCACGGCAAGGCACGCAGCGGCCATCAGCACGCGCGGTGAAGCTGGTGAATGCAGATACTGCACAGTCATGGTTTGTCTCCTGTCGTTGGTGTCTTGGTACGCGCTGTGCGCTGGCGACTGCGGGCCTTGGCACCGCCACCTTTCTCCTGACAGCGGGCGGCAATGAGGCCCGCCAGGCATTCGAGCTGTGCGATGTGGGCAGCCTTGTGTGCAGGGCCATCCACCACAGGGGTAAACAACTGCAGCAGGCCCAGGCCGCGCAGCGTGGAGAACACAAGGCCCAGGAAAGCCTCGCGGTCTGCATGGCCAGTGAGTTCGGGGAACGTGTCGAAGAAGCCTGCGCGCATCTGCGCATTGAGCGTGGCGCGCAGCGCGGCGATGTGGGTCAGCACTTCGGGCTGGTTGCGGCAACCGAGATAGATGTTCCAGGCCACGATGAAGCGCGGCTGGGCATAGACCAGGGTCCATGCGGCATGCACGAATTGCGCAGCGCGCTGCGGCGGCGCTAGCGCGGCGGCTGGCCACAGCTGGCCGTCCTGGCGGCCCGAGTCGATCAGCTCGCTGAGCACCCGCATCATCAGCACGGCCTTGGACTCGAAGTGGTGCTGCACGGCCCCTGAGGTCATGCCGGCCGAGCGGGCCAGCTCGTGGATGGACATCTCCTCGAAGCTCTTGCTCTGGATCACATCGATGGCGGTGGCTATCAGGTGCTGGCGCGTGGCGGCACTGCGCTCGGCATGCGTACGCCGGGGGGTGGCGGCTTGCGGCTCGATGGGCGGGGACTTGCTCATTGCTTGATCACAATATACATTTCGAACGTAATGTAAATGGCCAGGTGCGCAGCGGCATCGGTGCATACCCGGTGCACCCACGCCGCACCCAGGGATCTGCGGCGCGCAGGCACACGCCCCGGACCACGCCGCCCTAAAATGACCAAAGCACCACCGCCCACGCACGGAGACAACCCATGAACGCCCCCACCGCCGCCTCGCACCTGCTGCCCGAGATCCACCTGCGCGAGGTGCCCCAGGCGCTAATCGACGCACTGCAGGCCCGCTTCGGCGCCCGGTGCTCGCTGGCCCAGGCCGTGCGCGAGCAGCACGGGCGCGACGAGGGCTCGCTGCAGGCGCCACCGCCCTCGGCCGTGGTGTTTGCCGAAAGCACGCAGGACGTGGCCGATGCCGTGAAGCTGGCCAGCCAGTACGAGGTGCCGGTGATCCCCTACGGCGCGGGCTCCTCGCTCGAAGGCCACCTGCTGGCCGTGCAGGGCGGCATCAGCATCGACGTGAGCCGCATGAACCAGGTGCTGAGCATCGATGCCGAGGACCTCACGGTGACGGTGCAGCCTGGCATCACGCGCAAGGCGCTGAACGACGCGATCAAGGACACGGGCCTGTTCTTCCCCATCGACCCCGGAGCGGATGCCAGCATCGGCGGTATGAGCGCCACGCGCGCCAGCGGCACCAACGCCGTGCGCTACGGCACCATGCGCGAGAACGTGCTGGCGCTGGAGGTGGTGACCGCCAGCGGCGAGGTCATCCACACCGGCACGCGCGCCAAGAAGAGCAGCGCCGGCTACGACCTCACGCGCCTGATGGTGGGCAGCGAGGGCACGCTGGGCATCATGACCCAGATCACCGTGCGCCTGTACCCCCTGCCCGAAGCCGTGTCGGCCGCGATCTGCTCGTTCCCGAGCATCGAGGCGGCCGTGCGCACCACCATCCAGACCATCCAGCTCGGTGTGCCGATCGCGCGCGTGGAGCTGATCGACCACCACACCGTGCGCATGGTCAACGCGCACAGCAAGCTCGGCCTGCGCGAGGAACCCATGCTGCTCATGGAGTTCCACGGCTCGCCGTCGAGCGTGAAGGAGCAGGCCGAGACCGTGCAGGAGATCGCCAGCGAGTTCGGTGGCAATGCCTTCGAGTGGGCCAGCACGCCCGAGGAACGCACGCGCCTGTGGACCGCCCGGCACAACGCCTACTTCGCTGCCGTGCAGAGCCGCCCGGGCTGCCGCGCCATCAGCACCGATACCTGCGTGCCCATCAGCCGTTTGGCGGACTGCCTGCTCGACTCGGTGGCCGAGGCCGACGCCAGCGGCATCCCCTACTTCCTCGTGGGCCATGTGGGCGACGGCAATTTCCACTTCGGCTACCTGCTGGACCCGAACATCCCCGAGGAGCGCGTGACCGCCGAGGACCTGAACCACAAGCTCGTGGCACGTGCCCTGGCCCTGGGCGGCACCTGCACCGGCGAGCACGGCATAGGCCTGCACAAGATGGGCTTTCTGCTCGACGAGACCGGAGCCGGCGCGGTGGACATGATGCGCGCCATCAAGCGCGCGCTGGACCCGAAGAACATCCTGAACCCGGGCAAGATCTTCGCGCTGTGATGGCGGCCGTGAGGTCGTTGTCCCGAACGCGGCCTGGTTTGCGGGCATAAGTCACACAATCGTGCAGGGCGTGGCTTGCGTTGCGCCCGGGCTACCGTATCGTGGCCGGTCCCCGGCCTCTTGCTTCGCCTGCCATGCACACCACCATCCGCCCCCTGGTCCTTGCCATCGCCCTCGTGGGCAGCCTGGTCTTTGGCGCCCTGTTCGCGGTGTCCCTGGCCCGGCCGACCTGGGTGGAGCACCAGGCCCGGGAGCTGATCCGCCAGCAGATCGAGCGCAAGACCGGCGAGAAGATCGCGGCGCTGGACGCACGCTTTCTCGATGGCAAGGCACGCGCCCTGCTGCAGGACCGTGAGCGCGAAATCGCCGCCGTGCGCGGGGCACTCACCGACGGCCTGCCCGCACGCATCGCAGCCATCGCCGCCGAGATGGGCATACCCGAATGCGAGTGCCGCAAGCGCTACAAGGAGCACATGGCGCTCAAGCTCGGCACCCTGCAGCAGATGCAAGCGCAGCTCTCGGACCTGATCCGCACGCAGTACCTGGAGACCGTTGGCCAGCTGCTGCGCGAGCTGCGCATCTTCAGCGGCGCCAATGCGCTGGCCTTTGCCCTGTTGGGCGTGGCCGCACTGCGCCGCCCCGCCGCCCGTCTGCAGCTGTTGCCCGCTGCGGCTACCTTGCTGCTGGCCACCGCTGCCGCCAGCGCGGTCTACCTGTTCGGGCAGAACTGGCTGCACACCATCGTCTTTGGCGACTATGTGGGCTGGGCGCTGCTGGGCTATATTGCACTGGTCTATGCATGGCTGTGCGACCTGCTGTTCAACCGGGCGCAGGTGAGCGCCCACCTGCTCAGCGGCGTGGGTGGCAGCGTATCGCCGTGCTGACAGCCCAACCTCCCTGCCTGACCTTCCCTTCCATGCGCATCGCCTTCGTCTCCGATATCCACGGCAACCTCGCGGCTCTCGAAGCCGTGGCGGCCGACATTGCCCGCCGCGGTGCCGACCGCGTGGTGAACCTGGGCGACAACCTCTCGGGCCCGCTGCTGCCGCGCGAGACGGCGCAGTGGCTCATGGCGTCGGACTGGCTGTCGCTGGCCGGCAACCACGAGCGCCAGGTGCTGCAACTGCGCCCCGGCCACGGCGGCGCATCGGACCAGTACGCGCATGCACAGCTCACCGAAGCGGAGTTCACCTGGATGCGCAGCCTCACCCACACCCTGCGCCTGGACGAGAATGTGCTGCTGTGCCATGGCTCACCGCGCAGCGACCACGAATACCTGCTCGAAACGCTGGACGGCTCCACGGTGCGCGCCGCCACCCCGACCGAGATCGACGAGCGCCTGGCAGGCCAGTACGCACCGCTGATCGCCAGCGGCCACACGCATGTGCCGCGCCAGGTGCGCCTGGGTGCCGGTGTGCTGCTGCTCAACCCCGGCAGCGTGGGCCTGCAGGCCTATGACGACGAGCACCCCGTGGCCCACAAGGTGGAGAACGGCACGCCTGACGCGCACTACGCCATCGCGGAGTTGACTGGGCAGGGCTGGGCGGTGGAGCACCACCTGGTGCCCTACGACCACGAATCCATGGCCGTGCTGGCCGATCGGAACGGCCGGCCCGGGTGGGCGCACGCCCTGCGCACCGGCCTCATGCCGGTGTGAAGCCAGCCGATTTTCAGCCGTGCACCGCGCGCGAATCGTCGGGCGCCTCTGCCCGGTCGTTCATGCCATAGTCGCGCACCACGGCCGCCACGCGCAGCCGGTAGTCGGCAAACACATGGTCACGCCCGGCCGCCTGGGTGCTGCGGTGCGCCTCCTGCTGGCGCCAGCGGGCCACGGCCTCCTCGTCGCGCCAGAAGGACAGCGAAAGCAGCTTGCCCGGCTCGGCCAGGCTCTCGAAGCGCTCGATGGAGACAAAGCCGTCGATCTGCGCGAGCAGGGGCTTGAGCGCTGCCGCCGCATCCAGGTAGGCGCCGCGCTGGCCGGGCGCGGGCGTCACCTCGAAGATCACGGCCATCATGGCGTGGACTCCTGCGTGTGGGCCGGCAGGCCCAGCGTGCCTTCCACACCCTGGGTGAACGTGCGCTCCTCGCGCAGGATGAAGCGCTTTTCCTGCGCGAAGGCAAAGTTGGCGCGGCCTTCGGCATCGGTGCGCAGGCGCGCCCGGTAGGCCTCGTAGGCGGCCAGCGAGTCGAAGCCGATCAGGCCCCACGCCTCGTAGGTGCTGCCCTCGTGCGGCAGGAAGTAGCCCAGCAGGTGGCCGCCGCAGCGGGGGATGATCTGGCCCCAGCGCTGCGCGTACTCGGCAAAGCTGTCGCGCTGGAAAGGGTCGATCTCGTAGCGGATGAAGCAGGTAATCATGGTGGTGTCGCCTTGGAGAGGGCTTTGTGTTGGGACAGGCTTCACGATAGGCGCTTGACCGCCCCGGATGCTTCGCCCACCATCGAAGCATCGTGACCAAGATCGCCCTGCCGCCCCCGCTCTCCGCATGAAGACCCTGCTGCTGTTCATCGCCACCGCGCTGGCCGAGATCGTGGGCTGCTACCTGCCTTACCTGTGGCTCAAGCAGGGCAAGCCCGTGTGGCTGCTGCTGCCCGCAGCCGCCAGCCTGGCGCTGTTCGCCTGGCTGCTGACCCTGCACGACACCGCGGCCGCCGGCCGGGTGTACGCCGCCTATGGCGGCGTCTACATCGGCGTGGCGCTGGCGTGGCTCTGGGCGGTGGACCAGATCCGACCCACGGCCTGGGACATTGCCGGTGTGGCCGTGGCGCTGTGCGGCATGGCGCTGATCATGTTCCAACCAGCGCGCTGAGCTCCTACTCGCCAGCTTTCGGCTTGGTCGTCTTGGCGGCGGCCTTGGGCCGTACATGGGCCGAGCGCGGGCTGCGCAGGGTGTCGGCGTCCAGGATCAGCCGGCCCTGGATGCGCCCCTTCATGCGCTTGACGCTGCTGGCCGCGTCCTGCATGTGGCGCGCCATCAGCGTGCGCACGGCCTCCACGTCGCGCGCCCGTGCGGCCTGCACGATCTCGCGGTGGAAGTTGGCGTTGACCTCGCCAAAGCGCCGGTGCTCGGCCTTGGGCGTGCGGTTGCCGTAGACGATGAGCTGGCGCAGCATCTCGTTGATCAGCTCGCAGTTGAAGCGCAGGAAGGGGTTCGGGTTGGCTGCGGCCAGGATGTCGTGGAAGTTCACGTCCTCGCGCCGCTGGCTGAGCATGTCCTCGCTGCTCGACGCCGGGTCGCAGCAGGCGATGGAGTGCTCCAGCGCCTCGAAGTCGGCCTCGGTCAGGTGCGGCACGGCGCCTGCGGCCAGCTCGGGCTCCAGGAACTGGCGCACGGCGTAGATGTTGTCGATGGTCACTTCCTGGAAGAACAGGTAGTTCTGCATGAACTGCAGGGTGCGGTCCAGCGGCACCTCGGCGATGGTGCCGCCGCCCGAGGGGCCGGTGGAGATGGTCACCAGCCCTTGCACCTCCAGCGACTTCAATGCCTCGCGGATGGTGCCCTTGCTCACCTCGAACTGCGCCTGCAGCTCGCTCTCGCGCGGCAGGCGGTCGCCCGGGCTCAGGTTCTTCTCGGTGATCAGGCGCTTGATCTCCTGCGCCACCAGGTCGGGGCGCTTGAGGGCTTTGAGCGGCTTCTGTGCGGACGGTTTGCTTGGCATGTATGGGATTGTCGTTGCTCGGACGGATGCACACGCCGGTGCGCGGCAGGGGTGAAGTACCGCCCATGGTGCAGTGTATGCACCGCATGGGGGCGGCGGAAGGGATGCAGGGTTTCCACGCACGGTGTTTATTCTATTTATCACTATAAATAGCAGAAATGAGCGCCAACGACGCTCTGCAGCGATGGCACGCCATGTGCTTTGCACAAGTCGTGCCCCGCTATCGGCCAGCCGGCCTCAACCCCTCCACAGGAGCCCCCATGCACCGTCGCCACCTCTTGCAACTCTCTGCCCTGGGCGCCCTGCCCGCATCGCTGGGCCTGGCCCAGAGCGCCTGGGCGCAGGCCAGCGGTGCCATCCAGTTCGGCTGCCCGGTGCCCATGTCGGGTGCGTTCGCGGCCAACGGCAAGTTCGCGGACCTGGGCATGAAGCTGGCCATCGAGCAGTACGGCACCGTCCTCAAGCGCCCCCTGGCCTACACGGTGCTGGACACCGAAGGCAAGCCCGCCACGGCTGTGCGCAAGGTGCAGGAGTCCTCGCAGCAGCAGGGCACGCGCTTCTTCGCGGGCGGCATCCTGTCGTCCGAATCGCTGGCCATGGGCAAGGAGGCCGAGAAGGCCGGCGGCATCTTCATCACCACCGCCGGTGCCGACGAGATCACGGGCAAGGACTGCAATGCCGCCACCTTCCGCTGGTCGGTGCCTACCTTCGGCGCCATCGAGCAGACGGTGCGCCCCCTGGCCGAGGCCCTGCCCAAGGCCAAGCGCTGGTACACCATCACGCCGCAGTACGTGTTCGGCGACGGACTGCTGTCGGCGGCCAAGAACATCTTCAAGGAAAAGGGCCTGGAGCATGTGGGCAACAGCTACCACTCGCTGACCGAAAAGGAGTTCAGCGGCTATCTGACCAATGCCATGGCCGCCAAGCCCGACGTGCTGGTGCTGCTCAACTTCGGCTCGCAGTCGTCCGACGCCCTGCGCCAGGCCGTGAGCTTCGGCATGCACAAGAACATGACCATCCTGGTGGCCTGGGCCTCGGGGCTGGAACAGTTCGAGTCGCTGGGTGCGGACCTGTGCGAGGGCGTGTACTTCGGCGCGCAGTACTGGCACACGGCCAATGCACCGCTGAACCTCGACCTGGTCAAGCGCAGCAACGACAAGTACAAGTCCAACCCCAACTACAGCCTGGCGGGCTCGTACATCTGCACCAAGCTCATGATCGACGGCATCATCAAGGCCGGCACGGTGGAGCCCAAGGCCGTGATCGCCGCCATGGAAGGCATGAAGTACCAGGGCCTGACGGGTGATGAAGAGATCCGCAAGGGCGACCACCAGGTGCTCAAGAACTACTACCTGCTCAAGGGCAAGGCCAAAGCGAAGATGGCCAACAAGGACGACTACGTGGACGTGGTCAGCTCGGGCAAGTCCTTCCTGCCCCTGGACCAGACCGGCTGCAAGCTCGCCTGACACGGCTTTGCCCGCGCAAACGCGCGCGGGCAAAGCCGCATCGCCTTCCTCCAAGGTCCGCAACTGCGCGCCTTGGGATTTCTCCTTCCATCTCTCGCCCATGAACATCTACCTGCTACAGGCCATCAACGGGATCGGCATCGGCATGCTGTACTTCCTGCTGGCGGTCGGCCTGTCCATCGTGTTCGGCCTGCTGCGCTTCGTGAACTTCGCGCACGGGGCCTTCTACCTGCTGGGCGCCTACTTCTGCTTTCAGATGACGCGCTGGGGCCTGAGCTTCTGGCTCGCCCTGGCCGTGGTGCCCGTGCTCGTGGGTGCGCTGGGCTGGCTCACCGAGAAGCTCGTGCTGCGCCATGTGTATGCAAAGCCGCACGAGTTCCACATCCTCGTCACCGTGGGCCTGGCCCTGGCCATCCAGGAGCTGGTGATCCTGCAGTGGGGCCCGCTGGGCGACAGCGTGCCGGTGCCCGACCTGCTGCAGGGCGTGGTCATGTGGGGCGGCATCGTCTACCCCAAGTACCGGCTGTTCGTGATCGGCTTCACCGCCGTGCTGGCTGTGGGCCTATGGTACGTGCTCGAAGGCACGCGCCTGGGCAGCGCGGTGCGCGCGGGCAGCGAGTCAACCGAGATGGTCTCGCTGCTCGGGATCAACGTGTTTCGCATCTTCAGCCTGGTGTTCGCGCTGGGCGCGGCCACCGCCGCGATTGCCGGCGTGCTGGCCGCCCCGATGCGCGGGGCCGAGCCCTTCATGGGCATCGAGGCGCTGGGCGTGGCCTTCATCGTGGTGGTGGTCGGGGGCATGGGCAGCTTTGCCGGCGCGCTGATCGGCGGCCTGCTGATCGGCATCGTGCAGAGCGTGATGAGCACCGTGTGGCCCGAAGGGGCGCGGCTGATGATCTACATCGCCATGGCTGCCGTGCTGCTGCTGCGCCCGCATGGCCTGCTGGGCCGCAAAGGATGAACCCCACCATGACGACACTTCTGCGCAAGAATTTCCACCTGCTGCTGGCCCTGGCCGTGGTGCTGGTGATGCCACTGACCATGCAATCGGGCTCGCTGGCCAGCGAGGTGCTGATCTATGGCCTGGCCGCCATGGGCTGCAACCTGCTGCTGGGCCACACGGGGCTGCTGTCCTTCGGGCAGGGCATCTTCTTCGGCCTGGGCAGCTACACCATCGCCCTCACGCTCACGCGCTGGCCCCTGCCCATGCCGCTGGCCCTGGCGCTCGCCGTGGTCATGGGCGCGCTGGGCGCGGCCATCGTCGGCTGGGTGGCCATCCGCCAGCGCGGCACCTACTTCGTGATGCTGACCCTGGCCTTCGCGCAGATGTTCTACTTTCTCGCCTACTCCATGCCCGGCATCACGGGCGGCGACAACGGGCTCATGGACATCCCGCGCCCCTCGTTGGCCATGGGCGACTTCACGCTGTGGCCGCTGAATTCGCCCTGGCAGTACTACGGCTTCGTGGCCACGGTGTTCCTGGTGGCCTTCTGGCTGCTGCAGAAGGTGTCGGCCTCGGTCTTCGGGCGCACGCTGCTGGCGGTGCGCGACAACGAGGAGCGCGCGGGCGCCATCGGCTACAACCTGCGCCTGCTCAAGCTGCAGGCCTTCGTGATCTCGGGCGCGGTGACGGGCCTGGCCGGCGCGCTGCACGCCATGATGACCGGCATCGCTCCGCTGGCCAATGCCGAATACCACACCAGCGAGATGATCCTGGTGATGACGGTGATCGGCGGCACGGGCAACCTGCTGGCCTCGCTGCTCGGCTCGGCCTTCTACCTGCTGCTGGGCGACTGGCTGTCCACCCTGTGGCCGCGCTGGCTGCTGATCCTGGGCGTGGTGCTGATGGTGGTGAGCCTGGGCATGCAGCGCGGCCTGTGGGGCCTGGGCGAGTCGGTCTGGAACCTGCTGCGCGGCAAGGGCCGTGGCGGCAAGACAGACGCCACCACGCAAGGAGGCCACGCATGAGCACGGCAGCCACCTCCCCCATCCTGCTCGAAGCCGTGGGCGTGGAAAAGCGCTACGACAAGTTCGCCGCCCTGGCGAGCGTAGACCTCAAGGTGCGCGCGAACACGGTCCATTCGGTCATCGGCCCCAACGGCGCCGGCAAGACCACGCTGTTCCACATGCTTACCGGAACCAAGGCCGTGAGCGGCGGGCGCATCGTGTTCGACGGGCACGACGTGACGCACGAGCCCGACCACCGCCGCGTGCAGCGCGGCATGGCGCGCTCGTTCCAGGTGACCAGCCTGTTCCTGACCCTGCCCGTGCGCGAGAACCTGCGCCTGGCCGCCCAGGGCACCGCACCGCGCCATGCGCTCAACTGCTGGCATGCGCCGCAGGGCGCGCGCTCGCAGGCCGAGGTGGTGGCCAGCGTTCTCGCGCGCCTGGGCCTTGAGCGCCATGCCGACACGCCCGTGGGCAACCTCTCGCACGGCCAGCAGCGCCGGCTGGAGGTGGGCATGGCGCTGGCCGCGCGGCCCAAGGCGATCTTCCTGGACGAGCCCACCTCGGGCATGGGCATCGACGACCTCGACGACATGAAGCGGCTGATCCAGGGCCTCAAGGACGAGCACACCGTGGTACTCATCGAGCACAACATGAACATCGTGATGGACATCTCCGACACCGTGACGGTGATGCAGCAGGGCCGCGTGCTGGCCGAAGGGCATCCGCACGCGATCCGCAGCGACGACCGGGTGCGCAGCGCCTACCTGGGCAACATGATCACGGGGGGCAAGGCGGCATGACGATCCTCGACATCCAGGGCTTGCACGCCCACTACGGCAAGAGCCATGTGCTGCAGGGCGTGGACCTGCGCGTGGGTGACGGTGAGCTGGTCACCCTGCTCGGGCGCAACGGTGCCGGCAAGACCACCACGCTCAAGAGCATCTGCGGCGTGGTGCCGCCCACCCAGGGCCGTGTGCGCTTTGCGGGCGAGGAGGTGCAGGGCATGGCCACGCACGCCATCGCCCAGCGCGGCGTGTGCCTGGTGCCCGAGCACCGCGGCGTTTTCAAGCTGCTCACGGTGGAGGAGAACCTGCTGCTGGGCCAGCGCAAGCGCTCGCCCTGGCAGCTGCCGGACGTCTACCGCATCTTTCCGCGCCTCAAGGAGCGGCGCAGCAATGGTGGCGGCCAGCTCTCGGGCGGCGAGCAGCAGATGCTGGCCATCGGCCGCGCGCTGATGAACGCGCCGCGCCTCTTGATGCTGGACGAACCCGTGGAGGGCCTGGCCCCGGTGATCGTGGAAGAGATCGTGGCGCAGCTCAAGACCATCAAGGCCGCGGGCGTGGCCATTTTGCTGGTAGAGCAGAACCTGGAGGTCTGCACCCAGCTGGCCGACCGGCACTACGTGATCGAACAGGGCGCCATCGTGCATGAGGCGGACAACGCCGCCTTCCTGGCCGACGACGCCATCAAGGACCGCTACCTCGGCGTCGGCCTGGCGTAGCACCCCGCCCCATTTCTCAGGAACCCCGTACCGTGAACATGATGACCAACCCCTCTGCCCTGCTGCCGCGCGTGAACGGCACGCGCCTGTGGCAATCGCTGATGGACCTGGCGCAGATCGGCGCCACGCCCAAGGGCGGCGTGTGCCGCCTGGCCCTGACCGCGCTGGACGGCGAAGGCCGCGACCTCTTCGTGCGCTGGGCGCGCGAGGCCGGCTGCAGCGTGCGCACCGACGCCATCGGCAACATCTTCGCGCGCCGCGCGGGGCGCGACGATGCACTGCCCCCGGTGATGACCGGCAGCCACATCGACACCCAGCCCACGGGCGGCAAATTCGACGGCAACTATGGCGTGCTGGCCGGCATCGAGGTGGTGCGCACCCTGAACGACCACGGTATCGTGACCGAAGCCCCCATCGAGGTGGCGGTATGGACCAATGAAGAGGGCTCGCGCTTCGTGCCGGTGATGATGGGTTCGGGCGTGTTCGCCGGGGCCTTCACGCTGGAGCATGCGCTGGCCCAACGCGACGCGCAGGGCACCAGCGTGGCCGAGGCACTGGCCGCCATCGGCTATGCCGGCGAGCACGGGCCCACGCCGCCCGTGGGCGCGTATTTCGAGGCGCACATCGAGCAGGGCCCGGTGCTGGAGGCCAATGGCTGTGTTATCGGCGTGGTGCAGGGTGCCCTGGGCCAGCGCTGGTACGACGTGAGCGTGCAGGGCATGGAGGCCCACGCCGGCCCCACGCCCATGGAGCTGCGCCGCGATGCGCTGCTGGCGGCCAGCACACTGGTGGCCGAGGTCAACCGCATCGCGCTCAGCCACGCACCGCATGCGCGCGGCACGGTGGGCGTGCTGGAGGTGTTCCCGAGCTCGCGCAACGTGATCCCCGGCAGCGTGCGCATGACGGTGGACCTGCGTGCCGCCGACGACGCCGAGCTGCTGCAGATGGACGCCGAGCTGCGCGCCGCCTGCGAGCGCATCGGCACGGCCAACCGCACGCCCATCGCGGTGGAGCAGGTGGTTTACTTCCCGCCGCAGCCGTTTGCGCCCGCGCTGGTGGAAGGCGTGCGCAGCGACGCCAAGGCCCTCGGCTACGCCGCCATGGACGTGGTCAGCGGTGCCGGGCACGATGCCGTGTACCTGGCGCGGCTGGCACCCACGGCCATGGTCTTCGTGCCCTGCGCCGACGGCATCAGCCACAACGAGATCGAGGACGCCGAGCCCGAGCACCTGGAGGCCGGCTGCAACGTCTTGCTGCAGGCCATGCTGCGCAGCGCCCAGGCGGTGGCCGCATGAAGATCCTCATCGCCCGCCTGAACCACGAGACCAACACCTTCTCGCCCGTGCCCACGCCGCTCGCGGCGTTCGCGCCCGCCTACGGCGAAGATGCGCTGCACGACAACCTGGGCATGCGCACCGCCATGGCGGCCTTCATCGACCTGGCGCAGGGCCTGGGCGCCACGCTGGTCACGCCGGTGTCGGCCATGTCCAACCCCAGCGGCCTGGTGCATGCCGCCGCCTACGATGAGCTCACCCGGCGCGTCGTCGATGCCGCGCCGGGCTGCGATGCCATCCTGCTCGACCTGCACGGCGCCATGGTGGCCGAGAACAGCCCCGATGGCGAGGGCGACCTGCTCGAGCGCGTGCGCGCCGCCGCGCCCGGCGTGCCGATTGGCGTGGCGCTGGACCTGCACGGCAATATCACGCCCAAGATGGTCGCCAACGCCGATGTGATGGTGGGCTTCAAGACCTACCCGCACATCGACATGTACGAGACCGGAGAGCACGCGGGCCGCCTGCTCCTGGCCATGCTGCAGGGCCAGCCGCGCTACAGCGTGGGCTGGCACCAGCTGCCCATGATGGGCCACACCCTGCGCAGCACCACGCTGCAGGGCGCCATGCTGCGGGCTGTGGACGCGGCACGAGCGGCCGAGGCCGATGGTGTGCCCGCCGTCTCGGTGTTTGCGGGCTTTTCGCTGGCCGACATCGAAGCGCCGTTCATGAGCGTGGTCGTCACCGGCCTGGCCGACGCGCCCGAAGCGGCACAGGCTGTGGCTGACCGCATTGCGGCCACCATCTGGCAGGAGCGCGCCGAGTTCGTCTACGACAGCGAGCCCCTGGCGCAGTCGCTGCAGCGCGCGCAGGCCCTAGCGCAGGGCGCCGAGCGCCCGGTGCTGCTGCTGGACCACAGCGACAACTGCATGTCCGGCGGCACCTGCGATTCGATGGATGTCTTGCAGGCCGCGCTGGCCGAAGGCCTGGCGGACATCGCCGTGGGCCCGCTGTGCGACCCCGAGGCGGTGGCCGAGCTCATGGCGGCCGGCGTGGGCGCGCAATGCACCGTGTACCTGGGCAACAAGGTGCCGCTCACCCAGCTCAACGTGGCCAAGAAGCCCGTGGCGCTGACCGGCACGGTGCGCGCCATCAGCGACGGCGAGTACACCGTGACCGGGCCCATCTACACCGGGCAGCGCTGCGCCATGGGGCGCACCGTACTGTTCGACACCGGCGCTGCGCAGATCGTGGTGACCGAAAAGACCCACGAGCCCTGGGACCTGGGTGTGTTCTCGTGCGTGGGGGTGGACCCCACGGCGCACCGCTTCGTGCTGCTCAAGTCACGCATGTACTGCCGCCCGGTGTTCGTGCCGCTGTCGCACGCGCTGGTCGAGTGCGACAGCCCCACGGGCGTGACCAGCTCCAACTACGCGCTGTTCCCGTTCAAGAACGTGCGCCGGCCGGTGTTCCCGCTCGACGCGGTTTGATGGAACACCGGGGGCAGCGGTCAGTTCACCTTGATTAAACGCCAGTCGATGCGGTTATCGGGGCGCTGCACCAGCTCGACGTTCTTCTTCATCGCCCAGGCAAGCATCTGGTTGTGCAGGGGGATGTTGGCCACCGTGTCGTTCTGCAACTGCAGGCCTTCGGTCAGCAGGCGGTTGCGCACGGGCTGGTCGATCTCGGTCTTCACGCGGTCCACGACGTAGTCCATACGCTCGTTGCTGTAGCGGCCCAGGTTGTAGTTGCCGTCACCGCCCGTGGTCTTGGTGCGCGTGAGCGACTGCAGGGTGTACAGCGCGTCGAAGGTCGGCACGCCCCAGCTGAGCAGTGCGATGCTGGCCTCGTGCCGCTGGGCCATGGGGTAGTAGGTCACGGACGGCAGGGTGCGCAGCTTGGCCTTGACGCCCACGCGCGCCCACATCGAGGTGATGGCCTGGCACAGGTTCTCGTCCTGGATGATGGCGTTGTTGCTGCAGGCGAAGTCGACCTCGAAGCCGTCCTTGTAGCCCGCATCGGCCAGCAGCGCCTTGGCGGCATTGGCGTCGTAGGGCAGGCGCTTGTCCACGGCCTCCGTCCAGCCGTTGACCAGGGGCGAAACCATGGCGCCCGTGGGCTTGGACATGCCGCGCATAGTCACGCGCTGCAGCGCGGCCACGTCGATGGCCTGGTACAGCGCCTTGCGCACGCGCAGGTCCTTGAGCGGGTTCTTGCCCTTCACACTGCTGCCCTGCAGCTCGTCGCGGAACTGGTCCAGGGCCAGGTAGACGGTGCGGTTCTCGACCATCTCCATGACCTTGATGTTGGGGTTGGCCCTGAGCCGCTCCAGGTCCTGCAGGCCGGTGTCGCGCACCATGTCCACCTCGCCCGAAAGCAGGGCCGCGATGCGCGTGGCCTCGGACTTGATGGGTGTGTAGACGATCTCGGTGACGTTGCCCTCGGTCTTGCCCGCGTTCCACCACAGCGGGTTGGCCGCAAATACCAGCTTCTGGTCGGGCGCCCATTCCTTGAGCACGAAGGGCCCGGTTCCCATGGCATTGCGGTGGGAGAAGGTCTCGTCCTTGGACTTGATGTCCTTGGGCTCGACAGCGTTGTTCTTCTCGGACCAGGCCTTGCTCATCACGCGCAGCTCGGTCAGTTGGTTGAGCAGCACCGGGTTGGGGTTCTTCAGAAAGATGTCGATGGTCTCGCCATCCACCTTGGCGATGCGGTCCATGCCCTGGGTGTAGATGGCGTAGGTGGAGCTCTTGCTCATGGCACGTTGCAGCGAAAACACCACGTCGTCCGCCGTCATGGTGGAGCCATCGCTGAACTTCACGCCCTGGCGCAGCTTCACGCGCAACTGCGTGGGGCTGACCTGCTGCCAGGACGTGGCCAGGAGCGGCTCGACCTTGAGCGTGCGGCTGTTGAACATCACCAGCGACTCGTACACTGCGGCGTGGATGCCATTGCCCAGTGCACTGTTCTGGGAGTGGATGTCCATGGTCTGGATGTCGGTGGACCCGGCCCACTTGAACGGTTTTGCCGATGCGTGGGGGGCGATGGCTGCGAGGGCCAGGGTAGCGGCCGCGAGCAGGGAGTGCTTGAAGTGCATGGGGGTTTCCTTTGCAAAACAGGAAGGTTTGTAAGAACCGGCAATATGCAGCAGGACGAGCGCACGCCCAAGCCCCCGTTAGGGCGGTGTGGTTCGGCAGCGCAATTGCGCGTCAGGGCCGATTGCACAAACACCGCAACTGGGGTATTTGTCTACTTGGCAAGGGGGTAGCGCGCCGCGCTACGCCCGGTGCCCACCTGCAGCAGGTTGACGACGCCCATCACGTCATCCACCAGCTCCACGGCCTTCTCCAGCGCCCACGCCTGCTCGGCGGACTGCACGCAACCCATCAGCGTGACCAGGCGCCGCTCGCCCAGCACCCATACGCTGGTGTCGTCGAAGCGCCCTTCCTCGCGGATGTAGCGCTGCACGCGCGGAATGATCTCGGCGTCGTACAGGTAGGAGTTGGGCAGCCGGCAACGCCCCACGCGGTGGCAGCTGCCGCCATGCTGTGAGCGCACATGGGCCAGTTCGCGCACCTCGGCCTCGGTGTAGAGCGGACCCTCTGGCACGGGGCAGGCCGCGATGGCCGAGGTGACCTGTACGAAAGGGTCGTTGAAGGCGTTGGTGCGGGCGATGGGCGCCTGCGGCACCGGGCTTTGCGCAAAAGCGCCCGATACCATGGCAACGGCCAGCGCCAGGATGCACCGCCGAACCCCATGGAATGTGAAAATGCCTTTCATCGGATGCCCTCCTTTCGGCACAGCCGCTGCTCCACCAACGAATGAACACCTTCCCATGACCGGATTCCTTTGCGCAACCTGCGGCCAGACCCACGACAGCATACCGATGTGCCTGGGCGCCCCTGCACCGGAGCTGTGGTTCTCGGTACCCGAAGCAGAGCGTGAAGCGCGGGTGGACCTGTCGTCAGACCAGTGCGTCATCGATGGGCAGCATTTTTTCATCCTCGGCCGGATCCTGCTACCCGTCGTCGACGCAGACGATTCTTTCGTCTGGCTCGCATGGGTGTCCCTGAGCGAGGCGAATTTCGTGCGCAGCGGCGAACTGTGGGAGGCCGAAGGACGCGAGGCCGAGCCCCCATACTTCGGCTGGCTGCAGAGTGCCCTGCCCGGCTACACGCCCGGCACGCTCAGCCTGAAAACGAATGTGCAGACCATGCCCCTGGGACAGCGCCCCCTCATCACGCTGGAACCTACGGACCACCCGCTGGCGGTGGAGCAACGGGAGGGCATCACCATGGCCCGGGTGCAGCAGATTGCGGAAGCGGCTTTCCATGGCTGATCGACGGCAGCGCCGGCTGTAGGACACGGCTGCGAGTTGCCGGACGAGCCGTCGCAGGACTGCGTTCCACGCTTAGGATGGCTTGCACAACCACCTGCCCCATGCCCAGCGACCTCATCGTCCACCGCCCCGAAGGCCTGTACTGCCCGGCCGGCAATTTCTACATCGACCCCTGGCGGCCGGTGGAGCGGGCCGTGATCACGCATGCACATTCGGACCACGCGCGCATGGGCTCGGCACACTACCTGGCGCACAAAGACAGCGAGGGCACGCTGCGCAATCGGCTGGGCTCGGACATCGACCTGCAGACGCTGGCCTATGGCGACACCATCGACCACCACGGCGTGCGCCTGTCGCTGCACCCGGCGGGCCATGTGCTGGGCTCGGCCCAGGTGCGGGTGGAGCATGGCGGCCAGGTGTGGGTGGCCTCGGGCGACTACAAGCTCGAAGACGATGGCACCTGCCCGCCGTTCGAGCCGGTGCGCTGCCACACCTTCATCACCGAATCGACCTTTGGCCTGCCGATCTATCGCTGGCCCTCGCAGCCCGCGCTGTTCGCCGACATCAATGCCTGGTGGGCGGCGAATGCGGCCGCCGGCAAGGCCAGCGTGCTTTATGCGTATGCCTTCGGCAAGGCGCAGCGGCTGCTGCACGGGGTGGACGACGGCATCGGGCCCATCGTCGTGCATGGCGCGGTGGACCCGCTCAACGCCGTGTACCGCGCGGCGGGCGTGGCGCTGCCGCCCACGCTGCGCGTGACAGACCCGGGCGTCACCAAGGCCGAGCTGCGCCGCGCGCTGGTGCTGGCACCGCCCTCGGCGGCGGGCACGCCCTGGCTCAAGCGCTTTGGCGAGCATTCCGATGCCTTTGCCAGCGGCTGGATGCTGGTGCGCGGCGCGCGCCGGCGCCGCGGCGTGGACCGGGGCTTCGTGATGAGCGACCATGCGGACTGGCCCAGCCTGCAGAAGGCCATTGGCGCCACGGGGGCCGAACGCATCATCGTCACCCACGGCAGCACCGAGGTGATGGTGCGCTGGCTGTGCGAGCAGGGGCTGGATGCCCAGGTGTTCGCGACCGAGTACGGCGCCGACGACAGCGAGGACGATGCGGGTGCTGCGCCGCCAGCACAGGCCGATGCGCCGGCACCCGAGGCCGCTGCATGAAGGCCTTTGCCCAGTTGTTCCAGGCGCTCGATGCCACCACCGGGCAGTCTGCCAAGCTGGCGGCGCTGGTGGCCTACCTGCGCGTGGCGCCGCCGGCCGATGCGGCCTGGGCCACCTACTTCCTGGCGGGGGGCAAGCCGCGCCAGATGGTGCCCACCAAGCGCCTGAAGGCCCTGGCGCAAGAGGCGGCCGAGCTGCCCGAGTGGCTGTTCGAAGAGAGCTACCAGGCCGTGGGCGACCTGGCTGAAACCCTGGCCCTGCTGCTGCCACCGCCGGTGCAGCCGGTGGACCTGCCGCTGGCCGAGTGGATGGCCCAGCTGCTGCCCCTGCGTGCCCTGCCGCCCGAGGAGGCCGATGCACGCCTGCGCACGCAGTGGGACATGCTGGCGCCGGAGCAGCGCTTCGTGTACTTCAAGCTCATCACAGGCAACTTCCGCGTGGGGGTGTCGCGCCTGCAGGTCACGCAGGCGCTTGCCACCGTGAGCGCGCTGGACCCCAAGCGCATCGCCCACCGGCTCATGGGCTACACGCAGATCGGCCGGCAGCCCCGGGCGGACGATTACAACGCGCTGGTCGCGCCCGTGGATGCAGCCGCGGATGGCGACGCCGGTGGTGCGGGGGATGCGGGCATGGCAGGCCAGCCCTACCCCTTCTTCCTGGCCCACCCGTTCAACCAGCCCGTGGCCGACATGCCCACGCTGCTGGGCGCGCCCGAAGACTGGCTGGTGGAATGGAAGTGGGACGGCATCCGCGCGCAGATCGTGCGCCGGGGCGGGGCGGTGTGGGTCTGGTCACGCGGCGAGGAACTGGTGACCGACCGCTTTCCCGAGCTGGCCGAGGCGGCGATGGCGGCCTTGCCCGACGGCACGGTCGTGGACGGCGAGATCCTGGTATGGCTGCCCGACGAGCCCCAGCCCCGCCCCTTTGCCGACCTGCAAAAACGCCTGGGCCGCAAGACCCTGGGCCCCAAGCTACTGCGCGAGCTGCCGGTGGTGCTGGTGACCTATGACCTGCTGGAGCATGCGGGCCAGGACCTGCGCCAGCAACCCCAGCAGGCACGCCGCGCGCTGCTGGAGGCCACACTGCAAGCTGACCCGGCCGCAGCCATCGCCCCCCCACCGCAGCACACCCTGCGGCTGAGCGCGCTGCTGCAGGGCAACGACTGGGAGGACCTGGCGCGCCAGCGCGAGGCCGCACGCGGCATGGGCACCGAAGGCTTCATGCTCAAGCACCGCCAGGCGCACTACGGCGTGGGCCGCACCAAGGACGTGGGCGTATGGTGGAAGTGGAAGATCGACCCCATGAGCGTGGACGCGGTGCTGATCTACGCCCAGCGCGGCCATGGCCGCCGCGCCAGCCTGTACAGCGACTACACCTTTGCCGTGTGGAACGGGCCGCCCGACGACCCCGAGCGCCAGCTGGTGCCTTTCGCCAAGGCCTACTCGGGCCTGACGGACGTGGAGATCGGCCAGGTGGACGCCATCATCCGCAAGACCACGCGCGAGAGCTTCGGGCCCGTGCGCAGCGTGGATGCGAGCATGGTCTTCGAGCTGGGCTTCGAGGGCATCGGCAAGAGCCCGCGGCACAAGAGCGGCATTGCGGTGCGCTTTCCGCGCATGCTGCGCTGGCGCCAGGACAAGACGGTGGCCGAGGCCGATACCTTGCAGACCTTGATGGCGCTTCTGCCGGGGCAGGACGCCGCCGCATGAGCACGACCCGCCGCCCGCGCAAGCCGCTGCCCACGGTGGCCGCCAGTGCGGCGGCAGGCTGGATGGCTGCGCGCGGCTGGCAGCCTTTCGGCTTCCAGCAGGAGGTGTGGCGAGCCATGGGCGAAGGCCGCTCGGGCCTTCTGCACGCCACCACCGGTGCGGGCAAGACCTATGCTGTGTGGCTGGGGGCGCTGCAGCACCTGGCGCTGGCAGGCGCGCCCAAGGCCCCCGTTGCAGAGGCGAGCGCGCGCACGGCCCTGCGCACACGCCGTGCGGCAGCGCCGCCTCTCACGGTGCTGTGGATCACCCCCATGCGCGCCCTGGCCGCCGACACGCTGCGCGCGCTGGTGGCGCCCCTGCCCGAGCTGGCGCCGGACTGGACCAGCGGCCTGCGCACCGGCGACACCGCCAGCGGCGAGCGCGCCGCGCAGGACCGCCGCCTGCCCACGCTGCTGGTGACCACGCCCGAAAGCGTGTCGCTGCTGCTGGCGCGGCCCGATGCCCATGAGCGCCTGCGCCATGTGCATCTGGTGGTGGTGGACGAGTGGCACGAGCTGGTGGGCAACAAGCGTGGCGTGCAGGCACAGCTGGCGCTGGCGCGCCTGTCGGGCTGGAACCCGGCCCTACAGGTCTGGGGCATGTCGGCCACGCTGGGCAACCTGCAGGAGGCGCTGGACACGCTGCTGCCCCGCCCGGTGCCGGGCGCACCCGCAGTGCCGCCCGCCGTGCTGGTGCAGGGCCGCATCGACAAGGCGCTGCAGGTGGACGTGATGCTGCCCGCCAAGGTGGACCGCTTTGCCTGGGCCGGCCACATGGGCCTGGCACTGCTGCCGCAGGTGGTGCAGTCCATCGAGGCCTGCACATCCTCCTTGGTCTTCACCAACACCCGTTCGCAGGCCGAGCGCTGGTACCAGGCGCTGCTGGAGGCCCGGCCCGACTGGGCGGGCACCATCGCGCTGCACCATGGGTCGCTGGGCCAGGAAGTGCGCGCCTGGGTGGAGAACGGGCTCAAGGCCGGCTTGCTCAAGGCGGTGGTCTGCACGTCGAGTCTGGACCTGGGCGTGGACTTTCTGCCCGTGGAGCAGGTGCTGCAGATCGGCTCGGCCAAGGGCGTGGGGCGGCTGGTGCAGCGCGCGGGCCGATCCGGCCACGCGCCGGGGCGCACGTCGAGCATCACGCTGGTGCCCACGCACAGCCTGGAGCTGGTGGAGGCCGCGGCTGCGCGCCACGCGCTGGCGCTGGGCCGCATCGAGGACCGGCACACGCCGCGCGCGCCGCTGGACGTGCTGGTGCAGCACCTGGTGACCGTGGCGCTGGGTGGCGGCTTCGTGCCCGAGGCGCTGCTGGCCGAGGTGCGCCGCGCCCCGGCCTACGCCGCGCTGGCCGACAACGACTGGCAGTGGGCGCTGCAGTTCGTGCGCCAGGGCGGGGCCTCGCTGGCCATCTACCCCGACTTTCAGCGCGCCGCGCCCGATGAAGAAGGCGTGTGGCGCGTGCCTGATGCGCGGCTGGCACGCCGCCACCGCAGCAACATCGGCACCATCGTCAGCGATGCCAGCATGCAGGTGCAGTTCGTGAGCGGCGGGCGCCTGGGCTCGGTGGAAGAGAGCTTCATCGCCCGGCTGCGCAAGGGCGATGTGTTCATGTTCGCCGGGCGCCTGCTGGAGCTGGTGCGCACCCAGCAGATGACGGCCTACGTGCGCATCGCCCCCAAGGGCAGCGCCGCGCTGCCGCGCTGGAACGGCGGGCGCATGCCGCTGTCGAACACGCTGGCCGACGCCATGCTGGAGATGCTGGAGCAGGCCGAGCGCGGCGTGTACGCTTCGCCCGAGATGCAGTGCGCCCGGCCCCTGTTGGCCGTGCAGGATGCCTGGTCGGCCCTGCCCACGCCCGGCCGCCTGGTGGCCGAGACCCTGCACACCCGCGAAGGCTGGCACCTGTACCTGTACCCGCTGGCGGGCCGCCTGGTACACCTGGGCCTGGCCGGCCTGCTGGCCTGGCGCGCATCGCAGCAGGTGGCCAACACCTTCTCGATCGCGGTCAACGATTACGGGCTGGAGCTGCTCTCGGCCAAGCCCATCGATTGGGCCGCGCTGCTGCCGCGCATCCTGGGCGAAGACACGCCAACCGCCCTGGGCGGCGGGCTCGAAGAGGAGGTGCTGGCCAGCCTCAACGCCACCGAGATGGCGCGCCGGCGCTTTCGCGAGATCGCGCGCATCGCCGGCCTCATCTTCCAGAGCCACCCGGGCGAGCAGCGCAGCAGCCGCCAGCTGCAGGCCTCGTCCTCCCTGTACTACGACGTGTTCGCCCAGTACGACCCCGACAACCTGCTGCTGGCCCAGGCCCGCGCCGAGCTGCTGGCCAACGAGCTGGACATGGAGCGCCTGGCGCGCACCCTGCGCGGCATGCAGGGGCAGACCCTTTCCATCCATGCGCTGGAGCGCCCCACCCCGTTCGCCCTGCCCTTGATGGTGGAGCGCTTTCGCGAGCGCCTGAGCACCGAGACCCTGGCCGACCGGCTGGCGCGCATGGTGCAGGCGCTGGAGAAGGCCGCCGACGACACCACCGGCACCCACGAAGCCGATAATCCGGTGGACCCGGCCAACATGGCCTGGGACGTGCCCGAGGGCGCCACCGCGCCACCCCGGCGCGCGCGCCGAGGCGGTGCCGGCGATACGCCCCGCCGACCGCGAAGGCGCCACGGATTCTGAGTACGACGACGAACGACCTTGCCCGTGAACGCAGACCCTTCTTTCGCCCCTTCACCCACCGCCCCGCCCGCAGGCGCCCAGGCCATCACCCTGCCCGGCGGCACCGCCCTGTGGCTGCTGCCCCAGCGCGCCGTGTGGTGGCCCGCCGCGCGCACCGCCTTCGTCGCCGACGTGCACTTCGGCAAGGCCGCCACCTTCCGCCGCGCGGGCCAACCCGTGCCCCACGGCACCACGGCCGACAACCTGGCCCGGCTCGACGCGGTGCTTGCCGTGACGGGCGCGGAGCACCTGGTCTTTCTGGGCGATTTTTTGCACGCACGCAGCGGCGCGGCCGATGCCCTGTGGAGCCAGTTGCTGCCCTGGCGCGAACGCCATGCTGCAGTGCGCATGACCCTGGTGCGTGGCAACCACGACCTGCATGCGGGCGACCCGCCGGCAGCCCTGGGCATCACTCTGGTCGATGAGCCCTGGCAACCGGTAGAGGGGGCCGAGGCGCTGGCCTGCCACCACCCGCAGTCGGTAGCGGGGGCCACGGTACTGGCGGGGCACCTGCACCCCACGGCGACCCTGTACGGACTGGCGCGTGACAGCGTGCGCCTGCCCTGCTTTGCATGGACGCCGGGGCTGCTGGTGCTGCCGGCGTTCGGGGCGTTCACGGGGTCCGCGGCCGACCACTTGCCACCGGGCACCCTGCGTTTCGTGGTGGCGGGCGCTCAGGTGAAGTGCCTGTGAGCGCGCTTCCGACCCCGCTTCAGAACATTCCGTTCCCGTGCGCCGACCGTTCGGGGACCACCTGCAGCACATCCCAGTGCTCCACGATCTTTCCGTCCGCGTCGAGCCGGAAGATGTCTATGCCCGCATAGTCCTTGTCGCCAGGCCAGGTCTGCAGGCAATGCAGCACCACGTGGTCTCCCTCTGCCAGGGCGCGCTTGAACTCCACGTGTTTGCCGGGGTACTCCCGCGCCATGCGCTCGAAGTAGTCGATGAAGGCCTGCTTGCCATCGGCCACGTGCGGGTTGTGCTGGATGTAGACGCTGCCTGCGTACCGTTCGATGGCCTGCGCGGGCTGGCACTGGTTGAACATCAGGTCATAGAAGGCCATGACGTTGCGCTTGTTCTGTTCCAGACGATCATCCATGCGGGCCTCCTGGCGGCTGCGGTCGGGTATCGGGCCGCCAGCCGGAGCCCTGAACCGCTGGCCATCTTGCCACGCGGCCTGCCGCTTGGCCCTTCTGGCAATGAGGATTTTGAGCTGATTTGGGGCCGCGCCATCCGGACTCCTCGCCCCTCGCACAAGGGCAATCGATAAAAAAATCCCCCGACCCAACGGTAAATTTTGCATAGTGGAATTCAATTGCAAAAATGGAGGTCCGGGAAAGCAGCAAAAGACGAGAATGCGAGAGCATTCGCGTTTGGCCCCGTCGTACCCCGGCGGAAGGCATTTACACACCCGTTTCGTGAGACAAGCCATGACGACCCAGCAACCGACCATCATCTACACCCTGACCGACGAGGCACCTCGCCTGGCCACGGCTTCCTTCCTGCCCATCATCCGCACGTTCGCCGCACCTGCCGGCATCAACGTGGCGGAGTCGGACATCTCCGTGGCCGCCCGCGTGCTGGGCGAGTTCCCCGAGTTCTTGAAGGAAGAGCAACGCGCGCCCAACACCCTGGCCGAGCTGGGCAAGAAGACGCTGCAGCCCGACGCCAACATCATCAAGCTGCCCAACATCAGCGCCTCGGTGTCGCAGCTCAAGGCGGCTATCGCCGAGCTGCAGGGCAAGGGCTACGCACTGCCCGACTACCCGGACCAGCCCAAGGACGACAAGGAAAAAGAGATCAAGGCGCGCTACGGCAAGTGCATCGGCTCTGCTGTGAACCCCGTGCTGCGCGAAGGCAACTCCGACCGCCGCGCGCCCGCCGCCGTGAAGAACTACGCGCGCAAGAACCCCCATTCGATGGGTGAATGGAGCCAGGCATCGCGCAGCCACGTCTCGCACATGCACCACGGCGACTTCTACCACGGCGAAAAGTCCATGACCCTGGACCGCGCCCGTGAAGTGAAGATGGAACTGATCACCAAGGGCGGCAAGGCCATTGTCCTCAAGCCCAAGGTCGCGCTGCTCGACCGCGAGGTGATCGACAGCATGTTCATGAGCAAGAAGGCGCTGCTGGAGTTCTACGAGAAGGAAATCGAAGACGCGCGCAAGACCGGCGTGATGTTCTCGCTGCACGTGAAGGCCACGATGATGAAGGTCTCGCACCCCATCGTGTTCGGCCACTGCGTGCGCATCTTCTACAAGGACGCGTTCGCCAAGCACGCCAAGACGTTCGACGAGCTGGGCGTGAACGTGAACAACGGCATGGTCGACCTGTACGCCAAGATCGAGACGCTGCCCCAAAGCCAGCGCGACGAGATCAAGCGCGACCTGCACGCCTGCCACGAGAACCGCCCCGAGCTGGCCATGGTCGACTCGGCCAAGGGCATTACCAACTTCCACTCGCCCAACGACATCATCGTGGACGCGTCCATGCCCGCGATGATCCGCAACAGCGGCAAGATGTGGGACGCCAACGGCCGCCTGAAGGACGTGAAGGCCGTGATGCCCGAGTCGACCTTCGCCCGCATCTACCAGGAGATCATCAACTTCTGCAAATGGCACGGCGCGTTCGACCCCAAGACCATGGGCACGGTGCCCAACGTGGGCCTGATGGCCCAGCAGGCCGAAGAGTACGGCTCGCACGACAAGACGTTCGAGATCGCCGAAGACGGAGTGGCCAACATCACCGACCTGGCGACCGGTGAAGTGCTGCTGTCCCAGAACGTGGAAGCCGGCGATATCTGGCGCATGTGCCAGGTCAAGGACGCCGCGATCCGCGACTGGGTCAAGCTGGCCGTCACGCGCGCCCGCAACTCCGGCATGCCCGTGGTGTTCTGGCTCGACTCGTACCGCCCGCACGAGGCGCAGCTGATCACCAAGGTCAAGATGTACCTGCACGAGCACAACACCACCGGCCTCGACATCCAGATCATGAGCCAGGTGCGTGCCATGCGCTACACGCTGGAACGCGTGATCCGCGGCCAGGACACCATCAGCGCCACCGGCAACATCCTGCGCGACTACCTGACTGACCTGTTCCCCATCATGGAACTGGGCACCTCGGCCAAGATGCTGTCCGTCGTGCCCCTGATGGCCGGTGGCGGCATGTACGAAACGGGTGCCGGCGGCTCGGCCCCCAAGCACGTGCAGCAGCTGGTAGAAGAAAACCACCTGCGCTGGGATTCGCTGGGCGAGTTCCTGGCGCTGGCCGTGTCGTTCGAAGACTTGGGGCTGAAGACCGGCAACGCCAAGGCCAAGATCCTGGCCAAGACGCTGGACGCCGCCACGGGCAAGCTCTTGGACAACAACAAGAACCCCTCGCCCAAGACCGGCCAGCTGGACAACCGCGGCAGCCAGTTCTACCTGGCCCTGTACTGGGCCCAGGAATTGGCCGCGCAGACGGACGACAAGGAACTGGCAGCGCACTTCGCGCCGCTGGCCCAGGAACTGACCGCCAAGGAAGACACCATCGTGGCCGAACTGGCCGCCGTGCAGGGCCAGCCCGCCGACATCGGTGGCTACTTCCTGCCCGACGTCGCCAAGCTGGACGCCGTGATGCGCCCCAGCGAGACGCTGAACAAGGCACTCAAGGCCTTTGCCTGATCCTTTGGCTGCGGAGCCCCACACTCCCATAGCCCAGGGCCCCGTTCGGGGCCCTTTTTCTTTGCCTGTTGCCCTGCCAGCAAGCAAGCTGGCGGGTGCGGGCTACGGTCGGTCGCGGTCCACCACGCGGCTGTTCAGGGGCTTGGGCACGTAGGCGGGCAGGAAGGCGCAGCCCTTGCCGAACTGCGCTTCATAGGCCGGGCACTGCTGGGCAATGCTGTCGGGCGTGGGCTTCGCGCCCTCGTCCACCCAGCGCAGCAGCGCGGTCATCAGCGTGGGGTAGGTCGGGTCGCTCAGGTAGCTGTGGGTGTTGTGCTGGGTGAAGGTCTGCACCAGGCGGGCGCTGCTGCCGGCGCGCTCCATGGTGCCCTTGAAGTGGGCATCGAGCTCGACGAAGGCGGTCGGGTCGTCCACGCCCTTGACGGTGAGCACCGGCACGGCAATGCGACCCGTGGGGTCGGTGTCCTGCGCGAAGCGTGCCAGGGCCTGCGGATCGGCCTGGTAGCGCAGCACGGCAGCGTTGAGCGCCGCATCGTCGGCCGAGCCCGTGTACCGGGCGCCCGTGTTGCCAAAGGGGCTGGCGTCGCCCGTGCGCAGGTGCACCACGTCGCGGTAGTGGAAGGTGCCCCAGTTCAGGTGGCTGTGGATGGAGCTGGCGGGGATGCGGAGCACGTCGACGATGGTCTTGACCTTGCGCTGCTGCTCGGGCGTGCGCTGGGCGGCCGGCTTGTCCAGGCCCAAGCACTCGTTGGCGCGGGCCGTGAGTTCGGCGGCGGTCATTTTGGCGCTGGCCGGCAGGCCGATGTTCAGCGGGTACTGCGCCTCGCTGGGCAGCGGGTGGTTGTTGCAAAGGTGCTGGTAGACCACCCGCAGGTCGGTGCGGAAGTCGTACGAGCGGCTGCCGCCGGCCAGCAGGCCGCTGGTGAGCAGCACGGCATCGTAGGGCTTGCCGGCCCCGTTGCCGAACATGTCGGCCCCCATGGCGGCCACGCCGGCGCCCCAGGACTGGCCGTGCAGAACGGTGCGGCGCGGCTGGGCCACCTGGGCCACGAAGATCTGGCGCAGCCGCTCGGTGTCCTCGGCCGCGGCGCGCACGGCCACGCCGCCCTGGCGGAAGGTGCTGCCGGCCCAGGCATAGCCGGCACGGACCATGATGGACCAGCGCTCCAGGTCCTCCACCGCGCGCTCGGCCTTGGGCGCACCCAGCGTGGGGCCCCCGTGCGAATGCATCACCAGCACCTGGTTCCACTGGTTCGGCATGGCGATCAGGTAGTAGGCGCCTGCCGAATCCTGGCCCGACAGGCAGCGTGCGATGGCCGCTATGTCCTTGGGGCAGGCGGTGGCCACGGGCGCGGCCTCCTTGCTGGCCGGCGGTGCGCCGGAGGCGCCGGGCGATGGCGCATTCATGGACGCACAGGCGGCCAGCAGCCCGGCGGCGAGGCCCAGCAGGGGCAGCCGCAGCGATGGCGCCAGGGAAGCGGAAAGGGTGGGCATAGGCGATTCGTCTCCGGGTGTGTTGTGTGGTTCTGGATGAGGCGGGCAACAGGTGCGCCGTGGCGCATCGTAGAAAGCGCACTGCACGGCGTCAAATAGCCTGCGCAGGGCAGCTCCATATCCTGCGCATATGGAAACGCATCAGCGAGGACCGGGCTCTACCCTGGCTATAGTTCCCGGAACCTGTGTGGAGCCTTCGCCGCGCCGTATTTCGCCACTGCAAAAACCCTGCCCGCTCCCATTTTTGTCTGGCTTTTGTTAACCATATAGTGAATTATCAGCCATGACCAGAGACTCAGAGACCCCGGCCAAGGAGCGCCAGCGGGACGCCGACCGCTCGCAGGGCGCGATCTTCAGCGCGGCACGCGACGAGTTTGCCGAGCACGGCCTGGGCGGTGCCCGCATGGACCGCATCGCCGAGCGCGCCGGCCTGAACAAGCGGCTGATCTACTACTACTTCGAGGACAAGGAAAAGCTCTTCCAGGCCGTGCTGGAGCAGGCCTACCGGCACATCCGCGAGGAGGAGCGCAAGCTCAACCTGGTGGAGCTGGAGCCCGCCACCGCGATCCGCCGGCTGGTGGAGTTCACCTGGGTCTATTACCTGGAGAACCCGCAGTTTCTGACCCTGCTCAACAGCGCCAACCTGCACAGGGCACGCCACCTGCAAGAGTCGCAGCGCGCGCGCGAGATGAATTCGCCGCTGATCGCCATGCTGGGCGAGGTGCTGGAGCGCGGCCGGCGCGAGGGGAGCTTTCGCGGCGGCGTGGACCCGCTGCAGCTGTACGTCTCGATCGCCGGGCTGTCGTACTTCTACCTGTCGAACAACCACACGCTCTCGGCCATCTTCGGGCGCGACCTGATGGCGCCCAAGGCCCGCAACGAGCGGCTGACGCACATGTGCGATGTGATCCTGGGCTATGTGCTGAAGGACTGAGGGGAAACACCACCCCATGTACATCGCAACGCTCCTGTTCTACTTCGCCGTCCCTGCAGCCATGGCGGCCTTTCTCCTCTGACGCGCCTACCAGATGGGCACCGGGAAGCGTGTCGAACTCACGCGCCAGTGGATCGTGCGCCCGCCCGAAGGGATCGAAGGCTGCGGGCGCCTGTTTGCCTGGCGCGACCTGCTCTTTGCCGCCAGCCTGTTGCTTGCCCTCGGCCTGCTGCTCTGCCTTCCGCACTATGCGGCCGCGTGGATTGCGCTCATGGCGCTCGGCGGCTTCGTGCACCAGGGCTTCACCGGGTACGCACTCGCCAGGCTGCGCAAGAAGCCGCCTCGCTGACTTGCAGCCGCAGCGCGCTCCCTGGTGCGGCGCACCGCTGCCCGCAGTCCTCTTCTCCCCCAGTCCACGGGTAAACCCCTAGCTCTGTTGAATGCGTCTGCGTTGACGCAGGCGCAGCAATGCCTAAAAATCTGCTCTATTCACCATTCAGTGAATTAGAGAGCAAGTCCAAGCCTGCCAACGGAGACAAATCCATGCCCTTCATCTGCACCACCCGTCGCGCTGCTGCCACTGCCCTGGCGGCAGCCACGCTCACGTCGCTGTCTTACAGCGCTTTCGCGCAGGGCGGCTACCCTACCAAGCCCATCCGCGTGATCGTGCCCTTCGCCGCAGGCAGCACCACCGACATCATTGCGCGCGCCATTGCCGACAAGATGGGCCAGAGCATGGGCCAGTCGCTGGTGGTGGACAACCGCGGCGGCGCCAGCGGCACCATCGGCCAGCAGGCCGTGGCCACGGCTGCGCCCGATGGCTACACGGTGATGATCCATTCCTCCTCGCACACCGTGAGCCCGTCGACCTTTGCCAAACTGCCGTTCGACACCGTGGGCGACTTCGCGGGCGTGACACCGATCTCCTCGCTGCCCAATGCGCTGGTGATCTCGCCCGCCAAGGGCATCAAGACGCTGCAGGACCTGGTGGCTTCGGCCAAGGCCAAGCCCGGCACGGTGAACTTCGCCTCCGCCGGCCAGGGCAGCGCCACGCACCTGAACGCCGAGAAGTTCAAGCTGGCCGCGAAGATCGACGCCACCAACATCCCCTTCAAGGGCTCTGCCGAGGCCGTGACCGAGGTGCTGTCGGGCCGCGTGGACTACTACTTCTCGCCGATTGCGCCCGTCATCGGCCAGATCAAGGACGGCCAGTTGCTGGCGCTGGCCGTGGGTTCGCCCAAGCGCGCGGCCGCCCTGCCCGACGTGCCCACCACGGCCGAGGCCGGCGTGCCCGGCTCGGAATTCAACTTCTGGATCGGGATGATGGTTCCGGCCAAGACGCCACGCGACATCGTGAACCGCCTGCACGACGAGGTCGTGAAGGCGCTGGCGACGCCCGAGGTGAAGGAGCGCTTCCTCAAGCTCGGTGCCGATGCCTGGACGCTCAAGCCCGAGCAGTTCGACGCCTACATCAAGGACGAGATCAAGAGCAACGCCGCGCTGGTCAAGGCGGCCGGTCTCCAGCCCACCCAGTAAACCCGGCCGCGCAGCACCGCACGCCCGCCCCTGACATGGGGTGGACAGGCCGCGCCTTTGCCCATTCATTTTTTGCAACTTTGAACAGAACGAACGGACCGACACCATGGCCACCCAACGACTCGGACTCATCATGCACGGCGTTACCGGCCGCATGGGCATGAACCAGCATTTGATCCGCTCCATCTGCGCCATCCGCGCGCAGGGTGGCGTCGTGCTTTCCAACGGCAACCGCGTGATGCCCGACCCCATACTGATCGGCCGCAACGCCGAAAAGATGGAGGCGCTGGCCAAGGCCCATGGCATCGCCCGTTGGGGCACCGACCTCGATGCCGCGCTGGCCAACCCCGAGGACACGGTGTTCTTCGACGCCGGCACCACGCAGATGCGCCCCACCCTGTTAGCCAAGGCCATCCGTGCGGGCAAGCACGTGTACTGCGAAAAGCCCATCGCCACCAACCTGAACGAGGCGGTGGAGATCGCGCGCCTGGCCTCGGGCTCAGGCCTCAAGCACGGCGCGGTGCAGGACAAGCTGTTCCTGCCCGGCCTTCGCAAGCTCGACATGCTGCGCCGCGCGGGCTTCTTCGGCCGCATGCTCAGCGTGCGCCTGGAGTTCGGTTACTGGGTGTTCGAGGGCGACCTGCAGCCCATACAGCGCCCGAGCTGGAACTACCGCACCGAGGACGGCGGCGGCATGATCCTGGACATGATGTGCCACTGGCGCTACGTGCTGGACAACCTTTTCGGTGAGGTGAAGTCGGTCTCGTGCATCGGCGCAACCCACATCCCGCAGCGCTGGGACGAGGCCGGCCAGCCGTACAAGGCCACCGCCGACGACGCGGCCTACGCTACCTGCGAGCTCACGGGCCACAACGGCGAGCCGGTGATCGCGCAGCTCAACATGAGCTGGGCCACGCGCGTGCGCCGCGACGACCTGGTCACCTTCCACGTGGACGGTACCGACGGCTCGGCCGTCGCCGGCCTGTCGAGCTGCCGCGCGCAAAGCCGCGTGGCCACGCCGCGCCCGGTGTGGAACCCCGACGAGAAGCAGACCATGAACTTCTTCGACCAGTGGCAGGAGATTCCCGATTCGCAGGTCTACGACAACGGCTTCAAGATCCAGTGGGAGCACTTCATCCGCCACGTGGTGGAGGATGCGCCTTACACGTGGACCTTGCCCGAGGGCGCCAAGGGCGTGCAGCTGGTGGAGGCGGCCTTGGAAAGCTGGAAGGAACGCCGCTGGGTGGACGTGACGCCCCTCAAAGCCTGACAGCCAGCTCCTTTTCACTCCACATCCCGAGTTCACCATGGCCCTTCGCCTTTCCCTGCCCACGGCCGATGGCCGCATCAGCCCCTACACCCTGCAGGGCCGCACGCCGGTCGTGCCGCAGCAGGGTGCGGTGTTCAACCGCATCGCCTACTCGGCCGCCCACGTGGTGGCGAATCCGCTGGCCGCCATCGACCCGTGGCTGCAGTGCGCCGTGGACTGGGACGCCACCATCGCCTACCGCCAGCGCTTGTGGTCGCTGGGCCTGGGCGTGGCCGAGGCCATGGACACCGCGCAGCGCGGCATGGGGCTGGACTGGTCCACCTCGCTGGAGCTGATCCGCCGCTCGCTCGACGCGGCGCGCGGCTTCGGGCCCGGTGCGCTCGTGGCCTCGGGCTGCGGCACGGACCACCTGGTGCTGGAGGATGTGAAGTCGGTGGACGATGTGATCCGCGGCTACGAGGAGCAGATGGAAGCCATCGAAAAGCTCGGCGGCAAGCTCATCGTGATGGCCAGCCGCGCGCTGGCCCGCGTGGCGCAAAGCCCCGCCGACTACGAGCAGGTGTACGACCGCATCCTGTCGCAGGCACGCCAGCCCGTGGTGCTGCACTGGCTGGGCGACATGTTCGACCCGGCTCTCGCGGGCTACTGGGGTTCGCGCGATGTGGATGCGGCCATGGACACAGCGCTGTCCGTGATCGCCGCGCACCCGGACAAGGTGGACGGCATCAAGATCTCGCTGCTCGACAAGGACAAGGAAATCGCCATGCGCCGCCGCCTGCCCGCCACGGGCGGCACCGACGGCCAGGGCGTGCGCATGTACACCGGCGACGACTTCAACTACGCCGAGCTGATTGCGGGCGATGGCGCAGGCGGCACGCCGCGCCAGGGCCAGAGCGATGCGCTGCTGGGCATCTTCGACGCCATCGCGCCGGCGGCGAGTGCCGCACTGGCCGCCCTGGCCGCGGGCGACACGGCGCGCTTTCACGCCATCCTGGGGCCCACGGTGCCGCTGTCGCGCCACATCTTCGCGGCACCCACACGCTTTTACAAGACGGGCGTGGTCTTCATGGCCTGGCTCAACGGGCACCAGGGCCACTTCACCATGGTGGGCGGGCAGCAGAGCACGCGCTCGCTGGTGCACTTTGCTGAGCTGCTGCGCCTGGCCGACCAGGCCGACCTGCTGGAGCAGCCTGAACTGGCCGTGCAGCGCATGGGCCATCTGCTGGCATTGCACGGCGTGAGCGCCTGACCACCATGCGCGACTTTTCCCAAGACCACCGCTGGCTGTCGATCAACACCGCCACCGTGCGCAAACAGCAGGGGGCCGAGGTGCCGCTGGCGCGCATCATCGACCAGTGCGCACAGCGTGGCATCCGCGCCATCAGCCCCTGGCGCGACCAGGTGGCCACGGCCGGCCTGGACGCCACCGCGCGCCAGCTGCGCGCCCACGGCATGGCGCTGTCGGGCTATTGCCGCGGCGGCTTCTACCCGGCGGCCGATGCCGCTGGCCTGCGCGCTGCGCTCGACGACAACCGCCGCGCCATCGATGAAGCCAAAACGCTCGATGCCGCCTGCCTGGTGCTGGTGGTGGGCGCCCTGCCCGGCGCGCTGGACGGCACGCCGCACTACACCGACCTCGCCCGCGCACGCGGCGAGGTGTTCGACGGCATCGCCGCATCGCTCGACTACGCGCGCCAGGTGGGCATGCCCCTGGCCATCGAGCCGCTGCACCCCATGCAGGCGGCCGACCGCGCCTGCATCAACACGCTGGAGCAGGCACTGGACATCTGCGATGTGCTCGATGCGCAGAAGACGGGGGCACTGGGCGTGGCCCTGGATGTGTACCACGTGTGGTGGGACCCCAAGCTGGCCCAGCAGATCGCCCGCGCTGGCAGGGAGCGCCTGCTGGCCTACCACGTCTGCGACTGGCGCCTGCCCACGCGCGACCTGCTCAGCGACCGGGGCATGATGGGCGACGGCGTGATTGAACTGAAGAAGATCCGCCAGTGGGTCGAGGCCGCAGGCTTTGCGGGCTATGCCGAGGTGGAGATCTTCTCGGCGCTGGACTGGTGGCAGCGCACGGGCGAGGAGACGCTGGACACCTGCATCGCGCGCCACCGCACGGTGGTCTGACGCGCAACAGCCGCCACCGATCACCCCGGCGTCAGGCGGCCACGGGTGCCAGGGTGCGCCGCACGCGGCGCACATTGAAGGCACTGGCGATCAGCACACCCTGCACCACGGCCAGGCCCAGCAGCACGGCGGTAAAGCGCCCCTGGTCCAGCAGCACGCCGAACAGCAGCGGCGACAGCGCCTGGCCGATGTCCAGGCCCGAGTACACGATGCCGTAGACACGGCCCGTGGAGCCCTCGGGCGTGGAGCGCTTGACCAGCAGGTCGCGCGAGGGGCCGGCGATGCCGGCACAGAAACCCATCACACCGAACATCACGGGCACCAGGGCGCCGGGCGGGTGCGCCAGGGCCAGGGCCACCGCCACGCAGGCGGCCAGGCCGAAGCCCACGCCCACGATGCGCTCGCAGCGGCTCGGGTCGGCCGCGAGGAAGCCGCCGAGCACCATGCCACCCGCACTGGCCACCATGTAGACCGTGAGGCACATGGCCGCCAGCGCCACGGGCACGGCGTGCAGCTGGCGCGCGGCCTCGGGCGCGAAGGCCTGCACCACGTTGAGCGAGACGGCGTAGAAGAAGAAGAACGCAAAGCACATCCACACGGCGGGGATGCGCAGAAAGGCGAAGATGCCTTGCGCTGGCACGCCGGTCGCGCCGACCTTGGCAGCTGGTGGCAGGGCCGGCAGTTCGAGGTGGCGGCGGTTGAACAGCAGCACCAGCAGCACGGCAAACGCCAGCACACCGGCACAGACCAGCGCCACGCGCCACGAGAAAGCGATCGCCAGCGGCACCAGCATGGCCGGCGCCAGCGCCCAGCCCAGGCTGCCGGTGATGCCGTGCACGCTGTAGGCATGGCCCAGGCGCGGTGCGCTCACGCGCCGGTTCAGCAGCGTGTAGTCCACCGGGTGGAACACGCCGTTGCCGATGCCCGCGAGCACCGAGAACGCAGCCAGCATGCCGTAGCTGGTGCTGGCCGCGAAGCCGAACGCGGCCAGGCCCAGCAAGGTCAGCCCTCCGAACAGGATGGGCCTCGGGCCGAAGCGGTCCACCACGAAGCCCGAGCCCGCCTGCACGGCGCACGAGACCACGAAGAAGATGGTCATGAGGAAGCCGAGCTCGGTGTAGCCGACCTGGAAGGCATCCTTGAGCCACGGGAACAGGGGCGCCAGCAGGAGCTGGCTGTAGTGGCTGATGAGGTGGGCGATGCCCACGAGGCCGATGACCCCGGCGTCGGCACGCAGGGGGACGGCAGCAGCGGGGCTGGTGGGGTTTGCGGAGGTCATGGCGGCATCGTAGTATTGCGCCTGGATTTCTGGAATGCGACGGAAAGACAGCTTTCGGCGAATTTGCGCCAACAGCGTATACAAAACAAAGCACGGAGCCCCCGATGGCACGCACCAGCCAGGTTGCCCCGCTCGGTGACATGGACCCTTTCGCGCCCAACCCCGCACACCCGGTGCGGGTGCGTGCGCGCAACATGCCGGCCGACACGCATTTCGAGCCGCACCGCCACGCCTGGGGGCAGTTGGCCTACTGCGCCAGCGGCGTGATCCAGGTGAGCGTGGTGGCCCCGGTCGCACCGACTGCCTACATCGTGCCGCCCTCGCGCGCGGTGTGGATCGCCCCTGGCGCGCTGCACGCCATCGCCGTGCTGGAGGCGGCGGCCTTCCGCACCCTGTACATCGACCCCAGCGTGGTGCCTGCCGATGGTGCGGTCTGCCGCGTGATGGCCGTGACTCCGCTGCTGCGCGAGCTGGTGTCGGCGCTGGACCCCGTGGGCGGCACGCCGCCCGGCCCCGCGCGCGAGGCAGCCCTGACCGCGCTGGTGCTGGGGGAAATCGGCGACGCCGAAAGCCTGGCCCTGGGCGTGCCCCTGCCCGGGCCCGACAGCGACAAGCGCCTGCGCGCCCTGTGCAACGCCGTGCTGGAGGCGCCCGGCCGCCACGCCACGCTGCACGATTGGGCCACCGACAGCGGCGCCAGCGAACGCACCCTGACCCGGCTGTTCCACGCGCAGTTCGGCATGGGTTTTGCGCAATGGCGCAAGCAGGCGGTGCTGGCCCATGCCCTGCCCCGCCTGGCGCGCGGTGAATCGGTGGGCCAGGTGGCCGCCTCGAGTGGCTACGCGAGCGAAAGCGCATTCTCTGCCATGTTCAAGGCAGCCATGGGGCAGCCGCCGAGCTGGTTCATCGGCAGGAACGATGCCCATGCCCCTTCCGCGTAAGTTGCCAGCCGTGCGTCATGCGTTCGCGGCAACCGCCAGGTTACTTTCTGCAACCGCTCAAGCAGCAGGAGCGATTGAGCAAGCCCGGTGCGGCGATACTGGCAACCTGCAACACAAGGTTTCGGGGGAGAGGGAAGCATGGTTCGACAGCTGTTCATTGCCACCGCCTGTCTGGCGCTGGCGGCCCCGGTCTGGGCCATCAACAAGTGCACAGGGCCGGATGGCAAGGTGTCCTTCCAGGACGCGCCTTGCGCGGGCAGCGGCAAGGGCGAGAAGGTCGAGGTGCGGCTGTCGAGCAGCGGCATAGGCACCGCCGCGCCCGCTGCCGGCGCCGCAGCCCCTGCGGCCAGCCCGGCCTCGGGTGCATCGGCAGCGGCGCCCGCTGCAGGTGCCGCATCCGCCCCTGCCGCACCGGCTGCCGCCACGCCACCGGCCCCACGCAAGGAAGGCGCCTTCGGCGAGACCTGGCGCCGCAAGACCGACCTGGAGCAGCGCCTGATCCGCGAAGCGCGCGGCGCACTCCAGGCCCACCAGCAGCGCTGCGCGGCCGAGCAGCGCGACCGGGCTGCCCGCCGTACCCAGGCACGCACCAACGCCGTCGTGGCGACGTCCGAGCAGGCCATCGCGTCCGAAATGCAGGCCGCGGCGGCCGCCTGCGAGCTGCGCTCGCGCGAGTTGCAGGCCAACGTGGATGCGCTGGAGAAGGAACTCCGGGAGCTGAGCAAGAAGTAGGTTCGGCGCACTGGCCAGCGCCACTGCCTGCCTATCGCTTGGCAGCCAGCCCCTCGGGCCAGAAAGCCGCCCGGATGTCCGGCGCACAGTACGGCACGGCGATCACAGCGCCCCACAGGGCACTTCCCAACGCAAAGGATCCGTTGGCCAAGCCCGACTGCACCGTGGGCCCACCGAACACCAGCAGGACACACATCGCCAGGCCCGACCACAGCGCGAAGCCAGGCGCCCAGGGGCGAAACCGCAGCAGGCCGTAGATGCTGGCCAGCGTGGCGACCACGGCCGCCAGCATCCCCGACACCAGCGCCGGCGTGATGGCCGGCTCCTGGTCTTCCTCCTGGTAGCTTTGGAAAGCATCCCTCAAGCCCAGGGGCACCAGTTCAGGCAGCAGGAGCCGCTCGGTGACCTCGGCCAATATGGGAAGCACCACGGACGCGATGACCAGCCAGCGGTAGTTTGTCGTGTCCAAAAAAACCCTTTGTCTGTGTGTTCAACCCGGCGCTCCCACCTGCTGCACCAGCGCCATGGCAAAGCGCCCGTGTGCCACGGACCAGTCGGAATAGTCGTTCTCGTGCATGAAGATGAACACGTCGGCCGGGGCCACGTGCGCCATCTCCTGCAGGTTGCTGGCAATCGCAGCATACAGTGCCCGCTTCATCGCATCGCTGCGCCCGCGCCGCAGGGTGATCTCGACGACGACCACCGCGTCCGACCGGGCCACGCCGTTGAAGCTGCGGCTGAAGGCGAACTGCCCCGGCGCATAGCCGGTGACCATGTTGAACAGCTCGTCCTCGGGCATGCCGATGCCCTCGACCAACGCCTGGTGGATGGCCTGGACGATGGCCTCGCGTTCCGCAGCGGGGGTGGCTTCGGGCAGATGGGTGTGGATGAAGGGCATGCTGTATGTTCCTGGCAGTCAAAATGGGCCCGCAGCACGGTGGGATCGTGCGCCGGAAGAACCCAAATTCTTGCGGTTGACGCCCTGGTAGAAAAGCGATTTATGCTCCGGCCCTATGTGCATCTGCATCACATAGCCATGAAACACCGCCTGCCCCCGCTCGCTGCCCTGCGCGCCTTCGAAGCCGCTGCCCGCCTGGGCCGCATGACGGCCGCGGCCGATGAGCTGTCGGTATCGCCCGGCGCTATCAGCCGCCAGGTGCGCCAGCTCGAAGACCACCTGGGCCTGGCGCTGTTCGACGGGACCAAGGCCCGCCCCACGCTGACGGCCGCGGCGCGCACGCTGCAGCCGGTGCTGACCCACGCCTTCCAGCAGATCGAGGACACGGTGCGCGCCCTGGGCGACGCCCACCACGGCCCGCTGGACGTGGCCTGCTTCAGCACCTTCACCGTCAAGTGGCTGATCCCGCGGCTGTTCGACTTCCACGCGCAGCACCCCGGCATCGAGGTGCGGCTGCGCACCACCGACACGGGCACCGATGCGGCGCGCGAGGGCTGCGACCTGCTCATCACCGCCGAGGACGCGGGCACGCCACGCGATGGCGCCACCACCCTGCCCCTGTTCGCCGAGCGCCTGGGGCCGGTGCTGGCCCCGGCGCTGGCCGCGCGCACCGGCATGCCGCGCACGCCTGCCGACCTGGCCGGCCAGCCCCTGCTGCACACGCGCACGCGGCGCAACGCCTGGGCAATGTGGGCAGCATCGTCGGGCACGGCGCTGCCCGCCGCGGCCACCGCCCAGGGCCCGGTGTACGAGCACTACTACTTCACGCTGGAGGCGGCAGTGCGAGGCCTGGGCATCGCCGTCGCGCCCTGGCACCTGGTGATGGACGACGTGCAGGCCGGCCGGCTGGTGGCGCCGCTGGGATTCGCCGTGTCGGGCTACGACTACCTGGCGCTGCGGCGCAGCGGGGCCGCGCACCCGCGGCTCGATGTGTTCTGCGCTTGGCTGGTGGCGCAGGCGCGCGCGATGGCACCGCCCTTCACCATGCAGGCTTGAGGGCGACGCCGGTCCCAGGCGTCATACGGATTTGCATTCGACCGTGTAACTAGGCGGGAAGGCGCAGACAGTGCTGTAGCACGGCAAGCCGAACCAACGACGTTAGACGGTTGAAGGCGAATCCGTATCAGTCATCCCAGCGGAACAGCATGTGGGCGCGGGGCCTGGTGGTCTCGATCAGGCGCGCGTTGGGCTCATCGGTGCGGCTGACCCATGCCAGCGCATCCTCGCGGCTACGGCCGTACTCCTCGTGGCGCTGGGTCAGGCGGCGGGTGCGCAGGCCGTCGTCGACATCGACGTACCAGACTTCGTCCAGCAGCCCGGCAACGCCTGCCCAATGGCCGCTGTCTAGCATCAGGTAGTTGCCTTCGGTAATGACGAGCCGGGTCTGCGGCTCCACGGCGATGGCGCCTGCGATGGGCTCTTCGATCTCGCGCCGGAACTCCGGTGCATAGACGACTTCGCCGGGCTGCTGCGCCCGCAGGCGCCGCAGCATGGCGGCATAGCCTGCGCTGTCGAAGGTGTCGGGAGCCCCTTTGCGATCCGCACGGCCCAGCCGTTGAAGTTCCACATTGGCCAGGTGGTAGCCATCCATGGGAACCACCTGCGACACATCGGCGAAAGCCTGCTGCAAGGCCATGGCCAGCAGGGATTTTCCGGCGCCTGGTGGCCCGACCAGCCCGAGCAGCTTGCGTTGGCCGTCCTGCAGGAGTTCACGCACGCGCGCCAGGTGGCAGGGCGGAACAGAGGGAAGTGTGCGGGTCGTCATGCGTTCATGGACTCTTCAGGCCCGCCATTCGGCCGGGATTTTTTCCGCAGGCAATGCACCGGTCATGACCGAGACCGTGTCGCTCATGGTCACCGCCTTGGGGTCGAGCACGGCACCGCGCTTGCCCAGGCGCGCGACGTGGATGCGGTCGGCGATCTCGAAAACATGGGGCATGTTGTGCGAGATCAGCACCACCGCCAGGCCCCTGTCGCGCACGCGGCGGATCAGCTCCAGCACCATGTTGCCCTCCTTGACGCCCAGCGCTGCCGTCGGCTCGTCGAGGATCACCACATGCTCGGCAAATGCCGCTGCGCGCGCCACAGCCACGCATTGCCGCTGCCCGCCGGACAATGTTTCGACGGCCTGCGTCATCGAGCGGATGCCGACCTTCAGGTCATTCATGCGCGCAATGCTTTCTTCGAGCATCCGCTTCTTGTCGAGCATGCGCAGCACATTGCCCAGGAAACCCTTGCGGCGCAGTTCGCGGCCCAGGAAGAGGTTCTCGGCAATCGTCATCGCGGGAGCAACGGCCAGGTCCTGGTACACGGTTTCGATGCCTTCGCGACGCGCATCGACTGGGCCCTTGAACTGCACCGGCTTGCCGTCGAGCTCGATCACGCCGGCATCGGGGATGGTCGCGCCCGACAGGCATTTGATCAGGGAGGACTTGCCAGCACCGTTGTCGCCGATCAGGGCGAGGATTTCGCCGGCACGCAGCTCGAAGTCGGCGCCGTCCAGGGCCGTGACCTGGCCGTAGCGCTTGACCAGGCCCGTGGCCCGCATGACGATGGGGGGTTGCGCGGCCATCAGCGGCCTCCTTTGCGCGACAGTTGATCGACCGTGACCGCCAGGATCACGAGGATGCCGGTGATCAGCATCTGGTACACCGACGACACCCCCATCAGCGTCAGGCCATTGCGCAGCACCCCCACCACCACGGCCCCGATCAGCGAACCGAGCACCACACCACGGCCGCCGAACAGGCTGGTGCCGCCCAGCACGACGGCGGTGATGGCATCCAGCGCCTCGGTCTGCCCGGCGTTCGGATCGCCCACGCCGGTGCGGGCCACGGCCAGCAGCGAGGCGATGCCATAGAACACCCCGGACAGGGCATACACGCCCAGGATGATGCGCTCGGGCGGGATGCCGACCAGCCGCGTCGCCTCCGGGTTGTTGCCCACCGCGTAGACATGCCGGCCCGACGCGGTTTCGCGCAGCCAGAACCATACGCCCAGGTACAGCAGCACCATCAACACCGTGCCATGCGCAATGTTGGTGCCACCGATGGCGAAGGTACTGCCCAGCCAGGTCATGGCCCCCGGCACCTCGGTGACCGTCTGCGCCCCCGAATACAGCTGCGTGATCGCAAAGGCGATGTTGAAGACGCCCAGCGTGACGATGAACGGCGGCAGCTTCAGGCGCGTGACGAGCAGGCCGTTTAGCAGGGCGAACAAGGTCGTCACGGCAATGCCGGCGAGCACCGCGAGAAACGGCGGCAGCCCGAAATCGGCGGCCACCTTGGTCATCACGATGCTGCCCAGCGCCATGATCATGCCGCACGACAGGTCGATGCCGGCGGTCAGGATGATCAGAGTCTGGCCAATGGCGATGACACCGACGACCATGACCTGCTGCAGGATCAGCGAAAAGTTGTCCGCACTGAGAAAGCGGTCGGTGGTGGCGCCGAAGATGGTGCAGGCAATCAACAACGCGATGAAGGGCCCGAGCTGGCCGAGGGGGGGCAGTTTGTCTTTCAACGTGATGATCCTCTGGATGGGGGGCTGAAGGCAGGCACACGGCGCCTCTCATCAACCCGAACGCTGCAGCAGCGCCGACAGGCGCGGTGTTGCCCAAGCATGCCAGGCGCCGCGGCGGGACCCGGCCCCGCGCAGCCGCCTGGTGCGCAAATGGCTACTTCTTGCCCCAGCAGAGTTCGGCGCCGGTCTTCACGTCCTTGCTGTCGACGCCCGCAACGGCTTTGCCGGCGATCAAGGTTACGCCGGTGTCGGTGTAGCCGCTGACTTTCTTGCCGCTCTTGGCGTACTCGATGCCGGCCTCCACCCCCATGGCCGCCATTTTCAAGGGGTACTGCTGCGAGGTGGCGGCGATCTTGCCTGCCGCCACATCCCTGATGCCGTCGCATCCGCCGTCCACAGAGACGATCATCACGCCCTTTTCCTTGCCGGCCTTCTGCAGCGCATTGAATGCGCCAGCGGCTGCCGGCTCGTTGATGGTGTAGACCAGGTTGATGTCGGGGTTCTTCTGCAGGCAGTTCTCCATCGCTGTCTGGGCCTTGCTGCGGTCACCGAAGCTGTCTGCCATGCACACCACCTCTGCGGGCTTGGCCAGCTCGTTGTTCTTCGCGTCGTAGCTGGCCAGGCCGAAGCCCTGCAGGAACCCGTTGTGCCGCTGCGCACCGACCGGATGGCCAGGCAGAAGATCGAGCGTTGCGATCTTCACCGGCTTGCCCTGCGCACTGGCGGCGAGGGCGGCTTTGGCGTACTGGCCAATCAGCACGCCAGCCTTGTAGTTGTCGGTGGCGAAGAGCGCGTCGGTGCCGTCGGCAGGGTCGGTCGGGCTGTCCAGCGCGATGACCATCACCCCTTTGTCGCGCGCCTTCTTGATCGCGGGCAGGATGGCCTTGGAGTCGTTGGGCGTGATGAGTATGGTCTTGGCACCTGCGCCAATCATGTTCTCCATCGCGGTGATCTGGCCGGCGTTGTCGCCATCGGCCTTGCCGGCGCCGCTCAGCAGTTTGGCTCCCTTGGCCTTGGCGACCTCGGCGGCACCTTCCTTCATCTTCACGAAGAAGGGGTTGGTCTCGGTCTTGGTGATCAGCCCGATGACCGGCGTATCGGCCATCGCCGTGCCGGAGGAGGCCAGCAGGGTTGCGATCAGGGTGGCGTGCTTCAAGTTCATCGGATGTCTCCAGGATGTGGTCGGGTGCCAATTCAGCGATGCGCAGGCCCTTGCCTGTACACCTGCTGTGTGCGATTATCGTAATGCGCAAGCGCTTGCGCAAGCGCTTGCTACCTAGGGAAATCCATAGCATCCGCAGGCTTCCGGTATCTGTTTGTCACGGCCTTCTGCTGCCCCTGTGCATGGAGTAGGACAGCGGCAATTCAGTGCAGAAATACCGGAATGGGTGCGATACGATGAAGAAGCCTCTGGCCTGTCCACCACAGCACAGCGTGGCAGCACGGGCGATGGAAGTTGGAGCTCAACGGAGAAATGATGATCACGATGGAAACCGTCGCGGCGGCCGCAGGGGTATCGACTTCAACGGTCTCGCACGTCATCAACAAGACGCGCAAGGTGCACCCCGATACCGAGCGGGCCGTGCTGGACGCGATCGACCGGGTCGGCTACTCGCCGAACCACCTGGCGCGTGCCCTGGCAGGTGCGCCGACCAGGACGGTCGGGGTCGCCATTTCGGTGTTGTCGAACCACTACTTTGCCGCCGTGGTGCGCGCCATCGAGGCAGAGTGCGCAAAAAGGGGCCTGATGATGCTGCTGGCCGACACCCACGAGAATGCGGACTACGAGTTGAAGGTGGTGCAGGCCTTGCATGAGAGGCGTGTCGACGGCATCGTGATTGCGCCCTGCGCCGAGCCGCAGCACCGTGCACTCGACTACCTGCGCGACAAGGGTGTGCCCACCGTCCTGGTCGACCGGTTTGTGGGGACCACCTTCGATCAGATCGGCGTGGAGAGCCGCGATGCGGCCCAGACCCTGGTGGCGCACCTCATCGGGCTGGGCCACAGGCGCATTGCATTGGTGTCGGGTGCACCAGGGCTGTCCACGACGACGGAGCGGCTTGAAGGCTATTGCCGTGCGCTGGCGGCGGCAGGCATCGACTTTGACCCGGCCCTGGTCCGCAGCGGCGAGTCGCGGTCCGGGCCGGCCTGCGCTGCAGTCCATCACCTGCTGTCGCTGGACCAGCGCCCCACCGCCTTGATGACCGGCAACAACCTGATGACGATTGGCTCCATGCAGGCCTTGCGCTCTGCGGGGCTGAGCGTTCCCGACGACATTTCGCTGGTTGGCTTTGACGACTTTGACTGGGCTGACGTCTTTTCTCCACGCCTGACGGTCATGGCGCAGCCGGTGGAGGAACTCGGCACGCGGGCTGTCCGCCTGTTGGCCCGGCGCATTGCCGACCCCGGCGCGCGTCGCCAGACCGTGCGGCTCGCGCCCACGCTGCGGCTGCGCGATTCTGCGGGAGTGCCCGGCTCCAGGTGACGCTGTTGGTGCCCCTGGGAACGTTGCATTTCTTGGCCCAGTACAGCAGTGCCCCGGGGCTGGGCAATGGCACGGCCCGAGCGCTCCAGCGTGGGCACGCGCGCGGTGCGGGCGAAGTAGTTCAGCAGCTCCCGGTAATAGCCGTCCAGCACGGCGCGAAGGGACGACAGTCGATCAAGAGGCGGGCCGGCCGCCGTTGAAAATGCGAATTACTCTCAATTTTTCTGGGGAGCCCCCGCCGCAGGGCCGGCTTTGCGCCCTGCCCGCCATCAACCCCGGCCGTGCACACCCGGCGCGCTTCACGTATGGTGGCGGTTCCGCCCCTCCCACTCTGCCCTGCCCCATGGCCACACCCGCCCCCTCTTCCATCCACAGCTACGAGCCGCGCAACGGCCATGGCCTGCCGCACGACCCGTTCAACGCCATCGTCGGGCCGCGCCCCATCGGCTGGATATCGACGCAAAGCGGCGCAGGCGCGCTGAACCTGGCGCCCTACAGCTTCTTCAACGCCTTCAACTACGTGCCGCCCATCGTGGGCTTTGCCAGTATCGGCTACAAGGACACGGTGCGCAATGTCGAGGAGACGGGTGAGTTCGTCTGGAACCTGGCCACCCGCAGTCTGGCCGAGGCCATGAACCAGAGCTGCGCGGCGGTGCCGCCCGAGGTCAGTGAATTCGAGCTGGCCAAACTGACGCCGCAGGCCAGCACCCTGGTGGCGCCGCCGCGCGTGGCCGAAAGCCCGGTGGCCTTCGAATGCCGGCGCACGCAAATCCTGCAGCTGCAGGGTCTCGATGGCGCCCAGGTGCCCACCTGGCTGGTGCTGGGCGAGGTGGTGGCCATCCACATCGACAAGGCGCTGCTCAAGGACGGTATCTACGACACGGCCGCCGCGGGCCACATCCTGCGCGCGGGGGGGCCGGCCGACTATTTCACGGTGGGCCCGGAGCAACTGTTCAAGATGTACCGCCCCCGCTGAGCCCGTTCCGCCCGGTTGCCAGCGGTTACAACTGAGGGCGAGCGGCAGGAAACCAGGCGTGGCAGCATCCATGCGAGATCCCAGGAGACACGCACCATGCCCCGCCCCACCCTCGCCCTGCTGGCCTCGCTGGCACTGCTCGCCAGCGCCGCCGTGGCCGCGCCCACCGTGGGGCCCTGCCCCGTGCTGCCGGCCGACCATGTGTTCAACACGCGCATCGACCAGTTGCCGGTGCACCCGCAGTCGGCGGCCTTTTTGCAGACCATCAGCGCCGGCAGCCGGCGCCTGCACCTGGACCTGGGCCGGAGCGAGGACATGGCCAGCAGCGAGTACTGGGGCATTCCGTACAACGTGGTGCGCGGCAGCCAGATCACCTGGCCCGCGGTCTACTTCGATGCCGACGGAGCCCCCGATGAGAGCGACTGCGCGCGCGCCGATGGCAGCCTGGCGCGGCCCTGCACGGGCCTGACCAGCCCCGCGCGCCTGCCCTTCCCGCTGCAGCCCAAGGTGGAAGGCGGCATCAGCAGCAACAAGGCGGTCTACAACGACCACCACATCCTCAGCGTGGACACCGACACCTGCACGCTGTGGGAGAGCTACCTGAGCTATGCCCGGCCCGATGGCGGCTGGGACATCTACAGCAGCGCGGCCTTCGACCTGCGCTCGAACGCGCTGCGGCCTGCGGGCTGGACCTCGTCGGACGCGGCGGGCTTTCCGATCTTCCCGCTGCTGCTGCGCGCCGAGGAGGCCAGCACCGGCGAGATCCAGCACGCGCTGCGCTTCACCATCCAGAGCAGCAAGATCCGCACAAGCTACACCTGGCCGGCGCGCCACCTCACGCGCAATGGCGATGCCTCGGCCGCCAAGCCGCCCATGGGCCAGCTGTTCCGCCTGCGCGCCGACTACCCGGTGCCCGAGAACTACACGGCGCAGGCCAAGGCCATCCTCAACGCGCTCAAGCGCTATGGCATGTACATCGCCGACGGCGGCTCGGACATGTACATCACGGGCGACCCGAGCCGGCTGTGGCAGGACGCGACCATCTCCCAGGTGCAGACCGTGCCGCACACGGCCTTCGAGGCGGTGGACCTGTCGCCCATCGCCGCGCGCGCGGGCTTCAGCGCCGACAGCGGGCGCGTACCGCCCGCAGCGGGCACCGGGCCCACCACACCAGCCAGCTTTTCAGGCACGACCGAAGGCACGGTGCAGTCGCTTCGGCTGACCGGGCGCGTGCAGCCCGCATCGGGCGACGTGGGCCAGGGCGGCGTGGTCTATGTGGTGGCCGCCGTGCCGGGCGTGGGCCTGGCGGTGCTGTCGCCGCAGGGCTGGACGCTCTTCAACGGTGCCTCGACGCCGGCACCCGCATGGCAGGGCACGCTGGCCGCTGCCCAGACCGTGCCCATCCTGGAGCTGGTCAACGTGAGCGGCCTGCGCGGCACGCAGTTCTTCCTGGGCTACGGCACCAACCTCGCCGACATGCTGAGCAACGGCAAGTTCCAGCTGATCTACACAGTTCCCTGAGATTCCGTCAGCGCGACAGGGGGGCGCACAGGCCCTGTTGCGGGTCGCGCGCCCACTGCTCGAGCCAGGCCCACAGCTGCTGCACGCCGTCGCGGCCCGGGCTCTGCAGCCCATGGTCGGCACCCGGAATTTCCCGCACACACCAGGGCGCCGTACGGCCCACAGCCAGCCGAGCACCTTGCTCGAAAGCGGCCGGCGGCACCAGCGCATCGGCACCGCCCCATACCTGCAGCACGGGCCAGGGGCCCTCGTGCAGGGGCCGGGCCAGCGGCCAGTGCCACAGGTCGCGCCAGTAACCCAGGCTGCGGCCCTGCGCAATCGTGCTGCCGGGCAGGCCGCCGGCCTGCAGGCGGCCCAAGGCCTCCCAGTCAGCCGAGACACCCAGACGCTGCGCCTGCAGGGCGCCCGCGTCGCGCGGGTCGAGCCCGCTCGCGGACAGCAGAACCAGGCCCGCCAACCCGGGCACCTCGGGTGCGAGCGCGGGCAGCAGCTCGGCGCCTTCGGAGATGCCGACCAACACCTGGGGCAGCACGGGCAGGCCCTGCGCCTGGCGCTGCCGCGCATCGGCGCGCAGCGCGGCGCTGGCATGGTCGCGCCAGGCCGAGAGGCGGTCGGCCTGCACGAAATCAGCAGCGCAGGCCCCCGCCGCCGTGCGCGCACCGGGCGCCACGCCGGGCTTGTGCAGCACCAGTACCTCGGCATGCAGCAGGCCGGCAAAGTAGCGGTCGGCCAGCGGCCCCATGCCGGCGCAGCCCGAGCCCGGCACCACGATCACACGGTAGCGCAGCGGCGCGGTGCGCGCGGGCCGATGCAGGGCCTGCACGCGGGCTTCTCCCGCCCCGGGCAACGGGTAGGGGGCGAAAGCAGTGGAATCCGCTGCCTGCGGCCCCGGCTGCGCGGCGCAGCCGGCCACGAAAAAGGCCAGCGCGAGGCTGGCCTTCAGGGTAGGACGCATGCCGCCCGTCATGGCTGCAAGGGACCTGCCGAGCTCACTTGAGGATCAGCACCTGGTCGGGCTGCTGGGGCACGGGCATGGGCTGGCCGCCGCCCTGGTAGACCACGGGCGGTGGTGGTGGGCGCACGCCGCGCGCCAGGTGGGCATCGGTGTAGCCCAGCTGGCCGGCCAGCTGTTCGTACACGCTCTGCGCCAGGCTGCGCGAGGTCTCGCTGATCACCTTGGCCCGGTTGGGCGGGGCGATGTCGCCGCGGTTGGACAGGATCTTGGTGTCGTTGCCCTCGCCCTGTGCGGAGAAGGCGGCCTTGATCTCGTAGGTGCGGGTGTTGATCAGCGAGAAGTCGGCCAGGAGCTGCAGGCCATACTGGCGCGTGGCGCTGCTCGTGCCCTGCAGGGGCGAGAGCGCGTCGGTGAAGTTGATGCTGGAGACCACGCCAAAGAGCACGTAGTCGGCACCGGCGAACTCGCCCTTCTTGATGCGGGCGACCACGTTGGCCACCTGGTTCTGCGCCTGGGGCGCGGCCATCTTGCCGGTCTGCACCTGGTTGAGCACCTGCTCGGCCTTGCTGTTCTGCGGCTTGCCGGCATCAAAGCCCTTGCCCTGCACCAGGCGGAAGTAGGTGCCCTGCAGCAGCGCGCCCTTGATGTCGTTGGTGTAGCCGCCGAGCTCGCGCTGCTCGATGTAGCTGTAGCGGCCGGCCACGAAGGTGCCGCTGGCCTGCTCGGAGGCCTGCATGGAGTGGCTGCCCGAGCCGCCGTACATGCCGTGGCTGGCGCTGCCGCCGGCGCTCATCTGGGCGCTGCGCTGGTAGGCGCCGGCCACGAAGTATTCCGAGACCTGCTGGGCATAGGCCAGGTCGGTCACGGCGATCTTGGGCGCCGCGTTCTGGGCATGGGCGCTGGCGCCAAAGGTCAGGGCGAGCACGGACAGTGCGGCCGCGAGGGTGGTTCTGCGTTGCATGGTGAAGTCCTTTCAGTGCCGTGGTCGATCAGCGCTTGCTGGTCTTGCGGATCTCTTTTTCGTCCTGCCATTCCACGGTGCCTTCCTGCACGTCGAACAGCTTGAGCGTGAACTTGTAGTACACGTCCTTGGTGGAGTTGCTCTGCTTGACGATACTGGTCAGCTCGCCTTCCATGCTGTACTTGGCGGCCGTCATCTGGCCGACCTTGGCGGTGGTGCCCTGCTTGTACAGGCCGCTCTGGTTCTGGCGCTGCAGCTCGTCCACGCCCTGCTGCATCTCGTTGATGGAGCGCACGAAGCGCACCTTGCCGGACTTGACCAGCGCGGTCTGGATCGAGTTCATGACGTTGGTGGTGTCGATGTACTCGCTGGTCTTGTTCTTCACGGTGGAGATGGTCACCGTGGGGCGGCCCTGGAAGATGCCCGTTTCGAGCAAGCCGCCGGTCATCTTCTCGGCGATCATCTGCAGGTCGGTGGAGCCAAACTCGTTGGTCACCAGTTCCACGGCCTTGGCGTCGCCGTAGTTGACCTGGCGGTCAAAGCGCACGGTGGGCGAGGACAGGTTCTGGCAGGCCGAGAGGGCCAGGGTGCTGGCCGCGAAGGCCAGGACGAGCGCGGTGCGCTGGATGCTGCTGTTGCGTTGCATGGTGTTTTCTCCGGTCGGCGCTGCGGGGTTCAGCGCGGTTCTACGTTCATTTCCAGGCGCAGGTCAACTGCGGCGCTGGTGGGGGCTACGCTCTTGACGGTCTGCTGGCCCAGGCCGAGCACACTCATCTGCTTCCACGACTCTCCGTCACCCACCTGGTTGCCCACCTGGTCCAGCCACTTGAAGCGGTAGAACACGGTGCGGTCGGTGCGGCCCATGTTGGCCATGTCGGCCTGCACCACCAGGATCTCGTTGGTGCGCACGATGCGCATCTCGCGCACGGCGATGCTGTTGGCTTCGCCGCGCAACGCCACCTTGGAGGCCACGGCGATGGGGGTCGCAGGGTCGTGCAGCTGGGCGTGGGCCGCAGCGCCGGTCAGTGCCATCACGGCGACGCCGATGGCGGTCAGGTGGGTGCGGATAGTCATGGGTAAGGCTCCTTGGAAAACGGTCTTCGGTTCAGTTCTTGGCCGGGGTCACGGGCGCTGCCGCGGGCTTGGCCGCAGGCCGCGTGCGGTTGGTGGTGGTGGTTGTCCGGGTGGTCGTCGTCGTGGAGATCGTCTTGGTGGACGATGCCGGCACTTCGACGGCCGCTGGTGCCACGGCGGCAGTGGAGGCCGTTGCGGCCAGCTGGCCGACCGAGGCCACGTCGCCCATGAGCACGCTGTTCTCGTACAGGCGCAGGGGCACCAGGGCGTACTGGCCGTCGACCTTCACGGGCTGCGGCAGTGCGCGGCCGTTGATGGTGATGGTGTGCTCACCGGGTGGCAGGTAGCCGCGGGCCACGTAGACACGGCCGGGCAGCATGCGCCACATGCGGTCGTCGGCCTGTTCGGTGGCCGAGGCAGCCACGGCACCCACGATGCCGCCCAGCAGGCCGCCCTTCTTTTGCAGCTGGTCCTGCAGCACGCCCTTGGCGACGGCGCGCGTGAAGCCGCGCAGCACCATGCCGGGCATTTCGTCCTTCAGGGCGCGGCGTGCCATCACGTTCACGTCAACCACTTTTTCGAGCTTGAAGTCCGTGCCGGCGGCCGACAGGTTGGTCAGCGGCGCGTCGCGCGAAGGCTCGATCACGGGGTAGGAAACGCTCACCGTGGTCCAGCGGCTGCCCACGGGCACCGGCAGGGTGAAGGCGCGGGGCTTGCGCGCGGGGGCGTCGCCGGCCTCGACCACGAACAGCACGTCGGTCATGCGCTGGCGGCGCTTCCAGGTGAAGCTGGTGCGGCTGTCCAGGCCGCGCAGGCCTTCTTCGAGCACGCCGGTCTCGGGCTTGAGCTCGATGGCCTTGCGGTAGCCTGGCGCGGCCAGGCCCGGCTCATTGAGCATCTCGTAGAGGAAGCCGGCCAGGTAATGGCTCAGGGCGTTCTGGTAGCCGTTCTTCAGGGCCAGCACTTCGGGGTCGTTGAAGGTCTCGACGGGGTAGCCGTTGAGCTCCTTGCCGCCCGAGGTGGCGCCCTTGGACTTGGCTTCCTGCTCGGCCGCAAGGGTTTCCTTGGAGCGGAACTCGGCAATGATGGCTTCGCGCTCATGGGTGCGCTTGATGTCCACGCGGGCGTTCTCCACGTCGCCCACGGCCACGCGGTTGAGCGCCAGGCGCGTGGTCAGCCAGACCTTCTCGTAGTCCTGGCCCTCGTAGGCCTTCAGGCGCTCGCTGATCAGCGCTGCGCCCACGGTGCCCATGAGCTTTTGCGGGTTGCTCTTGGCCGTGTCTTCCCACTCCTTGACCTTCACGTCGGCCAGCAGGAAGGCGTTCGTGCTGTCCGCGTAGCGGCGGTCCATGCGCAGCAGCTCGCCACGCTCCATGTTGAAGAGCAGCGCGGTTTTCTCGTCCTCGGTCTTGGCCGTGGATTCGAGCTGCGCGATGGCGGCGGGAATGCCACCGCTGCGGCCGGCGCCCTGCACGTCGCTGGCGAGCTTGTCATGGCTCTGCATCGTCGCGCAGCCCGTGAGGGCGGCGCTCAGCGCCAGCACCCACAGAAGGCGGGGACGCAATTGGGGTCGAATGGTCATGAATACTCCTTGCAAATGATTCGGGTGTTCACCAGAAAACCCCGGCGACGCGCCCCCGCCACAGCAACGCGGCGGCAGACACCCATGGGGGTGCCGAACGCGGCATGCTGAATGCGATGGAGGTGGTCGACCGGACAAGGAAAGCTGTGCAGAACCTCGCGCCCCCTCCTGGCGCTGGTCCTCGCGGTTGCGGCTGCAAGCCCCTTGTGGCTGTGAATTTCTTGGTTCTTGTGTGCTCTGAAGCCAGGGAGCAATGTAGCAAAAGGATGTATCTTTTCTGTAACCGGCAAGGTCTGAGGAAAACAGTTGTAGCGGTGCATTTCAGCCCCCCTTGTCTGCCAGCAAGGGCAGGCGGTAGATCCACACCACCCGCCCGCCCGGTGCACGCAGCTGGGCACGGGGCAGCAGGCCGGGCACGGCGAACTCCAGGCTCACCAGCCAGGAGCCGGGCGCCAACTCGGCCTGGGCCTTGGCTGCGGCGCGCGCCATGCTCTCGGGGCGCTGGAACAGGTAGACCATCTGGTAGCCGCTCCAGTCGGCCTGCCACATGTCGCCACGGCGCACCTTGGCCCAGGGGCAGCGCAGCGCGCAGGCCAGGCGCAGTGGCCAGCTCCATTCCAGGCCATCCATGCGTGCATCGGGATAGGCGTGACGCAGCGCGATGAGGCCATCGCCCAGGCCGCAGCCGGCATCGAGCACCCGGGCGCCCGGCGCCAGCGAAACCTGTACCGCCAGCGCCTGCAGCGCATGGCGCGGCGTGGGGAAGATGGGCGCATCGCGCCAGGCATTGAGGGGATAGACCGCCAGCAGCAGGGCCAGCGGCACCAGCCAGGCCCAGGCCGGCAGGCTGGCCAGGCCGGTGATCGCCAGCGACAGCGGAAAGCCCAGCGCAATCAGCGCGCGGCGCCACCAGTTGGCACCCAGCAGGCTCGCAGCGGTGCCCAGCAGGCAGGCGGCCACCAGCGCCGCCACGGGCGGCACGGTGCGCTGCAGGCTGAGGTACAGCAGCCATGCTCCCGCCCACGCCAGCATCGCGGGAAGGGGCCAGGGCAGCAGGCGCAGTGGCATATGCATTACAGGCCGAAAAGGCCTTGCAGGGAACGAGCGGTGCCGGAGACGACCAGGCGCACAGTCTGCGCGCAAATTGCGCAAATGGCCACGCCCGGCAGGCACCCTCCTGCAGCCAGGGCGGCGGGGAACGACGGGCGGTGTGCGCGGGACATGGGGCTCTCCAGAATTCCCCCGGTGCACATGCGCCGGGATGGAATGGAGCGCAGTGTAGGCCGGCATGGCGCACCGCAACACGCCTGTGCACGCCCTCGCGGCGCAATTGTGTGCACTTTGTCACGTGGCCCCGTGTCGGGGGGCTCCGTGCGCCCTGAACAGGCACCGCCCAAAGCGGATAACAAAACTCAGCGAAGCGGTTCTGGCCAGACGCAGCAACGACGCCAGAAGAGTTTTGTTAGCCGCGCAGGCGCTCGATCAGGCCGTTGAGTTCTTCGATGGAGCCGAACTGGATCGCCAGCTCACCCATGTCTTCCACGCGCCCAGCGCGCTTCACGCGCTTTTTCACGCGCACCTCGACCTCGGCCATGAGCAGGTCGGACAGCTCTTCTTCCACACGCCGCAGGTCGCGCGATTTTTCCTTCTTGGGCTTTTGCGGCATGAGGCTGAACTCGGCGCCGATCTTCTTGACCAGGGCCTCGGCCTCGCGCACCGAGAGCTTCTTGGCTGCGATCTGGTTGCCGGCCGTGATCTGCGCCGCACGGTCCAGCGACAGCAGCGCGCGCGCATGGCCCATGTCGATGTCGCCGGCCATGAGCATGGTCTGCACCGGCTCGGCCAGGTTCAACAGGCGCAGCAGGTTGCTTGCAGCGCTGCGCGAGCGGCCCACGGCCTGGGCGGCCAGCTCGTGCGTGAGGCCGAACTCCTTGACCAGGCGCTGCAGACCATGGGCCTCTTCGAGCGGGTTCAGGTCTTCGCGCTGGATGTTCTCGATCAGCGCCATCGCAGCCGCAGCCTCGTTGGGCACGTCGCGCACCAGCACCGGCACACGGTCCAGGCCGGCCAGCCGCGCGGCACGGAAGCGCCGCTCGCCGGCAATGATTTCGTACTTGCCGGCGTTCTCGCCATCGGCCAGGCGCCGCACCAGGATGGGCTGCATGATGCCCTGCACCTTGATGCTTTCGGCCAGCTCGTACAGCGCACCCTCGTCCATGCGCGTGCGCGGCTGGTACATGCCGGGCACCATCTCGGCCAGCATCAGCGTGCTGGGCAGGCCGGCATCGGCCGCCTGGGCCTGCTCGGAGGCTTCGCTGACCTTGGGGCCCAGCAGGGCTTCGAGGCCGCGTCCGAGGCCCTTGGGTTTTTTGGTGACCATGGTGAATTGATAGTTTATTTTTTGGGGGAGTCGAGAGGGGCCGAAGCACGCATGTGGCCGGGCAGCCTGCGGCGCCGGGCAAACCGCAGGCCTATACCCAGCACCAGCGCCGCCAATACGGCCGCCAGGAACAGTTTGCCCAGAATCACGGCCAGGGGAATTCCGACCAGGCTTGCTGCACCGGCCAGCAGTTCCAGCATATCGCCCAGCTCGGAACGCACCCGCGTGCCCAGCCGCTGGGTCCAGGACTGGCCGGGTGCTGACGAAGTGTTGGAGAACCAGGACATCACTGGTCAATGATCACCAGCGTGCCATGGCTGCCCGGCGCCACGGCATGAGGCACGCCAGCGGGCACGATGAAGACCTCGCCGGCCTGCACCTCGGTGACCTGGCCTTGCAGATCCAGGCGCATGCAGCCGTCGAGCACCAGCAGGGCCTCGTCGAAGTCATGCGACTCGTCGGGGTAGGCGCCCGAGTCCATGCGCAACACCTTGACGTTGGCGTTGGCGGCCCGACCGATGACGCGGGACGACCAGGCCTTGGGAAACGACCCGGCCGTCTCCAGGAGATTGGTTTTGGACATGGTGGATCAGGACGTGGAGAGCGGCATGGCGGACGACCGCAGCCCGGCCAGCAGGGCCTGGCCCTCGGGCCAGTCCGCAAGACCCGACTCGGCATTGATGTGGCCACACTCGCCGTAGTCGATGAAACGCGCACCCCAGGTCTGGGCCATGCCCTGGGCACGCTCGAAACTGCAATACGGGTCGTTGCGGCTGCCCACCAGCACGGCCGGGAACGGCAGGGGCTGGCGCGCAATGGGCGACCAACCCGGCAGATAGCCTGCGATGTCCTCCCGCTCCACATCGCCCGGCGCCACCAGCAGCGCACCCTTCACGCGGTGCGTGTGGGACGAGTGCGCAGACCACCAGGCGGTGAGGATGCAGCCCAGGCTGTGCGCCACCAGCACCACGGGGCCGGGGGCATCGACGACGGTTTCTTCGAGCCGCGCCGTCCAGTCGCCGCGCAGCGGGCGCATCCAGTCGTGCTGCTCCACGCGCGCAAAGCCATGCTGCGCCTCCCAGCGGCTTTGCCAGTGGGCGGGGCCGGAGCTCTGCCAGCCGGGCAGCACAAGGACGGTATCGGGGGTCGAATTCATACTATGAATTTGATAGCAAACGATAGATGTTCGATCAGACAACGGCGGGCTTCTTGCCCAGCGCCTTCATGCTCTGCACACGCTCGACCATCTCTTGTGCGAACTCGATGAAGGCCTGGCTGCCCTTGGCCAGCGGGTCGAACACCACACCGGGCAGGCCGTAGCTCGGGGCCTCGGCCAAGCGCACGTTGCGCGGGATCACGGTGTTGAACACCTTGTCGCCGAAGTGGTCCTTGAGCTGTTCGCTCACCTGTTGCTGCAGGGTGATGCGCGGATCGAACATCACGCGCAGCAGGCCGATGATCTGCAGGTCGGCATTGAGGTTGGCATGCACCTGCTTGATGGTGTTGACCAGGTCGGTCAAGCCTTCGAGCGCGAAGTACTCGCACTGCATGGGCACGACCACGCCATGGGCCGAGCACAGGCCGTTCAAGGTGAGCATGGACAGCGAGGGTGGGCAGTCGATGAGCACGAAGTCGTAGTCCGCATCCACTTCGGCCAGCGCGGCCTTGAGGCGTTTTTCGCGATGCTCCAGTGCCACCAGCTCGACCTCGGCACCGGCCAGTTCGCGGTTGGCGCCCAGCACGTGGTAGCCGCATTTCTCGGAGAGCACCGCCGCCTCTCGCACCGAGGCGGATTCGAGCAGCACGTCGTACACCGTGAGGTCGAGCTTGCGCTTGTCCAGGTTCGAACCCATGGTGGCATTGCCCTGCGGGTCCAGGTCCACCATCAGCACGCGCTGGCCGATCTTCGCCAGGCCGGCCGCCAGGTTGACGGTGGTGGTGGTCTTGCCGACGCCACCCTTCTGGTTCGCAATGCAAAAAATCTGGGCCATGGGGTGGATGCCTTGTTTACTTCGAAATGGCCAGCTTGATGCCGAAGCCGATCAGGAACACGCCGGCGACTTTTTCGAGCACGCGGCCGATGGTGGGGTTGGCGCGCATGCGCTCTGCCAGATGGTGGGTGAGCAGCACGGCAATGAGGCCGTAGACAAAGGTCAGGGCCGCCACGGTGGCCGCCATCACGCCGAAGGTGAGCAGGCCCTGGTGGTGGGCCGGGTCGACGAACAGTGGGAAGAACGCCATGTAGAACACGATGGCCTTGGGGTTGAGCAAGGTGATCAGCGCAGCCTGCTTGAAGTAGTGGCGCGGCTCGATGTTCAGGATGGGCTGGGCACCGGGCTTGGCCGTGAGCATCTTGAAACCCAGCCAGGCCAGGTAGGCGGCGCCGAGCCACTGCACGGCATGGAAGGCGGTGGGGTAGGTGGACAGCAGGGCAGCCACGCCGGCCACCGCCATCCACATCAGCACCTGGTCGCCAGCGATCACGCCCATGGTGGCGGCCAGGCCGCCGCGGATACCGCCCTTGCTGGTGGAGGTGATCAAGGCCAGATTGCCCGGGCCGGGGATCGCCAGGAACAGCACGATGGCGGCCACGAAGGCGCCGTAATCCGCAATGCCAAACATGAGAACCCCCAGGGAAAGACGAGCCGCGAGCGGGCGAATACTGCGGCTGCAACAAACGACCAGCGAGCGGCGAGTTTACGCGACCCGTGCGCGCAGCCCCGCCCTTTTTACCAACAGCGGGTCACGCCGGGCGCATCCAGACGATGCAACGCTCGGCCTCCAGGCCCGGCACGGCGAGTGGTTCCACGTGAAACACCTGCACGCTGGCGGGCAAGGCGGCGATCTCCTCTGCGGGGTGCTTGCCCTTCATGGCCAGCCAGACGCTGTGCGCGCCCAGTGCCTGGCGCGACCAGGTGGTGAAATCCACCAGCGAGGCGAAGGCCCGGCTGGTCACCACGTCGAAGGGGCCGTCCAGGCTCTCGACCCGGGCATGCACACCACGCAGGTTGGGCAGCTTGAGCGATACCGCCACCTGCTGGATGAAGGCGGCCTTCTTGGCCACCGTGTCCACGCAGCTCACATCCACTTCAGGGCAGCAGACGGCGATCACCACGCCCGGCAGGCCGGCACCGGCACCCACGTCGAGCAGGCGGGCACCCTGCCCTGGCGGCAAGGCCGCCTGCGCGAGGGCGCGGCGCAGCGGTGGCACCGCCGCCAGGCTGTCCAGCAGGTGGTGGGTCAGCATCTCCTTGGGGTCGCGCACAGCCGTGAGGTTGTAGACCTTGGTCCATTTCTGGATCAGGTCCAGGTAACTCAGCAGGGCATCGGCCTGCGCATCGGTGAGCTGTACGCCCAGTTGCTCGGCGGCCGACAGCAGCGTGGGGCGGAAGGCCGCCGTGGTGGCGGAAGGGGTGTTCATGACCATCTCTCGGTATCCGTTGTTCGTAGGCAGTGCCCTGGGCAGTGGCGCTTTCACACGGTGGTTTCACGTGGAACCACCGCGCCACGCCTGCCATCAGGAGCCGGCGCTGTTCCAGCAGTTGGCTGGCTGGTCCTTGGTCTGCACCCAGTAGCGGGTGCCTTGGCCCAGGGTCGTATTCGTGGTGCGCATGCCCTGCAGGCCGCCGCTGTTCAGGCCATCCAGCACATCGGCCATGCGCCAGCCGCTGCCCAACTCCTTTTCGCACCGGGCCGAAGCCAGGGCTGCGGAGGTCAGGATCGCGCCCATGACGGGTTGGGTGGGTGCCAGCATGCCGCCGGTCCAACCGGCATAGATGGCATCTGCGGCCCCTGCAGGTCTGGCGGCCGTGCCAGGCTGGATGCACAGCACGGGCAGTACCACGCGGCACGAGGTGTCGCCCTGCTGGTGGTTACAAGGGTGGTCGTCCTTCAGGGGCCGGTCCGTCGCGCGGGGCTCCCCTGCACAGCCCAGGCGGGCGATCTCGGCAGGCACCATGGCATCGTCCGCCACCACCGCAAAGGTGAGACCGTGGCCGATACCCGAGTTGGCAGCCGCTGGCGCCGCAGCCGTGGGCACCGCCCCGGAAGCCACCACCTGTGCCGGGCGAGCAGGAACAGGGGCACCGCCCGACAGCACCGCACCTTCCTTGCCGGCTTGCGCCTCGGCACGTTTGTCGCGCTCGTGCTTCATCCACAGGGGGATGGCCAGCAGCAGCACCAGTACCGCCACCACGGCCATGGCGCGCACCATCAACAGGTCGCCCCGCTGGCGCGCGCGTGCCACCACCCTGCCCTTGCCGTCTCCCAAGCCCACGGGCCGCTCAGTGCGCTGTGGTTTCTGCATGGGCACGTGCGCCAGCAATACCACGGAAGGCACCCTTCTTGAGGTGCACCATGAGCAGCGAAATCGTCGCAGGCGTGATGCCCGAGATGCGCGAGGCCAGGCCCAGCGTTTCGGGGCGGTGGCGGGTCAGGATCTGGCGTGCCTCGATGGAGAGAGCCGACACCTGCAGGTAGTCCAGGTCGTCCGGCAGCTTGAGGTTCTCGTAGTGGGCGGCACGCTCCACTTCGTCCTTCTGGCGGTCGATGTAGCCGGAATACTTGGCGGCAATCTCCAATTGCTCGATCACCGGCTCCGCCAACGAACCCAGTGTTTCACGTGAAACCTCGGTGGATGCGTACTTGCCACCGTCCATGCCCACCAGTGCAGCGTAGCCCACATCGGGTCGACGCAACAACTCGAACAGGTTGTACTCGTGCTCGATACTCTTGCCCAGCACCCGCTCGGATTCGGCTGCAGGCAAGCTGCGTGGGTTCACCCAGGTGGCCTTGAGGCGTTCTGTTTCACGTGAAACAGCGTCGCGCTTGCGGCTGAAAGCGTCCCAGCGGGCATCGTCTACCAGGCCCAGCTTGCGGCCCATCTCAGTCAGGCGCAGGTCGGCATTGTCCTCGCGCAGCTGCAGGCGGAACTCGGCCCGGCTGGTGAACATGCGGTAGGGCTCGTTCACCCCCTTGGTGATCAGGTCGTCCACCAGCACGCCCAGGTAAGCCTCGTCGCGGCCCGGCAGCCAGGGTGCATCGCCCCGGCACTGCAACGCCGCATTGACGCCAGCGAACAGTCCCTGGGCCGCCGCCTCTTCGTAGCCCGTGGTGCCGTTGATCTGGCCTGCGAAGAACAGGCCCTCGATCTGGCGGGTCTCGAAGCTGCTCTTGAGCGAGCGCGGGTCGAAGTAGTCGTACTCGATGGCATAGCCCGGGCGCAGGATGTGCGCGTTCTCCAGCCCCGGCATGCTGCGCACCAGTTGGTACTGGATGTCGAACGGCAGGCTGGTGCTGATGCCGTTGGGGTAGAACTCGTGCGTGGTCAGGCCTTCGGGCTCCAGAAAGATCTGGTGGCTGTCTTTGTCGGCAAAGCGGTTGATCTTGTCTTCCACGCTCGGGCAGTAACGCGGGCCCACGCCCTCGATCTTGCCGGTGAACATGGGGCTGCGGTCAAAGCCGCTGCGGATGATCTCGTGCGTGCGCTCGTTGGTGTGCGTCACCCAGCACGGCATCTGGCGCGGGTGCATAGCCGCATTGCCCATGAAGCTGAACACCGGCACCGTGCCCTCGTTCACGCCGCCCGGCATGCCGTCGCCGGGCTGCTCCGCGCACTTGGAAAAGTCGATGCTGCGCCCATCCAGGCGCGGCGGCGTACCGGTCTTCAGGCGCCCCTGGGGCAGCTTGAGTTCCTTGAGGCGCGCCGACAGCGACACGGCCGGTGGGTCCCCTGCCCGGCCGGCGGCATAGTTGTTCAGGCCCACATGGATCTTGCCGTCGAGGAAGGTGCCTGCCGTGAGCACCACCGTGCGCGAACGGAAGCGGATGCCCACCTGCGTGACCGCGCCCACCACCCGGTCGCCCTCCATCATCAGGTCGTCCACCGCCTGCTGGAACAGCCACAGGTTGGGCTGGTTCTCCAGCATGCGGCGGATGGCGGCCTTGTACAGAATGCGGTCGGCCTGCGCGCGGGTGGCACGCACAGCCGGGCCCTTGGAGCTGTTGAGGATACGGAACTGGATACCGCCCTCGTCCGTGGCCAGTGCCATAGCGCCGCCCAGGGCATCGACCTCCTTGACCAGGTGGCCCTTGCCGATGCCACCGATGCTGGGGTTGCAGCTCATCTGCCCCAGCGTCTCGATGTTGTGCGTGAGCAGCAGCGTCTTGCTGCCCATGCGGGCGGCCGCCAGCGCGGCCTCGGTGCCGGCATGGCCACCGCCGACGACGATCACATCAAATTCCTGGGGGTACAACATGGGAGCGCTCCGGGGCCTGTGGGGCCCGATAATCAAAAATCCCGGTACGACGCATGGAGGCGGGCCCCGCCTGGGCCTGCCGTGCATACCGGCCCCGCCCGGGCGCAGGGGTGCAAACCTGCACCCTGCCCCGGCGGGCAACCCGGGATTTTCCCACTTTGCGCCCACCGTGTCTGCCCACAGCCCTCTGACCCACTTTCTCACCCGACTGGTGGGCGATCCGCCCGTACCGGTGGCAGCGTGGTGGGCGAGTTCCCGGCCTGTCGACTTCGACAAGGGCCAGCCCCTGCTGCGCGCTGGAGAACCGTGGCACCACCTGTGGTGGGTGGAGCGCGGCGCCCTGCGCCTGTACCTCGTGGACCGAGACGGAGCGGAAGCCAACAAGAACTTCTTTCTCGACGGCGCGCTGTTCTGGCCGATCACGCCCAGCCTGCGACAACAGCCAGCAATGTTCCACGTGGAACCCTTGGAGGACAGCCGGGTGTGGGCACTGCCCATGCCCGAACCGGGCGTGGCCGCCCCCAGCGATGGCTGGGCGCCCTGGGCAGCACTCGAGCACCGGGTTCTGTGCGCCCTGCTCGACGGCAAGATGCAGCGCGAGCAGGAGTTCCTGCAACTGGGGGCGCGCGAGCGCTATGCCCGGCTGCTGGCCCAGCACCCCGACTGGCCCGCGCGCATCGCCCTGCGGCACCTGGCCTCGTACCTCGGTGTCACCGATGTCACGCTCTCGCGCGTGCGCAGCGAGATGGGCCTTATCAAAAGTTAAGGCGACAAGCCATCGCCGTGTGCACAGTGGGCTCCATGCCTCCCCATACCCACCCTTCCCACCTCCACTCCGCCATCACCGTGGCTCCCCACTTCCTGGCGGTCGTCTGGCTCGGCCTCATGGCCGGTTTCTTCGGCACCTACAGCGGCAATGTGAACCTGGCCATGTTGCAGATGGATGGCGCGACCTACGCCACCGTGCAGTCGGCCCTGAACCGCAACGTGCGCCACAGCCTGTTCTTTGCGCTGTTCTTCGGCCCGCCCGTCTGGTGTGCTCTGGCCCTGGTCACCGGCTCGGCTCGGCGCCGCGAAGCCTGGTGGCCCGCGCTGGCCGCCGTGCTGCTGGCCTATCTGCTGGGCATCGTCTTCTTCACGCAGCAGGTGAACCTGCCGCTCAATGCGACCACCGAGGCCTGGAACCCGCAGGTGCTGCCTGCCGACTGGGCCCAGGTGCGCGCGCGCTGGAACGCGGCCAACCTCTGGCGCGCCCTGCTCAGCCTGGCGGCCTTCGTGGCGGCCCTGGCCACGCTGGTGTGGCGGCTGGCGCCGCCGCGCGCGGACGGCTCGCCAGGTGGATAGCCCCGCGCTTGCAGGAATCCTGCCCTTGCCCTGTGCTCCAATCCAGCCATGCACAAGAACTCGCTCCTCGTCTTCGCCGGCAGCACGCGCCAGCAATCGTTCAACCGGCGCCTGGCCCAGGCCACGGCCGCCATTGCCCGCGATGCGGGTGCCGAGGTCACGCTGCTGGAGCTGTCGGACTTCGACATCCCCATGTACAACGCCGACCTCGAAGCCCAGGGCACGCCGCCCGACGTGGTGCGGCTCAAGCAGATACTGTGGGAGCACCCCGCCTGGATCATTTGCTCGCCCGAGTACAACGGCAGCTACACGGCCCTGCTCAAGAACACCATCGACTGGGCATCGAGCCCCGTGGGCGGCAACCCGGAATGGCAGGACGGCACCAAACCCTTCCGCGGCAAGGTGGTGGGCATGCTCAGCGCCTCTAACGGCGGCCTGGGTGGCCTGCGCTCGCAAAGCCACCTGGCACCGCTGCTGATCAACCTGGAATGCTGGCTCGCGCCCAAGGCCTTTGCCCTGGGCCAGGCCAGCACGGCTTTCGACGAGGTCGGTGCCCTGGTGCAACCGGCCCACCGCGAGCGCGTGCGTGCCGTGGTCGACCAGGTGCTGTGGGCCTCCGCCCGCCTGAATGCCGTCTAAGCTATCAAAACAATAGCAACTGCGATGCAGTGCCGATCCGGCTGCGGCGCCTGCTGCACCGCACCGTCCATCAGCTCCCCGATCCCCGGCATGCCCGAGGGCAAGCCGGCGGGCGTGCGCTGCGTCCAGCTCGGGGATGACGCGCGCTGCCTCATTTTTGGGCACCCTGCACGCCCTGCCGTCTGCAGCGGCCTGCAGCCCTCGGCCGAGATGTGCGCCGACAGCACAACAGCGGCCATGGCCTTCCTGACCCGGCTCGAAGACCTCACCCGCCCCTCGGCCTGATCAGTCTTCCTCTTCGTCGTCCTTGTCCGCCTCGGGAGGCAGGTCCAGCGCCACCCGGGTCTCGAACTTGGAGCAGTTCATCGCGAAGGTGCTTTTGAAGTTGCGCACGTTGTTGTTCGACGAAAGCACCTCGCGCGTGAATGCGTGGTAACGCTCCATCGACGCCGAGTTGATGATCAGCAGGAAGTCGAACTCGCCCGACACCTCGTAGCAGGCCATCACATCGTCCTGCGCCGCCATCTTGGCCTCGAAGTTGCGCAGCAGTGCATCGTTCTGCTTGTCCAGCTCCACCGACACGAACACCGTGAGCGGGCGCCCCACGCGCTGGCGGTTCACCACCCCCACCTGGCCCAGCAAAACGCCGGCTGCGCGCAGGATGGCAATGCGCCGCTGGCAGGTGGCAGGCGAGCTGTTGACCTTGCGCGCCATCACACGCAAAGGCTGCGAGGCGTCTTCCTGCAGCAGGTTGAGGATCTGGATGTCCAGGCGGTCGAGGTTCATGGCTTGTTCACGGTAGCAACGAATGATGGGACAAACACATCACTTTTCGCTTCATTTTGAGACACTGGACTGATTGAACGCTTGATCGCGGTGAATTTGACCGGGCAGGTCGCCCAACAATGCGTGGGAACCGTCCGACAAATGAGACCGCATTGCCACGGCACCCACCGCCGCCTATTTCGCCAAGCATGTGCTGCTGCAGGGCGGCGTGGGGGGCCTGGCCGCTGGCGTCGTCGGCCATTTCTGGGAGCGCGATGGCGCCATCGCCTGCCGGCCCGCCCGCGCCACAGGCAGCGTGGATTCGGTGATGGCGGGCCTGGCCAGCGGCGCGGTCGGCGACATGCCCATTCTGAGCGGCGACTCGGGTGCCGCCGCCCCCGGCGTCTACCAAGCCATCACAGGCCACAGCCCGGCCAGCGTGCTGCAGGCGCAGTCCTTCTGGATGGCACGCCCGTTGCACGGATGACAATAAATGAACCCACGACCCCAGGACCCCCCGATGACCCCTTCCGCCCTTGATTTCGACGCACCCGAAGTGCGCCGCCTGCGCGACGACCTGGCACTGGCCTTGCGCGCTGCGGCCCACCACGGCCTGTCCGAAGGCGTGTGCAACCATTTCAGCGTCGAGCTGCCCGACCGCTCCGGCCGCTTCCTGCTCAATCCGCGCGGCCTGATGTGGAGCGAAGTCCAGGCCGCTGACATCGTGCTCATCGATGAACAGGGCCAGCGCCTGGCCGGACGCCACGAGGTGGAACCCACCGCCATGTTCATCCATGCCGCGATCCACCGCATCTGCAAGAAGGCCTGCGTGCTGCACACCCACATGCCCTATGCCACGGCGCTCACGCTCACCACCGACCGCTGCCTGGACACCACGCTGTCGCAGAACGCCATGCGCTTCCATGGCCGCACCGCAGCGGACGCGCACTACAACGGCTTCGCGCTCGACGTGCGCGAGGGCGAACGCATCGCCGGCGTGCTGCAGGCGGCGGACATCGGCTTCCTCGGCAACCACGGCGTGGTCGTCTGCGGCGACCGCATCGACTACGCCTACGATGACCTGTACTACCTGGAGCGCGCTTGCATGGCCCAGGTGCTCGCCCAGTCCACCGGCCGCCCCCTGGCCCCGGCCAGCGCCGCGTTGGCGCAGCACGTGGGCGAGCAGTCGATGGGCGAACGCCTGCAGTCCGCGCTGTTCTTCGAGGCGCTGCGCAGGACGCTTTGAGCATTTTTGCGGGTCCGGGCTGTCACACAGCGGACCCCTGGCACGTCTGGTTATCGACCAGACTACGCTTGGAGACGCGCCATGACCACCACCCTGCCCCCGGCCTACCGGGCCGATGACACCTTCACCGCCCTGCGCCCGCGCCTGTTCGGCATCGCCTACCGCATGCTCGGCGTGCGCGCCGATGCCGAGGACGTGCTGCAGGATGCCTGGCTGCGCTGGAGCCACGCGGACACCAGCACCCTGCAGTCGGCCGAGGCCTGGCTGGTCACCGTGGTCACGCGCCTGTCCATCGACCGGCTGCGCACCGCCAAGGCCGAGCGCGAGGCCTATGTGGGCTGGTGGCTGCCCGAACCCCTGGTCGAGTCGCTCGACGAGCGCACGCCCGAAGCTGCAGCGGAGCTGGCGGGCGAGCTCTCGGTCGCCTTCCTGTACGTGCTCGAACGCCTGGGCCCCGAGGAACGCGCCGCCTTCCTGCTGCGCCAGGTGTTCGACTACGACTACCCCGAGATCGCCGCCCAGCTGGGCAAGACCGAGGCCGCCTGCCGGCAGATGGTGCACCGCGCCAGCGAGCGCGTGCAGCAGGCGCGCACCCGCTTCGAGGTGCCGCGGGGCGTGCACCACCAGTTGCTTGAGCGCTTCATCGCCGCCGCCCACAGCGGCCAGCGCGATGCCATAGAGGCCCTGCTGTCCGAAGACGCCATGCTCATCGGCGACGGCGGTGGCAAGGTGCAGTCCTTCCCGCACCCGCTGGTGGGCGCCTTCCGCATCGCCAACCTGTTCTGGGCCCAGTGGCGGCGCATGGCCGAACAGGTGGTCTACCGGCCGGTGCTGATCAATGGCGAGCCAGGCCTGCTGCGCTACATCGGCGGCCGGCTCGAATCGGCCCAGGCCATCGTCACCGATGGCGAGCGAATCGTCGCCATCTACGCGATCCGCAACCCGGACAAGCTGCAGGGAATCCCGCTCGCATTGGCCTGAAGAATTTTTCCGGCCGGGCTGTCACAACGCGCTTGTCCGGCCCGTCTTGAAGGGTATGGAGGGCCGCAAAAACGATGCAAAGCCTTCCACGAAGCATGTTCATCCCTTCATCATCAACGAGGAGTTTTTCACCATGTCCCAGCACACCGCCCGCCTGCCCTACCACCAGCTCGCAAACAGGGCCTTCATGGGCCTCGTGAACCTGTCCGAAACCGTCAAGAAGGGCAGCATCGGCGCCCGTCTGGCCGAACTCGTCTTCCTGCGCGTCTCGCAGATCAACGGCTGCGCCTACTGCATGGACATGCACTGGAGCTACCTGGTCAAGGACGGCATGGACCCACGCCACCTCAACGCCGTGGCCGGCTGGCGCGAGGCGCCCTTCTTCAGCGAGCGCGAGCGCGCCGCCTTGCGCTGGGCCGAGATCATCACCGCCACGCCCCACAGCGATGCCAGCGACGATGAGTTCGCCCTGCTCAAGGCGCAGTTCAACGATACCGAGATCGCCGAGCTGGGCTTTGCCATCGGCGTCATCAACGCCTGGAACCTGATCAACGCAGGCATGCGCGCCCCCATCCCGGCCCAGGCCGGCTGAACGCGCGCGTTTTCCCGCCCTGAACCCAGGTCGGCGACAATACGGGGCCGGCCGGTGTGGTGCGGCCCGGATCCTGATGCGCGCCCTGCCTCGGACCCCAGCGAGCCCCCTGGCGCAAAGGACCGGCATGCCGATCGCCCCGCAGGAGCTGGTGGCCCAACTGGACCCCCTGGTCTCCGATCCCCGCCGGCTGGCCGCAGTCCACAGCATCGCGCTGCTGGACAGCCCTGCCGAGGAGACCTTCGACGCCATGAGCCGCCTGGCCGTGAGCCTGGTGGGCGCCCCCGCGAGCTTCCTGTCCATCGTCGACGCCGAACGCGACTTCTACAAGAGCGCGCACGGCTTTCCCGAGACACTGGCCTCGGCACGGGAAATCCATGGCCGAACCTTCTGCCACTATGCCATTGCCAGCACCGACCCGCTGGTGATCGAGGACACTTATGCCGACCCCCTCTGGCGTGCCGTGCCCACGGTCGAGAGCCTGGGTGTGCGCGCCTACGTGGGCGTGCCGCTCATCGTCCATGGCCAGCCCATCGGCAGCTTCTGCGTCATCGACAACCATCCGCGCAGCTGGACCGAGACCGAGATCGAGACCCTGGTGCAACTCGCCAAGGCCGCCGCGCGCGAGATCCAGCTGCGCAGCGCGCTCAAGGAGTCCGAGGCCAATGCCGAACGCGCCCATGCACTGGCCAAGGCCAACGAAGAGTTGCTGGCCGTGGTGGCGCACGACCTGCGCTCGCCGCTGCAGGTGATGGGCCTGAACACCACGGTGCTCGCCCGCGCAGGCCATGCCCCCTCGCTGCCGGCGATCCGCCGCATCGAAGGCGCCATCACCTCCATGAAACGCCTGGTGGACGACCTGCTCTCCACCCATGCCGTGGACAGCCGCGAGCGCACCCTGTGCGAGACCATTGCGCCGGCCCGGCTGCTGGCCGATGCGGCAGACGCCATGGGCATGGTGGCCGAGCGCGCCGGCATCCACCTGCACCTGGTGCCCGGGCAGTCCGGCGAGGTCTTCGTGGACTACGCCCAGCTGCTGCGCGTGCTGTGCAACCTGATCGGCAACTGCGTCAAGTACTGCCCGGCGGGCAGCACCGTCTCCCTCAGCGCGACCGAGACCGCCGACAGCATCGTCATCCGCGTCACCGACGACGGCCCCGGCATGGGCGAGGCCGAGCAATCCTGCGCCTTCGAGCGCGGCTGGCAGGGCAGCGCCGGCGTGGCCGGCCAGGACGGCGCAGGCCTGGGCCTGTGGATCGTGCGCACCCTGGTCGAGCAGAACCAGGGCCGCGTCGCGCTGCACAGCGCACCCGGCCAGGGCACCGAGGTCGCCGTGCGCCTGCCGCGCCACCGCAGCTGAGCCCGCCTGCGCTAGTGCGGCCGAAGCATCTGTTGCGACATCTGCTGAGACAGCGCCGCAGCGCTACCCGCCGCCAACGTGAGACCCAGCGCACCGTGCCCCAAGTTCAGGTACACATTGCTGTTGCGCCAGCGCCCGACGATGGGCACCGAGGTCGGTGTCGCAGGCCGCAGGCCCGCCCACACCACCGGGTCGTCGAGTGCGCACAGGCCCGGGTAGGTCTGTGCCACCGCGTCCACCATCGCCTGCACGCGCGCGGGCGCCACCGACAGGCCCGTGGCCCCCACCTCGGCCATCGCCGCCACGCGCAGGCGCCCGCCCAGTGGCGCGAACACCGTCTTGCGCGCGAGGTCCGTCACGCTGGCACGCGGCCGGTGCACACCCGCGCGGAACGGCACCGTGATGCTGTAGCCCTTGATGGGCTCGATCGGCAGGCGCAGGCCCAGCGCGGTTGCCAGGGCCGGTGCACGCGGGCCGCAGGCCAGCACGAAGGCGTCGGCCGCGATGTCGCCGGCACCGGTCTGCAAAGCCACCACGCGCGTACCCTCGCGCACGAATCCCTGCGCCTGCACACCCAAGTGACAGCGTGCCGCCCATGCGTCGCACGCTGGCCGCCAGGTCCAGGCACAGGCGGTGCGGGTCTCCCACACATTCGTCGTGCGTCCACACGCCGCCGGCGAACTGCAGTGCCATGGCGCCGCGCAGCGCGGGCTCCCTGTCCAGGCATTCCCGCATGCCCAGCACCTCCTGCCGGCAGCCCATGCCGGCCTGCAGGCGCACCTGGCGCTCCTGCTGGCGCAGCGATGCGGCCGTGGGGCACAGCACCAGCTTGCCGTTCTCGGCAAAGCCGAAGTCCCAGCGCTCGTCCTGCATCCACTGCGCCAGGGTGGCGCGGCTGGCCTGCGCCAGCTGCAGCAGCTGCGCCGTGCAGGCACGCAGGAACTGCAGCCCCCAGGCCCACTGCCGCCAGTCCCAGCGTGGATGAAAGCGCACGGCCGACCCGCGCGCAAGCAGCAGCCCCGGCAGCGCCGGCAGCGTGGCCGGCGAGGCAAAGGGCTCCACGTAGCTGTAGCTCAGCTGAGCGCCGTTGGCGTAGCTCGTGGCCAGGCCCGGCGCGTGCGCGGCATCGATCAACTGCACCTCGCAGCCCTGGCGCGCGAGCTGGTAGGCGGTAGCGCATCCGATGATGCCCGCGCCGATGACACAGACCTTCATCGCCGCAGCTCCCCACCATGGAGCACGCGCTCAACCGCCAGCTGCGCCACCGCCACGTCGGCCAGGCCGATGCCCACCGACTTGAAGACGGTGATGGCCGGGCCGGCCGGACGCCAGGGTGCCTCGCCGGCATAGAGTTCGGGCAGGTCCACGAAGGGTGCATGGCTGCTGCGCCCCTGCCACAGCACGATCTCGCCGGCCTCGGCCAGGCTCTGCGGCTTCCACTCCACGATGATGCGGCCCGCCCGATCCATGGCGGTGTCATCCAGCTCGCGCCCCTTGGGCGTGCTGGTGCCGATGGCCGAGACGAAGGCGCCCGGTGCCAGCCATGCACCGTCGAACACCGGCGTGGCCGAGCGCGTCGCGGTGACCACGATGTCGGCGCCGCGCACCGCCGCTTCGGGCGTGGTGAAGGCCACGCGGCTGCCCGTGCGCGCGGCCAGGGCCTGGACCCAGACCGCATCACCGGCCGGGTCCACCAGCGCGATTTCCTCGAAATCGAACCACCCGCACAGGGCATCGGCTTGCGCCCGCCCCTGCAGCCCGGTGCCGAACAGCGCCAGCTTGCGCGGGCGCAGTGCCGCGGCCTTGGACGCCACCAGCGTGGTGATGGCCGCCGTGCGCAGCCGTGTGAGCTCGTTGCCGTCGAGCACGGCCAGCGGTTGATTGCTTTGTAGGTCGAACAGCACGATGGAGAAGCTGAACTGCCCACGCACCGTGGGGTAGACCTTGACCCCGGCAACGGCCCGGTCAGCCCAGACGGCACCCATGGTGCTCAGCCGCAGGTCACGGCAGTCGGTGCGCTGGCGCCGGTGCACCGCCGCGCCGCCAGCGGCCAGGCTGGCGAAGGCCTCGCCGAGCACCGCGGCAACGCAGCGGTAGTCGAGGGCCTCGGCCACCTGCCGATCGCTGATGAAGGGAATGCTGCTGCTCATGGAAACACCTCAGGAAGGGAAAGAACGAAAAAAGGGATTCAGGGAATGCCGTACTTGTTGGGGTAGCGGATGTTTTCGCGCATGTGCGCGCTCATCGGTATGCGCAGCGTGGCCGTGTCGAACCACTTGCGGTACAGCGCCGCCAGCTCGCCCGAGTGCATGAGGCCCAGCACCGTGCGGTCCACGATCTCGCGCAGCGGCGCGTCGTCCTTGGGCAGCATGAAGGCGTAGGGCTCCACCGTGAGGTGCCGGCCGGTCACGTGCAGGCTGTCGCGCACGGGCGATGCGGCGATCAGCCCATACAGCAGCACGTCGTCCTGCGCAAAGGCATCCACCAGGCCCTGCTCCACCAGGCGCACGCCCTCGGCGTCGGTGGCCACCACGGTCACGGCGATCTCCTGCTCGCGCTGCGCGCGCTGCACCGTCTCCTGAGCGGTCGTGCCGTTACTCACCGCGATGCGCCGCCGCCACAGGCTGGGCTCGCCGTCGAGCTGCACCGACTGGCGTGCCAGGAAGCGCACGCCCGTGGTGAACAGCGTGTGCGAGAAGTCCACCTCCTTTTGCCGGCCCACGGTGTTGGTGTTGCCCCCGCACTCGATGTCGATGCTGCCGGCCTTGAGCAGCGGAATGCGCTGCGCCGCCTCCAGCGGCCGAAAGTCCACGCGCAGATCGGGGCGGGCGAGCGCCTTGCGGATGCCGTCCACCACCTTGCGGCACACGTCGATCGAATAGCCCACCGTGTTGCCGGCCGCATCGCGGAAGGCGAAGGTGCCGGGCGTGGGGATGTAGCCCACATGCACCGTACCGCTGCGCGCGATGCGCGCCAGCGCCCCGTCCCTGCCCTGCGCCTGGCACGCCAGGCCCAGCAAGGACAGGGCAGCGAAAACCGCCAGGGACTTCAACAGCAGGGTGATAGGCATGGATCGCTCCTTCGGGAAAAAGCCGCCCCCCGCCGTGCACAGGGCGCGGACGACAGGCAAAGGGACGGGAGAGGCGCCGAGCTAACTCAGCCCCGGCGGTACGGCCAGGTGCCAGTGCGTGGCACGCTCGAAGGCATGGCCCACGCGCAAGGCCGTGGCCTCATCGAACGGCCGGCCGATGAGCTGCAACGACACAGGCAGCCCCAAGCCCGTGAAGCCCGCTGGCACGGCCACCGCGCACAGGTCCAGCAGGTTCACGAAGCGGCCGAAGCGTGACAGCGGCGTGGTCAGTTCGTCCACCTCGGTGAGCGGTATCGCGGCGATGGCATTGGTCGGAAAGGCGCATACCTCCACGCCATCCATCGCCGCCAGCATGTCGGCCTTGGCCCGCTCGCGCGCCTTGAGCAGATGGAGGTACTGGGCCGCACCGATGTCGCGCCCGAGCAGGATGCGCCGGCGCACATGCGGGTCGAACTCCAGCCCCTCCTGCTCGAACAGATCGCCCAGGTTCGCATAGCCCTCGGCACTCATCAGGCTGCCGGCCACGCGCATGGATTCAGCGCAGCTTTGCGGCAGCGCCCGCTCCACGCGCTGCATGCCCAGGCCTTCGAGCACCTGCACCGCCGTGTCGTAGGCGGCCAGCACCTCGGCGTCCACGTCCACGCGCTCGGCCTCGGGCAGCGTCCAAACCCGCATGCCGGCCACGCCGCGCGCTGCATCGAGCTGCGGCAGCACCGCGCGTGCAGGCACCGGCAGCGACACGGCATCACGCGGGTCGGCGCCCGAGAGCACGTCGAGCAAAATGGCGCTGTCGCGCACCGTGCGCGTGAGCGGGCCCACCGTGTCGTGCGTGGGGCACAGCTCGATCAGCCCATGGCGGCTGATCAGCCCGCGCGTGGTCTTCAGGCCCACCACCCCGCACAGGCCCGCCGGTATGCGCACCGAGCCGCCTGTGTCGGTGCCGATGCTGGCCGAGCAAAGCCCGGCCGCCAGCGCCACGGCCGAGCCGCTGCTGCTGCCGCCGGGCGTGCGATGGGTGCCAAGGTCCCAGGGGTTCCAGGGCGTGCCCATCGCGGCATTCGTACCCCAGCCGCCAAAAGCGAACTCCACCGTGTGCGTCTTGCCGATGACCACCGCGCCGGCCGCGCGCAGGCGCTCCACCACCGCAGCACTGATCGCCGAGGTGCGCGGCGGCCGCGCCCTGGAGCCGGCCGCGATGGGCTTGCCGTGCACCTCGAACAGGTCCTTCACGGCCACCGTCACGCCGTGCAGCGGCCCCAGGCGCACGCCGGCGCGCGCCATCTGGTCCAGGCCGCGCGCACTGGCACGGGCCTCGTCGGCATACACGTCGGTGAAAGCGTGCAGCTGCCCGTCGTGGCGCGCAATGCGTGCCAGCTGCGCCTCCAGCAGCGCCTCGCTGGACAGCTCTCCGCGCTGGATGGCGCTGGCCAGCTGTTCCAGCGGCGCATAGGTCATGGATGTCATGGGGTCCTTCGGGGTGTTCATGCCGCGCCCACCGTACGGCGCCCATGAGCCAGGCGGCGTTCCAGCAGCCGCGAGAGCATGGACAAGGGAAAGGCGATGGCGAAATACAGCAGCCCCACCAGGATGAAGATGTGCAGCGGCAGGAAGTACTCGCTGGACATGGCCTTGGCCGTGAGCATCAGCTCGTTGGTGGCGATCAGCGCGCACAGCGAGCTGTCCTTGAGCAGCGCGACGTAGCTGTTGAGCAGCGGCGGCAGCATCACCCGCAGGGCTTGCGGCAGCGTGACGTGCAGGAACACCTGGCGCGGCGTGAGCCCCGCGGCCAGCCCCGCCTCGCGCTGCCCGCTGTGCACGGATTTCAGGCCGCCGCGCAGCACCTCGGCCACGTAGGCCGAGCCGTGCACCCCCAGGCCAATGGCCCCCGCCCAGTAGCCCGACAGCGTGATGCCGGCCGCCGGCAGCGCGAAGTAGATGGCCAGCAGCAACGCCAGCAGCGGCACCGCACGCAGCAGCTGGATGAAGCCGTTGGCCCCGTGGCGCAGCAGCGCCACGTCGCTGCGCAGCATCCACACCAGCAAGGCGCCCAGCAACAGCGCAATGGCGAAACCGATGGCCGAGAGCTCGGCCGTGACGCACGCCGCCTGCGCCAGGCGCGGCCACCATTCGGCCAGGTACTCGGCATAGGTCGCAAGAAAAGCGTTCATCGCGCACCCCCTGCCGTGCGGCGTTCCAGCCGCGCAAAGGCCCAGCTGATGGGCAGCACCATGGCTGCATACAGCAGCATGGCGGTCAGGTAGATCAGCGGCGTCTCGAAGGTCGAGGTGACCAGGTTGCGCGCGTAGAACATGACCTCGGGCGCCGCGATGGCCGAGGCGATGGACGTGTCCTTGACCAGCTGGCTCGCGTAGTTGCCCAGCGAGGGCAAGGTCACACGCAGCATCTGCGGCAGCAGCACGCTGCGCAGCGCCTGGGCCGGGGTCAGCCCCACGGCCAGCGCAGCCTCGCGCTGGCCGGCATGCAGGCAGCGCAGACCGGCCGCGAACACCTCGCACAGAACCGCCGCGCCCACCAGGCCCAGGCCGATCACTGCGGCCGTGAGCGGCGACAGCCGCACGCCCACCGAGGCCAGCCCGAAGTACAGCACGAACAGGTGCGCCAGCGCCGGCACGTTGCGCATCCATTCCACATAGGCCGCAATGGTCAGCTGCAGCAGGCGCTGGCGCACGAAGACCACCGCCAACGCCAGCAGCAGGCCCAGGCTGGCTGCCAGCAGGCCGGCGCCCAGGGCCACCTGCGCCGCCGTGAGTGCGCCGCGCGCCAGCGTGGAGACGATGAGGGTGAGGGTGTCGATGCCCGGCATGCTCATGCCCCCAGCCCGGCCTCGGCACCCACCTGGCCCAGGAAGCTGCGCGTGCGCTCCATGCGCGGCTGATTGATCACCTGCGCGGCGGGACCCTCCTCCACGATGTGCCCGCCGTCCATGAAGATCACGCGGTCGGCCACGTCGCGCGCGAAGCGGATCTCGTGCGTCACCAGAATCATCGAGCGGCCCTCCTCGGCCAGCTCGCGGATGACGCCCAGCACCTCGCCCACCAGCTCCGGGTCGAGCGCCGAGGTGGGCTCGTCGAACAGGATCAGCCGGGGTTTCTGCGCCAGTGTGCGCGCAATGGCCACGCGCTGCTGCTGCCCGCCCGAGAGCTGCTCGGGGTAGGCGTCGGCCTTGTGGCGCAGGTGCACCTTGTCCAGCATCTCCTCGGCCAGCGCATGGGCCTCGTCGCGCCGCATGCCCGCGGCCTTGATGGACGCCAGCGCCACGTTGTCGCGCACGGTGAGGTGCGGCCACAGGTAGAACAGCTGGAACACCATGCCGATCTCGCGGCGCTGCGGCGCCATCTCGGTGTCGGTCATGAAGCGCCAGCCGCCCTTGCGGTCGGGCACCTGGCCGATGCGCTTCGATTCGAGCAGCACCTCGCCGGCCTGCGGCTTTTCCAGGAAGTTCAGGCAGCGCAGGCAGGTCGACTTGCCCGAGCCGCTGGGCCCGATCAGCGACAGCGTCTCACCCTTTTGCAGGTCGAAGGAAATGCCCTTGAGCACCTCGGCCGGGCCGTAGCTCTTCCCGAGGCCGCTGACTTGAAGCAGGGGATGGTTCACATGGTTCTCCAGACAAAACTGCGGGTGCCGCGGCACGGTCCTTGCAGCCGCACCCCTCGATACCCAATGCCTCCATGCTAGGAATACCGACCCTCTGTTCATTGCAGGCGGTCGCCGCTATATTGAACGTATGCGACATGCAGGGAAAACCCGATGCCCCGACCCAAAGCCCCCCCCGATGCCCTCTCTGACGAGATTGGTGCAGCCACGCACCAGGCCAGTGCACAGAACGCAGGCGACATTGGTGCACTGATCGGCCGGCTCGACGCCTCACCGCAGACGGCGGCCACGCGCAAGCGGCCCGCCAGCGCATCGGCCACCGAGCTGCGCGTGGGCATCCTGCTGTGGCCGCAGTTCCCGCTGCTGTCGCTGGCCGGGCTGTGCGATGGCCTGCGCCACGCGGCCGACGTGGGTGACCAGAGCCGGCAGATACGCTGCTCGTGGACCATCCTCGGCGTGCCGGGGCAATCGGTGCAGGCCAGCTGCGGCGTGGCCGTTCCGGTGCAGGAGTCGCTCTCGTCCGAATGCGACTACGACTACATCGCCGTCATCGGCGGGCTGCTGCCCGCCATCCCCACCGCGAGCCCGCGCTACCAGGCCTTCCTGCACTTCGCTGCCTCGCTGGGCAAGCCGCTGATCGGCATCTGCACGGGCACCTTCGCACTCGCGCAGGCGGGCCTCATGGCTGGGCGCCGGGCCTGCGTGCACCCCTACCATGTGGAGGACTGGAAGGCCGCCTTCCCGGCCCTCAGCTACAGCACGGACTGCCATTACGTGTTCGACGGCGACCGCATCAGCTGCGCGGGCGGCATCTCCATCGTGGAGCTCACGGCCGAGCTGGTGCGCCTGCATTGCGGGCCCGACCGCGCGGCCAAGGTCATCCACCAGATGACAGTGAACCCGGCCGCCAGCAGCACCCACGTGGCGCGCCGCCATGCCCTGGGCTATGGCACGGCCGACCACGACAAGCTGCGCCAGGCCATCGTGCTGATGGAAAAAAACATCGGCACGCCGCTGGAGATCGCGGTCATCGCGCGGCTGGTGGATTCGAGCAGCCGCCAGCTCGAACGCGTCTTCCTGGCCGAAACGCGCACCACCCCCTCGGAGTTCTACCGCAACGCGCGGCTCAAGTACGCGCGCTGGATGCTCACCAGCACCGACCTGCCCATCATCACCATTGCCTACGAGTGCGGCTTCTCGGACGCATCGCACTTCATCCGGCACTTCCAGCAGCTGTACGGCATGCCCCCGGGGCGCATGCGCAAGGCGCTTCAGGCCGGAACCGTGGAGGCCTGAAGCTGCGGCTGCGCGCGCACCGGCGCGGCGCGCTGCAGGGGGCCACCGTCGCCAGCGGTGCCTTCTTCGCCATGAAAGCGCGCCACCACCGCCACCAGCCGGCCCGACTGGGCGTGCAGCGCCTCCGACGCGCCACGCGCCTGCCCCACCAGCGCCGCGTTGTGCTGCGTGAACTGGTCGATGCGCGAAAGCACCTCGGTGAGCTGGCGCACGCCTGCATGCTGCTCGGTGCTGGCGGTCTGCACGGCGGCCATGAGCGCGGCGAAGGCGTTGACCGCCCCGATCACGCCGGCCGTCTGCGCGCTTGCGCGCTCCACCATGGCGCGGCAGGCGGCGATCTGTTCGTTCGACTGCGCGATGAGCTGGCGGATCTCCCGCGCCGACGTGGCCGAATGCAGCGCCAGGCTGCGCACCTCGCTGGCCACCACCGCGAAGCCTCGGCCCTGCCCGCCCGCGCGCGCCGCCTCCACCGCCGCGTTGAGCGCCAGGATGTTGGTCTGGAAGGCGATGCCATCGATCACCGCCGTGGTTTCGGCGATGCGCGCGCCGTGGCCAGCCACGGCCAGCATGCTCTGCATGGCGCCGTCGACGATGGCCTGGCCCTCGTGCGCCACGCTGCGCGCCGAAGTGGCCAGGGAGTGCGCATCGCGCACCGACTGCTGCGTGTGTCCCATGGTCGCGGCGAACTGCTCCAGCGCCGCGGCCGCCTGCTGCAGCTCGGCCGACTGCATCTCGGTGCGCTGCGACAGGTTGCCCGCCTCGTCGACCAGGCTGCGGCTTTGCAGCGCCACGTCCGCCGAGGCGCTGCGTACCTGCTGCACCGTGTCGGCCAGGCCCGCCACCATGGCGCGCAATGAGGCGATCACCGATCCCTCGGGGGCCACGGCACCCTGCAGGGGTACGGTCAGTTCGCCGCCAGCCACCCGGGCCATGGCCTGCGCCACCGCCGCGGGCTCCGCTCCCAGGCGGCGCGTGAGCGTGCGCACCAGCACCACCGCCACAGCGCAGCCCACCAGCAGCACCAGCGCGAGCGAGACCGCCATGCGCACCAGCATGGCATGCAGCGCGTCGATGGAGGCGGCCGCCGACTGCTCCACCTGCCGCGCCTGGCCCTCGCGCAGCTGCGCCAGTGCCTGCAGATAGGTCGCTTGCGACTGGCGCAGCGCCCCGGTGAGCATGCCGCGCGCCGGGCCGCGCGCACCGCCTTGCAGATGCGCCAGGAACTGGTCGCGGTCCTGCCGGAAGCGCGTGGCCGCCTGGCCCATGCGCGCCAGCAACTCGCGTGCGGCCGGCTCCGCCACGGCAGCCTGCAGCGCGTCCATGTGCCGGTCGATGCGCTGCTGCGCGGCGTCGATGCGTTCGATCTCGGCCAGCAGGTCCTCCTGCATCTCCACCAGCACCGCATCGCGCAGCGCACGCGACACGGCGCCCACCTCCAGCGACACCTCGTAGGCCGCGCTCCACATCGGCAGGCGCTCGCTGGTGATCGATGCGAACTGCGCATTCGCGGCCAGCCCCGCATGCAACGCAAGCGCCATCGCCATGGCCAGCAGCGCGCCGATGGCGGAAAAGCCCAGGATCAACAACGCGCGAATCGACAGCCCGCGCCCGGCCCGTTCAAGAAGTGCCATGGTGGAGAAGGATGAAAAAAGAAAGAAAAGAGGGGTGAACGAACAAGCCGCATGCGTGCGCAGGGCAGGCATGCGGCTCTTCGGCGATGCAGGCGTTCAGGAGATCACTTGCAGGAAGGCAGCTTCCAGTCGGCCGGGCGGTCCACCCCGGCGCGCGCGTTCTGGCCCACGGGGAGGTACCAGACGTCCTGCACCAGGCCGTAGGTCTTGCCGATCTTGCGCAGGTCGCAGGTCTGCCAGAGCTTGGCGATCTCGGTGTTGACCGCCTTGACCAGCTCGGGGTTGTCCTTGTTCAGGCCGAACACCACCTGGCCCAGGCCGGTGAGCAGCGGGTAGTCTGGCGAGGCATCGCTGAACGCATTGAACTTCACCTTCCACTGCGGGTTCTGCGAGATCGCGTACTGCATCACCGGCGGGTCGCCGATCACCGCGTCGATGCGGCCTGCCAGCAAGTCGCGCACGGCCGCGTCCGAGGTGTCGTACAGCGCCAGCTGCAGGCCGCTGATCTTGCGCAGCTCGGGGATGAACGAGAAGCCGGTGATGGTGCCGACCTTCTTGCCCTCCAGGTCCTTCAACTTGCTCCAGTCGGTCTTGTCCGACTGGGTGATGCCGTTCTTGAAGTAGTGGATGGGATCGCTCAGCGCCATGATCTTGGAGCGTTGCTCCGTCCAACCCATGGTGCCGGCCATCACGTCCACGCGCTTCGATTGCACCGAGGCGATGGTGCCCGACCACTCCATCAGCGCCGGCTTGACCTTGAGCTGCAGCGCCTGGGCGATGCGCTGCAGGATCTCGCCGTCGTAGCCGACCATCTTGCCGTCCTGGTAGCCCGTGCCCGGCATATCGCCCGAGAAGGCGATGGTGAAGCCCCCCTTGTCCACGGTCTCCAGGGCATGGGCCGACAGCCCCAGGGCAGACAGCCAGGTGGCGGCCGCGAACGAGGCCAGCAGCCTCGCGATTTTCAATGTTGGCATGGTGGTGATCTCCAGAAGTCCGGTGGTGGTTCCCTCCCATCGGGCGATGGGGTAAATCGACTGTAGGGACGCCTGCCGCGCGGCGATTGGAGGTGCGCACGGCGAAATGGAATGCCCGCGACATTGCGGGAATGCCCCAGGAAACAGGTCCGTTGTGTAGCCTGTCGGACAGTCCAAGGGCTGCAGGCGGCCTACAGTGGGCCTTCCGATACCCACAACTCCAGGAGACACCACCCCATGATCGCCATCCCCTCCCTGCAAGAAAGCGTCAGCCCCGAAGAATGGCAGCTGCGCTGCGACCTGGCCGCCTGCTACCGCCTGGTGGCGCTGTACGGCTGGAGCGACCTGGTGTTCACCCACATCAGCGCCAAGCTGCCCGAGTCGGTGTCGGGCCCCGAGCACCAGTTCCTGATCAACCCCTACGGCCTGATGTTCGACGAGATCACCGCGTCGAGCCTGATCAAGGTGGACATGCAGTGCAACAAGCTACACGACTCGCCCTTCCCGGTGAACCCGGCCGGCTTCGTGATCCACAGCGCCGTGCACGAGGCCCGGGCCGATGCGCAGTGCGTGCTGCACACCCACACGCGCGCCGGCGTGGCCGTGAGCGCGCAGAAATGCGGCGTGCTGCCCATCAGCCAGCAGAGCACCTTCGTGCTGGCTTCGCTGGCCTACCACGGCTACGAGGGCGTGGCCTTTCGCGATGAGGAAAAGCCGCGACTGCAGGCCGACCTGGGCGAGGCCAACTTCCTCATGCTGCGCAACCACGGCCTGCTCACCGTGGGCAAGTCGATTGCCGACGCCTTCCTGTCGATGTACACCTTCGAGAACACCTGCCGCATCCAGATCGACGCCCAGGCCGGCGGCGAGCTCAACCCGGTGGACCCGCAGATCGTGAGCGGCGTGGCCCAGGCCATGCGCGTGCAGACCGGCGGCCTGGGCGGCGCCTTCGTCTGGCCGTCACTGTTGCGCAAGGCACAGCGCGACGCACCTGGTTACGACAGCTGACACTTGCCCCGGGCAATCCGGGCGGCTTTACCGCCCGGGTCATGCAAAAAGCCGGGTCAGCGCATAGGATCGGGGGTTCCCGCCGTATCCAACCCAGAGGACCCACAATGAAACTCTACTACTCTCCTGGCGCCTGCTCCCTGTCCCCACACATCGCACTGCATGAAGCGGGCCTGGCGTTCACGCCTGTGCTGGCCAGCACCAAGAGCCACAAGCTGCAGGACGGCACCGACTACTACACCATCAACCCGTTGGGCTACGTGCCCCTGCTCGAGCTGGACGATGGCACGCGCCTGCGCGAAGGCCCGGCCATCCTGCAGTACATCGCCGACCAGGTGCCCCTGAAGATGCTGGCACCCCAGAACGGCTCGCTGCAGCGCTACCGCCTGCAGGAATGGCTGACCTTCATCGGCACCGAGATCCACAAGGGTTTCAGCCCCCTGTTCAACCCCGCCACGCCCGAGGAATACAAGACCATCGCACGCGAGAAGCTGCTGCAGCGCCTGCAGTGGGTGGACAGCCAGCTGGCCGACAAGCAGTACGTGATGGGCGATCAGTTCACCGTGGCCGACGGCTACCTGTTCACCGTGACCAACTGGGCCAAGCCGACCAACCTGGACATCTCGGCCTTCACCCACCTGGCCGCCTACCGCGAGCGCGTGGCCGCACGCCCTGCCGTGCAGGAAGCCATGAAGGCCGAAGGCCTGCTCAAGTAAGCAGCGCCGCGCGGCAGGGAGGCTGCGGGTGCGTCATGCAGCCAGCGGCTTCTGCCGCGAGGCCACCAGCGCACCCACCCACAGCGCACAGGCCGAGAACACCAGCCCGCGCGCCAGGCCGCCGGGGCCATCGGCGATCCAGCCCACCACCGTGGGCCCGACGATCTGGCCGGCCGCGAAGACGATGGTGAAGGCGCTGATGCCGCTGGCCCACAGCGCCTGCGGCAGGTTGTGCCGCACCAGGGCCGTGGTGGAGGCCACCACCGACAGGAACACTGCCCCGAACATGAGGCCCGAGGCCAGCACCACCGGCCAGGCCGAAGTCAGCGCCGGCAGCACCGTGGCCACGCCCAGCAGGCCGTTGAGCAGGGCCAGCGCTTGCCCGCCACGGCTGCGGTCCAGCAGGCCCGCCCAGATGCGCGAGGACAGCACCACCGCCAGCCCCAGCAGCGCATAGAACCAGGTCACCGCCGTGCCGCTGGCGCCCTGCTCGCGCAGCAGCGCCACCACGAAGGTCATGTAGCCGATGTAGCCCACGCCGAACAGGCCATAGCCGAGCAGCGCCGGTGCAAAGGGCGCCCAGCGCATGCCACTGGTTGCAGGCTGCGCGGACGCTACGACAGCCGGTGCCGCCAGGGCCTGCAGCGCCCGCGCCGGCCACAGCAGCACCACCGTGGCTGCCACGCAGGCCAGTGCCAGCGCCCACCAGGCCCAGGCCCAGGGGTGCGGGCCCGGAGCCGCAGCCAGCACGGCCGGCACCAGCACCGCCGACAGGCTGATGCCCCAGCCCGTGCCGCCGTAGTACAGGCCCAGCAGCAGGCCGCTGCGCCCCGGCTGCTGCGCACCCAGCCGCGCCGCGAGCAGGCCGCCGCAGACGAAGACCAGCGCGCTCGCCACACCGGCCAGCAGGCGCTGCACCAGCAGCGGCACGGCGTCCACGAAAAAGCCGCACAGCCCCATGAACACCGTGGCCAGCACGGACCCCGCCACGAGCAAGGTGCCGGGTGAAAAGCGGCGCAGCAACATCGGCGTGGCCAGGGCGCCCAGCAGGTAGCCCAGCGCGTTCACGGTGTTCATGGCCCCGGCCAGCGTGTAGGACCAGGAGAGGTCCTCGCGCATCGGCGGCAGCAGCAGCGCGTAGGCAAAGCGCGTGATGCCCAGCGAGACGGCCGCCCCCATCGACAGAGCCACCGCCAGCCACAGGCCGTTGCGCAGCAGGGCGGAGGAAGGCACGGGAACGTCATGGCTCATGGCGGCCATTGTGCAGGGCCAGGGCCCGTGGCGCTGTCGCCGGCGGTTCCCCGCGCGAAGCCTCCCGAGCCTTGCGGTAACACAAATCCCTTGCCCTGTGTTGCGCCAGCCCACTGCAGCCTTTGCCGAATGCGAATACGCTTGTCCGTTATTTCCGGTCCTTGCGACCTCCGCACGAACGAAAGCTCCGCTCCATGTCCACAGCCTCTCTTTTCGATCCCATCCAGGTCGGTGACCTGCATTTGGCCAACCGCATCGCCATGGCACCGCTCACGCGCAACCGCGCACCCAACGCCGTGCCGGCCGAGATCACCGCCACCTATTACGCGCAGCGCGCCAGCGCCGGCCTGCTGATCACCGAGGCCACGGCCATCAGCCACCAGGGCCAGGGCTACGCCGACGTGCCCGGCCTGTACGGCACCGAGCAGCTCGATGCCTGGAAGAAGGTCACCACCGCCGTGCACGAGGCCGGCGGCAAGATCGTGACCCAGCTGTGGCACGTGGGCCGCATCTCGCACAACGACCTGCAGCCCGATGGCGGCGCACCCGTGGCACCCTCGGCCCTCATCGCCAAGGCCAAGACCTACCTGATCGACCGCGAGACCGGCAAGGGCAGCTTCGCCCCCACCTCGCAGCCGCGCGCGCTCGATGCCTCGGAGCTGCCCGGCATCGTGCACACCTACGCGGCCGCCGCCCGCAACGCGGTGGAGACCGCCGGCTTCGACGGCGTGGAGATCCACGGCGCCAACGGCTACCTGCTCGACCAGTTCCTCAAGACCGGTGCCAACCAGCGCACCGACGACTACGGCGGCAGCATCGAGAACCGCGCCCGCCTGCTGCTCGAAGCCACGCGCGCCGCCGTGGACGCCGTGGGTGGCGGCAAGGTCGGCATTCGCCTGTCGCCCGTCACGCCTGCCAACGACATCGTGGACGAAGACCCGCAGCCCCTGTTCGACTACGTGATCCGCCAACTCGCCCAGCTGCGCCTGGCCTACATCCACGTGATCGAAGGCGCCACCGGCGGCCCGCGCGAACTGCCCGACCGCCCCTTCGACTACGCCGCCCTCAAGACGGCCTACCGCGAAGCCGGCGGCAAGGGCGCCTGGATGGTCAACAACGCCTACGACGCCGGCCTGGCCGAGAAGGTGGTGGCTGACGGCACGGCCGACATCGTGGCCTTCGGCAAGCTCTACATCGCCAACCCCGACCTGGTCGAGCGCCTGCGCACCAAGGCCCCGCTCAACGCCTGGGACCAGAGCACCTTCTACGGCGGTGGCGAAAAGGGCTATACCGACTACCCAACGCTGGCCGAAGCAACAGCGAAGTAATTGGCTCAGGGCCTAACCTAGTCCGATGGGGTTGGGGGCCCGCATCACGATGCGGGTGAACAAGCGGTCATAGGCCCCGTCGCGGGCCGAGCCCTGCACCAGGGGATTGGCGTTGGTGGCAAACGCAGCGTCCACCGCCGCCCAGTCCTGCGCATCCAGGTGCGCCTGCGCTGCGGGCAGCACCACGGTCTCTTCGATCCGCATGTGCTCCAGGTAGAAGGCCACATAGCGCTGCAGGGCCTCCTCGAACGCGCTGCGCCGCGTGTCCCCCAAAAGCTCCCAGGCCAGCAGCAGGTGCTGCAGCTCGCGCACCGCAGCTTCGCCGCCCGCGTGCTCTCGCTCGAGCTGCGCGATGGCTGCCGCCGCCTCGGGCGCACGCTCGGCCACGCGCGGAAACAGCCACTGCGTTTCCTTGGGGTGGTGCTGGCGCTCGGGAAACTCGTCGATGTAGAACAGCATCGCGCGCATCACGTCGAAGAACGCGGCCGGCGCGTCGGCCGGCCCCCGGTCCAGCATCAGTTGCAGCGAGCGCAGCACCGCTGCCAGCGAGGCGTGTTCGTCGCGAATGGTCCGCACACTGGCATGGGGCATGGCTTTGCTCCTGAAGATTACATTGCTCCAAGGGTGCCATGCCAGTGTCCGGACCGACCTGACGCAGGTCAATGAAAGCCCCATGAAAAAAGCCCCGCTCGCCGAAGCGTGCGGGGCCTTGCCTTGGGGCCGAAGACGGCGTGGCGTCAGCGAGCCAGCAACTGGCGCGAGCCCGTTGGTGCACGCAGCGATGCATGCTGCTGGGGCTGGGCCACGGGGCCGCCGCTGTGGCCGCCATGGCCGCTGTGGGCCATCGACTCGTCGAGCTGGAACTGCTGCACCACTTCCGACAGGCGCGCCGCCTGCTCGCGCAGCGACTCGGCCGCTGCGGCAGACTCTTCCACCAGCGCAGCGTTCTGCTGCGTCATGCGGTCGATCTCGCCCACCGACTGGTTCACCTGGCCGATGCCGGCCGACTGCTCGGTCGCCGCAGCGGTGATCTCTCCGATGATGTCGCCCACGCGTTGCACGCTGGCCACGATCTCCTTCATGGCCGTGCCCGCGTCTTCCACATGGCGCACACCGCCGTCCACGGCGGTCACGCTGTTGCTGATCAGCGCCTTGATGTCGCTGGCCGCGGCGGCCGAACGCTGGGCCAGGCTGCGCACTTCGCTGGCCACCACGGCAAAGCCGCGGCCCTGCTCACCCGCACGGGCAGCTTCCACCGCGGCGTTCAGCGCCAGGATGTTGGTCTGGAACGCGATCGAGTCGATCAGGCCGATGATGTCGCCGATCTTGCGGCTCGATGCCGAGATCTCCTGCATGCTGGCCACGGCCTGCTGCACCACCGAGCCGCCACGCGTGGCGGTGCTTGAGGCCGATGCCGCCAGCTGATTGGCCATCTGCGAGGACGATGCCGTCTGCTGCACGGTGGAGGTCAGTTGCGACAGCGAGGCCACGGCCTCCTGCGCGTTGCTGGCCGTCTGCTCGGTGCGCTGCGACAGGTCCTGGTTGCCCGTGGCGATCTCCTGGCTGGCCGTGGCGATGTTGCCGCTGGCGTCGCGCACCTGCGCCACCAGAGAACCCAGGCCCTGCTGCATGTCGCGCAGCGCACGCTGCAGGTCGGCCACTTCATCCTTGCCGTCGGCCACGATGGGCTGCGACAGGTCACCCCCGGCAATCGCCTGTGCCATGCGGCGCGCAGCGGCCAGCGGGTTGCAGATGGACTGCATGTTCAGCAGCGTGAGCGGCACCACCACCACCACCGTGATCAGCACGGCCAGCGCGAACAGCAACTTGGTCTGCGCCGTGACGCTGCTCTGCTGCTCCACGGCCTTGGCCACATCGGCGCGCAGCACCTCATCGAGCTGCACCATGAGCTTGTCGGCCTGGTCGAACTCGGCCACGGCCTTGCCGCTCATGCGGTTGGCGATGGTGGCCGTGTCGTAGCCACCCGCCTCCAGCTGGCGCGCCACATGGGCGAACTGCTCGCGGTAGCTGTCCAGGCGCTTGATGATGTCGCGTACCACGGGGTTGTCGCTGTCCTCGGGTCCGTCGAGGAACTTGGTGGCGATCTTCTTGGCCTTCTCCTGGCTGGCCAGCCACTTGGCCTGTGCCACCTTCACGACCTCGGGCTTCTCGTAGCCGATGATCATGTCCTTCTCGAGCTGGCGGATGGTGCCCATCTCGCCGCGCAGCTCGGCCATGTACCCCACTTCGACGAAGGAGTTGGCCATGAAGTCCTCGCTGAGATCGGCGATGCGGAACATGCCCAGCATGCCGGCCCCCCCCAGAAGCCCCAGCAGACCCAGCACCACACCAATGGCCCCCAGCATGCGGAATCGAATGGTGAACTGCCGCATGAGCGCGAAAAGATTCATGATCTGTCGTCCTTCAATATTTGTACCTGTGCCGGACTGCAGGGAATCTCTGCCAAGCAGATCATCCCCCACCCCCGTGTCCGCCGGTATGCAACAAAACGTTGCAGTTTGCCAGACAACGGTGACCACGCGCCATACGTGTTTATCACATGCGCCAACGTTTCAACAGCAGGGCATTCGCCATCACGCTTACAGAACTGAGCGCCATGGCCGCCCCCGCCACCACCGGGCTCAGGTAACCGAGCGCGGCCAAGGGGATGCCGGCCACGTTGTACGCAAAGGCCCAGAACAGGTTCTGGCGAATCTTCATCACCGTGCGGTGCGATATGTCCAGCGCGGCAGCCACCAGCAACGGGTCGCCACGCATCAGCGTGATGCCCGCCGCATGCATGGCCACATCGGTGCCATTGCCCATGGCCATGCCCACGTCGGCAGCGGCCAGGGCCGGCGCATCGTTCACGCCATCGCCCACCATGGCCACCACATGGCCGCCCTGTTGCAATGCGGCCACACGCAGGGCCTTGTCACCGGGCAGCACCTCGGCCATCACCTCGCCCGCCTCGGGGTCCAGGCCCAAACGGTGCGCCATGGCCTCGGCCGCCCCCAGGTTGTCGCCCGACACCATCACCGTGCGAATGCCCCGGGCCTTGAGCGCAGCCAGCGCCTCGCGCGCACCCAGCTTGGGCTCGTCGCCAAAGGCCAGCAATGCGCGCAATGCCAGGCCCTGTACCATACGCTCGGCCACTGCCGACACCGTGGCGCCCTCGGTCTGCAATGCCTGCGCGCGCACAGCCAACGCGCCCATGTCCACGCCCAGTTCCTGCATCCAGCGCAGGCTGCCCACCAAGTAGCTGGCGCCCTGCACCACACCCTCGGTACCCCGGCCCGGCACGGCGCGCACGGCACCGGGGGACTGCAGGGCCAGTTTCCGCTCCTGGGCCGCACGCACCACGGCGCGCGCCAGGGGGTGTTCGCTGCCGCTCTGCACGGCGGCCACTGCCGCCAGCACGGCGCCTTCGTCCACGCCGGCCACCACCTCGAAGGCCGTGAGCCGGGGCTGCCCCACCGTCAGCGTGCCGGTCTTGTCGAAGGCCACCGTGTCCACCAGGTGCGCGCGCTCCAGCGCCTGCGCATCCTTGATCAAAATGCCGTTCTTCGCAGCCACCCCCGTGCCCGCCATGATGGCGGCCGGCGTCGCCAGGCCCAGCGCACAGGGGCATGCGATCACCAGCACCGCCACGGCATGGATCAGCGCCGCCTCCATGCCGGCACCGGCCCACAGCCAGCCCAGCAGGGTGGCCAGGGCAATGGCCAGCACCACCGGCACGAATACGGCCGAGACCTTGTCCACCAGGCGCTGCAGCGGCGCCTTGGCGGCCTGCGCGTCCTCCACCAGGCGGATGATGTGCGACAGCACCGTCTCGGCGCCCACGGCCGTCACCGCCATCACGATGCGCCCGTCACCATTGATCGAGCCGCCCGTGAGCGGCGCGCCCACGTCGCGCGCCACGGGCAGGGGTTCACCGGTCAGCATGGACTCGTCCACCTGGGTGTGGCCTTCGTGCACCGTGCCGTCCACCGGGATGCGCTCGCCCGGGCGCACCACCAGCCGGTCGCCCACCAGCACTTCGGCCACGGGCACGTCCACCTCGCCGGCCTTGCCCAGCAGGTGCACCACGTCGGGCCGCAGCGCGTGCAGCGCACGGATGGCGGTGGTGGTCTGGCGCTTGGCCCGTGCCTCCAGCCACTTGCCCAGCAGCACCAGCGTGACCACCACGGCCGAAGCCTCGAAGTACAGGTGCGGCGCATGGCCAGCGTGGGCCGTGGCCCACAGCCACACCGACAGGCCCCAGCCCGCGCTGGTGCCCAGCGCCACCAGCAGGTCCATGTTGCCCGTCAGCGCCTTCAGCGCATGCCAGCCGGCCTTGTAAAAGCGCGCACCCAGGATGAACTGCACCGGCGTGGCCAGTGCGAACTGCAGCCAGGCGGGCAGCATCCAGTCCTGGCCGAAAAGGTCACCCAGCATGGGCAGCACCAGCGGTGCCGACAGCGCCAGGCCCACGCCCACGGGCAGAAAGCCAGCCCAGGGCGACAGGTCTTCGGCTGCATCGGCCTGGTCCTTCGCCAGCGGCTCGTAGCCCGCATTGCGCACGGCGCGACGCAGTTGCGCCTCCAACGCAGCGGCATCGCTGCCGGCGGGCGCCGCCATGCCGATGCGAGCGGACTCCGTGGCCAGGTTGACGGAGGCATCCTGCACCCCCGGCACCTTGCGCAGCGCACGTTCCACGCGGCCCACGCAGCTGGCGCAGGTCATGCCGCCGATGCCCAGGTCGAACTGTTGCAAGGGCTCAAGGGCCCGGTCAGGGGTGGTGTCGTTGGTCATGGGGGGTACCTTACAGCTTGCCATGGTGTCAAGGTCAAGCCCTTGCCCCAGATCAAGTCGGCGCCTTGTCCGATACGGCGGCGTGGCCGCCGGTGGTCGAATTTTGTGCATGACAAGCCCCACACCCCCACGGGCGCGCACCGGCCAGGCCCCCGAGCCGCTGGACCGCGCCGCATTCCGCGAACGCTTCCTGCTCGACTACCAGGACCCGCGCTTTGCCGACGAGGCCGGCGACGCACTGGACCGCATCGAGGCCATCGCCTGGCGCAACTACGACGACAACCGCAAGGCGCCGCGCACACGCAAGGCCGGGCCCGGCTATGCCGACCCGGACTACGACCTGTCGGTCGACTGGCTGGAGGCCAAGGAGCGCATCGACGCAGCGCGTGCGCGCTGGGCCGACCCGGCCAGCCCCTCGCGCGTGCTGCTGGTCTGCGGCTCGGCACGCAACGACGGCACCTGCCCCGGCGAGATCTCCAAGAGCTGGCGCATGCTGAACATGGCGCGCGACGTGCTGGCCGCCGAGCACATCGAGGTCGACCTGCTCGACCTGAGCCGCGTCACCTCCGACTACGGGCGCCACATCCACCCCTGCAAGGGCTGCGTCTCCACGGCCATGCCGCTGTGCCACTTTCCGTGCAGCTGCTACCCCAACCATGCCATGCGCCAGACGGGCGACTGGATGAACGAGATCTACGAACGCTGGACCGCCGCGCACGGCGTGATGATCATCACCCCCGTGTACTGGTACCAGGCGCCGAGCCCGCTCAAGCTCATGATCGACCGCCTGGTCTGCGCCGACGGCGGCAACCCCGACCCCACCAGCACCCACGGCAAAAAGTCCGCCGAGGCCAAGGCGCTGGAGCTGGCAGGCTGGGGCTACCCCAAGCACCTGGAGGGCCGCGCCTACGCCCTGGCCGTGCATGGCGATGTGGCCGGCATCGAGATGACGCGCCGCGGCCTGTCGGACTGGCTCGACTGGATGGGCTTCATCGACGCCGGCCCCGCCGCACGCCTGGACCGCTACATCGGCTACTACGAAAGCTATGCCCAGAGCCACGAGGTGCTGGACCGCGACAGCGCCATGCAGGCCGAGATCCGCGGCGCCGCCCAGGCCCTGGCGGTGGCGGTGGGCGAGCTGCGCGCGGGCACTCTCTCGCGCCCCGATGCCGGCGTACGCCGCGCCCGGCCGAAGTAGGCAGTCCCTCTTCAAGGTTTTGCAGCAGGGCTTGACCTTGCCACCATGTGAAGGTTTACGCTCCAGGCTGTTCAATGCAATCAGCCAATCAGCAAGGAGTCTTCACATGCAGCCATCCACCACCACCAGCCATGAATTCCAGGTCCAGGGCATGACCTGCGGCCATTGCGAGCGCGCCGTGACCCAGGCCGTGCAGAGCGTGGACCCAGCCGCCAACGTGCGCATCGACCGTGCCAGCGGCAGCGTGCATGTGGAGCACAGCAGCGCCGACCGCGCAGCGCTGGCCGCGGCCATCGCCGAAGAAGGCTACGCCGTCGCGGCATGAGCAAGACCGACTGGCCCGTGCCCATCGGCGAGGCCGCGCGCCGCGCCGGGGTTTCGGCGCGCATGGTGCGCCACTACGAATCGCTGGGCCTGGTGGCCGGCGTGGCGCGCACCGACAGCGGCTACCGCCAGTACACCGCGGCCGACGTGCATGGCCTGCGCTTCATCCGCCGCGCACGCGACCTGGGCTTTTCGATGGACGAGATCGCCGGCCTGCTCGCCCTGTGGCAGGACCGCAGCCGCGCCAGCAGCCAGGTCAAGCGCATCGCCCAGGCCCACATCGAGGACCTGAACGAGCGCATCGCCGCCATGCAGGCCATGCAGCGCAGCCTGCAGACGCTGGTGTCGTGCTGCCATGGGGATGACCGGCCGGATTGCCCGATCCTCGACGACATGGCGGGGGAGCCAGCTCCCCACAAACATTAAGCGCGTTTGTGCGGCGCCGCTGCAGCCGGCGCCGCCCTGCGCACCCGCTTGGCAGGCGCCTTGGCCACCACCGCCCCATCGGCACGCCGCAGCACCCCCTGGCACAGCGTTGCTATGCACTGCTCGGCCACCTGCTCGGCCGTGTACTCGCCGCCGGGCTGGTACCAGCGACCGATCCAGCTGAGCGCCCCGGCGATCACGAAGGCTGTCATCTTCGGGTCGCAAGGCTGCAGCGAGCCCTCCTGCACACCCTCGGCCACCAGGCGGCGGAACTCCCGGTCGATGGCGGATTTGTGGCGGCGCAGTTCGGCGCGGCTCTCGGGAGGCAGTTGCTCGTCGCCCACGCGGATCAGGCATTTGCCGAAGTCCATGGTCACGATGCGCGCATACACCTGCATGCAGGTCATGAGCTGGTCGATGGCCTTGCCGCCCGCCGCGCGCGAGGCGTCTATGCCCTCGAGCATCATTTCCAGGCCCTTGCTCACGCACTGCAGCAGGATCTCGTCCTTGTTCTTCACGTAGTAGTACAGCGTGGGCTTGGTCACGTTCAGCCGCGCGGCGATGTCGTCGAGCGAGGTGGCGTGAAAGCCGCGTTCGTTGAACAGCTGCGCGGCTGCCTGCAGCACGGCATTGCGCTTGGCCTCGCGCTGCTGTTCGCGGTGGGACGCGGGCGCCCAGGGCGACGCAGGCGGGCGGTCCGCACTGCGGGGGGGCGACACGGTGGGGCTGGGCATGGCGGGCTGGTTCCTCGGGAAAGTACGGATGCTGGTTTGGCGCCGGGCCTTCCAGAATCTACTCGTGAGTAAACAGTTTACGCACAAGTAGAAAATTTCTGCAGGCCCGCAGGCATTTTCTGGTCAGCACAAACCCGCATTAGAAAGCCAATGGAGACACACCCACCCGGCAATCCCCCCGCCAGCGCGCCGCCCCTGCTGCAGGTCGATGGCGTCACGCTGGCCTTCGGCGGGGTCAAGGCGCTCACCAGCGTGGGCTTTGGCGTGCAGGCTGGCTCCATCACCGCCGTCATCGGGCCCAACGGTGCGGGCAAGACCTCGCTGTTCAACACCATCTCGGGCTTCTACCGCCCGGGCAGCGGCGCCATCCGCTTCAAGGGCCAGGACATCACGCGCGTGCCGGCCCCGCAGCGCGCCCGCCTGGGCCTGGGGCGGAGCTTTCAGAACATCGCACTGTTTCGCGGCATGACGGTGCTCGACAACATCAAGCTCGGGCGCCATGCGCACCTCAAGACCAACGTGCTCGACGCGCTGCTGTACATCGGCCGCGCACGGCGCGAAGAGGCCGCCCTGCGCGCCGACATCGAGGAGCGCATCATCGACTTCCTGGAGATCGACCACATCCGCCACGCGCCGGTCTCGGCCCTGCCCTACGGCCTGCAAAAGCGCGTGGAGATGGCCCGCGCCCTGGCCATGCAGCCCGAGATCCTGATGCTCGACGAGCCCGTGGCCGGCATGAACCGCGAGGAGACCGAGGACATGGCGCGCTTCATCCTCGACGTGCGGGCCGAATGGGGCGTCACCGTGCTCATGGTCGAGCACGACATGGGCATGGTCATGGACCTGTCGGACCACGTGGTGGTGCTGAACTTCGGCCAGGTCATCGCCCAGGGCACGCCGGGTGAGGTGCAGGCCAACCCCGAGGTCGTTCGCGCCTACCTGGGCTCGGGTGACGTAGGCGACCTGCGGGCCCGGCTGCATGCCGGCGCTGCGACGCCGCTGCAAGGGGTCGCATGATGGATTGGGCCTACCTGTTCGAAATCAGCCTCACCGGCATCTCCGGTGGCGGCCTGTACGCGCTGGCGGCACTGGCCTTCGTGATGGTCTACAAGGCCACGCGCGTGGTGAACATCGCCATCGGCGAGATGCTCATGGTCGGCGCCTACCTGTTCTTCACCTTTGCGGCCACCTTCGCGCTGCCGCTGTGGCTGGCCATCCCCGCGGCGGTGCTAGGCTCGGGCCTCTTGGGCGCGGTGATCGAGCGCACCATGATCCGACCGCTGCTGGGCGAGCCACCGATCTCCGTCTTCATGGTCACCGTGGGCCTCGCCTCGGTGCTCGTAGGCCTGGTGGAGATGATCTGGACGGCCGACCAGCGCCGCCTGCCCGAGTTCATGCCGACCAAGCCGATCATGATCGGCGAGGCCTTCCTCGCGCCCAAGGTGTTCTGGGGTGCGGTGATCGCGGTGGTCTTCATCGCGGCCGTGCTGCTGGTGTTCCGCTTCTGGCGCGGCGGCGTGGCCCTGCGCGCCACGGCCAGCGACCAGGCCGCCGCCTACTCGGTGGGCATCAACGTGCCGCGCGTGTTCTCGCTGGCCTGGGTGGTCTCGGCCATGATCGCCGCAGTCTCCGGGATCATCGTCGGCTCCATCGGCGGCATCTCGTCAAGCATGGGCGTGTTTGGCCTGTCGGTGCTGGTGGTGGTCATCGTCGGCGGGCTCGACAGCGTGCTCGGCGCCCTCATCGGCGGCCTGCTCATCGGCCTCATCGAGGCCCTGGCCGGCGCCTACCTGGGCGGCGAATACAAGCTCCTGGCCACTTTCATCGTGCTGGTCGCGATGCTTCTCGTTCGCCCGTACGGCCTGTTCGGCACGCACGAAATCGAACGCCTATAAGGTACGCCATGCGCATCGGAACCCTCAAGGAATCCTACGTTGCAGACGCAGCGCTGTTCGACTCGCGCACGCAGAAGGTCTGGCTCGCCGTGGCCGCCGCGCTGCTGCTGCTCTTCCCCTTCATGGCCAGCGACTACTGGCTCTACCTGGCCTGCCTGGTCAGCATCAACGTCGCCAGCGCCACGGGGCTCAACATCCTCACGGGCTACACGGGTCTCGTGAGCCTGGGGCAGGCGGCCTTCATGGGCCTGGGGGCCTACACCGTGGCCGTGCTGGAGACGCGCGTGGGCACGCCCTTCCTCGTGAACCTGCTGGCCGGCGGCTTGGTGGCCATGCTGGGCGGCATCGTCGTGGGCATCCCCTCGCTGCGCGTCAAGGGCCTGTACCTGGCCATCGCCACCATCGCCGCATCGTTCATCGCGCACTTCATCTTCGCCAACTGGAAGTTCACGGGCGGCACCGGGGGACTGAGCGTGCCGCCCGCCAAGCTGTTCGGCCTTCCGCTCGATACCTCGTTCCGCCTGTACTGGGTGATCGTGCCCGTCACCGTGCTCATGCTGCTGGGCGCAGCCAACCTGTTTCGCACGCGCGTGGGCCGCGCCTTCATCGCCATCCGCGACCGCGACATCTCGGCCGAGGTGCTGGGCATACCGCTGCTGCGCTACAAGCTGCTGTCGTTCGGGCTGTCCTCGTTCTATGCGGGCGTGGCCGGTGGCCTGTGGGCCTACTTCTTTCGCGTGGTCACACCCGAGAGCTTTCCGCTGCTCATGTCCATCTTCTTCCTGGCCGCCATCATCGTTGGCGGCATGGGCTCCATCCTGGGCGGCATCCTGGGCGCAGTGTTCATGACCATGGTGCCCGAACTGCTCAAGCTGGTCGTCAACCTGCTGCCCGGCGGCAACGAGCTCACGGTGTTTCTTTCGCCCGTGCGCACCGTCATCTTCGGGCTGCTGATCATCGGCTTCCTCGTCTTCGAGCCCCATGGCCTGGCCGAAGTGTGGCGGCGCATCCGCCGTTTCTTCCATCTCTGGCCTTTCAGAAACTAAACCACCAGGAGACACGCATGCACAAGACCCCCACCTCCCCACGCCGCCGCTCGCTGCTCGCCGCCGCAGGCGCCGCCGCGCTGGCACACCCTCTGTCGGTGCTCGCGCAATCGGGCGAAGACATCGTCATCGGCGGCTCCATCCCGCTCACCGGCGTGTTCGCGTTTGCGGGTGTGGGCATCAACGCCGGCATCGGCGACTACGTGAAGATGGTCAACGACGCGGGTGGCATCAAGGGCCGCAAGCTCAAGTACGTGCCCGAGGACACGGGCTACAAGGTCGACGTCTCGGTGGCGGCCTACAAGAAGATCACCAGCCAGAACAAGGTGAATCTCTACTACGGCGACTCCACCGGCTTTGCCAAGACCATCAACCCCGAGCTCGACCGCGCGGGCAGCACGCTGATGGCCGGCGCGTCCTTCGCGTCCGAACTCAACGACCCCGCCAAGTACCCCCACCAGTTCCTCGTGGGCCCCGACTACACGGAGATGTTCGGCATCCTGCTCAAGCACATCGCCAAGGAAAAGCCCGGTGCCAAGGTGGCCTTCGTGTACTCGGACTCCGAATTCGGCCGCGACCCCATCGACAAGAGCGAGGCCGCTGCCAAGGCGCTGGGCCTGTCCGTGCCCGTCAAGATCATGACGCCCGCCGGCAGCGTGGACGTGTCGGGCGAGGTCATCAAGCTGCGCCGCGCCGCGCCCGACTACACCATCTTCCACGGCTACATCCTGGCCCCCATCCCCGAGTTCATCACCCAGGGCAAGCAGCAGGGCATGACCAGCAAGTGGATGGGCACCTTCTGGACCATGGACAGCTCCACCGTGATGAAGATGGGCGAGGCCGCCGACGGCTTCATGGGCGTGATGCCCTACCGCTACTACTACGACACCGAGAAGGCGCCCATGCTGGAGAAGATCCGCGCGCTGCGCCCCGAGTACCAGAGCACGGCCTACATCCAGGGCTTCCTCGCCGCCATGCTGTTCACCGAATCGGCCAAACGCTGCCTGGATGCAGGCAAACCGCTCGACGGCAAGAACCTCAAGGCTGCGCTCAACAGCATCAAGGACTTCGACACCGGCGGCCTGATCGGCGTGCCGATCACCATCAGCGGCAACTCCATCCCTGTGGGCCGCGTGTACCGCGCGGACATGAAGGCACAAAAAATGGTCGCCGCTTCCGACTGGATCAAGCTCTGACCTTGCCCGCCATGACCCAGCCCGCCGCGACGGACCACGTCCTCGAAGTCAACAACATCGAGGTCATCTACAACAAGGTGGTGCAGGCCCTGCGCGGCCTGTCGCTGTCCGTGCCGCGCGGGCAGATCGTGGCGCTGCTGGGCAGCAACGGCGCGGGCAAGTCCACCACGCTCAAGGCGGTGTCGGGCCTGCTGGCGCTGGAGGATGGTGAAGTGCAGGGCGGCAGCATCCGCTTCAACGGCCAGCCCACGGCCCACCTGGCGCCGCAGCAACTGGTGCGCAACGGGCTCTCCCACGTCATGGAGGGCCGCCGCGTATTCGAGGACCTCACCGTGGAGGAGAACCTCGTGGCCGCCACCTATGCACTCACGGGCCGCAAGGATGCGAAGCCCGATTTCGACAGCGTCTACAGCTACTTCCCGCGCCTGCACGAGCGCCGCAAGGGCCTGGCCGGCTACCTCTCGGGTGGCGAGCAGCAGATGCTGGCCATCGGCCGCGCGCTGATCGCCCAGCCCCAGCTGATCCTGCTTGACGAACCCTCGCTGGGCCTGTCGCCGAAGCTGGTGGAAGACATCTTCACCATCATCGCGCGCATCAATGCCGAGCGCGGCACCTCCATGCTGCTGGTCGAGCAGAACGCCACCGTGGCGCTGGCCGTGGCGCACCAAGGCTACATCATGGAGAACGGCAAGATCGTGATCGACGGCACGGCCGAGCGCCTGGCCAGCGACCCCGACGTGCGCGAGTTCTACCTCGGCATGGGTGGCGGTGGCGAAGCGAAGAGCTTCAAGGACATCAAGCACTACAAGCGCCGCAAAAGATGGCTGTCATGAACCTCCCCGAACTCACCCTGCCCCAGATGCTGCGCGAGCGCGCGCGCACCGAGCCGGGCCGCGTGGCCATCCGGCAAAAGGACTTCGGCATCTGGAAGCCCTTCACCTGGGCCCGCTACTACCAGCGCGCCTGCCACTTCGGCCTGGGGCTGCGCGCGCTCGGGCTGCCGGCGGGCGGCCATGTGGGCGTGATCTCGGAGAACCGCACGGAGTGGGTGCTGTGCCAGATGGGCGCGGGCCTGGTCGGTGCGGTCACGGTGGGCGTCTACCCCACCAGCCCCACCAACGAGGTGGCCTATGTGGTCGGCCATGCCGACATCGAGATCATGGTCTGCGAAGACCAGGAGCAGACCGACAAGCTGCTCGCCGCCCTGCCCGATCTGCCGCGCCTGAAAAAGATCATCGTCATGGAGACCAAGGGCCTGCGCAGCTTCGCACCCGAGGTGCGCGCGCTGATCGCCACCTTCGCCGAGGTCGAGGCACTGGGCGCCGCCTCGGGGTCGCAGGCGCCGGTGGACGAGGCACTCGCGCGCCAGACGCTCGACGACGTGGGCCTGATGATCTACACCTCGGGCTCCACCGGCAAGCCCAAGGGCGCGATGATCAGCTACCGCAACATCCGCGGCGTGGTGCCCGGCATCGTCGATCGGCTGCAGCTCGATGCGGACACCACGCACCTGTCCTACCTGCCGCTGTGCCACGTGGCCGAGCAGATGCTCACCAGCTTCGTGCCGGTGTACATCGGCTCACAGGTGAACTTCGGCGAGTCCATCCGCACCGTGCAAGAGGACCTGCGCGAGGTAGCGCCCACCATGTTCCTCGGCGTGCCGCGCATCTGGGAGAAGATGCACGCCGCCATCCACATCAAGCTGCAGGAGACCGGGGGCCTGCGCCGCCGGCTGTTCCACCGTGCCATGGCCGCCTGCCAGACCCTGGCCGAGAAACCGCGCAGCACCTGGAGCCTGGGCGAGCGCCTGGCCTTCGCCGCCAGCTACTGGCTGGTGTTCCGCGCGCTGCAGAACTTCATCGGCCTGCGCGAGGCGCGCGTGGCGCTCACCGGGGCCGCACCCATCCCGCCCGATGTGGTGCGCTTCTTTCGCGTGCTCGGCCTGCCGCTGGTGGAGGTCTATGGCCTGACCGAATCCACCGGCATGGTCACGGGCCACCGGCTGGACCAGGTGGTGGTCGGCACCGTGGGCGTCCCCATCCTGGGCGTGGAGCACCGCATTGCCGACAACGGCGAGCTGCAGCTGCGCGGCGACATGGTGTTCGCGGGCTACTACAAGAACCCCGAGGCCACGGCCACGAGCATCGTCGACGGCTGGCTGCACACTGGCGACGTGGTGCGTGAAGAGCGCGGCCAGTTGAAGATCGTGGACCGGCTCAAGGACATCATGATCACTGCGGGTGGCAAGAACCTCACGCCGTCCGAGATCGAGAACACCATGAAGGGCAGCCCCTTCATCAAGGAATGCATCATCGTCGCCGAGGGCCGCAAGTTCGTGGGTGCGCTGGTGATGATCGACTACGAGACCGTGGGCAAGTGGGCCGAGGCCCGGCGCCTGGCGTTCACGCATTTCCGCTCGCTGGTGGAGGCACCCGAGGTGCGCGAACTCATCGACACCGAGATCCGCCGCGGCAACGAGCGCCTGGCCCAGGTCTCGCAGATCCGCCAGTTCCACCTGCTCACCAAGGAGCTGGACCACGACGACGGCGAGGTCACCGCAACCATGAAGGTGCGCCGCTCCAGCATCTACAAGACCTACGCCGCGGAGATCGAAGCGCTGTACCGCTGAGGAACCGACATGACCGACGACACCGAGGCTGCGCCTCCTCCCCTGCTGCACGAGCGCCAGGGCGCCATCGCCACGCTGTGCTTCAACCGGCCCGCTGCGCTCAACGCCATCGACGTGCCCATGGCCCAGGCCTTCCTGGCCGCCGTGCAGGCCATTGCGGCAGACGCCAGCGTGCGTGCCGTGGTGCTGCGTGGCAACGGCAAGGGCTTCATGGCCGGCGGCGATCTGGCCACCCTGCGCGCCGACCCGGTGCAGGGTGCGATGGACCTGCTAGAACCGCTGCACGCCGGCCTGGCCCTGCTGGCGCAGATCGATGCGCCCGTGATCGCCCAGGTACACGGCGTGGCCGCGGGCGCCGGCCTGTCGATGCTGCTGCAGGCCGACTATGTGCTCATGGCCGAGGGCACGCGATTGAACCTGGCCTACATCAACCTGGGCACCAGTTGCGACGTGGGCGCCTCGTGGGCCCTGCCGCGCATGGTGGGCCTGCGCCAGGCGCTGGAGATCGCGCTGCTCGGCGATGCCTTCACGGCCGAGGACGCGCTGCGCCTGGACCTGGTCAACCGCGTGGTGCCCATGGCCGAACTCGATGCCGCCACCACCGCCCTGGCCGCGCGCCTGGCCGCGGGCCCCACGGTGGCCTATGGCGCAATGAAACGCCTCATGCGCCAGTCGCTGGAGCGCAGCCTGCCCGAGCAACTGGCGGCCGAGCAACAGGCCTTCGCCCACTGCGCCGCCACCGGCGACTTCCGCGAGGGCATCGAGGCGTTCTACGCACGCCGGCCCGCCCAGTTCAACGGGCGCTGAATTCCCTCTCTTCTCCTTCGACACATTCCCTATGAGCAGCCTCCAAGACGTCTACGTCCTCTCCACCGCGCGCACCGCCATCGGCACCTTTGGCGGCAGCCTCAAGGACGTGCCCAACACCGAGCTGGCAACCACCGCCGTGAAGGCCGCCATCGCGCGCAGCGGCCTACCGGCCGATGCCATCGGCCATGTGGTGATGGGGAACGTGATCCCCACCGACACCAAGGACGCTTACCTGGCGCGCGTGGCCGCCATCGACGCCGGCTGCCCCATCGAGACACCGGCCTTCAACGTCAACCGCCTGTGCGGCTCGGGCCTGCAGGCCATCATCTCGGCAGCCCAGGCCATCGGCTATGGCGACTGCGACATCGCCATCGGCGGCGGTAGCGAATCCATGAGCCGCGGCCCCTACTTCGACACCGCAGCGCGCTACGGCGCGCGCATGGGCGACGCCAAGAGCATCGACTACATGCTGGGCATCCTGCACGACCCCTGGCAGAAGATGCACATGGGCATCACCGCCGAGAACGTGGCCGAGCGCTACCGCATCGGCCGCGAGGCACAGGATCAGTTGGCCGTGCAGAGCCAGCAGCGCGCGGCGCATGCCATCGCGGCCGGCTACTTCCGCGAGCAGATCGTGCCTGTGGAGATCACCACGCGCAAGGGCACGGTGGTCTTCGATACCGACGAGCATGTGCGCGCCAACACCACCCTGGAGGTGCTGGCCGGCATGAAGCCCGCATTCAAGAAGGATGGCCTGGTCACCGCCGGCAATGCCTCGGGCATCAACGACGGCGCAGCCGCCGTGGTACTGGCCTCGGGCGCGCGCGTGTCGGCCCTGGGCCTCAAGCCCCTGGCCCGCCTGGTCGGCTACGCCCATGCGGGCGTGGAGCCGGCCTACATGGGCATTGGCCCGGTGCCCGCCACACAGAAGGTCCTGCAGCGCACCGGCCTCACGGTGCAGGACATGGACGTGATCGAGGCCAACGAGGCCTTCGCCGCCCAGGCCTGCGCCGTGATCCAGGAGCTGGGCCTGGACCCGTCCAAGGTCAACCCCAACGGCTCGGGCATTTCGCTCGGCCACCCGGTGGGCGCCACGGGCGCCATCATCACCACCAAAGCCATTGCCGAGCTGCACCGCACGGGCGGCCGCTATGCGCTGGTCACCATGTGCATCGGCGGCGGCCAGGGCATCGCAGCGATCTTCGAACGGGTGTGATCCGCCCCGCCGCCTGCTGCCGGGCGCATTGCTGAACGCCGCGCAGCAATGCATGGCCATTGGCCATCAATCAGCGCCGCCATGTTTCTACGCTTGGAGACTTCTTCCTCCTTGCGGAAAAACATCCCGTGCTGCCTTTCATCGTTGTCTCGTCCCCTACCCGCTGGGGTACACCATGACCTGGGTCGCCCTGGGTCTCTTCGCCGGTCTGGTGCTGGGCAGCTACGACTTTCTCACCAAGCTCGCGCTGCGCGACAAGGGCGTGCTCGAAGTGGTGCTGCTGTCCTCCGTGCTGGGCGCGCTCGTGTGGGCGCTGTTCTTGCTCGCGCCACCTGCGGCATCGCAGGCGCTGCAGCCCTGGGGCCTCTCTCCGGCACCCCTGTCCTGGCGCGAACAGGCCTTGGTGCTTCCCAAGTCGCTGATGATGGTCGTCACCTGGGTGCTGTCGTACTACGCAGTCAAGGCTCTGCCGCTGTCGATCTCGGCCGGCGTGCGCGCGTCGGGCCCGCTGTGGACGGCGGCGGGCGCCATCGTGCTGCTCGGCGAGCAGCTCACCGGGTGGCAGTGGCTGGGCCTGGCGGTGTCCATGCTGTCCTACCATCTGTTCGCGCGCATCGGCAGCCGCGAGGGCATCCGCTTTCACCGCGACGGCTAGGTGCTGTGCATGCTGGCGGCCGTGCAGGCCTGGTCGGCGCTGCAGCGTGGCCTGATCGCACTGGCCCTGCTGCCCTGGGTGGGGCGCAGCGTTTCGCTGCGCGGCCTGTTCACGCGCCACTGGGCCGTGCCCGCGGTCGCGCTGGCCTATCTGGCGGCAGAATATCTCTACCTCGCTGCTGTGCAGACCGAGGGGGCCATGATCTCGGTGATCGCCGTGCTGCGCCGCAGCAACCTGGTCATGGTGTTCGCGCTCGGTGCCCTGTTCCTGCGGGAGCGCTTCATTGCCCAGAAGTCGCTGGCCATCGCCGGCGTGCTGGCCGGCATCGTGCTCACGCTGGCGGGCTGACCGGCGCCAGGCTGCGGATCCAGGCCATCACCTGCTGTCCCTGCGGCGTGATGGCCATGCGCTCCGAGGCGAGCAGGTAGTACGACTGCTGCGCGGGCAGAGCCACCTCGCCCAGGCGCACCAGCGCACCGCTGGCCAGCAGGTCCTGCACCAGCGAGCGCCGGCCCAGCGCAATGCCCTGCAGGCCCAGCGCCGCATCGAGCACGAAGCCCGTGTCCGTGAACGCCATGCCCTGCTGGCGCGATGCCGGCACGCGGATACCCGCCTTGTCCAGCCAGGGCTTCCAGGCCTGGCGCGTGTGCGCGAGCAGCACCGCCTTGCGGAACGCGGCCGTGCCGGCCGGCACGCCCAGGCGCTCCAGGTAGGCCGGCGCCGCCACCGGGAACCACTCGTCGCCCATGAGTTTTTCGCAGTGGTAGGCGGCCGGTCGGGTACGCGCAAAGCGCACGGCAATGTCGGCATCGCCCCGGTCCACATCCACCGTGTCGATAGAGGGGTGGATCTCCACGCCCCACCCCGGCGGCTGTGCACCCAGGCGCGACAGGGCCAGCACCAGGCGCCAGCGCGCGAACGAGGGCAAGGCGCTGATGCGCACCACCGGCAATTGCCCAGGATCGCCTGCGCCGAAGATCTGCTGCAGCTGGTGCAGCGGCTCCTTGAGTTGCTGGTGCAGGTGCGCCCCCTCGGCCGTGGGCGCCACGGCGCGCGTGCTGCGCACGAACAGCGGCTGCGCGAGCAACCGCTCCAGTTCGCGGATGCGGTGGCTCACCGTGCTGTGCGACAGGTGCAACTCCTCGGCTGCCTTGCTGAAGCTGCACAGCCGCGCCACCGCATCGAAGGCCAGGATCAGGTGGATGGGCGGAATGGCTTTCATAGACCGCAGGGAATGTCCATGCCCGTCACCGCCGCGCCCATCCCGCTCAGAACGGCGCCGAATCCGGGTCGGTGTCCGCCGGTGCCGTCGCCGGCCCGGTGATGGCGCGCCCCGCCACGTCCTTGCCGCGCGGTGGCACGGGTGCAGCGGCCGCCAGGACCGGGCCCGAAGGGCCACTGCTCGCGGGAATGGCCTGCGCAGCGCTGGCCCCGATGCCATCGGACTCGCCGCCCAGCGCCTCGATCAGGTCGGGGATCAGCTTGGACAGTTCGCCCGTGGCAATCGCCACGTCGGTGTCGAAGCCACCGTCATCGGCCTTGGTGCCTTCGAACACGGTGTCCAGGAAGGACACCTTCTTGATCTGCAGCCCCTCGGTCAGCATCAGCGAGACGCGATCGTCCCAGGTCAGCGCCAGCTTGGTGGGCAGCTTGCCGGCAGCGATGTGCGCCTGCACCTCTTCGATGTCCAGCGGGTGGCGCGAATAGCGCACCACGGCCTTGGACTCGTCGGCGCTTTTCAGCTCGCATTCGCGGTCCACGGTGAAGCCCACGGGCGGCTCCTGCGTGCTCAGCCAGTGCGACATGGCCACCTGCGGGCTGGTCTCGGTGTACAGCAGCGAGACCGACAGGCCCGGCAGGTATTCGACCAGCAGCGACACCACTTCGTCGGCATGGCCCTGGCTGGAAGTGTCGAACACGATGGTGCGTGCTTCCCTGTCGATCCACACCCACATCGAGCCCTGCTTGGTGAAGGCCATGGGCAGCAGGTCGAGCTTGGCCTCCTCCTTGAGCTCCTTGCTCTCCTTCTTGCCGGGCTTGCGCCCGGTTTCCTTCTCGATGCGCTCGGCCTTTTCCTTCACACGGCGGTTGAGCACCGAGCCTGGGAGCACCTTGGACTCGACCATGAAGCGCAGGATCCACTGCCCTCCTACCGACTCGACCATGGCGCCATGCTCATCGCCGCGTGGCGGCACCCAGCCCAGCGACTTTTCCTGCGTGGCACCGCACTCCATGAAGGGGGCATTGGCCAGCGCCTCTTCCACCTGCGTCAATTCCACCTGCCATTGCGGAGCAATGCGGTACACGATCATGTTCTTGAACACGAAAAACCCTCTGGTTGCCGGACGAAGCTGTCCACCGGTGCCATGCACGCCTGCGGCGCTGGCACGGAACCCTCCATTGTCGGTGGTCGGCGCCCCCTGCGCAGCGGGCCGCAGCGCAAGACAGGGAAAATCCCGGCGCCTGCTCCGCTTTTGATAGCTGCAACCTCCCACAGGCAAAGACGATCTTCTTGTCACAACTTTACACTGGGACAAACAACGTGCATGCGGGCGATACATGGCAGGCAGACACTGCAGTCAACCGCTGGAACCACCGTTCCGGGGCCCTTCCTCCCTCTGAAAGGACTCTCACCATGGCTTTCCTGTCCCGCCACACCGTTGCCGCCGCCCTACTCGCCGCCCTGGCCCTGCCGGCGCTGGCCCAGCCCACCCCTGCCAACCCGCCTGCCGTGGGTGCGGCAGCCGCCCCCGATGCCCGCAAGGGCCCGGGCGAACACCGTGAACGCCACCAGGCCCACAAGGCCCAGCGCGCCGCCGCGCTCAAGGAGCAGCTCAAGCTGACCCCCAACCAGGAGCCGGCCTGGAACAGCTACATGGCCTCCATGCAGCAGGGTGACGGCCATGCCCGCCTGGACCGCAAGGACATGCACAAGCTCACCACCCCCGAGCGCATCGACCACATGCGGGCCCTGCGCGCCCAACACGCGGCCGAATCAGACCGCCGCGGCGAAGCCACCAAGGCCTTCTACGCGTTGCTGACGCCCGAGCAGCAAAAGACCTTCGATGCCCGCACCCACCGCATGGGCCCGCGCGGTGGACATGGCAAGCACGGCCACCACGGCCACGGCGACAAGCCCGCCGGTGCTGCAGCAGCGCCAGCAGCGCAGAAGTAAGTAAGCAAGCGCCAGGCGCACCCCCCCAGGGGCCCGAACGGGCCCCTTTCCTTTGTGCGCCCAGCATGGGCGCACTCTTGGAGGTGCAAGTCCTCCCGTAAGTTGATCACGACGAACGAAGTGAAGCGCAACTGCATGAGGGTGACCGAGTGTGGGGAGGAAGCGTGGATCGAAGCTGCGAGCCGATGAACAAGAACCGTATAGAAGGCGCTGCCAAGCAGGGCGAGCGGGCAAAGAACCGCGAAGCTCTTGTGATCAAGGCGAAGTGGCGTAAATGTGGCGGTTGTGCAGCGAAGGAGTGCTCCAACGCCGGCCTGAAAAAACCCAACCCGGGCGAGAACTTTGCGCAGCTGCGCTACGGGTACCACTTCTGAGCCGGCCACCAGCCCGGCACCTTGCCCCCAAGGCCCGCCACCCCTGCGGGCTTTTTTGTACCCAGGCCCCGATCCATCTGTGGATAACCATGGGTACGGTTACCGAACAACCCATTGGTTATCCACAGAACTTCGGACTGGACGAAAGTTGTTGTCATCCGACCGCAAAGTTCAACCCCGTCCTGCCACAGGGTTTGAAGCCACGCAAGTGCGCGCCAGCATTGGGAAAAATGGGCTTGTCCACAAAACAGCCCCTGCTCTACTACTACTGCTATTGATTTATAGAGCTATTAAAGAATAACAAGCAAAACCCGATGCAGGGCCCGTCGACCGACCTGGAGCCTGTTCTACCCACAGGGCAACGCACCTGGCACCCCGAGGGAAGAAAGAGCTGCCCGTGCCCTTCACAGCCGCAGAGGGCCCCTTCCTTGCACACGGCAGGCCCAAGGGCAGCTGCAAGGGCCAGGTTGGCTTGCGGAGGCACGCCTGGCTGAACAGGAGGCCGCGCAGGGTCCGGCAAGCCATCGCCAGGCTGCAGGCGACCCTGAAGGGGTGCAAGGAGCCGCTCCCCCGGGAGAAAAGCCCGCCTGCGCAGTGACTTCTCCACTTATCTGCCGGTCCTTGTGCATAACTTTGGGGGAATTGCTGGCACAACTGCCCGGTTGTCCACAGCGAAAGGCGATTCCCGGTTGTTGTCCCCGTTGGCGCGACAGCAGGAACCGCGTGCGGCACACAGGGTTCAGCGCCACGCAAGTGCTTGCCAGGACAGGGAAAAATGTACTTGTCCACAAAAAATGCCGCGCTCTACTACTACGACTATGTATTTATAAAGACTATAAGAAGAAGACAGGGAACAACATCCCTCGCCCCGCATGCGCCTTTCTGCCCAAGCCACGCGCCTCCCATGCAGGGAGAACACGGTGCGCTGGCGAAAAAAAACCGCAGGGGGTGCTGCGGCCGGGTTCAGGAGAAATGCGCCGTGGTCTGCGCAAATGGGGCCGCCGGAGCGCCACCATGCTGCCCTTTACGGGGGCGGACTGCGCAGGAAGGCCTCCAGCGCGTCCACAGGGAGGGGTCGGCTGAAGAGGTAGCCCTGGTAGAGCTGGCAGCCTGCGCGGGCCAGCAGCTCGCGCTGCTCGGCGGTTTCCACGCCTTCGGCGATGACTTCCAGGCCCAGGCTGCGCGACAGGCCGATGATGGTGTCCACGATGGCGGCGTCGTTCGGGTCGGTGAGCAGGTCGCGCACGAAGCTCTGGTCGATCTTGAGCTGGTCCAGCGGCATGCGCTTCAGGTAGCTCAGGCTCGAATAGCCGGTGCCGAAGTCGTCCAGCGAGAAACCCACCCCGTAGGAGCGCAGCGCCGCCATGGTGGCGATGGTGGTTTCCATGTCTTCCACCAGCAGGCTCTCGGTCAGCTCCAGCTTGAGCAGGCCCGAGGGCGCCCCCGTGATGGCCAGCACCCGGGCCACGTCGTCGACGAAGCTCGCATGCCGGAACTGGCGTGAGCTCACGTTGACGGCCACGGTCAGGTGGCTCAGGGCCGGGTCGTCCTGCCAGCTCGCCAGGAGCTTGCACGCGGTGTGCAGCACCCAGCGGCCCAGCGGCAGGATCAGGCCGGTTTCCTCGGCCAGCGGGATGAACTGCGCCGGCGAGACCATGCCGCGCTGGGGGTGGGCCCAGCGCAGCAGCGCCTCCACCCCCACCACCAGACCCGACTGGCGCACCTGGGGCTGGAAGTGCAGCAGAAACTCATCCTGCGCCAGGGCCGAGCGCAGGTCGGTCTCCAGCGAGGCGCGCTCGGTCACCACGGCCTGCATCTGCGGGTCGAAAAAGCGCAGCGTGTTGCGGCCCGCCGTCTTGGCCTGGTACATGGCCAGGTCGGCCTGCTTGAGCAGCTCGCCCACGCTGGTCTGCTCGCTGGTGAAAGGGGCCACGCCGATGCTCGGCGTGCTGCGGTACTGGTAGCCCGCCAGGGCATAGGGCATGGCCAGCGTGGCCAGGATCTTCTCGCCCACCGAGCGCGCATGCAGCACCAGCTCGTCGGGCCGGACGCTCAGCTCCTCGAGCATCACTACGAACTCGTCGCCGCCCAGGCGGGCCACGGTGTCCACGGCGCGCACGCAGGTGTTCAGGCGCTGCGCCACCTGCTGCAGCAGCATGTCGCCCTGGTCATGGCCCAGGGTGTCGTTCAGGGTCTTGAAGTTGTCCAGGTCGATGAACAGCAGCGCCCCGCCCTGCTGGTGCCGCCGGGCACTGGCCAGCGCCTGGTGCATGCGGTCCATCAGCAGCATGCGGTTGGGCAGCCCGGTGAGGGGGTCGTAGAACGCCAGGCGCTGGATCTCGCGTTCGGTGGCCTTGCGCTGGCGGATGTCGGTGTTGATGGCCAGGATGGAATGCGGCTGGCCGTTGTCGCCGCGCACCAGGGTCCATCGGCCCTCCACATCGATGGAACTGCCATCGCGGTGCTGCTGCACGATCTCGCCGGTCCACTCCCCATGCTCCAGCGTGGCCTGGGTGGCCCGGCGAAAGTGCGTGGGGTCTTCGTACAGCAGGGTCTCGATCGACTGGCCCAGCACCTGCAGCTTCGACCAGCCATACAGGCGCTCGGCACTCAGGTTCCAGAAGATGATGCGGTGCTCCAGGTCGCGCACGATGATCGCGTCCTGCGCCTTGTCCAGCAGCGAGGCCTGGTGGCGGATGCGTGCGTCCGCCACCTGGCGCTCGATCTCGGCCGAGGCGCGCGCCGCAAAGATCTGCAGCGTGGAGATGACGAAATTCGGGTCGGCGATGGCATTGCGGAACAGCACGAACACCAGGCCCACCACCTCGCCGTCGGCGTTGCACAGCTGCTGTCCGGCGTAACCCCGGGCCTGCACCATGCGCAGCACGGGCGCATCCGGGTACAGCTGCTGCACCCCGTCGGTCACCACGAACTGGCGCTGGTCCAGCAGCTGCAGGCTGGGCGTACCTTCCAGCGCGTAGTCGGTGGGCGCGAGGAACTGGCCGTCGAGCACGGCCGCCAGCGTGCTCACGCGCGGTGGCTGGTCATGGTACTGCGGCAGCAGACGCACCACGCAGCCGCCCTGTGCATCCAGGGCCTCGGCCATGTTGCGCACCAGCTGCTCGAAGAATTCCGTGCCCGTGCTGGCCGATACGGCCGCCGCGACCTTGAGCACCGAGGCCTGCAGCCGCTGCTGCGCCTTCTGGGTGCGCAGGCTGTTGATGCCAAAGGCCAGGTCATTGGCCAGTTCCTGCAGCAACCCGGTCTCTTCGGTGCTGATCTGCAGGACATCGGGTGCGTACAGGTACAGCAGGCCGAAGGTGCGGTCGCGGTCGCGCAGCGGCAGGCAGATCACGGCGTGAAAACCGTGGTCCAGCATGCGCTCGGTCCAGTCCACGAAGTGGCTTTCCTGGCGGATGTCCTGCACGATCACGGGTTTTCCCGAGCGCACGGCGCGGCCCGCCGGGCCGCGTCCGTAGGCGTCGTCTTCCGACCAGCTCAGGTGCAGCGCTTCCAGGTAGTGGTTGTTGTAGCCCGCATGGGCCACCGGTTCGATGGACTTGCGCTCATCGTCGCGCGCAAAACCCACCCAGCCCATGCGGTAGCCGCCAATGTCCACCGCTATCTGGCAGATGGCCTGCAGCAAGGTGGCCTCGGAGGTGGCGCGCACCAGGGTCTCGTTGCAGGCGCTCAGCAGGCGCTGGGCCCGGCCCATGCGGGCCAGTTCGGCCTCGTTGCGCACGCGCTCGGTCACGTCGGAGGCCAGGACCTGGCGCGCCCCCACGCCGTTGAAATCGGTGTTGCCCGCCGTGATCTCCATGTCGATCAGGCTGCCGTCCTTGCGCACATGGCGGCGCACCTTGGGCAGGCTGCGCTGCTGCGGGTCGATGGCGCGCAGCCGGCGCTCGGCAGTTGCGCGGTGCTGCGCGGGCCACAGGTCCTGCATGTGCATGCGCAGCAGTTCCTTTTCGCTGTAGCCGTAGTGGTGCACCATGGCATGGTTCACGGCCAGCAGGCGCAGGCTGCCCCGGTCGTACACCCACATGGGCTGAGGGTGTTCGTCGAACAGCATGCGGTACTGCAGCTCCGAGGCATGCAGCTGCCCCGCCACGTGGCGCAGCTGCACCATGGCGCCGAGCGATTCGGCCAGGATCTCCAGGTGCGCCACGTCGCGCCGCGAAAAGGCATTGACCCGGTCCGACGTGACCGTGAGCGAGCCCACCACCACGTCCCCTGCGCGCAGCGGCGCAGCCATCACGGAGCGCACGCCACGGCGGTGGACCATGGACAGCATGTCCCAGCCCTCGCCGTCGGTGTCGTTGCAGAGCACCGTGCGGCCTTGCTGGAGCGAGGGCCAGAGAATGCATTCATCCACCGCCAGCAGGTGGCCCTCGGGCCGCACCATGTCACCGGCCGAGGCCTTGGCCGCCAGGTGCCGGCCCTCGAGCAATTCCACCATGGCGCCGCGGGCGCCGGTCTGGCGCTTCACCGCCTCGGCCACCATGTGCAGCACGTCGGCCAGCGGCATGTCCAGCGAGGAGATGCGCTGCTGCAGGTGCAACAGCTCGGCATGGTTGCGGGTGTCGCGCTGGGCTTCGAGTTCGACCGCTTTCTGCGCGCTGTGGTCGGCCATGCCGCCGACCATGCGCACGGCGCGCCCGCTGCTGTCGCGGATCAGGAAGCCGCGGTCGAGCACCCAGGCATAACTGCCGTCCTGGCGGCGAAAGCGGTAGGCGTCCGACCAGTGGCTGTCGGTTCCGTCGATGGCCGCGTGGATGCCTTTGAGCACCGCTTCGCTGTCCTCGGGATGCAGCCGCAGCGTCCAGGAGGTGCTGTCCGGCGGCAACTGGTCGAGCGGCACGCCGAACAGGCTCTGCATGCCCTCGTTCCACCACATGGCGTCGGTGGTGAGGTTCCAGTCCCAGATCGCATCGGCCGTGGCGCGCGAGACGAGCTGGAAGCGTTCTTCGCTGCGCTGCAGCGCCAGGTCGGCCTGGTGGCGCGCCGAGATGTCCTGGAAGGCCCCCTGGATGCGCACGACCCGGCCCTGCGCATCCCGCACCGCCTGGCCGGCGGTGCGCACCCAACAATGCCGGTCCCCCGGCATGACGACTTCGGCCTCCAGGTCGAAGGGGGTACCGTGCCGCAGGCAGGCCCTGAACGCATTGCGCAAGGCGCTGCGGTACGGTGGCGTGTAGAGGTCCAGGATCTGGCCCACGGCACCCACCCGCCGGTTCAGCCCGTAAGTGGCAGCAATCTCTTGCGACCAGCTCAGCCGCATGCTGGGCAGCTCCACGATCCAGCCGCCCACCTGTGCGATGCGGCCGGCCACGCGCAGCGTTTCTGCCTGCTCCACCAGCTCGTCGTGCATGCGGTCGCGCTGCTCCACCAACTGTGCCAGCAGGCGCTGCTGGCGGCGCAGCTCCAGCTGCACCATGGCCTGCTCGGCCAGCACCGTGAGGCCATCGAGCTGCTCGGCCTCCAGGCGGCGTGCACGGGTGTCCAGCACCGCCAGCGTACCCAGGGCAAAGCCTTCGCCATTGACCAGCGGAACACAGGCGTAAAAGCGGATATGCGGGCTGCCGGTCACCAGCGGGTTGTGCGAGAACACCGGGTGCGCGCTGGCATCGTCCACCACCACCGGGTCCTTGCTGCCGTTCAGTGCGTGGGCGCAGAAGGCAACCGCGCGGTCGGTCTCCTGGAACGGGATGCCCACGGCCGCCTTGAACCACTGGCGCTCGCTGTCCACGAAATTGACCACCGCCATCGGTGTCCGGCAGATGCGTGACGCCAGAACGGCCAGCTTGTTGAAGGCGTCCTCGGACGGCGTGTCCAGGATGGCATAGGACTGCAGTGCATGGAGCCGCGCAGCCTCAGCGGTGGCGTGCTCTGGATGCTGCATGGTCAGTCGCGCAAGGTGCCGCTCGGGCCGTGCGTGTCCGGGCGTCGGTGACACGTTCTTGCGGGGAGCGGTATAGCCAGCATGGAAAGAGGAGCCCGGACCGGAGTCGATGGTGAAAAAGGGAGGCAAAAGTTGCAGCAAAACACACCCCGTCTGTGTCGGGGGGCCAGATGACCGTTTCTAGACGCAAACCGTGGTTGCTGCAACCTTAAAAAAGCAATCCTACACCGGGAAGCGCCTGCACCCTGTCGGCCCTAACCCGCACTGCGGGCGGTGTGGCAGTCGCGCATGCAACCTTCGTGCAGGGCGAGGCTTGCTAGCCTTGCCGCCATGCAGATTTCCGAACTCGCCCGCCGCACCTCGGTCTCGGTACATGCCCTGCGGCACTACGAAAGCGAGGGCCTGCTGCATCCCGGGCGCCGTGCCAACGGCTACCGCGACTATGCCGAGGGCACCGAGCGCGAGGTGGTCTTCATCGCCATGTCGCGCCAGCTGGGCTTTGCGCTGCCGCGCATTGCCGAGCACCTGGCGGACTTTCGCAGCGGCCGTCTCACCATCACCGCCATGGTGCAGGCCCTGCACCAGCGGGCGCAGGAGCTCGCGGACCAGGCGGCCCTGCTGCAGGCCCAGCGCCAGACGGTGCTGGACCACATCGCCTGGCTGCAAGCCAGGGAACCTGCCGCCAAGACCCCCAACCCGGCGCCGCCCCCCTGGCCGCGCGTGCGCAAGCGCCCGCTGGCCCCGGCCAGTTCCCTCAGCCCCCGTGTCTTCAGGAGAAAACCATGACCCCACACGCCCCTGATTCTTCCGCGCTGCTCCAGGCCCATGTGCTGGCCATGCCGATTGCGCAAACCCTGGGCCTGCGCTTCACCCGCGTGGCCCACGGCCAGGTGGAGCTGGAGATGCCCGTGCAGGAATCCCTGTGTTTCCGCCCAGGGCAGCTGCAGGCCACCGCCATCTTCGCGCTGGCCGATTTCGCCGCCGTCACGGCCGCGGGCAGCACCCTGCCGGCCGGCTGGACGAATGCCACCGTGGATGCGCACGTGAAGCTGCTGGCCCCGGCCCGTGGCACCTGCCTGCGCGCCAGGGGCCGCGTGGTGGACGCGGGCCGTACGCTCACCGTCTGCGCGGCGGATGTCTATGCCGTCGCAGAGTCGGGTGACGAAACGCTGTGCGCCACGCTGCTGGCCACTGCGCGCAATGTGGAGGGTGCGCCGGCGCGCCCTGCGCGTGAAGCCCTGTCCTGAATCAGTCCTTGCGTGCGCGGCGTGCACGCACGGCCTGTGCCAGGCCTTCGAGCACCGGCACGGTCTGCGCCAGGCTGATGCAGGCGTCCGTCACCGAGACGCCGTGCGCCAGCGGCTGGCCGGGAACGATGTCCTGGCGGCCTTCCTGCAGATGGCTTTCGACCATCAGGCCGGTGATGCGGGTGTCGCCTGCGGCGATCTGGCGTGCCACGTCCTCGGCCACCGTGATCTGGCGCTGGTGCTGCTTGCTGCTGTTGGCGTGCGAGACGTCGATCATCACCTGTGGCCGCAGGCCGGCCGATTGCAGCATGGCGCAGGCCGCATCCACGTCGGCCGCACTGTAGTTGGGCTGCTTGCCGCCGCGCAGGATCACGTGGCAGTCGTTGTTGCCGCGCGTCTCGAAGATCGCGGCCTGGCCCATCTTGGTCATGCCCATGAAGGCGTGTGCGGCGCTGGCGGCCTGGATGGCGTCGCTCGCCACCTTCACTCCGCCGTCGGTACCGTTCTTGAAGCCCACCGGGCACGACAGGCCGCTGGCCAGCTGCCGGTGGCTCTGGCTTTCCGTGGTGCGGGCGCCGATCGCGCCCCAGCTCACCAGGTCGCTGATGAACTGCGGGCTCAAAAGGTCCAGGAACTCCGTGCCCACCGGCAGGCCCAGCGCCAGCACGTCGAGCAGCAGCGCACGCGCCATCTCCAGCCCCTCGTTGATGGCAAAGCTGCCATCGAGGTGCGGGTCGTTGATGTAGCCCTTCCAGCCCACGGTGGTGCGCGGCTTCTCGAAGTACACGCGCATCACCACCAACAGGTCGTCCGCAAGCGCATCGGCCTGTGCCTTGAGCGCCCGTGCGTATTCCATGGCCTGGCCGTGGTCGTGGATGGAGCACGGCCCCACCACCACCACCAGCCGGTCGTCGTGCCCGTGCAGCACACGCGAGATCGCGGCACGGCTGGTTTCCACCAGCGTCTGCGCGGCCTCTGGCGCGGGCTGCCACTCCTGCAACAGGGCCGGGGTGATCAGCGGGCGCACGGCCTTGATGCGGGTGTCGTCGATGCGGGTCGTGTCGTGGGTGGACAGCGCGGTGGTCGCGGGGGCGGTGTGTACGTGGAGGGTCATGGGCGCCATTTTCGCCTTGGATGCCGGAGGCTTTGCGCCAGGGTGCTGTCCTACAGCCTTTCACCCACGCCGCAGGTATACCTATAGCCAGTCCCACCCCCGTTCCCAGGAGTTTCCATGGCCATCCAGAATGCCCTTGCCAGTGTCGCTGTCAGCAGCCTGCCCGACGCGGTGCAATGGTATGGCACCTTGTTCGAACGCGGACCCGATTCGCAGCCCATACCCGAACTGGCGGAATGGACCCTGCCGCAGGGCGGCTGGCTGCAGGTCTACCAACTGCCCAAGCGCGCCGGCCGCTGCTCGGTCACGCTGGCGGTGGACGACATCGACGAACAGGGCGAACAACTGGACCGCATGGGGGTGGACACCGCCCAGCGCTCGAACAGCAAGAAGGTGCGCGCCATCCTGGTGACTGACCCGGACGGCAACCAGCTGGCCTTTGCCCAGGCCCTGGGCGGTCAGCGTCTGGCGAGTTGATCAAGGCCGGCGGAAAGCGGGCCTTTGCCCGGCCCAATGCTTGGCGCTGAGGTGGTCCAGGCGCACCGTGCCGCCCGTGGAGGGCGCATGCACAAAGCGCCCCTCCCCCACATAGATGCCCGCATGGTTGGGCTGGCGCCCGGTGCCGAACACCACCAGATCACCCGCACGCAGCTCGCCACCCTCGATCGGGTAACCCCACGAATTGAGCGCGGCCACGGTGCGCGGCGGCGGCGTACCGACCTGGTTGCGGTAGACATAGCCGATCAGCCCGCTGCAGTCGAAGCCCGAATCCGGCGTGTTGCCGCCATAGCGGTAGGGCGTGCCCACCAGGCCCAGCGCATGGATGGCAATGCCGTGCGCCTGGTCCGGGCTCAGCGGCGGCGTCGTGCGGGTCGAGGCGGACGGGAACGAGGACGATGAGGAGGACGATGGGGGCGGCCGGGAGGTGCCGCAGCCTGCGATCAGCAGCGCAGCGGACACCAGGGCCAGACAGGAAAGAACACGCATGGATCGCAAGCGTACCGCACCCTGTGCGCGGGGGTGAATGCCCCGCCGTGGCAACCGCCTTTTGTGAAGGCATCGCCACTGTGCTCCCCGTCTTCCTTTACAAAGTTGCGGTCGCTGCCCGGGCGCCTTCGCGGCGCTCGGCGAGCCGGTTGGCCACGCTCACGATGGCCTGCACCGAGGCGGTCACGATGTTGTGGCTGGTGCCCGCGCCGAAGGTGGAGCCGGCCACGCCTTCGAGTGCCGCCTCCACGATGGCAAGGGCCTGGGCGTTGGCGCCCGTGCCCGTGGCGCGTTCCTCGTAGTGGTCCACGCGCAGCGGCAGGCCGAGCGCATCCACCGTCGCGGCGATCGGACCATTGCCCTGGCCTTGCAGGGTCTGGCGCACGCCATCGATGCTCACGTCGAGCTCGATGCCCTGACCATCGTCGGCCAGCCTGTGGCCATGGCAGACGATGGCCGCATCGGGGCCGCTGGCCAGGTAGGTGGACTGGAACAGCTTCCACAGCGCATCGCCGGTCATCTCGCCCTCGCTGGCATCGGTCTGGCGTTGCACCACGGCGCTGAACTCCACCTGCATGCGCCGCGGCATCACCACGCCATGCTCGCGTTCGAGCAAAAAGGCGATGCCGCCCTTCCCCGACTGGCTGTTCACGCGGATCACACTGTCGTAGGTGCGGCCGAGGTCTTCCGGGTCGATGGGCAGGTAGGGCACTTCCCACAGGCCGTTCGGGTCCTGCGCGGCAAAGCCCTTCTTGATCGCGTCCTGGTGCGAGCCCGAGAACGCGGTGAACACCAGGTCGCCCGCATAGGGGTGGCGCGGGTGCACGGGCAGTGCCGTGCATTCCTCGGCCACGCGCGCCACGGCGGTGATGTCCGAAAAATCCAGCCCCGGGTGCACGCCCTGGGTGTACATGTTGAGCGCCAGGGTCACGATGTCCACGTTGCCGCAGCGCTCGCCGTTGCCAAAGAGGCAGCCCTCCACGCGGTCGGCGCCGGCCATCATGGCCAGCTCGGCCGCGGCCACGCCCGTGCCGCGGTCGTTGTGCGGGTGCACCGAGAGCACCACGTGCTCGCGCGGCGCCAGGCGCCGGTGCATCCACTCGATCTGGTCGGCGAACACGTTGGGCGAGGCGTTCTCCACCGTGGTCGGCAGGTTGATGATGATGCGCCGCTCTGGGCCCACGCCCCAGGCGTGGATGGCCGTCTGGCAGGCGCGCAGCGAGACTTCGAGCTCGGTGGCGCTGAAGGTCTCGGGCGAGTACTGCAGCGTCCACTGCGTCTCGGGCTGGGCATCGGTCAGGCGCTTGAGGTGCGAAACGTGCTGGTCGATGAATTCCATCACCTGCGTCACGTTCATGCCGAACACTATGCGCCGCCAGGCGGGTGCCGTGGCGTTGTACAGGTGCACGATGGCGCGCGGCGCGCCGCGCACGGCTTCCACGGTGCGCTCGATCAGGTCGGCGCGCGACTGGGTCATGACCATGAGGGTCACGTCCTGGGGTACCAGGTCCTCGTCGATGAGGCGGCGCACGAAGTCGAAGTCGGTCTGCGAGGCGGCCGGAAAGCCCACCTCGATCTCCTTGAAGCCGATGCGCACGAGTTCCTGGAACAGGCGCATCTTGCGCTCGCCGTTCATAGGCTCGAAGAGGGCCTGGTTGCCGTCGCGCAGGTCGGTGGACAACCAGATCGGCGCCTGGGTGATGGAACGCGAGGGCCAGGTGCGGTCGGTGAGCGCGACGGGGGCGATGGGCTGGTACTTGGTGGCGGGCTTGGCAATCATGAGAGGCTCCACGAACGCTGTGCGGTCGCCATCGAAAGGCGCTCCCTGCACAGCAGGTCAAACGAATGAAAAAACGTGTGACATCCCCTGCAGCCCTTTGCGTGGAAGCAAAGGCTGGTTCGCGGGCCGGGGTCAGGGGGAAATCAGGTGTTGCGCGATGTGGCGGCAACGATGGCGAACGCAGGCAGACCCCGGCCAGGCACTAGGCCTAGCGATAGGGTGGATAGGAGCATCATGCTGCGTTGCATAGCGGCAAATCCTAGCACAGAGAAGGCCGCATGGCGAGCCCGGGACCATGCAGGGGGTCTTTGGGGACCGGCGCTTCTAGAATTGCGCCAGCCTTCCTTCTTCCCTCCCACAACCCCCATCGCCGGAGACCCTATGCCCTACATGCTGCTCATCATGGAACCCCCAGGCCAGCGCGCCGAGCGTGGGCTCGCCAACGGGCAGGAGGTCTATGCGCGCATGCAGCGCTTCGGCGCCGGGCTGCAGGCCCGGGGCCTGCTGCTGGCCGGCGAATCGCTGGCCAACGAAACGCAGGGCGTGCGCCTGCAGGTGCGCGAGGGCCAGCCCCGCCTGGTCGATGGCCCGTTTGCCGAGACCAAGGAAATGATCGGCGGGTTCTTCCTGATCGACTGCGCCACGCGCGACGAGGCCCTGGCCATTGCGCGCGAATGCCCGGCCGCCGAGTGGGCCACCATTGAGGTGCGCGCCGTCGCCCCCTGCTACGACGGCGCGGTGGAGTGAGCCGCAGGCCCTGCGGTCAGTCCTCGCCCTTCTCCTTGGCCTGGGCCGCGTAGACCAGGCCGATGCGCCGGTACATCCAGCGCCAGGCGAACACGTAGAGCATCACCACCAGGCAGGCCGCGCCCAGCCCTGGACGGAACGGCGTGGAGAACAAAAACCGCCAGGCCCAGTACAGCTCCGAAAAGCCCATCAGCGCAAAGGTGCCCAGGCCCACCCACGGGCCCTCGGCGCGCCAGGCCCCCACGGACACGAAGGCATGGCTGACCAGCGCTGCCAGCCCCAGCACCAGGTTGGTCACCATGGCCAGGAAGGGCCGCACCTCGAACCAGCCCGCCAGGCCCTTGAGCGTGGGGGTGTCGTCGGACTTGGCGCCCAGCATGGTCTTCAGGATGAAGGCCGTGAAGAGGCCCTTCTGCTGCAGCCGGCCCGAGGCCGTCTGCTGGCTGCTCACCACCGAATCGACGAGCTTGCGCGTCAGCCAGTCGCCGGCCGATGACGAACTGCTGCCCGGGTCGTCTTCGCCCTCTTCGGGCGGCAGCTGCTTGATGGCATCCGGCACCTGCTTGCGCAGGGCCTCGGGCACATGCTCTATGGCATTGCTGCTGCGCCGCACGGCATGGGCGCACACGGTGAGCGTGCGCCAGGCTTCGGGCACGTATTCCAGGCGCCAGCCGCCGTCCTTCACGTGTTCGATGCAGGCCTCCTCGCCCAGCATGTCCGGCGGAATCTGCTTGAACTGCTTGACGCCCTGGCGCAGTGCCGCGGCGAAGCGCGCCGGCGTCATCAGCCGGCGCGGCACGAAGCGCACCGTGTCCTCGTCGGCCGCCAGGGCCGCGTCTACCATGGCATCGGTGATGCGCTCGCGCGGAATGTCCGCCAGCGTGCGCGGGTGCGACTGCAGTTGCGCCACCAGTGCTGCGTCGTCGGCCGCCCCGGCCTGGCCTTGTGCCAGGGCCTGCAGCCAGCGCGTGTCTTCGGTGTCGTCCCATTGCGCGCTGTAAGGCGAGTGGATGGAGAGCACGGTCGATGCCTCCAGCGCGGCCTCCTGCTCCCGGCCCAGGGCCCGGTACGCGCTGGCCAGAACGTAGTGTGCGTGCTGCTCGTAGCGCATTTGCGGGCGGCCGAGTTGCGCATCGGCAATCGCGCCCTCGTAGTCGCCGGCCCAGAGCTTCACCCAGGCGCGGTAGCCTTGCCAGTGGCTGCCCTCGCGCTGCTCGCCGTCCTTGCGCGAGCGCTCCAGGTCGTCTTCGATCAACTGCGTGGTCACCGCCAGGCGCAGGGCCTCGGGCACGTGCAGGAACACGTCCGAGCGGTCCTTGAGCGCAGCCACGCACACTGGCACGCTGCGCAGCGGCTCGGGCATCTTCTCGAGCGACAGGCCGTTGACGCGCGCCGACACCAGGCACAACTCGGCGGTGATGAGCGCGGGCGGAATCTCCTCGATCAGGCAACCATAGTCGTGCCGCACGGCGAGGGCGGCCAGCTCCGGTGTGATCTTCGCCTTGTCGATGTAGCTGATGTTGTAGATGTCGGCCTTGAGCGCCGCTTTCTCCACCTCATCGGTACGCAGCCAGTGCGCCAGGTCGCGCAGCGGCGCCTTGGCGCGCACGGCCTTGAGCGCCAGTTCCGGCGTTAGCAGGCATCCCCACAGGTCACACAGGCTGTTGTGGTCCCAGGTCTTGGGCATGCGGCTGTTGCGCTCGTCGCGCCAGTCCCACTCGTGGCGGCCGGCATAGAGCGCGCGCGCCAGCGCCAGGCCCTCGGCGGTCATGCACTCGGGCGGTAGGTTCGCGGCCTGGTCCACGCCCCGGCGGATCAGGGCCTGCAGCCGCTCGGGCGTCTGGAGTCGGCCGGGCACCCAGGCCAGCGCCTCCACGTCGCTGGCCAATGCCGCGTCCACCATCGCATCGTCGAGCCAGGGTGCGGGCACATGGGCAATCGCATAGCGGTCGCTGGCCACGGCCTGCAGCCATTCCTCGCGCGTCTGGGGCTTGGGGCGCTCCGCAGGCTCCAGGCTGGTGTCTTCTCCGGGTCCATCGTTCTGGCCTTCTGCGGCCTCCTGCGGCGTCACGCTGCGGCGGGCGCGGCGTGCCGTCTCCAGCGCGTCCAGGCTGGGTGCCACCATCAGCCACAGCTCAGACCAGGTGTCGCCATCGCCCGAGTCCGAATGCTTGTACAGCGTGAGCCACTGCTCGCGCGATTCGCGCAGCACACCGCTGTCGCCTCGCAGTGCCTGCGCCAGCGGCACGGCCCAGGCCTGGGTGCGCTCGCCCAAGCGGTTCCAGGGCACGGCGTGTTCGGGGTCGGGGTCCGGCGTTCCGTAGCGCGTGGCCAGGGTCTGGACCATCGCCTCGCGGATCCGGTTCACGGCCTGGTCGAGGTCGCTTGCCAGGTAGTCGTAGTGGCCGTTGTGCTCTTCGCTGGTGTAGGTGCGGGCCACGCGGCGCACCACCACCGCGCGGTTCGCCTGCACGGTGTCTTCGTCTTCATCGTCCTCTTCGTCTTCCCCATCGTCGTCGTCCGAGGGGGATTCATGCTCCAGCGTCTCGCCGGCGGCCAGCCGGTGCAGCCGGGCTTCGGCTTCGGCCAGCAAGGCCTCCGCCAGGGGGGCGATGCCTTCCACGGTGTCGATGGCTTCGAGGTGCTCGGTGGGGGCAGGCTCGAAGAAGGGCCGGGGCGGCCGGCAGTTTTCCTGCGCACCACTGCGCCACAGGGTGTTGCCGTCGGCACCGAGCAGCGTGGCGCGCACGCCGTCGTACGCTGCGCGCCAGACCACGGACGCTTCCCTGTCGATCCAGGCCACCTGGCCCTCGCGCGTGAGAAAGGGCACCAGGGGCGTGTCAGCCTGCTCGCCCACCAGCCAGCCGTCGCCATCGGTCAGCGGTTCAAGCAGTGATTCGTCCACGGTGAACACCCGGCCATCGGTATGCAGTAGGCCCCAGGTGGCCGCCTTGTCCTCCTTGCGGCGCTGGGCCGTACGCACCACCGCAAAGCCGCCTTCTGGACGGAAGTGGCTGCCCCAGGCCAGCGGCGGGGTGGGCAGCTGCGTGCCGTCAGCGCGCAGGAAGGCGGTGCCGTTGTAGGTGTTGGCCACCAGGCCGCAGGCCATGTGCCGCGAGAGGTGGCGTTCGCCCTTGACCACCACGCGCCCCCTGGCATCCAGGTAGCCGTGCCCGTTGTCCCAGGAGTTGGGCTCGTCGTAGTAGGCCAGTCCTTCGCTGTTGAAGGCGTCGATGCTGGGGTAGCGCGGCTCCAGCACCCACTGGCCGCGTGTGTCGATCAGGCCGTAGCTGTCGCCGTCCAGCGAGGCCGGGGTCACGGGCAGTTCACCGAAGGGCTGCGCGAACTTGAAACGTGGCTCGATCACCCAGCGGCCATCGCGGTCCACGAAGCCCTGGCCGCGCTGGTTCTGGCCCTTCTTCCAGAGCACGGCGCGGGCCAGGCCGCCGGCGCCGAACAGGCTCAGGTCATGAAAACTCTCCGCGCAGGTGAAGCGGCCTTCGCGGTCGATGCTGCGCCAGGCGTTTTCGCCCACCTGCACGGCGCACAGCCCGTCGCGGAACGGCCGCGTGTCCTCGAAGCTCGGGGGTACCACCACCTTGCCCGCCAGGTTCATGAAGCCCCAGCGCCCGTCCTGCTGGAAGCGCGCCATGCCGTCCTCGGAGTAGTTGCGGGCATTTTCCAGCGTGGGCGGCACGCGCCAGCGGCCTTCGGCATCGATGTAGCCCCAGTGGCCGTCATCAGCCTTGGCGGCGGCGATCCAGCCGCCCTGCCCGTCGGCGTTGAAGCGAAACAGCGTCTGCAGACCTTCGGCCGGGACGATGGCCCGGCCCGGGTGCACGATGGCGCGGGTGTAGCGGGTGCCGTCGGGCGATAGCGGGATGCTGGCAACCCAGGGTGCGGCAGCGGTGGTGTTGTTGTTCATGGTTTCCGGTTCCTCCGTGCAGGATCGTAAGGGCGGGCCATGGACCTCCCGGGCAGTGACCCCACGCGCCGGGGAAAGCCGGGCATTTGTCACGCTTTGTGCCCACAGCCGCGTGGCTGCTGTGGGTTCACATGTATCAATCTGTCAGTGGTCTGGTAGGCCGAAGCGCACCCGGCGCACCCTTTCGGGTGATGGCGCTGATGGTCAGCTCGGGCAGGCGGGTCTGCACGGGGATGGCGCGGAACCCGGCGGCCAAGGGCTGAGCGCTGCGGTCCCCCCGCAATCAGCCCACGCCGGCCCCAGCATGGGCTGCACTCATTGGTGCGCGCACAGTTTTCTTAGTAGAAACCCTCGATTTGCAGAACCCACGTCGATTTCATGGCTGCCCGTCCGTCGTGGACGATGAGCGCAGGGAATTTCCATCCCCCTGCACAGCGACTTCCACACACAGGAGATCTGCCATGCGATTCATGATTCTGGTCAAGGCCAGCCCCGAGAGCGAAGCCGGCGTGCTGCCCGGTGAGGAGATGCTGGCCACCATGGGCGCCTACCACGAGGAGCTGTCGCGGGCGGGCGTGCTGCTCGATGGCGTGGGCCTCAAGGCCAGTGCCCAGGGCTGGCGCGTGCGCTATGGCAGCAGCGGCAAGCGCACCGTGGTCGACGGGCCCTTCACCGAGACCAAGGAGCTGATCGCCGGCTACACGCTGATCCAGGTGCGCTCGCGCGACGAGGCCATGGAATGGGCGCGCCGTTTTCCCAACCCGCGTGGCGAGGGGCTCGACGCCGAGATCGAAGTGCGCCCGGTCTTCGAGCTCGATGACTTTGCACCGGGCGAAGGCGTCCAGCGCTTTCGCGACATTGAAGGCGCGCGCGGCTGACCCCGATTTCCCACTACCACTCCAGGATTCACCATGATCAAGACCATTGCTTTCGTCGTGCTGGTCGCCCTTGCCCTGCTGCTGGCCTATGCGGCCACCCGCCCCGATACGTTCCGCGTGGAGCGCAGTCGCGTGATCGAGGCCCCGCCCGAGCGCGTGTTCGGCCTGATCCAGGACCTGCGCCGCTTCAACACCTGGAACCCCTACGAGCGCAAGGACCCGGCCGCCAAGGGCGAGTACAGCACCGCCACCTTCGGCCCCGGCGCGCGCTATGCCTGGCAGGGCGACAAGGTGGGCACAGGCAGCATGGAGATCACCGAGGCCACGGCGCCCTCCCACGTGGGCATGAAGCTCGACTTCGTCGCCCCGTTCGAGGCCCACAACCGCGTGGACTTCACGCTCCAGCCCGAGGGTGGCAGCGCCCAGGCCACCCGCGTCACGTGGGCCATGCACGGCCCCGTGCCCTACCTGGCCAAGCTCATGCACCTGTTCTTCAACATGGACCGCATGGTCGGTAAGGACTTCGAGGACGGCCTGGGCTTCCTCGCGGCCGAGGCCGCCAAGTGATCCTGCCCGGCTTTCGCATCACCCCCTGTTTTCCCCGACCCTTATCCCTTATCGTTCCACCACCTTTGGAGACTGCCATGCAACACCAGATGATCTTCGTCAACCTGCCCATCCAGGACATGGGCCGCTCGCAGGCCTTTTTCCGCGCGCTGGGCTACGACTTCAATCCGCAGTTCACCAGCGAGCAGGGCGCCTGCCTGGTGCTGGGCGAGAACCTCTTCGTGATGCTGCTCGTCGAGTCTTTCTACAAGACCTTCACCGACAAGGCCGTGGCCGATGCGAGGAAGACCTCCGAGGTGCTGGTCTGCCTGTCGGCCCAGAGCCGCGAAGAGATCGACACCCTGGTCGCCAAGGCCGTGGCCGCCGGTGCCACCTCGCCGCGCCCGCCGCAGGACCATGGCTTCATGTACGCCCATGGCTTCGACGACCTCGATGGCCACACCTGGGAGTTCGCCTACATGGTCGATGCCAGCAAGGCCCTGGGCTGAGAACGGCCCATGAGCGTCCCCAGCCCTGATGCCCTGCACCGCACCATCGAATCGGTATGGCGCATCGAGGCCGCCCGCATCATTGCCCGCGTGGCGCGCATGACACGCGACGTGGGCCGGGCCGAAGAGCTGGCGCAGGACGCGCTGGTCTCCGCCCTGGAGCACTGGCCCGCCACCGGTCTGCCTGACAACCCTGCTGCCTGGCTCATGACCACCGCCCGCAACCGCGCCCTGGACCACCTGCGCCAGCAGGCCATGCAGGCGCGCGAGCACGAGGCCCTGGGGCATGACATGGAAGCGCTGGAGGCCCAGTACACCCCGGATTTTGTCGATGCCCTCGACGCGGCGCGCCAGGACGATATCGGCGACGACCTGCTTCGCCTGATCTTCACCGCCTGCCACCCCGTGCTGTCGACCGAGGCGCGCGTGGCCCTCACGCTGCGGCTGCTGGGCGGCCTGTCCACCGTGGAGATCGCGCGCGCCTTCCTGGTGCCCGAGGCCACGCTGGCCCAGCGCATCGTGCGCGCCAAGCGCAGCCTCACGGCCGCGCACGTGCCCTTCGAGGTGCCCGGCGCGGCCGAGCGCGCGCCGCGCCTGGCCTCGGTGCTCGAAGTGATCTACCTGGTCTTCAATGAAGGCTACGCCGCCACCGCGGGCGACGACTGGATGCGCCCGGCCCTGTGCGACGAGGCCTTGCGCCTGGTGCGCGTGCTCGCCGGCCTCACGCCCGACGAGCCCGAGGTGCAGGGGCTGGTGGCGCTGCTGGAGATCCAGGCCTCGCGCCTGCCTGCGCGCACCGATGCCGAGGGCCGCCCCGTGCTGCTCCTGGACCAGGACCGCGCACGCTGGGACCCCCTGCTGGTGCGCCGCGGCCTGGCCGCGCTCGACCGGGCCGAGCAACTGGCCCGCGCCGGCCACCCCTGGGGGCCCTACGCGCTGCAGGGCGCCATCGCGGCCTGCCATGCGCGTGCGCGCCGCGCCGAAGACACCGACTGGCAGCACATCGTGGCACTGTACGACGCGCTGCTGCAGGTTGCGCCCTCGCCCGTCGTGGCGCTGAACCGCGCCGTGGCCGTGGGCATGGCCGATGGCCCCGCCGCCGCTCTGGTGCTGGTCGATGCACTGGGCGCCGACCCCGCCCTGCGCGACTACCACTGGCTGCCCAGCGTGCGCGGCGACCTGCTGGCCAAGCTGGGCCGCAATGGCGAGGCGCGTGCGCAGTTCGAGCTGGCCGCCAGCCTCACGCGCAATGCGCAGGAACACGCCCTGCTGCGGGCCCGCGCGGCTGATTGCGGCGCGTGACAGGACGGGAGTGACAGGGTGTGGCTTTTGCCGTAACGTGCGGCCCTCCACGGAGTGATCGCCATGCATTTCCCGTCCACGCCCCCATTCCCGCTCGAAGGCGGTTGCGACTGCCACCACGTGCGCTACCGCATGGAAACGGCACCCCTGTTCGTGCACTGCTGCCACTGCCGCTGGTGCCAGCGCGAGAGCGGGGCTTCCTTCGCGCTGAACGCCATGATCGAGGCTGACCGCATCCGCCTGCTGGGCGGCCCGCCGGTGCTGGTCGACACCCCTTCGGAAAGCGGCCTGGGCCAGAAGATCGCGCGCTGCCCGCACTGCCATGTGGCCGTGTGGAGCCACTACGCGGGCGCGGGCCCGCTGGTGTCCTTCGTGCGCGTGGGCACGCTCGATGCGCCCGACCATCTGCCGCCGGACATCCACATCTTCACCCTCGCCAAGCAGCCCTGGGTGGTGCTGCCGCAAGGCGCGGCTGTGGTTCCCGAATACTATGAACGCGAAGCGCATTGGCCGCCCCAGAGCCTGGCGCGCCGCCAGGTGCTGTTGCCCAAGATCGCGGCCTACCGGGCTGCGATGGGCTTCGAGCCGTCGTGAACGCCGGCCAGGGTCAGCCCGGCAGCGGCGACGGGCTCCTGCGCTTCTTGCGCGGCAGGCCCCGCAGGGAGGGGTGCACGGAAGGTTTGGGTGGCGCACCCAATGCCGCGCGCGCCAGGGCATCGGCCTCGCCATTGCGATGGCGGGGAATCCACTGCAGCTGTACTTCACCGAAGCTCTCGAGCAGGATGCGCGCAGCGGCGTACAGCGGCTCCAGGCGTTCAATGCATGGCCTGGCAAGCCCGCCGAGTTGCTCCACCAGAATGCTGCTGTCGCTGTAGACCTGCAATGCGCGGGCGCCGTGGGCCCGCGCCTCGTTCAAGGCCATCACCAGTGCGCCCAGTTCGGCCTCGTTGTTGCATCCCGTGGCATGCGTGGCCTGCGACAGCGTGTGGCGCGTGCCATCGGGCGCTACCAGCAGCGCGCCCAGGCCCATGCGGCCCGGGTTGGGAATGGCGCTGCCATCGCAGTGGATGACCCAGGGCGCTGTCCCGTCCATGGAGCCGATGGAAGACGGTTCACTCAGGCTGGCGGTAGAAGGCTTCCACCGTGCCCTTGAGCTTGATCATCAGCGGCTGGCCCTTGCGGTCCAGCGTCTTGCCGGCGGGCACCTTCACCCAGCCTTCGCTGACGCAGTACTCCTGCACATCGGTGCGGTCCTTGCCATTGAAGCGGATGCCGATGTCGTGCTCGAAAACGGCCGCGACATGGTGCGGGCTGCGCGGGTCGACGGACAGGTGGTCGGGCAACGGTTGGGCTTGGGTGGTATCGGTCATGGGAAAAATGGTGTGAATCGGTTCAAGAAGGCAACCGCGCATTTTCGGCGATTCGCCGCATGCCCGTGCCAGCAAACAAGGGTTGCGGGCAGGGAGATCGGTCAGCAGGTCAGCGGGACCACAGGCTTGCCATGCTGTGCGAGCAGCTTGCCGATACCGGGCTTGGCGCAGCGCTGCAGCGCCATCAGCAGCGCATGGCCGGGCTCGGCCACGCCCCAGCGCTGGCGCAGGTCGTGCTGCATGCGCGCCAGCAGCTCGGCAGCCATCTCGGCATCGGCCAGGGCCCGGTGGGCCTGGCCCGTGCGCGGCAGGCCGTGGTAGTTCACCAGCGTGCCCAGTTTGTGGCTCGGCGCCTGCGGGTACAGGCGGCGCGAGAGCAGCACCGTGCAGGCGAACGGGTGCGGCGCGGCCACGCCCGCCAGCGCCAGTTCGGCCTGCCAGAACTTGCTGTCGAACGCGGCGTTGTGCGCCACCATGGGCGCGTCGCCCACGAAGCGGGCGGCCTCCTGCATCACGCCGGCGGCCTCGGGCGCGGCGTTCACCATGGCATTGGTGATGCCCGTGAGCTGGGTGATGAAGGCAGGGATCCAGGCGCCGGTCTTCATCAGGCTTTGGAAGCGGTCCACCACGCGACCGCCCTCCAGCAGCACGATGGCCACCTCGGTCGCGCGAGCGCCCTGGCCGGGCGAAATGCCCGTGGTTTCAAAGTCGATGACGGCGATGGGATGCATGGCGGGTCGGGTGGCGGGCGGCAGTGCCTCAGGGGCCGTCATTGTGCGCGGCGGCGAGTTCGGCCGCCGACAGCACCACCGGTACCGCCACGGGCGCACCGGTCTTGGCGTCGAAGAACGGCGATTTGCGGTAGGTGCCCGTGAGCAGCGCTTTGGCAACGAGGCCCAGCATGCGCGCAATGCCCGCCAGCTCGCCCGAGCTGCCGAAACCGGGCGCGCCCAGTGCACTCTTGACCTGGGTGCGCATGGTCACCGGGCCGAAGCTGGCGTCCAGCGATGCGCCACGCAGGCTGGTGTGGACCAGGCCGGTGAACCCCATGCGTCGGTCGGCCATGGTGTTGCCGATGGGCGTGTTGCAGCACGCGGCATACCAGCGCAGCATGCCCTTGTCCGTCAGGCGCAGGCAGGCCAGCGACTCCTGGCCCTGGGTGAAGGTGACGTTCGCTGCAGGCACCTGGATGACCTCGGAACCGCCGAACGCGTCCAGCACGTCGGCCTGTGCCCCCAGGTGGCGCGCAAACGCCCGGCAGTCTCGGCAGTAGCAGACGCAGCGGGTCGCGGGCGCGGTGGGCTGGACGAGCCCGCGGACCTGGCCGCAGCGGCATTGGAGGGGATGGCTGGAGGGCATGGATGGGGAGTCCTGAAGATGCGGGTGGGGTCGCGTGGGCCTGCAGGATAAACCGAACCCGGTGGCATCCGAACCTGTGGGTGCTCGTGGGCAACGCGAACCCAGGACACGCTTTTCGAGCTTGGGGTGGATGCGGTGCGGACCCCAGCCGCGGGGCTAAGCCGTGTAGGTGTAGTCCACCGGCACGGTGCGTTCGTACACCGTCTGGCTGGCGGCATTCTTCATCACCAGCCGCAGGCTGCCCAGCTGGCCCGGGTCGATCACGGTGAAGTGCCTGGGCACGACCCCCGTACCCGCCTGCCTGCCCGTGGTGCCCTCGTAGGTCATGTTGGCCTGCGTCTCAGGGATGGCCCAGATGTCCAGGCCCTCCTCGGTGTTGATCGCATAGGCGATGTCCACGCCGATGCGGGTGCCGGCCTTCACCACGGCCGGCGACGGGATGGACAGGGTGATGCCGGTGATCTCCGACCCCTTGCCGTCGTTCATCCACTCTTCGTCGACCTCGGTCTGCTCGTAGGTGAAGTCCACCGCCAGCGCCTGGTTGAAGACTTCCACGAAGTCCTGGTTCTTGGCCACGATGAACAGCTCGCGCACGCTGCCCGCTTGCGTCAGGTGCACCGAACGGCTGATCCGGCCCGTGCCGGGCTCCATGCGGTCGTGCGAACCCTCGTAGACCGAGTCGTAGGTGGCGTCGAGGATCTTCACCCAGACATACAGCGGCTCGCGGGGCGCCGAGTAACGGTAGTCCAGCGTCGCGGTGATGGGGGTGTTGGCCTGCAGCACACAGCCCGAGGGCGGGTCAATGCGCACTCCGGTGATCTTCAGGTCGGTGCGGGTGTTGTCCTGGCGCCTGGCGCGCCGCACAAAGTAGACGACCAGCCCGATGGCCACCAGTCCCGCGATGGTGATGTAGACGTTTTCCACGGTGAATTTCCCTCCAGGTACCGCACCTTGCTGTTGGAATGAATAGGACGGTGCGTGGTGCCCCGGGGGCAAATTATGGTGGCGCGTGGCCGGGGGTCAACAGCGGGGGTGTGCGAGGAAGAAGCGCAGCATCTCCTCGGTGGCCGACACGCCCCGGGGATCGGTATGGCTGCCGCGCGCATCGCCGCCGGCCCAGGCGTGGCCGCCACCGTGCAGCACCCAGTGCTCTGCCAGCGTGGCGCCGCCGCTCTGGTACAGGGTGCGCGTATAGCCCTGGCCGTGGGCCGACCGGCCGGTGGTCACCGCAGGGCGTACCTCGCTCTCGGCGGCGTCCAGCGCCGCCTCCACCAGTTGCTCGCCATTGCGGGCATGCACGGTGGCATCGGCGTCGCCATGGAAGACGATCAGGGGCAGCGCCGTGCCCAGCTGGATGACGGGGGGCGTGGTCGTCGCGAACGGGCTGGTGCTGGCGGCCTTGGCGCCGGTCTTCATCGCCGAGAGCGCCGCCATCACGTTCTGCGCCGCGCCAGCCGACAGGCCCGAATGCACGCCCACGGCGGCAAACAGGTCGGGGTATTCGCGCGCCAGCAGGGCCGCCATGGCGCCACCGGCCGAGAGGCCCGCCACATAGACGCGGTTACCGTCCACCGGGTGGCGTGCCATCACCTCGCGCACCATGGCCACCAGCGTGGCCGGCTCGCCGCCGCCGCGCCGCTGGTCCTGTGGCCGGAACCAGTTCCAGCAGGCCTTGGGGTTGGCACTGCCGGACTGGGCGGGATAGAGCACCAGGGCATGGGCTGCTGCCGCCGCGCCGTTCATGCCCGTGCCGGTGGCGAAGTCCTCGGGGTCCTGGGTGCAGCCATGCAGCATGAGCACCAGGGGCATGGGGGCACCGGTGTCGGCTCCGGGCGGCACATACAGGTAGTAATGGTCCTGCGGGGCGCCAGCCAGCGCAAAGGCCATCCGGGTGAAGCTGCCGGGCGCCTGCGCGCCAGCGGTCCGGGCGCTCGCGGGGCCCGTGGCCGGGGAGGGCTGGCTGCGGGCAGGCGTGTCGTCCGGCAGGTCGATCACCACGGCGTCTTCGACATCGGCCTGCGCAAAGCCATTGCGCCAGCCTGTACCGGCTGGGCTGGACGCGGGCATTGCTGCCCGGCCTTCGCGCAAGGTGCCGGTGGCACCGGCATGGGGCGCTGTGGCGCTTGCCGCGCCCGCGGTGGCGGGTATTCCGCCCAGGGCCTGCTGGATGGCGCGGGTGGCATCGGCCAACTGGCCTTTGCGCACCAGGTCGGTGGCGTTGCCGAGGAGTTGCTTGAGATTGTGGTTCCAGTCCATGGGAAGGTCCTTGGGTGAGCTGGTAGGGCGTGCGCCGTTCATGGCACGGCCGCCCCTGGGCGGCTGGTGCCGTCGGTTTTTGTCTCGGAATGCCGCCGCTCGAAAGGGCCGGTCTGGAATGGAAGATGAAAGAAATCGCCGTTGTGGTGCGCTGGGCACCCGCCACGGTAGGCGCTTGTCTCAGCCGATGCGGCCCGCCAGTGCCGCCTTCACTGCCGGGCTGGCGTGGAAAGCCCCCAGCACGGTGACCGAGGCGATCGTCGCCTGCGCCAGCGCGGGCGGCACGTCGTCCTCGATGCTGGCCAGGCCCAGCACGCGGATCTCCAGCCTCTGGCCTGCGGCCTGCACGGCCTCCAGGTCGGTGCGGCCAAAGCGCTGCAGTCCCAGCACGAGCATCTTGCGTGCCACCACCTGGCGCACCTCATCGTTCTGGGTGCTCAGCTGGTTGCGGATGGCGGTGCGGATGAAATCCGTGCGGTTGGCGTAGAAGCCCTCCGATACAAGCAGATCGATGTGCCCCAGGTCCACATAGCCGAGGTTGATGGTGATCTTTTCCGAATCGGGGACCTTGCTGCGCAAGGCCAGGGTAGTGTTGGAAGTGGGGGTCATAGTGCCTCTTGGCCGTCGTTTGACATCCGTATGGATGGTATATGGATGGTTCTTCGGCGTTTTCAAGGGCCGGCCATCAAAAAGAAAGAGCCCAAGGGCCCTTTCTGGTGCGTGGCGGCCGTGCGCGGCGTCAGCCCGCGCCGCGGCTCCCACCACCGCTGCTGCTGCCAGCCCCGCCCTGGCGCGATTGCCCCTGGTTGCCGCTGCCCAGGTGGGTATCGCGGTCACCACGGCTCTCTGGCGTGCGGCGGCCCTGGTTGATCTGCGTGGTCTTGTCGCCTGCGCTGTTGTGGGCGTTGGCCACCTTGCCGCTGCCGTCGCTGGCGGCATTCAGGTCGTCGTCGGTCTGGTTTTCCTTGCTGCTCATGGCAATCTCCTGTGGTGCGGAAGTGAACGGTGCGCCCCAAGGCGGGCGCACCAGCGATATGCGCGGCGCTGTCTCAGGACAGCGTCAGTTCCTTGTGCTCGCCCAGGTCACGTGGCTGCTCGCCGGTGATGGCGGCCTTGGCCATCTTGTACAGCTGCACCATCTTGCTTTCCTTGACGTCCCAGTACTCGGCATGGCCGACGCGCACTGCCAGCAGCGCCAGGTTGGGGTCGGTGTGGCCCGCAGGAAACCAGGCCTTGGCCATGGGCGACCAAAGGGCTTCCTTCTTCGCCATGTCTTCCACGAAAGTGGCCTGGCCCGACAGGGATACATAGCTGTCATCGCCAGGGTCGGCATACGACACGTTCACCTGGCCATCGGTCAGCAGGCGGCCATAGAGCTCGCCATTGCGCGGAATGAAGAAGTACAGGAGCGACTGCTCGTCGATGCTGCGGTTCTGCGTGGTCAGCGGGTGCGCGTGCAGCATGCCATTGGCATGGCGGTGCGTGAGCATGCCGAACTTGATGTCCTTGATCAGCTTCCACAGCGTCTCGCGGGCAGGGGTGTCGTGTTCCATGGGGGTGCCTCCGGCAGATGGTGAATGGGTAAAAATTCACTGTAGGCGGCATGGAGCGTGGCGGGCGTCGTCCCCCGGCCCGGCTTGGGGAGGGCATTGTCTGACAGCAGCGCCTCGCATTGCTCCGCCTCAGCCGGAATCGATCACGCCTTCTTCAGGAACTCCGACTTCAGCAACAGGCTGCCCAGGTCCGTCTTGCAGTCGACGTTGTGGCCATCGGCACCGTCGATCAGGCGGATGCCCTTGATCTTGGTGCCCTTCTTGAGGGTGGATGATGAGCCCTTGACCTTGAGGTCCTTCACCAGGATGACCGCGTCGCCGTCGGCCAGCGGATTGCCATGGGCATCGCGCACGGTGCCGTCGCCCCCGGCCTCGTCGGCCTCTGCCGCCTCGGCCACCATGGGCCATTCAAAACTGCAGTCGGGGCAGGCATAGCTGCCGTTGCCATCGGGGTAGGTGTTCTCCAGGCCGCATTGGGGGCAGGCGGGGATGGCGCGGGTCATGGAAGGCTTTCTTTCTTTTATGGAGAGAGGGTCGGAGCCGCATGGCGGCAAAGGGGGGCGCTGCTCAGCGCGGTTTGCGCTGCTCCAGCGCAAACGGCGGCAGCCCCTTGAGCAGGCGCTGCCCGTACGAGGTGTTCATGAGCCGCTTGTCGTAGCAGTACACATGCGCCTGGTCTTCCTCGGTGCGGATGGCGCGGCCCACCCACTGGGCCAGACGGATCGCGGTGGCAGGAACCACGAGCTCGCTGAAAGGGTCGCGCCCCACGGCGCGCAGCCATTCCGCGCGGGCCTCGCCCACCGGATCGTCGGGCGGGGCGAAAGGCAGCTTGGTGATGAACACCGACTCGCACAGCCGGCCCGGCAGGTCCAGCCCCTCGCCGAAGGACTGCATGCCGAAGATGACCGAGGGTTGCCCCTCGGCCACGCGCTCGCGGTGGCGCTTGAGCAGTTGCGTGCGCGGCAGCGCGTTCTGCACCAGCACCACGCTGCGCATGGCGGTGGGCAGGGCCTCCACGGCCTGGCGCATCTGCTCGCGCGAGGTGAACAGCACCAACGCGCCGTATTCCACATTGGCGATGTCGTACAGCAGCGCGTCCACCATCTCCGCCGTGAAGGCGGCTGCGTTCTTGGGGTCGGCGTGCGTCTCGGCCGCTATCAGCGTGCCCTGGGCGGCGTAGTTGAAGGGGCTCGGCACCTCCAGCGTGGTGGCGGCCGCATCGCCATGCAGGCCCGACTCGCGCATGAAGAACTCGAAGTGCCCGCAGCTGGTGAGCGTGGCCGAGGTCAGCACCGCCCCGCGCACCGCGTTCCACAGGTGGTTGCGCAGCGTGGTGCCGGGCAATATGGGGCTGGCATGCGCCTTGACCACGATGAAGTCGCCCTCCACCTCCAGCGTGAACCACTTGGCCGCCGGCACCGCGCCCTCGGGTGCATCCTGCAGCAGCAGCTGGGCGGTGGCGTGCAGCTCTTCCAGCCGGGGCGCCAGCATGCCGATCTGCGCGTACAGGGTGGACAGGCGCCGCGCCTCGTCGGGCTTGTCGCGCATCTCGGCGCGCAGGGACTTGGAAATGGCGCGCAGCGCTTCGAGAAAACCATCGGCGCTGGCAGCCAGCAGGCCCAGCGGCGCGATCAGCTGCTCGGGCAGCACACCGCGCGGCACGCGCACGCGGGCCGGGCCCCAGGCGTCCTTCTGGCTCTTGAGGGCCGGGCCGTAAACGTCCATCACGATGCGCGCCAGGTCCTGCAGCGTCTGGCGCAACTGGCCCGAGTGCTTGGGGATGTCGGCGATTTCTTCCACCTCCAGCAGCGCGCCGATGCGCAGTCCGCGGCTGGCCAGGCGCTCGATCCAGGTCACGCGGCTCAGGTCCATGCTGCAGGCGAACTGGTCGAGGGCCGTTGCGGGCAGGTGGTGGGCCTCGTCCAGCACCAGCAGGCAGTTGTCCAGCTCGGGCAGCACGCGCGCGCCCAGGGACGACAGCAGCAGGTCATGGTTGGCCACGATCACCTGGGCGCCGATCAGCTCCTTGCGCTTGTCATAGTAGGTGCACTGGCTGAACGCGGGGCAGTGCTTGCCGGTGCACGAGGCCCCCTCGGCCGCCACGGCGCTCCACACCTCGGGCTCGGGTGGCGTGTCCAGGCTGTCACGGTCGCCGTCCCATCCGCCCTTGCCCAGGGTCTGCGACATGGCCGAGTAGAACTGGATGCGTGCCTCGGTCTCCTGGCGCGGGCGCTTGGCGCGGGCCGCAGCCTCTTCCTCGGCAAACAGGTCGTCGTCCATCGCCTCCTCGGCCTCGCCGGTGCCGGCCAGGCGGTCGAGCTTGAGCTTGCAGACGTAGCGCCCCCGTCCTTTGGCCAGCGCAAACTTGAAGGGCTGGGGTAGCAGCAAGGCCAGTGCTGGCAGGTCCTTGTTGACCAATTGCTCCTGCAGCGCCACCGTGGCGGTGGATATCAGCACCCGGGTGCCCCGCGACAGCGCCATGGCAATGGCGGGCGCGCAGTAGGCCAGCGACTTGCCCACGCCCGTGCCGGCCTGGATCACGGCGATGGAACGGGTGGGCGCAGCCTCGCCCGCTTCCTCGTCCACCTTGCCCAGCGTGGCCTGGCTGAAGGTCTGTGCCACCTGCTCGGCCATGCGCCGCTGCCCACCCCGGCTGCGGAACCCCGGGGTGGCCTGCACCACCGCATCGAACGACTGCAGGGCCGCTTGGGCCCACTCGGTTGAAGACATAAGGACGAGAGTGTGGCACATGGTTGGGCATACAGTGTTTTGGGGGTGGTGCGTCCTGTCGCGCGCATGGGATGTGGGCCTACACCGCAGGCTGCAGGGCATGCCTACGATGGACGACGACAACCATTGCGCCCCCGCGGCGCCCAGGAGAACCCCATGTCCACCATCGCCGACCGCCAGAAGAACGAACCCTCGGTGGACACCACCAAACGCCAGACGGCCAGCACCCCGACCAGCGGCGATGCCGATGCGCAGAACGCCCCCCAGGAAGAAAGCCCCAAGCTGCCCCATGAGCGCGACCAGTCGGTGGACATGACCCACGGCAAGCCCGACGCACAGGTGCAGCAGGCCTACCGCGATGTGCAGCGTGGCCTGCAGGACACGGACCGCGGCCCCCCAGCCGACAAGGCCTACCAGAAGCAGAAGTAACCGGGCCCCCCCCAAGCAGCGCCATGCTGGTGGTGTGTGCGCCAGAACAACACCCAAAAACGCCTGCCGTGAGCGGGTGCCTGGGCGCGCCAATCAAGGGTTGCCAGCGCAACCCATTCCCCTATACTGAAAAGCACTGAAACGGCCCCCCCGCGCGAAAGCCGGGTCCGCAAAGTCACCGGTCTACCGGCCCTGAGAACGTGTTATCTACCTGTTCCCGGGCCCATGACAGCGGGACTGCCACGTTTGATCAGGGTTGCTCAGGGGAGCTGCCGTCTCAGGGTCGTCGTATCCACCACCGAGAGGCCGCCCCAGCGATGCAACACCGCCCAGGTCCCGCGCTCGCCGTTTCTGCTCCTGATCTTCCTGCTTCGAGCGCGGGCCGGGCCATCCATGGCCGCCTTCACGGGCGCCATCCTGCACATGGGGCTTGATATGGGCGACGGGCTTGTCATCGGTACCCAGGACATTGCGCAGAAGGACCAGCTGGTGTTGCGCGCCCTGGTTCGGCTGCTCGAAGGCGGGGTGAACATCCGGGCGCGGTTCAGCGAGCAACTGGCCGAGTGCAACGTGGTCTTCGTTCCGGGCCACTGGCCCTACCGCTTCCATGCCCCGTGCATCACCGTGCGCGTGATCGACCCCGAGGACGTGGGGGCGGCGCTGGAAACCACCGCCGATCTCACGGTGGCCACTCCCTTGCGCATGACCAATGTCATCGCCGTCCTGCAGTCGGCCACCCAGCGCGTGCACGGTGTGTCGCAGTTCGACCCGGTCAAGGGCCAGCGCGCGCTGTTCGAGCTGCTGGGCGAGCGCACCCGCACGGCCGAGCGCCGCCGCGCCGTGGTGCCCATGAGCGCCGGCCAGCAGATCGTGTTCGACTTCGTGCAGCAGCTGGTGCACACCTCCATGCCCATGGAGGTGCTGCTCTCGGGTGCCTACACCCTGGGCGAGCCGCACCGCGTCAGCCCGGTGGAGGAAGAGCTCATCCGCTCCGTGCCCGCCCACAGCCTGCGCCACCTGCTGTGGGGCCTGGCCATGCGGCTGGCCCAGACGGGTGCCAGCGCCCCAGCGCGCTCCGGCCACTACCGGCTTTCGCGCTGGCCCGATGCGGTGGGCCTCACCGCCGCAGGCCATCCTCGCCTGGCGGCGCTGCTCACCAGCCAGGCGCTGAGCTACGAGCAGGCCTGCGCCAGGAGCGGCGTGCCCGAGGCCACCGTGCGCTGGTTCCTCGAAGCCTGCCTGGCGCTGGGGCTGGCGGTGGACGAGGGCAGCTCCGGTGCTGCATCTGCCCCCGCCCGGTCCCCGGCGGCGCCAGCCGCCGCAGGCGCCGCGAAGCCTCCAGACCCACCGGCCGCAGCCACCCCGCCGGGATGGCTCGGCAACCTGCGTGAACGGCTCAAGCTATGGTGATGCCCTCCCCTGCACCCGCCGTGTCCGCGGGCACCTCGCGCGATCTCAAGATCGTCTTCACGGGGCCCATGGGCGCCGGCAAGACCACCGCGATCCGCGCCATCAGCGATGGCGAGGTTCTCTCCACCGACGTACCCATCACCGGCGGTGCCGAGCTCTCCATGCCCGGCAAGACCATGACCACCGTGGGGCTCGACTACGGCGAATGCCGCCTGGGCGACCAGTGGGTGCTCAAGCTCTTCGGCACGCCCGGGCAGGAGCGCTTTCGCTTCATGTGGGACATCCTGGGCGCCGGTGCCTTCGGCCTGATCGTGCTGGCCGACAACTCGCAGCCCGACCCCGTGGGCGAGGTGGCGCGCTACCTCAAGGCCTTCGCCCCGCACGTGCCGGGGCGGCGCACCGTGGTCGGCGTTGGCCGGCTCGACACGCACCCCTCGCCCGGCATCGTGGACTACTGCGAGCAGCTGGGCGCCCTCGGATACAACCCCCCCGTGCTCGAGGTGGACGTGCGGCGCGATGCCGACGTGCGCCTCTTGCTGTCGGTTCTGGTGAGCATGGCGGAGATCGAACATGAGTAGCAGCATTGGCAGCACCCCAGGATTTTCGTCCGCTGGCACGGCGCTGCGCTTGGTCACCATCGCCCAGCTGGCCCAATTGCTGGGCGAACTTCAGCGCGGCACGCCCGGCATCCTGAGCGCCACCCTGGCCAGTGCCGACGGCTTCACCGTGGCCTCCACCCTCTCCGACAGCCAGGACGCCGACCGGCTCTCGGCCATGTCCGGCTCGCTCAGTGCGCTGGCCGGCGCCATGACGCGCGAGGCCGGGCACAGTGCACCCGAGCGGCTGATCCTTGAGTCGGGCAGCGGCCACATCGTCTCGATGAACGTCCCCGTGCCCTCGGGCGACCTGGTGCTCACCGTGGTCACCAACGAATCGTCGCTGCTGGGCAAGCTGCTCTGGAGCTGCCGCAACACGGCGGACCAGGTGGTTTCCGCCTGCGCTGCCACGCCGCAACCGGGCAGCGCCCCGTCTTTGTAGTTCCGTTCCCTGTTCCACTACCATCGGAGACCACGCCATGGCATTCACCCCCAAAGAACTCCTGAACCAGCTCATGCAGACCGAGGGCGCCATGTGCGCCGCGCTGGTGGACTACAACAGCGGCATGCTGCTCGAATCGGTGGGCACGGGCCTGGACCTGGAGCTGGCCGCCGCCGGCAACACCGAGGTCGTGCGCGCCAAGATGAAGACCATGAAGTCGCTGGGCCTGGCGGGCAGCATCGAGGACATCCTGATCACGCTGACCCAGCAGTACCACATCATTCGCCCGGTGGAAAAGCACGACGGCCTGTTCATCTACTACGTGCTCGACCGCAGCCGCGCCAACCTGGCCATGGCCCGCCGCAAGGTGCTCGAAGCCGAGGCGCAGACCAACATCTGACGGTCAGCTGCTGGCGCCCGGCGCGAACCAGCGCGGCACCAGCGGCAGGGCTTCTTTCAGCGAACCCAGCACGGCCACGCAGGCCTGCGCCACCTCGGGCGCTGGCTGCAGCAGGTCCGGCACCACCACCAGCCCCATGCCCGCAGCCAGGGCGGCACAGCCACCGTTGTGGCTGTCCTCGAAGGCCAGGCACTGCGCCGGCTCCACGCCAAGGCGCGCGGCAGCCAGTGCATACAGGGCCGGGTCGGGCTTGCCGCGCAGCACCTCATTGCCACCGGCTACGGCCGCGAAGTGCTGCAGCACGCCCACGCGCGCGAGGCGCTGCGCGATTTCGTCGGTGCGCGACGACGAGGCCACCGCGCACGGAATGCCTGCGGCCTGCAACTGCGCGAGCAGCGATGCCGCACCGGGCTTGAGCGGAAAGAGCAGCTCTCGGCCCTCCCCTTCCTCCAGCGCCGCCCGCACGGCCAGTAGGGCCTGCTCGAACGGCACCACCCCGCCCAGGTGCATCTGCAAAATGGCATCGGAATCCTGCGCCGCCTTGCCCACTACCTGCAGATAGTCGGGCTCGCGCAGCACCACGCCCAGTGTCAGCGCCGCCTCGGTCCAGGCGCGCATGGTGGCGCGCTCCGAATCGATGAGCAGGCCATCCATGTCGAAGATGGCGGCGGTGAAGGGCGGGCGAAGTGTCTGCATCGAAATATGATGCCTGCAAAAAAACCAATACTTGAGGGAACATGGAATACACGACGCGATTCACGCTGGTCTGCAAGAACGACACCGATGCCGATGCGCTGCACGCGGTTTTCAGCACCCCTGACGGCGCCGCGCTCGAAGCGGCCATCAAGGCCTTCTGCGCCGCCCGCAAGATCACCATCCACCCCACGGACCACCTGGGCTTCGACCACTATGAGCGCTCGGGCCGGGTGATCGATGCGGCCTTCACCTCAGGCTCCACCGACGTCGGGGATTTCATCGGTCCCCTGTCCAAGGTCTGCCACGCGCTGCATGCGGAGCTGGTGGACGACGAGGTCGCGCGCAAGCTCGAATACGGCTTCATCGACGGCAAGAAGAAGCCGCCCGCAGACGTGGTGGCGTTGATGAAGACCCTGGCCCCGACCGCGCAGCTGGGCCGCGTGGGCCGGGCCATCGAGGCCGCCGAGCGCGAGCTGAACTACCCGACCTATGCCTTCATCCGCGCCATCGGTTTGTCCAAGAATGTCGCCGCTGTCCAGGCCTTGCTGGAAAAGGGCGCCGATCCCAACAGCAAGCTCTCCTCCGGCTACTCGTGCCTGAGCAAGGCCATCAGCAACAAGAGCGTGAAAATCGTCCAGCTCATGTTGGAACACGGCGCCAATCCCAATCTCGCCCACAAGGGCGCGCTCCATCTGTAAGAAGCCTGTCGCTACTCCTCCCCGAAGATCGTGGACCTGTTGCTCAAGCACGGCGCCGATCCCAACGCCTCCCGCAACGACTATTACCACCATGCCATCGAAATGGCGGTTTCCAACCATCTGCCCCAAGCGGTGAAGTCACTCATGGCGCATGGCGCCAAAACTTCGGGCATGCGCAATATGCGCAATCTCCTGGACCTCAATGCCGAAAATTTTGACAACAAAAGCGGCCAGCTTCTGGCAAAGATCGAGATCTTCAAGCTGCTGGCGCAGGACCCGGCGCTCCAGGCAGAACTGCTCGGCAACCGGGACCACCTGGTCGGCCTGTTGAGGAAGGGTTTCGAGACGCTGTACAAGGAGCCTGGGGATCAGGCGGACTTTGACAGTGTCCTGGCCTACATGGCGGCCGTCGCATAGGGCCTGTCGACGGGCTCCTCTACCCCCGCTGCTGCAGTGCCTTCTCGATGCGGTTGCGCTGCACCGTGGTCTTGGGCACCTTGAAGGGGAACCAGCTGCGCACGTCCTCCTCCACGCCGATGCCGTGCATGTAGTTGTAGATGGCCTTCTTGAGCGCGCCGCCCAGTGCGTCGTGGTCCACGCCCGTAGGGTCGTGAAAGCCGATGTCGTTCTTGGCAAAGCTCACCGGCGGCAGGGGCTCCAGCGTCACGCCGTACTCCTCGGGCGCCTTGCCCACGGGCGAGTGCACGGTGCAGGCAAAGCGGTGGAAGAACCCGCTCTGGATGCAGCCGTTGGCGAACAGCTGGCGCACGTATTCGAGCGCGTCCACCGTGTCCTGCACCGTCTGCGTCGGAAAGCCGTACATCAGGTAGGCATGCACGAGGATGCCCGCGTCGGTGAAGGCCCGCGTGACGCGCGCTACCTGGTCCACCGAGACGCCCTTCTTCATCAGGTCCAGCAGCCGGTCCGACGCCACTTCGAGCCCGCCCGAGACGGCGATGCAGCCGCTGTCGGCCAGCAGCTCTGCCAGTTCGGGCGTGAAGGTCTTCTCGAAGCGGATGTTGCCCCACCACGAGATGCCGGCGTTGCGCTCGATCAGCTCGGTGGCCAGGGTCTTGAGGGCCTTGGGCGGCGCCGCCTCGTCCACGAAGTGGAAACCCGTCTGCCCTGTCTCGCGCACGATGGCTTCGATGCGGTCGGCCAGCACGCTGGCCGAGGCGCCCTCGTAGCGGCTGATGTAATCGAGGCTCACGTCGCAGAAGCTGCACTTCTTCCAGTAGCAGCCGTGCGCCACGGTGAGCTTGTTCCAGCGCCCGTCGCTCCACAGCCGGTGCATGGGGTTGAGCATGTCCAGCAGCGACAAGTACTTGTCCAGCGGCAGCCCGTCCCAGGTGGGCGTACCCACCTCGGCAAAGGCGATGTCCGCCTCCTGCATGTTGATGTAGCGCACCGCGCCGCTCTCGGCATCGCGCACGAAGGTGCGAACCAGGCGCTGGCGCCCGCGCTGGCCCTGTATGTGCTCCAGCAGCGCCAACAGCGGGCGTTCGCCCGCGTCCAGCGACACGTAGTCGAAGTAGTCGAACACGCGCGGCTCGGTCAGGTCGCGCAGCTCGGTGTTCACGAAGCCGCCGCCCAGCACGGTGACGATGTGCGGGTGCGCCGCCTTGATCGCCTGCGCAATGCGAAACGCCGCGTACACCGCCCCGGGGAAGGGCACCGACAGCAGCACCACCGTGGGTGCATGGCGCTCCACTGCGGCCAGGGCCAGCGTGCGCAGGGTCTCGTCCACCAGGTTCAGCGGCCCGGCCAGGGCGGCAGCCAGCGGCTCGAAGGTGGGCTGGCTGCCCGCCAGCGACTCGGCATAGCGCACGAACTCGAAGCGCGGGTCTACCGCATCGCGCAGCACGTCGGCCAGGTCGTTCAAATACAAGGTGGCCAGGTGCTTGGCCCGGTCGTGCAGGCCCAGGGCGCCGAAGGCCCAGCCCAGCGGGTCGCCGCCCTCGTCGTCCACGTACACGTCGAGCGTGGCGAAGCGCGGCCCCTCGGGCAGGAAGTTGCGGCCCACGATGCGGTGCGCCAGCGTGGTGTCGCGCCCCTGCAAAAAGGCGATGGTCGGCGCGATGGTCGCCAGGTAGCGGTCGCGCTGCGCCGCAAAGGCCTGCACCGCCGGGCTGTGCTTCTTGGCCGGCAGCGCAGCCACCTTGGCCGCCACGGCGCGCAGGCCATCGGGCGACAGCAACTGCAGCACCAGGGCCAGCGCCAGGTCTTCCTGCACCGCCGTGATCTCGCGCGAGCGCAGAAAGCCCGTGAGGTAGGCCGTCGACGGGTAGGGCGTGTTCAGTTGCGTCATCGGCGGGATGACGGACAGGACGCGAAGCGGTGGGGCAGACATGGTGGGGGCGGCCAGGGCGATGCAGTGCCGCCTCGTGGGGAATCGTGGAAGAAGTGCCCGATTATCCCGCCAGGCCCTTAACCCTTGCCAGAGGGGGCGTCTGCCTCCCTCTGGTGGTTACAGCGGCTGGGGCGGCACCACCGCCGCATCCGGCGTGCCCGCCAGGTAGTTGTTCTTCACGCGCACATAGTGCTCGGCCGAATAACGCAGGTAGGCGATCTCTTGGTCCGTCAGCGCACGCTGGCGCACGGCGGGCCGGCCGATATACAGGTAGCCGCTCTCCAGCACCTTGCCGGGCGACACCAGGCTCCCGGCGCCCAGCATCACGCGATCGCCGATCACGGCATCGTCCATGACGATCGAGCCCATGCCGATCAAACACTCGTCGCCGATGCGGCAGCCGTGCAGGATCACCGCATGGCCGATGGTCACATGGCTGCCGATTATGAGTGGCGAGCCCTCGGGCTTGCTGGCATTGCGGTGCGAGACATGGCCCATGCTCAGGTCCTGCACGTTCGTCGCCTCGCCCACCACGATGCGGTTCACGTCGCCGCGCAGCACGGCGTTGCACCACACGGAGGCATCCTTGCCGAGGGTGACGTCGCCGATCACCTGGGCGGATTCGTGCACGAAGACGCCGGTGCCGAGCACCGGGGCGGTATCGAGGTAGGGAGCGAGGGGCATGGGGTTCGTGAGGGCTCAGGATGCAAAGCGCCGAGCGTAGTGCAAATCCGATGGCCCCCGCCCCAGGGCTATGGTTGTCCGATGGCGTAGAACCCCAGGAACATGTCCACCGCATCTTCCAGCACCTGCTGGCGCAGCGCGGGTGCCAGCGGCGGCTGGCCCATGGCCAGCTGGGGCCAGAAGGCGAAGGACTTGACCATGCCATGCAGCTGGTGGGCCGCGTATTGGGCGTCGACTCCGGTGCGCAGGCGGCCGTCCTGCTGGGCGGCGCGCAGCCACTGCGGCAGGCCCTCCTCCTTCTCGGACAGGCGGTCCACCAGGGAGCGGGCGCGCTCGGGAGTGTGCATCAGTTCGGCCATGGCCACGCGCGAGAGGTCGATGAAGCTTGCGTCGTTGAGCAACTGCATCTTCTGCTCCAGCACGGCCAGTAGTTGCGCGCGCAGGGGCTGCCCTGCGTCGTAGCGGATCTCGGGCAGCGAGTGGCCGCGCTCCCACAGCTGGCCCAGGATGGCCTCGAACAGCTCGTCCTTGCTCGGGAAGTGGTTGTACACGGTGCGCTTGGAGACATCCGCCGCCGCGGCCACGCGGTCCATGCTGGTGCCGGCAAAGCCATGCTCGCGGAACTCCGCGATGGCGGCCTGCACGATGGCCTCGCGCTTGCGGTCGGTCAGGCGGGTGGGGGCGGCAGGGGGGACTATCGGGTGCATAGGACAAATTTTACACCGGGCAGTTTACTTTTTTAAAAACAACACTACACTGTGCAGTGCACTTTTTCGAAAAGGCAATCCCATGTTCCGCCGCGTGCCCCGAATCCTCCTCATCCTCACCGCAATCACCGCCATGGCCTACAGCATCCTTTCCTGTGCCACCCTGCCCTCCGCGTCGTACGAGCAGTCGCCCCAGTACGTGGACGGCAAGTTCCGCAACGTGGCCCCGCGCCAGGCCCCCGGCTTCTTCAAGACGGTGGCCATCTTCTGGCGCTTTGCCACCGACAAGCCGGCCAACACCGTGCCCGCCAAGCCCATCGAGGTCAAGCCGCTCACCCGCGCCGACGTGCTGGCCGCACCCGACCAGAGCCTGTGGCGCCTGGGCCATTCGACCATGCTGCTCAAGCTCGACGGCAAGTTCTGGCTCACCGACCCGGTGTTTTCCGAGCGCGCCTCGCCCTTCCAGTTCCTGGGTCCCAAGCGCTTTCACGCACCGCCGCTCACCATCGACGAGCTGCCGCCCATCACCGGCGTGGTGCTCTCGCACGACCACTACGACCACCTGGACTTCGACGCCATCCAGAAGCTGGCGCCCAAGGTCGAGCATTTCCTCACCCCCCTGGGCGTGGGCGACCGTCTCATCGCCTGGGGCGTGCCGGCCGCCAAGGTGCAGCAGTTCGACTGGTGGCAGGGCACCAGCGTGGGCGGCGTGAAGTTCGTCGCCACCCCGGCCCAGCACTTCTCGGGCCGAACGCTGTCGGACGGCAACCGCACGCTGTGGGCCTCGTGGGTCATCATGGCCGGCGACACGCGCATCTTCTTCAGCGGCGACACCGGCTACTTCGACGGCTTCAAGGCCATTGGCGAGCGCTACGGTCCGTTCGACCTGACCATGGTCGAAACCGGCGCCTACGACGCCCAGTGGCCCGACGTGCACATGCAGCCCGAAGAAAGCCTGCAGGCCCACCGCGATGTGAAGGGCCGCCACATGATGCCCATCCACAACGGCACCTTCGACCTGGCCCTGCACCCCTGGCACGAGCCCTTCGAGCGCATCACCACGCTGGCCGCTGCGAGCCAGGTGCCCCTGGTGGCGCCGGTGATGGGCGAGCGGCTGGACATCCGTAGCCCTGCCCTGTCGCAAAGCTGGTGGCGCAGCGCGGAGTGATCAGGCGCCTGGCAGGCGCTGGGCGAGCTTGCCCACGATGCGGGCTGCTGACTTGATCTCCGGCACATCAAAGCCCGCGTAGCCAAACAGCCAGCCGCGCCGCTGCGACTCCATCGCATAGCGCGACAGCGGCGCCAGCATCACCCCCGCCGCCTGGGCCTGGCGGCACAGGGCCTCGTCGTCGCTGCCCGGCTCGCGCTCCAGCAGCAGATGCATGCCCCGGTCGCTGGCGGCCAGCTGCAACGCGCCGTCGCTGGCATCGGCCAGCGCGTCGCGCAGCACCTGCTGGCGTGCCTGGTACAGCTCACGCATCTGGCGCAGGTGGCGCAGCAGGTGCCCCTCGGCAATGAACTGCGCCAGCACCGCCTGCGCATCGCCGGGCGCATGCCGGTCGGTGATGGCGCGCGCCATGGCAAACGGCTGCACCAGCGCCGGCGGCGCAACGATGAAGCCCAGGCGCAGGCCCGGGTGCAGCGTCTTGGAGAAGGTGCCCACGTACAGCACCCGCTCCGACCCCGGCAGGCTGCACAGCGCCGGCACGCGCTGCGCGCCGTACTGGAACTCGCCGTCGTAGTCGTCCTCCACCACCCAGGCATCGTGCGTGCGCGCCCACTGCAGCAGCGCCTGGCGCCGCGCCAGGCCCATGCGCCCGCCCGTGGGGTACTGGTGCGTGGGCGTCACCACCGCCATGTGCGCGCCGGGCCAGCGCTCCGTGGCCTCGGCAATGCAGGCGCCCTCGCCATCCATGGCCATGGGCCGGGCCCGCACGCCGTGGCCCAGCAGCGCCGCGCGTATGCCGGGGTAGCCAGGGTCTTCCACCAGCACCTCGTCGAGCACGTCCAGCAGCAGCCGCGCGATCAGGTCGATGGCCTGCTGCGAGCCCGAGCACACCACCACCTGGGCCGCATCGCAGCGGATGCCGCGCGAGGCCCACAGCCACTGCGCCACCGCCTCGCGCAGCTGCGGGTCACCGGCCGGGTCCAGGTACTGCGCGCGTGCCGCGCGCTGGCCGGGGCCGGCCTGGCGCGCCAGGCGGTCCCACACCGCATACGGAAACGTGTCCACCTCCGGCGCCCCCATGCGAAAGGCCCGCGCCACCGCCACCGGCGGGTTCCAGCGCGCCGCCGTGTCGGCGATCAGCTGGCCCCGGCGCGACAGGCCGCGCGGCGGCGCCACCAGCTGCTGCGTGCGGGCAGTGGCGCCCCCGGCCGCCTGCGAGACATAGGTGCCATCGCCCACGCGCGGCTCCACATAGCCCTCGGCCTGCAGGCGCTGCACGGCCCACAGCACCGTGTTGCGCGACACGCCCAGCGCCACCGCATGCTCGCGCGAGGGCGGCAGCCGCGTACCCGCGCGCAGACTGCCCTGCTCGATGGCGCCGCGCAGGCGCTCGTAGACCTGCTGGCGCAGCGTGGCGGTGCTGGCAGTCGGATTGGCTCTGGCAATCGGCATGAATTGGCCCCCTGGATGTGGTAACACGGCCATAAACTGAGGAACCATTGTAGGCACCACCCCCGAGAAAGCACCCCCATGGCAGAGCACTACGCCACCATCACCTGGCAACGCGGCAGCGACGATTTCCTCGACAAGCGCTACCACCGCGCCCACACCTGGCAGTTCGACGGCGGCGCCACCGTGGCCGCATCGTCCTCGCCCCATGTCGTGCCCCTGCCCTACTCAGACGCCGCCGCGGTCGACCCCGAGGAGGCCTATGTCGCTGCGCTGTCCAGCTGCCACATGCTGTGGTTCATGGACTTCGCCAGCCGCGCGGGCTACCGGCTCGACAGCTACAGCGACGCCGCCGTGGGCACCATGGCCAAGAATGATGCGGGCCAGCTCGTCGTGACCCATGTGCAGCTCAAGCCGGTCACCCGCTTCGATGCGGCCCACGCACCCAGCGCCGAGCAGCTCGACGACTTGCACCACAAGGCCCACACTTCGTGCTTCCTGGCCAACTCGGTAAAGACGCAGATCGACTGTGCGCCCGTGCTGCAGCTGAGCGAAGGGGGCTGAGCCATGGCCAATGCCAACCGCCAGTTCCGCGTGGCCGATGCTGCCGTGCTGCAGTCCCTGGTGCGTGCCCAGCCCCTGGCCACGCTGGTCATCACGCACGAAGGCGCGCTGCATGCCAACCACGTGCCGCTGTACCTCGACCCCACGCGCGGCGAGCACGGCACGCTGGTCGGCCATGTGGCGCGCGCCAACAGCGTATGGCCGCTGCTGCCGCAGACGGCGGTGGCCATCTTCCACGGGCCGCAGGCCTACATCTCGCCCACCTGGTACCCCTCCAAGGCCATCGACGGCAAGCAGGTGCCCACCTGGAACTACGCCACCGTGCACGCCCACGGCACGCTCACCGCGCTCAAGGACGACCCGGCCACCCTGCGCTCCATCCTGCACACGCTGAGCGAGGCGCACGAAGCGCACCGCGCCGAGCCCTGGCGCCTGGACGACGCACCGCCCGCCTACATCGAGCAGATGATGCGCGCCATCGTCGGCATCGAGCTCGCGGTGGAGCGCTGGGAGGGCGTGTGGAAGGTCAGCCAGAACCGCACCGACACCGACCGCGCCGGCGTGGTGGCCGGCCTGACGGCCGAGGGCACGCCTGCGGCGCTGGCCATGGCCGCGTTGGTGCAGCAGGGCGCGCCCGCATAGCCTGCTGAATCAGGCGTCGAGCATTTCCACGCGCAGCGTGGTCACCGGCCCGGCCACCGACGGGTGCGCCGCCAGCGCATGCACGGCCATGTCCACCGTGGCCTGGGCCACCGTGTCGGTCAGCACCAGCACCTGGGCGCCACTGCCGGGGGGCAGCGCCTTGTCTGCCGCCAGCGCCACCTGCGCCACCGGCACCTGCTGCGCGGCCAGCCAGGCGCCCACGGCCCCGATGTCCTGCGCCGCATGCACGGGCACGCGCAGGTAGTGGCGCGTGTGTACGGCGGCGCGCGGCAGCACGGCCAGTTTGTCGTTGACCGCATGCGCATGGAACCCCAAGTGCGGCACGCGCTGCGCCGCGTTCGTGCCATCGAGCCGGGCCACGTCCACCAGGTCGGCGATCACGGCCGATGCCGTCTGCTCCGAGCCGGCGCCCGCGCCGTAGTACATCGTCACCCCGGCCGCATCGCCCTTGACCATGATGCCGTTCATCGAGCCATTCACATGCGCCATCAGGTGCGTGGTGGGCACCAGTGCGGGCTGCACGCGCAGCTCCACTCCAGCATCACCTTGCCTGCGCGCCACGCCCAGCAGCTTGATGCGATAGCCCAGCTGCTCCGCACAGGCCACGTCCAGCCCCTGCAGCGCGGTGATGCCCTCCACCTGCGCATCGGCAAAGTGCACCGGCATGCCGAAGGCATTGGCCGCCAGCAGCGTGATCTTGTGCGCCGCATCCACCCCCTCGATGTCGAAGGCCGGGTCCGCCTCGGCATAGCCCAGGGCCTGCGCCTGCTCAAGCGCCTGTGCAAACCCCAGGCCCTCGTCGCGCATCTTGCTCAGGATGAAATTGGTGGTGCCGTTGATGATGCCCGCCACCCACTCGATGCGGTTGGCCGTGAGGCCCTCGCGCAGCGCCTTGATGATGGGGATGCTGACGGCCACCGCGCCCTCGTAGGCCAGCGCCACGCCGTGCTGGCGCGCGGCGGCGAAGAGCTCGTTGCCATGCACCGCCAGCAGCGCCTTGTTGGCCGTCACCACATGCTTGCCCGCCGCCATGGCCGCCAGCAGCCACTCGCGCGCCGGGCCGGTGCCGCCTGCGGCCTCCACCACCACGTCCACCTCGGGGTGGGTGGCGACCTGCATCGGGTCGTTGGTCAGCGCCACGCCGGTGCCCACCACGCTGGCTGCGCGCGCCAGGTTGCGCGCTGCGACCACCACCACCTCGATGCCGCGTCCCGCGCGCCCGGCAATGGTGGCCTGGTTGCGCGCCAGCACGCGAAAGGTGCCCGCGCCCACCGTGCCAATGCCGATCAGGCCCACGCGCAGCGGGCGGGTGGCAGCAGGCATGGCCATAGTGCTGGCAATGTGGTCGTGCTGCTGGGGCGCTAGGGACTGGACGGGATCGCGGTACATAAGGCTTCCTTCTCCGGGTTGCTGGCTGCCAGGCAGCCAAAAAACAAACGAACAAAACAAAAAACCCAGCTGCCAGAGCTGGGTTTCATTCGTTCATTCCGGGGAGGAGGGGAGAGCGATCACCAGGTGGCTGCCGAAACGGCCACCTGCGCGTGCTCAGGTGGCCGCGGGGGTAATGGTGGTAATCATTCGTGCACCCATCGCCCGCGTGAACGCAGGCAGCATCATGGCCATGCCCATGGGGGCAGCGGCAGCACGTGCGGTGTGGATGGAGGTGTACGACATGGTTGCCAGTGTAGCGGATTGGGCGTGGGGGGCGTCAAGGGGTTGTTGCATGGCCCGTGGTTCGCACCATCCGTATCGCATCGAACGGGCAGCGCACCGCACACAGCGCGCACCCTGTGCAGCCCGGCTCGTCGTGCAGCATGGAGCGCTTGGGCCCCCAGCTGTGCGGCCCCTGCACCTGCAGCGACAGCACGTGCGGCGGGCACACGCCGATGCACCAGCCGCAGCCGGTGCAGCGGTCGGTATCGATGGCGGGCAGGGCCTTGCGTGGGGCTGTGCTCATGCGGGCAGTGTGCCCCCGCAACGTGCGCCCCACAAGCCACGCGTCAGTGCAGTGTTTTATGCTGGAAGGCAATGATAAAAAGGATGGATTTTTGGTTCTGGCGAGGCGCAAACCACACCGATACCGAGTGATATCGCGAGGATTTGCAACGCGGCCAGGGCCGAAAAGACGCCTTTTATTTGCCAGACAGCATGAAACACTGCACTAAAGTGCCCCCATGAATGCCGATACCGCCAACGATTCCATCACCCGCCACCTCCTCATCACCGGCCATGTGCAGGGGGTCGGCTACCGCTGGTCCATGACCCAGGCAGCCAAGCGCCTGGGCGTGCAGGGCTGGGTGCGCAACCGCAGCGATGGCCGGGTGGAGGCCTGTGCCTGGGGCACCCCGCAGGCGGTGCAGGCCCTCGTCGACTGGGCGCACCAGGGGCCGGCGCAGGCACAGGTGGACCGCGTGGTGGTGGGCAATGTGCCCGATGGCGGTGAGCCACCGCAGGGCTTCACACAGCGCGCAACCCTTTAGCCGGTCTTTGCGGCCAGCTGCCTGATCAACTCCATCGCCCCCGCCGGCGCCCGTTCCTTCGCGCCGTTGATGAAGTACACGAACACATCGCGCGGCCGCTCGCCACCCGTCCAGGTGCGCACGCCCTGGGCCCACTGCGCAATCACCTCGGGCGTATAGCCGGTGGGCACGTCGGCCTGGCTGCGCATCAGCCGCAAGTAGGCAAAATCGGCCGCCCCATCGGCGATGGCCGGGAATTTTTCGGAATCGGTATGCACCGGCACGCACCCATACCGGCGCGCCAGTTCGATGAAGGCCGGTGTGGCAAAGCTCTCGTGCCGCACGTCCAGCACATGGCGCAACGTGCGCCCATCCACCGCCTTGGGCAGCAGCGCCAGAAAGGCCTCGAAATCCCCCGGCTCGAACTGCTTGGTGGGCATGAACTGCCAGACGATGGGGCCGAGCTTGTCCTTGAGTTCGGAGATGCCGCTGTCGACAAAGCGGCTGATCGAATCGCCCGCCTCGGCCAGCACGCGCCGGTTGGTCGCAAAGCGGTTGGCCTTGAGCGAGAACATGAACCCATCGGGCGTCTCGCCATGCCACTTGGCAAAAGTGGGCGGCTTGAAGGTGCTGTAGTAGGTGCCGTTGACCTCGATGGCCGTGAGCTGGCGGCTGGCGTAGTGCAGCTCCTTGGCGTGCGGCAGGCCCGCCGGGTAGAAGTTGTCGCGCCAGGGCTCGAAGGTCCAGCCGCCGATGCCAATGCGGATGTGGCTGTTGCTGCTGCTGGTGTCTGTCATGGCGTTCCCTGTCACGAGTCTATCCACGGAAAGGGCACTGTACCAGCGCGGCCCGGCGGCAGCGCTATGCCGGCAACTCCACCCGTGCCTCCAGCCCCTCGCCCCCGTCGTCGCGCGGCGCCAGCACCAGGCGCCCGCCCAGCGCCTGGGCCAGCTCGTTCGCAATGGCCAGGCCCAGGCCCGTGCCGCCGGTGCCGCGGTTGCGCGAATCCTCCAGCCGCACATAGGGCTGCAGCACGGTGGCCAGGTCCGCCTGCGGTATGCCCGGGCCGCGGTCCAGCACGCGCACGCACCAGGGGCCCTGTGTTCCGGCTTCCACCGCCAGCTCGGCACTTCCCGCAAATTTGAGCGCGTTGTCCACCAGGTTGCACAGCAGACGGCGCAGCGCCTGCGGGCGCGTGTCGCAGATGCCGCCTGCCGCGTGCAGCACGCGCACCGGCATGCCCGCGTCGGCGTAGTCCATGGCCAGGCTTTCCACCAGCGCGCGCAGGTCCACGCGCTGCAGGGGCTCGCGCACGGCCTGTGGGGATCGCGCGTAGGCAATGCCCTCCTCCACCAGCGACTGCATCTCGGCAAGGTCGGCGTGCAGCTTGTCGCGCAGGGGCGCGTCGTCCAGCAGGTCGGCGCGCAGCCGCAGGCGCGTGATGGGCGTCTGCAGGTCGTGCGATACCGCCGCCAGGATCTGCATGCGCTCCTGCAGGTGCGCCTGTATGCGCTGCTGCATGCGGTTGAAGGCGGCAGCGGCGCGCACCACCTCGCGCGGGCCGTCCTCGGCCAGGGGCGCCGCCGCCTGCGCGGCGCCCAGGGCATCGGCGGCGTCGGCCAGCACGTTCAAGGGGCGGGTGGCCGCGCGCACGGCCCAGGCGCACAGGCCCACCAGCACCACCAGCTGCAGCGCCAGTGCCGCCAGCACCCAGGGCGATACCTGCAGCCGGGGCTCGTCCATGTCCACCGCCAGCGGCGTGCCGTCGGCCAGGCGCAGCTGCAGCCGCAGCTCGGTGCCCGGCACGCCGGGGTCCACCACCTGCACCGGGCGGCCGGGCGGTAGCGCCTCTGCCACGGCGCCTGCCACCAGCAGCGCCAGGGCCGACTGGCTGGCGGGCACCGGCAGCGGCTCGGCCAGCACAAAGCGGTAATTGCGCCGCGCCAGGCGCGCCAGCCACTGGCCGCGCTCGGCGGCAGGCAACCGCTCCAGCACCGCCACCGAGCTGGCCACGTCGCTTGCCAGGTAGCCCACCATGGCGTTGCGCATGCTCATGCTGCGCTCGGTCACCGCCAGCATGAAGGTCAGCGCATGCGCCAGCGCCAGACCCAGGGCCAGCACCAGCAAAATGCGCCCGAACAGAGAGCCCGGCCACCAGCGCTTCATGCGCTTCCCGCCCCTGCCTGCGCGGCTTGCACCGCAGCGCAGAACACATAGCCCTCGTTGCGCACCGTCTTGATGTAGCGCGAGCCACGCACGCCGTCGCCCAAACGCTGGCGCACGCGGCTCACCAGCAGGTCGATGGAGCGGTCGAACACCTCGGCATCGCGCCCCTGCGTCAGCTGCAGCAACTGGTCGCGCGTCAGCACGCGCTGCGGGTGGTCCAGCAGCACGCGCAGCAGCCGGTACTCCGCACCCGACAGGGCCACCACCGCGCCGCTCGCGTCCAGCAGGTGGCGCGCCGTGGTGTCCAGCCGCCAGTCGCCAAACGCCAGCTCGCGCGCCGGCTCGGTGACTGCCAGGTTGGGCGGCAGCATGCGCGTGCGCCGCAGCACCGCGTGGATGCGCGCCAGCAGCTCACGCGCGGCAAAGGGCTTGGTCACGTAGTCGTCGGCCCCCAGCTCCAGGCCCAGGATGCGGTCTGCCTCGTCGCTGCGCGCCGTCAGCATGATGATGGGCAGCGCCGGCGCGCCGGGGCTGCGCAGCTCGCGGCACAGAGCAATTCCGTCGGTGCCGGGCAGCATCAGGTCCAGCACCAGCAGGTCGATGCGGGTGCCCGCCAGCACCGCGCGCATCTGCCGCCCATCGGCCGCCACGGTCACCTGCAGGCCCTGCTTGCGCAGGTACTGGGCCGCCAGCTCGCGGATGCCGGCATCGTCATCGACGATCAGTACGTGGTCTTCAGGCTGCTGCTGCATGGGGTCGATTCTCCGGGCAATGCGGGCGCGCCCGCAGCGGGTTTGTATCCCAACTTGTCGGCACGCAGCCGTGACACCTGCGCACACCAAAAGCCCCCGCCAGGACAAACGCCCGATACCTGGGCTGGCTTCAATGCAGTCTTCCTGAACTTCACCACGAGGGCTCCTCCATGACACCGCAGTCTGCCACCGCCTTCCACCTGCTGGCCGCACTCACCCTGTACGCCGCACTGCCACCCGCCGGTGCCCAGCAGGCCGGCACCGAAGCCCGGGCCCCGCTGGGCCGCTGGGTCACCGAAAGCGGCAACCTCGAAGTCGAGGTCGCCCCTTGCAGCAGCGGCAGCGCCACCCTGTGCGGCAAGGTCGTCAAGGTCATGGCCAACCGCTCCATGGCCGGCCCAGGGCAGGCCGGCGAGTTTGCCGACAAGCGCCCGGCCCTGGGCATGACCCTGCTCTCGGGCTTCAAGCCAAGCGGCGCCAACGAACACATAGGCGAAATCTACAACCGCGAAAACGCCAAGACCTACAGCGCCACGCTCACCCCCGCCGGCACCGACCAACTGCGCGTGCACGCCTACGTGGGCATCGCGCTGTTCGGCAAGACGCAGGTCTGGCGCCGGCCTACGCCAGCACCCACCGCAGGCGCTGGGGCCCTGCCATGACCGTGCCCTGGCCCGCCTGAGCCGCGCCCCTCTTTCCTCATCCCCCTTGCCCAACCCCTTTTTTCCAGGAGATATCCACCATGCACCCTCCCCGCCGCGCCCTGTCGCTTGCCGTCGCCACGGCCCTTCTCGCCCTGGCCCAGGCCAGCCACGCGCAACCTGCGTTGCCGCCACCCGACGCTACCGACCCCATCGCGCTCAAGCTCATGCAGGGCTTTCCGCCCCCGCCCGACAAACAGGTGCGGCTGGCCAACATCCTCAAGTACCCCAACGCCCGCTGGGCCCTGCACCACCTTCGCGAGCTGGGCCCCACCGCCAACATTGCGCGCGGCCCAGGCCCCGGGAGCGAACTGCAGGCTGCGCCGCGCGAGCTCGACGGCCTGCCCTTCCTCGACGACAAGGGCGCCAAGACCACGCTGGCCAATTGGCAAAAGTCCACCTACACCGACGGCCTGCTGGTCATCCACCAGGGCCGCGTGGTGTACGAGCGCCACTACGTCGGCAACCAGCCGCACGTGCCCCACGTGCTGTGGTCCATGAGCAAGTCGCTCACCGGCCTGCTGGCCACCGAGCTGATCCAGCAGGGGCTGATCGACCCCGCCGCCCCCGTCACCCGCTACCTGCCCGAACTGGCCGGCAGCGCCTGGGCCGATGCCACCGTGCAGCAGACGCTGGACATGACCACCGGCGTGCTGTACGCCGAAGACTTTGCCAACCCCGCTTCGGGCATCTTCCAGTACCTCATCGCCGCCGGCCTGGTGCCCGCGCCGCCCAACTACCCGGGTGCCAAGGCGCTGTTCGACTACCTGCCCACCGTGCAGAAAGAGGGCGAGCACGGTAAGGGCTTCAACTACAAGACGGTGGACACCGAGGTCATCGGCTGGATCCTGCAGCGCGTGACCGGCAAGAGCTTTGCCACCCTGATGTCCGAGCGCATCTGGGCCCCCATCGGCGCCGAGCAGGACGCCTATGTCTTCGCCGACCCCAACGGCACCCAGTCCACCAGCGTGGGCGTCAACGCCACGCTGCGTGACCTGGGCCGCTTGGGCGAAACGCTGCGCCAGAACGGCCACTTCAACGGCAAGCAGGTGATCTCCGCCGCCACCGTGGCCGAGCTGCGCAAGGGCGCCGACCCCGAGAAGTTCAAGGCCGCCGGCCAGACCATGCGCGCCGGCTACTCGTACCACAACCACTGGTGGCTGCCCCACGATACCGATGGCACTTTCGAGGCCAAGGGCCTGATGGGCCAGCACATCCACATCAACCCGGCCGCGCAGCTGGTGGTGGTCAAGCTCTCGTCGCACCCCGTGCCCAACACCGCCTTCACGCACAACTATGACCGCTTGGCCTTTGCCGCGTTGGCCGGTGCTCTGCGCTGAGCGCTGACCCATGCGCAGCCCCGCATGGCCGGGGCTGCGCTTGTCCACAAGAAGACACCGCTCAAGGAGACCTCCCCCATGCACCCCCAACCCTGGCTGGCCAGCTACGGCACCATCCCCGCCCACATCAACGCCGACGCGCACCGCTCCGTCGTGCACCTGCTCGACGTGGCCATGCTGCGCTACGCCCACCACCCGGCATTTACCTGCCTGGGGCAGACGCTGACCTATGCCGACGTGGACCACCTCTCGCGTGCGTTCGCAGCCTACCTGCAGAACGTGCTGCAGGTGCGCAAGGGCGACCGCATCGCCGAGATGTGCCCCAACCTCCTGGCCTTCCCCATCGTGCTGCTGGGCATTGCCCGGGCCGGCGGTGTGCAGGTCAACGTGAACCCCCTGTACACCCCGCGCGAGCTGGAGCACCAGCTGCACGATGCCGGCGCCAAGGTCCTGGTCATCTATGCCGGCGCCACCGCCACCCTGGCCGCCATCCAGGGCCGGGTGGACCTGCACAGAGTCATCACGGTGGCGCCTGGCGACGGCACCCCCGCCGCACTACCCGGCCCGCCGGTGGATGCTGGCCTGGCGCTGCCCACCACCGCGCTGGGCAAGGCCCTGGCACAGGGCGCTGGCCTGGCCTTCAAGCCAGTGCGGCTGGCGGGCGATGACCTGCTCTTTCTGCAGTACACCGGCGGCACCACGGGCCTGTCCAAGGGGGCCATGCTCACGCACCGCAACCTGGTGGCCAACGTGGAGCAGTTCAAGGCTTTCATGCCCGACGACCTGCGCCCCGGGCTGGAGTCCATCGTCACGGCCATACCGCTGTACCACATCTTCGCGCTGATGGTGAACCTGGTCACCTACTTCTCGGTGGGCGCGCACAACTGGCTGGTGCCCAACCCGCGCGACCTCGACGCCCTGATCGGCGTGATGAAGGCCGCGCACCCCAGCGTGTTCATGGGCGTCAACACCTTGTACGCAGGCTTGGCCGCGCATCCGCGCACGCAGGAGATCGATTTTTCCAACCTGCGGCTGGCGGGCGGCGGGGGCTCCGCCATCATCGCCTCGGTATCCGCCCGGTGGCAGGCCCTCACGGGCCAGTTCATCCGCGAAGGTTATGGCCTCAGCGAGACCAGCCCCGTCGTCACCTTCAACCCCGCCTACGTCAGCGAGTTCACCGGCACCACCGGCCTGCCCCTGCCGTCAACCGACGTGCAACTGCTCGACGACAACGACCAGCCAGTGCCCGTGGGCGAAGCAGGAGAAGTGTGTGTGAAAGGCCCGCAGGTCATGTCCGGCTACTGGCAAAAGCCCGAGGCCAATGCCGCCGCCTTCACGGCGGACGGGTACTTTCGCACGGGGGATGTGGGGCAAATGGACGAGCGCGGGTTCCTGAAGATCGTGGACCGCAAGAAAGACATGGTGCTCGTCTCGGGCTTCAACGTCTTCCCCAACGAGGTCGAGGCCGTGGCCACCGCCTGCCCCGGCGTGCTCGAATGTGCCTGCATCGGCGTGCCTGACGACAAGACCGGCGAGGCCCTGCGCCTATACGTGGTGCGCATACCCGAGGTGCGCGTCAGCACACAGGACATTGCCGAGCACTGCCGCCGGGAGCTCACCCCCTACAAGGTGCCCCGGCAGATCGTCTTTGTCGATGCCTTGCCCAAGTCCAGCGTGGGCAAGATCCTGCGGCGCGAGCTGCGCGATGGCGTGGCCCAGCCCGCCCGCGCCCAGCTGCACCGCGTCACGGCAGTAGTCAGTGGACTAACGTCGCCGTCAGCGTGATCTCCGGCACCGCGGCCAGCGCCTTCGACAGCGGGCAGTTGGCCTTGGCCTCGGCCGCCAGCTTCTGAAAGGCCGCCTCGTCCATGCCCGGCACCTTGGCCTTGAGGGTGAGCGCAATGCGGTCGATGACGAAACCATCGCCCTCCTTGGTCAGCCGCACTGCCGCCGTGGTGTCGATCACCTCAGTGGCAATGCCCGCCTTTTCAGCCGCAAAGGCAAACGCCATGGTGAAGCACGAGGCATGCGCCGCACCCACGATCTCCTCGGGGTTGGTGCCCTTGCGGTCATCGCCAAACCGGCTGCCAAAGCCATAGGGGTGCTTGTCGAGCGCGCCGGTCTCGGTGCTCACCTGGCCCTGGCCGGTCTTGCCCGCACCTTCCCAATGAACGCTGGCTTTCTTTTCAGACATGGTTTGGCTCCTGTAAATGCAAAGGGACTATGGGACCACGCGAGCGCCCCCGCTGGGGTCGGATGCCACTGGCAATGCGGGTGCGCATCGTCCTACAGGCGCGCCCAGCGCGCAATGAAAAAAGGGCCCTTGTGGGCCCTTCGATGGATTCATTGTGGACTGCCCTGGTCTATCAGGGCGCGCTCAGCACCTGCTGGCGCTTGGTCTCGTACTCACCCGAGGTGATCAGGTTGGCATCGCGCATCTGCTTGAGCCACTGCAGGCGCGACTCTTTCTTGCTGGCGGGCATGGGCGCGGCGGCAACTGTCGTTGCTGCGGGTGCGGGCTGGGCCGGGTTCACCACCGCCACCGTGGCGGCGGCGGGCACGTTTTGCGCTGCGGGGGCTGCTGCTGGTGCTGGCGGGGCAACACGGCCCACTGGCTTGGAGTCGGACGCGAAAGGCATCGACATCGCGGCGGTTGCCGTGGGTGACGCAGGCCTTGGCCCAGGCGCTGGCGCTGCTGCTGCGGGCGCTGCGGCGCGGGCCACCGGCTTGGAGTCGGGCACGAACGGCATCGACACCGTGTTGGTGGCCGCAACCGGTGCAGCGGTGGGCGCCGCAGAGGTGACAACCGGCGTGGTGGAGGTCGAGGAGGCGGCGGTCTTCGGTGCAGTGGCCAGCGCTTCAGCCAGCGGCGCTGCGGCAGGCACCATGTGCAATATGATGGCCTCCACACATTCCTGCACCGTCAGGGCGCTTTCCCGTCGCATGATCGCTGCCTTGTTGGCCCACAGCTCGTCGTACGTTGGCGCGTCGCCAAAGCCTGTTTCACGCCGGCAGCCTCCCTCGGCAATTTGGGCCTGGGTTTCCACGTCGATCAAGCGTGCCCTGGCGCTGTAGCCGACCCGGTAGCGGCTCATGGCGGAGGGAAAGTAGCCTGCGCCCCACCCGGTGGTCTCCACATCCAGCACGAACTTCGCCTTGCCCTTTCCAGCACTGGCAAGCTTTTGCGGGTCATTGGACGTCGTTGGCATCGCTGGCGCTACCTGGCGCGTGCCCTGGTGTGCCTGGAGCACGCGCAGCAAGCCTGCAGAAATGGCATCTGCCGGGTCTTCCACCTCGTTCTCGGCAATGAGCCTGTTGCCGGTACTCTGGGCAATCAGCGCGCCGATCAAGCCCCCAATGGCCATGTTGCCTGGCGAGGTCATCATGAAGCTGGGTTTCTCCCGACTGGTGGCGGCTACGGTCTGGTTCTTCAGCCGTTCCGAGTGCTTGGTTTCGATTGCTTGCGGTTTGACCGTGGCGCAGCCAATCAAGGTCAGAGCAGCGGCGCACAAGGCCACGGGGCGGAGGTACTTCGTCAACAGGACAAGCATGGTTGGATCGCTGGTGGGTTGAAAATCGTGGTCGCCATGGGCAGCCTGGTAGTTCAGGGTGCGGCGAGAACCTGCTGGCGCTTGGCTTCGTACTCGCTGGTCGAGATGAGCTTGGCGTCATGCATCTGCTTGAGCCACTGCAGGCGCGTTTCTTTCTTGCCTGCTGGCGCGGCTGCAGCTGCGACCGGTATGGTTGTTGCGGTCACCGGCGGGGGTGCGCTGGTCGCAGCCACGGGGGCCGGGGCAGGTGCCTTTGGCGCTACAACTGCTGGGGCGGGCGCTAGGGGTGCGGGGCCAGCCGCTGGCTGTGGCGCCGTGGCGTTGCCTGTTGCAACCGGAACCGGGCCCACCGCTGCGGCAGCGGGTGTGGCTGCAGGTGGTGCGAGGGGGGCTGCCGGCGCCGCAGGGGGGTGCCGGCCTGCGGGCGCCTGGGTTGCCTCCCTCGTTGGCACATGGCCGGCCGCCTCGGGCTTGTTTTTGCCGCTGATGATGGCGGCCACCTCGGGCGCCAGCGACATGAGCGCGCGGTGCAGCTCGGGCCCTGCATTGGCCACATCGGCGGCCAGGTTGTCGTACCGCGCGTACTCGAACCGGTTGTCCTTCTTGAGCTGCACGGCCTGCCAGCCGATGAACTTGCGGGTGCGGCCCTCGAAAAGCGCCAGCCCTACGCCCACCTGCCGTGCGTAGTTGTTCAGCGGCCCTGGCGCCGCATACGAGGCGGTGGGCACTACCTGCACCAGCAAATCGGCATCCACAGGGGGGCTCTTGGCAAACGGGCCCACGCTGAGTGCCTTGCCCTCCTCGTCCTTCGCCGGCCAGAACAGCCTGGGCATGTGGTTGCGGGTCTGGCCCATGATGCGGACCTGCACTCCCCGGGCTTCCAGAGAGTGGGTCAAGGCCTGCATAAAGTCCTTGCGGAGGTCGATGCCGGGCGTGACCTTCTGGACAAGACCAGGAAACTCGACGGCCTTGAGCTGAGTTTCCTTGGCGCTCGATTCGATCATCGCCCCGATGAGCAGTGCCACGCCCATGCTTGCCAGATTGGCGCCGGGGGTGGACGACGGCGGCATCGAATTGAGCTGGTGCGTGGCCGACACTGCCGCGGCGGCCACGTAGTTCTCCACCTCTGCCTGGCCGGCGCCGAGTTCTGCAACGCCGGGCACGGCCTCCGCATCGCGCCGGATAACGAACAGATGGTCGAAGCTGGATGAGAAATACCACTCCGGCAGCGAGGACCACACCATGCCGATGTTGGCGGCCGGCTTGATGTCGGGAATGTCGGCAATTAGCACCGTCTGAGGTGGCTTCAGCTTTGCCTGGTCTATCGTGGGCACGGCCACGCAACCTGCCAGCAGCGCAAGACTGGCCGCGCCTGCGCATTGAAGAACCAACCGCTTCATGTTTCCCCTCAGCTCTTGTGTTGTGGGCGTGCCTACTGTCAAGCGGCCACGCCTTTGCTTTTTCAACTGCCTGGCCAGCGCCACGGGCCGCTGGTCAAAGCTGGTACGGTGCCCTCTCATGCAACCGCGCCTGCCCGCGCACTCTAGCACCGCGTTGCAACTGCTTACAGCCAAGAAGTGCAAAACCGACCGGTACGCCAGCGCAATGTGAGGTTGCTGCAACACCCGTCTTTTGGGTGATTGATGGAAAAGGGTGATTTGCTCAGCAGCCGCTTATTTGCGCCAGCCACCGCCCCGGCGCCATGCCCACCTGGCCCTTGAAGCGCCGCGTCAGGTGGCTTTGGTCGGCAAAGCCGCAGGCCGCCGCCACATCGGCCACCGCATTGCCCTGCCGCAGCGCAGCCTGTGCTTGGCGAATGCGCACCATGTTCAGGTAGGCGTGCGGCGCCATGCCATAGGCGGCGGTGAAGGCACGCGTCAGGTGCGCGCGCGACAGGCCCGCCTGCGTGGCCAGGGCCTGCACCGTCACGTCGTCGGCAAAGTGGGCATGGAGGTACTCACGCACCAGGGCCATGCGCTGGCGGCCTGCGTCCAGGCTCTGCGCCCAGTCCACCCGCACCTCGCCATGGCGGCCCAGCAGCGCCTGCACGGCGGCGGCCGTGCGCTCCTCGCCGTGCAGCGACTCCTGCCGCTCGGCCACCGCCGCCACGGCCCGCTGCAGCAGCAGTGCGCCCTGCGGGTCGTGCACCACGGGTGCCTTGAAATAGTGGGCCGCACCGGCGGGGCTGCCCGCCGCCCGGTCTGCCACCAGGGCATGTACCAGCGCGGCATCCACGTACAGGATCGAATAGCCAAACCCCGCATCCGTGCCCCGACTGCCGTCGTGCGGCTCATCGGGGTTGAACAAGATCACATCGCCCGCCAGGCTGGCGTGGCGCGCGCCCCGGCATTCAAAAGTCTGCACGCCCGAGCGCGTGACGCCTATCGAATACGTCTCATGGCTGTGCCGCTCGAACCGGTGCTGCGTGAAATGCGCGTTGAGCAGCGTGACCCCGCCCGACGCCAGCGGCCGCATCTCGGCCCAGTCGCGCTGGCTGGTGCCAGGCTGCAGGGTGTTGGGGGCCGCTGTAGAGGGGGAAGCTGCGGCGCTAGCGTTGTTCCCGGCGTGCATGCAACAAATGTACAAGACCGCCCCACGCCGGCTGGAGACACTGCTGACAACCCGCCACGCGGCAATGCCAACCACCCAAGCCCACCTACATGCCCGATACCCAGACTGCCCCCACCCCCGTCCCCGCCATCGACCTGGCCCACAAGCTCACCCAGTTCACCGGCCACTGGGCCCCGCGCACCGTGGCCGAGTTCAACGGCCACGACATCATGGTCGCCAAGATCCAGGGCGAGTACCAGTGGCACAGCCACCCCGACACCGACGACTTCTTCCTCGTGCTGCAGGGCACGGTAGAGATCGACCTGCCCCATGGCGCCCTGGTCACCCTGCACCCCGGCCAGCTCTACGTGGTGCCAAAGGGGGTGGAACACCGGCCGCGCGCCAGCAGCGAAGCGCATATTTTGCTGATCGAATCCACCGGCACGCCCAACAGCGGCGATGCAGCCACGGCCGCGCCGCGCAGGGTGTTGTAAGCCCTGTCTCTTGCAGCTTGGCGCCGCTTTCAGTGACAAAGCCCTGGGGGCCCAAGCCAGCAGCCAGGCAGTCGAGCGGATGCGGCCTTGGCCTGCGTCAGGGGCAGTCCCTGTCGCCGCATTGGGCCGTTGACCTACGCCAAGGCAACGGGGCCGCATGGATCATGAAAGTCCACCCCACCAAGAGCGGCTGTCGGCCGCTCACAACCAGGAGACGAACATGACCCATCCCCAAAACATGAACACCCCCGACATGAATCCCGATCCCATCACCGGCGCACCCGGTGCCCACCCCGTCGGCACCGGCATCGGCGCTGCGGGCGGTGCTGTCACTGGCGCTGCCGTTGGCTCCGTCGGCGGCCCCATCGGTACCGCCGTGGGTGCAGTGGTCGGCGCAGTCGTCGGCGGCCTGGCTGGCAAGGGCGCGGCAGAAGCCGTCAACCCCACGGCCGAAGACGCCTACTGGCGCGACGCCCACGGCCGCGAGCCCTACTACTCCGACGCCTACACCTACGACGACTACGCGCCTGCCTATCGCACTGGCTACCAGAGCGTGATCGACGGTCATGGCAGCTGGCAAGACGCCCGCGCCGACCTGCACCAGCGTTGGGAGTCAGACCGTGCGACCAGCCGCCTGGACTGGAAGGACGCTGAGCCCGCAGCCAAGGCCGCGTGGGAGCGCGCCGACCGGATCTGGAAGCAGACCAAGCAAGAGTAAGAAGAGGCACGCGCTGCGGTTGGCAGCTATGCCAACCGCAGCCATCGTGCACAGTGCGCGTGGGTGAGTCGACTCAGGGGCTGATCAGCCGATCACATCCACAATGTTGCCGCTGGCATCCTTGATGGTCGTCTTCTCCACCTGCCACTGCACCCCCGGCAGCAGCGGCAGCACATAGGTGCCCGCGCGCGGCTGCAGCGTCTGCGCCAGTTGCTGCACCGTGGCATCGGTCAGGTGCAGCACGGCGCCCTCGTCGTTGGCCAGCCACTCCACCGCGTTCTCGGTTTCAGCTGGCTGCAACAGCAGTTGCCACTCGTGCCCCGCAACGCGCAGCGTGCGGCCAAACGGCAGGCGCAGCGGCAGCAGGGCCACCAGCTCCTCCACTTGGCGGGCACCGAGGGTCACCTGCGTCAGCGGCTTGCGCAGCAGGCGCTTTACCTGCTTAAGGCCCAGCACATCGGTGAACAAGAATCCGCTCGACGAGCCATCCTGCCGCGAGCCTTCGTCCACCTGCTGCTTGACCGCCGGGTGGGCCAGCAGCGAGGCGCGGCCCAGGTCCGTCACCCACAGCGGCATGTGCGGCAGCAACACATCCAGCAGATTGCGCGTGCGCCACTGCTTGGCCGCGCGCTCTTCGTCCAGCGTCAGGCCCACCACCTGCAAAAAGGCGACGGATCCATTGGCCGTGGCCAGCGGCTCGGCCAGCTCCGGGTCGGTGGCAAAACCCATGGAGCAGATCTGCGTGGCCTGCCCCAGCGCAATGGGGCCGTTGGCCGTCATCCAATCCCCGTCTTTGAACACGTTACCGCTCTGAAATACATAGCGCGCCAGGTTCTGCAAAAAACTCAGCGCCCACATCGGGGGCTCTGCATCGGCCGCGGTGTCGGGCGCTATCGCAAGCCGGAAGGTCAGCTCGAAGCCATAGCCGCTTACCTCGGGGTCGTCCGACCCCTTGGCATACAGCTCGGTGAACCCATAGGTCACAAAGTGCCAGTGCGGCACCGGGTCCGTGCGCCGCCATGCGCTGATGCCGTCCAGCGGGTCTGGCCCGCCCAGCATGTACTTGATGATCGTGCCAAAGTGCTTGGGCTCCTGGCCGGGGTAGAGCTGGTCCAGGCGGGCGGTGATGGCGTCCCAGCCGGGGGAGGAGGCGTCGGAGTCGTCGATTGTGGTTGAGGTCATGTCTTTTGGAAGTCAGGGCCGCGCCGCGGATCAATGGCGGAGTTCATTGTGGCGGCTGAGCGAGCCTGCGTGGAATTTGCTTGTGTGACAAATTCTCGGTACGGCACACCGTAAGAGTTCCCCGCCTTCACCCCGTACGATGCCAATTTGCCATCCGAGGCCACGGGGCTTGGCAATCAGGACTGGGTGCGTCGCCAGTAATACGGGAGAATTGCTGACGTGTTTCCCGCCGACTTTCCGAAAGCGCGGGAATCCAAGAATCCCACGGCCGGCAGTAGATTGGGGGAGAGCTGTCGACCGGAAGAAAAACGAGGGTGGAGATGCAGCAAACAATTCGCTCGAATTTCGACGTACTGAGGCTATACGAGCGGCAGCTATGGAGTTTGGGTGCCTTGGCAGAGCGGTATTTCGCTGAGGACCCCAACACCAGCCTGCTCAAGCTCCGCCAGTTTGCTGAATTGATGGCCCAATCATTGGCGGCCCGGGGTGGTTTGTATGCATCCCAGGACGAAAGCCAATATGACTTGCTTCGCCGCTTGCAAGGCGAATCGCTCTTGCCGCGCGAAATCAAGCAGGTATTCGATCAGATCCGGATAGCGGGAAACGCCGCGAATCATGATCTTGACGGCGATCACTCCAAAGCCTTGACCGCCCTCAAACTCGCTTGGCAATTGGGCTTGTGGTTTCACCGCACATTCAAGCAGCCTGACTACAAGGCAGGCCCGTTTGTTCCACCAACGCCGCCCGTCGATGAATCGCAGGAGTTGAAACACGAACTTGCGTCCTTGCGGCAAGCTGTATCTGAGTACCAGGCCAAACATGAGCAAACCGCGTCCGCTCTGCTGGCTGCACAAACCCAACTAAACACGCTGGGTGAAGAAAGCGCTTTCTGGGAACAGATTGCTACGGAGACAGACCAGGCCAAGGCCAAACTTGAAGCACAGCTGGCTGACTTACAGGCGCATGCCCAGAAGGCCCCCACGGAAACGCTGGCCGAATTCGTCCTCTCGGCAAGCAAGGCTGCCAGTCTGGTGGAACTCGACGAAAGCGCAACGCGCCGCATCATCGACGAGCAATTGCAGCAGGCAGGGTGGGAGGCCGATTCAGAAGTCTTGCGGTACAGCAAGGGAGCGCGCCCTACCAAAGGGCGAAACCTGGCAATTGCCGAATGGCCTTGCGACGGTTATTCAGCGGACTACTTGCTGTTCCAGGGCCTGATGCCATTGGCGGTTGTGGAGGCCAAGCGTGGCAGCAAAGACGTGTCTGCCGATCTGCAGCAAAGCAAGCGCTACAGCCGCACCTTCACCCCTTCCTCCGAGACACACCTCCATGCCCAAAATTGGGGCGCGCAATTGGAGTTCCGGATTCCGTTTGTGTTTGCCACCAATGGCCGACCTTACTTGCGCCAACTGGCTACCAAGAGCGGTATCTGGTTCTGCGATCTCCGAGATTCCAAGAGCCGAAGTACAGCGCTGGATGGCTGGTATACGCCGGACGGCCTGCATGCCTTGCTGAAACAGGACGAGGGCAAGGCTCATGCGGACCTGGACAACACGCCGTTCAACTATGGTTTTCCGCTGCGCTACTACCAGCAGGCAGCCATTCGCGCGACCGAAACAGCCATCGCTGATGGGCAGCGTGACATCCTATTGGCGATGGCAACGGGCACTGGCAAAACCAAGACCTGTGTTGCGCTCATTTACCGGCTGCTGAAAGCTCAGCGGTTCCGCCGCATCTTGTTCTTGGTAGACCGCTCGGCACTGGGCGAGCAAGCAGCAAACTCCTTCAAAGACACGCGCATGGAGCGGCTGCAAACGTTTGCAGATGCGTTTGGCATCAAGGAGCTTGAGCACCAGTCGCCCGATGCGGACACGGCGGTGCACATTGCCACCGTGCAGGGCATGATGCACCGCGTCTTGTTCCCGGCGGAAGGCGTGGCACCGCCCACGGTGGATCAATACGACTGTATCGTCATCGACGAATGCCACCGTGGCTACACGCTTGATCGTGAGATGTCCGATACCGAGCTCAGCTTCCGCGGGTTTGACGACTACATATCCAAGTACCGTCGTGTGCTGGACTATTTTGATGCCGTCAAGATCGGCTTGACCGCCACGCCCGCATTGCACACCACGCAGATCTTCGGTCTCCCGGTGTACAGCTACAGCTACCGCGAAGCCGTCGTGGATGGCTTTTTGGTTGACTACGAGCCACCCATCCAGATCCGTACCCAACTGTCTGAAAACGGCATGACCTGGAAGGTTGGCGAGGAGGTCAAGAGGTATGACGCTCAGCGCAACCAGATTGATCTGTTCCAAACGCCCGATGAGATCAAGCTGAAGATCGATGACTTCAATCGCAAGGTCATCACGCGGCCCTTCAACGAAGCCGTGTGCGGCTACCTGGCGCAAGAGATCGACCCCACTGGCCGACGCAAGACGTTGATTTTTTGCGTCAGCAGCGACCATGCGGATCTTGTGGTGGACGTGCTCAAGAAAGCCTTGGAGGACCAATATGGTGAGGTGGAAGATGACGCCGTCATCAAGATCACCGGCAATGCAGACAAGCCTTTGGAGTTGATTCGCCGATACAAGAATGAACGCCTGCCCAACGTGGCCGTCACAGTGGATTTGCTGACCACCGGCATTGACGTGCCAGAAATCTGCAATCTGGTCTTCCTGCGGCAGGTCAACAGCCGCATTCTGTTCGACCAGATGCTGGGCCGCGCCACCCGGTTGTGTGATTTTGACGGCGAGGCCAAAGACTTCTTCCGGGTTTTTGATGCTGTGAGGATCTTTGAAGCGATCAGCGACATGACCAACATGAAGCCTGTGGTGGTCAACCCCAACATCACGTTCAAACAACTTGAGCGTGAATTCAACGAGGTGCAGTCAGACGAAGCACGTGAGCTGCTACGCGACCAATTCCTCGCCAAGCTGCAAGTCAAGAAGCGTCACCTCAAAGGCAAAGACGCGCAAGACTTTGAAACCAAGGTTGGCATGACGCCAGATGCCTTCATCAAGAAGCTCAAAGCACTCAGCCTGCCTGAAGTGGCTGCTTGGTTCACCCAGAACCCAGACCTGGGCGAAATCCTGGACCGCAAGGCCGTCGGCCAGGCTCAACCGATCTACGTGTCTGATCACCCAGATGCTTTCTTGCGAGCTGACCGTGGCTACGGCAACGCCAGCAAGCCAGAAGACTATCTGAACGAGTTCAAGAAGTTCATCAGCAGCAAAAGCAACGAGCTGCCAGCCCTGATGGCCGTGCTGACCAAGCCGCGAGACCTGACCCGCAAACAGCTCAAGGAACTGATGTTGGCCTTGGACCAAGCAGGCTTCAGCGAAGCCCGCCTGGCCACCGCCTGGCGAGAAATGAGCAATCAGGACATCGCAGCCCGCATCGTCGGCTACATTCGCCAAGCTGCGTTGGGTGACGCCTTGCTGCCCTATAGCGAGCGGGTGGACCACGCTTTGCAAGCGCTGTTGGCCAATCCGCCGGGTGGCAAGCCCTGGACTGAACCGCAGCGCAATTGGCTTAGGCGCATTGCGGCACAGACCAAGGTCAACCTTCTTGTTGACCGCGAGGCGTTGGACGACCCTGACCTGCTTTTTAAGCGGGAAGGTGGCGGGTTCAACCGCCTCGATAAACTTTTCAACGGACAGCTCCAACCGGTGCTGGACGCCTTTAACGACGCACTCTGGACGCCCCCTGCCCAAAGTGCTTGATGCATTTGTAGTTAGTACTTCTCCATGGCCAAATCCCCGCAAGTCGCCCATGACATTGGCGCCAAACTCTGGTCGCTATGCCATGTGCTGCGTGACGACGGTGTCACTTACCACCAGTACCTGAGCGAACTGACCTACCTGCTCTTTCTCAAGATGATGAAAGAGACGGGCCAGGAAGACCGGCTGACGGTCTGGATTCGGCCCAAGAAGGGCGAGCCAGCCGTCGAGCAGCCTGGCACCCGCTGGGATGACCTGCTGAATGCCTCCGCCCCCGAGCGGCTCGACCTCTACAAAGAAATGCTGCTGGGATACGGCTTGCACGGCCATGACTCTGTGCAGCAGATCTACGCGAACGCCAATACCTTTATAACCAAACCGGCCACGCTTAGTAAACTGGTGACCGATATCGACGCGCTCGACTGGTACAGCGTACAACGCGATGACCTGGGCGATCTGTACGAAGACCTGTTGGAGCGCAACGCCACCGAAAAGAAAAGCGGCGCAGGCCAATACTTCACCCCCCGCCATTTGATCGACAGCATCGTTGCCGTGATGAAGCCGCAGCTGAGCGATGTGATCCAAGACCCTGCGGCAGGTACTTGTGGGTTCCCCATCGCGGCCAACAACTACCTGCGTCAGCACAACGACTTTGACAGCCTGGATGAAGAGGCCCAACGCCGCTACCGGCACTCCACCTTCTATTGCATGGAGTTGGTGCAAGACACCCACCGTTTGGCGCTGATGAACATGCTTCTGCATGGCATTGAAGGCGGCGTGCAGTACGGCGACACCCTGGGCGACGAAGGCACACAAATGCCCCATGCCACATTGATCCTGTCCAACCCCCCCTTCGGCACCAAGAAGGGGGGCGGGCTGCCCACTCGTAAGGATCTGACCTACGAGACCAGCAACAAGCAATTCGCCTTCTTGCAGCACATCTACCGCAACCTTGCCCCGGGCGGCCGTGCAGCCGTGGTGCTGCCCGACAACGTGCTGTTTGATAGCAATGTGGGCACCAGCATCCGGCACGACCTGATGGACAAGTGCAACCTGCACACCATTTTGCGCCTGCCCACCGGCATTTTTTACGCCCAGAGCGTGAAGACCAATGTGCTGTTCTTCACCAAAGGCGAGAAGACCGACAAGGGCAACACCAAAGAGGTGTGGGTGTACGACATGCGGGCCAACATGCCGCAGTTCGGCAAGCGTACGCCCTTCACACGCGATTACTTCCGCACCCCGCCTGATGCTCCGGCCGAGGTGCCACGCGACAAGTTTGAAGACGTCTTTGGAGCCGACCCTCAAGGTGGCCCAAACGCGCTGACCCAACGCGTTGATGCGGGCGAAGCAGGCCGCTGGCGCAAGTTCACGCGCCAGCAAATTGCAGACCGTGGCGACAACCTTGACTTGGCCTGGCTAAAAGACGACAGCGCCGACACCGCCCAGCAGCAACGCGAAGAGCCGGCCGTGCTGGCACGCTTGGCCATGCGCGAGATGAATGCCGCCCTAATGGAGCTGCGAGCCTTGGTAGAGGCCCTGGGCGAAGACCCCGATGCAGAGCTTGACGATCTGCTGGTGGACGACGCCGAGCCCGGCGATGCCGAAGCAAAGGCATCTGCATGAGCATGAGCATGAGCCTGTTGCCAGCCACGCAGGCCGGCGACCTGCACGCCGAACTGCGCACCATAATTGCCAGCAGCCGCCAGCGCTTGGCTGGCGCCGTCAACGCAGAATTGACGCGCCTGTACTGGACGGTGGGCCAACGCCTGAGCACCGAGGTGCTGGGTGGTGAGCGCGCCAGCTACGGCGCACAATTGATGGACCGATTGGGGCAGCAGCTTTCGCAAGAGTTTGGCCGTAGCTTTGAAGCCCGCAACCTGCGCCGCATGCCGCGGTTTTCCCAGGCGTTTCCCGACGATGAGAGGTTGACAAGGAAAGCATTTTTGTTGGAGAAAGACGACGATGAATGAGTTGCCCGCAGAATGGACAGTAGCTCAGCTGTCAGAAATCAGCGCGGACGCGGCTCAATACGTACCCACTGCCGAAGAGACCTTTACCTACATCGACATAGGCTCCATTGACCGTGAAGCCAAATCGATCTCTGCGCCTCAGGTATTGCGAGGCAAAGATGCTCCGAGTCGGGCGCGCAAGAAGTTGATCAAGGGAGATACCCTGGTTTCGATGACTCGGCCGAACCTTAATGCGGTGGCATTGGTGCCTCCTGAGCTTGATGGCCAAATTGCGTCGACAGGATTTGATGTGTTGCGCCCGCTCAACGGGATAGATCCGCGTTGGCTGGGCTATCTTATGCGATCCGAGGCTTTCGTCACTGCCATGTCGAAATTGGTCCAAGGGGCCTTGTACCCTGCAATTCGAACGAAGGATGTGCGTGGTTACGTTGCGCCTGTTGCGCCGTCGGCAGAACAAACTCGCATCGCCGACCAAGTTGACACCTTGCTTGCTCGCACCAAGGCTTGCAACGATCACCTGGATGCCATTCCGGTACTACTCAAGCGGTTTCGGCAGGCGGTGCTCAATGCTGCGGCCACTGGCGTGCTTTTGGCGCACGAAGCCAGCGGCGAGCTCACTTCCGCATGGCGGACCTGCACAGTTGGTGACGCATTGATTGGAAAGCCCCGAAATGGCTATTCGCCTAAGTCGGTGGACTTCGAGACCCCCGTGAAATCGCTAACGCTGTCGGCGACCACCACCGGGCGCTTCAACCCGAGGCACTCTAAGTACATCGATGAGCAAATCCCCAATGATTCACATCTGTGGCTAGAAGCGGGAGACTT
>NZ_JAUZDX010000070.1 GCF_030704685.1 Acidovorax sp. A1169
CGACGATGTTCAGGGCCGAAACCGAGAGGATGCCGGTGGCCGCATCGTAGGTGGACGAGAGGATACTCGGCGCCGCGTTGGCAACGGTGATGCCGTTGCCGGTCAGGTCGGCGATGTTGCCGCCGGTGACCACGCTGTTCCAGTCATCGGCGGCTGCGATGTTGTAGGTGGTGGCGCTGCTGGCCGAGGAGGTGCCGTTCTTGTTGAGCAGCGAGGCGACGCCGGCGATGTCCGCGCCCGTGAGGGTGACGGTGAAGCTGGTGGCCGAGGTGACCTCCACATTGCCCGTGGTGGTCAGGGAATAGGTGGCACCGCCCTCGCCGGTGATGGTGAGCTTGTTGGCGGTGACGTCGTTGGTGGCGCCGATGGTCTTGACCAGGCCGGTGCCGGTGACCACCAGGGTGTTGGTGGTGCCGTCGTAGGTGGCCGAGGTGACGGTGGGGGCGGTGACGTTGGCGACGGTGACGGCGTTGCCCGTGAGGTCGGCGCTGGAAGTGGTGGTCTGGTTCCAGTTGGCCGCAGCGGCCAGGTTGAACACCGTGGTGTCTACGGCAGAGGCGCCGTTGGTGTTCAGGATGCCATTGATGGCCAGCTTGTCTGCGGCATTGAGCGTAACTGCGAAGGCGGTGGAACTGCTGGCCGTGACGTTGGCCGTGGTCAGGGTGTAGCTGCCGGCCTGGCCGGTGACGCTAAGCTTGCTCACATCGATGGTGTCGCCACCGACGATGTTCAGGGCCGAT
>NZ_JAUZDX010000071.1 GCF_030704685.1 Acidovorax sp. A1169
CGTCGCCAAAAGAAGGTGGGCCAAGAAAAGGCGACCCCGCTGCCCGTGTCCCCCTCGCCTGGGGGCGAGGGGGCAGCCTGCGATGCTCGGTCCTGGGGTGGTGCCGCAGAACTCGCTGCGTTCTTCGAACTCCGCTCAAACAGCTGCGGCAAGCCAGACAACGATGCCGTGTCCTTCGGCACGCGCTCACCCCAGGCCCTGCGCTTCTCGGCACGGTCAGAAGGGGGTGGGAGCGGGCTCCATATGGGCCATTGCTTCGCTCGGCCTGCGGTCCTTCGCTGCGCTTGGCCTGGGCAGGGAGATCGCGCACAACATGTCGGTAGCGCGCATAGCGCGCGTCCCCGACCCCAGGCGCAGCTGCGAAGCAGCAGCTGTCTTTGTCCCCGCTCCCCACCCCTGCTGGCTGCGCCGAGAAGCGCAGGAGCTGGGGTGGGCGTGTGTGCCGAAGGACACACACGCTTCGTGATCTGGCTTGCCGCAGCTGTTTGAGCGGAGTTCGAAGAACGCAGCGAGTTCTGCGGCACCACCCCAGATCCGAGCATCGCAGGTTGCCCCCATCGCCCGACAGGGCGATGGGGGACGCAGACTGGGGGCCGCCTTCTCTTTGGTGACTTTCTCTTGGCGGCCAAGAGAAAGTTACTGCGCCGCCGGGCGCACA
>NZ_JAUZDX010000072.1 GCF_030704685.1 Acidovorax sp. A1169
GCCCCAGGAGCCCACTGTGGCCTACAAGGCCTTCAAGAGCTACGAGCCAGGCTACGTTCACATGGACGTGAAGTACCTACCCCAGATGCAAGACGAGAGCAGCCGGCGCTATCTGTTCGTGGCCATCGACAGGGCCAAGCGGTGGGTGTTCGTGCAGTTCAAGGCCAACAAGACGGCTGCCAGTGCGCAGGCCTTTTTGAAGGCATTGCACAAGGCATGTCCGATCAGGATCAACAAGCTGCTGACCGACAACGGCAAGGAGTTCACGGACCGGTTGTTTGCCAGCAAAGAGCGCGAACCAAGCGGCAACCATGAGTTCGACCAACTGTGCCAGGAGTTGGGCATAGAGCACCGGCTGACCAAGCCCAGGACCCCGAGAACCAACGGCATGGTGGAGCGGTTCAATGGCCGCATAGCGGACGTCCTGAAGACCCACAGGTTCAACAGCCGTGAAGATATGGAGCAGACCTTGCTGCGCTATGTGGCCTTGTACAACCACCAACTGCCGCAGTCAGCGTTGGGCAGCATGACACCGATGCAGGCCATGAAAGAGTGGTACCAAGAGCACCCTGGTCTGTTCCACAAGCGGCCATATGATCGTCCGGGATGCGACA
>NZ_JAUZDX010000073.1 GCF_030704685.1 Acidovorax sp. A1169
TGAGGGCGGAGGCCGGGGTGTGCGCCCGGCGGCGCAGTAACTTTCTCTTGCGTCGCCAAGAGAAAGTCACCAAAGAGAAGGCGACCCCCAGTCTGCGTCCCCCATCGCCCTGTCGGGCGATGGGGGCAACCTGCGATGCTCGATCCTGGGGTGGTGCCGCAGAACTCACTGCGTTCTCCCGTCGGGCGAACTCCGTTCAAACAGCTGCGGCAAGCCAGATCACGAAGTGCGTGTGTCCTGCGGCACACGCACCCACCCCAGGCCCTGCGCTTCTCGGCGCAGCCAGCAGGGGTGGGGAGCGGGGACAAGGACGGCTGCTGCTTCGCAGCTGCGCCTGGGGTCGGGAACGCGCGCGAGGCGCGCTGCCGACGGTAGGGGCACAGCCGCCCTGGCGAGCCGAGCGCAGCGAAGGACCGCAGGCCGAGCGAAGCAATGGCCCGTATGGAGCCCGCTTCCACCCCCTTCTGACCGTGCCGAGAAGCGCAGGGCCTGGGGTGAGCGCGTGCCGAAGGACACGCGCCTCGTCATCTGGCTCGCCGAAGCTGTTTGACCGGAGCTGCCTCGCAGAGGCAGCGCAGGGAGTTCTTCGGCGTCACCCCAGG
>NZ_JAUZDX010000074.1 GCF_030704685.1 Acidovorax sp. A1169
TGCAAACCGCACCTGCTCCACATCCACCAGCCAGTCGGAGACACCGGTGGCCGTGTGGGTCAGCTTGATACCGGCCCCCTCCAGGGTCACGGTGTAGTCCGTCTTCTGCCCTTCCTGGATCGCCACGTCAAAGCCCGTACCCCCGTTCAGGCGGTCACTGCCCGTACCACCCGAGAGCAGGTCATTGCCCGCGCCCCCGAAGACAATGTCGTCGCCCGCATCGCCGAACACCTGGTCATCGCCGCCTTCGCTACCCACAGTGTCATTGCCGCCACCGCCATGGATGATGTCGTCATCGGGCCCGAGCACGATCCACTGGGCACCGCTGTCGCCACTGGCCGCGTTCTGGCCGGCGCCGCCGATCAGGCGCACATTGCCCACCACGGCGATGAACTCGATGTTGTCCACCCGGATCACCGTGCCCGAGGGCAGAGCGCGGGCATCCAGGATCACGGCCTGCTTGCCGTCGGC
>NZ_JAUZDX010000075.1 GCF_030704685.1 Acidovorax sp. A1169
TGCCCTGGTCGACAAGCTCAAGAACGAAGCCAAAGTCATCTGACGCATAAGGAGAACAACAAAATGACCGTACTCGTTATTGCCGAACACGACAACGCCACCGTCAAGGGTGCGACCTTCAACACCGTGACCGCCGCCATTGCCTGCGGTGGCGACGTGCACGTGCTGATCGCCGGCCACAATGCCGGTGCTGCAGCCCAATCCGCCGCACAAATCGCGGGTGTGGCCAAGGTCATCCACGCCGATGCCCCCGGCCTGGAACACGGCCTGGCCGAGAACGTGGCCGCCCAAGTGCTGGCCATCGCCTCCAACTACAGCCACATCCTGTTCCCCGCCACCGCCAGCGGCAAGAACATCGCGCCCCGCGTGGCCGCCAAGCT
>NZ_JAUZDX010000076.1 GCF_030704685.1 Acidovorax sp. A1169
GGGCTCGTTCAGGCGCAGGTCGGTGGTGATGACAGCGGGCAGGGTCAGGGCCAGGGTTTCCAGGCCGCCGTCGACTTCGCGGGTCACGCTGACCTTGTCGGCGGAGAGGTCCACCTTGCTGGCGAAGGTGGCCTGGGGCAGGTCGGCCAGGGCGGCGAGCATCTGGCCGGTCTGGTTGGCGTCGTCGTCGATGGCCTGCTTGCCCAGGATCACGAGGCCTGGTTGTTCCTTGTCGACCAGGGCTTTGAGGATCTTGGCCACGGCCAGGGGTTGGAGTTCGACGTCGGTTTCCACCAGGATGGCGCGGTCGGCGCCAATGGCCATGGCGGTGCGCAGGGTTTCCTGGCACTGGGCCACGCCGCAGGAGACC
>NZ_JAUZDX010000077.1 GCF_030704685.1 Acidovorax sp. A1169
CGCGCCACCCCAGCTTCTGCGCTTCTCGGCACGGTCAGAAGGGGGTGGGAACGGGCTCCACACGGGCCATTGCTTCGCTCGGCCTTGTGGTCCTTCGCTGCGCTCGGCTCGCCAGAGCGATCGCGCCCCATCTGTCGGCAGCGCGCCTAGCGCGCGTCCCCGACCCCAGGCGCAGCTGCGCAGCAGCAGCCGTCTTTGACCCCGCTCCCCACCCCTGCTGGCTGCGCCGAGAAGCGCAGGGCCTGGGGTGGGTGCGTGTGCCGCAGGACACACGCACTTCGTGATCTGGCTTGCCGCAGCTGTTTGAACGGAGTTCGCCCGAAGGGAGAACGCAGTGAGTTCTGCGGCACCACCCCAGG
>NZ_JAUZDX010000078.1 GCF_030704685.1 Acidovorax sp. A1169
TGCACCGGCCAGGGTGAAGGTGAAGCTGGTGGCGGAGGTGACTTCCACATTGCCGGTGGTGGACAGGGTGCGCGTGGCACCGCCCTCGCCGGTGATGGTCAGGGTGCTGATGGTGACGTCATTCGTCGCACCGACGGTCTTGACCAGGTTGGTGCCGGTGACCGTGAAGACATGGGTCGTGCCGTCGTAGGTGGCTGAGGTGATGGTGGGCGCCGTGACATTCGACACGGTCACTGCATTGCCGGTGAGGTCGGCGCTGGAGGTGGTGGTCTGGTTCCAGTTGGCGGCGGCGGCCAGGTTGAACACCGTGGCGTCCACAGCAGAGGTGCCGTTGGTGTTCAGGATGCCGCCCAC
>NZ_JAUZDX010000079.1 GCF_030704685.1 Acidovorax sp. A1169
GGCACCGGCCAGGGTGAAGGTGAAGCTGGTGGCGGAGGTGACTTCGACGTTGCCGGTGGTGGACAGGGTGCGCGTGGCGCCGCCTTCACCGGTGATGGTCAAGGTGGATACCGTGACGTCGTTCGTCGCACCGACGGTCTTGACCAGGCCCGTGCCGGTGACGGTGAAGACATGGGTGGTGCCGTCGTAGGTGGCGCTGGTGATGGTGGGGGCACTGACATTCGATACCGTCACCGCATTGCCGGTGAGATCGGCGCCGGAGGTGGTGGTCTGGTTCCAGTTGGCCGCAGCGGCCAGGTTGAACACCGTGGTGTCCACCGCAGAGGTGCCGTTGGTGTTCAGGATGCCGTTGAT
>NZ_JAUZDX010000008.1 GCF_030704685.1 Acidovorax sp. A1169
TGATGTGACGCGGGCCTATGACGAAGCCACGCAGTACCCGGACCCGCGCATCTGGACAGCCGAACGCGACATCCAGATGTGGAAGTCGCTGGAAGGCTGAGCGCCCGTCCCAGGCCGCGCCGCGTGTGCGCGGTCGGCATCCATGGCAACGCCCGTGCATCGCACGGGTGACGCCCCTTTGTAGGCGCCTGCAGGAGTCCTGAGCCCATGCCCGTGAACGACCGCCAGTCCCTGGCCGTGCAGGCCGTCCTGATCGGCGCGATGGCTGTGTGGGGCCTGAACCTCACGTCCGTGAAGTGGCTGACCGCCTGGTTCGAGCCCACCATGCTGGCCTGCGTGCGCATGCTGGTGGCGTGCCTCGCGCTCACAGCCATCGTCGTGGTCAAGCACTGCGCGCGCATGCAGTTCACCGGGCGCCAGTGGGCGGCGATGGGGCTGTGCGCGGTGTTCATGGTGTATGCCAACCAGGTGCTGTTCGCCCAGGGCCTGCAGCGCTCCACGGCGACCAATGCGGCGCTGGTGATGGCCCTGAGTCCGTTGGCTTCAGCCCTGCTGGCGGCGCTGGCGTTCCGCGAGCCACTCACGCTGCAGCGCGGCTGCGGCGTGCTGCTCGGCTTTGCCGGCGTGGCGGCCGTGGTGCTCAGCCACCCGGGCTCGGGCCTGTCCAGCGCGGGCGTGGGCGACCTGCTCATCATCTGCTCGGTGGTGAGCTTTGCCGCCGGCGGTGCCATGGTGCAGCGCCTCGCGCGCCAGATCCATCCGCTCACCCTCTGCTGGATCAGCTACTGCATTGGCACTGTGCTGCTGGTGGTGCACCTGGCGCTGGGCCCCTCGGACGTGACGGTGGCCACGCTGTTCCCGGGTTGGTGGCCATGGGCGCTGGTGCTGTTCTCGGGCATTTTCGCCACGGCGCTGTGCAACGTGGTGTGGAACCAGGCCATCGCCTCTATCGGCGTGGCGCGCACCGCCGTCTTCCTCTACTGGGTGCCGGTGTTCGGCGTGCTCTTTGCCGCGCTGCTGCTGGGAGAGGCGCTTACGGTCTGGCATCTGGTGGGCTTCGTGGCCGTCATGGGCGGCACCTGGATGGGTACGCGCCGGCCCGTGCCCATGGCTCCTGCTGTGCCCTGACGGCGCCCTGCCGCAACACTTTCTCTCACCATGACCACCTCGCAACCTCCCCTGCTGTTCCAGCCCCTGACCCTGCGCGGTCTCACCCTGCGCAACCGCACCGTCATCTCGCCCATGTGCCAGCACGCAGCCGAAGGCGGACATGCCACGCCCTGGCACCTGGTGCACCTGGGCAAGTTCGCCTTGGGCGGCGCCGGCCTCATCCTGGCGGAAAGCACGGCCGTGGACCCGCGCGGGCGCATCGGCACCGCCGACCTCGGGCTGTGGAAGGACAGCCACGTTGACGCGCTCAAGTCCGTGGTCGATTTCGTGCATGCCCACGGCTGCGCCATCGGCGTGCAGCTGGCGCATGCCGGCCGCAAGTCCGGCAGCCAGCCCTTGTGGGAGGGCGGCGCCGCACTGGCCGAGGCCACCATGGCCGCCGATGCCGAGCCCTGGCAGCGCCTGGGCCCGAGCGCCCTGCCTGCCGGGCCCGGCTGGTCCGCACCTGCTGCGCTCGATGCGGCCGGCATCGAAGACATCGTGCAGCGCTTTGCAGATGCTGCGGTGCGTGCCGATCAGGCCGGCATGGACGTGGTCGAACTGCACTTCGGCCATGGCTACCTGGTGGCCAGCTTCCTGTCGCCCCATTCCAACCACCGCAGCGACGAATGGGGTGGCAGTTTGCAGGGGCGCATGCGCCTGGCCCTCACCGTCGCGCGCCGGGTGCGTGCCGTGTGGCCGGCCCACAAGCCGCTGTTCGCCCGCCTCTCGGTAGTGGACGGCAGCGGCGAGGGCGGCTGGGATGTGGAGGATTCGATCGTGCTGGCGCGTGAATTGGCGCAGTGCAGCGTCGACGTGATCGACTGCTCCTCCGGCGGACTGACCGAGGAGACTCGCGCCCTGCCCGTGCCGCGCGGCCTGGGTTTCCAGGTGCCGCTTTCTGCCCGCATCCGCGCCGAGGCCCAGGTGAAGACGCAGGCCGTGGGGATGATCGTCGATGCCGCGCAGGCCGAAGACATCCTGGACCGCGGCCAGGCCGATCTGATCGCTCTGGGCCGCGAGGCTTTGCTCGACCCCTACTGGCCCCACCATGCCGCAGCTGCCCTCGGGGCCGACCCAGGCTACGAACGCTGGCCCGTGCGCCACGGTGTCTGGCTGGCCAAGCGGGCGCCAGGCCTGGCGCGTGCGCGTGCCGATCAGGCGGACAGTACTTCCTTCACCAGTGACAACCACAAGGAGACACGATGAGCAGCAACCACATCCCCAGCCGTGTGAGGATGGGCCTCATCAGGAAGCAGCCCGACTGGAGCACCGAGCGCTTCGATGCCTACTGGCGTGACCACCACGGCACACTGGCGGCACGCGTCCCCGGCTTGCAGGCCTACTGGCAGAACCTGGTGACCGACCGCGTGCAGCGCGGCATCGACTATGCGCGCGGGCCTTGGGATTTCGATGGCTTCTCGCAGCTGTGGCTCGACGGGGAGCAGCGCGCAGAGGCTGTCTTCGGGCAAGGCAACCTGGCCGCCGAGCTGGTAGCGGACGAACAGCACTTCCTCTCGGGCCTGCATATCGTGACCACCGAGCAGACCGAGGTCATCGCCCTGCCCGCCGACCCTGCGGCCCGAGCCCGGCTGCTCAAGCGCATCTCCACCCTGCGCCGCCGCGCCGATATCTCCGAGGACGATTTCAGGCGCGAATGGCGCGTGCACGCCGACCTGGTGCGCACCATGCCCGGCGTGAGTGGCTACCGCCAGAACGTGGTGACCGAACGTGAGCGCGTGAAGGGCCAGCCCTGCGGCTATGGCGATCTGCCCATCGACGGCATTGTGGAGCTGTGGTTCGAAAGTCCAGAGGTACTGAGCGCTGCATTTGCGTCACCTGAGGGCCAGCGCACCATGGCCCATGCCAGGACCTTCCTGGCGGAGATCACGGCCTTTCTGGTGACCGAACGCCGCGTGGTCTGACGGGCCGGTCGTCACGGTGAGCGTGGGAAGGATGTGACCTCGCCATTCACCTTGTGCTCCTGGCCGCCGGGCGCGCAAGGCTGGTCGGTGTAGACCGTGCGCCCCTCCTGGACGCACTTGCGCAGCTGGGGTGCGGGCGCGGATGCATCGCCTCGCGCGCCCGCGGCAGCGCCCTGCGCGTTCTTCTTCTCCGGGGGCAGCGAGTCGTCGCCGGGCCGCATCAGCTGGCCCCACGCCTTCTCGGCCCACGGCCTGGCCTGGGGCAACCATAGGTCTGCCTTCCACCAGGCTACGGCGGCACCAGCCGCCAGCACCACCACGGCGATGGTCCAGGCGGTGCGTTCGCGGGCGCTGCGCATACTGCTGTGTCAGCCCAGGTGCTGGCCCAGGATGCCGGCCAGCTCGAACATGCCTGCACTGTCCTTGCCGAACACCGCGCGCAGCTTGTCGTCGGCGACGATGGTGCGCTTGTCCTTGGGGTCCTGCAGGTTGTTCGCCTTGATGTACTCCCACAGCTTCTTCACGGCTTCCGGCCGGGCCACCGGCTCGCTGCCGATCACGGCGGCCAGCGCAGCGCTGGGGGCGGCGCCAGCGGCGGCCTTGCGCGGTGCCTTGGCAGCGGCGGTCTTGGTGGCCGCGGCCTTCTTGGCAGGCGCCTTCTTCGCAGCGGCGGCCTTGGCCGGGGCTTTGGCCGCAGTCGTCTTGCCGGCAAAGGCACCGGCGGCTGGCTTGCGCGGCGGGAACTTGCTTGGCGCGAACTCGAAGTTCACCTTGCCTGCCTCCTTGTCCCAGGCCAGGAAGGCCTTGAACGCGCGGCGCGTGCGCATCGAGACGAACTTGTCCAGCAGGTCGGTCTTGCCCGTCTCCAGCAGCTTGTGCATCTGCTCGCGCTCCACCGGCTGCTGCAGGATGATCTTGCCGCTCTTGAAGGTGCAGCTCGGCGTGGGCTGGGCAGCGGTGGGCACGGCCTTGCTGCACACGTAGTTGGCGCCGTGCTCGTGCACGCCGGCGCCGCAGATCGGGCAGGGGCCCAGGGACGCATCGGCAAACTCCACCAGCTCGCCCGATTCCTCGGCGTTCTTGTCGTCGCCGAAGTCGAACTCGAGCTTGTAGTTGTGCGCCTCGTCGTCGTACTTGATGACGATCTCGGAGGTGAAGGGCCAGCCGGCCTTGGATCGGAACCCCTCCAGTGGCCCGATCTTCTTGTCGCGCAGCAGTGCTTCGGCCTCGGCGGTCTCGAAGGTGCGGCCCGCAGGCGACTTGCCGAAGCTGAAGCCGCAGGGTTCGGTGCCGGGCTTGCCCACGCAGGCAAAGCGGCGGTAGTTTTCCTTCACCACGCCGCCGCAGTTGGGGCAGGGCGTGGTCAGCGTGGCGTAGTCGCCTGGAATGGTGTCGCGGTCGTATTCCTTGGCCTTCTTGACCATGCGCTCGGTCATGGCGGCGATGTCGGCCATGAAGGATTCGCGGCTCAGTTGCCCCTTTTCCATCTGCGAGAGCTTGAACTCCCACTCGCCCGTGAGGTCGGCGCGGCACAGTTCCTCGACTTCCAGCCCGCGCAGCAGCGTCATGAGCTGGAAGGCCTTGGCCGTGGGGATCATCTCGCGGCCTTCGCGCAGCATGTACTTCTCGGTCAACAGGCCTTCGATGATGGCCGCTCGCGTGGCGGGCGTGCCCAGGCCCTTCTCCTGCATGGCCTCGCGCAGTTCCTCGTCGTCGATCTGCTTGCCGGCGCTCTCCATGGCGCCCAGCAGCGTGGCTTCGGAATAGCGCGCCGGGGGCTTGGTCTTGAGGCCCTTGGGGTCCACCTGCTGGGTCTGCACCGTCTCGCCGGGCTTCACGGGCACCAGGTTCTGGCCCTTGTCGCCTTCCTTGCCGCCTTCCACCTCGTCGGCCGCTTCCTTGCCGTAGATGGCCAGCCAGCCGGGGCGCACCAGCACCTTGCCTTCGGTCTTGAAGCTGTGGCCCACGGCCGTGCTGATGCGGGTCGTCACCGTGTACTCGGCGCTCGGGAAGAACACCGCCATGAAACGGCGAACCACCAGGTCATAGAGCTTCTGCTCGGCTTCCGACAGGCCGCTTGGCGCCTGCAGTGTGGGGATGATGGCAAAGTGATCGCTCACCTTGCTGTTGTCGAAGATGCGCTTGGAGGGGCGCACGTAGTTGTTGGTCAGCGCCGTGCGCGCATGCGGCGCCAGGTGGCGCATGCTGCTGTCGGCCAGCATCTCGAAGGTCTGGCGCGCCACGGGCACATAGTCCTCGGGCAGCGCGCGCGAATCGGTACGCGGGTAGGTCAGGGCCTTGTGGCGTTCGTACAGGCTTTGCGCCAGCGCCAGCGTGGTCTTGGCCGAGTAGCCGAACTTGCCGTTGGCCTCGCGCTGCAGGCTGGTCAGGTCGAACAGCAGAGGCGACGCCTGGGTCGTGGGCTTGCTCTCTTCGGTCACCGTGGCCGGCTTGCCGCGCACGGCGTCGGCAATGGCCTGGGCCTCGCGCTGCGACCAGACACGGTCGGCTCGCATTTCCACGTCCTCGTTTTTCTTCCACTTCGGGTCGAACCACTTGGCGGGGTATTCGCCGGCCTCGGCCTGGAAGGCGGCATGGATTTCCCAGTAGTCGCGGCTCACGAACTTGCGGATCTTTTCCTCGCGCTCCACCACCAGCGACAGCGTGGGCGTCTGCACCCGGCCCACGGTGGTCAGGAAAAAGCCGCCGTCGCGCGAGTTGAAGGCCGTCATGGCCCGCGTGCCGTTGATGCCCACCAGCCAATCGGCCTCGCTGCGGCTGCGCGCCGCGCTGGCCAGGCCCGCCATCTGTTGCTCGCTGCGCAGGGCGTCGAAGCCATCGCGGATCGCCTGGGGCGTCATGGACTGCAGCCAAAGCCGCTTGACGGGCTTGCCCAGGGGCTTGGCGCCACCGGCGTACTGCTCGATCAGGCGAAAGATCAGCTCCCCTTCGCGGCCCGCGTCACAGGCGTTGATGAGTTGCGTCACGTCCTTGCGCTTGGCCTGCTTGACCACCGCGTTCAGGCGCGTCTTGGTCTTGTCCACCGGCTTGAGGTCGAAGTACGGCGGGATCACCGGCAGGTGGGCAAAGCTCCACTTGCCGCGTTTCACGTCGAATTCCTCGGGCGCCTGGATCTCCACCAGGTGGCCCACGGCGCTGGTGACTACATAGCGGTCGTTCTCGAAGTGGTCATCGTGCTTGTCGAACTTGCCCGCCACGGGCGTCAGTGCGCGCACGATGTCCTGCGCCACCGAGGGTTTTTCTGCAATTACCAGGGTCTTGGTCATTTTTTGGTTTCTCGCCAGTCTGGCTGTCCGGCATCCGGCCGGTCGCTTCTACAATTCGTTGCCTCACGCGTACACGCGCACGCGCATGTGTGCATCTTCAAGTTAACAGAGTTTTTGCCATGCCCCGCACCGCATCGCCCGCAGCCCCTTCCAACCCACCGGGCCGCCGCATCCAGACGCGGCGCTCGGGCGTGCACGGCAACGGCGTGTTTGCCGTGCAGGATATTGCAGAGGGCGAAGTCCTTGTCGAGTACACGGGCGAGGTCATCGGCTGGGAGGAGGCGCAGGACCGCCACCCTCATGATCCCCTGCAGCCCAACCATACCTTCTACTTCCATGTGGATGAAGACCGCGTGATCGACGCCAAGTTCGGCGGCAACTCCTCGCGCTGGATCAACCACAGCTGCAACCCCAACTGCTACGCCGACGAGCGGGACGGCCGCATCTTCATCACCGCCCTGCGCAACATCCACGCCGGTGAGGAACTCAACTACGACTACGGCCTGATCATCGACGAACCCTACACCAAGAAGCTCAAGGCCGAGTATCCCTGCTGGTGCGGCAGCGACAACTGCCGGGGAACCCTGCTGGCGCCTAAGCGGGGCTGGCGCCCCCCGATGCCGCCCGAGCCGGCAGCGCCCCCGCGTAAAAAAAGTAACAAAAAAAGCGAGGGCGCCGCGAAGGCCTCCAAGACCGCCCGGGATCCCCGTCCATGATCGCGCTCGCCATGCACTGGCCTGCCGAAGCCCTCTGGGAAGCCGTGGCGCCCCAGTTGCCGGGCTTTTCCGTCGAGGTGCTGCCCAGCATCGACTCCACCAACACCGAACTCATGCGCCGCGCGCGCGCAGGCCTGTGCGACCCCACCCTGCTCGTGGCCGAGCAGCAGACCGCAGGGCGCGGGCGCCTGGGCCGGGTCTGGCAGAGCGACGTGGGCGCCTCGCTCATGATGTCGCTCGGCCTGCCCCTGGCACCGGCCGACTGGTCGGGCCTGTCCCTGGCCGTGGGGGTGAGCGTGGCCGAGAGCCTGCAGCCGGTGCTGCCGCCTGCCGGTGAAGGCCAGCCCCCCCGCGTCGGCCTCAAGTGGCCCAACGACCTGTGGACCACCGGCGACCGCAAGCTCGGCGGCATCCTGGTCGAAACGGCCAGCTTTGTGGCGCCGCAGGGCAGCAGTGCCATGCCGGCGGGCAGCGGCCCCCGCTACGTGGTGGTGGGCATCGGCATCAACGTGCTGCCGCGCAACGGCGATGGCATGAGCATGCCCCCGGCCAGCCTGCAGGATGTGGAACCCGGCCTGACTGCCCCCGAGGCGCTGCGGCGTATCGTGCCGGCTCTGGTGGCCATGCTGCAGTCGTTCGAAGGCTATGGCTTTTCCCCCATGCAGGCGCGCTTTGCGCAGCGCGACATCCTGCAGGGCCGTGCCGTCACCCTGAGCGACGGGCAGGCCGGCACCGCCCACGGCGTGGGCGAGGATGGTGCGCTGCTGGTGCACACGGCCAACGGGATGCAGGCCATCACGAGTTCGGAGATCAGCGTGCGGCCCAGCCCTGCGCTGCCGTCATGAAAGAGGGAGCTGCATGCTGCGCCGTCTCATCCTGATCCTGCTGCTGGCCAATGGCGGCTACTACGCTTGGTCGCACGGGCATCTGCGCGAATGGGGCTTTGCACCGGCGCAGGAGGGCGAGCCCCAGCGCATGGGCCAGCAGTTGCGCCCTGACACCTTGCAGATCCTGCGGGCCAGACCGACCAACCCCGCCCCGCCAGTTGCCGTGTCCGAGGCCACGCCACCCGCGGGCACCGCGGCCGAATGCCTGCAGGCCGGCGTGCTCGACGAACGGCAGGCCGAAGCCGTGCGCACGGCGGCAGCCGCTCTGCCCCAGGGCAGCTGGGTGCTCGAATCGACACCCACGCCGGCCCGCTGGATGGTCTACATGGGCCGTTTCGAAGACCAGGAGACCCTGGACAAGAAGCGCGCGGAGTTGCGTGCCCGCAAGGTCGACTTCGACCGCCCCGGCGGCACGCTGGAGATCGGCCTGTCACTGGGCCGTTTCACCACGGAGGACGCGGCCAAGCGCGAGCTGGCGTCACTGGGCGAAAAAGGCGTGCGCACCGCCCGGGTGATCCAGGAACGCACCGAAACCTCCGGCTTCACGCTGCGCCTGCCCGCCGTGACCGATGCGCTGCGCTCGCAACTCGACACGCTGCGCAGCGCGCTGGCCGGCAAGGCGCTGCGCAGTTGCAACTGAGCTGAGCTGCCGGCGCCTGCGGGCCATGCACGCGGTGGCGTTCGATGCCGGTCCCTTTTTTCTTTGCGAACCTGATCCCATGACCGAAGAAGCCTCTTCCATCCAATGTGGCGAGCACGGACAAGCCACGCCCACCTATGTCTGCGGGCATCTGCACCGCAACCCCGCGCAGCGCTGGTTCTGCGACGCCCCCGAGGCCGACTACCCCTTCCCCGACGCCTGGTGTGCCACTTGCAATGCAGAGCTGGTGAAGGAAGGCGGCGAGTGGAACGAGCGCAACGAGGGCTGTCTGGACCTCAAGATCCTGTGCCACCACTGCTACCAGGGCTCCATGGCCCAGAGCATCGGCGCCATGCCCGAGCCGCAGCTGCACGCCTGGGAAGACGCCGTGGTCGACGCCCACCACGCGCTGGTGCACAAGCAGCAGGCGCTCGAATCCGACCACGGCATCTCGCGCTTCGAGCGCTGGGACTACGACCAGGCGCAGGGCACGCTGACCTTCTCGCACGCGGGGGCTCCCCGGGTCGTGGCGGACATCGAGTTCATCGGCTCGGTCTCTAAGGCCAGCGGCACCTGGCTCTGGGCCTGGGCCAACTTCAGCAACCACGCCAAGGTATCGACCCGCATCCCAGCCGTGCGCGAGTGGGGCGAGGTGCACGGCTTTCTGCCGCTGACCGTACCCCGCTGGGATGCGGACGTGACGGACGGCTGGGAGCTTTCGGGCGTGGCCGCGCAGGTGCTCGGAGCGCGCGGCGTGTACCGGGCGCCCACGGACAATGGCTACCTTTTCATGGCGTTGATGTCGGTGCGGGCGGTGGGGTAGCCATGCGATGGCGCCTGTGCCATCCCAGGGCCTTCAGTCCAGCACGATGCGCGCGAAGCGGCTCACACGCCGCATCTTGTCGACTTCCTTGCGGATCTGCGCGCTGAATTCGTCGGGCAGGCTGCCGGAGCCGAAGAGCCCCTGGTCCGCCAGCTGGGTCTTGACGCTGGGTTCCTGCAGCACGGTGGCCACGGCATCGCGCCATTGCCTGGCCATGGCGGCCGGCATGCCTGCCGGCCCGACCAGGCCGAACCACGACGGGTCGTTGCTGGAAAACAGGCTCAGCTCGGCATAGGTGGGCACCGTGGGCAGCACCGCCAGCCGCTCCTTCCAGGACACGGCCAGGGCCCTCAGCCGGCCAGCCTGGATGTGCGGCAGGGAGGAGGCCACCTGGTCGAAATAGACGGGTACCTTGCCGCTCACCACGTCGGCCAGCGCCGGTGCCGCGCCCCGGTAGGGCACATGGGTCATGAAGGTGTTGGTGGTGCTCTTGAGCAGCTCGCCCCACATGTGGCCGATGGTGCCATTGCCGGGCGAGGCATAGGCCACCTTGCCCGGCTGCGCCTTCACGTAGCGGATGAACTGCGCGAAATCCCGCGCCGGCAAGTCGGGGTGCACCACCAGCACGCCGGGGGCCTTCACGATTTCGGTGATGGGCGTGAAGGCGTCGATGTTGTAGGGCAGGTGGCGGTAGACCGCAGGGTTCACGCCGTGCGTGGACAGCGTGGCGATGCCCAGGGTCAGCCCATCGGGCGCGGCGGCCGCGACCTCGGCCATGCAGGTGGCGCCGCCCGCGCCGGGGCGGTTCTCCACGGTGATGGGCCGCTGCAGCCGCTGCGACAGCGGGCCGGCGATGGCGCGTGCCGTGATGTCGGTGGCACCGCCCGCTGCAAACGGAACCAGCAGCCGCACCGGGCGCGTATCGGCCGTGGATTGGGCCCATGCGTGGCCTGCAGCCCATGCAATGGGGACGGCCCCGGTCAACAGAGTGCGTCGTTTCATCGGGGGCCTTGTGGATGGTGAAAGGCCCATTCTGGAGAGTTCGTGCCGCCGTGGATAACGACGTTTGGCACTCAGCATAGTCCTGGCGGGAATGTCCCGGTCATGCCATGCCTGGGATGGCTACTCCAACGGGATCGCCCGCGTCTCCCCGTGCCGCATCAGCCAGACACGCTCGGCCGGCACACCACGCTCGGCCAGCGCTGCGGCCAGGTCACGCGGCGGGTGGTCGAAGGCCTCCTGGGTGAGTGCAAAGGTGCCCCAGTGCACGCCCATGGCCTGGCGCGCCTGCACGTCCAGCATCAGCTGCACGGCGTCGGCCGGGTTCACGTGCATGGGCTTCATGAAGTCGCGTGGCAGGTAGGCGCCGATCGGCAGGGCCAGGAAGTCCACGGCGCCGATGCGCTGGCGGATGGTCTTGAAGTCGTCGCTGTAGCCCGTGTCGCCCGGGAACAGGAAGCGCCAGGGCCCTGCCGCACCGGGACGGCTCCATTCGAGCAGGTAGCCACCCCACAGCGAGGCATTGGTGTCGTTCAGGCTGCGGCGGCTCCAATGCTGGGCGGGGGTGAAGTGCACGCACACGCCAGGCGCCAGCTCCACGGACTCCCACCAATCGAGTTCGACGGTGTCCTCCATCCCGCGCTGCAAGAACCAGTCCTTGAGCCCCAGCGGCACGATGAAGCGCGGCGACTGTCCGGCCGCGCGCAGGCGCGCCAAGGTGGCGCTGCACAGGTGGTCGTAGTGGTTGTGCGAGACCAGCACCGCGTCGATGCGCGGCAACTGCTCGGGCGCGAGCGGCGGCGGCACACGCCGCGGGGCGCCAAAGCGCCCCAGCGGACCGGCATGGCTGGCCAGCGTGGGGTCGATCAGCACGTTCAGACCCGCCACCTGCAACAGCATGGAGACATGGCCCAGCCAGGTGACCACCGGCGCCTGGTGCCTTTGCGCCAGCAGTGCATGGTCAACGGGCTGGGTCCAGTCGCTCACGAAGCGCGCGTAGCCTCCGGCGGGCTCGGAGCGGGGCTTGAAGTCGCCGCGCAACGAGCGCCAGGCCATCTCGTACCAGGGGAAGTTGCCGATCACGACCTGAGCATCGGTGTTGCGAAAGCGGCGCGGTGGCGAAGCGGGAGAAGCAGGCATGGGGCATCCGGCAGAACGGGATTTTCATGATGCCTCAAACCGGTGTTCCCGGTAGGCGCCGCGGGCCAAGGCCCCAGGTTCAGGCGGGCGTGTGCTCGCTGGCCGCAAAGCGCACGCTGAAGCGCGCCCCTGGCGGCTGCATGCCGGGGTGGGCGTCTTCGAGCTGCACCTCGGCCCCGTGCTTGCGTGCGATCTCCAGCACGATGGGCAGGCCCAGGCCCGATCCGTCCGCATCGCTGCCCAGCGCGCGGTAGAACGGCTGGAACACCAGGTCGCGCTCGGACTCGGGCACGCCCGGGCCCGAGTCCTCCACCTGCAGCAGCAGCACGCGGCCGAAGGTGTCTGCCAGCACGCGCGCGGTGACCACGCCGGGCCTGTCGGGCGCCGACGGGGTGTAGTTGAGCGCGTTGTCCACCAGGTTGCGCACCAGCTCCTTGAGCAGCGTGGGGTTGCCGTCCACCCACACACCGGGTGAGCCGGGCTCGGCGCCGTCGTAGCCCAGGTCGATGTGCTTTTCGAGCGCGCGCGGCACCGAGTCGCGCACCACCTCGATGGCCAGGCGCGCCAGGTCGCAGGGCTGGCGCGCAAAGCCCACGCCGCTGCCCTCGGCGCGTGCCAGGGCCAGCAGCTGGTTGACGGTGTGCGTGGCGCGGATACTGGAGCGCCCGATCTGCTGCAGCGAGCGCTTGAGCTCTTCGGTGCTGGTGCCTTCGCGCTGGGCCAGATCGGCCTGCATGCGCAGGCCCGCCAGCGGTGTCTTGAGCTGGTGGGCCGCATCGGCCAGGAAGCGCTTTTGTGTGGCCAGCGAGTCGTGCAGGCGCGTCAGCAGGTCGTTCACCGAGGCGACCAGCGGCGCCACTTCCAGCGGCACGGTGCGGTCGTCCAGCGGCGAGAGGTCGTCGGGGTTGCGCGCGCGGATGCGCTGCTCCAGCTGGTTCAGCGGCTGGATGCCGCGCGCCAGCGCCAGCCAGACCAGCAGCACGGCCAGCGGCAGGATCACGAACTGCGGCAGCATCACGCCCTTGATGATCTCGGTGGCCAGCACACTGCGCTTCTCACGGGTCTCGGCCACCTGCACCAGGGCCAGGGGGGCATCCTTCAAGGGCAGGCGCACCCAGATGTAGGCCACGCGGATGTCGATGCCGCGCAGCTCGGCATCGCGCAGGCGCACCTCGCCGGGCATGGGCACCTCATCGGAGGGCGGGGCGGGCAGCTCGCGCTCACCCGAGAGGAACTCGCCGCCCACCCCCTTGACCTGGTAGTACACCACGTCGGAATCGTCGGCGCGCAGGATCTCGCTGGCGGGCTGGGGCAGGTTGAACTGCACCGTGCCCTTCTGCACGCCCACGAGCTGGGCCAGCGCATGCGCGTTGTATTCCAGCGCCCGGTCGAAGGGCTTGTTGGCCAGGCCCTGGGCCACCAGCCAGGTCAGCGCCAGGCTCACGGGCCACAGCAGCAGCAGCGGGGTGAGCATCCAGTCCAGGATCTCGCCAAACAGGGAGCGCTGCTCGCGCTGGAAGATTTTCAAGGTGGACTAGCCCGGGATCTTTTCGAGACAGTAGCCGAGGCCGCGCACCGTGGCAATGCGGATCGGGCCGCGCTCGATCTTCTTGCGCAGGCGGTGGATATACACCTCGATGGCGTTGTTGCTCACCTCCTCGCCCCACTCGCACAGGCGTTCGACCAACTGCTCCTTGCTGACCAGGCGCCCGGCGCGCTGCAGCAGCACCTCCAGCAGGCCGAGCTCTCGCGCCGACAGCTCCACCATCTTGCCGTCGATGGTGGCCACCCGGCCCGCCTGGTCGTACACCAGCGGGCCGTGCTTGATGGCGCTGCTGGTGCCACCCATGCCGCGGCGTGTGAGTGCGCGCACGCGGGCTTCGAGCTCCTGCAGGCTGAAGGGCTTGGCCATGTAGTCGTCGGCCCCGAAATCCAGGCCCTTGACGCGCTCCTCCACGCTGTCGGCCGCAGTAAGAATCAGCACCGGCAGCGCCGAGCCGCGGCTGCGCAGCTTCTTGAGCACTTCCAGCCCATGCATGCGCGGCAGGCCCAGGTCCAGGATCAGCAGGTCGAACTCGTTGTTGGTCATCAGCGCGGCATCGGCCTCGCTGCCGCTGGCCACATGGTCCACCACGGCGCCGGAGCTGCGCAAGGTGCGCAGCAGGCCATCGGCCAGCACCTGGTCGTCTTCGGCAATGAGGATGCGCATGGGGGTGTCTCCTGTTGGGGGGCCTGTCGGGCAGGTCTTGTGTCGGATTCTAGGGCGTGCCATCGGTTCACCCTGGCCTTTGGCTGGGTGCAAGCCTGGCGCATGGACAATGCGCGCCATGCACATCCTGCTCATCGAAGACGACCTGGACCTGGGACAGGCGCTGCTGCAGGCCCTGCAGCTCGACGGCTTCACCGTGCAGTGGCTGCGCAGCGCGGCGGCGACGCCGCCCGTGCCCGACGCCGGCGAGGTGGCCGCCGTGCTGCTCGACCTGACCCTGCCCGATGGCCAGGGCATGGTGCTGCTGCGCCGCTGGCGCCGCGCCGGCATGGCGCTGCCCGTCATCGTGATCACGGCCCGCACAGCGCTGCAGGACCGGATCGACGGCCTGGACGGCGGCGCCGACGACTACGTGCTCAAGCCCTTCCACGTGCCCGAGTTGCTGTCGCGGCTGCATGCGCTGCTGCGCCGCAGCGCCCGGCAGACCCATGGCGAATGGGTGCTGGGCGGGCTGACCATCGCGCCGCGGCGGCACGAGGCCTGGCTGGAGGGGGCTCCACTGGCGCTGTCGCCGCGCGAGTTCAGGCTGCTGCTGGAGCTGGCGCGGGAGCCCGGCACGGTGATCGCCAAGAACGTGCTGGCCCAGCGCCTGGAACCGCTGGGTGACGCTCTGGACGCCGCCACGCTGGAGGTGCATGTCTCCAACCTGCGCAAGAAGATCGGCGGGGAGCGCATCGCCACCGTGCGGGGCGTGGGCTACCGGTTGCAGGCATGACGGTGCCTGTGCTGCGGCAAGGTTGGTGGGGCCCCAGCCTCACGCGCCGGATCTTGCTGGCTCTGATGGTTGCCATGGCCCTGGTGTGGCTGGTCCTGCTGGCCCAGGCTGCCTGGGCACACTACACCGCCATGGACACCAACCCGGGCGTGCGCCGGCTTGCCCTGGCCCTGGCGCAGCCCCTGAGCTCCATGGACGACCCGGTAGAGGCCCGCGCCCTTGTGCGCGGCATGGCCCAGACTCTCAATGCCTTGCGCACGGACCTGGCGCTGCTGGGGGGCGATGCGGTCCTGCTGCAATTGCAGGATGCGCATGGCCGACTGGTCCACAGCAGTGCGGTCGACATCCCGTTGGTGGCGGTGGCCGGCCCGTCGGGCCATGCGCAGTTGGTGATCGCCGGGCGGCCGCATTGGGCGGCCTGGGAGTCCCCCGGCGCCTGGCGCGTGCTGGTGGCCGAGCCGCGCGTGTCCGATGCGCGCCTGCTGGGCTTCATAGGGGAAGACCTCGCGATGTCTGTGCTGCTGGCGTTTCCGCTGGTGGGTCTTCCCCTGTGGCTGGCTGTGCGCACTGGTTTGCGCCCACTGCAGCGGCTCGGAGCCCAGATCGCCGAGCGCTCTGCCCAGGACCTGCGCCCCCTGCAAAACTTGCCACCCGAGCGCGAACTGCGCGGGCTGGCCCAGGCATTCGACCAACTGCTGGCGCGGCTGCGGGCGCACCTGGCCCGGGAGAAGGCCCTGGTGCATGACGCAGCCCACGAGCTGCGCACACCCATGGCCGTGATTGCGGCCCAGGCCCACGTGCTGCTGCAGGCGCCAGAAGGGCCGGTGCGGGTCCAGGCCGCCGGCGCCCTGGTGCACGCCCTGCAGCGCGCCGCGCACCTGAGTGAGCAATTGCTTACCCTGGCGGCTCTGGAGCAAGCTCCCAGCCTTCGGGCGACCCCGCTGGACCTGGTGGCCTTACTGCAGGATTGCGTGGTGCAGCGCAGCGGCTGGGCCGATGGGCTCGGGGTGCAGCTGTCCCTGGAGGGGCCGGACAGCTGGGTTCTGCCGCTCGACCGCCAGTTGCTGTGGTCGGCGCTGGGCAATGTGCTGGACAACGCCCTGAGGCACGGATGCGAGCCGGGGCCCGGGGCCGGGCGCGAAGTGCTGGTACGGTCCACGCAGGAGGGCCGGGAGGTGGTGGTCTGGATCGCCGACGACGGGCCGGGCATCGGTGCGGACGAACAGGCCCGGGTGTTCGAGCGCTTCTGGCGCTCGCCGCATGCACGCAGCAGCGGCTCGGGCCTGGGGCTGACCATTGCGCAGCAGGCCCTGGGCCACCTGGGCGGCAGCATCACGCTGGGGCAGGGCCTGCACGGGCGCGGCGTGGGCTTCACGCTGCGCTGGCCCATGGCCTTTGGCTGAGCCCAAGGTTCGGCTTCCAACAATCCGGCATCTTCATTTTTGTACGAGATGCCATGAACCTCCCGATTCCCCCCGCGTTGCCACATGCCGCTCTCCATCGCCGCCAGTGGCTGGCCACCGTCGGGCTGGGCGCCCTGCTCAGCGCCTGTGGCGGGGGTGGGGGTAGTGATGACCTCCTCGACCCGGAGCCGTCGCGCCTGCAGTCCCTGGCCAGCGATCTGGTGTCAGAGGGCCTGGTCGGCACGGCGGTGGGCTGGGCTGACGCCCGCGAGATCCGCACGGCAGTGGCCGGGTCGCGCCGCCTGGGGGGCGGTGCGCTGCTGGAGCCGGGCGACCTGATGGCCATCGGCTCCAACACCAAGGCCATGACGGCCTGCGTGGCCGCCAGCGTGGTCGACCAGGGGCTGCTGCGCTGGGATAGCACGCTGGCGCAGGTGCTGCCCGAATTGGCCCGCGAGGCGCTGCCCGCCTACCGCACCATCACGCTGCGGGATCTGCTGGACCACCGTGCCGGTGTCATGGCCTTCACGGCCCCGGCGGACATCGACTTGTTCGAGCAGCAGGCTGGGGAGCAGGTGCTGGTGGGGCTGCAGCAGCCCGCCGAGGTCGAGGCCTTCTTTCTGCGCTGGCTGCTGCAGCAGCCACCCATCCCTGCCACAGGGGCATTGCCGGGCTATGCCTACTCCAACGCGGGCTACGCACTGGCAGCCCGCATGCTGCGCGCTGCCACGGGGCTAGTCTGGGCCGATCTGCTGCGCCAGCGCGTTGCGCAGCCACTGGGCCTGTCCGTCTTCGTGGGTGCACCTCTGCGCCATGCCAGCAACCAGCCCCAGGGCCATGAGGCCGTGGGTGGGCGCCTGCAGCCCCAGGCCCTGCCCGAGGCGCCGGAACGCGCCTGGCAGGAGATCCTGGCCCCCGCTGGGGCTGTGAGCCTGGCGGTACGGGACGATGCCCTGTGGCTGCAATGGCACCTGCGGGCGCTGCGGGGCGAAGCCACGCCCCTGCCCCGCAGCTATGTGCAAACGCTGCAAGGCCTGGGCCGTGCCCCGGCGGGGAGGTATGCGCTGGGCTGGGTGGCGCAGACCCAGGAAGGCGTGGGCTGGTTGGTGCACACCGGGCAGACCCTCGGATTCCAGGCCGTGTCCTTCGTGGCCCTGGACGGGTCCCGCGCGGGCCTGGCCCATTCCAACACGGCGACTGCGGACAGCCTGCCACGGCTGTTCCAGGCCGTCGCCGGGCTGCTGTCTTGACGGTCAGCGCGGGTCGTGTGCCAGCAGCTTGTCCACCAGGGCGCGCAGGTCGGCGCGCAGCCGCGCCATGCCCTCGGGGTACTGGGCCAGGGTTGTCTCGTCCATGTAGAGCTTGCGGTTGATCTCCAGCTGGATGCTGTGGCGCTGGCCGGCAGGGTTGCTGTAGCGGCGCACCAGCTCCACGCCCTTGTAGGGGTGGTTGTATTCCACGCTGTAGCCGCGCTCGCGCAGGTGCTCGCACACCAGGGCCGAGAGCGCCGGGTCGGCGGTCGTGCAATCGCGGTCGCCGACCACGAAGTCGGCATGCACCAGGCCCGGGAAATCGGTGGCATGGCTGGCGGCCACGGCGGGCATGGAGTGGCAGTTGATGTGGATGCTGTAGCCATGGCGGGCGTGCGCAGCATCGATGGCTTGCTGCACGGCACCGTGGTAGGGCCGCCAGCAGCGGTCGATGCGGGCCCGCACCTCGTCCACGCCCAGCAGCCGGTTGTAGATGGGCTCGCCCTCGTCGGTGAACTTCCAGATCAGGCCCTTGCCCAGGCGCACCTTGGAGAGCACGCGGGGGTCGGTGGAGATGGGGTCGGTCCACTCACCGTCGAGCAGGGAGGTGTCGAGTTCGGTGGTGTCGCGGTTGGCATCCAGGTAGATGCGGGGAAAGTGGGCTTCCACCCACGCCACGCCCAGCGAGGGGGCGAAGTCGTAGATCTTCTCAACATGGGTGTCTTCGGCGCGGCGCAGCGTGGGCAGGTCGCAGGCGGATCCGAAGTCGTCGGGGTAGCAGGTGCCGCTGTGCGGCGAGTCCAGCACCAGGGCGGTGGTGCCGGGCAGGTAGGTGAAGGTTGCCGCAGGCGCCAGCGAGGTGCCGGGGGAGCCGGTGGCACCGGGCTGGGCCTGCTGGAATCGTCGGTTGATCAGTTTCAAAGCGGCATGCATAGGCAGAGTGTGCGCAATAAGGGGCGGCTGGCCTAGCCGCCCGGACCGGTTGGAGACCATGGTTATCCCTGAGATGGTCTCCCCAGCTGTGGCCGCCGGGCCCGCAGGCCCGGTGTGGTGTCAATCGAGCGCGATCTTGGCGTAGGCGGCCACGCGCTTCATCTTTTCGATCTCGCGCACCAGTTGGGCCGAGAACTCCTTGGGCGTGGTACCCGAGGGGTACAGGCCCTGGCCGGCCAGGCGTTCACGCACGGCGGGCTCCTGCAGTGCCTGTGCCACGGCCTGCTGGATGCGGTCCACGGCAGCGGCGGGCGTGCCTGCGGGGGCCACCAGGCCGAACCACGAGGGGTCGTTGTTGTTGGCAAAGCCCAGTTGGGCGTAGGTGGGGACGTCCGGCAGCACGTCCAGCCGCGTGGGCCACGAGACCGCCAGCGCCTTGAGCTTGCCCGACTTGATGTGCGGCAGCGACGAGGCCACCTGGTCGAAGTACACGGCCACCTGGCCGGCCAGCACGTCGTTGATGGCCGGGCCTGCACCACGGTAGGGGATGTGCACCATGGAGGTGCCCGTGCTGCTCTTGAACAGCTCGCCCCACATGTGGCCGATGGTGCCGTTGCCGGGCGTTGCGAACGACACCTTGCCGGGGTTGGCCTTGAGGTACTTCACGAGGTCGGCGAAGTCCTTTACGGGCAGTGCGGCAGGGTTCACCACGACCACGCCGGGGGCCTTGACGATCTCGGTCACGCCCACGAAGTCCTTGAGCGGGTTGTAGGGCAGCTTGCTGTAGACGGCGGGGTTCACACCGTGGGTGGACAGGGTGGCCACGCCCAGCGTGAGGCCGTCGGCCGGGGCGCGCGCCACTTCGGCCATGCCGATCGAGCCGCCTGCGCCGGCGCGGTTGTCCAGCACCACGGGCTGCTTGAGGATGCGGGTGAGCGACTCCTGCAGGGCGCGCACGGTGATGTCGGTGGCGCCGCCGGGCGGGAAAGGCACCACGATGCGCAGGGGCTTGCCTTCTTGCGCGAAAGACATTCCGGGAATGAAAGATGCAGCAGCCAGGGTGGTGAGCAGGTGACGGCGTTTCATGTGCGGTTTTCCTATGAAGGGGGTTTGAGATTAAATGATCCGGTGCCCACTACCAAGCAATGGATGTGCCTGATAACATTCCGATATGGAATGATTTGAGAACTTACTATGTCTTCTCTTCGACGCCTCTCCCCACCCTTGCACCTTCTTCGTGCCTTTTCCACCGTAACCCGGTTCGGCGGCGTTTCGCGCGCCGCCGAGGCCTTGCACCTGACCCAGAGCGCGGTGAGCAAGCAGGTCAAGGAATTGGAGGGCTGGGTGGGTGTGCCGCTGTTCGAGCGCAGCCGCAAGCGCCTGGCGCTCACGCCCGCCGGGGAGCGCTACGAAAAGGCCGTGCGGGCCGTGCTCGCGCAGCTGGAGGCGGCCACGCTGGAGCTGATCACCAGCGACGACGGCGGCGGCGCGCTGCACCTGTCGAGCCTGCCGACCTTTGCTGCCAAGTGGCTCATTCCGCGGCTACCGCAGTTCCAGCAGCAGCACCCGCAGGTCACGCTGCACTTCGTGCCCTACGTGCACAGCTACAACTTCGAGCGGCCCGAGCTCGACTGCGCCATCCTCTTCGGCGATGGCCACTGGCCCGGTGCACACGCCCACTACCTCACGGGTCAGGACGTGGCGCTGATCGCACCGCGCACCCGTGTGGCGGACTGGGCCATCGACAGTCCGCGCGACGTGGCGCGCCACACCTTGCTGCGCCACGTCACGGTGCCCGAGGCCTGGCTGCGCTGGAGCGAAACGCATGGCGTGCAGGGGCTCAATCCGCTGGCCGGCCCGCAGTTCGACCAGTTCCAGTCCATGATCCGCGCGGTGATGGCCGGCATGGGCCTGGCGCTGGTGCCGCGTTGCCTGGTGCAGGACGAGATCACCAGCGGCCTGGTGCGCGAGCCTCTGCCCGGCTGCGGCTACCAGAGCGAAGTCGGCTACTGGTTCTGCTACCCCGAGGGGCGCAACCAGCTGCAGACGCTGCAGCAGTTCCGGCAGTGGCTGCTGGCCTGTGCCGAGCCTGCGGGCATGCCCGCGCCACCTGCCTGAACAGAGTTTCCTGTCCTCAGCCCCTGGCGCTGTCCCTGCGGCTGGCGCCGTCACCCGTCGTGTCGCCACTGGCGTAGGCTTCCAGCCCGATGGCCACCACCGTGGCCACGTCCCTGCCCACCTCGGCGCGGAACTCGGCCTCGGCCTGGGCCACCGCATCGCGAAAGGCCTGCAGCCACGCCAGGCCGGTGGGGGTGAAGCGCACGCGGCGCGCGCGGGCGTCGAGTGGGTCCGCCTCGCGCGTGACCAAGCCCCAGGCCTCGCACTGGTCCACCAGGGTGGCCATGGCCTGCTTGGTCATGCCGGCGCGCTGGGCCAAGTCGGTCAGGCGGTCGCCCTGCAACGCCAGGTGGCGCGTGATGTGCACGTGGGCCGCGCTCACCTGGTCGCGCGCAGCCAGGTTGGACAGTGCCAGCGGCACCTCCACGTTGTGCGCCATGAGCTGCAGCACCCGGGCGTCGAAGCGGCGCATGGCGTGGCCGAGCAGGCGGCCCAGGTGGGTCTGGCGCCAGCCGTCTTCCATCGGAGTGGATGCGGCAAGAGACGAAGAATCAGGCATGCGATATTGTCAGGCAAACTGACTAAATAGTGCATTGATGGGATTCAATGGGTCGCATAAACTACTGTTCAAGCATCCAGCCTGTAGTTAATTGCAGACAAAGTGCAAACACCCAACCCGTTGTTTCTCAAGGAGTTTTCTCATGGACGTCGCAGTCAAAGGCACCAACCCCGCCCTCCCCGTCAACACCGAAAAGGCCAAGGCGCTGGCGGCTGCGCTCGCCCAGATCGAGAAGCAGTTCGGCAAGGGCACCATCATGCGCCTGGGCGAAGGCGAGGTGATCGAGGACATCCAGGTCGTTTCCACCGGTTCCCTGGGTCTGGACATCGCCCTGGGCGTGGGCGGCCTGCCGCGTGGCCGGGTGGTCGAGATCTACGGCCCGGAATCCTCGGGCAAGACCACGCTCACGCTGCAGGTGATTGCCGAGATGCAAAAAATAGGCGGCACCTGCGCCTTCGTGGACGCCGAGCACGCCCTGGACGTGCAGTACGCCCAGAAGCTGGGTGTGCAGCTGTCCGATCTGCTGATCAGCCAGCCCGACACCGGCGAGCAGGCCCTCGAAATCGTGGACAGCCTGGTGCGCTCGGGCGCCGTGGACCTGATCGTCATCGACTCGGTCGCAGCGCTCACGCCCAAGGCCGAAATCGAAGGCGAGATGGGCGATGCCCTGCCCGGCCTGCAGGCCCGCCTGATGAGCCAGGCGCTGCGCAAGCTCACGGCCACGATCAAGAAGACCAATTGCATGGTCATCTTCATCAACCAGATCCGCATGAAGATCGGCGTGATGTTCGGCAGCCCCGAAACCACCACCGGCGGCAATGCGCTCAAGTTCTACGCCTCGGTGCGCCTCGATATCCGCCGCACCGGCACCATCAAGAAGGGCGACGAAGCCATCGGCAACGAAACCAAGGTCAAGGTGGTCAAGAACAAGGTGAGCCCGCCCTTCAAGACGGCCGAGTTCGACATCCTGTTCGGCGAGGGCATCAGCCGCGAAGGCGAGATCATCGACATGGGCGTGACCGCCAAGATCGTGGAAAAGTCGGGCGCCTGGTATGCCTACAACGGCGAGAAGATCGGCCAGGGCCGTGACAATGCGCGCGAATTCCTGCGCGAGAACCCCGACCTCGCCCGCGAGATCGAGAACAAGGTGCGCGAGGGCCTGGGCATTGCGCTGCTGCCAGACGCACTGCAGGCGGCTGCTCCGGCCGCAGCGGAAGACTGATGCATTGAGCATCGCCAGGAAGGCGGCCGTCGGCGGCCTTCCCCGCAGACCATGGCGGCCATCGCTCTTTCATAGGGCGGTGGCCGTTGCTGCTTGCGCCTGCGGCGTTACCCATCCCCCTGTACCAGTTGATCGGACCCCATGGGCTTTGGCACCCTCTCCCTCAAAGGCCGCGCACTGCGGCTGCTGGGCCAGCGCGAGCATTCGCGGGCCGAGCTGCTGCGCAAGCTGCGCCCGCATGTGCAGGAGGGCGAGGACCTCGATGCGGTGCTGGCCGAACTGGAGGAGAAGGACTTCATCAGCGAGGAGCGCGTGGTGGCCTCGGTCGTGAACCTGCGTGCCGGCCGCATGGGCGCCGCGCGCATCCGCCAGGAGCTGCAGGCCAAGGGCGTGGGCGGCGAGGTGGTGCAGCAGGCCCTGGCGCAATTGCAGGACACGGAACTGGCGCGCGCCCGCGAGGTGTGGCGCCGCCGTTTTGGCGAGCCCGCTGCCGACCCTCAGGCGCGGGCAAAGCAGGTGCGCTTTCTGATGGCGCGGGGCTTTTCGGGCGACGTCGTGCACCGGGTGGTGCGCGGTGTCGGGGACGACGAAGAGGTCTGAAGTCGGGCGCGCGCCCTGGTGCGCAAGCTGGATGCGCTACTGGAGAACCAGCTCCACGCGCCGGTTCCTGGCGCGCCCTGCGTCGGACCCGTTGGAAGCCACGGGCGCCAGGCTGGCCACCCCATTGGCCGTGAGCCGGTCGCGGGCAATGCCGTAGTCCCTGGCCAGCGCTGCGGCCACGGCATCGGCGCGGCGGCGGCTCAGGTCGATGTTGGCAGGCAGGTTGCCGGCGTTGTCGGTGTGGCCCACCACATGGAGCTTCAGGCCCGCCTGCTGCTTGAGCAACGCGCCGATCTGGTCCAGCGAGGCCTTGCTGTCAGGCTTGATGTCCGCCTTGCCGGTGTCGAACAGGATGCCGTAGATGGCGACCTTGCCGTTGGCATCGAGCCCCTTGGCGATCTCGCTCGACGACATCGTTTCCATCTGCTGCTCGCGCGCCTTGGGTTCCACGCGTACCACGGTGATGGTGGTGCGCTTCTGGAACTCCTTCTCGTCGCAGTAGGCCGAAGTGATGTCGGGGTTCCAGGTCATCACCGCCATGCCCACCCCGGTGGCCTTGTTGTCGAGCAGCGCGTAGCGCAGGTCGGCCAGGGTGCCCGAGGCGCAGGCGGCGGGGCTGTTGTCGCCCACCTTGCCGGCCCAGCCGCCGGGCAGCAGCGAGCGCGGCAGGCTGTAGGCAAAGATGTTGGAGCCGCCGCAGGCATCGCCTGCGCATTCGAAAGCGGTCTCGAAGCCGGCGGCCTTGAGCTCCTGCTGGTAACCGCGCAGAACTTCGAGCGAGGAGCGGCCGGCGGGTGCCACGTACTGCAGCGCGGTGCGCTGGCCGGAGCGGTCCAGGCTGCGAGGCGCCACCAGCTTGTCGTCGCTCTGGCTGACCACCTTGGCTGCAGGGAAACGCAGTTCATCGTAAGCGGCATCATCGCGGTACAGCAGCACCGCGCCGGCGTAGCGCTTGAGCCCTGCGGGGTCGGTCAGACCCTTGATGTCCTGTGCCGGCACCCGGGTCTGGGCCGAGGCGGGCCCTGCCAGTGTGGCCACCAGGGCCGCAGCCACCCACCATGGAGATATCCTCATGCCAGCCTCTTCGGGTACCGGGGCGAAGGCCCGGCCTTGCGCAATTATGGGTGGCAGGGCGCTGTGCACGCCATGGCGCGGGCCGTGCCTGGCCCGCCCGGCGTGCGGAAAATCACAGACCCAGCATCAGCTTGAGGTTCTGCACTGCGGCGCCGCTGGCACCCTTGCCCAGGTTGTCGAGGCGCGCCACCAGCACCGCGTGGCGGTAGGTCTCGTTGGCGAACACGCGCAGCTCCAGCTTGTTGGTGTTGTTGAGCGCCAGGGCATCGAGCTTGCCGTCGGCCGTTGCGGGTAGCACGCTGACCCACTGCTCGGGGGTGTTGCTCTTGGCGTAGTGCGCGGCCAGGGCGTCGTGCAGGTCGCTCGCCTTGGGCGCGCCGGGAAGGGTGTCCAGGTGCAGCGGCAACTGCACCAGCATGCCCTGCTCGAAGTTGCCCACCGAGGGGACGAAGATGGGCCTGCGGGTGATGCCGGTGTAGTGCATGATTTCCGGCAGGTGCTTGTGCGCCAGGCCCAGGGCGTACAGCTCGAACAGCGGCGCTTCGCCCTTCTGGTAGGCCTCGATCATGGTGCGCCCGCCACCCGAATAGCCACTCACCGAGGGCAGCGCCAGGGGAAAGTCGGCGGGAACCAGCCCGGCATCGACCAGGGGGCGCAGCAGCGCGATGGCGCCGGTGGCATAGCAGCCGGGGTTGGCCACACGGGTCGCGGCGGCCACGGCCTCGGGTTGGCCGGCGGCCAGCTCGGGGAAGCCGAAGACCCAGCCGGGCGCGGTGCGGTGCGCGGTGCTCGCGTCGATGATCCTGATCTTGCGGGCGGTGGATTGCTCGATGCCGTCCACCATGGCCACGGTGTCGCGCGCGGCGTCGTCGTGCAGGCACAGAACGACCAGGTCCACGCCCGCGATCAGGTCGCGCTTGGCAGCCGGGTCCTTGCGCAATTCGGGTGCAATGCTGACCAGCTCGACCTCGGGCATGGCCTGCAGGCGTTCACGGATCTGCAGGCCCGTGGTGCCGGCTTCGCCATCAATAAAGACTCTGGACATGGGGTGCTCCTGCTGGTCTGGCAGCGTGGACTGCCGGGGGTAAGAATGGATGGACGTCAACGCTGTACGTGTTAGGCACAAAGGATGGTGCGTCGCAGCATGATACAGTCGCCGGTTGCCATGTCCCAAGCCCGCGGCCAGACAACTGTTCATGGTAAACGGGTAACTACCACCCTTCCCTGAGAGAGACCTCATGAAGATTCACGAATACCAAGGCAAGGAAATCTTGCGCAATTTTGGTGTGCCCGTTCCGCGTGGCATTCCCGCGTTCACGGTACAAGAAGCCGTCGAAGCAGCCCAGAAACTCGGCGGTCCCGTGTGGGTCGTCAAGGCCCAGATCCACGCCGGTGGCCGTGGCAAGGGTGGCGGTGTCAAGGTCGCCAAGACCATTGACGACGTCAAGCGCATTTCTGGCGAAATCCTGGGCATGCAGCTCAAGACGCACCAGACCGGCCCCGAAGGCCAGAAGGTCCGCCGCCTGTACATCGAAGACGGTGCCGACATCAAGAACGAACTGTACGTCTCGCTGGTCACCGACCGCGGCACGCAGAAGGTCGCGCTGATCGCTTCGAGCGAAGGCGGCATGGACATCGAGGAAGTGGCCCACTCCACGCCCGAGAAAATCATCACCGAGATGATCGATCCCCTGACCGGCATCACCGTCGAGCAAAGCAAGAAGGTTGCCGCAGCCATTGGCCTGACCGGCGCTTCCATCGACCAGGCCGTGGACATCTTCGCGAAGATCTACAAGTGCTACATGGACACCGATGCGTCGCTGGTGGAAATCAACCCGCTGAACTGCGACTCCAAGGGCAACCTGATGGCCCTGGACGCGAAGTTCAACTTCGACGCCAATGCGCTGTTCCGCCATCCTGAAATCGTGGCCTTCCGCGATCTGGACGAAGAAGATCCGGCCGAAGTGGAAGCCTCCAAGTTCGACCTGGCCTACATCAGCCTGGACGGCAACATCGGCTGCCTGGTCAACGGCGCCGGCCTGGCCATGGCCACCATGGACACCATCAAGCTGTTCGGCGGCGAGCCGGCCAACTTCCTGGACGTGGGCGGCGGTGCCACCCCCGAGAAGGTCACCGAAGCCTTCAAGATCATGCTCAAGAACCCCAAGGTCGAAGGCATCCTGGTCAACATCTTCGGCGGCATCATGAAGTGCGACACCATCGCCACCGGCGTGATCACGGCCTGCAAGGCCGTGAACCTGAATGTGCCGCTGGTCGTGCGCATGAAGGGCACCAACGAAGAGCTGGGCAAGAAGATGCTGGCCGAGTCCGGCCTGCCCATCATCGCCGCAGACACCATGGCCGAAGCTGCGACCAAGATCGTTGCTGCCGTCAAGTAAGCCCGGAGAACACACATGTCGATCTACATCAACAAAGACACCAAGGTCATCACCCAGGGCATCACGGGCAAGACCGGCCAGTTCCACACTGAAAAGTGCCAGGAATACGCGAACGGCAAGAACGCCTTCGTGGCGGGCGTGAACCCCAAGAAGGCCGGCGAGTCGATCTTCAACATCCCGATCTACGCCTCCGTCAAGGAAGCCGCATCGCAGACCGGCGCCACCGTGTCGGTGATCTACGTGCCGCCCGCAGGCGCTGCTGCCGCCATCTGGGAAGCCGTCGAGGCCGACCTGGACCTGGCCATCTGCATCACCGAAGGCATCCCGGTGCGCGACATGCTCGAAGTGCGCAACAAGATGAAGGCCAAGGAAGCCGCCGGTGGCAAGCGCACCCTGCTGCTGGGCCCCAACTGCCCCGGCCTGATCACGCCCGACGAAATCAAGATCGGCATCATGCCCGGCCACATCCACCGCAAGGGCCGCATCGGCGTCGTGAGCCGCTCCGGCACGCTGACGTACGAAGCCGTGGCCATGCTGACCGAAGTGGGCCTGGGTCAGTCGAGCGCCGTGGGCATTGGTGGCGACCCCATCAATGGCTTGAAGCACATCGACGTGATGAAGGCTTTCAACGACGATCCTGAAACCGATGCCGTCATCATGATCGGCGAAATCGGTGGACCCGATGAAGCCGAAGCCGCCCAGTGGTGCAAGGCCAACATGAAGAAGCCCATCGTGGGCTTCATCGCCGGCGTGACGGCGCCTCCCGGCAAGCGCATGGGCCACGCAGGTGCCCTGATCTCCGGTGGTGCCGACACGGCCGATGCCAAGCTGGCCATCATGGAAGAGTCCGGCTTCATCATCACGCGCAACCCCTCGGAACTGGGCAAGCTGCTCAAGGCCCAGCTGAAGTAAGCACACCAGTCTGTAAGCACAATTACGGACGCATCGGGCGCAAGCGCCCGATACACTGGCCGCTCCAAAAAAGAGAAGCGCCCGGAACCCCGGTTCCGGGCGCTTCTTGCATTCATAACAGTGGAGTCATTGACAATGGAATTTCTGCACGGTGCCGACTTCTGGATCGGCCTGATCAAGATCGTCTGGATCAACATCATCCTCTCGGGTGACAACGCAGTGGTGATCGCCCTGGCGGCACGCTCGCTACCCCCCGAGCAGCAGCGCAAGGCGGTGTTCTGGGGCTCCGGCGCAGCGGTGGTGCTGCGCGTGCTGCTCACGGTGGTGGCGGCCAAGCTGCTGGCGCTGTCCTTCCTGCAGGTCGTGGGCGGTTGCCTGCTGCTGTGGATCGGCTTCCAGCTGCTCAGCGAAAGCGACGAGGACGAAGGCGAATCCAAGACCTATGGCAGCCTGATGGCTGCCGTGCGTACCATCCTGATGGCCGACCTGGTCATGAGCCTGGACAATGTGATCGCCGTGGCTGCAGCGGCCCAGGGCAGCACCACGCTGCTGGTGCTTGGCCTGGCCATCAGCATTCCGCTGGTGGTGTTCGGCAGCACGATGATGATCAAGCTGATGGAGCGTTTCCCGGTGATCGTGGTGCTGGGCGCGGCCCTCATTGGCTGGGTGGCGGGCGAGACCATCGCTGGCGATACGGCACTGCAGGGCCTAGTGGCGGCGCATCCGTCGTTGCACTACGTGGCTGCGGCGTTGGGGGCCATTCTTGTGGTGGGAGGCGGCAAACTCTGGCAACGCCGCGCCAGCCGCGCTGCCGCCTCGACCTGACAAAAATGGCACCTACAGCGCCGAGCGTTGCGTGCCAGCGACAAGAACGGCAGGCAAGGGCCGCGACCAGGGGGTCTGGGGCGCGCCAAGGGCCGCCCGGGGCCGGGCTTGGAAATTGCTTCTAAAGGTATCTCATTACCTCCGTGGATCTATTGCAAGTGGGCAGAACAACATCGGGACAGCAGCTGGTGTGGTGGCGTACCGATGGCTTTGTCTGCGCACTGGTGGCCGCCGTCGTGGTGGCCGTGGCCAGCGCGATGGGTGGGGTGCACCGGCTGGATCTGGCCATGTACGACGCGGCCGTCGGCAGTACCTCGGCCGAGCCGGCAGCAGACCTGGCGGTTGTCGGCATCGATGACCGCAGCTTCAAGACCCTGGGCCCCTGGCCCTGGCAGCCCGAGGCACACGCCCGTTTCGTAGACCAGCTCACGGCCGCCGGCGCCCGGGCCATCGTCTACACCATGCCGCTGCCGGAAACGCCAGCCCGCCCCTCGCCCCTTACTGCTCCCGCCGTGTCTGGCGAGCCACAGGCGGCTGGCGTGCCTGGCGCGGACAGCGCCGCCGCCCTGTCGGGCGATGCGCGGCTGGCTGCGAGCATGCAGCGCGCGGGCAACGTGGTGCTGGTGTCGCAGTATCCGGCGACCGGCCCTGCCACACCGCTGCCGTCGTATGTGCGCCGCAGTGCGCTGGCCAATCCGGGCGAGCATGCCGTGCCTGCGGCTTCGGGGCGGCATCCCCCTGCGGTCCTGGGGGCGGCGGCATCCGCCATTGGCCATCTGCAGCTGGACCCCGACCCGGACGGTGTGCTGCGCCAGATGCCCCTGCTGCTGGCGCATGACAGCGCCGCAGTGCCATCGGTCGCGCTGTTGACGGTGCTGCGCAGCCTGCAACTGGGCGCGTCCGATCTGCGCCTGCAGGCCGCTGCGCCCTGGTTGCGGCTGGGCAGCCTGGGTATTGCGACCGACAGTACGTCGGTGCTGCGGCCCCTGTTCCATGCGCCGGAAGGCGGCCAGCCGGTGTTTGCCCGGACCGCGTTCGCACAGGTGCTGTCTCCGGCAGGCGCCTCCGGCTTCCAGGGTAAGACCGTGCTGGTGGGTTTCACCTCGGCTGCACAGGCGCCGCCCCTGGCAACGCCAGGCGGCCAGTCGCTGTACCCGGTGGAGGTGCTGGCGCAGATGGTGTCGACCATCCGCCAGGGCCATGCCGTGACGGCGCCGGATTGGGCGCTGCCAGTGGCATGGCTGGCCATCGTGGCGGCAGTGCTGTACCTGGCATTGGCGTTGCCGCAGGTGAGTGCACTGGCCGGCCTGGCCGTGAGCATGGCCTTGCTGCTGGCGCTTGCCGGGGCCCAGTGGCTGGCACTGGAGCACGCGCTGCTGTCCTTCTCGCTGCTGGGGGCCGCGCTGGTGGTGGCCGTGGGGCAGGCCGCCATGCTGGCGTTGAAGCTGCGCGGTGGTGGGGGCGCTTCCCGCACGAAGTCTGCCGAGGCAGCCGAGTCCAAGCGCATGCTGGGCCTGGCGCTGCACGGCCAGGGCAAGCTGGAGCAGGCGTTCGAGCACTTTCGCCGCCTGCCGATGACCGATGCCCTCAAGGACAACCTGTACCACCTGGCACAGGATTTCGAGCGCAAGCGCAACTACGCCATGGCCAAGCTGGTGTACGAGCGCATCCTGCGCCACGACAGGCAGTACAAGGACGCCAAGACCCGCTACCGGAAGATGCGCGCCCGGGCCAAGTCGGCCTCGGGCCAGCCGGACACGGCGCCGCCACCGAGTTCGGCACCGATGCCCATGCCCAGCGTGCCGGCCATGCCGCGCCTGCCGGGCGATGCGACCATCGGTCTGCCCATGCTGGGCCGCTACGAGATCACCAAGGAGCTCGGCAAGGGTTCCATGGGCGTGGTGTACCTGGGGCGCGATCCGAAGATCGGCCGCATGGTGGCCATCAAGACGCTGGCCCTGGGACAGGAGTTCGAGGGCGACGGGCTGATCGACGCCCGTGCGCGCTTCTTTCGCGAGGCCGAGACGGCCGGGCGGCTGCAGCACCCCTACATCGTGACCATCTTCGATGCAGGAGAGGAGCACGACCTGGCCTATATCTCCATGGAGTTCCTCAAGGGCACCGACCTGTCGCCCTTCTGCAAGGAGGGCAACCTGCTGCCGGTGCCGCTGGCGCTGTCGGTGGCGGCCCGCGTGGCCGAGGCGCTGGACTATGCCCATGCCAACCAGGTGGTGCACCGCGACATCAAGCCGGCCAACGTCATGTTCGACGCGGCGACCGATGCGGTCAAGGTGACCGACTTCGGCATTGCGCGCATCACCGATTCCAGCAAGACCCGCACGGGGCTGGTACTGGGCACACCGAGCTTCATGTCGCCCGAACAGCTGGCGGGCAAGAAGGTGGACGGGCGCTCGGACCTGTATTCGCTGGGTGTGACCCTGTTCCAGATGCTCACCGGCTCGTTGCCGCTGCGCGGAGCCTCCATGCCCGAACTGATGCACAAGATTGCCAGCGTGCCGGCGCCCGACGTGCGCACGCTGCGGCCCGAGCTGTCGGCCGAAGTGGCGGAGGTGGTGGCGCTGTCGATGATGAAGCGCCCCGAAGCCCGCTACCAGACGGGGCGCCAGTTTGCGGCCGAGATCCGGCGTGCACTGGCAGCGCTGGTAGCCGCTGAAACCGGCACAAACCAGCGGACAGTCGTCTATGATGCGGCTCGCAAGGCAACACGGAACGACATGGCGGACTTTCAGGAAACAGTGACGGAATATCCTGCACAGAGGGACTCTTCGCTGCCGCCATCCAGCGCCCGATGAGGCCTGTGCCGCTTTATCCATGAATTACGATTTTTTTGCGCGCACCGATCGGGGGCGGGTGCGCAGCAACAACGAAGACGCCGTCGCGATCGACCGGGATGCCCAGCTGGCCATCCTGGCCGATGGCATGGGAGGCTACAACGCTGGCGAAGTCGCCAGCGGCATGGCCACGACCTTCATCCGCACGGAAATGGCCCGCTGGCTGTCCCAGGCCGGCAGTACCCCCCAGGCGACGGATGTGCGCCGGGCGCTGGAAATCTGCGTGGAAAACGCCAACCATGCCATTTTGGGGGCGTCGTTGTCGAACCCCCAGTACGCCGGCATGGGGACCACGCTGGTGGCGGGCATCTTCCAGGGTTCGCGGCTGATTCTTGGGCACATCGGCGATTCGCGCTGCTACCGCCTGCGCGGCGGGGTGCTGCAGCAGATCACGCGCGACCATTCGTGGCTGCAGGAGCAGGTGGATGCCGGCATCCTCACACCGCACCAGGCGGCGATCTCCTCGAACCGCAACCTGGTCACCCGTGCCCTGGGCGTGGAGCCCAATGTGCTCATGGAAGTCAATGAATTCCAGGTAGCGCCGCACGACCTGTTCCTGATGTGCTCGGACGGGCTCACGGACATGGTGTCCGATGCCGATCTGGCGGAGATGGTGCGTGCATCCCTCCCGCTGGAGGAAAAAACCACATTGCTTATTGATACCGCCAATGCACACGGCGGTCGTGATAACGTTAGCGTACTGCTGGTACAGGCCGGTGCGGGGGGCAAGAAGCGCAGCCTGATGTCCCGCCTGCTGGGTGCTGCATGACGGTGCCGGCCCATAACAAATCTCAAATCAGGAGTGGATCATGCCCAGAATGATCGTTTCGATCGACGGCGTCGTCATCAAGGAAGTTCAGTTGACCAAGGACCGCACCACCCTTGGTCGCAGGCCATACAACGATATCGTGATCGACAACCTGGCGGTGAGCGGCGAGCACGCGATCTTCCACATGGTCGGGAATGATGTCGAGATCGAGGACCTGGGCAGCACCAACGGCACCTACGTGAATGCCAAGGCCGTCAAGCGCCAGGAGCTGCGCAATGGCGATACGGTGGAAGTTGGCAAGTACAAGATCCGCTTCATGCACGAGGCCGAAGGCGAGAACTTCGAGAAGACCATGATCTTCAAGCCCGGCATGGTGCCGCCGCTGGGCGCCGTATCGCGCCCGGCCGGTCTGCCGGGTACCCCGCCCCCTGCACCGATCACGGCGGTGATCAAGGTCATGTCCGGCGCAGCCGCAGGGCGCGAGGTCTCGCTGCTCAAGGTGGTGACCACCATCGGCAAGCCGGGCGTTGCCGTGGCCTCCATCACCAAGCGCCACCACGGCTTCGTGCTGGCACATGTGGAAGGCCCGGACATGCCGCTGCTCAACGGCTCGGCCATCGGGCTGTCGCCCGTGCCACTCAAGCACGGCGACAAGCTGGAGCTGGCCGGCACCGAGATGCAGTTCGAGCAGACCTGACGGGCGCGCTGTGCCCCTTGCCTTGCTCGGCACCTTGTCCGCCAAGCGTCGGGCGCCTCCGAGCTGAGCCATTCTGATGCGCCCCCGGACTGGCTCCTGGTTGGCGCGCCGCTGGCGCCGCATCGCCGTCACGCTGTTGCCACTGCTGTTCGCCCTGCTTCACGTGGGCGGGGTCCTGCATCTGCAGGTGCTTGAGCGGTTGGAAAACATCATCTACGACACCCGCCTGCGCGCCACCATGCCGGGCACGATGGACGAGCGCATCACCATCGTCGACATCGACGAACGGAGCCTGGAACGCATCGGGCAGTGGCCCTGGGGCCGGGACAAGATGGCCCGAGTCGCACACGAGCTGCTGGAGCGCCAACAGGTTTCCGTGCTCGGCTTTGACGTGATTTTTGCCGAGCCTGACGGCAGTTCCGGGCTGGCCAGCCTGCAGCGGCTGGCGCAGGGGCCGTTGCAGGGGAATTCCGGGTTTGCCGAACAATTGGCGCAGCTGTCGCCGCAGCTGGACTACGACGCATTGTTTGCGCAGTCGTTGCAGGGCCGGCCCGTGGTACTGGGCTACTATTTCACGAGCGACCGGGACGGACAGGCCCGGGGCGTCCTGCCCGAACCTGCGCTGCCCCTGGAGCGGCTGCGCGGCAAGCCCTTGAGAGCCACGTCCTGGCAGGGCCATGGCAGCAATATCGGAGCGCTGGCACGGGCGGCGCCTGCAGCGGGTTTTTTCAATTCCATCACCGACCCCGACGGGGTCGTGCGCTCCCTGCCTCTGCTGGCCGAGTTCCAGGGCCGTTATTACGAATCGCTGGCCTTGGCGATGCTGCGTGTGGCGACGGGCGTGAGGGACTTGGACCCGGTCTATGCGTCGTCGGAATTCGACCATGACGTGTTGCAGGGCATCCTGCTACGCCAAGGCCAGAGCTTGATCCGGTTGCCGGTCGATCCCAATCTGGCGACGCTGGTGCCCTATCGCGGCCCTGGTGACGTTACCGGTGGTTCGTTTCGCTATATCTCCGCCGGTGATGTGCTGGAGGGGCGCTTGCCGCAAGGCAGCCTGAAGGGCCAGTTGGTGCTGGTGGGGTCCACGGCGCCAGGCTTGGTCGATCTGCGTGTGACGCCCGTGGGGCGAACTTATCCCGGTGTGGAGACGCATGCCAATCTGCTGTCCGCCTTCCTGGACGGCGCGAATGTGCTCCAGCCAGACTACGCCACCGATTTCGATGTTCTGCAGCTCGTGGCAACGGGCTTGTTGCTGGCATTCTCATTGCCTTTGCTGACGGCGGGCTGGGCGGTGCTGCTCAGCGCCGGGGTGTTCGCCGGGCTGGTGGGGCTCAATCTCTGGCTGTACCAGTCGCATGGTCTGGTGATGCCTCTGGCGACGGCCCTGGTGCTGGTGCTGTCCGCCTTCACGCTGAACATGGTCTACGGGTACTTTGTGGAGAGCCGTTCCAAGCGGGAGCTCGCTGCCCTGTTCGGCACCTACGTGCCCCCGGAACTGGTGGATGAGATGCTCAAGGAGCCCGAGCGCTACACCATGGATGCCGCCAACCAGGAGCTGACGGTGATGTTCTGCGACATGCGCGGTTTCACGGCGCTGTCCGAGCGCATGGAGCCCCTTCAACTGCAGGCCCTGCTCAACGGCGTGTTCAGCCGCCTGACCCAGATCATCCGTGGCCGCCGCCAGGGCACCATCGACAAGTACATGGGAGATTGTGTGATGGCCTTCTGGGGCGCACCCGTGGCCACCCCCGGGCACGCCGAATCGGCCGTGGCTGCGGCGCTGGACATGACCCGGGCCATCGCCCAGCTCAACGAAGAGCACCGCAGCAAGGGCTTGCCGGAGATCGGCGTGGGCATCGGCCTGAACACCGGCACCATGTGCGTGGGGGACATGGGCTCGGACATCCGGCGCAGCTACACGGTGATCGGCGATGCCGTCAACCTGGGCTCCCGGCTGGAAGGCCTGTCCAAGACCTACGGCGTGACCATGGTGGTCAGTGATACCACCCGTGCAATGGCCCCGGGATTCATCTGGCAGGAGCTGGACCGGGTGCGTGTGAAAGGCAAGGCCCAGGCAGTCACCATCTACACGCCCGTGGGCACGGCGGCCGAGCCGCTGGCGCCCGAGCGGGAGCAGCAACTGGCCCTGTGGCACCAGTTCCTCGCCACCTACCGGGCCCAGGAATGGGATGCATGTGCCCTGCTTTTGCAGAATTTGCAGGCGTTACAACCTGCGAGCATCCTGTATTCGCTGTACGCTGCCCGCATGGAGGCGCTGCGGGTGTTACCCTTCCAGCCGGACTGGGATGGTGCCACCCAATTCGATACCAAGTAGCCGGCAGACGCAGACGAACAACAGACAGCCAGAAGAGACAGACGGAACAAACAGGACTGCATGACATGAAGGTTCGCGTACTGGGGTGCTCCGGGGCCATCGCCAAAGATTGCCGGACCACCTCCTTCCTGGTCAACGACAACATCCTCATCGATGCAGGAACGGGGGTGGGCGACTTGGCGCTGGACGAAATGCGGCGCATCGATCATGTGTTCCTCACGCATTCCCACCTGGACCATATCGCGGCGCTGCCATTGATGCTGGATGCGGTGTCGTCGCTGCGCAGCAGCCCGGTGCAGGTGCACGCGCTGCCCGGCACCATCGCCGCCCTGCAGGCGCATGTGTTCAACAACGTCATCTGGCCGGACTTCAGCAGCATTCCCACGTCCGACCAGCCGTTTTTGCAGTACCAAACCATAGCCGTGGGCGAGCGCCTGAACGTCGAAGGGGTGGAACTGGAGGTTCTGCCTGCTGTCCACACTGTTCCCGCCGTCGGGTACGCGGTGGCTGGTGACACGGGTTGCTGGGTGTTCAGTGGCGACACCGGACGCAATCCTGAGTTCTGGCGGCGGGTCAATGCGCTTCCTGTTGCCGTGCTGGTCATCGAGACTGCCTTCAGCAACCGCGAAACCGCCCTGGCCCAGCGCAGCCTGCACCTGTCACCCCACACCCTGGCGCAGGAACTGGCGCAATTGAACCGTGGCAAGCGATGCCCAATCTACATCACCCACACCAAGCCGTCAGAAACTGAGTTGATCATGGAGGAGATCCGCCGCTTTGACCAGAGTGGCGGGTTGCGAGGCGCCGGTTCCCATGACATTTATTGGCTCAAGGCAGGGGACGAGTTCAAGTTCTGACCACTGTGTTGCAAGTGGTGACGTTTCTGCTGTGACAAGAATGTCGCGAAAAAGCCCCCAGTGCTGGTGGGGAAACACTTCGGTGACAAATGACTCATTTGGGGGGGGTGATTCAGGTGCGGTACCGTCGGTCCGACAGCTTGGCACGGAATCTGCTGATGTTGAGGCAGCCTGGAGAATTTTCTGCAGGTTTCAATTGCAATTGACTTGACTTCCTAGGAGAAATTTATGAACCGCAAACTTCTGCAACAAGGTTTTACCCTGATCGAATTGATGATCGTTGTGGCGATCATCGGTATTCTGGCTGCCGTGGCACTGCCCGCTTACCAAGACTACACCGTGCGTGCCAAGGTGTCTGAAGGCGTGATTGCTGGTTCTTCTGCAAAGAGCCTGATGAGCGAAGCATTCCAGTCGGACGGCATTGTTGGTATGGACGCAGCTGCCGCCGCATTCATGAAGAACCCGGCTGACTCCGCAGAGAAGACCTCCAAGTATGTCAAGAGTGTTGACATCAAGACGACCTCGCCTTGGACTATTACGGTAGGTATCAAGGCTGATGGCAAAAACGGCATGCCCACGGGCTTGGACGGAAAGACCCTCACGCTGACCGCCAACGTGCAAGGCAAGACCCCTGCCGATACTTCCACTGGCGCTATCGACTGGGCTTGCGGTGCTGATACGACCGTGACTGCGTCCAAGCGTCTCCTGACGGTTGCTGTGGGTACCCTGCCTGCAAAGTACGCGCCTTCGGAATGCCGTTGATTTAAACAGACAACTGCTGTTGACTGTTCAAAAAAAGCGAGGCTGTGCCTCGCTTTTTTTAATGCACCATGGGTTTGCCGTCCTCAAGCTACCCGTCTAAAATTCGGTATTACTATCATCGGTGCAGCGGTGCATGGTACAAATGAGAATGCGAAACAAATGCAATGAAAACGAGTCGCTTGGGTTCGATAGGTGTATAAAGCATTTTTAATGTGAAATTGAACACCTCCTATCTGGGATGGAGGTAAGTTCCAATGATGGTAAATGACATAATATTTTGACAATGTTGAAGGCTAATTCAAAATCTCTTCTTCGTTTTCGATCGGCACTGCCCTGGGCATGGCGCCATTTGCTCTTCTCGCTGGGCATTGTATTTCTGGTGGGTATTCTGGTTTTCTTTGTATGGTTTCCATGGCCTCTGATGGAGATTTCGGGCGGGTGGTCACTATTGCTTTTGATTTTTGGCGTGGACGTGGTTTGTGGTCCCGCTCTCACATTGTTGTTGTTGCATCCAGGAAAATCGCGCAAGGCACTGTTGGTGGATATAGGGCTGATCCTCACCTTGCAGGCCTCGGCGTTGTCTTATGGGATATACAGTTTGGGCCAAGCGCGTCCCATCGCAGTTGTATACGAGGTAGACCGCTTTCGCGTGGTAAGTGTTGCCGATATTGATACATCCAGCCCAGAAGCGCTTCCAGAGTGGGTTGGTGCCTGGAACTTCACACCGCCCCGTATCTTGGGCGTGCGATCCGCAAAAAGTGCCGAAGAGAAAATTGAAAGCTTGAATGCTTCACTTCAAGGCCTGGAGACAGGGCAGCGGCCAAACTGGTGGCAGGATTATGAAATCAGCGTGCCCCAGGTGAAAGCGCGCGCAAAATCACTTGAGCAGTTGTTGGCACTGAATTCAGGTTCAGTAGAAAGCATAAGAGAAAATGCCGCGCGTGCTGCTGAAAAGCCACGCGAAAACGAAGTACTTGTCCCCTCAGAGCTCTTGTGGTTGCCGGTTGTCAGTAAAAGGACCACGGGGTGGGTTGCCTTCATAGATCCGAATACTGCACGTATCAGGGGCTATGTACGTGCAGATGGTTTTGGTGAATGAAGTTCTGGTTTGCGTAAGCTGATAGAAAAACCTTCGCATAGAAATGACATGGGAATGATTTTTGCTTGCTTTGACATGTGAAATGCAATAGGAGTCTAAAATGACGCACCGAAATCGCCCTGCCAAGGGGTTTACCCTTATTGAACTGATGATTGTCGTGGCAATTATCGGGGTTCTGGCCGCAATTGCTTTGCCCGCCTATCAGGACTATACGATTCGTGCGAAAGTGTCAGAGGGATTGGTTGCTGCTTCGGTTCCCAAAGAACTGCTGAGTGAAGCATTCCAGGCCAATGGAATTGTCGGTATGGACGCCGCAGCCGCAGCCTACAATGCCACCCCCAATGTGGTGTTGAAAAGTAAATACATCAAGGGAATAAGCATCGGCGCTGCAACTCCTTGGGCGATATCCATTTCCATCTTGGCAGATGGAAAAAATGGAATTCCGGCTGGCCTTGACGGGAACACAATCCTACTTTCCGCAAATGTCAACAACGCTGCTCCTGCAGGAACATCAGTAGGCCCGATGGACTGGGCATGCACGAGTGATAGTGGAAATGTGTCTTTGACCCGAGGCTTGACGAACAGAACTCTGGGCACTTTACCCGCAAAATATGCTCCAGCTGAGTGCCGATAAAATAGCACGTTCACTCGCTCATGGGTTGCGGCCCCGATGAGGTTCTGGTGCTATTCCCAGAACCTGGCGATGAAGGTCAGAACCCCCTCCAAAAAATTGCATGCGTATTGTCTATCAGACGATCCAAGTATCGAGTGCATCTTGATCTTGCATCTTTGAGGCATAGCCAGTGCTCTGAAATGAGAGCAGTGGTAGCAGTTTGTTGATTTTATCGCAAATGCCCCGCTAGATAGACTCTGCAAATCGTGGCAGCGCACAGTGAATGATCTGCTATCTCTTTGCCTTCGGTCGAGCTTGAACGTACTTCATATAGTCGGTCAACTTGGCGAAGCCTGGCGCTGCTTTCGGTAAGAGCGAATCGGTCGGTTACCCCTTATACGCAATCGGGTGGCGCCAGACCGCTCCCCAAATGTACCCTGCACTCTTTGATCTGATCGGCCCCAGTGCCTAAGTCAGTTGGTCAAGGCCTGCTTTGATCCTGTGATCCGCTGATAGGTTGTATTGCTTCCTGGCCTACCTATTCGTGGCATTAATGCAATTGCAATTTCCCTAGCAGGCTGAAGAAATACTCCATAGAGGGTACAAATTCGACCTCGGCAGGAGTATCTTTTCCTTTGCACTCATCAAAATTATCGCGTGTAAGCCATTCTGTGAAGTCGGCATTCTTCGATCACATGCGGCGCGTAGGTATTTCTTCAGCCTGCTAGCGCGGCACGCGTTATCTTGGGTCATTGCGAAGTAGCTTGCTGACGTATGCGAAAAGCCGTGAGGGCTGGCGCCTGATAATGAAACACGATCGGTACGCACAAGTGTGTCTCAGGCTCCACTCACCGGCTGCCGACCGGCTAGTGATTCAAACAAGGGATCGAAATTCAGACAGTCTGCCCCGATTTGCCTACCGTCCGTAGCATAGGCCATGGGGGATGCACGAACAGCCAGGCGATAGCTGAACTTGCTGGACTATTGATATCAGATCGAGATAGCATTTTGTCCGCAAGTGCGTACGTAGATCGCAAACACATCTCTTGCCATCGTATGCCAGGAAGCCCCACTTCAAGCTGAGGCTTGCCTGCATTTCACTTACTTCGTGTGCTCTTTGGCCACTGCTTGCAGCAATTTGCGTTGGAATGAATAGACAGGCTCGGAGTTGGTAGAGGACCCAAATTTCGCCTCAGCCGCCTGTAAGTCACTCCACTGTTGCTCGTGCGCAAAACCCAGCAGCAACGATGAAAGCGCAAGATCTGCATAATCACCATGTATAACCCCATCTTGTGCTGGTCGGTTGAGCCACTCACTGCTTGATTTGATTATAGGTTTCCAATCCTTTTCAGCTATCGTACCTAAAAGATTTAGCGCGCGACTAATATCTTCGGGCATGTTTTTACAAGGCAACCAATCTCGGCGTACCCAAATACTCCGCAATATGTCACTTGGCAAAAAAGCATTGGTCAGGTTGGCGACTTCCCGCATGCGTACGGAAAACTGTCGGCTGGCGGCAGGGCTCCAGGACAGCTTGCAAGCGTGGCTGGCGGCTGCTTTGAGCAGGATTGCTGGCGCCAATGCCCGACTGGGAATAATGTCTGGGGCCACACTTGAGCCATCCTGGCCAGCCAGTTCAGCTGCCAGTGCCCGAGCCCGCCACGTCAGAACATCCGGGGCATTATGCGGCAGCTTGGAAGGAAGAATGTGCGAGGGCAGCGGGGATCTAACTGCCATTGCTTCCAGCAAAGGTGTTTCTTGGGAGGGCAATGTCCCTATAGTTTCAGCAGTTATAGCCTTGAATCTCGTTCGTGGCGCCTGAAGCCCGAGTACCGGATAGTAATCTGAATTGGCTCCAAGATCTTTGTATAGCTGGCCAAAGCCCCGCAGTAAGCGAGCATCTGCAAGCTTGTGAAAATCAAGATGCTCTTGTGTGGTGATTCCTATGCGCGCCAGCTCCGATTGCAGCGGTCCAGGTGTCGACAGAAGTCGAGCAATTTCGCTTTTCGGCAAAGGCCCCTTAGGACTTGCAATAATCAACATATCATTCGAAGAGGCAAGCCAGGCGGCATAATCTTCGAAATGCGGAGTCATGGCATTGAATATCGATCCCACCAATTGCTCATCAATTTCATAAAGCTGAATCCACTGAACAAACAGGCCGTTGTCATTCAGGTGCCGCGGGATAAAATTATAGAATTCTTTGGAGAATAATGATCCTACGCCACTAATCCAGGGATTGGACGGCTCGGATATTATCAAATCATACTTCGCAGGGTTCGCTGAGAAAAATGCTTTGGCGTCTTCTATGACAATGTGGGAACGTGGATCCGTGTAAGCCCGCGCCACGCGATCTCCAAAAATTCTAGCACCCTGAACCATTGCAGGCTCAATCTCTATGGTATCGACCTGTTTGACACGGGCGTCACCCAAAAGGGTGTGCGTGGTCATGCCTGACCCAAAGCCTATAACTCCTACGCGTTCGGGATTTTTCAGCATTGTCAACGGCATTGCCGCCAACAGAGTCATGGTTGGTTCATCGGGAGTGGGTTTGTTGCCTTCTCTGATTGCGATTGCCGCATCGGGCTTTCCATTGGTTGCGATGCTGGCGTTTCCATCCTTTCCCGCGATCGCCGCGACACTTGAGGTCTTTCCATCCCTGTAAAAGATAACTTTTTGCTGTTCGGCGTCGACGATTGCTCTCCCGTGTCTGAACACCCCAGAAGCGAGTTTCAACGGATCGTATGGCACGCGGAAAGCTGCAATAAGTGCAATTGCCGAGATGCCCGCTGCAAAAGCAAAGCGGGTCATGGCGCGCTTGCTGTCAGCGTTTAATCGCAAAAGGACCAAGCCGATACCGAGGTCAATAATGGCGGCTATGCAAAGGGTGAGCTTCAACCCCACGGAGGGGATCAGCAAGTGAATCGCCGCAAACACACCAACGATAGCGCCTAATGTGTTCCAGGCATACACGCGGCCGATTGCACGCTCACCTTGGCCTTCGCGCAGCAATGCCACAGTGAAGAGGGGAAGTGTAGTCCCGGCGAAAAAGGCTGCCGGCAACATGATAAAAATCGATAATGTCGCCGTGCCCAGGTTGTAGAGCGTATAGCCGCCGTCCGTCTTGGCCAACGCACTGTACAGCCAGCCCACCCATGCAAATGCATTGGCATACACCGCAAGTGACGCCAGTGCTGCAATCCCCATACAAATCTGCATCCACCCGACCAATCGCAACGGTGAACTGGTGGAATCCGCATGTTTGCGCACCCATAGCCCTCCGAGCGCAATGCCTAAAATAAAGGCGGCGAGCATCAGTTCAAACGCATGCATGGTGGAGCCCACAGCCATGCTGAGCATGCGTATCCATACGATCTCATAGATAAATGAGGCCGCACCGGAGAGAGCCGTTCCCAAAAGTACCAGCCGCAACGTAGGGTTATGGCGCAATCTGCGCTCGGCCAGTGGTGTGCCGGCGGCTGGCTCTGGCACTATTGGTTCTGGCTCGCGTGCCAACCACCAAGCCAAGCCAGCGACGGCAAAATTCAATAGGCCCGCGGTGACCATGGCCCCTGGCAGACCCACCCATGGCAGCAATATAAAAACCGCGGCCAGTGCACCGAATGCGGCGCCGATGCTGTTGGTGAAATACAGCCCACCAAGAAGGTTTCCATCGGTACCTGGAAACCGCCGTATGAGCCCACCACTCATGAGTGGGAAAGTCATACCCAAAAGAATGGTTTGCGGGAGAATCAGCAAAGTGGCAACGACCCATCGCGCAAGATTCACCGCCCAAGGTTCACCGATCGAAGGAATTAACCACTCGTAACTGAAGTTGGCAACCGCGCCAAATATCCAGTGGAACAACAATCCCAAAATGCCGATGACCACTTCGATCACCGCATATCCACGTATCAGGTTGCGCCAGCGTTGACCTGCATGCGCGATCCATGCTGAGCCTGCAGCCATGCCCCCCATAAAAATTGCCAGTACCAGTGCCTGCGCATATGCCGCATGACCCAGGAAAAGCCCCAAATAGTGAGACCAGATGGACTGATATATTAGTCCGGCAAAGCCTGATAAAACAAAAATGGCCAACAACCAGCTTCGAGCGCCACGGGGGGAAGAAATCGTCAATTAGTACTCCAACTTTGAGTTCTAGGGGCTAGGTGCATTGATCGAGCAAGAAAAGTGCCGTGCAGAAAATTGCCTCATTTTCACCAGCAGCACCCCACAAAGAAGACAAAATTGTCAAATTTTGCCTTGATTTGGTGGGATGTACACGGTTTCCCAGACTTTCGCGCTTCGAAAGCGTCGGCAGCAACAGCTTTCCATTGAGTGCCAGTTTCTGTTGCATGGCTGGTTGGTGTGACCGCCAAGTCAGCAAATAGACCTAGCTGGCAGAATGTGAGATCTAAGTCCCCACACTCCGGGAGTCTCTTTCGGCTGCACTCTTGTGGGTGTCCCAGGCTTGATACAACCGGGTTTCGAGCGAGCGCGTCAGGGCCAAGCCTTGCTCAACAAGGGTCGTGTCCATACGGTTGCGAAGGGACTGGCGCACGCTATCGAGCAGTGCAAGTTGTTTGCTGAAGTGCACGGCTTTTGCAACATATTCCTCCCAACTGGTCGTCGCGAATTCCGAAAAGCCAAATCCCGCCAACATCGAAGTACCGGCGCGTTCCACCGGCAAGCTGCCTCCCAGTGTCACCATGGGAACGCCCATCCACAACGCATGCAGGCTTGTGGTACCGCCGTTGTAGGGAAAGGTGTCGAGAATCAGATCGATGCGGTGGTGCATCTGCAGATAGTCGCTGAAGGGAATGGGCTCCTGAAGCAACAGTCTTTCCGGATGGATGCCTCGGGCTTCAAATTCCCGGAGCATCTGGATCTGGGGCTCCGGCCTCAGCCCGGCCATCAACAAGCGCGATGCCGGCGCGCTGCGTAGGATCTCTGACCAGGCGTCAAGCGCCGCTGGCGTAATCTTGGCTGGATTGTTGACGCTTGCAAAGGTGAAGGGTAAACCGCTTAAGGCTGGCAATCGGTTGACGCTAGGGCTCTCCGCTGCGGGCTGGAAACTGGCCGCGCCATCGATGCGCAACAGTTTCTCCGAGTGGTACGCCTCCGACATCCCGGGTGGATCCATTGATGCATCGGTGATTCGATAGTCCATACCATGCAGGCCGGTGGTAGCCTGATAGCCTAGCCAGGTCATCTGTATAGGCGCGGGTTTGTGCGCAAAGGCCAGCAGGCGGTTGTATCCCGTGTGTCCCGACAGATCGATCAGGATGTCAATTTCGTCCTCCAGAATCTGCTGTGCCAACGCTTGGTCCGTAAGGCCAGCACAGGGACGCCAGTGATCCACGAGGGCCTGAAACCGCAAGGTCACATCGTCGATCCCTGGGAAAGCGTGATAGCAGTACACCTCGACCCGTGTTCGGTCATGGTGGCGCAGGGTGGGCTCGATGAAAAAAGCCAGGGAGTGATAGCGGAAATCTCCTGAAACATAGCCGATGCGCAGGCGCTCGTGCTCCGCTGTCCTCTGGTGGGTGGGCCATTGCGGGCGCAAGGGTGCTTCGAAGCGCTCTGCAAATGCCAGATGTTCTTCAAACAGCTCCTGTCTGCTCAGCTTTCCCTGGTATTGCAAAGTCAGCAGAAGGTTGCTGTGCCAGGATGCTTTGTCGGGTTGCAGTGCAAGAGCTTTGCGCAGATCCGATACCGCGCCGTCCATCGCCCCCAACTTGCTCTTGGACGTGGAAAGATTGGCCAAGGCCGTTGCATGCTCTGGCTCGATACCCAGCGCACATTGAAAGCAGTCCACCGCTTCTTTGTAGGTGTGCTGTTCGGCAAACAAATTTCCCCGATAGAAATGCAACTGGGCATTGTTCGGGAATCGTTTCGTTCCCTCGGCAAGTACTTGGTGCGCCACGTCAAAACGCCCGAGTCTGAAGAGCGCAGGGCCGAGATCTATGTAGGCGTATTCAAAGGTTGGGTCGATCTCCAACGCTACCAGCATTTCGTTGACGACTTCCTCGTCATCTCCGCGTTGCTGGGCTATATTTCCCAGCATGAACCGGGCATCAACGTTGCGCGGCTGCAGGGCTACGGCCTGGCGGAGTGCGGCCTCTGCTTCGTCAAGAGATTGCATCTGCAGCAGGGCATAACCCAGCCCGATATACCCCGCGGCATGCTGGGGCGCCACCACCGTTGCTTGCCGGTAGCATGCAACGGCCTCGTTCAGCTGCCCGCTCTGCATCAAAGCATTGCCTTGCTTCTGCAGTTCCCGCGCGCGTTGTGCTGCTTCTACTTCTGCATCGTTGGGTGCAGGTGCAGGCTTTGCCGGAGCGGTTGCCTCCTGGGAGTTTGTCCCAAAGAACTTCTTAATGAATTTCATTACCATGTCAAAAGCCGTTCAGCATCGGTGGAGTATGTAAGTCGTCAACTGGTCGACGTAGTCCGGGTCGTACTTCTTTTCCAGCAGCATCCATTTGAAGACATTGCCCAGTTGCGCCTTGGTGTAGACGTTCAGCGTGTGGGTCTTGCGGAAGGCCAGCACCTGGCGTTCCAGTTGTCCCAGCATGGCTTGGTGAATCTTCGTGAGGCGCTTTTCACTGAGCACCTTGGCGGCGGTCGGTGTCCGTTCAATGACGATCTCGGCCAAGGACGAGCCGAAAATCTTGGCCTCCTTGGCGTCAAAGTACTTCAATAGTGGCACGCAGGTTTCCTCTGTGCAGGGTCAAGCTGCCGCAGAGCCGGGCTCGACGCCCGATTCAGTGGAGGCGTAAAGAATAAGATCGTAGTAGTAGCTGCCGTTGTGCTGTCTGAGTCGATAGTTGTAATTGTCGACCGCTTGTTCGAGCTGCTCTACGACATCCAGCAGATCGTCCGCGTAGTGGTAAACGCAGGCGGCCACGCGGGGCCTGTTTTCCCGCAACAGCCGCGATGCTCCCTTCAATGCGTTCACCTCAAAGCCTTCAATGTCCATCTTCAGGAAGGTGAGCTTGTCGACTTCATCATCAAGCTTGATGGTCTCCACCTGAATATTGCCTTGATCGGATACATGGCTGGAAATGCTGCCTGTCTCCATGAACCTCAAATGACCTGCTTGATGGGAAACCGCTTTGTTGACGCTGCGGAAATTGGCAAGAGGGACAGGCGAGACTTTCTGCAACATCTCGAAGTTCGTGCGATCGGGTTCAAACGCCGTGATGCTTGCGTAGCGGTATTCCGTGGCGCCAAGAAACTTTGAAACGACTGGGCCCTGGAATGCCCCACAGTCGCAGTAGTGCTCGTTCTTCCCCAGCGTGAACGTGGAGGAGTGGGCGAAATTGGCAAAGTATTCGTCGCTGGGATTGGCCCACGTGGACAGCATGGGGCTGCGATCATATGTAATGCGAAAAAGCAAATTGGCATACAGGGTTGCCCGGCTGTGGTGATCTGCAAAGCTCTCAGCCAGTCGCATGAGCTCATCCAGCCTCGCAAGGGTCTTGCTCCGGTACTCAGATACGGACTCATAGACCGAAATCAGTCCCAGCTGTGCCTGGGCAACGACGCAGTCTTGTTTTTCAATGCCTGCTTGTTGGCAAAGCACCGAGAACATGGCCCGAGCGCCATGACTCATCGAAAAATCCAGTGCGACAGCATTTTTGTAGCTCTTGGCATCGCGCAAAAACCTTTCGCTGGTCCAGCGCGGAGCTCCGTGGATGGCCGCCTGGGAGGATTTGTCGTCAACCACCGCAACCAGTCCCTTGGCCGCTGCAGCGATGGCCGGGCCATGTACCAAGCCCAGGTGCGACTCGGGCGCGAGAAAAAACAGGGGTCTGCCTTCGAGCGAGTCGATACCAGGCGCATCCTCGTGCATAGCCGCATGAAGCAGGCGCGCTTTCAAGCGTTCCGAAAGTTCGAAGTACATGCGGGGTTCCAGCAAGGAAAAAAATTGACTAGATGCCGTTGTCGATCACGAACACGCCTGTCGGGAAGGCCGTGGTCACGAAGGTCTTGTCGGCAAGCGGTTTGAGCTGCATCCCCGGCCGGTCCAAAATGCACTGGCGGCCTATGGTCAGGCCTTCGCTGATCAGTACCCCGAGGCCGAGCGTTGCATTGTTGCCGATGCGTGCCGTGCTTCCGATCTGCACCCCATCAGCGATCCAGGTGGAAGAGCCGACCTGCGCACCACTGCCAACGACGACTCCGTCACCGATGTGGCTGTTGAAACCGATCTTGCAGCCGTGGCTGATGACTGCCGCTGCCCCGATGGCGCAGTTTTCCCCTATCGAGACACCGGGCGCAACCACCGCAGTGCGGCAGATCAGGGGGGGGAGTTTGAACCCGCGTGTCTTGAACTCGCCCATCAACTCCAGCCGCCTGAAATTGAGGAATTGGGGTCCCCAGGCTACGAATGCAGTTGCGTCGGCGGGCGAGATGCCGTTCAACGCACTGAGGTCGAAGGTGTAGTTGCCATCCTGAACAACGTCGAGTGGATGGAGCGTCTCCTCGGGTGCAGCCTCTGTCCATGCGGCCATCGCCCACTCCAGTAGCGCACCGGAGCCGATCACGTACTTAGAGGGCATGTCGTCCGTCCATGACATCCATGTACCACCGCTCGATGGCCATGTTCGCGAACTCGAAATCCCCAAGATTCGCGCGGGGTGCGTCCAGTTGAAGCCCGGACTGCACTTGCTCCATGATGTCGATGTCTTCGCGCAAAACACCTTCGGCCCCTTCAAGATGGGCCATCAAGACGGCGGCGGATGTTGGATAGCGGCGCTTCTTGCGGGCGGTGACGTAGTAGACCAGCAGATCTGTGCGTCCCGCAGAGATGGGCTGGTGATGCTCGATGATGAACGAGTACCCTCCCGATCCCGATGCGATGTGCAGGTTGGGGAACAGTAGCCAATTGAGGTACCAGTCGTCCGTGCCGAACCGTTCCACGTTCTCGTGCCAGGAGAAGTGGGGCATCTTCACCAAGGGCTCGTTGAGGCCACCGCCGCTAAAGCTGCGCAGCCGTGCAAGATGCGCTTCCTCATCGAGGCTTCCCTGGGCATGGTAAGTCCTCGCGTCGGCAATGGCGGCTTCATCCATGTGCGCCTTGAACTTCACTTGCTGGTAGAGCGTGCGGGGGTGCACATACCGGGGGTGCAGGCTGTCACGCAGATTTTCGTAGGCAAGCTTCCAGTTGAAGCGGGTTTCGAGGCGCGCAATCAGCACTTCGTCGTCGAACTGCTCCGATGCAGCCCGCAGCATGTCGAGTGCTGCAGGCGAAAATTGCGCCTCGATGGGCATCGGCTTCTCGCTCAGGTTCACGAATACCAGGCTTCCGATGCGGGCCACAGCAAAGCGGCGCAGGCGCAGGCAATCGCGCTCTTGCGCAGGGAAGCGGTAAGCCTCGTCGTGGAAAGGGATGTTGTTCACATCCCCTTCGCTGGCATAGCCCCAGCCATGGTAACCGCAGACGAGCGGGCGCACCCCCTGGGGCTGTTGCTGGATCGGGTTCTGGCGATGCAGGCAGAGGTTGTCGAATGCCCGCAGTTCACCGTTGAAGTTCTGCACCACGACGTCGACGCCGCACACCTTGCGGCGCACGAACGCGTGGTGCTTGTTCAACAGCATCCCTGGCGCTACGAATTGCCACAGGGGGCGCATCAACAACTCGCGCTCGCGCCTGAACCAGCCCTCATCGGTGTAGGCCGCAGCCGGCATCAGAGATCTCATTCAAGACTTTCGTTGAAAACTGTAGCCGGCACCGATGACATGCGCTGTGCTGCAGGGCAGCTCCGGCTCCAGGAAGCTGCCATCTGCAAGATCGCGGGTCCAGATGCCGCCGTGGTCGATGGTGCAATGGCGGCCGATCTGCACGCCTGCGCGCACATGCACGTCGGCGCCGATGGCACTGTGCAGGCCGACCCGCGCACCAGCGCCGAGAGAAGCTCCTGGTCCCACCCAGCCATGTGCTGATATATGCGCTTTTTCATCCAGGCGCACGCCTACATTCAGCAACACGTCGCTGTCGATTCGGCAGCCAGGGCTGATGCGCACACCGGGCCCCACCCAGACATTGTCAGCAAGCCGCGTGCCTGGTGCGACCCATGCAGTAGGGTGCACCAGTGTGGCCATCTTCAATCCGGCGAGTCGCGCGACTCCATACAGCTCAAGGCGTGCGTAATTCAGCGCCTGTGCATCCACCGCGATGAAGAGCCAGGTTTCCAGAGAAGAGAGCCCTGACAGCAGGGTGGACGCGGTCGATGCGAGCTGCGCTACACCCGCTGCCTTTCGGATTTCCCAATCTCCTTCAGCATATGCTTTGGGCTCTGCTGCGATGCAGTCGAATGCGCTGCCGCAGCCGACAAGACAATGGGCCAGCTCCTTGGTCACGCAGCGCTCTCCTGCCCCAGGAGGTCGAGATAGGCCTGCGCCGCTGACTGGAGCCGGTGTTCGTATTGCCCATGCTGCGCCCGGGGGGCACCCAGGTACAGGCGCGCCTGCAGCGCTTCCAGGTAGGCGATGTCCTCGTTCAGGACGGACGCCTCACCCTTGAGGTAGGTGCGCAGCAACGCAGGCAGGCCAGGCACGCGCCGCTTTTCCTTGGCAATCGTCAATGTCATACGCAATTGCGTCAGCCCCGGTGCCAAGGGTTCAAACTGCTGTGCGATGAAGGTCAGTCCGCCAGGGGATATGAAATTGACGTTAGGGAAGATCGAGAAGGTATAGAAACAATCCTGGCTGCCGTACCTTTGCACGGCATCGTGCCAGGGCCACGGATCGATGCGCATCGGCGCGCTCTGCAACAGGCTCTGCGCCAAAAGGCCTGACGCCGTGCTGTGTACTCCGGCTGGCGCCGCTGGCTCATCGCGGGGCACACGGTTCGGCTTCTCCTCCTGGGCCGTTCGACGCTCTCGGTCTCTCAAGAGGGGCTGGAAGCTCTTGGGATGGATGTAGGGGATGTGATTGGCATCCAGCACATTCTCGTAGTTGAGCTTCCAGTTGTAGCGGACGGGAATGTCCACATGAACGGACAGGGCGGCAAAATGTCCTGAAGCCTCGGCCAGTAAAGACAGAAAGTCGTCGGTGAACTGCGAGCCGATGGCCATGGGCGATGGCGCGAGATTGACGAACACCATATTGCCGACGATCTCCACCGCGTACCGTTTAAGGCACAGGGCCTCCCGCTCGGCCGGCGTGTAGGCATACAACGTGTCCTCATGCGGAATGGATTTGACCTTGCCATCATGGTCGAAGACCCAACCGTGGTATGGGCACACCATGCGCGCCTGGCCAAAGGGCTGCTGCTGAAGTGGCATCTGGCGATGCGGGCAGAGATTTTCGAAGGCGCGAATGTCTCCGTCGCAGTTCTGCAGCAGGACGGGCAAGCCCGCCATGGTCCGGGTGAGGAAGGCACCAGGCTCTGCAATGGAGGTGCGGAAACCAGCAAACAGCCACAGCCTGCGAAAAATGCGATCGCGCTCGAGATCGAATATTCGCTGAGACAGGTAATGCTCAGATGTCAATTGGGACAGCACCGGGACCTGCCGCTAGCGGAAATTGAAAGGCTTGGCAGGATTGCCCATAACGGTTGTCCGAGGCGGCACATGCCGTATCACGACACTACCGGCGCCCACCACGGCACCATCACCGATTTTGATCCCTGGCAGAATGGTAGCGTGTGGGTGGATCACCACGTCGTTTCCGATTTGCGCTCCGCCCCCTATGAACACGAAGCTGCCGATCTGGCAGTAGTCCCCCACACACACGTCATAGCCGATGATGCTCGTGGACAGGATCGTGACAAACTCGCCGATATGGACGTCGGTGCCCAGGGACACCTTGCGCTCGAAGATGCATCCTCGGGAAATATGGCAGCGCTCCCCAATGTGCATTTCGGTTTGCAAGCTGATGAAATTGCCCCCCTGGGCGCACAGAGGCTCCGTGTAATGCCGTTTAGCCGCCGGGTCTCCCAATGCGCAAAGCAGGAGGTCTTGCGACGCTACCTGGTAGGTCATCGGGTCCCCGAGTATTGGAAGATCCGACGGCGTGGCTAGACCGGTCCGGTTGTCCAGGAAGCCCTTGACGTCCCAGTCCACGCCGCAGGCGACGTCCGATCGCGCCAGGCTGGCCACTGTACGCCCGAAGCCTCCTGCACCTATGATGACCAATTGCTGTCGAGCACGAGCTGTCTTCATGTGTACTCCACGCCTCCATCAAGGCTGAAGACCGTTCCGGTCACCTTTTTGCTGGCGTCCGACAGGAAGAACAGGCAAGCCCAGGCAACGTCTTCCGTCTGCCCCACGTCCAGTGGATAGCGTTTGCGGATGGCATCGAACCAATCTGCGTCGATGGTGGTGAGGGGCGTCTGGACGATGCCTGGCGCCAGCGCATTGGCACGGATGCCACGCTTTGACAGTTCCAGTGCCAATGGGCGCATGGTGCCAATCAAAGCTGCTTTCGATCCCGCGTAGGGACCGAGGCCAACTGTGCCTGTCAAGGCCGCTATGGACGAGAGGAAAAGGATGGAGCCACCTGCGCGGATGGCGGATCGGCTCAGCAACTGGCGCGTGAGAACCATGGGGGCGATATAGTTGGTCTCCATTACCTCGCGCAGAAAACCGTCTCCGACCATCTTCATCGGTGACAGGCCGCGGATGCCCGCACTGTGGACGACGCCATCGACGAGGCCGCAATCCACGACCAGTTGTCGTAGCGCGGACATGTCGGTCAAGTCAACTGGCAGGGCCTGGTGGCCAGTGCTAGCGAGCGAATCCACAACGGACTGTAGCCGCTGAGCATCCCGTCCCGTCAGCACCAGCTGAGCGCCAGCTTCCGCGCAACTGAGCGCCACGGCGCGCCCTATGCCCTGCGACGCACCGGTCACCAGGATCCTCTTGCCTTCGAGTCCGTACAGGCCGCGGGCAGCTGCGGTGAATGGGTTGGAGGTGGTCATGTTCGCATGGGGATGCCAAGGCCTCCGTCCACTGTCAGGGTCGTACGGGTGATCCAGCGGCTCGCATCGGACAAGAGGTAGCAGATGGACGAGGCGATATCGGCCGGGACAAGACGGCCCAGGGGGGTCAGGTCGATCTTGTCGTCCATACCCGCCAGTGCCCCCAGGCCTTGCAGCATGGGGGTCTCCACATAGCCCGGTGCCACGCAATTGGAGCGAATGCGAAGTTTCGCCTGCTCGAGTGCCAAGGTGCGTGAGGCGGCTTCCAGTGCCGCCTTGGACGCTGCATAACCGGCGGCAGCCTGCGGTGCAGCGTTCGCGGACAGTGCCGTCACGTAGACAAGCGATGCTCCGTTGCGGATCCGCTTCTTGTAGAGCAACCGTTGCGTCAGCAGAATGGGCGCCAAGTAGTTGACGGACAGCATCTTTTCCAAATGCGCCTCATTAGCCATGCGCAAAGGGACAAGCGCGGCAATGCCCGCGCAGGAAGCAAGCCCGTCGTATCCAGGTGAGGCTTCCATCAGGGCCTCTCGTGTTTCCGCCCTCGAGAGATCGCCCGCAATGGCAGTGTGGTCCTTGCCGGCCAATGCAGCATGCACTGCCGACAGCCTGTCCTGATCGCGGCCATTGATCACCAGGCGTGCACCGAGTTGGGCGCATAGTTGGGCAGTCGCCGCACCGATGCCTGATGAGGCTCCGGTGACTAGAATGACCCGTCCCTCTAAGGAAAAGGCATCCGTTGAGGCAATAGGGCGATCGCGGGATGGCTTAGTCGAATCGATGGGCTGGCTCATGAAATCAGCAGAGGAGGAAACTGCGCATCGGCAATGTCCAGTATGCAGGTGCCCCACGACAGGCCTATGCCAAAGCCTGCGAGCGCCACCCGGTTCTTGCTGCTCCCTAGCGCTTCATGAATGCGCGCAGTCATCGTGACCGGAAGCGATGCCCCGCTGGTGTTGCCGAAGTCGTGCAAGGTGGAGGGGACTTTTTCCACCGGCAGACCGAGCTTCTTGCGGATTGTTTCGTTGATCATCCGGTTGGCTTGGTGGAAGATGAAGTAGTCCACGTTGTCGGGCGTCATGCCGGCATACTCGAGAACACTGCGGACGGATGGCGGCACCCGTTGCGTGGAAAAGCTTAAGACCGCTGGTCCATCAAGGATCAGGTCGGACGCCCAGTGGAGGAGACCATTCCCATCTCGCGTGGGAATGACATGGTTTGGACCGAACGGCTCGCGATGGCCCCCCACTGGCAGCATGATGGCCTTGTGGCCGCTTCCATCGCTGTTCAGGTCGAAGTACATCGGTGCAGCATCGGGCGAAAACTCCAGTGCCGTGGCCGTTCCTGCATCGGAGAACAGAGGATCGTCGACCGTGGCGCAGCGGTCACCGACCAGGACGAGGCCCTTCTTGATTGCTCCGGATGCGATCATGCTCCCGAGGATGTGGAGCCCGAAAGGATACCCCGAACAACCCAGGTTGACATCGAATGCAATCGTGGCATGGGACAGCTTCAACCGATCCTGCAGGATGATGGCGGTCGCGGGGATCAAGTAGTCTGGTGACTGTGTCACGACTATCAGTGCATCGACCTCTTCGCGTTTCCAGTCCAGCGACTCAAGCAGTTTTTCTGTGGCCTCAAAGGCCAGATCCGAAAAGGTTTGCCAAGTGGGGCAGATGCGGCGCTGATGGATACCGATATTGCGCACCAATCGCTCGCGCTCGGAGCGCATCGAAGCAGGGCAGTCATCCAGGTTCGACAACACCCGCTTGGGGACGCAACTGGTCATGCCCGCAAAGCGGACGTTGTGGAGTGTGGAGAGGCCCATGGTGCTTCAGCCGAGCAGTTTGTACAGATCTGAGACCGTGGCGCAGTTCTTGAGGTCATCGCCCACGATAGTCTTGTTGTAGTCCACATCGAACATGACGATGATACCCAGCGCCGCCAGCGAGTCCCACTCCGGCAGGTCGCTCAACAAGGTCTCGGGCGTGATGTCGACGGGGACCTGGAAGTCTACGGCGATCAAGAAGTTTTCAATGAATTGTTCAATGGTTGGCATGATTTCCCTCGTTATGTTGTGGCGCCACAGATAGGTTCTCTGGTGGCTCCGCTATCTTATTCCGTGACCCCTCTGTCAGCGCTCGGGCCTGAGAATCTTTCCATGTCATGGCTGTGCCGCGATGATGTGGACTATGCGCTCCACCTCGTCCGTCGTGAGCGCTGGATAGATGGGAAGACACAACACTTTTTCTGCTGCATTGACCGCGCACGGAAGGTTGTCGAGTGCGGCAGAGGGTAGCTCCCTGTACATGGGAAAACTCGGAATGAGCGGATAAAAGTAGCGGCGGCCATGGATACCTTCATCCTTGAGCCTCTGGTAGAGCGCATCTCGGCACAACGCATATTCTGGGCCGACAAGGATCGGAAAGTATGCATAGTTCACCTGCACGTTCGGCGGACCGCGAAGACAGCGGATACCCCGAACAGACTCAAGCCCCGCGCGGTAGGCTGCATCGACCCGTTGGCGCTCAGACAAGGCCCGATCGATGTGCTGGAGCTGGAGCATCCCGAACGCGGCATTGACTTCGCTCATCTTGCCGTTGATGCCTGCAGCCACCACCGTGGTTTCATTCACGAATCCGAAATTCTTCAGGTAGTCGATGTGCTGCTTGGTCTCGGCGTCGGGGCAGATGATGGCCCCGCCTTCAAAAGTGTTGAAGACCTTCGTGGCATGAAAGCTCACAACAGACAGGTCGCCGTGGCGCAAGATGCTACCGCCTGTGTCGCGCACGCCAAATGCATGCGCGGCATCGTAGATGACCTTGAGCCGGTGTTTATCGGCGATCTTTTGAATGGCATCCACGTCGCAGGGATGACCATAGCAGTGAACAGGCATGATCGCCGAGGTGGACTCCGTAATGGCCGCTTCGATCTTGCCTGGATCGAGGTTGAGCGTGCCAGGATCGACATCAACGAAAACGGGGCGGATGCCATTCCAGAGAAGAGAGTGGGCAGTCGCGACAAAGGAATACGGGGTGGTGATGACCTCTCCCTGGACTCTCAACCCCTGGAGAGCTGTCATCAGCCCCAGCGTGCCATTGGAGAGCAATGCTAGATGCTTGACGCCAAGATACTTGCACAAGGCCTCTTCCAGTTGCTGATGGAAAGGGCCGCCATTGGTCAGTATCTTGTTGTCCCATATCTTTTGAAGATAGGGGATGAACTCTTCGATGGGCGGCAAAAGGGGTTGAGCAACGTAGATGCTTTTTGTCATGAAAACGCCGCGTTGTCTTGTCGCCGTATCGGGTAGCCACTGGTCAGTGGAATCCAAGCCCGCTTTCGGGTCCTCGTATCTCTTTTGCGGCCGATTGCACTCCCAGAAAAATGTATCCGAGGGCTTTTCGGCAAGGCTCTCAATGTACACGACCCATCGCCTCTTGTTCCACGGCTTAGCAGAAGCAATTGGCAGGCCAGCCAGAGTATCCAGAATTGCCAGTGCATCGCAGCATGGTGGCGCGCATCTGCTGCAGTGCGTGCCTTGATTGCATGTGTCAATTTGCGCCAAACAGGCACGCGGTGCCTCAAAAAATGCAAAATTGTCAGAAAGTGGCCAAGCCTGGGAGCCAATTTGGGAGCATATTTTTTGGAGCAATGCGTGGTCAATACGGACCAAATGCCCGTGAAGAGCGGCGCCTGCTTTGTTCCTACCACCTAGGCCTAGTGCGCAGCCCCGGTCCACATGCCTGACACGCGCCATAGATCATCAATGGGGAAATCTGCACGGCCGTCTGAGCTTCCATCTCAACTCAGTCTGGCCAAGGGTCTCCTTCGCTGCGATGCAGGTGATTCCCTTCGTGTGGGGAGCCGGGCGCTGGCTACCTCAAGCTCTGCCCTCACCCGCGTGAGGGCGGGGCACGGAGAATCAAATCACTGGTCCGCATTGCGACCTGGATGCCTGCAACGCACAGTTCCCCACGCCGCCCTTCTTTCATGTGCCGGCTTCGTTGATTGTCAGCGGCGCCCCCTGTTACCAGAACTATCAGTCAAGTCCCTCAACTCTGCTCGCGTCTTTTGTATAAGCGACTACTGACCGGCACGAATTCACGGCTTTTCCAATTTGCGGCTAATAATTTAAATTACCTTGAAAAATAGATCCATTGGAGTGCCATCAGTGTTGCACTGCTGCAGGCCGTCTTAGCGCCAAGGGCGTTAGCAATATGCGGCATGCGGTCGAAGGTGCAGCAGCATCGAGCAATATATAGGTATAGGGATGGGATTGACTTTGCGTTAATACACACAAATTTTTCTTGAGTTCGGACGCGCTAGCGGGGTCTGTGGACTCAAACAAGATTTTGAATCTTACAGTTTGAGAATTGGAGTTGTCCAATTCAGCTTCCCTGATTATACTGGATGCGATCAGTCTCGATGGAAACCAGTTCGCCAACATAAGAACATTCCCAGGGCCCTCTGACATTATCGAGCCCGAAACCTGAAGGCGATTGCCATCAAGAACCATCTCAGGAGTGGGTCCTGTGTATACGTCTGCCATTGGATGAGCCCCTGGCATGAGCATGCCCCTCTCGGCATGAAGTCTATTCAGCGCGGCATCACGCTCCGCTGGAGCAAGTGTCAGTAAAGGCTTGAAGCAGTGGCATTCTCGATCCCAGGCCTGTGCTACAGCGTGTTCTTCAGGCGTGCTGGGAATCGTGCGTAGAACTTCTAGCGGCTCTCCCTCCACGTGGCCTTTTCGATGCAAGGCTTCACGGGCTGCATACGTGGCAAAGGTTAGATATACTGGGCTATTGAATTCTGCTGGTACCCAATACCTTACCCCTTCAGGGGGCTGAAGCAACATGCGGGAATGCGCGTCGAACATTGCCTCGCGCTGTTGATCGCCTTCGCGGAGGATCGTCGCTTGCCAAACCACAAAAATAACAAAAAACAGGCAGGCGATCCATTGCAGGCGCTGAAGACTTTTGCTCCAGGGCATAGCCCAAATCAGACACATGAGAAGCCAGGGTGCCCAGACGTAGCGTGCATGCAATTCCCAGGGGGGGTTGCTACTTGCTAGAAAAACTAGCGGCGTTAACGTAGCAATCAATGCTGCAGCGCAAACCATTAGCCGAACGTGAGTACCCGAAGCAAGGGTTCCCGCGAAAAATGCCAAAACAACGACGAAAAGAGGCGCTATGCTGCGCATGCCCTCCCCAAGCAAAGCACCCGGAATTGCGGCCATGCTTTGAAAAAGCCGGGCGGGCTCCCAACTACCACTCCCTCCGCCGTAATAGCCCCCAGCGTCGCCAAACAGCAGAAGGCGAGCGATCGTGTAGGCCAGCGCCACCAGCAAGACGGGGGCTGTACAAACCGCCACGTTTCGCGCGGAACGCATTAGCACCCACGAAACAACGAGCCACATCAAAACCCATGGAACATAAATTTCCTTGCAGAGGCACGCCAAACCATAGAGCAGTGCGCCCGCGCAGCTTAGAATCAGTGTCTTGCCGCGAGAGGCTCCATAAGCTTTCACCCCACGGACTTGCATCAGCAGTCCGAGGCTTGCAAATACCAAACCATCCAGATAGTGCCCAACCATTAACTGCTGGGCCATCTGAAAAGTGGGCGCACCGATCAGCAACAAACCTGGAGCCAGCCATGCGCGGGATGCTGGAAGCCATTGCCTCAGGAGTGCATAAAGCGCTGCAGCGGCCGCCCAAAGCGATATGAGATGGTGGGCATAGTACAGCCGTGCGTCGGCACCGAAGAGCGCGCCGTTGACGTAGTAAAGGAACAGGTTCCAGGGTGCGAACTGGTTGCCTGATACCGACAGAAGGACTTCCGGGTCAAGGAATAGAGCGGTCCAGGAATACTGGGTGGTGTGCAGTAGATGCAGGCCGTCATCCCAGCGCCAGGAGCCCGACAGTGCGCTATGGTGAAGCGCAATGGTCAAAAGGGCCAGTGACGCGAGCGCGAAAAAATCGCTCCAGTAAGGCCAATCGCGTTTCACGTGCCTCCAATAAAAATTCGAAACCATTCGACACACGAATGACAGCGTCCAGGGTGGGAGCCGGTGACAGAACCCCGGCATTCAGCGAGGGCGCCGGTCGGAAACGGACTTGCTTAGCCCCTTACGATTGTAACTAGCGCGTTGCGCTGGGGATTGCTGCGGACGACGCAGAACTTGCACCCCGGGAGGGCGTCAATAGCCAGGATTTGCTGTAACGGCCATGGCTTCAATTTTCTGCGGCCACAGCAAATCTTCCTGAACGACCTCCATGCTTTTCCAGCACTCGGACCTCGTGCACAGACATTCCCCGATCCACGGCCTTGCACATGTCGTATATGGTCAGCAAGGCGATCTGCACCGCCGTCAACGCTTCCATCTCGACGCCGGTCTGGCCGATGGTCTCCACCGTTGCCGTGCATGCGATACCTACAGTGCCAGGATACTGCATGCCAGCCACCTCAAACTCCACCGCCACCCGCGTCAACGCCAGTGGATGGCACAACGGAATCAGATCACTGGTCTTCTTCGCCGCCTGGATGCCGGCAATCCGTGCAATACCCAGCACGTCGCCCTTCTTGGCAGTGCCGGCCTCGATGATGGCCAGCGTGGCGGGCTGCATCTCGATGCGGCCCGTGGCAACCGCGATGCGGTGGGTGGCAGGCTTGGCGCCCACGTCCACCATGTGGGCTTGGCCTTGGGCGTCGAAATGGGTGAGCGTTGGCGTTGTGGTCGGGATGGACATGGAGGGGGTCGCTGGAGTCGGGCTGTCGGCAGGGGGCTGCAATTTCTTGGTAACCAGTTGAATCGCTGGGGAAACACTGGAGGGTCAGGGCATCATACGGTCCATGCGGAAAATCCCAAGCGTGGCGACCCTCCCCACCCTGCCTCTTCAACCTGTTTGTGGCCCGGCAGCGGGCAACCATACTGGTGTGGCCCACACGCTGGCTTCAAGGGAAGTCCGCGTGGGGACCGGGCGCCAGGTCCCCCGGGCGCACCGCCTCTGGCGTCCGCGCGCGGTGGTGACATCCCTGGTGCTCGCCCTGGCCAGTACGGCCATTCTCCCTGTGCGTCTGGCCCATGCCCAACTCCCCACCCTGGGCGATGGCAGCGAGCTCACCACCAGCGGCGAGCGGCGCCTGGGCGACCGCATCATCCGCGAGCTGTACCGCGACCCCGACTACATCGACGATGCCGTGCTGTCCGAGTATGTCCAGAGCCTGTGGCTGCCCTTGATGGCGGCGGCGCGCAAGCGCGGTGAACTCTCGCCGGAGCTGGACGAGCGCTTTGCGTGGGAGATTCTGCTCGGGCGCGACCGCTCGGTGAACGCCTTTGCGTTGCCGGGCGGCTACCTGGGTGTGCACTTGGGCCTGATCGGCGTGGTGACTTCGCGCGATGAACTGGCCTCGGTGCTGGCCCATGAGCTCAGCCACGTCACACAGCGCCACATCTCGCGGCTGATCGCGCAGCAGAGCAAGCAGACACCCTTGCTGCTGGGCGCCATGATCCTCGGGGCCCTGGCTGCGAGCAAGAACCCAGGTGCCGCGCAGGCCATGGTGGTCGGGGGGCAGGCGCTGGCCATGCAGACGCAGCTCAATTTCTCGCGCGACATGGAGCGCGAGGCCGATCGCGTCGGCTACGGGCTGATGGAGCCCGCAGGATTCGCTCCCCAGGGCTTCGTGAGCATGTTCGACAAGCTGCAGCAGGCCAACCGCATCAACGACAACGGCTCCTGGCCCTACCTGCGCAGCCACCCGCTGACCACGCAGCGCATGGCCGACATGCAGTCGCGCCTGCCGCCGGGCAAGGCGCAGCAGCCCGTACCCGCCTCCACGCAGGAGCACGCCATGGCCTCCGCGCGGGCGCGGGTGCTCTCCAATCCCGGGGTGGACACCCAGCGCCAGTGGATCGCCGAACCGGCCAGCACCGGCTTTGCCGGCCAGAGCGCGGCGCGCAAGGCCGCCATCCTGTATGCCTCGGCCCTGGGCAGCAGCCAACTGCGCGATGCGAAGTCGGCACGCGCGACCTGGGCGCTGCTGGAGGCGCAGGTCCGTGGCGACCTGCCAGCCCAGCGGCTGGCGCAACTGCTCAAGGCCGAAATCGAGCTGGCCGCCGGCGATGCCGACGCGGCCATCGCTGCGCTGCCTGCAGGCGCCAGCGACCACCGGCCGGAGCTGCTGCTGCGCACCCGCGCGTTGCTCAAGCTCGGCCGCTCGGGCGAGGTCACGGGGGCGCTGCAGACCTGGATCGCCAACCACCCGCGGGACGCCACCGTGTGGCAGCTGATGGCCACGGTGTGGCAGGCCAACGGCCAGCCCCTGCGCGCTGTCCGCGCCGAGGCCGAGGCCCATGCCACGCGCTATGACTATGCCGCAGCGGTGGACCGTTTCAAGGCGGGGCAGGACCTGGCCAAGCGCAGCGGTGCGTCGGCGGACCACTTCGAGGCGTCTATCATCGACACCCGCCTCAAGGCCATGGAATCACTTCTTCGTGAACAGGCCGCCGAGCGCTGATTCGATCACCACGCCGAGCAGCGAATAGATCAGCGAGCCGATCAGCGCGGCAGCAAAGCCGGTGACCTGGAAGCCATCGAGCACGCTGGCCGCAGCCCAGAACATGAGCGCGTTGATGACAAAAAGGAACAGCCCGACCGTCACGATCGTCACGGGCAGTGTCAGCACCACGAGGATGGGGCGCAAGATTACATTGAACAGACCGATCACGAAGGCCGCGATCAGCGCCGACGGGAAGCTCTGCACCACCACACCGCTGTAGACATAGGCCACGAACAGCAGCGATGCGGCGCTGAGCAGCCATTTCAGAAGAAGTCGGATCATGGGCCACAGGATAGCATTGGCCTGTGGCAAGAGGGAGGGGGGCGCAGGCGGTCGGACCACTCCGACCACCTTCCCCTCGAAGCCTGGTTACTCGGTGCCCAGCACCATCAGCAAACCCACGCTGGCAAACAGGCTGCTCAGCGTGCCGGGCAGTGACCAGCGATTGCCGCTCGGCACGGTAGTGGCCGCGTCGGGTATTGCATCCAGCTTGGGGCGGCGCGCGTCCACCACCTGGGCCTTGGTGCTGCCCATGTCGGCCTGCAGCCGGTCCGTCAGCTCAGGTAGCGGGCCCTTGGCCAGCACCATGGTGACGTGGTCGGGGTGCGCCCTGAGGCCTGGCACCACCTGGGCGAACAGCTTGTCGGCCCACTTGGCGCGCCAGTTCTCGCGCGCGCTGTGGCTCACCCACTTGCTGATGCGATGGGTCATGCGTGGCGCGCACGCCACCAGCACCCAGTGCGTATTGCCAGCTGAACCGCGCGCAAACAGGGGCGCGAGGATCTGCTGTGCATGGGCTGCGTCGTCCACGTACACGATGACTTTGTCCATATGCGTAAGCTCCCTGGTCGGGGGCTGCCGCCAAAGGCGCTCGGCGAGCGCCCCGCAGTCAGCCCATGGGGTCATTGAAGTCCGCTCAACCGTGTTCCACGGGGGCGGCTGTGGCAGCACGGCGTGCCAGGATCATCTTGCCAAGCGCCAGCACCAGCAGGGCACCTGCCACGCTCGCACCATACCTGATCATGTCGGTCTGAGGGATCTTGAACATCCATTGCCACTTGTCAGGATTGGAGAAGACCGGGTCGGTCACCAGCATGCCACCGGCGATCCAGCCCAGCAGCATCCCGCCCAGCGTGATGATGAATGGGAAACGCTCCATCAGCTTGATCACCAGCTGGCTGCCCCAGACGATGATCGGGATCGAGATCAAGAGGCCCAGGACCACCAGCAGGAACTGGTGCTCGCCGGCGTTCTGTGCAGCGCCGGCAATGGCGATCACGTTGTCAACGCTCATCACCAGGTCGGCGACGATGATGGTCTTGATGGCGGCCAGCAGCTTGTCGCTGCCCTGCACGTCACCGTGGCCGTCTTCATCGGGCGCCAGCAGCTTGACGCCGATCCACACCAGCAGCACTGCGCCCACGAACTTGAGGAACGGCAGCGCCAGCAGCGTCATGGCGAAGGCGATCAGGATCACGCGCAGGATGATGGCGCCTGCCGTGCCCCAGATGATGCCCTTGGTACGCTGGGCGGGTGGCAGCTTGCGGCAGGCCAGGGCAATGACCACCGCATTGTCGCCACCCAGCAGGATGTCGATGATGATGATCTGTCCCAGCGCGAGCCAGAATTCGGGCGAAGCCAAAAAGTCCATAAATTCCTCAATATCGGTAGGCAAAAGGAGGGCTTGGCGCCAATGTAGCGCCAAGTCCACCTGGGGGATAGAGGGCCTGCGGTCGGAGGATCAAGGGCTCGCCCGCGTTGCGCGGAGCGTCGAATCGGGAGGGCGGCCTTGATCAGCCCACAGAGGGCCCATCAAAGGTCTTGCTCGACCCAGCGCCCTCCATGCGCGCTGGATCCGGATTGCCGGAAGCGGTGTTTCGCTTCGTACTGACGACAGATCCGATGCCACGCGCTAATTGTGCCCCGGGGGCGCAGTGCGGATGCGTGGCGGGAGCTACTCCCCTTCGAAGCCGCAATTGGACCATCGCCCGGCCGTGAACGCAAGCCCCGCAGAACGCGGTCGGCTGGCACCCACGAGAGAACGGGCACATGCCACCGCGCATTTCGTTCGGAATTTTTTTGCCTTTACGGTGTGACAAAACCGTGACTATCATATGTTTCGCCATGCATCTGCACCACCCGCAGGCTGCATCCCCGCCTTCCCCACTGGATTGAGGACCGAGACCCATGACCATCTCCACCACCGGGCGCCGCTGGCAGCTCGCCCTGCTCAGCGCAGCCGCCGTGGCCGCACTGGCTGCCTGCGGAGGCAGCAACGACACCCCCATCGCCGAGCCCGTGGAGCAGTACGTACCGCCCGAGCCGCCCTCGGGCTACACGCCCAAGACCATCGCCTATGCCAACAAGGACATGGTCGCTGCGGCCAACCCGCTGGCCGTGCAGACTGGCACCGCCATCCTGGCCAAGGGCGGCAGCGCCATCGATGCGGCCATCGCCGTGCAGATGGTGCTCAACCTCGTGGAGCCGCAATCGTCGGGCATCGGCGGCGGCGCCTTCATGCTGCACTTCGACAAGGGCGCCAACCGGCTGCTGGCCTATGACGGCCGCGAGACCGCGCCCATGGCTGCCACGCCCAACCTGTTCATCGGTGCCGATGGCAACCCGCTGGCCTTCCTGACCGCGGTGGACGGCGGCCTGTCCGTCGGCACGCCCGGCGTGCTGCGCATGCTCGAAGCCGCGCACAAGGCGCATGGCAAGCTGCCCTGGAAGGACCTGTTCGACCCGGCCATCAAGCTCAGCGAAGACGGGTTTGCCATTTCCCCGCGCATGAGCGTCTCCATCGCCGGCTCGGCCGCGCGCATCAAGGCCCAGGGCGAGCCCGGCGCCAGCTACTTCCTCAAGGCCGACGGCTCGGCCAAAGACGCAGGCACCCTGCTCAAGAACCCCGAACTGGCAGCCACCTTGCGCACCATCGCCGCTGGCGGCGCGGATGCGTTCTACAAGGGCGCCATCGCCGCCGACATCGTGGCCAAGGTCTCGGGCCACCCCACCAACCCCGGCAAGCTGGCGCTGTCCGACCTGAACAACTACACCGCCAAGGTGCGTGAACCCGTGTGCGGCGTGTACCGCACCAAGTACCGTGTCTGCGGCATGCCCGCGCCCAGTTCGGGCGGCATCGCCGTGCTGCAGACCCTGGGCATGCTGGAGAGCTTCGACCTGGCGGCGATGAAGCCCAACACGCTCGACTCGGTGCACGTGGTCTCCGAAGCCTACCGCCTGGCCTATGCCGACCGCGCGCTGTACGTGGCCGACCCGGACTTCGTTGCCGTGCCCCAGGCCGGCATGATCAATGCCGACTACCTCAAGGGCCGTGCGCGCCTGATCGACATGCAGCGCAGCATCGGCACGCCCGTGGCCGGCACGCCGCCCGGCGTGGTGGCAACCCGCGGTGCCGACAGCTCACTGAACCTGCCCTCCACCACCCACCTGTCCATCGTGGATGCTTCGGGCAATGCCGTGTCGATGACCACCACCATCGAGAACGGCTTCGGCAGTCTGCAGATGGTGCGCGGTTTTCTGCTGAACAACCAGCTCACCGACTTCTCGTTCACCGCCACCGACTCCGCCGGCAAGGCCATCGCCAACAGCGTGCAGCCTGGCAAGCGGCCGCGCAGCTCGATGGCGCCGACCATCATCTTCAACGCCGCCACCGGCGACTTCGAAGGGGCCATCGGCTCGCCCGGCGGCAGCGCCATCATCCAGTACACCGCCAAGAGCATCCTGGGCATGACCGACTGGGGACTGAACGTGCAGCAGGCCATCAACCTGCCCAACTTCGGCGCGCAGACCAACGCCACCACCTCGATCGAGAAGGGCTCGGTCATCGACACGGCGGCCATCCGCGACGGCCTCAGGGCGCGTGGCCACACCGTGGCGCAGACCGACACCTTTGCCAGCGGGCTGCACGGCGTGGTGTTCAACGGCGTGCGCGCCAACGGCAATGCCGGCCTGCTCTCGCGCAACCCCGCAGCGGGTACTTACGCCGGCGGTGCTGATCCACGGCGTGAGGGCATTGCGCTGGGCAACAACTGAGCCGATTAACCTCCTTGCCCGCATGCCAGGCAAGGCCGGTTATGCTCCGGGCCCCTGCCGGTTAGAACCTGGCGGGGGCTCTTTTTTTATGCCCCCCTCGTCCATCCACATCACCGACATCGAAGCCGCCATCAACCACTGGCGCGAGCGCTCCCCCTCGCCCGATGGCATGACCCTGGCGCCGGAGATCCGGGCCCTGGCCGAGGTGTATGCGCTGATGGTCTACTGGCACGAGGACGAGGCGGACGAGGCCAGCTTTCCGCCAGAGGCCATGGCTGCATGGAAGGCCTGGTACGACACGACGCCGGACACCCCGTGCATCGCCATCTGCTCCACCAGCCAGGGCGATGACCAATGCAAGGGCTGCGGCCGCAGCTTCGACGAGGTGCAGCACTGGCTCGCCTACACCGCAGCTGAAAAGCGCAGTGTGTGGCGCCGCATCACGCTGGAGCACTCGGCGTGGCGTTTCAACCGGTACTCGGAGCGCGCGGCAGAAGGGCCATCGGCGAAGCCCCCGGTGCCGCAGGCCTCTGCGGCCTCACCGGTGCCCCCGGCACGCAGCCGGCTCCGCCAGGCATAGCCGCCCCTGTACGCCGCGCTTGCAAACCGGTATGGTGGGGCCATGCTGCGACTGACCCAGGCCCCCAACATCGCGATTGCCACGCTCTGGGCCGACATCCTGTGCGAGGCCGGCATGACCGCCTCGGTGCAGCGCCAGTACCTGGGCGCTGCCGCCGGCCATCTGCCGCCTGACCAGTGCCTGCCGGAGATCTGGCTCGAATACGACGAGCACGCCAGCCGCGCACGCACCCTGCTCCATGACCTGCAGAACCTGCCACAGCGCCACTGGGTGTGCCGTTGCGGTGAGACGGTGGAGGGTGGCTTCGAGCAGTGCTGGCACTGCGGCGTGTTGATGCCGCGCGACTGAGCTTCAGCCCCTTTGCCTGCCGCTGCTGCGCGGCCAGGATGCGGCGGTTACTTCCAGCGCACCGGCTCCACGACCACACTGCCCAGATTGCTGCTCAGCGTCAGGGCACTTTCCTGCACCGTGGCCTGCAGTTGCATGCTGCGCTCGGCCAGGGCCGCCAGGGCCTGCGAAGCTTCGGTGGGAATGCGCCAGACCTGCAGTTTTTCCAGGCGCGAGAGTTTGGTCTCGATACCCTTCCACCAGATCTCGGCCGCGTGGTTGAAGCAGTACACCACCACGCTGTCGGACTTGCTGCAGGCCTTGGTCAGCGGCTTGTCCTCGGGCTGGCCGACCTCGATCCAGACGCGCTTGCGGCCGGTGAAATCGGTCAGCGATGCGTCCGGATCGTCCGGGTCCGACAGCCCGGCGCCAAAGGCCAACGTGCCGTCGCCATTGCAGATGTCGTTGAGGTCGTGCGCGTGGATGGCCAGCGCCGCTAGGCGCACCATCATGCGCTCGTCGGTCTCGCTCGGGTGCCGCGCCAGCGTCAGCGCATGGTCCGCGTAGTAGCCGTGGTCGATGTCGGCGATCTGCAGATTCGCCTTGAAGATGGTGGATTTGATGGCCATGCGGTCTCACTGAACAACAATTGACCGCTGCCCATGCCCGTGTGCAGGCAACAGAGGCCGTGAAAAAAGGAAATCACCATGCGCCACAGGGCACAGGTGATTTTCGTCGCGGGCATGCCGCGCCTGGGCCACTGGGCTCAGGGCTTGCGGCAGAAACTGCTCAGGCCCGACGGGCCAGCGCTGCTGCCTTGCCCGTGTAGCTGCCCGGCGTCATCGCCAGCAACCGGTCCTTCTCGGCCTGCGGGATCTCCAGCGACTGGATCAGACCGTGCAGCGCCTCGGCCGTCACGGTCTTGCCGCGCGTGACCTCCTTGAGCTTCTCGTACGCGCCCTGCACGCCAAAGCGGCGCATCACCGTCTGGATCGGCTCGGCCAGCACTTCCCAGGATGAGTCCAGATCCTCGGCCAGGGCTTCCTCGTTGAGCTCCAGCTTGTTCAGGCCGGTCAGCAGCGAGGCATACGCCAGGGCGGCGTAGCCCAGGGCCACGCCCATGTTGCGCAGCACCGTGCTGTCGGTCAGGTCGCGCTGCCAGCGGCTGACGGGCAGCTTTTCCGACAGGTGGCGCAGCAGCGCGTTGGCCAGGCCCAGGTTGCCTTCGGCGTTCTCGAAGTCGATGGGGTTGACCTTGTGCGGCATGGTGCTGGAGCCGATCTCGCCGGCCTTCAGGCGCTGCTTGAAGTAGCCCAGGCTCACATAGCCCCAGATGTCGCGCGACAGGTCGACCAGGATGGTGTTGGCACGTGCCACGGCATCGAACAGCTCGGCCATGTAGTCGTGCGGCTCAATCTGGATGCTGTAGGGCTGGAAAGTCAGGCCCAGGCCCAGGGGCTCGGGGGTCTCGATGACCTTCTTGCTGAACGCCTCCCAGTCGAAATCGGGCCAGGCCGACATGTGGGCGTTGTAGTTGCCCACGGCGCCATTCATCTTGCCCAGAATCTTCACGCCGGCAATGCGCTCGCAGGCGGCCTGCAGGCGCACCACCACGTTGGCCATTTCCTTGCCCACCGTGGTGGGGCTGGCCGTCTGGCCGTGGGTGCGGCTGAGCATGGGCACGTCGGCATAGGCATGGGCCATCTCGCGCAGCTTGAGCACCACGCGGTCCAGCCCTGGCAGCACGACCTGGTCGCGGCCCGAGCGCAGCTGAAGTGCATGGCTGGTGTTGTTGATGTCTTCGCTGGTGCAGGCAAAGTGCACGAACTCGGCGGCCTTTTCCAGCTCGGGGCGCGCCTCGAACTTGCTCTTGATCCAGTATTCCACGGCCTTCACGTCGTGGTTGGTGGTTTTCTCGATGTCCTTGATGGCAGCCGAATCGGCCTCCGAGAAATTCTTCACCAGGCCCAGCAGGTAGGCGCGCGCGCCCGTGGTCAGCGGCTTGAACTCGGCAAAGCCTGCATCCGACAGCGCGATGAACCAGGCCACTTCCACCTGCACGCGCCGGTGCATGTAGCCGTGCTCGCTCATGATGGGGCGCAGGGCGGCGAGTTTGTTGGAATAGCGGCCGTCGAGCGGCGACAGGGCGGTGATGGTGGACAGGCTCATGGGGCCAGATTGTAGGCTGCACGCACGGGGAAACCCCAATCCGCCCAGTGCATCCGGTGGCCCGGTGCGCTGCAGACAAGCTGTTGCAAATCTGCGCCAGTGCGCTGCAGCCCTGGTGGCAGGCCGCTACAGGAGTTCCTGCGCGCTCTGGTATCCCCCATGCGGGGGGCTTGCGGGACAGGCGCCAGGGGTCGCAGCCGATAGAATCGGTCGTGTAACGTCAGCTTATCCCGCGCACTGGAAACCACCCCATGAAATTGATCGGAGCCTCCGCCAGCCCTTATGTACGCAAGGTGCGCGTCGTCATGGCCGAAAAGAAGCTCGACTACCAGTTCGTGCAGGAAAACGTCTGGGCCGACGACACGACCATTGCCACTTCCAACCCGCTGGGCAAGGTACCCTGCCTGGTGATGGAAGGCGGCGAGGCGGTCTTCGACTCGCGCGTGATCGTCGAGTACCTGGACACGCTGTCCCCCGTGGGCAAGCTCATCCCCAGCCAGGGCCGTGAGCGTGCAGAGGTCAAGACCTGGGAAGCACTGGCCGATGGGGTGGTGGACGCTGCCATTCTCGCCCGCCTCGAAGCCACCTGGGCCCACCGCAAGGACAGCGAGCGCAGCCAGGCCTGGATCGACCGCCAGATGCGCAAGGTCAACGACAGCCTCAAGTCCATGAGCCAGGGCCTGGGCGACAAACCCTACTGCAGCGGCATCCACCTGAGCCTGTCGGACATCGCCGTGGGTTGCGCCCTGGGCTGGCTGGAGTTCCGCTTCCCCCAGGTCAGCTGGCGCAGCGAATACCCCAACCTGGGCAGGCTGCTGGACAAGCTCATGCAGCGCCCGAGCTTTGCCGACACCAAGCCCTCCTGACCGCACCGGAGGGGCCAGCGGGGCTGGCCCTTGCCGTATGCTTGGCGCAATGGACGAAACGGTTCAAAACTCCCCGCCTTCCGCCAGTGACAGCCGCCCGGCGCGGCAGCGCGCGGCGCGCGCGGCAGCGGCGACGCCTGGTGCCGAGCGCGTGCGCGTGAACGACCCCGACCGCACCATGGCCAACATCCTGCAGGTGGCCACGGCGGAGTTCGCGGACAAAGGCCTGGCCGGTGCCCGCATCGATGAGATCGCCGCGCTCACCAGCACCAGCAAGCGCATGATCTACTACTATTTCGGTAGCAAGGAAGGCTTGTACGTCAAGGTTCTCGAAGAGGCCTACCGCCGCATCCGCCAGATCGAGTCGGAGCTGCACCTGGAGGACCTGGCGCCCGAGCAGGCCCTGCGCACCCTGGTCGGCTTCACCTTTGACTACCAGCTGGCCAACCCCGACTTCATCCGCCTTGTGATGAACGAGAACATGCACCGCGGCGAGTACATCAGCCGCTCCACGACCATCCAGGAGCTCAATATCCCGGTCATCCATGCGGTGCACAAGGTCTACCAGCGCGGCGTGGCCGCCGGGGTCTTTCGCCCCGACGTGGACCCTGTCGATTTGCACATGTCGATCTCGGCGCTGTGCTTCTTCAACGTCTCCAACCGCCACACCTTCGGCGCCATCTTCAAGCGCACGCTCGACTCGCCGGCCGCCATGGCCGAGCGCCGCGAATCCATTGTCGAGATGATCGTGCGCTTCCTGCGCCCCTGAGCTTTCGCGGCAAGCACACCCCGGCTGCGGAGATCAGGGTTTGTACCCGGATTAAATACTAACCAGTTCGTACAAAATCTCGATCACAACGACCGGAGACTAGCGATGCTGGAATGGACCGACCGCCTGCTGGGGCGATACACCCGCCTGCTCGACATGCTGGGAGGCGTTTGCCTGGCCCTGATGGTGGTGCTGGTCTTCGGCAACGTGGTGGCGCGCTATGCTCTCAACTCGGGCATCACCATCTCCGAAGAGCTTTCGCGCTGGCTGTTCGTATGGCTCACCTTCATGGGCTCCATCGTGGCGCTGCGCGAGCACGGGCACCTGGGCACCGACATGCTGGTCTCGCGCCTGCCGCCCGCCGGCAAGCGCGCCTGCCTGGCACTGGCCCAGGTGGCCATGCTGTTCGTCTCCTGGCTGCTGCTGTCGGGCAGCTGGGCGCAGATGCTGATCAACTGGGAGACCGAGGCCCCCGTCACCGGCGCATCGGTGGCGATCTTCTACGCCAGCGGCGTGCTCATGGGCGCCTCGGGCATCGCGATCCTGCTGCGCGATCTGCTGCGCACGCTGTTCACCCCACTGTCCGAACAGGAGCTGGTCATGGTGCAGGAGAGTGAGGAGTTGTCCGCGCTGGCCCAACGCAATGGGGTCGATTCCGATCTGCCTGCCAAGCGCTCCTGATCCGCCGCACCTCACGCCCACAGGACACCCGCCCATGACCGTCGCCATCTTCCTCGGCTCCCTGCTGCTCGCCATGGCGATCGGCATCCCCATCGCCTATGCGCTGCTGCTCAGCGGCGCTGCGCTGATGTGGCACCTGGACCTGTTCGACGCGCAGATCCTGGCGCAGAACGTCATCAACGGTGCCGACAGCTTTCCCCTGCTGGCCGTGCCCTTCTTCATGCTGGCCGGCGAGATCATGAATGTCGGAGGCCTGTCGCGGCGCATTGTCAAGCTGGCGCTGGCCTTGGTGGGCCACATGCCCGGCGGCCTGGGCTACGTGACCATCATGGCCGCCGTGCTCCTGGCCGCCGTTTCGGGCTCGGCCGTTGCCGATGCCGCAGCCCTCGCCTCGCTGCTGCTGCCGATGATGGTCGCTGCCGGGCACGACAAGGCCCGCTCTGCCGGCCTGATCGCATCGGCCGGCATCATCGCCCCGGTCATCCCGCCTTCCATCGGCTTCGTGATCTTCGGCGTGGCCGCCAACGTGTCCATCAGCAAGCTGTTCCTCGCGGGCATCGTGCCTGGCCTGCTGCTGGGCCTGTCGCTCGCGGTCACCTGGTGGTGGCTGGTGCGCAACGAGAAGGTGCAGCCCCCGCCCAAGGCTTCGCGCGCCGAACTCCTCAAGGCGCTGCGCGAAGCTGTCTGGGCCCTGGGCCTGCCCCTCATCATCCTGGTGGGCCTGCGCATGGGCGTGTTCACCCCGACCGAGGCGGCCGTGGTCGCGGCCGTGTACGCCCTGCTGGTGGCGATGTTCGTCTACCGCGAGATCGGCGTGCGCCAGTTGGCAGGCATCTTCCAGGCCTCGGCCCGCACCAGCGCCATCGTGATGTTCCTGGTGGCTGCCGCCATGGTCTCGGCCTGGCTGATCACCGTGGCCGACCTGCCCACCAAGGTCATCGGCATGCTGGAGCCCTTCATGGGCAACCAGACGCTGCTGCTGGTGGCCATCATGGTGCTGGTGATGGTGGTGGGCACGGCGATGGACATGACGCCCACCATTCTGATCCTGACCCCGGTACTGATGCCGGTGGTCAAGGCCGCCGGCATCGACCCCGTGTACTTCGGCGTGCTGTTCATCATCAACAACGCCATCGGGCTGATCACCCCGCCGGTGGGCACGGTGCTCAATGTCGTGGCCGGGGTGGGGCGCATCTCCATGGACCAGGTCACGCGTGGCGTGCTGCCTTTCATGCTGGCCCAGTTCTTCGTGATGTTCCTGCTGGTGGTGTTCCCCTCCATCGTCATGGTGCCGCTGCGCTGGCTCACCGGCTGAAATTTACACCGTCGTCGTTCTGTTCCGCTACCCACTACATCAAGGAGACTTTCATCATGACCCTCGTGAAGACCCTGCTCGCCACGGCCCTGGTTGCCGCATCGCTGCTGTCCGGTGCCCACGCGCAGGAGCGCACCATCAAGTTCGCCTTCCAGAACCAGAAGGAGCACCCGCAGGCCCAGGGCGCGCAGAAGTTCGCCGACCTCGTGGCCGCCAAGACCAATGGCCGCATCGCGGTCAAGCTCTTCCCCGGCGGCACGCTGGGCGGCGACCTGCAGACCGTCTCGGCGCTGCAGGGCGGCACGGTGGAGATGACCGTGCTCAACGCGGGCATCCTCTCGGCCCAGACCAAGGAATTCGGCATCTACGACTTCCCCTTCCTGTTCGCCTCGCCGCAGGAAGCCGATGCTGTCACCGACGGCCCCTTCGGCAAGAAACTGCTCGACAAGCTGCAGGCCAAGAACCTGGTGGGCCTGGGCTACTGGGAGCTCGGTTTTCGCAACCTGACCAACAGCAAGAAGCCCATCACCAAGGCCGAGGACATCGCGGGCCTCAAGATCCGCGTGATCCAGTCGCCGATCTACATCGACATGTTCAACGCACTGGGCGCCAACGCGGTGCCCATGCCCTTCCCCGAGCTCTACACCGCCATGGAGCAAAAGGCGGTGGACGGCCAGGAAAACCCGTTCTCGACCATCCTCTCGTCCAAGTTCGCCGAGGTGCAAAAGCACCTCACGATCACGCGCCACATGTACAACCCGCAGGCCGTCATCGTCAGCAAGAAGTTCTGGGACAGCCTGAACCCCGCTGACCAGAAGGCCGTGACCGAAGCCATGGCAGAGGCCACCACCTTCCAGCGCAGCGTCTCGCGCTCGCAGGCCGACGTGGCGCTGGAGGAGCTCAAGAAGGCGGGCATGCAGGTCACCGAGTTCTCGCCCGCCGAGGTCGACAAGCTGCGCGCCAAGGTCAAGCCCGTGGTGGAAAAGCACAGCGACAAGGTCGGCGCCGAGACGGTGCAGGAGGTCTACGCCACGCTGGCCAAGCTGCGCGGCGGCAAGTAACACCGCAACCCGCATGGCCCGGCGGCTTCAGCCCGGGCCATGCAGGACGGCCCGCATTCCATGGACACCCTGCTGCTTCTCGACCCCCCGCCCACCATGTCTTCCACAAGCCCCCGCAAGGTACTGATCGGGCTGATCGGTGCAGGCATCCAACAATCGCTGTCGCCTGCGCTGCACGAAGAAGAAGCGCGGCACCATGGCATGCGCCTGCACTACCAGCTGATCGATCTGGACCGTTCCGCATCTTCGCCCGAGCAGCTACCCACCCTGCTGTCGGCGGCACGCATCATGGGCTATGCCGGCTGCAACGTGACCTATCCCTGCAAGCAGGCCGTGATCCCGCATCTCGACGACCTGTCCGAGGAGGCGCGGGCCATGGGCGCCGTGAACACCGTGGTGGTGCAGGATGGCCGGCTGGTGGGGCACAACACCGATGGCTCGGGCTGGGCCTGGGGTTTCCAACGTGCATTGCCAGAGGCCGATCTGGCCCATGTGGTGCTGCTGGGCGCAGGCGGTGCCGGCGCGGCCATTGCCCATGCCGTGCTGCGGCTGGGCGCGCAGCGCCTGGCCATCGTGGATGCGCAGCCCGAACGCGCTGAGCAACTGGCGGCCGATGTCAACGCGCTCTACGGCGCGCGCGCCCAGGCCAGTGACATTGCCACCGCCATGGCCCCGGCCACGGGGCTGATCCATGCCACGCCCACGGGCATGGACAAGCTGCCGGGCCTGCCGCTGGACGTGGGCCTGTTGCGCCCTGCCATGTGGGTGTCCGAGGTGGTGTACTTCCCGCTCGAAACGGCCCTGGTGCAGGCTGCGCGCGCCTTGGGTTGCCGCGTCTCGGACGGCGGTGGCATGGCCGTGGGCCAGGCGGTCGGGGCGTTCGAATTGTTCACCGGCGTCGCCCCCGATCCTGCGCGCATGGATGCGCACTTTCGCCAACTGGTCACCAGTCGCTGACCTGGTGCGCTCACCATTTCTCAAGGAGCCCCGCCCATGAGCACCCCGATGACGGCCGACCGTGAATCCCTGGGCACCCTGCCCAACCCCCTGGGCCTGCAGGGCGTGGAGTTCATCGAATACGCCACGGCCCGCCCCCAGGCCCTGGGCCAGGCGCTGGAGCGCATGGGCTTCAAGCCCGTGGCGCGCCACCGCTCGCGCGAGGTACTGCTGTACCGCCAGGGCGGCATGAACATCATCGTCAACGCCCACCAGGGCGAAGAGCCGGCACATGGCGCGCAGGCCCCTGGTGATGGCCCGGTGCTGGCCGCCATTGCCTTTCGCGTCGGCAATGCTGCCGCCGCCTACCGGCGCGTGCTGGAACTCGGGGCCTGGGCCGTGCATACCGAGGTCGAGGTCATGGAACTCAACATCCCGGCCATCCACGGCGTGGGCACGAGCCGCATCTACTTCGTCGACCGGCACCGCGAGTTCTCGATCTACGACGTGGACTTCGTACCGATACCGGGGGTGGACCCGCGCCCGCCAGCGCAGCACGGCCTGCACCTGTTCGGCCTGGTGCAGTACATCGGCCTCGATCGGCTGGCCGACTGGACCGCCTTCTACGGCGAGCTGTTCGGCTTTGCCGAGCTGCCGCCCGAGCAGAACTTCGGCGTGCTGACGCAAGGGCGCATCCTCGCCAGCCCCTGCGGCACGCTGTACTGGCAGCTCATCGAGCCGCTGATCGACGCGCTCGATGCCAACCCCGGCGAGCTGCTGCAGCGCGTGGCCTTCGGCACGGGCGACGTGCTGGCCACGGTGGCAACCCTGCGTGCGCAAGGTGTGGATTTCGTGGAGTCCCCAACGGGCGTGCACAGTGAGGTGCGGGGGGCGTTGACCCGCGCCGACGCCGGCGGCGCTAGCTTCGAGCTGGTGCTCGACCCGCGATGAAACCGATACTTCCCATGCGCGCCCAGGCCATGCAACGCAACGTCGCCGATTTCGGCATGGACACCATCAGCCTCGCCGGTCCGCTGGAGGCCAAGCTCGCCGCCGTGAAGGCCGCCGGCTTCGGCCAGATCATGCTGGCCGCACGCGACCTGGTCGGCCACCCCGAGGGCATTGACGCCGCCGTGCAGGCGGTGCGCAGCAGCGGCCTGCGCGTCACGGGCTTTCAGGTGCTGCGCGATTTCGAGGGCCTGTCGGGCCACCTGCACAGCTACAAGTTGGGCATCGCCCAGCAGATGATCCTCATGGCGCGCGCGCTTGGCACCCGGGTGCTGCTGGCCTGCAGCTCCACTTCGCTGCACGCCACAGAAGACCCCGAAGCGATTGCGCGCGACCTGCGCAAGCTGGCCATGCTGGCGCTGCCCCACGGCATCCGCATCGCGTTCGAAGGCCTGTCCTGGGGCCGGCACATCAACGAGGTGCACCAGGCCTGGGCCGCGGTGCAACGGGCCGACTGCCCCAACCTGGGCCTGGCCATCGACTCGTACCACCAGTTCGCCACCAGCACCCCGCTCGAAGCCCTGGAGGGCGTGGACCCGGAGCGCATCTACCTGGTGCAGCTGTCGGACTTCATGTGGCAGGAGACGCGCACGGTGCAGGAGCGCATCGACACGGCGCGGCACTTCCGGGTGTTCCCGGGCGAGGGCGTGCACAGCCAGGCGTTGGTCGATTTGGTGCGCAAGCTCGACGGCATGGGCTACCGCGGCGACTACAGCTTCGAGGTCTTCAACGACGACTACCAGCAACTGCCCCTGCCCTACGTGGCCGGCCGGGCGTGGAACAGCGCGGTGTGGCTGGCCGAAGGGGTGCTGCAGCGTGCCGTGCCCTTGCCTGGGCATCTGCGCCTGCAAGCGCGTCCGTGACGACGGCTGTGCTCAGCTGTTGGCGCGCTTCTTGAGCCAGCGCATGAGCCCACCCACCACGGGCAGCTTTTCGTACAGCTCCTCGGCCGCGTCCCAGTAGTCGCGGTGCAGCGTGACCAGGCCCTGGTCGTCCAACACCAGGTGCGAGGCACCGCGCACCGTCTGCGCCACGCCCTTGTGGAAATTGCGGAAGGCGAACAGGAACTCCCAGGTCAGGAAGCACTGCTGCCCCTGCACCACGCGGCCCGTCACCACGAAGCGCGGCTGGTCCAGCGCCACGAACATGTGCTCGAAGATGTGCCGGATGGCGGGCAGTCCCTGCACCTCGTTGAACGGGTCCTTGAAGCGCGCATCGGCCGCATACAGGCGGCCCAGTGCCGCCACGTCGGCCGGGGCCAGGGTCTCGAAAAAGGCGATCACGCGGGTGACGGCCTCTTCGGTGGATGGGGTGGTGTCTGGCGGCGGCATGGGGCTCAAAGTCCGGTGAACTTGCGGATGGCCGGAAAGTACCACCCATACGGCAGCACGCGCAGCATCTTCATCACACGCGTGAAGCGCTTGGGGAAGTGGATGTCGAACGCGCCCTGCCCCCAGCCCTTGAGGATGGCCGTGGCCGCCTCTTCGGGCGTGATCAGCGCCGGCATGCGAAAGTCATTGCCTTCGGTGAGCGGCGTGGCCACGAAGCCGGGGTTGACGACGCTCACGCCCATGCCCAGGCCGTGCAGGTCCAGGTACAGTGCCTCGGCCAGGTTGATGAGCGCCGCCTTGGTCGGGCCGTAGGCCAGGCTCTTGGGCAGCCCGCGAAAGCCGGCCACGCTGCTGACCAGGCTCACATGCCCGGGGCGGCCCGCATGTGCGGCGGCCAGCATGTCTGGCAGCACGGCGGCCAGCAGGTGCAGCACGCCTGTGTAGTTCACCTGTTCGTGGCGCAGCATCACGGGCAGGTCGAACTCCGTGGCGCGCATGTGGTGGTAGGTGCCTGCGCAGTAGCACACAAGGTCAAGCGGTCCACCCGCCAGCACCTGGGCTGCGGCCGCCTTCACGGCGTCGGGTACGGCAGTGTCCAGCGGCAGGGCCACGCTGCCGGGGTGTTGCACGACGAACGCATTGAGCGCCGCTTCGCTGCGGGCCGAGACGATGACCTCGGCCCCGCGCGCATGCAGGGCCGATGCCGTGGCCCTGCCGATGCCACTGGAGGCACCCACCAGCCAGGCCCGGCGGCCCTGCCAGTCGCGCAGGCGGGGATTCAGGCTCATGGCGCCCGCCGGGTGAACGACAGCGTGATCTCGCCCAGCCGCACGCCGAACTTGCTCATGGTGGCGCGGTTGAGCATCACGCGCTCGTCCATGAGGTACATCCAGTCGTCCAGGTCCACGTGGTAGACCGTGCCATCCACGGGCAGGGCCAGCGTGTAGTTCCAGCGGAAGGCGTTGCCACGCACCTGGCCCACGGCCTGGCCGATCACGTCGCCGGCCGTGCCTGTGTAGCGGCCATCGGCCTCACGGGTGAGGCGCCAGATGCGCCGCTCCGTGCTGCCGTCCGAATAGGTGAAGGCCTCGTCCAGCACGCCCTGGTTGCCGGTCCACTGGCAGTTCATGACCACAGTGAAGCGTTTGACGATCTTGCCGCTGCGGTCCTGGAACATGCCGTGCGCGTCGATCACGCCATTGAAATACTGCGCGAGGTCGAGCACGGGCTTTTCGGCCGCGTAGTCGGCCAGGTTCTGGCCCGCGCAGCCCGACAGCGCCACGGGGGCGGCCACGGCGGCCGCCGAAAGGAGTAACAAGCGTCGCTGCATCATGGTTTGCCTTGGAGGGATGGAATGGCTGCGGCAAGGGGTTGCCGCAGGATCAGGAAGTACAGCGCTGCAGCGGCCACCAGCTTCAAGGCACAAGGCAGCACGGCATAGGCCAGGCCCAGGGTCTGAAGGCCCTCTGCGCTGCGCGTGCCGGGCGTGTAGCCCAGTGCGTCGAGCAAGGGCAGGGCCAGGCCCGCGGCGAGTGCCAGGTTGAGCTTGGTGGCAAAGTTCCACCAGCCGAAGTAGGCGCCCTCGTGCCGGCCGCTGTCGCCTTCGGCCGCCACCACCCCGGCCAGCAGGGCACCGGGCAAGGCGAGGTCGGTGCCCAGGGCCACGCCCGAAAGCGCGCACACGGCAAGGAAGGGCATGCTGTCGCCCATTCCGAGCCCAGCCGTCCAGCCAAACACGGCCACGGCCAGCAGCATGCCCGCCAGCCAGGTGCGGGCCAGGCCCCAGCGCGCCACGGCGCGCAGCCACAGCGGGATCGAGAGCGCTGCGCAGAGGAAGTACGCGGCCAGGAACATCGGCTCTTGGCCCGGCGGCGCCTGCAGCCGGTCCTGGATGAAGAACAGCACCAGCGTGGCCGGTACGGCGCTGGCAATGCCGTTGAGCACGAATACCGCAAGCAGGCGGCGGAAGGCGGGCCGCGTCCAGGGCCGCCACAGGTCCGCGCGGCTCGTAGCGAGAGGCGCAACTGGAGCAGGCCGGGGTGCGCGCAGCCACGCCAGCCAGCCCAGCACCAGGGCGGCCGCAAACACGCCCAGCATCACCGGCAGACCCAGCAGCGCGGGCAGTACCGAGGCGAGCACCACCCCCACCAGGGCCGCGCCCTCGCGCCAGGCGACGATGCGACTGCGCTGCAGCTCGTCACCGCCCAGGCGCGCACCCCAGGACTGGTGCGCAATGCCGAGCTGGCTGTAGGCCAGGTAGGTGACCAACAGGCAGACCAGGGCCCAGGCCGCGAGCGCGCCCTGGCCCTGCACCTTGGGGAAGAACAGCGCGGTGAGCCCGACGGCCAGCACCACGGCCGACACCGCCCCCGTGGAGAGAACCGCCAGCGGCGAGCGCTCGAACAGCCGGTCGGCCCAGCGGCCGAGCAGCGGGTCCGAGACGGCATCGAACAGGCGCGCGGCCAGCAGCACGCCGCCCAGCGTGGCCAGGGGCATGCCGAACTCACGGGCGTAGTGGTTGGGCAGCAGCACGTACAGCGGCAGGGCCACGAAGGCCAGCGGCAGCCCGAGCAGGCCATAGGCCAGCCCCTGGCGCCAGGGCAGCAGCGCGCCGGCGTTCAAGGCGTCCCCGCAGCAGAGGGTGCAGCGATCAGCGCCTGGCGCAGCGCCGGCTCGGAGGTGCGCGGCGACAGCCAGATGCCGAAGAACAGGCGCGAGAACTCGGGGTCCTTGACCTCGCCTACGACCTGTCCGCCCATCTGGAACACGGCGCCCGCCCCGGGCTGGTAGATGCCGGTGAGCTGGTCGCCCGCCTTCACGTCGGGCAGGGCGGCCTGCAGGGCCTGTTGCCAGCGTGTGGCCTGGGCGGGGGTGAAGCGGCCCACGCGGCGCATTTCCTGGATGGAGCGCCCGGCAATCGCTTCGGCCGTGAAATCACGCTTGTACGCCAGCTGGAGCACCAGGGGTTGGGCGGTGTAGTCGCTGGCGTCAAAGCCCGGGCTCACCCACAGCTGGGCGCTGTAGATTTCAAATCCCAGGAAGCGCAGCGTGCCCTGGCCGGCCTGGCGCAGGCCGGCCAGCGGCGCTGCAGTCGGCGCCTGCGCCAGGGCCAGGTCCGGGCAGAGCAATGCCAGGGCCAGGATGAGCATGGCGGCTTGCGTCATGGCCATGGCTCAGTCACGCACCAGGGTGTACTGGACGAGGTTGATGTTGGCCATGGCAAAGGCCGCTTCGCAATAGGCCAGGTAGAACTCCCAGATGTGCAGGAAGCGCTGGTCGAAGCCGAGCTGCAGGATCTGCGCACGCTGGGCCAGAAAGCGCTCGCGCCAGCGCCTGAGGGTCTCGGCATAGTCCTGGCCGAAGGCGAACTCGTCCACCACGCGCAGGCCGGCGGCCTCGGCCTCGCGGCGGAACTCGCGCGGGCAGGGCAGGCAGCCGCCCGGAAAGATGTACTGCTGGATGAAATCGGTGGAGCTGATGTAGCGCTCGAACAGGCCGTCGTCGATCACGATGCTTTGGATGCAGGCCTTGCCCCCGGGCTTGAGCAGGCGCCGCACGGCCTGGAAATAGGTCGGCCAGTACTCGCGGCCCACGGCCTCGATCATCTCGATGGAGCAGACCGCGTCGTAGGGCCCGTCGGTGATGTCGCGGTAGTCCTGCAGGCGCAGATCGGCCTGGGCACCCACGCCGCTCGCGACCATGCGCTTGCGCGCGAACTCCAGTTGCTCGGTGGACAGCGTCACGCCGGTCAGCGAGGCACCGAACTCGGTGGTGGCCATCTCGGCCAGCGCGCCCCAGCCGCAGCCGATCTCCAGCACCCGGTCGCCCGCTTGCACGCCCGCCATGCGCAGGGCGCGGCGCACCTTGGCATGCTGGGCGATGCGCATGTCGCCACCGGCATCGCCCTCGAACCAGGCCGACGAGTAGTTCATCGTGTCGTCCAGCCACAGCGTGTAGAAGGCATTGCCCAGGTCGTAGTGGGCGTGGATGTTCTTCTGGCTGTTGGCGCGCGTGTTGCGGTTGAGCAGGTGCTTGATGCGGTACAGCAGCCGCCCGGCCCAGCTGCCATAGATCACGCCCTCCACCTGCTGGCGGTTGGCGATGAACACGCGCAGCAGGTCCGTGAGGTTCGGCGTGGTCCAGTCGCCGGCGATGTAGCTCTCGGCAACGCCGATGTCGCCGGACTTGAGGGCTGCCTTGCAGACGTTCCAGTTCTTGAGCGTGATGGCTGCTGCCGGCCCGTCGCCATGGTGGTTGCCGAAATGCTGCAGCGTGCCGTCGGGCAGTTGCACCGTGAGGCTGCCGTGTTGCAGGCGCTGCATCAGGCGCAGGGCCGTGCGGGCGGCGGCAGGGGTGCCCCTTGGCAGGGCGGGTGCGAGGGTGGTGCTGTTCATGGCGGGCCGGATGGAAGAGGGGTTTCGGGACGGTGCGTGCCGGGCTCAGCGGGTCACGGCGGAGGCGGGTGCTGCGGGCTTGCGGTGAAAGCGCACCCGCTTGGCCCACAGACGGAGGGCCTGCCAGTGGATGCGGGCGATCACCGCCAGCGTCATCGCCGGGTAGCCCCACAGCGCCTGGCGCAGGGTCTTGCGGGTGATGGGCGAGAGCGTGCCGCTCACGCTGGTCTGCAGCAGCGGGCCGTTGGCGTCGTCGTGGTCGATGCGTACCACGGTGCGCTCCAGCCCGCCCTGCACCGCGCGCAGGAAGCGGAAACGGTATCCGCCGCTGATGTCGCAGAACGGCGAGACATGGAACACCTTGCGCGCATGCTGCTCGGCGCCGTAGCGCGGCTGGTCCAGCAGGTAGCAGTGGCGCTCGCCAAAGGTGTTGTTGACCTCGACCACGATGGCGCGCAGGCTGCCGTCCGGGCGGTGGCAGTACCAGAAGCTCACGGGCTTGAAGGTGTAGCCCAGCACCCGCGGGTAGCAGTGCAGCCAGACCTCGCCCGTGGCGTCCGCGATGCCTTCGGTGCGCAGCAATTCGTCGATCCAGGCGAGTGCGCCGCCCTGGGCGTCGCTGCGGCCATCGCCATGGTCGCTATCGTGAAAGCTGATGGTGCCCCTGCGGTTCACGGCCAGCAGCCCGGCTGCCTGCGCGCGCAGTGAGCGCATGGGCAGCATCAGGAAGAAGGTGGGGTAGGCAAATGCATTCCGCTGGGGGCGCAGGCGCGTATGGCGCACCTGGCCAAAGCCCAGCAGCGGCTCGGCGGTGCGGGTGTCCATCAGGCGGCCTCCGCCAGCGGTGCCGGCATGCGGGCCAGCAGGTGCTCGGCCACGGCCAGGCCCGACTTCAGCCCGTCTTCATGGAAGCCATAGCCCGTCCAGGCGCCACAGAACCAGGTGCGTTCGCGGCCCTGGAGCTGCGCGACGCCCTTCTGCGCACGGATGGCCGCCAGGTCGAAGACCGGATGGGCATAGTCGTAGCTGTCGATCACCTGGTCTGCGGCGATCTGGCCCACCGGGTTGAGCGAGACAACGACCGGCTGCGCGAAGGGCACGGGCTGCAGCTGGTTGATGAGGTAGTGCAGGCACACGCGCGCCGACTCACGGCTGCGCTCGGGTGCGCGTTCGTAGTTCCACGCGGCCCAGGCGGCACGGCGTTCGGGCAGCACCGAGGTGTCGGTGTGCAGCACGGCGCGGTTGGCCTGGTAGCGGATGGCACCCAGCACGGCGCGCTCCTGCAGCGTGGGCTGGGCCAGCAGCGCCAGCGCCTGGTCCGAATGGGTGGCCAGCACCACCTGGTCAAAGCGCTCGGTGTTGCCGGTAGTCACCACGCGCACGCCTGCAGCGTCGCGCTCGATGCGGCGCACGGGGGTGTCCAGGCGCTTGTCTTCGATGCCCGCCACGATCTTGTCCACATAATGGCGCGCGCCACCGGCCACCGTCCACCACTGGGGCCGGTCGCTCACCTGGATCAGGCCGTGGTTGTGGCAGAAGCGGATCATCGTGGCCACCGGGAACTGCAGCATCTGGTCCGTGGGGCAGCTCCAGATACAGCCCAGCATGGGCAGAAAGTACCAGTCGCGGAACGCGTCGCCGAAGCGGTGCTCCTTGAGGAAGTCGGCCAGGGGCTGCATCAGCGCGGCATCGGCCTGGGCTTCGGCCAGCCGCGTGCACAGCCGGTTGAAGCGCAGCAGGTCGTAGAGCATGCCCAGGAAACGCGGGTTCACGAGGTTGCCGCGCTGGGCGAATACGGTGGACAGGTTCGTGCCGCTCCACTCCAGCGTGCGCCCGCCGCCCAGGGCCTGCGGCACCTGCACGGAGAACGACATGTCGGACTTGGCGGTTTCCACGCCCAGGTCGGCCAGCAGGCGGATCAGGTTCGGGTAGGTGCGCTCGTTGAAGACCAGGAAACCCGTGTCGACGCCGCAGTGCACGGCGTCGCCGTCTGGGCCCGGCAGGGTCACGTCCAACGTATGGGTGTGGCCGCCGAAATAGCTGCCCGATTCGTAGAGGGTGATGTCGGCCTGGCCACGCAGCCGGTGGGCCACGGCCAACCCGGAAATGCCGGACCCGATGATGGCGATCTTCATGGCCGGCTCCCTCTGGCCGGCAGGCTGAATAAAAAAGTTGCGAAGCGTCCCGAAACGAATAAGAGAGGGAGGGAGGAGAAGCGCTCCAGGAGAACAGTCGGAACCCGTGGGACCGAAAGGCTTCGCAACGTTAAAACGGGGGGACGCTCAACACGTCCTTGCTGTGGATAGAGTAAGGGCGTTCTGCAGAAGTTCCAGAGCTTCTCCTGCATTTTTTTGAAGAAATGTAAAGAAAACATTACGTTCACCGAGTTGGTGCAGTGGCCAGCTGTTGTTCGATGGCCCGGACCAGTCCCTTGCTGTCCGGCGCGGTGAGGCTGGTGTAGCTGTCCACCAATTTGCCGTCGCGGCCCAGCAGGTATTTGTGGAAGTTCCAGCGTGGCGGGCCGGACATCTGTGCCAGCTGGCGGAACAGCGGCGAGGCGTCGGCACCGGTCACCACGCTCTTGGCGAACATCGGAAACTTCACGCCGAAGGTGTTTTCACAGAAATCCGCAATCTGCTGGTTGTTGCCGCTTTCCTGCGAGAAGTCGTTGCTGGGAAAGCCCAGCACCACCAGGCCCTTGTCCTTGTAGCGGGCATAGAGATCTTCGAGGCCTTTGTACTGCCCCGTGAAACCACAGAAGCTGGCCGTGTTGACCACCAGCACGACCTTGCCGCTGTACTGGCACAGCGATTGCGGCTTTTCATCCTGCAGCCGGGGGAAGGTGTGCTGCAGCGTGGCCGGGCAGGATTCGGGCGGGGCCGCGAAGGCGGATGGAGCGAAGCCGAAAAACAACAGGGCACCCGTGGCATGGGCCAGGGCCAGAAAGCGCGGGAATTGGGTCATGGGGACACCTGCCAAGTTGGATGGGGTCAATTTAACCAATGAATCATATTTTGTCCACATAAGTTTTTATTTGTACTGATCGGTATTTACGTGGAATTTCCAGTTGAGCCCTCTGCTTTGCCAGCATAGGGGCGGGAAAACCGCAGTGTTGCGGGCACGGCCTGCGTAGACAGTAATACGCGGCCCGGCGCCATTTGGATGTGCGCTCGGGCCCGGTGCGCTCAGAGGACTGGGTAGGGGGAGGCGAAAGCCATAGTGGACCTCGGCAGGGTTGCCGTCCAGCCATGGATGAATGGTGTGGTTGTGGCGCCAAGGCCGCGCAGGCCCTGCGGGGGCTGGCCTGCGCCGCAGGCTCAGACGAGAGGGAGCAGCCGATTGAGCGATAGCTGGACGCGCACGTCCTTGTGCGCCACCACGCCGACGATCTTCCACTGGGGCTGGGAGGTGTCCCTAGGGATCAGCTCACCGGTGGGCATGCCCAGCCGGTTGGTGACCACGGCCACGCGTGGCGTGGTGCCGCTGGCGCCACGGCGCAGCACCACGGCGACTTCCTGGCTGGCGAGCTTCACGAAGGCCCCCGGCGGGTAGATGCCCAGGGCCTTGACCAGGGCGGCGCCGGCCTCGTCGACCTTCTGTTCCTCGTCGTAGTAGCTGGCCTGCATGGCGGCGGTCACCGGCATGGGCGAGCGCGCGGCGCGCGGCGCCAGGCGGGCACCGAAGACGTCGGCCCGCTGGATCAGCCGGGCCATCTGCAGGCCGGGGCTCTTCTGGCCGAACGCGCCCGGGGTGCGGTGGTGGTGGTGGCGCACGGCCTCCAGCCACAACTCGCTGTGCACGCCCAGGTCGCGCAGCAGGGCCTCGGACCGGGCCGCGTGGTCCTCCACGGCGGTGATCTGGGCCGAGGTCAGGGGCTGGGTCTGCTGGGCCAATTGGTCCTGCAACTCGGTCATGGCGATGTTCATGGAGAGGGCTGCCTGCCCCACCACCTGCACCTGGGCCGGGGGCCAGCGCAGCATTTCCCTGGCTACCACCATGCAGACGCAGGCCACCAGCATGGCGTGGGTGCCGCTGTACATGCGCGTCTCCTGCGCCGACAGGTAGATCAGCGCCAGCAGCGTGGCATCGGGCGACTGTTCGCAGTTGCGCGCCAGCTCGGCATGCAGGGGCTGGAAGCGGTCCGGAAAATCTGCGGCATGCGGGCTGCGCAGCAGCCGGGTCGCGCGGTCCTGCAGGGCGGGCCAGTCCACCACATAGGGCGGGGCATCGCGCTCGCGCGGGGAGGCCTGGGCACCGGCAGTCATCTTGATGGACGCCAGTTGCCCGAGGTTGGTGTCCTGGCGCAGCATGCGCTGCAGCTGGGCGACGTAGGCGCGGTAGCTCTCGCCGGACTCTTCCACGTCCACACACAGCTGCCGGCCCCGGGCCAGCATGGTGCCCAGCTCATCCTGCGACTGCACCACGAAGCCCTTCTGGGCCAGCAGCGCGCCGTCGGAACCCCGCAACGCGAATGGCAGGGGGTGGCCGAGCTGGATGGAATCGACGTTGATGGTGACGAGGTTCATAGCAGTACGCCATTATCCCGCCGTGCCGGCCCCGTTAAAGGGCGCAAACCCGGGTGGTTGGCGCCCTTTTTGCAGGGATTCGGGGCCGGCGTACGCGCCCCCGCCGTCAGGGAATCGCCGGCGCCTCCTGCGGCCTGGATGCCGGGGCCTTGGGGGGCAGGCCGCGCAGGCGCCGCAGCATGCGGCCAAACCACTGGCCCACGTCGTCCACGCCCGTGAACACGGCCGGGATCACCAGCAGGCTCAGGAAGGTCGAGGTGATCAACCCGCCGATCACCGCCACCGCCATCGGCGAGCGGAAGCTCGCATCCGCCGCGCCGAAGCCCACGGCAATGGGCAGCATGCCCGCGCCCATGGCCAGCGTGGTCATGATGATCGGGCGGGCGCGCTTGTGGCAGGCGTCGATCAGCGCCTCGAAGCGCGTCATGCCATGCTCGCGCCGCGCCAGGATGGCGTATTCCACCAGCAGGATGGAGTTCTTCGTCGCAATGCCCATGAGCATGATGAGCCCGATCAGCGAGGGCATGGAGAAGCTCTTCTGTGCGATCAGCAGGCCCACGAAGGCCCCGCCCAGCGACAGCGGCAGCGCCGCCAGGATGGTCACCGGGTGCAGGAAGTCCTTGAACAGCAGCACCAGCACGATGTAGATGCACAGCACGCCGGTGAGCATGGCCAGGCCGAAGCTGGCGAACAGCTCGCCCATCACCTCGGCGTCGCCGATGGTGATCTGGCGCACGCCGGGCGGCAGGTTCTTGATGGACGGCAGCAGATCCACGGCCTTGGTCACGTCGCCCAGGGGCAGGCCCGAGAGCTCGATCTCGAAGTTCACGTTGCGCGCGCGGTCGTAGCGGTCCACCACGGCCGGCCCGCCACTGAATTCCAGCGTGGCCACCTGGCCCAGCATCACCGGGCCCTTGGCGCCGGGCACGGCCAGGCGTTCGAGCAGCGACAGGTCCTTGCGTGCATCGTCCTGCAGCTTGACGACGATGGGCACCTGGCGCGAGGCCAGGTTCAGCTTGGGCAGCGACACGTCGTAGTCGCCCACGGTGGCGATGCGCAGGGTCTCGGCGATGGCGCTGCTGGTCACGCCCAGATCGGCGGCGCGCGCAAAGTCGGGGCGCACGGCGATCTCCGAGCGGATCAGGCTGGCGGTGGACGACACGCTGCCCAGACCCGGGATGGTGCGCAGGTCCTTCTCGACCGCCAGGGCCGCCGTCTGCAGGGCCTGGGGATCGTCGCCCGTGAGCACCAGCACGTATTTTTCACCCGAACCACCCAGGCCCACCTTGCTGCGCACACCGGGCAGGCTCTCCAGCGCGGCGCGGATCTGGTTCTCGATGCCCTGCTTGCGCGGTCGGTCGCCCCGGTCGGCCAGCAGGATGGTGAGCGTGGCCTTGCGTGTCTCGGCGTTGGCGCTGCCCATGAAGGGGTCGGATCCCGCCGAGCCGCCACCGATGGTGGTGTACACGCTCTTGACGTGGTTCACCGCCGCCACGCGCTGGCGCGCATCTTCGGCCACCGTGCGGGTCTGCGCCAGCGTGGCGCCGGGCGGCAGCTCCAGGTAGACCTGGGTCTGCGAGTTGTCGTCCGGCGGGATGAAGCCCGTGGGCAGCAGCGGGATCAGCGCCAGCGAGCCGATGAAGAAGGCCGCCGTGGCGACATAGGTGATCCAGCGGTGGCGGATGCACCAGGCCGCCCAGCGCAGGTAGACGCCCATCCAGCGCGGTTCCTTGTGCTCGCCCACGATGGGTTTGAGGATATAGGCCGCCATCATCGGGGTCAGCACGCGGGCCACCACCAGGCTGGCGAACACCGCCAGCGCCGCCGTCCAGCCGAACTGCTTGAAGAACTTTCCGGCGATGCCACTCATGAAGGCGGTGGGCAAAAACACGGCGATCAGCGTGAACGTGGTAGCCACCACGGCCAGGCCGATCTCGTCGGCCGCTTCCATGGCCGCCTGGTAGGGCGTCTTGCCCATGCGCAGGTGGCGCACGATGTTCTCCACCTCCACGATGGCATCGTCCACCAGGATGCCGACCACCAGCGACAGCGCCAGCAGCGTGATCACGTTGATGGAAAAGCCCAGCAGGTACATGCCGATGAAGGCCGGAATCACCGACAGCGGCAGCGCCACGGCCGAGACAAAGGTCGCGCGCCAGTCGCGCAAGAAGATCCACACCACCAGCACCGCCAGCAGTGCGCCTTCGTACAAGAGGTGCATGGAGCCGTCGTACTCCTCCTGCACGGGGGTCACGAAGTTGAAGGCCTCGGTGATCTCCAGGTCCGTGTGCTGCAGGCGCATCTCGGCCAGGGCAGCCTGTACGGCTCCGCCCACTTCCACTTCACTCGCGCCCTTGCTGCGGGCCACCTCGAAACCCACCACGGGCTTGCCGTTGAGCAGGGCCATGGCGCGCGGATCGGCAAAGGTATCGGACACCGTGGCCACCTGGTCCAGGCGCACATGGCGGCCGTCGGACAGGGACAACGTGAGGCCCGCGAGCTCCTGGGCCGACTGCACGGTGGCCAGGGTGCGCACGGGCTGCTCGCTGCCGCCGAGGTCGGTGCGGCCGCCCGCACTCTCGGTCTGCACCAGGCGCAGCTGGCGCGAGACGTCGGCCGCGGTGGCGCCCAGCGCCTGCAGCTTGATGGGGTCGAGCGCCACATGCACCTGCCGGTCGACCCCGCCCACGCGGTTCACTGCCCCCACGCCGCGCACGGCCAGCAGCTTCTTGGCGATGTCGTTGTCGACGAACCAGGACAGGGCCTCGTCGTCCATGCGGCGCGAGGCGATGGTGAAGGCCAGCACCGGCTGTGCCGCCAGGTCCATCTTGGTCACGATGGGGTCGCGCACGTCGCCGGGCAGGTCGCCGCGCACGCGCGCCACGGCCGAGCGCACGTCATCGAGCGCTTCCTGTGTGGGCTTTTCCAGGCGGAACTCGGCGGTGATGGTGGCGCCGCCGTCCTGCACCTTGGTGTAGATGTGCTTCAGTCCCTGCAGCGTGGCGATCGCGCTCTCGACCTTGCGCGCCACATCGTTTTCGAGCTGCGCGGGCGAGGCACCGGGCAGCGACACGGTCACCGAAATGGTGGGCAGGTCGATGTCGGGAAAGTTCTGCACCTTCATGCCGTTGAACGACAGCAGGCCGCCGAAGGTCAGCAGCACGAACAGCATCAGCGCCGGTATGGGGTTCTTGATCGACCAGGTAGACACATTCATGGTGAATGCTCCTTCTTACTTGGTGGCCGAGGCCGGGGCGGCCGGTGCGCCGGCAGCGGCGGGCGCAGCGTTCGACACGCGCACCAGATCGCCATCATTCAGAAAGCCAGCGCCGCGCACGGCAATGGCGGTCGCAGCCTCCAGGCCCGAGAGCACTTCCACCCGGTCGGCCACGCGCCGGCCGGTCTGGATCTTGCGCTGCTGCACGCGCTGGTCAGTGCCCAGCGCGAACACGTACGAAAAGCCGTCGCGCACCACCACCGCTTCCTGCGCAATGGTCAGGGCATCGCTGCTGCCCAGGGCGAACTCGCCGCGCGCGAACATGCCGGGCAGGATGGCCGAGAGCGAGGTCCTGGCATCCGTGGGTGTGTCCATCGCCGTGGCGGGCAGGTCCACATAGACCAGGGCGTTGCGCGTCTGCGGGTCCACCGTCGGGCCAACCATGCGCACGGTGCCCTGCACGGTGGTGCCGCTGGCGGCCGTCACACTGACCTTGGCGCCGGGCTGGATGCGTGCGATCTCGGTCGATGTGACCTCGGCGCGCCACTCCAGGCGGCCCTTGCGCACCATGCGGAACAGCTCGGTACCGGCGCCCACCACGGCGCCCACGGTGGCGCTGCGGGCCGAGATGACGCCGCTGTCGGGCGCCACCACCTGCGTGTATTTCAGGCGCAGCTGCTGCGCGTTGAGCTGGGCCTGGGCCGCTTCCACGCGCGCCTGGGCGGTCTTCTCGGCGGTGGTGTACTGCTGGATCTGCTGCTGGCTCAAAGCGCCCGAGGCCTGCAGCGAACGGGCGCGTTCGGCATTGGCGGCGGCCTCGGCCGCCGTGGCCTGGGCTTCGAGCACGCTGGCACGGCCCTGGGCCACTTCGGCCTGTGTGGTCTCGGCCGAGAAGGTGGCCAGCACCTGGCCGCGCTTGACCACGTCGCCCACGTTCACGCGCACGTCGGTCAGGCGCAGGCCATTGCTTTCGGCGCCGATGATGGCCTCCTGCCAGGCGGCGACATTGCCGTTGGCGGCCAGGCGCAGGGGCACGGCGATGCGCTGGGGCTGGGCCGTGGTCACCGTCAATGCCGGACGGGGCTGGTTGGCCTTGGGCTCGTCGGCTGCACGCGAGGCGCCCGAGAACAGGAGGACGCCGGTGGCGGCCAGGACGCAGGCGGCCACGGCGGCCAGCGTGGAAGGAGAGAGCTTGAACTGGTTCATGAAAATGGGTCCGTTCATCCGGAAGGTGTCAGGAAAATGGGGGGCCGGGGTCAGCGGGTGCCGGCCTGGGCGCTCTGCGCCATGTCGGGGGCCGAGCTGTCCCAGCCGCCTCCTGCCGCGCGGTACAGTGCGATCCAGGCGGACTGGCGCTCGTGCTGCAGGGCCAGCAGCGCGTTCTGTGCGGCCAGCGCCGTGCGGCGCGCATCCTCCAGCTCGACCAGGCTGGCCAGGCCGCCGCGCCAGCGCGCGTCGGTGGCGTCGAACGAGATGCGGTAGCCCTCGGCCGCGGCGCGGGCGCTGGTGTTGCGCTCGGCCGTGCTCTGCAGGCGCACCAGCGCCTGCTCCACCTCGCTCACGGCCTGGCGGACGCGGGCGCGGTACAGCGCCACCGACTCCTCGTAGCGCGCGCGGGACGCATCGACCTGCGCAGCGCGGCGCCCGCCATCGAACAGCGGCAGGCTCAGGGCCAGCGGGCCCAGGGTCCAGGCGTCCACATCGGTCGTGGTGCCGCCCGTGCGGACCCAGGCCTTGCCGATATTGCCGCTGAGCGACAGGCGGGGATAACGCTGGGCCTGGGCGTTGCCCACTTCGGCACTGGCGGCGGCGACCTCGCGCTCGGCGTTGTAGACGTCGGGGCGCTGGGAGATTACTTGCGCTGGCAGGGCGGCAATGGCGAACAGGCTGTCGGGCGCCGGGACCACGGGCGTGGCCGTGATCAGCTGGCGCAGCGCGGCCTCTTCCTGTCCGGTCAAGGCCACCAGGGTCTTGAACTCCACGTCGCACTGCATGCGCTGCTGCGAGGCGCGGGCCGTGGCCTCGGCCGCGCTGGCGCGTGCCAGGGCGGCAGTGGCCGGCGCGGTGAAGCCCGCGCGCTCGCTCAGGGCCGACAGGCGCGAGGTCTCGGAGCGCGAGCGCGCATCGCGCTCGGCCACGTCCAACTGCTGCAGGCAGGTGCGCAGGCTGCTGGTCTGCAGTGCCACCTCGGCGGCCACGCTCACACGCGCCTCGTGCCACAGGGCCTGGGCACCGGCCAGCCGCTCGCTGGCCGCGTCGCGCGTGGTGGCGGCGGCGCCGAACAGGTCCACTTCCCAGGCGGCCTGCAGGCCGGCCTGGCTGGTGGTGGCCAGGCCACCGATCTGCGCGTTGGCGCCGCGGCTGCTTGTCGCCTGGGCATCGAGCGTGGGCAGCAGGGCTGCGCGGGCTGTGGTCTGCGTGGCGCGGGCCTGCAGCAGGCGCGAACGGGCCTGGGCCACGCTGGGGCTGATGCCCTGCGCGGCCTCGATCAGCGGCACCAGGGCCGGGTCATTCCATTGGCGCCACCACTGGGCCAGGTCGGCCATCTGCCCGCCATGCGGCAGGGGCGCGGCCCAGCCCGCAGGCGCTTGCACCGGGACCGCCTGGGGCGGCCGCGCGGTGCTGCAGGCGCCCAGCAGCAGCACGCTGCACACGCCCAGGGTTCGAACAAACCATGTCATTCCTCTTCCTCCTTGTTGTTGTGTCCGCGCTTGTCGCGCAGTGCCTGGCGGCGTGCCACTTCGCCCTGGATCATGGACATGGCATAGCCGGTCAGGCGCTCGGCCCAGGCGTCCGCGGTGGCGGGGCCTGCGAGTTGGGGGGCAATGGCAGCGATGGCGTCGCGCTGGGTCCACAGCAGCATGACCAGCCCGCCGATCGAGAACGCCAGGCGGTGCATGTCGTCGTCGATGGCGGGCACGCCCATGTGCTCGCACAGCAGTCGCGCCAGCGCCATGTGCGGGGCCTTGCATTCGCGCTCGATCAGCTCGGGCCAGACGTGGGTGGGTTCGAGCAGCTCACGCACATGCAGGCGGGTGGCTTGCCGGACCAGATCGTCGTGCTTGAGCGGCTCCAGCAGCCCCGTGAAATAGTGCTGCAGGGCCTGTTGCAGGCTGAGCCCTGGCGCGGCAAACACCTCGATGAGGTCGCTGCCGCTGTCAAAGGGCTCATAGAAGGTGGCCGTGTACAGCTGCGCCTTGTCGCCGAAATGGTAGCCAATGGCGGCCACGTTGGTGCCGGCCGCGACGGCGATGGCACGCACCGAGGTGCGGGCGAAGCCGTTCTCGGAAAACAGCCGCAGGGCGGCCTGCAGCAGGCGCGCGCGCGTGTCGTCGCCATCGCTGCGCGCGGCACGGGCGGGGCGCGCTGCGCGCTTGGCGGCAGGCTGGGAAACGGGCGGGGTGGAGCGCATGGCGGTGGATTAAACCACCATAATTCAAACAAGTGTTTAAATTAGCGTGACAATCGGCAACAGGCCGCCGCCCGCCAGGACCGGGGGATCAGCGCCCGCTGCCGAACACTGCCGTCCACAGCGCCAGCACCGCGTCACGCTCGGCCTGAAGGGCCGGGGGCGTGACCTGGGTGGGGGCTTCGTCCAGGCGTGCGCGATGCTGCACTCGGCGCAGCTCGCGGTAGGCGTCTGCGGCTGCGTGCCCTACGCCGGCCGGCAGCAGGCCGACCTGCTCGGCGCGCTGCAGCAGGGCGATGTTGCCCACGTTGGCCACCAGTTCGGGGTGCGCCGCCGATTGCGAAAGCACCAGGTACTGCACGGCGAATTCTGCGTCCACCATGCCCCCCACGCTGTGCTTGACATCGAACTTCCCGTCGCGCGTGGGATGGGCCTGGCGCACCTTCTCGCGCATGGCCACGATCTCGCCCCGCAGCAGCGCCGGGTCGCGCGCCGAGGTGATGACGGCGGTGCGCACGGCGTCGAAGCGCGCTTCCAGCGCGGGCGTTCCCATCACGAAGCGCGCGCGTGTCATGGCCTGGTGCTCCCAGGTCCAGGCGGTGTTGCTGCCGCGCCGTTCCTGGTAATTGGCATAGGCCTCGAAACGCGTTACCAGCAGGCCCGAGCTGCCGTTGGGGCGCAGCGCGGTGTCGATCTCGTAGAGGTCGCCCTCGCCGGTCTTCACCGTGAGCCAGTTGATCAGCTTGCGCACGAAGGCGGCATACACCTCGGGCGCGCGCTCGTCGTCGTCGTCGAAGACGAACACGATATCGAGGTCGCTGCCGTAGCCCAGCTCCTTGCCGCCGAGCTTGCCATAGCCGATCACCGCGAACTGCGGCACCTCGCGGTGGCGCGTCTTGAGGCGGCTCCAGCACCACTGGGCGGTTACGCGCAGCACGCTGTCAGCCAGGGCGCTCAGGTCATCGGCCACCTGCTCGACCGTGATGCGGTGCTCCACATCGCGTGCCAGCGTGCGGAAGGTCTCTGCGTGCTGCGCCCGGCGCAGCAGGTTCAAGAGGGTCTCGTCGTCGTCTTCTCCGGTGGATGTGATCGAGGCCAGGCGCATGGCCAGCTCGCGCTCGAAATCGGCCACCGCGAAGCGCTCGGCCAGCAGGGCGTCGCCCACCAGCTCGTCGATCACGCCGGGGTGCTGCAGCAGGTAGCGCGCGGGCCAGCGGGCGGCGCCCAGCAGGTGCAGCATCTGCTCGTGCACCGAGGGGCGTTCCAGCAGCAGGGCCAGGTAGCTGTCGCGGCGCAGCAGGGGTTCGAGCCAGTTGGCCATGCGCACGGCGGCCTCTTCGGTCACCCGGCCCTCTGTGAGCCATTGGGCGGTGCGCTGCACCAGGCGGAACAGCCGCGCACGGGTTTCGTCGCGCAGGCCCTGTACGCGCGGGTGGTTGCGCCACTCGGCCACGCGCTCGCGGAAACCGGGGGGCAACTGCTCCAGCAAGGCTTCCAGTTCGGGCGGCGGGGGCGCGGCCGCGCGCGGGCCGCCGCAGCCGCCCTTGCTGCACTGCTTCTTGCCGTTGCCGCCCAGCAGGGTGTCGAACTCCTGCGCCACCAGCTCGCGGTGCGCGTCGAGCTCGTGCAGGAAGGCGCAGCAGTCGGGGTAGCCCATGGTGCGGGCGATCCAGGCCAGGTCGTCGTCGCGCGTGGGCAGCACATGGGTCTGCTGGTCGTCGAGGTACTGGATGCGGTGCTCCACGCGGCGCAGGAAGACATAGGCCCGCGCCAGGGCATCGGCCGTCGGCTGCGGCATCAGGCCCGCCTGGGCCAGGCGCTGCAGGGCGTCGAGCGTGGGGCGCCGGCGCAGTTCGGGGAACTGGCCGCCGCGCACGACCTGCAACAGCTGCACGGTGAATTCGATCTCGCGGATGCCCCCGCGCGAGAGCTTGACGTCGTTGGCGCGCTCAGGATGGCCCGCGCTGCGCTTGGCGGCGTGGTCGCGGATCTGGCTGTGCAGCAGGCGCAGCGCATCGAACACGCTGTAGTCCAGGTAGCGGCGAAACACGAAGGGCAGCACCACGCCGCGCAGTGCCTGCACCTCGGTGCTGGCAATGCAGTCGCGTGGAGCCACCACCCGGCTCTTGAGCCAGGCAAAGCGTTCCCATTCGCGGCCCTGCACCTGCAGGTATTCCTCCAGCGCCGCCAGCGAGACCGCTGCCGGGCCGGAGTTGCCGTTGGGCCTGAGGGCGAGGTCGACACGGAACACGAAACCGTGCTCGGTGGTGTCGCCCACCAGGCTGTAGATGGCCTTGACCGCGCGGGCAAAGTATTCGTGGTTGGAGATCTTGCCCCGGCCGTCCGGCGTGCCGGCGGTGTCGCCGTCATGCTCGTAGACGTAGATCAGATCGATGTCGCTGGACACGTTGAGCTCGCGCGCACCGAGCTTGCCCATGCCGATGATCCACAGCTGCACGGCCTGGCCCTCGGGGCCCTGGGGCGCACCGTGGCGCGTGTCGAGCTCCTGGCGGGCCTGCCGGCAGGCACGGTCCAGGGCCAGTTCGGCCAGCTCGGTGACGGCGCAGGTGATGTCGGGCAGCGGCGCCTGGCCATCGCAGTCGAGCTGGATCAGGCGTTCCATGACCAGCTGGCGAAGCACGCGCAGCGCCGTTCCGGTGTCGTTGCCGCGTGCCAGCAGGGCGTCGCAGACCGCATCCATCGCCGCGCGCCGGGGTGCCCCGGCGGGGAGCAGGGTCAAATCACCGCCGTAGCGCCGGTGCAGGCGCTGCAGGAAGCGGGAATGCCCGGCCAGCGGTTCGCCGCACTGGAAGGGGTCGTTACAGGGTAGGGGCATGGTGACGGACATGGGTGTGGCGGGTGCCGCAGCGGGCCTCGGGCACGGGGCCAAGGGCTGCTGCACACACAAGGACACTGGTTCTCATTGAACCCACAAGGAAACCGCGGGTCATAATTCCTGCCACATTCAATCCCACCATGATCGATCCCACCCCGCACCCCTCACGCCTGCTCAAGACAGTGGCAGGCTTTGCGCGGTGGTCACTGGGGTTGCTGCTGGCCTTCTGGCTGCTGCTGACCATCGCCTGGGGGGCCCTTCATGGCTGGATTGTGCCGCGAATCGGCGAGTTCCGCCCGCAGCTGGAAGCGCATGCCGCACGGGCGCTAGGGGTTCCCGTGCGCATCGGAGCCATCAGCGCCCGCTCGGAGGGGCTGATCCCCTCCGTGGAGCTGGTGAATGTGGCGCTGCTGGACAGCGCCGGCCGCGAGGCACTGCGCCTGCCGCGCGTGGTGGTGGCCCTGTCGCCGCGCTCGCTGCTGAACTTCGGCTTCGAGCAGCTCTATATAGAAAAGCCGGACCTGGACATCCGCCGTGCCAGTGATGGCAGCATCACCGTGGCCGGCCTGGCCATGAAGGACAGCGGCAGCGACAGCAGCAGCGCGGCCGACTGGTTCTTCTCGCAGGGCGAGGTGCTCATCAAGGGCGGAACCCTGCGCTGGACCGACGAGATGCGCAATGCACCGCAGCTGGCGCTCACCGAGGTCAACCTGGTGGTGCGCAACGGCAACTGGAGCCACCGCATGCGCGTGGATGCCACGCCGCCGCCCGACTGGGGCGACCGCTTCACCCTGGTCGGCCTGTTCCGCGCGCCGTTGCTGCGCGCGCGCGACGGCAACTGGCAGCACTGGAACGGCCAGGTCTACGCCGACTTCGCACGGGTGGACATGTCCCGGCTGCGCCTCCATGCAGACCTGGGGGTGGACGTGGCCCAGGGCCGGGGGGCTCTCAGGGCCTGGGCCGACGTGAAGAGCGGCCAGGTCGTGGGCGGCACGGCCGACCTGGCGCTGGCGGACGTGAACGCCACCCTGGGGCCGGAGCTGGAGCCGCTGGTGCTGCCGTCCGTTGCCGGGCGCCTGGGCGGGCGCCAGCTCAAGGGCGGCTTCGAGTTTTCCACGCAGGGCCTGCAGTTCACCACCGACGACGGCCTGCGCTGGCCCGGGGGCAACGTGAAGCTGGTGTACACCGATGCCACGGCCAAGGCGCCCGCACAGGGCGATTTCCGTGCCGACCGGCTGGAGCTGGCAGCCCTGGCGCAGATCGCCAGCCGCCTGCCCCTGGGCAGCACGGCGCACGATGCCGTTCGCCAGTACGCACCCAAGGGCCTGGTGAACGAGATCCAGGCTACCTGGAAGGGGCCGCTCGACGCATTGCAGCAGTACCAGGTGCGCGGCCGCATCCAGGGCCTGGCGCTGGCGGGGGAGCTGAACAACGGAGCCGCCCAGAGCCTGGGGCTGCGCGGTGCCACGGTGGACCTGGACATGACGCAGGGTGGCGGCAAGGCCCAGCTCGCCATCGAATCCGGTGCCCTATTGCTGCCCGGTGTGTTCGAAGACCCGCTGCTGCCGCTGGACCGCCTGAGCGCCGAGGTGCGCTGGCAGCTGGAGGGCGAGCGCATCGCGGTGCAGGTCAATGACGTGAAGTTCGCCAATGCCGATGCCCAGGGCGAGGCGCGGGCCACCTGGCATACCGCCGATGCGACGAAGCCACCCCACCGCTCGCGATTTCCGGGGGTGCTGGACCTGTCGGGAAAGCTCACGCGGGCCGACGGCACGCGCGTGCACCGCTACCTGCCGCTGTCCATCCCCGAGGATGCCCGCCACTACGTGCGCGACGGCGTGGTGGCCGGTACGGCCAGCGGGGTCGACTTCAAGGTCAAGGGCGACCTGCACGACCTGCCCTTCAACGACCCGCGCCTGGGCGAATTCCGCATTGCCGCGCGCGTCAAGGACGTGACCTATGCCTTCGTGCCACCCCAATTGCACCCGAACGATCCGCTGCGCTGGCCGGCGCTCACGCAACTGCAGGGCGAGCTGATCTTCGAGCGCTCGTCCATGCAGGTGCGTGGCGCCAGTGGCAGCTTTGCGGGCACGTCCGGCGTGCGCGTGTCGCGGGTAGAGGCCTCCATCCCCGATCTTTCGCACACCGTGGTCGGCGTGAATGCCGACGCGCGCGGGCCGCTGTCCGAACTGCTCAGTGTGGTGAACAACTCGCCGCTCTCGCGCCTGACGGGCAATGCCCTGGCGCAGGCCAGCGGCACCGGCCAGGCCGACCTGCAGCTCAAGCTGACCCTGCCCATCAGCAACATCGACAAATCCCGGGTGCAGGGCGGTATTACACTGGCCGGCAACGACGTGCGCATCACCCCCGACACGCCGATGCTCGGCCGTGCGCGGGGCGCGGTGCAGTTCAGCGAGACGGGTTTTTCGCTGGTCGGCGTGCAGGCCCGGGCGCTGGGCGGCGATGTGCGCCTCGAAGGGGGCATGCGCGCCCTGGCCGCCAATGCCCCGGCCACGGAGGCCGCCATCCAGCTGCGTGCGCAAGGCACGGCCACGGCCGAGGGGCTGCAGCAGGCGCCGCAGATGGGGCTGCTGTCGCAACTGGCCAGCCAGGCCACGGGCAGCGCGCCCTACACGCTGGCACTGGCCTTTCGCCGCGGGGTGCCCGAGGTGCAGGTGACGACCAGCCTGCAGGGCATGGCGCTGGCGCTGCCGGCGCCGCTGGGCAAGACGGCTGAGACCACCCTGCCGCTGCGCTACGACAACTCGCTGGCGCGCGAATCGCTGACCGGCACGGTGACCGCCGCGGGCACGCCACCCCCCCTGCGCGACCAGATCACGCTGGACCTCGGGGCCCTGGGCTCGGCCACCTACCACCGAGACGTCAGCGGCGCCCAGCCGCGCGTGCTGCGCGGGGCCATCGGCATGGGGCTGGCGCCCGGGGAGTCGGCGCCCATGCCCAGCGAAGGGGTGACGGCCAACATCCAGCTGGCCAAACTGGACATCGACGCCTGGGAGGACCTGCTCAGCCCGACGCGCCCGGCAGGCAGTGCAGCACGCACCCCAGGCACACCCTCCACCTTGACCAGCACCACGCTCGACTACCTGCCCACCACCGTGGCGCTGCGCGCCAAGGAGCTGTCGGCGCAAGGGCGCACCTTGCACAACGTGGTGGCGGGCGGGCAGCGCGACGGCCCGGTCTGGAAGGGCAACATCGACGCCAGCGAGCTCAGCGGTTTCGTGGAGTTCCGCGAGGGCGGGGGGGGCGACTCGGGCAACGGGCGGCTGTTTGCGCGCCTGTCGCGGCTGAACATGCCGCAAAGCGATGCCAACCAGGTCGAAGCACTGCTGGAGGAACAGCCCGGGTCGCTGCCCGCACTGGACATCGTGGTCGACGACTTCGAACTGCGTGGCCGCCGGCTGGGCCGGGTGGAGATCGAGGCGCAGAACCGGGGCAGCGACACCACGCCGCGCGAGTGGCGCCTGTCCAAGTTCAACATCACCTCGCCCGAAGGCAGCCTGACGGCCAGCGGCAACTGGGCCCTGCTCAACCAGGCGCGGATGGCAGGGAGCGGGGCCGGCGAGCGGCGCACGGTGCTCAATTTCCGGCTCGACATCCGCGATTCGGGCGACCTGCTGGCCCGCTTTTCCATGCCGGGCGTGCTGCGGCGCGGCAAAGGCCGCATGGAAGGCCAGGTGGCCTGGCTGGGTGCTCCGTTCAGCCCCGACTACCGCTCGATGACGGGGCTGGTCAACGTGAATATTGAGGCCGGCCAGTTCCTCAAGGCCGATCCGGGCCTGGCCAAGCTGCTCAGCGTGCTCAGCCTGCAGTCGCTGCCGCGGCGCCTGACGCTCGACTTCCGCGATGTCTTCAGCGAAGGCTTTGCCTTCGACTTCGTGCGCGGCGACCTGCGCATCGAGCAGGGCGTGGCCACCACCAACAACCTGCAGATGAAGGGCGTGAACGCCGCCGTGCTGATGGAGGGCAGTGCCGACATCGACCGCGAAACGCAGGACCTGCGCGTGGTGGTGGTGCCCGAGATCAATGCCATGACGGCCTCGCTGGTGGCGACCGCCATCAACCCGGTGATCGGCCTGGGCAGCTTCCTGGCCCAGGTGTTCCTGCGCGGCCCGCTCATCGAGGCGGCGACCCAGGAGTTCCGCATCGATGGCTCCTGGTCCGACCCGCGCGTGGTGCGCGTGCCCCGGCGTACCCGCGTGTCGGGCACTGCGGCGGACACCGGGCCGCCACCCCCCGCCCCTCGAACCGGAGAGCCCTCATGAAAGTCGCCGCCCTGCAGATGGTTTCCGGCACCCACCTCGACGACAACCTGAGCGCCGCGCGGGCCCTGCTGGAGCAGGCAGCGCGCGAGGGCGCCGAGCTGGCCGTGTTGCCCGAATACTTCTGCATCATGGGCAGGAAGGACACGGACAAGCTGGCGCTGCAGGAGTCGCCTGGCGAGGGACCGATCCAGGACTTTCTCGCACGGGCGGCGCGCGAGCTCGGCCTGTGGGTGGTGGGGGGCACCCTGCCGCTGCGCGGCAACGACCCCGTGCGCGTGCGCAACACCACGCTGGCCTTCAACCCCGAGGGTGCCTGCGTTGCGCGGTACGACAAGATCCACCTGTTCCACTTCGACAATGGCGAGGACCAGTTCCACGAGAGCCGGGTGATCGAGCCTGGGGACGAGGTGGTGCAGTTCGAGCTGCGCTCGCGCGAGGGCGAGCTCTGGCACGTGGGCCTGAGCGTCTGCTACGACCTGCGCTTTCCCGAGCTCTACCGGGCCCATGCCCGTGCCGGGGCCGACCTGCTGCTGGTGCCCAGCGCCTTCACCCACACCACAGGCCAGGCGCACTGGGAGGTGCTGCTGCGTGCCCGCGCCATCGAGAACCTGGCCTACGTGCTGGCGCCAGCCCAGGGCGGTGTGCACGAAAATGGCCGGCGCACCTGGGGTCACAGCATGCTGGTCGACCCCTGGGGCGAGATCGCAGCGGTGCATGCAGAGGGTGCCGGCATCGCCTTGGGCACGCTGGCCAAGGCGCGCCTGCGCGAGGTGCGCAGCCAGCTGCCTGCCCTGGGCCACCGCGTGCTGTGAACAAGCCGCGCCGAACCCTGTGGCAGCGCTGGCGCGGTGCCTGGCGGCGCTGGTCGCTGTGGACGCTGCTGGTGGCCCTGGTGGTGGCCATGCTGGTCACCGTGGTCTGGCTGGCCGGGCGCTACGAAGCCAGCCAGGTGCAAAGCCGGCTCGAACGCGACACGGCTGACGCCGTCTCGGACGTGCGCGTGGCCCTCACGCGCAACCTGCAGAGCCTGCAGGCCCTGCATGCCGATGACCCGGGCATTCTGGCCTGGGAGGTGAATGCTTCCGAGCTGCTGCGCGGCCACCGCGAACTGGTGCGCCTGGAGTGGCGCGACACCGGCCTGCGGCTGCGCTCGCAGGTGCAGACACCGTACCGCCCCGTGTACTGGGACCGGGGCACGCGCGAGAGCGCCCACTCCGATGCCTCGCTGGCCTGTGCCAATGCGCGCCGGCTGAGCGGGCCGGCGTATTCCAGCAGCTACTTCCAGCCGCATGGCGACGGGCTGGGCTCGGAGATGATGGAGCTGTGCCTGCCCATCACCTCGGGCGGGCGCAGCACCGGCTTCCTGGTGGCCACCTATGCGCTCAACGCCATGCTCGAAGACCTGGTGGGGCACAGCCTCACGCGCAGCCAGGAGGCCTCCTTCACCGAAGCCGACGGCACGCGCCTGGCGGTGCTGGGCGCGGCGCGGCGCGGTTCGCGCATGTTCACCGCCACGCACCTGCTGGACCTGCCCGGCGCCACCCTGGTGCTGCGCATGGACACCTGGCACAGCGCCCCGAGCCTGTTCCCCAACGTGCTCACGGCGCTGGTCACGGCCATGTCCATCGCGCTGGTCACAGTGATGGTGGTGCTGGTGCGCGACAACCGCCGGCGCCTGCGCGCCGAGCGCGACCTGGGGGACGCGCTGGCGTTTCGCAAGGCCATGGAGGATTCGCTGGTCACGGGCTTGCGCGCGCGCGACCTGGAGGGCCGCATCACCTACGTCAACCCGGCGTTCTGCGACATGGTGGGCTTTGCGCCGCAGGAGCTGCTGGGCCTGAGCGTATCGGCCCCCTACTGGCCGCCCGAGCGCGTGGAGGAATACCAGCAGCGCCAGGCCATCCGCTTTGCCGGCTACATGCCGCCGCGCGAAGGCTTCGAGTCGGAGTTCATGCGCAAGGATGGCACGCGCTTTCCGGTGCTCATCATCGAGGCGCCGCTGATCAATGCCCAGGGGCTGCACACCGGCTGGATGAGCGCCTTTCTCGACATCAGCGAGCAGCGCCGGATCGAGGAACTCTCGCGCGCCTCGCAGGAGCGCCTGCAGGCCACGGCGCGCCTGGCCACCGTGGGCGAGATGGCCTCGCTGCTCAGCCATGAACTGAACCAGCCGCTGGCGGCCATATCGAGCTATGCCACGGGCTCCATGAACCTGCTGCAGGCACCCGCTGGCGCAGGTGAGGTGCCGCCGCCCGAAAGCCTGCAGGACGTGCGCATGGCCATGCAGCAGATTGCGCGCCAGGCCGAGCGTGCGGGCAAGGTGATCAAGAGCGTGCACGACTTCGTGCGCCGCCGCGACCAGGCGCGCGAGGCCGTCACGGCGCAGCAATTGCTCGACGCCATCATGCCGCTGGTGAGCCTGCAGGCGCGCAAGATCGGCGTGCGGGTGCACACCGTGATGGAGCCCGAGCTGCCCGCTGCGCTGTGCGACCGCACCATGGTCGAGCAGGTGCTGCTCAACCTGGCGCGCAACGCCATGCAGGCCATGGACGTGCCGGGCATCTCCAAGCGGGTGCTGGAGATCCGGGCGCGCCGCGCCGCATCGAACGCGCACCAGGCCTGGATCGAGTTCTCCGTGGCCGACCTGGGTGCCGGCATCGAACCCGACGTGGCCGAACGCCTGTTCACCCCCTTCTTTACCACGCGCGCCGAGGGCATGGGGCTGGGCCTGAGCCTGTGCCGCACCGTCATCGAGCAGCATGGCGGTTTTCTCGGTTTTACCGCCAACGAACCGCGTGGTACGGTATTCACCTTCACGCTGCCTGTCTACCAACCTGCACCCTCCTGATGGAACCCGTCTCCAATGCCACCGTGTACATCGTCGACGACGATGCGGGCGTGCGCGAAGCGCTGGCCTGGCTGCTGCGCTCGCGCCGCTTGCCCAGCGAGTCCTTCGACAGCGCCGAAGCCTTCGATGCCGCGCTGCAGTCGCGCCCAGCGCAGCGCCAGCCCTGCTGCCTGCTGCTGGACGTGCGCATGCCGGGCATGAGCGGCCTGGCGCTGTTCGACCTGCTGATCGTGCGCGGCGACCTGGCGACCATGCCGGTGATCTTTCTCACCGGCCATGCCGATGTGCCCACTGCCGTCGATGCGGTCAAGCGCGGCGCCTTCGACTTCTGCGAAAAACCGTTTTCCGACAACGCGCTGGTGGACCGCATCGAGCAGGCGCTGGCGCAATCAGCCGCCCACCTGGCCGCGCTGCGCGAGCGCAGCGACCTGCAGGTGCGCCTGGCGGACCTGACCGAGCGCGAACGCGACGTGATGGACCTGGTGGTGGCGGGCCTGCCCAACAAGCTCATCGCGGACCAACTCGACATCAGCGTGCGCACGGTGGAAGTGCACCGCGCGCGGGTGTTCGACAAGATGCAGGTGAAATCAGCCGTGGAGCTGGCCAACCTGCTGCGCCTGGGGCATTGATACCCGCGTTCAGTCCTTGGGTGTCGGCGCGCTGGCGTCCTTGCCTTCCTCCGGTTCCGGGGCCTTGAGTTCGCCGCTGCGGCGCCCCGAAAACATGGTCCACCAGACAATGGCCACCAGCAACACAAGCGCCAGCAGCGCTTCAAGCAAAATCAGACCCATGAAATTGACACTCCTGCGCCTTGTGATGACGGCGCTGATTGTAGGAACGCTGGCCGCCTGCGCCTCCCGGCCGGTGCCCACAAGCCCCTCTGCGCCTGGGGCCATCTTCCCCGCGCCGGTGCCTGGTGCCGTGGTCGTCCCAGGGGACAACGGCCCCCTGCCGCAGGCCATGGCGCAGCCCAAGAGCCGCTGGATCCCGGTGCGCTGGGCCGAGCTGCCGGGCTTTGCCAACGATGCGCTGCACGAGGCCTGGAACGCCTGGATCAAGAGCTGCGAGCGCCCCGCGCCGCAGTTCACGCTGCTGTGCGGCGAGGTGCGCCAGCTGAGCATCGCCACGCCCGAGGAGCAGCGTGCCTGGATGGTGGCACGCCTGCAGCCCTATCGCGTGGAGTCGGCCGAGGGCAACCCCGAGGGCCTGCTCACCGCCTACTACGAACCCATGATCGACGCCGCGCGCCAGCCCGGCAATGGTTTTACCGTGCCGGTGTACCGCCTGCCGGCGGGGCATGGTGCGCGCAAGCCCTGGTACACGCGCCAGCAGATCGACACCCTGCCCGAGGCGCAGGCCGCGCTGCAGGGCCGTGCCATCGCCTGGCTGCGCGACCCGGTCGAATCGATGGTGCTGCACATCCAGGGCTCGGGCCGCCTGCGCGTGGCCGAGCCCGATGGCTCGGTGACCCTGGTGCGCGTGGCCTACGCCGGCACCAACGACCAGCCCTACCAGAGCGTGGGCCGCTGGCTGCTGGACCAGGGAGCCACGCGCGACGCCACCTGGCCTGGCATCCGCGCCTGGCTGGCGCAGAACCCTCAGCGCACCAACGAGTTGCTCTGGGCCAACCCGCGCTACGTGTTCTTCCGCGAAGAAACGCTCGACGGCATGGAAGCCGGCTTCGGCCCCAAGGGCGCGCAGGGGGTGGCGCTCACGCCGGGCCGCTCGATCGCGGTGGACCGCCAGAGCATTCCCTACGGTACGCCCGTGTGGCTGGCCTCCACGGGGCCGCAGGTGCAACTGAACCGGCTGGTGCTGGCGCAGGACACCGGCAGCGCCATCCTGGGCGCCGTGCGGGCCGACTACTTCACGGGCTGGGGGCAGGAGGCCGGCGACATCGCCGGCCGGCTCAAGCAGGGGCTGCGGCTGTGGGTGCTCTGGCCAAAATAGGCATCTCCATGCCTTGCCCCGCTCCAACCAAGGGGGATACAGCGGCATGCGCGTGACCGGGCAGCAACTGCGCACGGTGGTGCTGGCCCAGGCGATCGAGCATGTCGACACCGAGCGCACGCTCATCGGTCAGGCCGAGATCGACGATGCCACACGCAGCGCCATCGCTGCGGCCCGCGAGCGTGGCGTGCAGCGCGTGGACGTGGGCGACATTGTGCTCGACCGGACTGCCGCCATCGTCTCGCGTGCCAGTGGCAGGGACACCGCCATTGCGGCGCTGGAGCGGCCCAGCGTGCGCCTGCAGTGGTTGGCCCGCGCCCTGCCCCTGGCCGCCCTGCTGCTGGGGCTGGCCATCGACCGCATTGCCAACGCGCACCGTGTGGACCTGCTCTCGCCCCCGCTGCTGCTGGTGCTTGCCTGGAACCTGGCCCTGTATTGCTTGCTTGCCTACCGTGCCGCGCGTCCACCGGTCGATGGCGAGCGGGTGATGCGGGCGATGCCGGCGTTGTGCCACTGGGTATGCGCGCCCAGCGCACGCACGGGGCGGCGGAGCCTGACGGCCCGCATCGCGGCGCAATTCCACCAGCGATGGTTCGCCCACACCGCAGGACTTTTCGCGCAGCGCACTTCAGGCGTGTTGCACCTGTGTGCGGCGGCCTGGGCAGCGGGCATCGCGTCCTCGCTGCTGCTGCGGGGTCTGGTCGTTCGCTACCAGTTCGGCTGGGAAAGCACCTTCCTCGATGCCGGGCATGTGCACGCCATCGTCACGGTGCTTTTCTGGCCGCTCACCGCTTTGGTCGGCCTGGCGCCGTTCTCGCTGCAAGACATCGCCGCCACCCAGGACTTTGCGGGCGAAGGCGTCGCAGGCAGCCGCTGGGTGTGGATGTACGTGGGCTTGCTGGCCCTCGTCGTGGTGCTGCCTCGGCTGGCCCTGGTGGCCTGGGCGCGCTGGCAACAGGCCCGGCTGACCCGGTCATTGCGCATCGACCCGCAGGACACTGCCTTCGACACTGTGCGCCAGGGGATGCCGAGCGACATCCTTGTCGGGCTGCAGTCCTCGGACGCCACGCAAGCCACCGCCCTGCACGGCATTGTGGCCTGGCACGCGCAGCAGGGGGTGGTGCACAGTGCGCAGGGTGATCGCCTTCGCTTCGTTGACGCCGCCGGCACCGCCGACAGCCAGCCGGTCGATGCGGTACTGGCCTGGGGCAGCGCGCCGGGCGGCGCACCTGTTCCCCCTGCCTGGCAGGCAGCGCCCGTGCTGGAACTGCGCTGGCAGGAGTTCGCCGAGAGCTGGGTGCTGGAGCCGGCGCTGTTCGACCGCCTGGGCGCCTTGCTGCCCCGGCACCAGCCGGCGCTGGGGAGGCTTTGCCAGGCCTGGGTGGCGCGCAATGAAGAGCGCTTTGAAACATCGCTGCAGGCCCTGGCGCAGCACCTGCGCGATGCTGCCAGCCTCAGCGGGGGTGGGGGCGCGAATGACCACGCCGCGCGCTATGCGCAGCAGGTGCAGGCGCTCGATGCCGTGCTGTGGTCGCTCCATGGGCATGGTGCCGTGCCACAAGGGCCGGCGCCTTCTGGCCCCCACGGGGTGCCGGCGCGCAAAGCGGATGGAACGGCGATGGTCCTTGGCACATCCGCCGGCGCCGCCGCAGGCGCTGCGGCGGGTGCCAAGGTTGGAGCGCTGATCGACATAGGCTCTGGCGGCATGACGCTGGGGGTCGGCACGGCCCTGGGGGCGCTGCTCGGCGGCACCACCGCCTGGGTGTTGCGCAGTTTCCAGAAGAAAGGCGCGGCCGAGGAGGTGTTGCTGCATTTGGCCGAAGCGGCCTGCACCCGCTACCTGGTCATCGCGCACCAGGCCCGCGTGCCGATGCAGGATTTTAGGCAGCTCGCGGAACGCTGGCGTGCCGAGGTGACGGCAACCGTGGCAGTGCACGGCGCATCCCTGGATGGGGCGCTCAAGGCCGGCTCTGCCCCGGCCGACCCCTTGCTGCCGCTACTGCGCTCCATGCTGCTAGGGGTTCTGCGGCGCAGTTTCAGGCCGGCTGCGCAGGGCGGGGCATAGCGCCGCAAGCAGACCGAGAGATCAGCGCTCCACCACGAAGCGCGAGACCACAGGTGGGGCGTCGCCCAGGTGGAAGGCCAGCTTGCGTTCGCGCAGCGCCACGTCGGAGGTGGTGACGCGGTCGAAGCGGCGCAGGTGCTCGGTCCACGATTCGTCCTCGATCTGCTCCATGTAGCGGGCCGGGTCGGCGATGTCGTGCTGCAGCTGCCACGAGAGCGCGCCCTGGCGCAGGCGGCTGCGGCGGCTTTCCTGCATCAGCGCGCGGAAGTCGGTGGCGCGCGCCGGGTCGATGAAGTATTCGATGGTCACCACCACATGCCCGCGTTCGGGCGGGGTGGGCGCCACGGGGGCCTTGAAGGCCTGCGAGGGGCTCAGGTCTTCCTCGATGCTGCGGTCGGCCACCAGGCGCTGCACGACCACCATGGCAATGGTGCCCGTGACGGCGGCCAGTGCGAGGCTGGTGTGCACGCTGGTGAGCGTGGCCACCTGGCCCCACACCGCGGCCCCCAGGGCGGTGGAGCCCATGATGGCCATCTGGTAGATGGACATACCGCGCGCCCGCACCCAGTTGGGCAGTGCCAGCTGGGCCGACACACTGAGCGAGTTGGCCGTGGTGATCCAGGCCATGCCACCCACGAGCATCGCAGGCACGGCCACGTAGACATTGGGGGCCACGGCCATCACGCCGGTGGCGGCTGCCTGCAGCAGGGTGCCGCGCAGCACCAGCACGTCACGCGGCATGGCCTGGCGCAGGCGCGGCAGGAACATGGCGGCCACGATGGCCCCCGCGCCCATGGACGCCAGCAGCAGCGTGAAGGTGCCCGCGCCGCCGCCCTCCAGCCCCTTGGCCAGCAGGGGCAGCATGGCCAGCAGGGCGGTGGCGTGCAGGAAGAAGATGGAGATGCGCCAGAGCACGGCGCGCATGCGCGGCGACTGGCGCACGAACTGCAGGCCCACGCGCATGGCGCTGGGCAGCCGCTCGCGGCCCAGGGGGCTGGGCACGTGGTCCCGCTTCCAGCGCATGATCACCAGGCCCGAGCCCACCGACAGCACGGCGTTGAGCACGAAGACCCAGGCGCTACCGGCGCTGGCGATGATGGCGCCAGCCACCAGCGGCCCGATGATGCGCGAGGCATTCATGGCGATGCCATTGAGGGCCAGGGCCGCAGGCAGGTGGGCGCGGCTGACCAGTTCGGGCACGATGGCAGAGAACACCGGCCAGCGCATCGCCAGCCCGATGCCGTTGGCAAAGGTCAGCGCCAGCAGCAGCGGCGCCGTCATGCCACCGGCCAGCACGGTCGCGCAAAGCACCAGCGCCACGGCAGCCACCCAGAACTGCGTGGCCATGAAGTAGCGCCGCCGGTCCAGAATATCGGCCAGCGCGCCACTGGGCAGGCCCAGCAGGAACACCGGCAGGGTGGAGGCCGACTGCACCAGCGCCACCAGGATCGGTGAGGTGGTGAGCGAGGTCATGAGCCAGGCGGCCGCCACGTCGTTCATCCACATGCAGGTGTTGGCCGCCACCCAGGTCAGCCAGAGCATGCGGAACACTGGCACCGAAAGTGGCGCCAGGGTGGACAGCGAGGCCCGTTGCTCGGCCGTCGGCCCGGGCGGGGTGGCTGCGCTTTCCTCCGTTCCCTGCGCGGCGCTGGCCCTCTCGCTGGTGGGGGAGGACTCGGGTGCGACGCTGCGCGTGCTTTCGTGGGACGGCAATGGTGGCATGCACCCCTATTGTGCGCGGGACGGCTGCCAAGTGCCGGCGGGTCGTCCGACAACCTAGGCCCGCGCTCGGGCATGGGCAGAATTTGCTATTGAATGTATAGCACGACTAGCTGCGAGGGCGAGCCAGGTGGGTGAGCGGCAAGGCCCCGCTGGCCTTGACTTCGCCCAGCGAGAAGCTGGTGTGCATGTCTTTCACATTCGGCAGGTTGAGCAGCACGTTGCGCGCGAACTGCGAAAAACTCTCCAGGTCGCGCGCCACCACCTGCAACTCGAAGGTGCCGGTGCCGCTGATGTAGTGGCAGGCCACGACCTCGGGGATCTGGGCGATGGCGTCTTCCATCTCGCGCGTGAGGTTGCCCGTGCTGCGGTCGGCGTCCAGGCGCACGAAGGCCAGCACCCCCAGGCCGATCTTGTTACGGTCGATCTCGGCGCGGTAGCCCTTGATGAAGCCTTCCTCCTCCAGCGCGCGCACGCGGCGCCAGCATGGCGCGGCCGACAGGCCCACGCGCTGGGCCAGCTCGGCATTGGTCAGCCGGGCATCGGTCTGCAGCTCGTTGAGGATGGCAATGTCGAATTTGTCGAGAGTGTTCACAAAATGGCCAGTTTGAGAAAGATCCTTTCTCAGAATAGCCCAAATACGGCACACAACGCAAAGACTTATCAGCGGAGCAGGCATACACTTATCTCACATTGGAGGCGCTGCACTAAACGTGCGGCGCGGCCGTGAACACCGCCCTCACAAAGGGCGTACCCCACAAAAAAGCCATTGGAGACATAGCCATGAACGCCCCACTGCCCGAGCACATCCGCAAGGCCCTAGAAACTGTCACTCTGGATGACAAATACGCCTTAGACAGTGGCCGGGCCTTCATGAGCGGGGTGCAGGCCCTCGTTCGCTTGCCCATGCTGCAGCGCCAGCGCGATGCGATGGAGGGGCTCAACACGGCCGGCTTCATCAGCGGCTATCGCGGCTCCCCCCTGGGTACCTACGACCAATCCCTGTGGGCGGCCAAGAAGCACCTGGCGGCGAACAACATCGTCTTCCAGCCCGGGGTGAACGAGGAGCTCGGTGCGACGGCCGTATGGGGCACGCAGCAGCTGGACCTGTACCCGCAGAGCAAGAAGTTCGACGGCGTCTTCGGCATCTGGTACGGCAAGGGCCCGGGCGTGGACCGCTGCTCGGACGTGTTCAAGCACGCCAACATGGCCGGCACGGCCAAGCATGGCGGCGTGATCGCCATTGCCGGCGACGACCACATCAGCAAGAGCAGCACGGCCGCGCACCAGAGCGATCACATCTTCAAGGCCTGTGGCACGCCGGTGTTCTTTCCGAGCAGCGTGCAGGAAATCCTGGACATGGGCCTGCACGCCTTTGCCATGAGCCGTTTTTCGGGCGTGTGGTCGGGCATGAAGACCATCCAGGAAGTGGTCGAGTCGTCGAGCAGCATCTCGGTGGACCCGGACCGCGTGAAGATCGTGATGCCCGAGGACTTCGTGATGCCGCCCGGCGGCCTGCACATCCGCTGGCCCGACGCGCCGCTGGAGCAGGAGGCGCGCCTCATGGACTACAAGTGGTACGCAGCCCTTGCCTATGTGCGCGCCAACAAGCTCAACTACAACGTGATCCAGGGGCCCAACGACCGCTTCGGCATCATCGCCAGCGGCAAGGCCTACAACGACACGCGCCAGGCCCTGGTGGACCTGGGGCTGGACGACGACACCTGCCGCCAGCTCGGCATCCGCGTGCACAAGGTCAACGTGGTCTGGCCGCTCGAAGCCACCATCACGCGCGACTTTGCCCAGGGCCTGCAGGAGATCCTGGTGGTCGAGGAAAAGCGCCAGGTCATCGAATACCAGCTCAAGGAAGAGCTGTACAACTGGCGCTCGGACGTACGCCCCCACGTGCTGGGCAAGTTCGACGAGCCCGAGGGCGATGCCACGGGCGGCGAATGGTCCATGCCCAACCCCAGCCAGAACTGGCTGTTGCGCGCCAAGGCCGACCTGACGCCCGCCATCATCGCCAAGGCGATTGCCAAGCGCCTCAAGAAGCTGGGCGTGTCGAGCGACATCATCGCGCGCATGGATTCGCGCATCGCCGTCATCGAGGCCAGCGAGCGCGCGATGGCCGAGCTCAAGGTGGACACGGGCGAGCGCGCCCCCTGGTTCTGCAGCGGCTGCCCGCACAACACCAGTACCCGCGTGCCCGAGGGCTCGCGCGCCGTGGCCGGCATCGGCTGCCACTACATGGCCAACTGGATGCCCGACCGCAACACCTCCACCTTCACGCAGATGGGTGGCGAGGGCGTGACCTGGGTGGGCCAGGCACCGTTCACCACCGACCAGCATGTGTTTGCCAACCTGGGCGACGGCACATACTTCCACAGCGGGCTGCTGGCCATCCGCCAGAGCATCGCCGCGGGCACCACCATCACCTACAAGGTGCTCTACAACGACGCCGTGGCCATGACCGGCGGTCAGCAGGTGGGCGAGCGGCCCGAAGGCCACTCGGTGCTGCAGATCATGAACAGCCTGAAGTCCGAGGGCGTGGTCAAGCTCATCATCGTGACCGATGAGCCGCAGAAGTACGACGGTGTGGCGCTGGCCGAAGGCGTGACGGTGCACCACCGCGACGAGCTCGATACGCTGCAGCGCCAGTTCCGCGAGATCAAGGGCTGCACGGTCATCATCTACGACCAGACCTGCGCCACCGAAAAGCGCCGCCGCAGGAAGCGCGGCACCCTGGCCACGCCCGACAAGACCGTGGTCATCAACGACCTGGTGTGCGAGGGCTGCGGCGACTGCTCGACCAAGTCCAACTGCCTGAGCGTGGAGCCGGTGGAGACGGAATTCGGCCGCAAGCGCCGCATCAACCAGAGCACCTGCAACAAGGACTACTCCTGCGTGAACGGCTTCTGCCCAAGCTTCGTCACCGTGGAGGGCGGCCAGCTCAAAAAGCCCAAGAAGGAAAAGAAGGGCAATCTGGCCAGCCTGCCAGCCATCCCGGATCCGGTACTGCCGGTGGCCGAGACGGCCTGGGGCATCGTGGTCGGCGGCGTGGGCGGCACGGGCGTGATCACCATCGGCTCGCTGCTGGGCATGGCAGCGCACCTGGATGGCAAGGGCGTCATCACCCAGGACGCCGGTGGCCTGGCCCAGAAGGGCGGCGCCACCTGGAGCCACATCCAGATCGCCAACCGCCCCGAAGCCATCTACACCACCAAGGTCGACACCGCCAAGGCCGACCTGGTGATCGGCTGCGATTCCATCGTCGCTGCGCACAAGTACACCCTGGCCGTGATGCAGCCGGGCCGCACCTTCGTGGCCCTCAACACCCACGGCACGCCTACGGCGGCCTTCGTGACCAATCCCAACTGGCAGTTCCCCGGTGCCAATTGCGACAGCGCCATCGCGGCCGCCGTGGGCGCAGGCGGCGTGGGCAGCTTCGATGCCGAGCAGGTGGCCACCCAGTTGCTGGGCGACAGCATCTACACCAACCCGCTGATGCTGGGCTATGCCTGGCAGAAGGGCCGCGTGCCGCTGACGTTCGCCTCGCTGATGCGTGCCATGGAGCTGAACGGCGTGCAGGTGGACAACAACAAGGCCGCCTTCGAATGGGGCCGCCGCTGCGCCCATGACCTCAAGGCCGTGCAGTCGCTGTTCCAGGCCGCGCAGGTGATTGAGTTCGTCAAGAAGCCGTCGCTCACCGAGATGCTGTCCAAGCGTGTGGACTTCCTCACGGGTTACCAGAATGCCGCCTACGCCTGCGAGTACACGGCCTTCGTGGAAAAGGTGCGGGCCGCCGAGGGCAAGCTGGGCGCCGGCACCCGCCTGTCGGAGGCGGTGGCCCGCTACCTGTTCAAGCTCATGGCCTACAAGGACGAGTACGAGGTGGCGCGTCTGCACACCGACAAGGCCTTCACGGACAAGATCGCGAACATGTTCGAAGGCGACTACAAGCTGGTGCACCACCTGGCGCCCCCAATGACCGCCAAGAAGAACGACCGCGGCGAGCTGGTCAAGCAGCCGTTCGGCCCGTGGATGCGCAGCGCCTTCGGCGTGCTGGCCAAGCTCAAGGGCCTGCGCGGCACCGCGTTCGATGTGTTCGGCCGTACCGAAGAGCGCCGCATGGAGCGTGCGCTGATCGTGGAATACCGCGCCTCGATCGACGAGCTGCTGCAGGGCCTGACGGCCGACAACCTGGGGCTGGCCGTCGACATCGCGCGCATTCCCGAAGACATTCGCGGCTATGGCCATGTGAAGGAGCGCCACCTGGCCACGGCACGCCCCAAGTGGGACGGTCTGATGGCCCAATGGCGCCAGGGCGGTGCCGTGCGGTCCGAGCGCCAGGCCGCTTGAAGTTGGGCGGCGTGGCCGCACCTTTCTCGCAGAGCCCGCGCTTGCGCGGGCTTTTTGCTATCAGAAATGTAGCTTCAACTCCAGTGCTGGCTTGCTAAAAACGCCATTGCGCTGGAGATTGCGGTAGCGGTGCCCGGCAGGGCGGTGGCAGGCAACAAACACCCGCTGCCGGCTTGGGTCATACCCCTTGGGGGCGTGGCAAGGGCCCGCATACAATGTCCTGTTGCGCCCAGCGCGCGCCTTGGCGCTCGCTGCAGGCGGTTTTCAGTGTGTTTTGACCATCCGTTGTGGAGTTTCGTCCGTGTTTATTTCTTCTGCTTTTGCCCAGACTGCTCCCGCCGCCGCTGCGGGCGGTGGTGACATGATGTCCTCGCTCACCGGCATGCTGCCCCTGGTGCTCATGTTCGTGGTGCTGTACTTCGTCATGATCCGCCCCCAGATGAAGAAACAGAAGGAGCACCGCGCCATGATCGACGCCATTGCCAAGGGCGATGAAGTGGCGACGGCCGGTGGCATCGTGGGCAAGGTCACGCGCCTGTCCGAAGGTTTCCTGCACATCGAGATCGCCAGCGGCGTCGAAGTGCAGCTGCAGCGCAGCGCCGTGGTGCAGGTTCTGCCCAAGGGCTCGGTCAAGTAAGGCCTTCAAGCCCCCTGTATCCGGGGCGTCCCGGCCTGCAAGGGCGGCGCCCCCTGAAGCTTTCCAAGAGGCAAGAGCGCGATCATGAACCGATATCCGGTGTGGAAGTACGCGATCCTGGTGATCGTGCTGCTGGTGGGGACCCTGTACACCCTGCCCAATTTCTTCGGCGAGGCGCCTGCGGTGCAGGTGTCGTCCGCCAAACCCTCTGCCGTGAAGGTGGACACCTCCGTACTGCAGCGCGTGGAAGAGGCGCTCAAGGCGGCCAACATCACTCCGGTGTCGGTGAGCCTGGAAGGCAATTCCGTGCGGGCGCAGCTCGATTCGGTGGAGACGCAGGGCAAGGCCAAGGACGCGATCCAGAAGGTCCTGGTTCCCAATGAGTCCGACGTCTCCTACGTGGTGGCGCTGAACATGTTCTCGCTGTCCCCCAAGTGGCTGACCTCGATCCACGCCATGCCCATGTACCTGGGCCTGGACCTGCGCGGTGGCGTGCACTTCATGCTCCAGGTGGACATGCAGGCGGCGCTGACCAAGAAGGCCGAGTCGTATGCCGGCGACCTGCGCACCCTGCTGCGCGATAAGAGCATCCGCCACGGCGGCATCAGCCGCGATGGCCAGACCGTCGAAGTGCGCCTGCGCGACGAAGCCACGCTCACGGCCGCCCGCAATCTCATCAGCGACCAGTTTCCCGACCTGGTGAGCACCAGCGTGCCGGACGGCGGCGAATTCAAGCTGCGCGCCACCATCAAGCCCGAGGCCACGCGCCGCGTGCAGGAGCAGGCGCTCAAGCAGAACATGGTCACGCTGCACAACCGAATCAACGAACTGGGCGTGGCCGAGCCCGTGATCCAGCAGCAGGGGCTGGACCGCATTGTGGTGCAGTTGCCCGGTGTGCAGGACACGGCCAAGGCCAAGGACATTCTGGGCCGCACCGCCACGCTCGAAGTGCGCATGGTCGACGAGGGCACCGAAGCCCGCGCCGCCGAATCGGGCCGGGGCCCGGTGCCGTTCGGTTCCGAGCGCTACCCCGAGCGCAACGGCCAGCCCGTGGTGGTCAAGAAGCAGGTCATCCTGACCGGCGAAAACCTGACCGATGCCCAGCCCGGCTTCGACGGCCAGACCCAGGAGCCCACCGTGAACCTCACGCTCGACGCCAAGGGCTCGCGCATCTTCCGCGACATCACGCGCGAAAACATCGGCAAGCGCATGGCCATCGTGCTCTTCGAAAAGGGCAAGGGCGAAGTGGTCACGGCCCCCGTGATCCGCAGCGAAATCGGCGGCGGCCGGGTGCAGATCTCGGGCCGCATGACCACGGCCGAAGCCAACGACACGGCTCTGCTGCTGCGCGCCGGCTCGCTGGCCGCGCCCATGGAGATCATTGAGGAATACACCATCGGCCCGAGCCTGGGCGCCGACAACATCGAGCGCGGCATCCACAGCGTGGTCTGGGGCCTGGCGGCCATCGCGGCCTTCATGTGCTTCTACTACATGCTGTTCGGCGTGTTCTCCAGCATTGCGCTGGGGGTCAACGTGCTGCTGCTGATGGCCGTGCTGTCCATGCTGCAGGCCACGCTCACACTGCCCGGCATTGCGGCCATGGCACTGGCCATTGGTGTAGCCATCGACTCCAACGTGCTGATCAACGAGCGCATCCGCGAGGAACTGCGCGCCGGCATGTCGCCGCAGGCAGCGATCAATACGGGTTATGAGCGCGCCTGGGCGACCATCCTGGACTCCAACGTGACCACGCTGATCGCCGGCCTGGCGCTGCTCGCCTTCGGCTCCGGCCCGGTGCGCGGCTTTGCCGTGGTGCACTGCATCGGCATCCTGACCAGCATGTTCTCTGCCGTGTTCTTCTCGCGCGGCCTGGTGAACCTGTGGTACGGGCGCCAGAAGAAGCTCAAGAGCGTATCGATCGGCCAGATCTGGAAGCCGGACGCCGATACCGCTGTGGCCAAAACGAATTAAGGGGCAAAGGCCATGGAATTCTTCCGCATCAAAAAAGACATCCCCTTCATGAAGCACGCGTTGATCTTCAACGCGATCTCCTTCATCACCTTTGCGCTGGCCGTGTTCTTCCTGCTCACGCGCGGGCTGCACCTGTCGGTGGAGTTCACGGGCGGCACGGTCATGGAAGTGGCCTACAGCCAGCCGGCCGAGCTGTCCAAGGTGCGTGAGACGGTCTCGGCGCTGGGCTACCCGGACGTGCAGGTGCAGACCTTCGGCTCCGCACGGGACGTGATGATCCGCCTGCCCGTACAAAAGGGCGTGACCTCGGCTCAGCAGAGCGAGGGCGTTCTGAAGGCCCTCAAGGCAGCCGATGCCGAGGTGACGCTGCGCCGCACCGAATTCGTCGGCCCGCAGGTCGGCGAGGAACTCGTGCATGGAGGCCTGATGGCCCTGGGCATGGTGGTGGTGGGCATCATGATCTACCTGGCCTTCCGCTTCGAGTGGAAGTTCGGGGTGGCGGCCATCATCGCCAACCTGCACGACGTGGTGATCATCCTCGGGTTCTTCGCGTTCTTCCAATGGGAGTTCTCGCTGTCGGTGCTGGCCGCCTTGCTGGCCGTGCTGGGGTATTCGGTCAACGAGTCGGTCGTGATCTTCGACCGGATCCGCGAGGCCTTCCGCAAATACCGCAAGATGACGACGCACGAGGTGATCGACCACGCCATCACCAGCACCATGAGCCGGACCATCATCACCCACGCCTCCACCGAGGCGATGGTGCTGTCGATGTTCTTCTTCGGTGGCCCGAGCCTTCATTACTTTGCACTCGCGCTGACCATTGGTATCCTGTTCGGTATCTACTCGTCGGTGTTCGTGGCTGCGGCAATCGCCATGTGGCTGGGCGTCAAGCGCGAAGACCTGATCAAGACCACCACCACCAAAAAGGACGGCGATCCCAACGATCCCAACGCCGGGGCCACCGTCTGAACCGCTAATATCGGCGCATGCAAAACTCCCCTGCTCCCTCGCCGCAGCGCCGCCTGGCACGCCTGGCACGCCAGCGGTTCGTCGAGGGGATGGGTGCAGGGATGGCGGAGCTGGACAAGACCGTCGCTGATTTCCTGGGCGCCCTGATCGCGCAGACCGGCACGGCGCGCGAGATGCAGTCCCGGCGCGACACCTGGATGCTGTACCAGCAACTTCACGCCAAGTGGGTGTCTGCCACCACCCACGCCTGGCAGGAGGCGCTCGCGCCCCATGCCAGCGCGCGGTCTGGCCTGACGTCTTCGGCTGGCAGCAACAACAACCTGTCGTTCGAGCTGCTCAGCGACGACGTGGTGGAAAACAAGATTGTCGCTTCGCGCATGGCGCTGACCGTGGCCGAACAGGCGGGAGCTCAGTTCGATGCGTTGCGCCAGCGCACCCAGTCGCTGGAAGGCCAGGAGATCGACAGCAATGACATCCTGCGCCCCGAAACCATCTGTCTTCTGCTGGTGCAGCAGTGGGTGGAGGCGGGGCTGCCGCGCACCGACCTGCTCATCGTGGTCGACCCCCTGCAGCGCGAGCTGGCGAATGTGCTGCAAAAGCAGTACCAGGCCGTGAATGCCTTCTACGTGGAGCAGGGCGTGGCCGTGCCGTCCGACCTGCGCTCGCGTGTCAAGCGCACGGTCGGTGGCGCTACGGGCGGAGGTGGTGGCATGGGCGGCGATTCCGGTACCGGTGGCCTGGCGTCGCAGGCGCTGGCCCAGTCGCGCGAGGCGATGGCTGCAGGCCGCCAGGCGGCAGCAGGCATGTACCCGCAACAGATGCACCCCCAGCACATGCAGGCGCGCATGCACCAAGGCCAGGGTTACCCCATGCCCCCTGGTGGCATGGGCATGGGCTTTGCAACCGGCATGACGCCGCTGATCCGGGCGCGCCAGCGCGCTCAGGGCGTCATGGGCCAGTTGCGCCGGCTGCTCACGCAGCCGGCCACGGGCTTCGACATGGTCAAGGCGCCGCCGGCTTCGGCCGCCCTGGCGCACGCCCTGTCGGCGCAGCGCGTGCAGGCCGACACTTACTACAGCGGCATCGCCACGTTGATGGAAGACTACAGCCCGGCGGCCGTGGTGCAACTGGCCGGAGCGGTGCGCGAGCGCTCCACCGAGTTCAAGAACAAGGCCTCCACCGCCGGTGAAAAAGCCATCATCGAGGTGGTGGCCCTGATGTTCCAGAGCATCCTGGCAGAAGACCGCATCCCGCCCGCCGTGCGCGTATGGTTCGCGCGCCTGCAGGTACCGGTGCTGCGCGTGGCGCTGGCCGAGCCCGAGTTCTTCAGCAACCTGGACCATCCCGCGCGCCAGCTGATCGACCGCATGGGCGCCTGCGTGATGGGCTTTGACTCCACCAGCATCAACGGCAGCGCCCTGGAGGCCGAGATCCGCCGGGTGGTGCAGGTGATCGAGCAGTACCCGGAAACCGGCCGCCGCGTGTTCCAACTGGTCTACGACGAGTTTGAGAAATTCCTCTCCAAGTTCCTCACCGAAAAGCAGGCCACTTCGCGCCTGGTCTCCGTGGCCCAGCAGGTGGAGCAGAAGGAAACACTGGCCATCCAGTACACCATCGAGCTGCGCACCATGCTCAAGGACATGCCGGTGCGCGACGAGATCCGCGAATTCCTGTTCAAGACCTGGGCCGAGGTGCTGGCCCTGTCGGCCGTGCGCGATGGCGCCCAGCATGCCGACACCATCACCCTCAAACGCACGGCTGCCGACCTGGTGTGGGCCGCCAGTGCCAAGCCCAACCGCAGCGACCGGGCGCAGGTGATCCAGAACCTGCCCGGCTTGCTGCAGCGCCTGCGTCAGGGCCTGGCGCTGATGGGCATCCACGATGCGCCGCAGGACGCGCTGATCAAGACGCTGACCGACACGCTGGCCGATGCCTTCCTGTCCAAGACCGCGTCGATCCCGCAGGCGCACATCGACGCCATGGCCAAGCGCCTGGCCAACCTCGAGGATTTCATCAACGACGCCACGCTGGGCGACATGCCGCTCAATGCCGACAACATCGAGATGATGCTGGGCATCGATGCCTCGTCCATCCACGTGGTGGCCGACAACGGGGCCCCCGTGGACGAGGGCATGGTCGTCTGGGCCCAGGAACTCAAGCCCGGCACCTGGTACACGCTCGACCACAACGGCTCTTCGGCCCAGGTGCAGTACGCCTGGCAGAGCCAGCGCAAGCAACTGCACCTGTTCGCTGCGGTCGATGGCAGCAGCTACCTGATCCAGCTGCGGCGCCTGGCCGCCTACCTGCAGGCGGGCCTGCTCGTGGCGCAGGACGAGGAAGGCATCACCACCCGCGCCACGCGCGACGCGCTGGCCAAGCTCGACGCCAATCCGGAACGCCTGCTGGGCTGATCTGTCTGCCCCGCCGCTTCGGCGCTGGGGTCAGGCGGTGCCCATGCGCTGAAACAGGCCGCCCGGCAAGCGAGCCACATCGCCCGACAGTTCCAATTCCAGCAGTTGCACCTGCAGACCCGCCGCATCCATGCCGGTGCGGGCCAGCAGGGTATCCAGGCCCATGGGGTCATAGCCCAGGGCCTGCAGCAGGGGGCTGTCCTGCCGCGGGTGCTCGCGGCCAAGGCCTTGCGGGCCCGAAGCGGTCGCCGGGGCGGTGGCAGCAGCGGGCAGGCTCAATTCCTCCAGCACGTCCTGGGCGGACTCCACCAGCTTGGCGCCCTGGCGGATGAGTGCGTGGCACCCGCGCGACTGGGGCGAGTGGATGGAGCCCGGTATGGCGAACACCTCGCGGCCCTGCTCCGCCGCCAGCCGGGCCGTGATCAGCGAGCCCGAGGCGAGCGCCGCCTCGACCACCAGCGTACCCTGGGAAAGCCCCGAAATGATGCGGTTGCGCTTGGGGAAGTTGGGTGCCAGCGGTGGTGTGCCCAGTGGGTACTCGCTCACCAGCAGTCCCTGCCGGGCGATGCGGTGTGCCAGCGCCCGGTTGGCTGCCGGGTAGACCCGATCCAGGCCCGTTCCCACCACGGCGATGGTCGCGGGGTGGTCTTCATCCTGGCCTGCGCTCTCCAGTGCGCCTTCATGGGCCGCCGCGTCCACCCCCAGCGCCAGGCCGGAGACGATGGTGAGGCCGGCACCGTGCAAGGCCCTGGCGAACTGCCGGGCATGGTCCGCGCCCTGGGCCGTCGGATTGCGGCTGCCCACCACGGCCAGGCAAGGCCGTTCGCCCAGCGGCCGTTCGGACGACAGGCGTGCCGCGGGGCCCATCAGGTACAGCAGCAGCGGGGGATCATCAGTGTTCAGGAGGATGCGGGGATAGCCGACATCACCCAGGGTAAGCAAGGTCCGGGCGGCAGCCCCGGGCTCAGGTGCATCTTGCAGCCATTCCCAGGTGGTTTCCACCAGGTCGGCCAGGGTGGGCGGAATGGCGCGCAAGGCCTTGGCCTGGACTGGGGTCACGCACTCCAGCAAGGCCGCTTCCGATTGCTCGAAGATGGCCTGCGGCAGACCGAACCGGGCCAGCAGAAGGCGCGCGGCGGCATTGCCCACGCCGCGCGACAGCGTCAGCCTGAGCCAGGCCTGCAACTCATCGTGGTCCATGGGCATGGCGTGGCCTGGGTGGCTTCACGGTTGCGGCGCCATCCTCCCGCGCACCCGGGCAGTTGCACCCGGGTGGGGAAGGACGGCTACGCCGCTCAGTTCACTCCTGCGGGCTGACCAGCCGGTCGCCCACGCGCACGCCGGTGCGGATCTCCAGGATCAGCGCGTACGAGACCCGGTCGAAGGTGCGGAACACCATGGCCAGGCCATTGATCTCGCTGGGCAGCTTGACCATGGGGAGCTTGGGATCGGTCTTGTCCTTGATGGTGTCGCCCTTGGTCATCAGCCGCATCACATGGCCGACTTCCATGCCGTTGCGCGTGCCCAGGTTGATGGCCACCACCTGGTTCTGACCGGCAGAGCCAGCCGATGTACCGGAGGCGGAGCTACCGTAGATGGACACCACGCGGGCCTCGACACCGTCCTGGGGTGCACGGGGGACATAGCTGATGAATTCGCGTGCGGGTGCGGGCAGCAGCCGGTCACCGGCACGGATTTCTTCCTTGGCGCCCGTCAGGTCCACGGTGGCGGGGACGTAGTCGGTCTGGATGCCGCCCTTGCCGTTGGAGGATTTCTCGAAGCTTTCGCCGCGCACCAGTTCGGCCTTGCCCAGGTACTGGGCTTCATACCCCAGAACCTCGCCGGTCTGGGGGTCCTTGAGGGCGACGGCATCACGGAACACACGGAACTGGCGGGGTTCGCCCGGCTCCATCGTCAGCGGAGTGGCCGCGTCGCCGCGCACATAGGCGCGGTCGCCGCTGGCCATCAGCACGCGCTCTTCCACGGTCGCAATCACGCGCGGGGCGCGCTGGAGCACGCTGGCGTCCACCACCATCGGCTCCACCAGGAAAGGCTCGATCAGGTGCGGCTTGAGCGTCGGCAGTGCCGTGCTGGACAGGCTGTCGCTGCGGGTGCTGGGGGATACGCGAACGGTGTCCGAGGATCCGATGCCGCCCGGTGCCGTGGTGCGCAGGCGGGCAAAGCCACCGTCCTTGTCCAGGTACAGCGTCTGGCCGGGGAAGATCAGGTGCGGGTTGGGCAGGGCCTGCATGTTCATGCCCCACAGTTCGGGCCAGCGCCAGGCGCTCTTGAGGTACAGGCCGGAAATGCCCCACAGGGTGTCACCGCGCTTGACCACGTACACGTCGGGCGCATTGGGTGCCAGATCGGCCACGGGAATGCCGCGCTGCGACACCTCCTGCGCCTTGGCACGCTGCTGGCCGGAAACGGGGTGATTTTGCGCCTGGACCGGTGCGACGAGCAAAGCGCCTGCGGCCACGGTCAGGGCGCCCAGGGCGGTAAGCCGCGCGCTGGTGAATGCCGTCATGTTGTTCCTTTTCTGATGCATTGTGAAACGCCCCCTCACTGGCGTCCGCGCTGCACAGCACATGCAGGCAGCCGGACAAATACGTTACAAACCATCTGAGATTCTCTGCTCAAGCCCTTGATTCGGCAACGATTATTGAGTTGAGTATCTGCAGCATGGGGCAAAAGTGGCGAAAATAGCGACATCTATTACCCGATTCCATGGCAATTCTCCCCATTCTCTGTTATCCGGACCCCCGGCTTCACAAGGTCGCCCGGCCGATCGAAGCCGTGGATGCGCGCCTGAAGACCCTGGTGGCCGACATGCTGGCCACCATGTACGACGCCAATGGCATCGGCCTGGCGGCCACCCAGGTGGACGTGCACGAGCGCCTCGTGGTCATCGACGTCTCCGAAGGGCGTAACGAGCCCCTGGTGCTGATCAACCCCGAAATCGTCTGGGCCAGTGCCGAAAAGCACGTCAACGACGAGGGCTGCCTCTCGGTGCCCGGCATCTACGACGGGGTCGAGCGCCACGATGCGGTGCATGTGAAGGCGCTCGATGCCGAGGGCCAGTCGCGCACCATCGAGGCCGAGGGCCTGCTGGCGGTCTGCATCCAGCACGAGATGGACCACCTGCTGGGCAAGGTCTTTGTCGAATACCTCTCGCCCTTGAAGCGCAACCGCATCAAGACCAAGATGGTCAAGCAGCAGCGGGAGACCCGCTGATGGCTGTGGTGGCGCCTCGCGTGCTGCGCGGCGCCGCTGCGCTGGCCCTGGCGGCGGGGCTGTTGGCCTGTGCCGTGCCCTCCCGCGAGCCGCTGGGAACCCCGCGCGCCCAGGTCGTGGCGCGGTTGGGTCAACCCACCGCTGTCCACGCCCTGCCGCAGGGCGAGCGCCTGCTGTATTCGCAGCTGCCCGCCGGCACCGAGGTGTACAACCTCGATTTCGACGCCGCTGGCCGCCTGGTGCGCACCGAGCAGGTCCTGACCCAGGCCCGGCTGGAGAGCATCCCGCTGGACCAATGGACCCGGGTCGACCTGCAGCGCACCTTTGGCCCGCCGCTGCGCGTGGAGCGGGTGGCCCGCTGGGACGGTGACATCTGGACCTACCGCTTCAAGCAGGGGTCCGATCCGCGCTTTGCCCACGTCCACCTGGACCCTGCAGGCACAGTGCGCCGCATCGGCTTCACCGACGACATTCCCAATACCGACAAAGGACGAGACTGATCGTCTGTGTTGCAGAAAGCCCCATGAACGTCATTTTTGCCGGCACGCCCGAGTTCGCCCGCGTGGCCCTGGAGCGCTTGCTGAAGGCCGGCTTCACCGTCCCTCTGGTCCTGACCCAGCCTGACCGCCGCGCCGGCCGGGGCATGAAACTGCAGGCATCCCCCGTCAAACAGTGCGCCCTGGACCACGGCATCGCCGTGGCGCAGCCCAGGAGCCTGCGGCTGGACGGCAAGTACCCCGAGGATGCCGCCGCCGCGCGCGAGGCCCTGCTGGCCGCCCGCGCCGACGCCATGGTGGTGGCCGCCTACGGGCTGATCCTGCCCCAGTGGGTGCTGGACCTGCCGCGCCTGGGCTGCCTGAACATCCACGCCAGCCTGCTGCCGCGTTGGCGTGGTGCGGCGCCCATCCACCGCGCCATCGAGGCCGGGGATGCCGAGACCGGTGTCACCATCATGCAGATGGATGCCGGCCTGGACACGGGCGACATGCTGCTGACCGAACGCACGGCCATTTCCGCCACCGACACCACCGCTGCATTGCATGACCGGCTCGCAGACCTGGGTGGGCGGATGATCGTGGAAGCGTTGGAGATGGCCGCCTGCGGTGGCCTGACCCCTGTGGTCCAGCCTGCCGAGGGGGTGACCTATGCGCACAAGACCGAGAAGGCCGAGAGCAGCGTCGACTGGTCGCTGCCGGCCCAGGCCATAGACCAGCGCATCCGAGCCTTCGATCCCTTCCCCGGTGCCAGCACCCGCCTGGGGGCTGAAGCGATCAAGCTGTGGGCTGCCTCGCCCGAGGCGACGGATGCACCCGCAGGTGTCGTGCCCGGGCAGGTCCTGGCCGCCGATGCCTCCGGTGTCACTGTGGCCTGCGGTATGGGCTGTCTGCGCCTGACCACTCTGCAGCGCGCAGGCGGCAAGCGTCTGGCGACCGCCGATTTCCTGCGCGGTTTTGACGAGTTGCGGCCCGGCGCTGTGCTGGGCGGTGCCTCCGACGCCAGCGGTGCGCCATGAGCGCGCTGGCGCAGAAGGTCTCCCGCACGGTCCGCGACCCCCATTTTCGCCTGGCCGCCGTGGACATGGCGGGCACCTCGCTGGGCATTGCAGCCTGGGGCCTGGTGACCGGCGTGGCCATGGTCAAGAGCGGCATGTCCGTGTCGCTGGCGCTGTTCATGTCGCTGGTGGTCTATGCGGGCAGCGCCCAGCTGGCCGTGATCCCGCTGCTCACCGTGGGGGCGCCGCTGTGGGTGATCTGGCTCACCGCCTCGTGCGTGAACCTGCGCTTCGTCATCTTCAGCAGCATGTGGCGCAGCTACTTTGCCCACCGGCCCCTGCGCGAGCGCCTGGCCATTGGCTACTTCAGCGGCGACGTGATCAACGTGGCCTTCATGAAGCGCTTTCCCGAGCCCAGGCCCCAGCCCGAGCAGATGCCTTACTTCTGGGGGGCGGCCACCACCAACTGGATCGCCTGGCAGGTGCCTTCCATCGCCGGCATCCTGCTGGCCAATGCCGTTCCGCTGTCCTGGGGCCTGGGCTTTGCGGGTGTGCTGGCGCTGCTGGGCGTGCTGCTGTCGCTGCTGTTCGACCGCGCCACCTGGTTGGCCACCGGCGTGGCGGCTACGGCCGCGGTGGCCGCCTTTGCATTGCCGCTCAAGCTCAACATCCTGGTGGCCATTGCGGCTGCGGTGGCCGTGGGCCTGATGATGGAGGCGGTGGACCGGCGCCGCAAGGACCGCCACCCCGAGATGCTGCTGGTGCCCGCCAACAGCGTGATGCCACCCGAGGAGCGCCAGCACATGAAGGATGGCGATGTGGTGCCCCTGCGCGAGGAGCGCCACCCATGAGCGGCCACTGGATCGAGATCACCATCGCCATCATCGGGCTGGCCGCCATCACCGTGGTGTCGCGCGCCTTCTTCATGATTCCCGAGCGCGAGCTACCCCTGCCCGACTGGCTCAAGCGCGGCCTCAAGTACGCGCCGCTGGCCGCGCTCACGGCCGTGATCGCGCCCGAGATCCTCATGACCCATGGGGAGTTGCTCGACACCTTCCAGGACGCACGCCTGCCGGCGGTGCTGCTGGCGAGTGCCTACTATTTCTGGAAGCGCGGCATCCTGGGCACCATCGTGGTGGGCATGGTGGTGTACCTGCCGCTGCACATCGGCTGGGGCTGGTAGGCCAGGGAGGCGGCAGGGGCGGATGGGCCGCCCGCCTAAAATGGCGGCCCTGATCTCAGTGCCCCCATCCAGGAATCCTTTTCCCATGAACATCCTCCGCTTTTCCGATCTGTGCGCCCAGGGCAAGGCCCAAGGCCAGCGCGTCTTCATCCGTGCCGACCTGAACGTGCCGCAGGACGACAGTGGCGCCATCACCGAAGACACGCGCATCCGCGCCTCCATCCCCTGCATCCAGATGGCCCTGGACGCAGGCGCTGCCGTGATGGTCACCAGCCACCTGGGCCGCCCCACCGAAGGCGAGTTCAAGCCCGAGGACACCCTGGCCCCTGTGGCCGCGCGCCTGGGCGAACTGCTCGGCCGCGAGGTGCCCCTGGTGTCCAACTGGGTCGACGGTGTCACCGTGGCCCCCGGCCAGATCGTGCTGCTGGAGAACTGCCGCCTCAACGTGGGCGAGAAAAAGAACAAGGAAGAGTTGGCGCGCAAGATGGCCGCCCTGTGCGACATCTTCGTGAACGACGCCTTTGGCACCGCCCACCGCGCCGAGGGCACCACCTACGGCATTGCCCAGTTCGCGCCCATCGCCTGCGCCGGCCCGCTGCTGTCGGCCGAGATCGACGCGCTGACCAAGGCCCTGGCCCAGCCCCAGCGCCCGCTGGTGGCTATCGTGGCCGGCTCCAAGGTGTCGAGCAAGCTCACCATCCTCAAGGCCCTGGCCGACAAGGTGGACCAGCTCATCGTGGGCGGCGGCATCGCCAACACCTTCATGCTGGCCGCGGGTCTGCCCATCGGCAAGAGCCTGGCCGAACCCGACCTGGTGGAAGAAGCCCGCGCCGTCATGGCTGCGATGAAGGCCCGTGGCGCCGACGTGCCGATCCCCACCGACGTGGTCACAGCCACGGCCTTCTCCGCCGATGCTCCCGCCACGGTCAAGGCGGCCGCCGACGTCGCTGCCGACGACCTGATCCTGGACATCGGACCCGAAACGGCCGCCCGCCTGGCCGAAAAACTCAGGTCGGCCGGCACCATCGTCTGGAACGGCCCGGTGGGGGTGTTCGAGTTCGCTGCCTTCGAAAATGGCACGCGCGCGATTGCCGCTGCCATTGCCGAATCGCCAGCATTCAGCATCGCCGGGGGTGGAGATACTCTGGCCGCCATCGCCAAATACGGTATCGAGAAGCAGGTGGGCTATATCTCTACCGGCGGGGGCGCGTTTCTGGAGGTGCTGGAAGGCAAAACGCTGCCGGCTTTCGAGATATTGGAAAAACGCGCAGTTACAAATTAATGAATCTGGTTGCACTTATCGTGCACTGATAAAGGCCGTTTCGACGGCCTTTTTTGCGCCTGGGCGGCGGGCACGCAGGCATCCGGGCACCCTGGCCTGCCCTTCACCGGGCCCGGCCGCCTAAAATCGGGCCCCATGACCTTTCTAGACATGCTGCGCGACGCATCCGCACAGAACAACACCATGCTGTGCGTGGGCCTGGACCCCGAGCCCACCCGCTTTCCCGCCGCGCTCAAGGGCGATGCGCGCAAGATCTACGATTTCTGCGCCGCCATCGTCGATGCCACGGCCGACCTGGCCTGCGCCTTCAAGCCCCAGATCGCCTACTTTGCCGCCCACGGGGCAGAAGACCAGCTCGAACGCCTGATGCAGCACATGCGTGCCAACGCGCCGCATATCCCGGTCATTCTGGACGCCAAGCGCGGCGACATCGGCTCCACGGCCGAGCAGTACGCCAAGGAGGCGTTCGAGCGCTACGGTGCCGACGCGGTCACGCTGTCGCCCTTCATGGGCTTCGATTCCATCGAGCCCTACCTGGCCTACCACGGCAAGGGCGCCTTCCTGCTGTGCCGCACCTCCAACCCCGGGGGGGACGACCTGCAGATCCAGCGCCTGGCCAGCGTGGAAGGCCAGCCCCTGCTGTACGAGCACGTGGCGCGCCTGGCCCAGGGCCCGTGGAACCGCAACGGCCAGCTCGGCCTGGTGGTGGGTGCCACCTATCCGCAGGAGATCGAGCGCGTGCGCGCCATAGCGCCCACGCTGCCGCTGCTGATCCCGGGCGTCGGTGCCCAGGGTGGCGACGCGGTGGCAACCGTGCGTGCCGGCCTGCGCGAGGGCGGGCCGATCATCGTGAATTCGTCGCGCTCCATCCTCTACGCCTCGGGCGGCGAGGATTTTGCCAGTGCCGCCCGCGCCGAAGCCGTGCGCACCCGGGCCGTGCTGGAAGCGGCCCGGGGCTGATGACCCCCGGCGCGCGGCAGGCCCGTGCGCCCACGCGCGCAGCGTTCACGGCAAGGAGCCCTCGATGCAACTGAAGTGGCTGGAGGATTTCATCGTGCTCGCGCAGGAGCGCAGCTTCACGCGCGCGGCCGAGTTGCGGCATGTCACCCACCCCGCCTTCGGTCGGCGCATCCGTGCGCTGGAGGAATGGGCTGGCACGCCCCTGGTGGAAAAGGGCGGTGGCCCGGTGACGCTGACGGTCGCCGGCAAGCGCTTCCTGGAGACGGCCGGGCAGATGGCCCGCAGTCTGGCCCAGTCGCATGAAGAAATGCAGAGCATGGCCGGGCGCACGGCGCGCACCGTGACCATCGTCACGGGCCGCACCCTGGCGCGCACCCTGCTGGCCGACTGGCTGGTGCGGCTGCCACGCGCATTGCACGCCAGCGAGCTGTGCATCCGCACCGGCTCCCTGGCCGAAACAGTGGCCCAGCTCGAACGCAGCGAGGCCGACTTCTCTCTGGTCTACCACCACACCGCCCTGGCCGTGCGGCTTGATGCCCGGCAGTTCAGCCACGTGACGGTGGCCAGCGACCGGCTCGTGCCCGTGTCGCGCGCCACCACCCAGGGCCAGCCGCAGCACCGCTTCGGCACAGAAGGCCCGGCCACGGCCTACCTGGCCTATGCGCCCCAGCTTGCGCTGGGCCGGCTCGTGGAGGATCACCTGGCCAACCACCCCCATGCGCCCCGGCTGCAGCGCGTGGTGGAGTGCGACTCGCCCGATGCCTTGTACGAGTACGCGCTGCGCGGGGTCGGTGTGGCCTGGCTGCCATGGTCCCTGGTGCATGCGGACTGCAAGGCCCAGCGCCTTGCGCTGGCGGGCGATGCGCGCATGGAGGTGCGTTTCGATGTGCGCCTGTACCGGCCCAAGCGCCGCCTGACACCGCTGGCTGAGGCGTTCTGGCAGGCATTTGCCCAGCGTTGAGCAAGACTGGCGAAAGCCAAAACGGCACGGTCTAGTGCCATATCGGCACCATCGTGACAGGGCTGCATTCTCACAATGACTTACATACCGAGCCCAAACCCCCACCCGATGAGGAGTCCCACTGTGAAAACCCCCGCCCGTTTCGTGCGCCGCACCGCACTGCTGTGCGCCCTGGCCTCCTGCTTTGCCGCCGTGCCCGCCCTGGCGCAGGACGCCTACCCCTCCAAGCCCATCACCATCGTCGTGGGCTATCCGCCCGGCGGCAGCACCGACCTCACGGGGCGTGCCGTGGCGCAGGAGCTGGGCCTGAAGCTTGGCGTGCCCGTCGTGATCGAGAACATCGGCGGCGCGGGCGGTGCCATCGGCGCGCAGAAGGTGGCCAATGCCGCGCCCGACGGCTACACCCTGCTGGTCGGTGCCAGCAACGAGATCGCCATCAACAAGCTGGTGACCAAGAAGGTCAAGTACGACGTCAAGGACTTCACGGCCATCGGCCTCGTCGCCTCGCAGCCCCTGGTGCTGGTGGCGTCGCCCGGCGCGGGCGTGAAGAACCTGGCCGAGTTCACGCAGAAGGTCGCCAAGAACCCTGGCAAGTTCAGCTATGGCAGCTCGGGCGTGGGCACCTCGCTGCACCTGGCCGGCGAGATGGTCAAGGAGCAGGGCAAGCTGTTCATGACGCACATCCCCTACCGTGGCGTGGCGCCGCTGACCAACGACCTGCTGGGCAACAACCTCGAGTTCGGGGTCTTCGTGCTCTCCAGTGGCCTGCCCCACATCAAGAGCGGCAAGGTCATCGCGCTGGGCACCACCGAGGCCAAGCGCTCGTCCACCACCCCTGACATCCCGGCCCTGGCCGAATCGCCGCAGTTCAAGAACGTGGACATCGGCGTGTGGTTCGCGTTGCTGGGCCCGGCCAACCTGCCCAAGCCCGTGTTCGACAAGATCAAGAAGGCACTCAACGACACGCTGCAGTCGCCCGACTTCCGCAAGAAGCTGGAGGCCAGCGGCTCCACCGTGGCCGCCACCACGGTGAACATGGACCAGTACCTGGCGGCCGAGGTGGCCAAGTACAAGAAGATCGTCGAGTTCGCCAAGATCGAGGAATGATGGGCATGACTGCAGTGACGACATCCCCGCAGCCCCTGGTCTTCGCGCTGCCTGCGCCCGACATCAGCGCCTGGCGCGCGGGCAACACCGGTACCGAAGGCGTCTGGCACTTCGATTCGGGCCTGAGCGGCCGCCACGTGATGGTCAGCGCCCTGGTGCACGGCAACGAGCTGTGCGGCGCCTGGGCCCTCAAGGGCCTGCTGGAAGCGGGGCTGCGCCCCGTGCGCGGAAAGCTCACGCTGGCATTCTGCAACCTCGAAGCCTTCGACCGCTTCGACCCGCTGAGCCACGACGCCTCGCGCTTCACCGACGAAGACCTCAACCGCCAATGGCTCGACGAGCGCATCGACGCTGGTGACACCATCGAGCGCCGCCGGGCTGCGGCCCTGCGGCCCTTCGTGGCCCAGGCCGACTGGCTGCTGGACATCCATTCCATGCACGAGCCTTCGGCGCCGCTCCTGCTCACCGGCATACAGCCGCGCAACCTGCAACTGGCGCGTGCCATGCGCTCGCCCGAGCACATCGTGGTCGATGCCGGCCACAAGGATGGCGTGCGCATGCGCGACTACGGGCGCTTCGGCCTGGCCGACGGGACGGGAGAAGGCCAGGGCGGCGACACCCGCTCGCTGCTCATCGAATGCGGCTTCCATGGCGACCCTGCGAGCCGCGCCGTGGCGCAGGACCAGTGCGTGCGCTTTTTCGAACAGTCGGGTGTGCTCGATGCCGATGCGCTGGCACGGCAACTGCCCGGCTGGCGCCTGCCCGATGCGCCGCGCCAGTGGGCGCTCGAAGTCACCGGGCCGGTGGTGGCCACCAGCAGCGCCTTCCGCTTCGTGGAGCCCTACACGGGTCTAGAGGTGATCGAGAAGGCCGGCACGGTGATCGGCGACAACGATGGTGTGCCTGTCACCACGCCGTACGACGATTGCGTGCTGGTGATGCCCTCGGTGCGCCAGGCGCGCGCGGGCGTGACGGTGGTGCGCTACGCGAGCCGCTGCGCACTTTAAAGGCCGCCCTCTCAGGCCGTGGTCCTGGGCCGCAGGGCTACTGCCTGCGCGACAGGCAAGGGGCCTGGGTGTCGTATAAGCTCGGACACCATCCCCAGTCCTTCCTGTCCGACCTGCCATGCAACAAGACCCCGCCCGTTCTCTTCCCATGGCCGGCGCCACCAACTTCCGCGACCTGGGCGGCTACACCGGGCAGGATGGCCGGACCGTGAAATGGCGCCGTATCTTCCGCTCCGACCATCTGGCCGGCCTGACCCCTGCGGACCAGGCCCTGCTGGCCGAGTTGGGCGTGACCCGCGCCATCGACTTTCGCGGCAAGGCCGAGGGAGCGGCGTATGCGTATGCGATCCCCGGCGTGGCCTACCACCCGCTGGTGATCGAGCCCACCGTGGTGCAGCGCGCGCTGGAGCTGCAGGCCACCGGCCGTGCGCTCACCGCGCAGGACGCGGTGGTCCTCATGCAGGACACCTACCGCGGCTTCGTGCACGAGAACGCACCGCGCTTTGCCGAGCTGTTCCGCCTGCTGCTGGCCAGCGACGCACCCACGGTGTTCCACTGCACCGCCGGCAAGGACCGCACCGGCTTTGCCGCCGCCCTCATCCTGATGGCCCTGGGCGTGCCGCGCGAGACTGTGATGCAGGACTACCTGCTCACCAACAACCTCTACCGCCGCCCCGCCGGCATGGGCAGCCACGCGCCCGAGGAGGTGCTGGCCGTGCTGTGGCGTGTGCAGGAGGAATTTCTCGACGCTGCGCTGCACATGGTGGACCAGGACTATGGCGGCGTGCAGACCTACCTGGTGGACGTGCTCGGGGTGGATGCTGCGGCTCAGCGGCAACTGGTTGGGCAGTACCTGCAGCCTGCTGCGTGAGGGCCATCGGCTGCGCGGGAGTTCGTTACACGCGGATACTTGAGTCGCGCTCGCAGCCACTGCAGCGGTGGCATAGTGCACGACTTTCTCGCTGACCGACTCTCGAAAGAATCTCCGAATGAATTTTCGCAAGCAATGCCTGCGTGCCGGCCTGGTCCTTGCCCTGTCGTTTGCCGCCCTGTCTCCGGTGGCCATGGCGGCGCAGACCGACGCCGAGCGCCAGACCGTGATCATGTCCATGTTCAAGGACGGTGCCGTGCTGACCGAAGAGGTGCACCGTGAATTCTGGTCCGGTCTCCAGGACCCCGAAGCAGCAGTGAGCCGCAGCGCCATGGAGCGCGTGGCCTTTGCGCTCAAGAACAACATCGAGCTCGAGCGCGCCACCGTGGTGAGCTACAAGGCCAGCATCAAGCAGCGCAAGCCGGTGGTGGACAAGAGCTACGAGTCGGCCCTCAAGACGCGCCTGGAGATGATGCGCATGCGCAACCTGGCCACCGACTCCGTGCTGGCCCGGGACAAGGAGTTCCGCGATTCGCTGGTGGCGGTTTCCAAGGGCAAGCCCGTGGAGACCAACGGCACCAAGATCACCATGACCAACGAGCTTATCGACCAGGCGCTGGTGCGGCTCGAAGCCTCCTACGCGCGGCTGGAACGCCTGCTCAATCCCGTCTGGACGGCCTCCCCGGGCAAGTAGCCTGCAACAGGCCCCGGGTCAGCGCGGCATGGACGCCGCTCTCTGTGCCTCCTGGGCCCATTGCGGCTTTGCCGCCCTCACCGCTTCGGTGAAGCGGTCCACCGTGGTGCTCACGTTGCGCATCGAGGTCAGCAGGTCCTTGTCCCGGTCGCCACTGCGCTCCAGGGGCTCCAGTCCGTCCACGTAGATGCGCACGGCGTGCTGCATGCAGTCGGGCATGGGTTCGGTCAGGAAATACTGGCGCAACTGCAGATGCAGGTCGCGCATCCGGCGCACGGTGGCCAGAGGGTCCGCAGCCTCGGGATCGTGTGTGCTGGTCAGGTGTTCCACGGCCGCGAAATTGTCTCCGATGCGGGCGCGCCAGACCCGCAGCTGGCGTGCGTCCTCGCACGAGAAGGCATGGGCCGCGTTCGCAGGCGGTGGCCTGGAGCAGGCGGCCAGCAGCATCAGCGACCACACCAGCAACAAGAGCGTGCAGTGCCTCGCAATGGGCAGGTGCTGGGAGCGGCAATGGATCAGGTGCATCGGGGGTCAGGCGTGGTCCGTGAAGGGCTGTGTCCCATTGTGCCGTGGCGCAGGGGGTGCGAACCACGGCGGGTGGCCACGCTCGGCGATACTCCAGCGCAAGGCGGTTCCTCCGCCAAGGAACAAGGAATGGCAGTGACATCTGCAAGCAGTGCAGGCCAGAGCGCCGACGCCGATGGTTTCGATGCGGCCTACTACGAGCGCTTTTACTTCAACAAGAAGACCAGTGTGGTGGACCCGGCGCACACCGAGCGGCTCGGTACCTTCGTCTGCAGCTACCTGCAGTACCTGCGCGTGCCGGTGAAACGCGTGCTGGACGTGGGCTGCGGCATCGGACTGTGGCGCGACCTGGTCGCACGGCATTTTCCGCAAGCGACTTTTCACGGCGTGGAATTCAGCGAGTACCTGTGCGGCCGCTTTGGCTGGGAGCAGGGTTCGGTGGTCGACTACAAGGCGCGCACGCCCTACGACCTGGTGATCTGCCAGGGCGTGCTGCCCTATCTGAACGAGGGCGACGTGCAGACGGCCCTGCGCAACCTGGCCCGGCTCAGCCGCGGCGCCCTGTACGTGGAGGCCGTCACGCGCGAAGATTGGGAGCAGGACATCGTGGACGAGACCCTGACCGACCCGCGCATGTTCCGCCACCCTGCGCAGCTGTACCGCCGCACGCTGGCCGAAGGCTTCACCGAGCTGGGTGGCGGTGTGTGGCTGAGCCCCAAGACCGAGCTGCCGCTGTTTGCGCTTGAGCACGCGGGGGGCCAGTGACGGCTGCCATGCCCGTGCCGGCGCTGCCGCACGCCGTGTCGCGCCTGCGTTCGGCGCGCCTGGCGCGTGCGGCCAAGCCTTTTCTGGCCCGGGGTGGACCGCGCGGCGAGCGCTGCACGGGCTGCCGCCTGGTGCCCAGCCACTGCCTGTGTGCCCTGCGTCCGCTGCAGACGACGCGGCCGGGCGTGTGCCTGCTGATGGCCGACATTGAACCGCTCAAGCCCAGCAATACCGGCTGGCTCATCGCCGACGTGGTGGCCGACACCTGGGCCTTCGGCTGGGCGCGTACCGAAGTGGACCCGGAGTTGCTCACCCTGCTGGCCGATCCGCAGTGGCAGCCCTGCGTGGTGTTCCCTGGCGAGTTCGTGGCGCCCGAGCGCGTGGTGACGGCGGTGGAGCCGGTGCAGGGCGGCAGGCGCCCGCTGTTCATCCTGCTCGACGCCACCTGGCCCGAGGCGCGCAAGATGTTCCGCAAGAGCCCGTACATCGATGCGTTTCCGGTGCTGAGCCTCGCACCCGAGCAGCTCTCGCGCTACCGCCTGCGCCGCTCCACGCGCGAGGACCATTTCTGCACTTCCGAAGTGGCCGCGCTGTGCATGGAGCTGGCGGGTGAGACCCACGCGGCGCAGACGCTCGAGGCCTACCTCGACGTGTACACCAACCACTACCTGCAGTCCAAGCACCAGTTGCCCGTGGACCTGGGCGACGAGTTGCACCAGCGCCTGGACACGCTGCGCCTTCCAGCGCGGTCCTGACTCGCCAGCCTTTACTTCGTGGCGCCTGCAGCGGCGCTGCGCTCCTTGACCGACTGGGCAATGCCGTCGGGCTGCAGGTAGGCGCTGCACGACTGGTACTGCGCAAACTTCTTTTCTGCCGAGGATCCGACAAGTTCGGCCGAGACGAGGGGGGCCGACTTCTTGAGCTCGTCCCTATGGAAGCTGCCTTCTGCGGGGTACAGCTCCACGGCAGCTTCGAGCATGGCCGCGGCGGCGGTGCGCATGCCCTCCTGCTTGCCTTTGGCCACCGTGAGCGACAGCCCGTTGAACACATTGCCGCAGCGGATCAGCTCGATGGCCACCGCCTTGCGCGCGCCATCGGCCTGTGCAGGGGTTCCCAGGCCGTAGGTGCCATCGAGGTACGCCCATTCGTCCAGCGGCGGGTTGCTGGCCGTGCAGGCGCCCTGGTAGGTGCCCAGAAACGCGTTCTTCATCTTCAGGTCACCTGCAGCGTCTGCCATCCGGCTGTCGATGACGATCTGCTCGCTGTTGGCATGCACGGTGAACTGGTACAGGTGCCGGGCGTCCTTGCTGCGCGGGTCCGTGCACGCGGCTTTCCAGGTCTCGTGGCCCACCATGGGTTTCGCCGATTCGGTGACGGTGCAGTCCATGCCGCGTTCCTTCATCGCCAGCTTCCAGGTCGGGGCCGAGAGCTTGTCCATCTGCTTGCGGCTGACGCAGACTGCCGCAGTGCCGGGCGCTTGGGCATACGCCCCCTCCCGGAAGCCCGGTGCCGCATGCGATGCCAAGGCCAATGCCGACAGGCCTGCGAGCACAGCGCCCTGCCATGCCGGGGTGAAAACGGGGATCGCGAAATGGTGCACGGCGTGGTGTCCTGGAGGTGTCTGGCGGTGGGCGGTGTGCAGCGATTGTCGTGCACGGCCAGGCCGCTCCGAGGGGCCGTTGGGACGGCGGGAGCAAGGGCTGTTGCCTGCCCGGCGACAATGGGGCGGTATCCCATTTTCAGCACAGGCCCGATGAAAGCACCCCCCAGACTCCAGTCCCTCATCGAGGAAGGCCTGATCGACACCGTGGTCCGCCAGCTCATGAGCGGCAAGGAGGCCATGGTCTTCGTGGTGCGCAGCGGCGACGACACGCGCTGCGCCAAGATCTACAAGGAGGCCAACAACCGCAGCTTCCGCCAGGCGGTGGACTACACCGAGAACCGCAAGGTGAAGAACTCGCGCTCGGCCCGCGCCATGGCCAAGGGCAGCAAGTTCGGCCGCCAGGAGCAGGAGGCCGCCTGGCAGAGCGCCGAGGTGGATGCCCTGTACCGCCTGGCCGCTGCCGGGGTGCGCGTGCCGCAGCCCTACAACTTCCACGACGGCGTGCTGCTCATGGAGTTGGTGACCGACGCCCACGGCGATGCGGCCCCGCGCCTGAACGACGTGGCCTTCACGCCCGAGCAGGCCCGCGCGCACCACGCCACGCTGATCGCCGAGGTCGTGCGCATGCTTTGCGCGGGCGTGGTGCATGGGGATCTGTCGGAGTTCAACATCCTGCTGGCGCACCTGCCCGGTGCCGATGGCGAGGAAGGCACGGACGGCCCGGTCATCATCGACCTGCCGCAGGCCGTGGACGCGGCCGGCAACAACCATGCGCCGCGCATGCTGATGCGCGACGTGGCCAACCTGCGCGACTTCTTCGGCCAGTTCGCGCCCGAGCTGCTCGCCACCCAGTACGGGCCCGAGATCTGGAGCCTGTACCAGAGCGGGCTGCTGACCAACGAGACGCCGCTCACCGGCATCTATGCGCCAGAGCACACCGATGTGGACATGCAGGGCGTGCTGCGCGAGATCGAGGACGCTCGCGCAGAAGAAACGGCGCGCCGCCTGCGCATGGCGACACCGACTTAGGAAACGGCCTCGGGCACAATCGGCGCCCCCTGCCATTTGCCAGCCCTCGCCGCCATGCCCGTCCACATCCGCCACTTCCGCCCGGGCGACGCACCTGGATTGCGTGCCCTGTTCCATGCCGCCGTGCATGGACTGACCGGCGGGCAGTATTCCCAGGAGCAGCGTGATGCCTGGGCGCCGATGGCGTACGACCTGGAGCAGTGGACCGCACGGCTTCAGGCCAACCAGCCCTTCGTCGCGGAAGCGGCATCGGACAAGGGCACGGACATCGCCGGTTTCTCCGACCTGCAGGCTACGGGCTACATCGATCATTTCTTCGTTGCCCCGGCCCATGCGGGCCAGGGCGTGGCGCGTGCACTGATGGCCCACATCCACGCCCAGGCAGCGTTGCGCGGCATTGCGTGCCTGTGGGCCGACGTGAGCCTCACGGCCGAGCCGTTCTTCGCACAATGTGGTTTTGCGGTGGAAATGCGCCAGCAGGTGGAGCGCCGTGGCGTGGTTCTGGCCAATGCGCGCATGGCCAAGATGCTGCAAGGCGCCGGTGCGGTGGGACAATAGCGGGGTTGGCCCTGCCCCGGTGCCCCACTTTTCTACCACCCCCCATTCCAAGAACGGCAAGGCTTTCCCATGAACAAACCCCACGAACGGCAGACCGAACTCAAGCCCATGGAGCTGTGCGATTCCTGCAAGGGCATCCAGCGCAACTGGCGCCGCGCCCCCGGCCACGCCGAGCTGGTGCAGCGCGGCAACCGCAAGGAAGACCGCGACCATGGCCAGGTCACGTTCACCCGCTACCAGTGCGACCGCTGCGGCACCGCCTGGGAGTATGAGAACGACAAGACCAACCTGCATGCAGGCTGGTCCGTTGTAGGGCGCTGAGCGCGCGTCTTCAATCCCCGGGCCCCGGCGCCGCAGGCAGCGAGGCCAGCAGCAGGGCCGCCACCACGCAGCCCAGGCCCAGCCACTGCCAGCTGCGTATGGATTCACCGAGGAACACCACCGACAGCAGCAGCGCCGCTACCGGCAGCCACACGGTAGCCAGCGATGCGCGCACACCACTGGTGCGGGCGCTGCCCGCGTACCACAGCAGAAAGCCGCCCACGGTGGGCACCCAGGCGTAGTACAGAACCCCGGCCAGCGCAGGTACCGTGAAGGTGGAGGGCGATGCCTGTGCCACCAACCATGCCGACAGGGCCGAGAGCAGCAACCCTCCCGCCGACATCAGCGTGGACAGGGCCAGCGCCGCAATGGGCTGCGACAACCGCTTGTTGGCCAGGATGAACACCGCCTCGCAGGCCACGGCCGCCAGCACCAGGGCAATGCCCGCCAGCCGGGTGCTGGCGCCTCCTGGGGGCGCGCTCTCAGGCGCCAGGGCCACGGCCATCACCCCGGCGGTGGCCAGCGCAATGGACAGCACCAGCCTGAGGCCCGGCCGCTCGCCCAGCAGCAGTGCCGAAAACAGGGCGGCCGCCGCAGGCAGCGTGCCCGCCACGATGCCTGCATCCGCGGCGCTGGCAAGTGACACCCCGAGGATCAGCAGCACCGAGTAGCCCACGCTGCCCGCCGCCGCCTGCACGGTGAGCAGCAGCGCATCGCGCCGGCCCACGCGTGGCAGCCGCTGGCCGTGCCAGCGCATCAGCGCCAGGAACACCGGCAGGGCCAGGGCATGGCGCAGCACGGTGGCTGCAAATGGCTCGATGTCCTGTGCGATGACCTTGCTGACCACCACCGTGCTGCCCACCAGCACCATGGCCAGGCTGCACAGCAGCTGGCCTTTCCATGATTCCGAGATTCCCATCGCATACCGCCTTGCCCGTGTTGTCAAACTGCAGGCAGTGTGGATTCCCGTGCGCGAAGGGTCTTGAACGTTATTGCGGCAGCGGCCGGCGTGGCTTTCCCGCCATGGCCTGCTGCCAGGCCCCGGGCGTGAAGCCGAACTGCCGCGCAAAGATGCGCGTCATGTGGCTCTGGTCGGCAAAGCCGCAATCGGCTGCGGCATCAGCCAGTCTGGCGCCGCGCAGCACCAGGCTGCGGGCACGCTCGGCGCGCTGCTGCAGCAGCCAGGCATGGGGCGGCAGGCCATAGGCCTGGGTGAAGCGGCGCAGCAACTGGTACTTGCCCAGGCCCACCATGGCGGCCAGTTGGGTGAGCGTCGGCGGTGCCTGCGAAGTATCCGCCAGGCAGTCGCGCACGCGGCGCACCTCGGCCGAAACGTCGGCGCCGGCTGCATGCAGGCGCTGCGCAGTGGCATGGCGGCACAGCAACAGGGCACAGGTGTGCACCAGGGCTTCCTCGCAAGCCAGGGCGGCCACGCCCGTGCTGTGCTGCGGCGTGGTACCGCCGTGCGCCAGCCGCTGCAGCAACTGGTGCAGGGCGTCGCGCAGCGCCGTATCGTGCTGGATCACCGGGCGGGCCAGGGCCAGCCCCTGGGGCGGCGCCGTGGCCAGGTCGCCGGCCATGGCGTGCAGCACCTGGGGCTCCAGGTAGACCATGCGCCAGCGGCGCGATGGGCCGCCCAGCGGCTGGCCGTCGTGCACCTCGCCGGGGTTGGTGGTGATCAAATCGCCTGCATAGGCATCCACCGGGCCGCGTCCGCTGGCCGAGCTTTGTGCCCCATCGTCGAGCAACCCCAGGCCATAGACGGCATGCCAATGCCTGCCATAGTGGCGGGAACTTTCGATGTGCGTGCTGTACACACCTTCCCAGGGCGAGCCGAAAACCTGGCATGTATGGGCGGGCGCTGCGGGTTTCATCTGGCCATTATTGCCAACCGCTGCACTGCCACACCCCCAAGGAGCCAACGAATGCATCGCCGATCCTTTCTTGCCGCAGGGGCGCGCCATGGCGCACTTGGCGGCCTTGTGCTGGTGACCGTCCGCGGCGCCCAGGCCCAGCCGGCGTACACCGTCTCTGCCGAGCAATTGCAGGAGGCGGTGGCGCAGCGCTTTCCGCTGCGCTATCCCATGGCGGGCCTGGTGGACGTGGATGTGCAGGTGCCACGCCTGTCGCTGCTTCCCGAGAGCAATCGCCTGGGCGCCGCATTCGCGCTGAAGGCCGCGGGCCCTGCGCTGCGGCGCAGCCATGGCGGCACCCTGGAGGTGGAGTTCGCCCTGCGCTACGAAGCCAGCGACCGCAGCCTGCGTGCCCACCAATTGCGCGTGGGGCGGCTGGATTTCCCCAGCTTGCGGCCGGAGGTGGTGGCCATGCTCAACAGCTATGGCCCGGCCCTGGCCGAGCAGTCGCTGCGCGAGGTGGTGCTGCACCGGCTGCGCCCGCAAGACCTGGGCGTGCTTGACGGCCTGGGGATGCAGCCTGGGGCCATTAGCGTCACGCCGAGGGGCTTGTCCATCGCGTTCGTGAACAAGCCGGTGCCGTAACCGCCCAGGGCTTGCCGCCCTGCGCAGAGCAGCGCCTGCCAGCAACAGCTTGGCGCCGGACCCTCGCGGGAGGTCAATCCCCCCGCACCCGCTGCGCAAACCCGCGCAAGCTGAACTGCTCGATGATGAATTCGACGAACACCCGCGTGCGCGCGGGCAGCAGCTTCTTGTCCGGGTAGTACAGCGAGGTGGGCCCCGCATCCGACCACCAGCCCGGCAGCAGCCGCACCAGGTCACCGCTGGCCAGCCAGGGCTGGGCAAAGGGCATGGGCAGCAGGGCCACGCCCAGGCCCATGAGCGCGGCCTGGCACATGGCCTCGGGGTCGTCGAAGACGATGCGTGGGCGCAGCTCGGCCGCAGCCGCGTCGCCCGCCTTGTTGCGCAGCGTGGTGACGGGGATGCGCCCGGTCTGGATCGAGCGGCGCGCAATGCCGTCCCACTGCGCCAGGTCGGAGGGATGGCGCGGTGCCTTGCGGCCCTGCAACTGCGCGCGTGACGCCACGGCCACGATGTGGATGGTGCCCAGCGTGCGCGCCACCATGCCGGGGTTCAGGTTCAGCCCGCCGCCGATGCCGGCATCGAAGCCCTCGCCGATCAGGTCCACCTGGCGGTTCTCGAAGCGCCAGTCGGGCTGGATGGCCGGGTAGCGCGCGAGGAACTCGCCGAGCAGCGGCACTAGGTAGGCACGGCCGAAGGCCTGGCCCATGCTGACCTTGAGCGTGCCCGCAGGCTGGCGGTCTGTCTCGGCCGCGTGCTCCACGGCGTCTGCCAGGGTGGCCAGCGGCGTGCTGATCTGCTGCAGCAGGCGCAGGCCGCCCTCGGTCAGCACCAGGCGCCGCGTGCTGCGCTGGAACAGGCGCACGGAGAGCTTGGCCTCCAGCCGCGCCACGTTCTTGCTCACGGCCGCAGGGGTCAGGCCCATGAGCCGGGCAGCGGCCGAGAAGCTGCCGGACTCGGCGGACTTGACGAAGGACTCGAGGTGGCTGAGCGGTTGCATGCCTGGTATTTTCAACTGTCAGTTGAAATCGGTACAGCCCATTCATGGCTACTGGTAACGCAATGGTTCTCAGACACTGCAGGTGTTGCCAGTGCATTCACTGGTCCACTTACCGGAGTTTCACCATGTCTGTCGCTTCTTCTGTCTCCCCTGTTTCCACCACCGGCGCCCTGGCTGGCAAGGCCGCCTTCGTCACCGGCGGTTCGCGCGGCATCGGTGCCGCCATCGTGCGGCGCCTGGCGCGTGATGGCGCTGCCGTCGCTTTCACCTACACCAGCAACGGAGCACCCGCCAAGGCCCTGGCTGCCGAGATCGAGGCTGCCGGCGGCCGCGCGCTGGCCCTGCAGGCGGACAGCGCCGATGCGGCGGTCCTCACGGCTGCCATCGATGGCGCCGCACGTGAACTGGGCCGCCTGGACATCCTGGTGAACAACGCCGGTGTGGCGGTGATGGGCGAGGTCGGCAGCGTCACGCTGGAAGACCTGGACCGCACCCTCGCCGTCAACGTGCGCGGCGTGTTCGTGGCCACCCAGGCCGCCGTGCGCCACATGGGCCAGGGCGGTGCCTATGGCCGCGTCATCACCATCGGCAGCACCAACTCCGATCGCCTGCCTTGGGCCGGCTTCAGCGTGTACGGCATGAGCAAGGCCGCCATCGTCGGGCTCACCAAGGGCCTGGCGCGCGACCTGGGTCCGCGCGGCATCACCGTGAACAACGTGCAGCCCGGCCCGGTGAACACCGACATGAACCCCGCTGACGGCCCCATGGCCGGCGACATGCACGGCATGATGGCGGTCAACCGCCACGCCGACCCGGCCGAGATCGCTGGCATGGTGGCCTATCTGGCCGGGCCTGAAGCCGGCATGGTCACCGGCGCCAGCCTGCTGATCGATGGCGGGTTCGCCGCGTGAACAGGCGCCGTCCGAGACGCTTGGCGATTTCCCTCTGAGGGGGTATTGGCCTGGGCCGCGCAGCTTTTTCGGCCGTGGTCTTCCTGGCGCGGCTGTGGTGTTGCGGCGCAGGCGCCCGGGCCTATATAGTGGCCCACCATTCCACCTGGGACCTTCCCGTGCACCACCTCCTTCGCCCCTTGCGCCCTGCGCGTACCACCGCAGTGGTGTCGGCCGCCCTGATGGCCGCTTTCGCCACCCATGCCGTCACACCCGCCGAGTCCGGCTACGTGGGCGAGTACCGCGGCGGTTCGGTGGACACCGTGGCCCAGTTGGCGCTGCTGGACGACAACACCTACTGCTTTGCCTTCACAGGCGGCGCGCTGGACCTGCTGGCCGCAGGCCGCTGGAAGGCGGAGGGCGGCGGTATCCGGCTGCAACAGGTACGGCAGGAGCAGACCCTGTTCCCCGCGTTCTCCAGCAAGGTGGAGGCGCAGGGCGCCATGGTGGAGTTCGACTTCCATGGCTACACGCTGTCCAATGCCCGCGCGCCGGTGTTCGCTGTGTCGGCGGACGACAAGGTTCCCACCACGCTGCGCCCCCTGTTCACCGAGGGCAACAGCAACTGGTCCGAAAGCTACAAGCTGCCCGCCATGCCGGCCGAGTCGGTGCGCTATTTCTACCTGGGTGACCTGGTGCAAGAGAGCCCCGGCAAGCCTGCGTTCGTGAAAGTGGTGCAGTACCGGCTGGAGAGCGGCAACTCAGTGCGCGTAGGTTTCGACGAACTGCAGGCCATGCCCCTCATGGACCAGCGGGCCGAGCTCAAGGGCCAGATGCTGTTCCTGTCCGGCAGCCGCCTGGGCCAGCGCCGGCCCTTGAACCCCGAGGTGCTCAAGGCGGTGCGCAGTGGCTGCATCGATCCTGCATTGAAGCCCGGTGTCACGCGTCCGTTGAAGCCAGGCCAGAACAAGGGCCTGGAGCCGGTGAAGACCTTCACCGTCAGCCCGTCAGCCGTTCAGGGCAAGCCCTTCTTCGAAGCCAAGGCCAACTGACAGGCCCGGCTGGTCAGGCCGACAGTGCTCCCACGGGGGGCCGGGGCGCGGTCTCGATCTGCGCCTTGGCCAGGTGCAGCGCCTTGCGCATGTAGCCGCGCCACAGCACGCTGGCCAGCAGCCACAGCACCGGTGCGGCCCACTTCGAGCGGGCATGGAAGGCATGGCGCCAGCGCACCGTGGTCTGCGTGCCGCCGGCCTGCGGGTCGAACCACCAGGCGCCGTCCGCCCCCGTCGCCAGCCAGCGCAGCACGCCCGTGAAGCCGCTCACGGTGTAGGCGAAATACTGGGCCGGGCGGTAGTGCTTGAGCCCCTCCTGCGCGCTGCTGCCATCGGACATGGCCACTGTGCGCGTCTGCCCCGGCGCATCCCAGGCACCCGTCTGGTCGCGCGTGCCCGTCACCGCTGGCAGGGGGCCGTAGCCGGTGAACAGCGTGGTGGGGTCGATGGGCGCGATGTGACCGAACGCCTGCGCGGGCGAGGCCTTGATCTGCGTCTGGACCGTGGCGGCAAAGGTGGTCATGGGGCGTTGTCCGGTTCGTGCCTGGGGGGAGTGAACCGAATATATTGTGGAAGCCCGAAACGATAAATACCGTTTTTCACAACGGACTGTTTGCCAAACCGTGAACAATTGCCCCTTCCCGCAGCGAAAGAACCGTGTGCAACGCCGGTTCAGGTGGCAGGTTGTTGTCGCCGCCGGGGTTTCCGGGCTGTTGCGGCCAGTTCCTGCGCGCTCAGGCTGAACACCGGGTTGTCGGCCAGCATTTCCACCGCCAGGTCGATGAAGGCGCGCACCCGCGCCGGCTGCGCCGCGCGGCTGCCGTAGTACACGTACAGGCCCAGGTGCTGCGGGACGAAGTCGGTGAGCACCGGCACCAGTTGCCCGCTGCGCACCAGCGGGGCGGCCGTGGCACCCACCAACTGGCCGATGGCATGTCCACCCAGCACGGCGCGCGCCTCCAGCTCGATGTCGTTGGCGCAGAAGGCGGGTGGAATGGCGTGGGCGACGATGTCCTCGCCCACGCGGAACTCCCAGGGCATGGGCTTGCCCGTGGTCGGGTGGCGAAAGCCGCTGCATCGGTGCTGCGCCAGGTCTTCGATGCGCGTGGGCGTGCCATGGCGCGCCAGGTAAGCCGGCGTGGCGCACACCACCAGCTGCAGCCACAGCAGGCGCCGGGCGATCACCCCGCCCTCGGGCGGGTAGCCGGAGCGAAAACCCACGTCCACCCGGTCCTCCACCCAGTTGCCGATGCGGTCGTCGAGCTGCACATCGGGTTCCACCAGCGGGTAGCGGCGCACGAATTCGTCGAGCACGGGCCAGATCACTTCCAGCATCATGGAGCGCGGCGCAGTGATGCGCAGCGGCCCGGCAATCTCCTCGCGCCCGCGCCGGGCGCCGTGCACGGCCCGCTGCAGCGTGGCCAGCCCGGGCTGCGCCGCTTCGAGGAACTGGCGCCCCTCTTCGGTCAGGCTCAGGCTGCGCGTGGTGCGGTGGAACAGCCGCACGCCCAGGTGCGATTCGAGCTGCCCCAGCGCAAGGCTGGCCGCCTGCGGCGTGATGCCCTGGGCCGAAGCCGCCTGGCGCAGGCTGCCCAGCTCGGCCGCCTTGGCAAAGGTGGCGATGGCGCGCAGTTCGTTGATGGCCATTTATTGACAAGTATTGCTTGCGAATGAAGTCAATGATTATGGGCTAGTGCGATGGCAATGGTGTGCCTAAAGTTCATCCCCATGGCAACGCACGGCGCCTGCCAGAACCCCGAAATTCCATCTTTTCAAGGACTACTGCCATGACCGCACACACGTCTTCCTCTTCCTCCTCTTCTTCCTTTCCCCGCATCTGGCTGGTCACCGGCGCCTCGCGCGGCATCGGCGCCCGCATTGCCGAGGCTGCACTGGCCCAGGGCGATGCCGTGGTGGCCACCTCGCGCTCCGCCGACTCCGTCACAGAGCGCCTGGGCTCCAGCGATGCGCTGCTGCCCCTGGCGCTCGATGTGACCGACGAGGCGCAGGCCCGCCACGCCGTCGGCGCGGCGCTGGAGCGCTTCGGCCGCATCGACGTGCTGGTCAACAACGCGGGCTACGGCCTGCTGGGGGCGGTGGAGGAGGCTACCGCCGACGAGGTGCGCCGCCTGTACGAGACCAATGTGTTCGGCCTGCTGAACGTGACGCGCGCCGTGCTGCCCGCCATGCGCGCGCGCCGCGCTGGCCACGTGATCAACATCTCGTCGCTGGGCGGGGTGCGCTCTTCAGCAGGCTTCGGCGTGTACTGCTCGACCAAGTTCGCCGTGGAAGGCCTCACCGAGGCGCTGCACGCCGAACTGGCGCCACTGGGCATCCATGCCACGGTGGTGGAGCCGGGCTACTTTCGCACCGAGTTCCTCGACACGGCTTCGCTGTCGGTGTCCCCGCTGGTGCTGGAGGACTACGCAGAGAGCGCCGGTGCGGTCCGCGAGGCGGCCCGCCGCATCAACCTGAACCAGCCCGGCGACCCCGTGCGCCTGGCCCAGGCCGTGATGCAGCTGGTGGCCAGCCCCACGCCCCCGCTGCGCCTGCCACTGGGCACCGACACATTGCAGAGCATTGCCGACAAGCACGCCTTCGTGGAGAAGGAGACGGCCGCCTGGCGTGACCTGGCAGCCTCCACGGACTTCCCGGTGCAAGCCGCAGCCTGAACCCATACATAGTTACTTGCCGTCGGCAGCGTGTGGAACTGGCGCGGCCAAGGCAAGTGCCCCCGTGCAAGGGCCGCCCCGCCGCACTGGGGGCGTCCCCCTCCCGCCGTCCAGGAACAGGGCGGTGGCCGTGGGGCCGGGGGCGCCGGCATTCACGGTGATGTTGCTGCCGCGCAGCGCCTTGGCAAGGATCAGGGGCATGGACTGGCTGGCCGAGGTGATGCAGAAGGCGCGCTGACCCTGCCAGCGTGCCAGTGGTTCAGGCGGGGGGGACGCGAGAACTCCATGGTCCAGTTCGTCTCCCAGGTCTGCCCGCCATCGTCGGAGAAGGCCTGTTCCCAGCGCGGCGCGTGGGTCTCCAGGTTCTTGCTCCACCGGAACTGCACGCATACCGGGCGGCCCTCGAAGATGTCATCGCCGACGAACAGGCCCTGATCGGTGCCTGCGAAGCCTCCCACCACAGGTGGTTTCAACAGGCCGGTGGCCGTGTCCAGGCCACCCGTCACGTTGTCGAGCCAGTAGATGCTCCAGCGCCGCGCCTGAGGGTTGAACAGTCGCAAGGCCATGCCGACGTAGCCGGCATTCCAGCTTTCGGGGATGAAGTCATCGCAGTTGCCGATGCCGCCGGACAGGGGCCGTGCAGTGTCCGCGGCGTCGAAGGTCTCCCAGTCGGTGCAACCAGCGAGCCGCTGCACGAGGCGGGTGTTGCGGATGCGCCAGGGGCCCATCAGGAAGTCGAAATCATGGGCATCGCCAGTGGGCGGGGTGATCGGCATGGGTGTCTCCGGGATGGGTGTGCGTCATGCGTGCAGGGCCGAACGCGCCGTGGGCTGCAGCCGATGGGTTTCGGGCGCACGCGCCAGCCAGGGGGCCAGGCCCGGCGCCACCTCGCGCTGCCAGGTACCTCCCTGCGCAAAGGCATCGAACGCTGCCGCATCGCTGAACAGCGCCAGGCCCAGCAGCACATGCTCGCCCTCGCGCACCGGCAGGCGGGGAAAGGTGTTGGGGCTCGCTTCACTGGAATACCAAGCGGTATGGCGCACACCACCCGCGCGCAGCGTGGGGTCCATGCGCTCGCGGCAGTGGTCCAGCAGCGCGGGCGTTGCCGGCTCCTTGAGGTAGAACACGGTGGCATCGAGCAGGCCCGGGGCAGGGCCGCTTGCGCCGGGAGCGGCACGCTCGGCTGGCAGGTCTGCCGCAGCGCCCGGCCATGCGGGACGCAGCAGCAGCACGTTGTCCGAATCGACCATGGTGGCGTTGGCTGCATGGCAGTGCGCGGCCCACACGGGGCCGCTGTAGAACGCTTCGAGCGCCCGCTGGCGCGCGGCCATGTCGGCAAAGCCGCGCAACCAGGCGAACAGGTCCGGCCGGTCCAGGTCGCGGAACTGGCCGATCACGCGCATGCCTTCGCGCTCCTGGCTTTCGAGGAACTCGCGGTCGAACAGGTCGATCAGCACGTCGCGCTGGCCGGGGTGCAGGGTGTACTGGCGCAGTTCGACGGTGGCGCAGTCGGCAATCGAGGGGGTGGTGGGCATGCGGGGTTTCCTTGGGTCAAGCGAAAAGAGAGAAGTCCGCAGTCTGCGGCGCAATACCTGCCAAGGCATGGCAGGTATTCACTGCATACTGCACACCTCTGCATTCTTTTCATCGCCGCCATGCGCGCCAGCCGCCTGTTGTCCATCCAGATGCTGCTCGAAACCCGGGGGCGCATGAGCGCGCAGGCGCTTGCCGATGCGCTGGAGATCTCGGTGCGCACGCTGTACCGCGACGTGGACCAGCTCACGGCGGCAGGCGTTCCCATCTTTGCTGAGCGCGGGCGCCACGGCGGCTTTGCGCTGCTGCCGGGCTGGAAGACCACGCTCACGGGGCTGACGCCATCTGAGGCACAGGCCGTGTTCCTCAGCGGCCTGCCCGGCCCGGCCGGCGACCTGGGGCTGGGCGACGACGTGGAGGGTGCGCGCCTGAAGCTGCTGGCCGCGCTGCCTGCACCCTGGCGCGAAGACGCCCAGCGCGTGAGCGACCGCCTGCACCTCGACCCGGTGGACTGGTACCGCGAGAGCGAGCCTACACCCCACCTGGCCACCGTCGCTGCCGCCGTCTGGAGCGGCCAGCAACTGGCCCTGCGCTACGAGAGTTGGGCCGACACGGTGGAGCGCGCCGTGGGGCCGCTGGGCCTGGTGCTCAAGGCCGGCGTCTGGTACCTGGTGGCACTGCCCGTGGGCAAGGCCTCGGCGGATGGCGGGCCGCGCACCTACCGCGTGTCCAACATCCGCGCGGCGGCGGCGCTCACCGCGCCTGTGCGGCGACCGGCGCGCTTTGACCTGCCCAGGTATTGGGGCGAGTCCATCCGCCGCTTCGAATCGGGCCTGTACACCGGCGAGGCCGAACTGCTGGCCACGCCGGCAGGGCTCAAGGGCCTTGCCGCACTGAGCAGTGCCGTTGCGCGCGCGGTGGCCGCCGCCTCGCCCTCGCGCCGCAAGGACGGGCGGGTGGCGCTCACGATTCCCATCGAATCGGTGGCCCACGCCTGCGGCCAGTTGATGCGCCAGTCGCCGGAGGTCGAGGTGCTGCGCCCGGCCGCGCTGCGGCGCGCCCTGGTGGAGCGCATCGAAGCCACGGCGGGGCTCTACGGCCTGCGCTGAGCCGCGCTACAAACCGCGTTCCACCATGTCCAGCAGCCGCTGGCCCAGCAGCTGCAGCATGTCGGCGGGCGTGCCGCGCAAGGGCCCGTCGATGCTCAGCAGCGCCATGCCGTGCACGGTAGACCAGGCCAGGTACTCGGCGCCTGGCCGGCGCTCGGGTGGCAAGGCGCCAGCGGTCACCAGGTCGTCCAGCGCGGCCGACAGGTGCTCGAAGGGGTTCAGGCCCGTGAGGCCGCCCATGGCGGGGTCGGGGTTCTGCTCCACGCTGAACTGGCCGCCGAACGCGGTGCGGAATAGCCCCGTCTCGGCATGGGCAAAGCGCATGTAGCCGGCACCCACGGCGCGCACTCGGGCATGGGCCTGTTCGGTGGGCGTGCCGCCCGTGGGCACCTCGGCCATCTCGGCCTCCATGGCCTGGGCCACGGCGGCCACGGCCGCGGCGCGCACCGCCGCCAGCAGGTCCTGCCGGTTGGCGAAATGGCGGTAGGCGGCATTGGGTGCCACACCTGCGCGGCGCGTGGCCTCGCGCAGTACCACGGCATCGGGCCCGCCCTGGCGGGCCAGCTCGATGCCCGCGTCCAGCAGGGCGCGGCGCAGGTCTCCATGGCGGTAGGTGCTGCGCGGCGAGGAAGGGCCGCCTGGTAGGGCGCTGTTGCGGGTGGTTACGGACATCGGGATTTCAATGTGGACACTGTCCATTATCTTTGGTATTGTTTTGTGAACGGTGTCCACAATGCGCGGATATCCGCTTTTGACCCACCTACCCAAGGAGATCCGCCATGAAAGTCGAACCGTATCTTTTCTTTGAAGGCCGCTGCGAAGAGGCGCTCACGTTCTACCGCACGGCCCTGGGCGCCGAGGTGACCATGCTCATGCGCTACAAGGACAACCCCGAACCCGCTGCCGGTGCCGGCTGCTCTGCCGACGGCAGCCCCGGTGCAGGGCCCCAGCCCGAGATGGTCATGCATGCCTCGTTCAACGTGGGCGACACCCAGCTCATGGCGTCCGACGGCATGGGTTCCGGCAAGGCCAGCTTCCAGGGCATCTCGCTGTCGCTGGGCCCGGAAACAGAGGCCGAGGCCAAACGCCTCTTCGACGCACTCGCCGCAGGTGGCCAAGTGCAGATGCCGCTGGGCAAGACCTTTTTCTCGCCCGCCTTTGGCATGGTCGCCGACCGCTTCGGCGTGTCGTGGATGGTGGTGGTGCCCCAATGACGGGCGCCCCCACCCCCGGAGCCGGACCCATGCGTTACCAGGGAAGCTGCCACTGCGGCAAGGTGGCGTTCGAAGTGGAAGGCACCATCGACAGCGCCCTGGCGTGCAACTGCACCATGTGCCGGAGGCGGGGCTCCCTGCTGTGGTTCGTGCCGCATGGGCAGCTGCGGCTGACCACGCCCGAGGCAGATCTGGCCAGCTACACCTTCCACAAGCACGTCATTCAGCACCGTTTCTGCCCGGCCTGCGGCACCCATACCCATGGCGAAGGCACGCACCCCGCAGGCCACAAGATGGCGGCCGTGAACCTGCGCACGCTCGACGGCGTGGACCTCGACGCCATCCCCGTGCACCACCATGACGGACTGGCAATGTAAGCCGCACCCTCCAGGAGACCCACCATGATGAATCCCGAACCCCAGGCACAGCACCGCTGGCTGCAGCAACTGCTCGGCGACTGGACCTGTGAATCCACCTGCGACGCTGGGCCCGGTGAGCCACCCATGAGCACCACCGGCACCGAGCACGTGCGCCAGCTCGGCGACCTGTGGGTGCTGGGCGAAGGCACGGGCTCCATGCCCGGCGGCGGCGACGCGCGCATGATGATCACGCTGGGCTACGACCCCGAGAAGGCGGTCTTCATTGGCACCTGGGTCGGCTCGATGATGACCCACATGTGGGCCTACCGCGGCACGCTCGATGCCACCGAAAAGGTGCTCCCGCTCGAGACCGAAGGCCCGAGTTTTGCCGGCGACGGCGGCACCGCGAAATACCGCGACACCATCACCATCCTGGGCCCCGACGAGCGCACGCTGACCTCCTCCACCCAGCAGCCCGATGGCAGCTGGAAGGAGTTCATGAAGGCGACATACCGCCGCAAGACCGCCTGAGCCTGCACCCGACATGGCGTGGCGGCGGGCGGGCGCTGCGGTGCCCGCCGAGGGCGCGCAAACGGTGTTCGCGTGAAGTGAGGGCGCTGCCAGCGGGCTGGCGCGCTTGTCCCTAGAATCGCGCGGTCAGCCCGCTGATTGTCCTGCGGCATGCACCGCACCGTTCCACCCGTGGCACTTCTGTGGCGCTGCAATGACCCCATCTGTTGCGGGCATGCCGCTCACGATCACGACGGCGCACCACCGAAGGAGGCCCCATGTCGAACAACCACCCCACGCCCATCCTGCAAAGCCAGCCGCTCGGCCCGCTGTGGCCCACGCTCGACCCGTTCCTGTTCTGCGCCCACCACGACGATGCCTACCCCGCCGGCAACGCGGCCTTCGGCCCGGCCGTGCCGGTGGACGACCGCCAGATCGGCAGCGACTTCAGCCGCAAGGACGGCTGGAGCATGTACCACGGCGAGACCGTGCCCGGCTTTCCCGGCCACCCGCACCGCGGCTTCGAGACGGTGACCCTGGTGCGCAAGGGGCTCATCGACCACTCCGACTCGCTCGGTGCCGCCGCGCGTTTCGGCGGCGGCGACGTGCAGTGGGTCACGGCCGGCAAGGGTATCGTGCACTCCGAGATGTTTCCGCTGCTCAGCGCCACCGAGCCGAACCCGCTGGAGCTGTTCCAGATCTGGCTGAACCTGCCTGCGCGCCACAAGATGGTGGAGCCGCACTTCACCATGCTCTGGAACGAGCACATCCCGCGCCTGGTGCACCACGACGAGGCCGGCCGCACGACCACTGCCACCGTGGTGGCCGGCGCCCTGCCCGCCGCGCCCGCGCCGCTGGCGCCGCCACCCGAGTCCTGGGCCTCGCAGCCCGGCTCCGATGTGGCCATCTGGACGCTGCGCCTGGACCCCGGCGCCCAGTGGCCCATGCCGGCCGCGCTGGGCGAGGGCACGCGCCGCATGCTCTACTTCTTCGTGGGCGATGGCCTGCGCGTGGGCCCGCAGGACGTGCCGGGGCATGCCGCGCTGGAGATCGATGCCCGCCAGGAATGGCTGCTGACCAACACCGGCGCCACCGTGGCCGAGTGCCTGGTGCTGCAGGGCCGCCCCATTGGCGAACCCGTGGCGCAGTACGGCCCTTTCGTGATGAACACGCAGCAGGAGATCATGCAGGCCATGCAGGACTACCGCCGCACCCAGTTCGGCGGCTGGCCCTGGCCCGACAGCGACCCGGTGCACGGCACCGAGGCGCGGCGTTTTGCACGCTACCCGGGCCAGGCCGAGGACGAGGTTCCCGCAGCCGCTTGAGGGCCGCCGCCCCTGCTTGGGCAGGGGTGGTCCGGGTCGTGGACAATCCCGCATTCCGATCCGCAGGGCCGCGGCACTGCCGCCCCCTGCTTTTCCTTGCATGAAAGCGCGCCATCCATGAACATCGCCAAAGACACTGCCGTCACCATCAGCTACAAGGTCGCCACGCCCGAGGGCAAGCCCCTGGACGGGGGCAACCTGTCCTACCTGCACGGCGGCTACGAGAACATCTTCCCCAAGGTCGAGGCCGCCCTCGAAGGCCAGGCCGCCGGCTTCAGCACCACGCTGGACCTGGCCGTGGAAGACGCCTTTGGCGCACGCGACGAAGGCCTGGTGCGCACCATCCCCAAGTCCGAGTTCCCCCCGGGTGTGAAGGTCGGTGGCCAGTTGCAGGGCGTGGGCAGCGATGGCCAGCCCGCCGTGTTCAATGTGGTCAAGATCAAGGGCCCTGAAGTGCACCTGGATGGCAACCACCCGCTGGCCGGCCAGGCGCTGCGTTTCTCGTGCAAGGTGGCGAGCGTGCGCGCCGCCAGCGCCGAGGAAATTGCCCACCGCCACGTGCACGGCGACCACGGCCACCACCATTGAGCCCTGCGATGGCAGCGCTGCAGGCGGTTGCCCATTCGGAAAGGGCCTTTTCCATCCCCGGCTTCCTGTCGGTTGGCGAGTGCGATGAACTCATCGCGCTGGCCGAGCGCGAGGGCTTCGAGGCCGCCGGCGTGCGCACCGCCGGTGGTCCCAAGGCCATGCCCCTGGTGCGCAACAACGACCGGGTGCTGGTCGAGTCTGCTATTTGGGTAGCGCGCCTGTGGCAGCAGATGCAGGGTGTGGCCTTGCCGCTGCTCGGTGGAGAAGCGGCGCAAGGCCTGCCCAGGGAGCTGCGTTTCTACCGCTATGCCCCAGGCCAGCGCTTCAAGATGCACAAGGACGGGCCCTGGACCGAGGCCGGCATGACCAGCCGGCTCACAATGCTGGTCTACCTCAATGCGGGCTTTGCGGGCGGGGACACCGATTTCAGGGATTTCGTGGTGCAGCCCGCCACCGGTGCGGCGCTGCTCTTCGTCCACGACACCTGGCACGAAGGCCGGGCCGTCACCGAGGGCACGAAGTACGTGCTGCGCTCGGACGTGCTCTACGCGCCGGGCTGAAGTGCCGGGGCGTTCAACTGCCCTGCGCGCCCCTTTCCAGGCTGAAGCCCTCGTCGAGCCAGCCCGTCACCCCGCCGATCATCAGCTTCACCGGCCGGCTCAGCCGCGCCAGCCGCACGGCGCCGCGGTGCGCGCCGTTGCAGTGCGGGCCCGCGCAGTAGACGACGAACAGCGTACCGGGCGCATAGGCAGACATCTTCGATTCGATGATCTTGGCGTGCGGCAGGCTCACGGCGCCGGGCACATGGCCGGCCTCGTACAGCGCATGGCTGCGCACGTCGAGCAGCACGAAGTCCTGCACGCCACGGTCCATCGCGTCGTGCACGTCCCAGCAGTCGGCCTCGAAGGTGAAGGCGGATTCGAAGTGCACGAGCGCTGCGGCACTGGGGGCGGCGGGAACGGCGGCGACGGCGCTGGGGGAAGAGGTCATGGCAACAGGCTCCTGGGTGGCGTTTCAGAGGGTTCCAGTGTCGCCATGGGGCCCTTCCACGGCCAGTGGCCGTCATGACAATCTTCGGTAACATCGCGCCATGCCCCACCTGGTTGCCATCCTCGCCTACGACCGCCTGTGCACCTTCGAATTCGGCTGTGCGGTCGAGCTGTTCGCGCTGGAGCGGCCCGAGCTGCAGGAGGTGGACTGGTACCGCTACGCCGTGTGCGCGGTGGAGCCCGGCCCTCTGCGCGCCATGGGCGGTGTGCAGGTGCAGGCGCCGCATGGCCTGGCCATGCTGTCGCGCGCCGACACCATCGTGGTGCCCGGCTGGCGCGATGCGGCCGAGCGCCCGCCCGAGGCGCTGCTGCGCGCCCTGCAGCGCGCCTGGCGGCGCGGTGCGCGGGTCTGCTCCATCTGCTCGGGGGTGTTCGTGCTCGCGCATGCGGGGCTGCTCGCGGGCCGGCGCGCCACCACGCACTGGCGCTACGCCGAGCGCCTGGCCCACGAGTTCCCCGATATCACGGTGGACGTCTCGGCGCTGTATGTGGACGAAGGCCAGGCCATCACTTCGGCGGGCTCCGCCGCGGGCCTGGACATGCTGCTGCACCTGGTGCGGCGCGACCATGGCGCGCGTGTGGCGAACACGGTGGCGCAGCGGCTGGTGATGTCGCCCCACCGCGATGGCGGGCAGGCGCAGTTCGTGCCGCGGCCCATGCCCAGCGCCGAGGTGAGCAGCATCGCGCGCCTGCTCGACTGGCTGCGGGAGAACGCGCGCCAAGTGCACACGGTGGATTCCATGGCGGCGTTTGCGCAGATGAGCCGGCGCACGCTGCAGCGCCGCTTCAAGGAGGGCACGGGCCTGTCGCCGCAGGACTGGCTGGTGCGCGAGCGTGTGGCCATCGCCAAGGAACTGCTCGAAACCCACCCGGCCATGCCCATCGACGCGGTGGCCGACCTGGCGGGCCTGGGTTCGCCCGAATCGCTGCGCCGCCATTTCCGTCTGCAGCGCCTGCCGGCGCCTTCGCGCTACCGGCAGGGCTTTGGCGTGGGCACCCGCACGTCAGCTGTTGCGGGTGAGTCCGCGTCCCTGCAGCACGGGCTCGGCTGACAGCCGCTCGCGCGCAAACTCCACGAAGGCCCGCACCTTGGCCGGCGCGCGCCGCCCCGCCGGGTAGACGATGTGCACGGGCACGGGCGGCGGCTCGTGCGCGGCCAGCACCACGCGCAGCCGGCCCGCGCGCACGCCCTGCGCCGCCTGGTAGGCCAGGCAGCGCGTGAGGCCCAGGCCCGACTCGGCCGCGGCGATGTCCACCTCGTTGCTGTTGCTGATCCAGCTGAAATGCGGCTGGCCCACCACGCCCTCCTTGAACTTCCACGGCGAGACGCTGTTGTTATCGAACGAGAAACCGATGGCGCGGTGAGCCGCCAACTCATCGGGGTGGCGCGGCTCGCCGTGCTGCGCCAGGTAGGCGGGCGAGGCCACCACCAGCCGGCGCAGCGAGCCCACTTGCACAGCCGTGAGGCCCGAGTCCGGCAGGTGGGCGATGCGGATCGCCACGTCCATGCCCTCCTCGAGCAGGTGCACCAGCCGGTTCACGAACAGCGTGCGCACCTGCACGCGCGGCTGGGCGTGCAGGAAGGCCTGCACGATAGGCGCCACATGCCGCATGCCGAACATCTGCGGCGCGGTGATGGCCAGCAGGCCCTGGGGCTCGGCCTGCCCGCCGCCGGCGGCCTGCTCGGCCTCCTGCAGGTCGGTGAGGATGAGGCGGCAGTCGAGCAGGAAGCGCTCGCCCGCCTCGGTCAGCCGCACGGTGCGCGTGCTGCGCTGAAACAGCAGCACCGACAGGCGCGCTTCCAGCGCCGCAATCGCGCGCGTGACGGCGGTGGCCGACACGCCCAGGCGCCGCGCCGCGGCGGCAAAGCCCCCGGCGTCGGCCACGGCGATGAAGCAGCGCAGGGTGTCCAAATGGTCCATTGTTGCGATATCCGCAATTTTGATTGCCGCACTATGGCTATTCACCGCGGATTTTGCAATGGATATCGTTGGGTCCTCTGTGTTTTCCCCCTCTGACAAGGACATCCCGCCATGGCACCCTCTGCACCCCTCACGCTCTATCGCATGCCCATCTCGGGCCACAGCCACCGGGTCGAGCTCATGCTGTCCATGCTCGGCCTGCCCCATGCGCTGGTCCATGTGGACGTGATCGCCGGCGAGAACCGCCAGGCCGCCCACCTGGCGCGCAACCCGCTGGGCCAGATCCCGGTGCTGGTCGATGGCGATGTTGTGCTGTCCGACAGCAACGGCATCCTGGTCTACCTGGTGCAGCGCTATGCACCTGGCAGCCATTGGATGCCGCAGGACCCGGTGGGCCAGGCCGGCCTGCAGCGCTGGTTCAGCCTGGCGGCCGGCATGTTGGCGCCCGGGGCATCGAGCGCACGCTTCGCAGCCATCACGGGCCGCGAGCCCAGCGAGGCGGCGCTGGCCATCGGTCGCCGGCTGTTCGACTTCATGGAGCCCGCGCTCGAAGGCCGTGACTGGTTGCTGGGTGGCGCAGCCCCCACGCTGGCCGACATCGCCATGGTCAGCTACACCTCGCAGGCACCGATCGGCGGGCTCTCGCTGGCCGGCTACCCGCGCATCGCCGCCTGGGTCGCGCGGGTGCAAGCCCTGCCGGGCTATGTGCCCCTGGCCGACCGCCTGCCAGCCCCTGACACCGTGGTGCCGGCATGAGCGCCGCGCCCGCCGCCGCCTTCCACGTGGGCGAGCAGGCCCTGCAGGAGCGCGTGGGCGTGCGCGAGCGCATGGCCGCCGTGGGGCCCGTGGTGCTGCGTGACCACATGCCCGACCAGCACCGCGAGCTGTTCGAGAAGCTGCCCACCTTGCTGCTGGGCGCGCTCGACGACCAGGGCCAGCCCTGGGCCACCATGGTGGCCGGGCCACCGGGGTTCGTGCAGACGCCCGATGCCGGGTCCATGCACATGGCCGTGGCGCCCGATGCGGCAGACCCCGTGCTGGCCCGGCTGGTGCCCGGTGCGCCGGTGGGGGTGCTCGGACTGGAGCCGCATACCCGCCGGCGCAACCGCATGAACGGACGGGTGGGTGCATTCGGTGCCCACGGGCTGGAAGTGGGCGTGGTGCAGAGCTTCGGCAACTGCCCCAAGTACATCCAGGCGCGCGCTCCGGGTTTGCGCGCGGTGGTGACACCTACGGCACCGGCCCAGGTGCTGGGTGCGGGGCTCGATGCCGCCGCCCTGGGCCTGATCGCGCGCAGCGACACGATGTTCATCGCCAGTGCCTCGGCTGCACGCCCGGGCGCACGGCGCAACGAAGGCGTGGACGTGTCGCACCGCGGTGGCGAGGCGGGCTTCGTGCATGCCGAGCACACGGCCGAGGGCCTGGTGCTCACCCTGCCCGACTACCCCGGCAACCTGTTCTTCAACACCCTGGGCAACCTCGCGCTGCACCCGCAGGCCGGGCTGCTGTGGGTGGACTACGAGGACGGTGGCCTGCTGCACGTAGCCGCCCGCGCCGAATTGCTCTGGGACGAGGCCTCGCGCGCACGCTGGCCCGGCGCGCAGCGCGTGCTGCGGCTGCAGGTGCTGGGCGGCATCTGGCGCGCGAACGCACTGCCCTGGCGCTGGACCGCGGCCGAGCCGGCGCCTCAGTTCAACGCAATGCGTGCGCGTGCGATGGAATGAGCGGCGCGATGGCCTTGCGCGGCGTGGTGGCCTCGGCCTCCACCATGCGCGCGCTGCGTTCGTGGGCACCGCGCGTCAGCTCGGTGATCAGCGCGGCCTCGGGCAGGTTGTGCCAGTAGCGCTGCGGCATCTCCTTGCGCATCATGTCGGTCTTCAGGCGCGCGGGGTTGAAGATGTGGCGGTAGTAGGTGAGCCACAGGGCCTCGCCGGCGTCGGGCGGCGGCGCATCGCTGCGTTGGCCACCGGGGCCGGTGTGCAATTGCGTGCCGTCCCAGCGCACGCTGGCATCGGGCGTGAGGATGGCCCAGTGCATCTGCGTGAAGCGCCGCACGAAGAAGCCGGCATTGGCCTCGGTGATGAAGTGGTCAGGCTCGAACCAGGCCACCTGCACCGTGCGGCCCTCGCCGTCGGTCACCGGGCGAAAGCGCACGAAAGCGTGCATCTTGTGCATGTCGCGCGCCACGGCGCGCACCATGTGGTGGGCCTGCATGCGGTCTGCATCGAGCGGGTCGTGGCGCAGCCCGCGCTCGTGCGACAGGCGCCACAGCAGCCGGTACATCAGCGCAAAGCGCGCCGGGTTGCGGTGCAGCACCAGGCGTTCGCACAGGCGCAGGAAGTCCTCGGGCACCTGCGGCGCCGGGCCTCCTGCCTGGCGTGGCAGCGCATTCAGGGGCAGGCCCGATGGCGCGGGGGCCGCGAACAGATCCTGCTCTGCGCCTTGCGTGGTGAACCACTCCACCTCCTGTGGCGGCACGCCGGCCTGCACCAGCGTGCGTGCGGCCTTGCGAAAGCCCGGCCAGTCGGTGGCATGTGCGAGTGTGATGGTGTGCAGTGCCATGGTGGCTTGCCTCAATCGAAAAGGCTGCGCTGCGCCGGCGGCGGAGCCATGCGGGCGGCCAGATCGGCCGCATCCAGCGTACGGCCCGGCCGGTAATCCGCAGCCTCCACGAAGGGCAGCACTTTTTTGAGCGACACGTGCAGCCGCGCCAGGTCGGCGTGGCGCAGCCGGCGCACCCGGCGCGCGGCCAGCAAGCGGTCCACCGTCTGCACGCCGAAGCCGGGCACGCGCAGCATCAGTTCGCGCGGCGCGGTGTTCAGGTTCACGGGAAAGCGCTCGCGGTGCGCAATCGCCCAGGCGAGCTTGGGGTCCATGTCCAGCGCCAGCATGCCGTCCTGGCCTGCGGGCACGATCTCGTTGTGTGCAAAGCCGTAAAAGCGCATCAACCAGTCGGCCTGGTACAGCCGGTGCTCGCGCACGGTGGGCGGTGCAATCAGCGGCAGCGCGCGCGCCGCATCGGGGATGGGGCTGAAGGCTGAGTAGTACACGCGCCTCAGCCGGTGCACGCCGTACAGCCCGGCGCTGGTGGCCAGGATGGTGCGGTCGTCGGTGGCGTCGGCGCCGACGATCATCTGCGTGCTCTGGCCGCCCGGCGCGAAGTGCGGTGCCGGGGCCCGGCGGGCGCGCACCGAAGCGGGCATCGACACCAGCTTGGCGGCAGTCTGCTCCTTGCGCGCCTGCCGCGCGTCCTCGATGTGCACCGCCATGCGCGCCATCGAGCGCGCAATGGCCGCCCCGTCCTTCTGCGGCGCCAGGGCCGTGAGCCCTTCGGGCGTGGGCAGCTCCACGTTGATGCTCAGCCGGTCGGCATGGCGGCCGGCGCGCTCCATGAGTTCGGGCGAGGCATCGGGGATGGTCTTCAGGTGGATGTAGCCGCGAAAGTCGTGCTCCTCGCGCAGCACGCGCGCCACCTCCACCACCTGCTCCATGGTGTAGTCGGGGCTCTGGATGATGCCGCTGGAGAGAAACAGCCCCTCGATGCAGTTGCGCCGGTAGAAATCGAGTGTGAGGTCCACCACCTCCTGCACTGTGAAGCGGGCGCGCGGCACATTGCTGCTGACCCGGTTCACGCAGTACAGGCAGTCGTACTGGCAGAAGTTGGTGAGCAATATCTTGAGCAGCGAGATGCAGCGCCCGTCGGGCGCATAGCTGTGGCAGATGCCCATGCCTTCGGTGGACCCCATGCCGCGCCCGCCTACGGAATCGCGCGGCGCAGCACCGCTCGACGCGCAGGAGGCGTCGTACTTGGCGGCGTCGGCCAAGATGGCCAGTTTGGATTGCAAGATCACTGTATGAATTTACAGTGATTTGCGTGTTTTGAACAGCGCAGGGTTATTGGGCCGGCTGTAGCGGGTGGTCAGCCGGCCAGCACAAAGCGGGGTCGCGCAGGGCTGCTGCGGTATCAGAAAGGGGCGGGTGGCACGTCGGCCGCGGCGCCGCCCGGCGCGCCAACGCTGCGCCGGGGAGTGAGCTGCGCGTCGAGCAAGGCCTCGATGCGGGCGAAAATCTCATGGCGCGAGAACGGCTTCTTCATGAAATCGTCTGCACCGATCCGATTGGCATAGAACTGCTCGGTAGCGTGCTCGTTGCCGCTGATCATGATCACCGGGATGTGCTGCGATGCGGGCAGCCTGCGAATGGTGCGCAGCGCATTGAACCCGTTCATGCCCGGGAGGATGATGTCGAGAAAGACCAGATCGGGCGGTTCCGCGGCGATCAGGGCCAGGCCCCGCTCGGCATCCAGCGCCTCGCGCGTTTCATAGCCTGCCGAGAGCAGCGTCTTGCGCAGGACGGCGACAACGGTCGGCGAGTCGTCGATGATCAGCACCCTGGTGCCTTTTCGCGCATTGACACGCCTGTGCTTGCGCCGCTCCAGGGGGTCTGCGGCACGTGCAAGGGGTGCGTCGGGACGGTCCGTCGTCTTGCGCATGCCGCCCAGAAAGCGGTCAAAGATACTCATGGTGCGGGCTCGCTTCTCGCTGGATAAGGGCTCAACAAGCTCCCAGTATCCAGGATGTTGGGCTGGGGCCGAAGATGCCGGCGTTTCGCAAGCTTCGCCCAGTGAGGAAAATTGGGCGCTTTGGCTACTTTTTACTGCTGGTAGCGATGGGACGGTGTTGCCGTTGCGACCACCGGTGCTGTCCCACCGCGCGTGCAAGGCACAGCCTCACGGGCGTTACTCTCCGGCCTTCTGCCGGTCCCTGCGCAACGCCCGCTGCAGCAACCGGGTGGCGCGGTCACGCAAGGGTGAGACATGGTGCTCCGCCGGCGCTTGCGCCTTGGCCTTGGTGCATGCGGCCAGAAAATCCTCAAGGATGGCGGTGTCGTCCAGTGTGTCCGAGCCCACTTTGTGGAACTCCGGGTGCCATTGCGTGGCAGCAATGTAGCCGCGCCCTGGGGCGGGTTTGAGGCGAATGGCTTCGGGCACGCCATCCGGCTCGCTCAGGGCCTCCACCTCGAAGTCCGGTGCCACCCGCTTGATGCCTTGGTGGTGGATGCTGTTGACCCGTGCGCGGGGGGTGTCGGGGTACAACTGCGCAAGGCGTGAGCCGGGCACGATCTCGATGTCATGAAAATGCTGGTCGTAGGTGGTGGCGTTGCGGTGCTGCTGCGCGCCGGGGTGCTGGAACTCGATGTCTTGGTAGAGCGCACCGCCGAAGGCCACATTGATCAACTGCAGGCCCCGGCAAACGCCGAAGATGGGCTTGCGCACTTCGGCGAACGCCTTGACAACGGCCAGGTCGTACAGGTCGCGCACGCGGTCGCCTACCCATTCCTCGCGCAGGGGCTCCTCGCCGTAATTGCCCGGCCAGACGTCCGCACCGCCGTGCATCACCACGCCATCGAGCCAATCGGCATAGTGGGCCAGTGTCACGTCGCCGCGCGCGGTCTCGCCCGTGGGGCAGGGCACCATCACCACCATGGCCCCGGCAGACATCAGCCAGTGCGCGATGGACTGCTCGACATACTGCAGGGTCTTGTTGGTGAACAGGGAGCGGGTGGGGTCGGCATGCTGAAAACAGGCGGACAGGCCGATCTTGAGGCGGGGGGCGGCGGACATGGGTGGGAGCTCCATAGGCATGCTCACAGAGGGCTGTGCATGCAAGGCAATAGGTATTTACGTTGTAGCACCCGCTCCCAGCGCCGTCTGTAGGAAAGGGCCGTGCACGCCTGTGGCTGCGCCACACGGTGCTATGAAATGTGGCTTTCTTCATGAAATGGCAGCTTGCCGTTGGTGCCTGGTGTGCTGCGGCCCGCCCGCACTCCCGATAATTTCGGTAACCGGGTGTGACAGGCTGCGGTCTGCCCGTTCGTGGCCGCACCTGCGTCGGCCGCTGCCCGCTCCATAGGAAAACAAGGCACCTCCATGCGCCACCCTTCGATGCAGCTTTCCGCGCTGGCCGCGTTCCTGGCCCTGGCCTGGCTCCCGGGCCATGCCGCCGTGCCGCCGGGCGCGGCGGCCGAGATCGTGGGCCTGCAAGGCCCGGGCGACCAGCGCGCTGCGGCCACGCCGGATTGGAAGCCGGCACGCCAGGCCCAGGCGCTGGCGCCCGGCGACTTCGTGCGCACGCGCGAAGCCGCACGCATGGCCCTGCTGTTTGCCGACGACACCCAGTTGCGCCTGCACCAGAACACGGTGCTGCAGGTCAAGGCGGTGGCCACGCCTGCGCAGCCGGTGACCACTCTGATGCTCAGCGCCGGCCGGGCCTGGACGCATACGCGCCGCGCCGACGGCAGCCGCCTCATGCTGGAAACGCCCGCCGCCACGGCCGCGATACGCGGTACGGACTGGGACATCGAAGTCGGTGGCGATGGCCGCACGCTGATCACCGTGCTCTCGGGCACGGTGGAGTTCGGCAATGCCCAGGGGCAGGTGTCGGTGGCCGCCAACGAGGCCGCCTACGCCGATGTGGGCCAGGCCCCAGTGAAGATGGTGCTGAGCCAGCCGCGCGACCGCATCCAGTGGGTGAATGCGCTGCGCGCCGATCCGCTGCCTTCGCTCGCGGCGCAGGGTAGTACCGATGGTGGCATGCCTGCCGCGCTGGACCCGGTGCGGCGCGCGCTGGCTGCCCGCGATGCGGCCGCTGCAGCCGCCGCATTGGCCCAGGTGCGCAGCCAGGTGCCCGCCGTCTGGGCAGCCGCCATGGAGTCCGCCGCGGCGCTGCAGGCGGGTGACCTGCAGGCCGCCCGCGCCCAGCTTGCGCAGCAGGTCGACGGCGCGGGCGAGCCGCCCGTGCTGGCCGCCTGGCTCATGCAGTCGGATCTGCAACTGCTCGACGGCGATGGACCTGCGGCCGTGAACACCCTGCGCACGGCACTTGCAAGGCACTGGCCCGCGCATCCGGCCCTGTTGGCCCAGCTGGCGCGCGTGCAACTGCTCACTGACAGGGTCGAAGAAGCGCAGGCCACGCTGGCAGGAACCAGCGACGCAAGCGACGGGGGCCTGGCGCTGGTGCGCGCCGAGCTGGCGCGCCGCCAGGGCAATGGGCCGGCGGCCATTGCGGCCTACACCGAGGCCACGGCGCGCATGCCCGGCGACGCACGGGTCTGGCAGGGACTGGGCAGCGCGCATGTGGAGCGCGAGGAGACCGGCCCTGCACGCAAGGCACTGGGCCAGGCGCTGGCACTCGATGCGCAGACGCCAGGGGCGCAGGGCGAGCGGGGCACGCTCGAAACCTTTGTCAACCAGTTCACCGAGGCAGGGCAGGCGTTTGAAGTCGCCCTGCGCGACAACCCTGCCGACTATGTTGCGCTCACCGGGCAGGGACTGATGCACCTCAAGCAGGGCCGGCCGCAGGCTGCGCTCGGCGATTTCCTGCGCGCCGGCGTGATGGAGCCGCGCTATGCGCGTGCCAAGGTCTGGACTGCGGTGGCCTACTACCAGCTCGGACGCACGCCCGATGCGCTGGCCACGCTGCGCCAGGCCAGTGCGCTGGACGACAAGGATCCCTTGCCCTACCTGCTGCTGGCGCAGATCCAGACCGATCTGTTCCAGCCCGGCGATGCCGTCGAGTCCGCCCGCGCGGCCGTGCAGCGCATGCCCTACCTCAAGTCGCTCAACCAGGTGGCCAATGACCAGAAGGGCAGCGCCAACCTGGGTGCCTCGCTGGCCTTCTTCGGCATGGAGGACTGGGCGCTGGAGCTGGCGCAAAAGAGCTTCTCGCCGTACTGGGGCGGCAGCCACCTGTTCCTGGCGGACCGCTACCGTGGCGAGTTCAACAAGAACTCGGCGCTGTTCCAGGGCTTTCTGACCGACCCCATGGCTTTTGGCGCCAGCCAGCTGCATTCCTCGCTGCTGCAGCGGCCGGGCAGCCATGGGGCGATGGGCATGATGCTGGACCGCGAGTTCTACCGCATGCGCGCGCCCTCGCTCACGCTCAATGGCATGGACAACAGCCAGGTGCCGGTGTCCTGGTTCTTCAAGGCGCAGAACGCCCGCGGCAAGCGCTTTCCGATCGACGTGGGGGTGTTCAACGTACCGGCGTTTCACGACTCCACGGGAGGCGCCGACGTGGGGGCCGACGTGCTGACGCTGGGCCTGGGCATGCAGCCCACCGAGCGCCTGAACCTGTTCGTGTATGCCAACCAGTTCGACGTGTCGCTGCAGGGGCGCAACCGGCTGGACCTCTGGGGCGATGGGTCCGACGTGCTGCAGACTACAGGAAGCAACCGGGTGCGCCTGGGGATGGCGGGGCTGTCCTACCGCTGGAGCCCGGTGCAGCAGACCTGGCTCAAGCTGGGGCGCAGCACGGAGCACATGCGCTCCGAGAACTACCCCACCCTGTTCCTGTTCCAGCCGCTGGCTGCCCTCATGGGCCTCAAGGCCTCGCCGGACAAGGCCTTCACCGATCTGCAGCTGCGCCACACGGTGGACCCGGAGCCCGGCCAGCGCCTGAGCGTGACGCTGGAGCATGTGGCGGAAAAGCAATCCAGCGTGGTGAGCGGCTACGGCCCCCTGATCCGCCGGGACAGCGCCGTGGCTCCCGACATCATGGTGTTTGCCGGCGTCAACGAGATCGACCGGCGCTACACCGGCCTCACCCTGGCCGGCAGCCAGCAGTTCACGCCGGGCCTGCTGCTCGATGGTGCGCTGGGGCTGCAGCAGATCCGCCACCGGGTGCGCGGTGGCAATGCGGTGGGCCTGCTGGTGCGGGACGTCAGCGAATCGAGTCAGGCGCGCCGCGCGGACACGGAGCGGGTGGTCACCCCGCGCGTGGGCCTGGTGTTCACCCCGGCGGCGGGCAGCACGCTGCGCATGGCCTACCAGGACTGGCTGCGCCCGCTGAGTGCGTCCACGCTCACCAGCGTGGAGACGGCCGGCATTCCGGTCGAAGACCGCCTGGTGGAGGCGGGCGGGCGCCATCGGCGCACGGCGGCGCAGCTGGGCATGGAGGTCGACGAGCGCACCTTCGTGAGCCTGCGCGCCGACCATTTGCGCGTGCGCAACCCCGGCGTGATCGGCGTGGATCTGCGCACGCCCAGCATGCCTTTCCTGGAGGAGATGCGCAACGCGCAGATGATCAACCTGTCGACCACCGATGCGCTTGAAGGCACCCCGGGATTCGAGGAGGGCAGCCTGCAGGCCCTGGGCGCTGGCGTGAACCGCATGTTCAGCCGCCAGTGGTCGGGCTATGCCAAGTACCTGTTCCAGCACAGCCGCAGCCAGTACCTGGACAGCACAAGCAACAGCCTGGTGCGCGACCTGCGCATCCCTTACATACCGCGCCACACGGCGGTGATCGGGGCTACCTGGGCCAGCGCGCAGCGCGTGTACCTGAGCGCCCGTGCGGTCTACCGGTCCGAGCGTTTCGAGGACAAGCAGAACCTCACACGCCGCCCGCCGGGCTGGAACCTGGACATCGCGGGCTACTGGGAAACGCAGGACAAGCACTGGGTGGTGGGCGCGGGGGTGCTGAACCTGTTCGGAGACCGTTCCGACCGCCAGTCCGTGCGGTACGTGATCGATGCGCGCTACCGTTTCTAGGGGCGCATGGCGCGAAGCGGCCCTGGCGCTCGCCGCCAGCGCGCTGGTGCTGCTGCTCGCCTGGGCTGCCACGTACACCCGGCCCTGGCATGCGCTGGAGTTCAAGACCTTCGACGTGCTCACAGCGCTTTCGGCGCCCCAGCGGGGCACCTATCCCGTGGTGATCCTCGCGATCGATGAGCCCACCTTCCAGGAGCTGCAGCAGCACTGGCCTTTTCCACGCAGCCTGCATGCGCGCCTGATCGAGCGCGTGCACGCCGACGGAGCTGCCGCGATCGGCATGGACGTGGTGTTTGCCGACCCGACCAGCGAAGAGGAGGACGCAGCGCTGGAGCGCGCGGTGGCCGTTGCCGCGCCCGTGGCGCTGGCTTCGGCGCGGGAACAGGTCGACGGCGCCAATGCCACGCTGTGGACCGATGTGCCGCCGCTGCAGCGTTTGTTGGCCGCCGGCGGCCGGGCGGGCAGCGCGCTGGTGCAGCCCGACGACGACTTCGTGGTGCGCCGCGCCTTCGGCGAGTCCGACAGCCTGGCCATGCAGCTGGCGCGCCGGGTGGCGGACGCTGGGGCCCACGACCTGCGGCCCGCCGAGTGGCTGGCCTACCGAGGCCCGCGCGGCACCTTTGACACGCGCTCTTACTACCAGGCGCTGGAGCCCGGGCTGCTGCCGCCTGGCTTTTTCAAGGGCAAGATCGTGCTGGTCGGGCGGTCCGCGCTGAGCGCTTCGGAGCTTGAGAATGCGCGCGCGGACCTGTTCAATTCGCCCTTCGGTTCTGTCGGGGGCGACCGCCTTTTTCCCGGCGTGGAGCTGCAGGCCACGCAACTGGACAACCTGCTTGCGGGCGATGGCCTGCGCAGCGCACCTGGCCATTGGACGCCCGTGCTGGTGCTCCTGATGATCCCTCTGGTGATATGGGCCGGTCGACGCCTGCACACGGGCTGGGCGATCGTGCTGATGGCGGCCTTGGTGGCGGCCATGGGGCTCGCTTCGTGGCTGCTGTTCGCCTACGCACGGCTGTGGTGGCCGCCGTTGATGCCCATCGCTGCGGCCCTGGGGTTGACGAGCGCTACCGCGCTGGTCATCTTCGCCACGGTGCGCCAAAGAGCCCAGCAGACCCGCGCCATGTTCGCGCAGTACGTGCCGCCCGCCGTGGTGGCACGCCTGGTGGCCGAGCCCGGGCTGATGCGCCTGGGCGGCGAGGTGCGCGAGGTGACCATCATGTTCACCGACCTGGCCAACTTCACCACCCTGTCGGAACAGCTCAGCGCCGAGCAAACGGTGGAACTGCTCTCGGGCTACTTCGACGCCATGACGCCCATCATCCACGGCAGCGGCGGCACGGTGGACAAGTTCATCGGCGACGCCGTGATGGCCTTCTGGGGCGCGCCGCTGGACGATGCGCAGCACGCCGAGCATGCGGTGCGTGCTGCGCTGGAGATGCAGCAGGCCATAGAGCCGCTGGTGGCCGCCCTGCGCGCGCGCGGCCTGCCGCCGCTGCAGATGCGCATCGGCCTGCACACCGGTCGGGTGGTGGTGGGCAACGTGGGCTCGCAGCAGCGCTTTTCGTACACGGTGATCGGCGATGCGGTGAACCTTGCTGCGCGCCTGGAGGGCGCGAACAAGGCCTTCGGCACAGGCATCCTGCTGTCGCAAGCCACGGCGCGGCAACTGCCGACCACCCTGCCGATTCGCGTGCTCGACGAGGTCATCGTCAAGGGCCGGGCCGAGTCGGTGCGTGTTTTCACGCTCTGTGCCGACAGCGAGGTCTGCGCGCTGTCTGCGGCCGCTCTGGATGCCTTCCAGGCGGGCGATGCGGCCACGGCTGCGGCACACCTCGACCAACTGCTGCAGCGCTGCCCCGGCGACCCGGCCGCGCTGCGCCTGCGTACCCGCGTGGCCGAAGCGGCGGCCCTGCCTGCGGGCGCACCCTGGCCCACTGCCGTTGCGTTGGACAAGTTGTAAGAACCTGTGTCTCACAGGTTCTTACCCGGCCGATTCGCGCTGTGGCGCCTTTGGTGCCACCATGGGGCCATGGCTGCGGTCTGTCGCCGCCGCCTTTTTCTCGCAACCACCCCAAGGAGCCCTGCATGCAAGTACAAGTCAACACCGACGACCACATCAACGGCAGCGAATCCCTGGCCCAATGGGTGACAGACGAAGCAAAGACCCGCCTGGCGCGCTTCCAGGACCATGTGACGCGGCTGGAGGTATTCCTGTCCGATGTCGATGCCGGCAAATCCGGCGCCAAGGACAAGCGCTGCCGCATAGAGGCACGTGTGACCGGCCGCCAGCCCGTGACCGTGACGGACGAGGCCGACAAGATGGCCAACGCCTTCATCGGCGCCACCGACAAGCTGGCGCGCGCGCTCGACACGGACCTGGGCCGCGCCAAGGACCGCCATGGCCGCGATACCATCCGCACGGCCGAAGCTGAGTAGTTTCTAGAGATCCAGCACCAACAGCTTGCCCTTGGCCCGCGAGCAGCAGGGCATGCACTGCTCGTTGCTGGCCCGCTCCTCGTCGGTGAGGTACATGTCGCGGTGGTCCACCTCGCCTTCGAGCACGCGCGTGAGGCAGGTGCCGCACACGCCCTGTTCGCACGAGGTCATGATGTCCACGCCCTGGGGGCGCAGCGCATCGACGATGGAGATACCGGCCGGTATGGTGTAAGTGCTGCCGGTGCTGGCGATGCGCACCTCGAACTCGCCGTCGCCTGAGGTGTCCTGTGCCGGCGCACCGAAGTATTCGAGGTGAATGCGGTCCGCCGGCCAGCCCAGGTTCTTGGCGGTGTTCACCACATGGTCGATGAACCCGGCGGGGCCGCAGACGTAGAGGCGCGCGTCCGGCGCGACGTCGGCCAGCACGGCCATGAGGTCGAGCTTCTGCTCGGGCCCGCCCTCGTCGGTGTGCACCTGCACATGGGGCGCCATGGCGGATGCTGCAATCTCCTGGGTGAACGCCGTGCGTGCCAGTGAACGCGTGCAGTAGTGCAGCGTGAAGTCGGCGCCGGTGTTGGCCAGGCGCTCTGCCATGCACAAGAGCGGTGTCACACCGATGCCACCCGCCAGCAGCAGCGTGCGCTGCGCGGGGTGCAGTTCGAAATGGTTGCGCGGCGTGCTGATGGTGATCACGTCGCCTTCGTGCACGGCATCGTGCATGCCGGCAGAACCGCCGCGCGAGGCTGCGTCGCGCAGCACGGCGATGCGGTAGCGGTGCTGCTCGCCTGCGCTGTTGCACAGCGAATACTGGCGTGTGAGGCCGCCGGGCACATGCACGTCGATGTGCGAGCCGGCGCTGAAGGCCGGCAGCGGCGCGCCATCGGTGCGGGCCAGTTCGAAGCTGGCGATGCCCTCGGCCTCGGCCTGCTTGCGCACCACGCGCACCTGCAAGGTTTCCTGCGCGGTCGTCATGCTGCCTGCTCCGCCGCCAGGGTGCGGTCGATCACCTTGCGCGACTGCACGCCGCCTGCGTCGATGTTGAGCATGAGCAGCTTGCGCTCGGGGTGGCGCAGCAGGTTCAGTTGCTGCAGCTCCAGCATCTCGCGGTCCTCGGAAAAGATCTTGCCCTGGCCTTCGCGGATCTGCGCGGTGAGGGCCGGGTCGTCGGGTTTGAAGTGGCGCGCCATGCCCCAGAAGTAGTGGATCGAGGTCTCGGTTTCGGGCGTGATGAAGTCCACCACGATGCTCGACGCCTTCTTGTCGGCCGGGGCTTCGTAGCCACCGTGGCCGGCGAGCGCCACGCCCACTTCGATCAGCACGTGGCTCGGTGGCGTGAAGTGGCAGATCTGCCAGCGGTCCACGGGTTGGTCGTCGGGCAGGCCGTTCATGCGCAGCGCCATCTGCCAGAACGGTGGTGCCTGGATGCCTTCCATGAAGCGGCTGGTGATGACCTCGTCGCCCTCGACGCGGGTCTTGCATGGCACCTCGTCGATCTCCTTCTGGCCGATGCTGTTGGAATGCACATAGGTCTCGTGCGTCAGGTCCATCAGGTTGTCGACCATCAGCCGGTAGTCGCAGGCGATGTGGTACAGCCCGCCGCCGTAGGCCCACTCGGGGCTCTCGGCCCATGCGAGGTGGTGGACCTTGGCGGGGTCGGCCTGTGCGGCATCGCCGGGCCAGACCCAGATGAAGCCGTAGCGCTCGACCACCGGAAAACTGCGCGTGCGCGGAAAGCCCTGCACCCGCTGGCCAGGCATCGAAACGGCCTTGCCATCGCAGCCTACGCGCAGGCCGTGGTAGCCGCACATCAATTGGCCATCGCAGACCGTGCCCAGCGACAGAGGCGCGCCGCGGTGGGGGCAGAAGTCATCGAGCGCCGCGACCTGGTCGGGTGCCGGGCGGTAGAAGACCATCTTCTCGCCGCAGATGGTGCGGCCCAGGGGCTTGTCGGCAATCTCGTCGGGGGTGCAGGCGACGTACCAGGCGTTCTTGGGAAACATGATGCTTGTCTCTCTCCGTGGGGGAAGGATGTCTTGCGCAGCAGGTTTGGTATACAGGCAGCCTGCGGATCGCTGTGTTCGTGGGTGAATTGTGCGAAAAAGCCTGATTTCTGTATACATAAAAAAGCCATAATTCAGTTATAGCGCACTGACATATCCCATAAGGTGTTGTTTTGTATGGGGCGGGGTATCTGTGGGATGGAGGTTTGGTAGATTTCTGTATACATTCGGCTTTACGCCAGAACTCCTGCCCTGCATCGACCATGAACCATCCCGAACCCCAGGCCCTTGCCGCCCTTGGCGATGCGTCCGAAGCTGGCGCCTCGCAGTCGGTCAAGGCCCAGTTGCGGCTGCGCGAGATGATCCTGGCCGGCGAGCTGGCCGGTGGTGCGCGCATTGCCGAGTTGCCGCTGGTGGAGATGCTCGGGGTCTCGCGCACACCCATCCGGGCCGCACTGATGCGGCTGGAGCAGGAGGGCTTGCTGCACCGCCTGCCGGGCGGCGGCTATGCGGTGCGCACCTTTTCGGAGACCGATGTGGCCGATGCCATCGAACTGCGCGGCACCATGGAGGGGCTGGCCGCGCGGCTGGCGGCCGAGCGCGGCGTGGACGCGGGCGTGATGGCCGAAAGCGTGCAGTGCCTGGACGAGATCGACGCCGTGCTGGCGCCGCGCTCGCTCGACGATGAGGGCTTTTCGGCCTATGTGGCGCTCAACGCGCGCTTTCACCACCTGCTCAGCCGCATGGTGGGCAGCGATGTCATCGTGCGCGAGCTCGACCGGGTCAAGGGCCTGCCGTTCGCCTCGCCCTCGGCCTTCGTGGTGGTGCAGACGCATTCGCCTGCCGCGCGCGACATGCTGGTGGTGGCGCAGGACCAGCACCGACAGGTGCTGGACGCCATAGATCGGCGCGAGGGCGCGCGGGCCGAGGCCATCATGCGTGAGCACTCGCGCATCACGCGGCGCAACCTGCTTGCGGCCGTGCAGGCATCACAGGGTCAGGGTTTGCCCGGGGTGCAGCTCATCAGGGAAAGCGCCTGACCTATAACTGTTGCAAGTTATCACAATCGGCGATATCTAAAAGTCCGAAATCCCGCTTGTGCGTTGCCCTGCGCCGTACCAGACTCCGGCCAGCACACGCTGTATACAACGACATTCACAACGACATTCCACAGGAGACAAAGCACCATGCACAAACGCCACCTTCTGCGCGCCTCGGCCGCTGCCGCCCTGACCCTGGCCGGCGGCCTGGCGGCCTTGCCGGCCGCGGCCCAGGACAACGTCTTCAAAATCGGCCTGGTCCTGCCCATGACGGGCCAGCAGGCGACTACCGGCCGCCAGATCGAGGCCGCCGCGCGCCTGTACATGGCGCAAAACGGCGACACGGTCGGTGGCAAGAAGGTGCAGCTCATCGTCAAGGACGACACCAGCCTGCCCGACGTGACGCGCCGCCTGGCCCAGGAGCTGGTGGTGAACGACAAGGTCAACGTGCTCGCCGGCATGGGCATCACGCCTTCGGCCATGGCCACGGCGCCGCTGGCCACGCAGGCCAAGACCCCGCTGGTGGTGATGGCCGCGGCCACTTCGAGCATCACCGAGGCATCGCCCTACGTGGTGCGCACCAGCTTCACCTTGCCCCAGGTGTCGGTGGCCCTGGCCGACTGGGCGCCCAAGAACGGCATCAAGAAGGTCGTGACCCTGGTCAGCGACTACGGCCCAGGCATCGACGCCGAAAAATTCTTCAACCAGCGTTTGAGCTTCAACGGTGGCCAGGTCACCGAGGCACTGCGCGTGCCGCTGCGCAACCCCGACTTCGCCCCTTTCCTGCAGAAGGTGCGCGATGCCAAGCCCGATGCGCTGTTCGTCTTCGTGCCCTCGGGCGCGGGCGCCGCGGTGATGAAGCAGTTCCTGGAGCGCGGCATGGACAAGGCCGGCATCAAGCTCATCGCCACCGGCGACGTGACCGATGACGACCAGCTCAACGACATGGGCGACGGCGCGCTGGGCGTGGTCACCTCGCACCACTACTCGGCCGCACACCCTTCGCCGCTGAACAAGAAGTTCGTCGAGGCCTTCGAGAAGGCCAACAAGGGCCTGCGCCCCAACTTCATGGCCGTGGGCGGCTACGACGGCATGCGCGTGATCTACGAAGCGCTCAAGACCACCAAGGGCGCGGGCGGCGGCGACGCCCTGCTGGCCGCCATGAAGGGCCAGGTCTTCGAGAGCCCGCGCGGCCCGGTGTTCATCGACGCGCAGACCCGTGACATCGTGCAGAACGTGTACCTGCGCAAGGTCGAGCGCGTCAACGGCCAGCTCTACAACGTGGAGTTCGACGTGATCAAGGACGTCAAGGATCCCGGAAAAACCAAGTAACCCCCTGAGACGCTGCGCGCCATTCCCCTACAGGGGGACGTCACCCCTGGCCTGGCGAAGCCAGTTCCACGGTGGCGCTGGCGTCGGGCACGCCAGTATCGAAGATGGGTGTTCCTCTGGCCAGCGGACGGCGCCGTGCCCGTGCTGTGTTCTATTGAAGTGATTGCATGCTGACCATTCTTTTCGACGGCGTTGCCTACGGCATGCTGCTGTTCATCCTGGCGGTGGGGCTGGCCGTGACCATGGGGCTGATGAACTTCATCAACCTCGCGCACGGGGCCTTTGCCATGGCCGGCGGCTACATCACCGTGCTGCTGATGCAGCGGCTGAACGTGCCCTTTCTGTGGTGCCTGCCGCTGGCCTTCGTGGGCACGGCGCTGCTGGGGGCGGTGCTCGAGCGCACGCTGTACCGCCCGCTGTACCACAAGGCCCATCTGGACCAGGTGCTGTTCTCCATCGGCCTGGTGTTCATGGCCGTGGCCACGGTGGACTATTTCGTGGGTTCCACGGGCCAGATCATCCAGCTACCCGCCTGGCTCAAGGGCCGCACGGAGCTGGGCAGCGGGGCCTTCATGCTGGGCATGGGGCACTACCGCCTGTTCATCATCGCGGTGTGCGCCGCGCTCACCGTGGGTTTGCAGTACGTGCTCACACGCACGCGTTTCGGCAGCCGCCTGCGCGCCTCGGTAGACGACCAGCGCGTGGCTGCCGGCATGGGCATCAACGTGAACATCGTGTTCCTGTCCACCTTCGCCTTCGGCTCGGGTCTGGCGGGCCTGGGCGGTGCGCTCGGGGCCGAAGTGCTGGGGCTGGACCCGAGCTTTCCGCTCAAGTTCATGATCTATTTCCTGATCGTGGTGGCCGTGGGTGGCACCTCCTCCATCACCGGGCCGTTGCTGGCCGCGCTGCTGCTCGGCATTGCCGACGTGGCGGGCAAGTACTACATCCCCAAGCTCGGAGCCTTCATCGTCTACAGCCTCATGATCCTGATCCTGATATGGCGGCCCCAGGGCCTGTTCGTGCGCAAGGGGGGCAAGTGATGGATGCATCGTCCACCAACGTCCTGCTGCGCAGCCGCCGCATGCGGCCCTGGGAGCCTGTGTTGTGGCTGCTGGCCTTTGCCGCGCCCGCAGCCCTGCCCAGCCATGCACTGATCATCAACGAGATCGCCATCGTGGCGCTGTTCGCGATTTCGCTGGACCTGATCCTGGGCTACACCGGCATCGTCTCGCTGGGCCATGCGGCCTTCTTCGGCATGGGCGGTTATGCGGCGGCGTTGTTCGCCAAGCATGTGATGCCCGATCCGATGGTGGGGCTGGCGGTGGGCATCGCTGCATCCACGGTGCTGGGTGCGGTGGCCTCTTTCACCGTCATGCGCGGCACCGATCTCACGCGCCTCATGGTCACGCTGGGCGTGGGCCTGATCATGCTGGAGCTGGCCAACAAGCTCGACTGGCTGACCGGCGGTGCCGACGGGCTGCAGGGCGTGGTCATGGGCCCGGTGCTCGGCAGGTTTGAGTTCGACCTGTTCGGGCGCACGGCGGCCTGGTACTCGCTGAGCGTGCTGCTGGTGCTGTTCGTGCTCGCGCGGCGTGTCGTGCAGTCGCCCTTCGGCGCCACGCTCAAGGCCATCCGCGACAACCGGCTGCGCGCCATGGCCATCGGCATCCCGGTGACCGCCAAGCTGGCCCAGGTCTACACGCTGGCGGCCGCGCTCGCGGGGGCGGCGGGCGCGCTGCTCACGCAGACCACGGGTTTTGCCTCGCTGGACCTGTTCGAATTCCACCGCTCGGCCGACGTGATGCTGATCCTGGTGATCGGCGGCGTGGGCTGGCTTTATGGCGGCGTGGTCGGTGCCATCGGCTTCAAGCTGCTGCAAGACGTGATCTCTGCCGTGACGCCGCAGTACTGGACCTTCTGGATCGGCCTGTTCCTGGTGGTGCTGGTGCTGGTGGGGCGCGAGCGCCTGATCCGCCCCTGGACCTGGTTCGGAGGGCGCAAGGCATGAACGCCACCGCCATGAACCATGAAGCCCCGGTGGGCAATGAAGCACCCGTGGTGCTGGCCGCGCAGGGACTGGTCAAGCGCTTCGGCGGCATCACCGCGACCAACAACGTCACGCTGAACCTGCGCCAGGGCGCACGGCATGCGCTGATCGGCCCCAACGGCGCAGGCAAGACCACGCTGATCAACCTGCTCACGGGCGTGCTGGAGCCTACCGAGGGCTCCATCGTGCTCGAAGGCCAGGACATCACGCGCCTGGCACCGCACCAGCGCGTGCAGCGCGGCATGGTGCGCACCTTCCAGATCAACCAGCTGTTCGACTCGCTCACGCCGCTGGAGACGCTGGCGCTCACAGTCTCGCATCAGCGCGGCTTTGGCGGCAAGTGGTGGCAGCCGCTGGGTGCGCAGCGCGCGGTGAACGAGCGCTGCGAGCAGTTGCTGGAGCAATTCCACCTGACAGCGGTGATGGCCGAACCGACGAAGGTGCTGGCCTACGGCAAGCGCCGCCTGCTGGAGATCGCCATTGCCCTGGCCTGCGAGCCGCGCGTGCTGCTGCTCGACGAGCCCGTGGCCGGCGTGCCGGCCGGGGAACGCGAAGAGCTGCTGCAGACCGTGGCCGCTCTGCCCGCCGATGTCTCTGTGCTGTTGATCGAACACGATATGGACCTGGTTTTCAGCTTCGCCAAGCGCATGACGGTGCTGGTCAACGGCACCGTGCTCACAGAGGGCGACCCCGACACCATCGCCAACGACCCGCAGGTCAAGGCCGTGTACCTGGGGCATGGCGATATGGCAGAGGGAGGCCACCATGGCTGAGCTGCTGCGCATCGAAGGGCTGAGCGCGGGCTACGGTGAGGCCGTGGTACTGCAGGGCGTCACTCTGTCGCTGGCCGAGGGCGAGACCCTGGCCCTGCTGGGCCGCAATGGCACCGGCAAGACCACGCTGATCAACACCCTGGCCGGTGCCACGCGCCAGCATGCGGGCACGGTGGCACTGGGCACCGTGGCGCTGCACCGCCTGCCATCGCACGAGCGCGCGGCTGCCGGCATCGGCTGGGTGCCGCAGGAGCGCAACATCTTCAAGTCGCTCACCGTGCACGAGAACCTGACCGCCGTGGCGCGGCCCGGCCGCAAGGGCGCCACGGCAGCCCCGTGGACCCCCGACAAGGTGTATGCGATGTTCCCGCGCCTTGCCGAGCGCAAGACCAATCTAGGCACGCAGCTTTCGGGTGGTGAGCAGCAGATGCTGGCCGTGGGCCGGGCACTGGTGCTCAACCCGCGCCTGCTGCTGCTTGATGAGCCGCTGGAGGGTCTGGCCCCGATCATCGTGGAGGAGCTGCTGCGCGCCATCCGCCGCATCACGCGCGAGGAGGGGCTGTCAGCCATCCTGGTGGAGCAGCACCCGCAGGCCATCCTGGCGATCTCGGACCATGCCGCCGTGCTCGACCGGGGCACGGTGGTACACACCGGCACCGCGGCGGATCTGACTGCGCAGCCCGAGCTGCTGGACCGGCTGCTGGGCGTGGCCCGGTAGCGAGCGATCCCACAACCCGGGCACACCATGGACCTGCAGCACATCGGCCTGATTGGCTACGGCGAAGTCGGCAAAACCTTTGCGTTGGGGCTGCTGCCGCAGCCCGGCGTGGCCGGCGTTGGCGCGTGGGATCTGAAGTTCACGCAGCCCGGCACGCGCGACGCCGAGTTGGTGCACGCGACGCAGCACGGGGTCACGGCCCATGCTTCGGCGCAAGCGCTGTGCACCGCGAGCGACCTGGTGATTTCCGCAGTCACCGCATCGCACACGCTGGAGGTGGCGCAGCAAGCAGCTGCCCACCTGCGCCGTGGCACGGTGTTCCTGGACCTCAATTCGGCCTCGCCCGGCACCAAGCAGCATGCCGCTGCGCTGATCGAGGCGCGCGGCGCGCACTATGTGGAGGCGGGCGTCATGACCTCGGTGCCGCCCTATGGCATCCGTGTGCCCATGCTGCTCGGTGGTGGCAAGGCCGCTGCGCTGGCCGCCGTGCTGCAGGGCTGGGGCATGGATGCCACGCCGGTCAGCGAACAGCTGGGCGTGGCCAGCGCCATCAAGATGTGCCGCAGCGTGATGATCAAGGGGCTCGAAGCCCTGGTTATCGAAAGCTATGCCACAGCCCGCCAGTACGGCGTGGAAGCGCATGTGCTGCCCACGCTGGCCGAAACGTTCCCTTCCATCGACTGGGAAAAGCAGGGGAGCTATTTCTTCAGCCGCGTGGTGCAGCACGGCCAGCGCCGGTCCGAGGAGATGCACGAGGCCGCCCGCACCGTGCGCGAGGCCGGCGTGGAGCCGCTGATGGCCAGTGCCGTTGCGCACAAGCAGGCCTCTGTCGCCGCCATGGCGCGCAAAGGTGTCTTCGCCGGCCTGCCCAAGGATGCGCCGTGGCAGGACTATGCCGACCGGCTGCTGGCGCACATTGCTGCGCCTGGGAAAGATCAGGGCGCCTTGTAGATCGTCTGCAGGGTGCTGCGGATCAGCTCCGCCATGGCCTGCTGGGTCAGCGTGGCCGGGCGCTGCGAGCTCACGGCCATCGACAGCTTGCTGCGCAGCCGGGGCTCGCCGGCCTGGCCGATCGGGCGGGTGCCGAAGACCTCGGGCTTGCCCGAGGTGGTCACCGCATTCATGGGCAGCACGGCGCTGCCCGCGCCATCGGCCACCAGGTCCAGGATGGCGGCCACGCCGTCGATCTCCAGGCTGATCTGGGGCCTGAGGCCCAGGGCCGCCAGTTCCGACTCCACCAGCATGCGGATCGAATTGGGCCGCGTGGGAATCACCAGCGCAAAGCGCGTGAGCTCTTCGAGCGCCACGGGCTCCTGGGCCTGGGCGTCGGCCTCGGCGTCGCTCTGCCCCATGGGGCGGCGCTGCACCAGGAACAGGTCTTCCTCCAGCAAGGGCGTGATCTCGATGCCCGGCGAGGCCGGCGTGTTGTAGAGCAGGGCGATGTCCAGCAGGCCGGTGGTCAGCGATTCGCGCATGGCCACCGTCAGACCCTCGCTGATGGCCAGGGCGGCATCGGGCATCTGCACGCGAAAGGCGCGCGTGAGCGGCACCGTGAGCACCTTGGCCATGGTCGGCGGCAGGCCGATGGCCACACGGCCGGCCAGCGCGCCGCGCACACGCCCAAGCTCCTCGCGGGCCCTTTCCACCTGGTGCAGGATGCCGCGCCCGTGCTCCAGCAGCAGCTTGCCCGCCTCGGTCGGTATGGCCCCGCGGCCATTGCGCACCAGCAGGTTCTGGCGCAGTTCCACCTCCAGCAGGCGCACCTGGCGGCTCAGGGCCGGCTGGGCGATGTCCAGCACCACCGAGGCGCGGGTGAAACTGCCCAGTTCGGCCACGCGCACAAAGTACTCGATCTGCTTGAGGTCCATGGGGGTGTGCTCTCCGCTATTTGCAATAGCTCGAATTCGACAATAGAAGAATGATATATCTGGTAGTGCCCCTGCCGGCTTTATGTCGGGGCCTGCACTGCCCACAATCGGCGGCATGTATACAGCGACTGCCACCCTCCCATGACTGCGCCCACCCTTCGTGGAATCTCGTCCATGGCCACGCGCCAGGTGCTAGCCGAACTGCTGGTGGCCTACGAGCAGCAGACCGGCCAGCGCGCGGTCATCGAAGCCGTGGGCGGCGTGGACGCCGCCAAGCGCGTGCAGGCCGGTGAGGCCTTCGACGTGGTGGTGCTGGCTTCCGACGCCATTGACAAGCTCATCGCCGCAGGCACCATCGATGCCGCGAGCAAGACCGACTGGGTGCGCTCCGGCGTCGCCGTGGCCGTGCGCGCCGGTGCGCCGCTGCCCGACATCGGCTGCGAAGACGCGGTGCGCAGTGCCGTGCTGGCCGCGCGCAGCATCAGCTACTCCACCGGCCCGAGCGGCGTGGCGCTGGCCAGGCTGTTCGAGCGCTGGGGCATTGCCGACGAGGTGGCAGGCCGCATGGTGCAGGCGCCGCCTGGGGTGCCCGTGGGCTCGCTCGTGGCGCGCGGCGATGTGGAACTCGGCTTCCAGCAACTGAGCGAGTTGCTGAACGTGGATAGCATCACCGTGGTGGGCCCGCTGCCGCCGGCCATCCAGATCACCACCATCTTCTCGTCGGGCGTGGGCACTGCCAGCAAGCAACCCGTGGCTGCAAAGGCGCTGCTCGACTTTTTGGCCTCCTCGGCCGCCACCGAGGCCAAGCAACGCCAGGGCATGGACCCCGCCTGATACCACCGCATACCAAGATCCAAGGAGCACAAAGCAATGAGCCTCATCATCGACTGCCATGGTCACTACACCACGGCACCCAAGGCGCTGGAGAACTGGCGCAACCAGCAGATCGCCGGCATCCAGGACCCGGCCGCCATGCCCAAGGTGGCCGACCTCGTGATCAGCGACGACGAACTGCGCGAATCCATCGAGGCCAACCAGCTGCGCCTGATGAAGGAGCGCGGCAGCGACATCACGCTGTTCTCGCCGCGCGCGAGCTTCATGGCCCACCACATCGGCGACTTCAACGTCTCCAGCACCTGGGCGGCCATCTGCAACGAGCTGTGCCACCGCGTCTCCACGCTGTTCCCCGAGCACTTCGTGCCTGTGGCCATGCTGCCGCAAAGCCCGGGCGTGGACCCCGCGACCTGCATCCCCGAGCTCGAAAAGTGCGTCAAGGAATACGGTGCCGTGGGCATCAACCTGAACCCAGACCCTTCGGGCGGCCACTGGACCAGCCCGCCACTGACCGACCGCCACTGGTACCCCATCTACGAGAAGATGGTGGAGTACGACCTGCCCGCCATGATCCATGTGAGCACCAGCTGCAACGCATGCTTTCACACCACGGGCGCGCACTACCTGAACGCCGACACCACGGCCTTCATGCAATGCATCCAGGGCGACCTGTTCAAGGACTTCCCCACGCTCAAGTTCCTCATCCCGCATGGCGGCGGTGCCGTGCCCTACCACTGGGGGCGATTCCGTGGCCTGGCGCAGGAGATGAAGAAGCCCCTGCTCGAAGATCACCTGCTGAACAACATCTTCTTCGACACCTGCGTGTACCACCAGCCCGGCATCGACCTGCTGAACACCGTGATCCCGGTAAAGAACGTGCTCTTCGCCTCGGAAATGATCGGCGCGGTGCGCGGTATCGACCCCACCACCGGCCACTACTACGACGACACCAAGCGCTACATCGAGGCCAGCAAGATCCTGAGCGGCGACGACAAGCACCAGATCTACGAAGGCAACGTGCGCCGCGTGTTCTCCCGACTCGATTCACGCCTGAAGGCAAAGGGGCTCTGACATGTACGAACTAGGCGTTGTCCACCGCAATATCACCCGCGCAGACCGCGCAGCCGCCGACGGCCTGGCCGCACTGGGCTCGGCCACCGTGCACGAGGCCATGGGCCGCGTGGGCCTGCTCAAGCCCTACATGCGCCCCATCTACCCCGGCCAGCAGGTGTCGGGTACGGCGGTAACCGTGCTGCTGCAGCCCGGCGACAACTGGATGATGCATGTGGCAGCCGAGCAGATACAGCCCGGCGACGTGGTGGTGGCAGCCGTCACCTCCGAATGCACCGATGGCTATTTTGGCGACTTGTTGGCCACCTCGTTCCAGTCGCGCGGTGCGCGGGCCCTCATCATCGACGCTGGCGTGCGTGACGTGAAGACGCTCCAGGAGATGAATTTCCCCGTGTGGAGCCGCGCAATCTCCAGCAAGGGCACGATCAAGGCCACCCTGGGCTCGGTCAACATCCCCGTGGTCTGCGCTGGCATGTGGGTCACTCCGGGCGACGTGATCGTGGCCGATGACGACGGCGTGGTCTGCGTGCCCGCCGCGCGTGCCGCCGCCACGCTCGAAGCCGCACAGAAGCGCGAGAGCTTCGAGGGCGAAAAGCGCGCCAAGCTCGCCTCGGGCGTGCTCGGCCTCGACATGTACAGCATGCGCCCTGGTCTGGAGAAGGCCGGGCTCAAGTACATCGACTGACCGTCCCATGCGGCACCCGCCAAAGCGACGTCAGCCATGCGGCGGACGCCGCACCGCTGCGCACGGCGCAGCCCCACTTTTATTGACGAGACATACGATGCGCCTTCTTTCTTCCTCCCTCTCTCGCCGCGCCGCCCTCGCCCTGGGCGTGGCCGCAGCCGCCGGCCTGGCACCGCAGTTGGCTGCCGCCCAGCAGTTCCCCACCAAGACCGTGCGCATCATCACGCCCTTCCCGGTGGGCGGCGGCCCGGACGGCGTGGCCCGCATAGTGGCCGAGAAGCTTGGCCGTGCCTGGAACCAGCCCGTGGTGGTGGAGAACCGCCCGGGCGGCAACGGTTTCATCGCCATCGACGCCTTCAAGCGCGGTGCCAAGGACGGGCATGACCTGCTCGTGCTCGACAACGTGCACCTGGCCGCCTACCCCAGCCTGTTCAAGAAGCTGCCGTACGACGTGGCCAAGGATTTCGACACGCTGCTGCCGCTGTTCAAGACCCACTTCTTCTTCACCGTGGGCACGGACAGCAAGTACAAGACCGTGGCCGACATCGTGGCCGATGCCAAGGCCCGCCCGGGCAAGCTCAACTACGGCTCGTGGTCGGTAGGCAACCCCGTGCACCTGGGCTCCGAGCTGTTCGAGTCCGCCACCGGCACGCAGATGGAGCATGTGATCTTCAAGGAGACCACGCAGCTCTACACCTCGGTCGCCACGGGCGAGATCGACTTCGCACTGGGCAGCGCCGCCACGGCAGGCCCGCTGTACCGCGCTGGCAAGCTGCGCCTGCTGGCCTTTGCAGGCCCAAAGCGCTCGGCCGAATTCCCCGACGTGCCCACCGTGGCCGAAGCGGGTGGCCCGAAGGACTTCGCCGTCACCGGCTGGAACGCCATTGCCGTGCCGCCTGGCCTGCCCGCCGCCGTCACCGACAAGATCAAGCGCGACATCGAGCAGGCGCTGACAGGGCCCGACGTGGCCGAGAAGTTCAAGACCTTCGGCTACGAGCAATTTCCCACCACGCGCGCGCAGTTCACACAGTTCGTCAAGGACGAGAGCCAGCGCTTTGGCGACGTGATCAAGAAGGCCAACGTCTCGCTCGACTGATCATCAAGGAGTACACCGCATGAGTGAATTCACCAAAACCCCTGGCTGGCTCGACTGGTACGCCGGCCCGAGCAAGCCCCGCTTCCAGGTGCCCGCAGGCGCCGTGGACGCGCACTGCCACGTGTTCGGTCCCGGTGCCGAATTCCCCTACGCACCCGAACGCAAGTACACGCCCTGCGACGCCAGCAAGGCGCAGTTGTATGCGCTGCGCGACCACTTGGGCTTTGCGCGCAACGTGGTGGTGCAGGCCACCTGCCACGGTGCCGACAACCGCGCCATGGTCGATGCGCTGGTGCACTCGGGCGGCAAGGCACGTGGCGTGGCCACCGTGCGCCGCTCGGTGACGGACGAAGAGCTCCAGGCCATGCACGCCGCCGGCGTGCGCGGCGTGCGCTTCAACTTCGTCAAGCGCCTGGTGGACTTCACGCCCAAGGATGAGCTGATGGAGATCGCCGCGCGCATCCACAAGCTCGGCTGGCATGTGGTGATCTACTTCGAGGCGGTGGACCTGCCAGAGCTGTGGGACTTCTTCACCCAGCTCCCCACCACCGTGGTGGTGGACCACATGGGCCGCCCCGATGTGACCCAACCCGTCGATGGCCCCGAGTTTGAACTGTTCCTGAAATTCATGCGCCAGCACCCCAATGTGTGGAGCAAGGTCAGCTGCCCCGAGCGCCTGAGCGTGGCCGGACCCAAGGCCCTGGACGGCGAGCAGGCCGCCTACCGCGACGTGGTTCCGTTCGCGCGCCGCGTGGTCGAGGAGTTCCCCGACCGCGTGCTCTGGGGGACTGACTGGCCGCACCCCAACCTCAAGGACCACATGCCCGACGACGGCCTGCTGGTGGACTTCATTCCCCACATCGCCACGACGCCCGAGCGGCAGCGCAAACTCCTGGTGGACAATCCCATGCGCCTTTACTGGCCTGAGGAAGCGAAAGGCTGAAGCCATGTCCCTCGACAAACCCTACCTGGACGTGCCCGGCACGACCATCTTCGACGCAGAGCAGAGCCGCAAGGGCTACTGGCTCAACCAGTTCTGCATGAGCCTCATGAAGGCGGACAACCGCGCCCGCTTCAAGGCCAATGAACGCCTCTACCTCGACGAATGGGCGATGACCGAAGAGCAGAAAGAGGCCGTGCTCGCGCGCGACCTCAACTGGTGCATCCGCCTGGGCGGCAACATCTACTTCCTGGCCAAGATCGGCGCGACCGATGGCAAGAGCTTCCAGCAGATGGCCGGCTCCATGACCGGCATGACCGAAGACGAATACCGCGCCATGATGATCGGTGGTGGCCGCTCGGCCGTGGGCAACCGCGTCATCGGCGAAGACGGCGATGCCCAGGCGCACCGTCAGCCGCAGGGTGCTGCGGGAAAGAAAGGAAACTGAACATGGCGCGTATCACCGCCTCCGTCTTCACCTCGCACGTGCCCGCCATCGGCGCCGCGCTCGACCTGGGCAAGACGCAAGAGGACTACTGGAAGCCGCTGTTCGCCGGCTACGACTTCTCCAAGCAGTGGATGAAGGACAACAAGCCCGACGTGGTCTTCCTGGTCTACAACGACCATGCCACAGCCTTCAGCCTGGAGATGATCCCGACCTTTGCCATCGGCACGGCGGCCGAGTACCTGCCGGCCGACGAAGGCTGGGGCCCGCGCCCGGTGCCCAAGGTCATCGGCCATCCCGACCTGGCCTCGCACATCGCGCAGTCGGTGATCCAGCAGGACTTCGACCTGACCATCGTCAACCGCATGGACGTGGACCACGGCCTCACGGTGCCTCTGTCGCTGATGTGTGGCCAGCCCGACCCGGTGGCCGGCGCCTGGCCTTGCCCGGTGATACCGTTCGCGGTGAACGTGGTGCAGTACCCCGTGCCCAGCGGGCGGCGCTGCTACAACCTGGGCCAGGCGATCCGCAAGGCCGTGGAGAGCTACGACGAAGACCTCAACGTGCACATTTGGGGCACGGGCGGCATGAGCCACCAGTTGCAGGGCCCGCGCGCCGGCCTGATAAACAAGGACTTCGACAACGCCTTCCTCGACAAGCTCATCAGCGATCCTGATGCCGCTGCCTGCATCCCGCACATCGACTATGTGCGCGAGGCCGGCAGCGAGGGCATCGAGCTCGTGATGTGGCTCATCGCACGCGGCGCCATGGCCGACGTGGCCGGTGGCAAGCCGCCCAGGCTCGTGCACCGCTTCTACCATGTGCCCGCATCCAACACGGCCGTGGGCCACCTGATTCTGGAGAATTCCTGAAATGACTACGAACAAGACCATCAAGGTCGCCCTGGCGGGCGCCGGTGCCTTCGGCATCAAGCACCTGGACGGCATCAAGAACATCGACGGCGTGGAGGTCGTCTCTCTGATCAGCCGCGACCTCGACAAGACCAGGGAAGTGGCGGCTAGGTACGGCATCGGCCACGTCACCACCGACCTGGCCGACAGCCTGGCCCTGCCCGAGGTGGACGCCGTGATCCTGTGCACGCCCACCCAGATGCACGCCGAGCAGAGCATCGCCTGCATGAAGGCCGGCAAGCACGTGCAGGTCGAGATCCCCCTGGCCGACAGCCTCAAGGGCGCGCAGGACGTCGTGACGCTGCAGAAAGAGACCGGCCTGGTGGCCATGTGCGGCCACACGCGCCGCTTCAACCCCAGCCACCAGTACGTGCATAAGAAGATCCAGGCCGGCGAATTCAACATCCAGCAGATGGACGTGCAGACCTACTTCTTTCGCCGCACCAACACCAATGCGCTGGGCCAGGCCCGCAGCTGGACGGACCACCTGCTGTGGCACCATGCAGCCCACACCGTGGACCTGTTCGCGTACCAAGCCTGCAGCCCGATCGTGAAAGCCAACGCCGTGCAGGGCCCGATCCACCCCGTGCTGGGCATTGCCATGGACATGAGCATCCAGCTCAAGGCCGCCAACGGCGCCATCTGCACGCTGTCGCTCTCGTTCAACAACGATGGCCCGCTGGGCACCTACTTTCGCTACATCGGCGACACCGCGACCTACCTGGCGCGCTACGACGACCTGTACAACGGCAAGGACGAGAAGATCGACGTGAGCCATGTCGACGTGTCGATGAACGGCATCGAGCTGCAGGACCGCGAGTTCTTTGCCGCCATCCGCGAAGGCCGCGAGCCCAACTCCAGCGTGGCCAGCGTACTGGCCTGCTACCAGGTGCTGCACGATCTGGAGCAGCAGCTTCAGTAAGATCCGCCTGCAGACACCCACAACCCGCCCGCAGATGGAACGCTGCGGGCGTTTTTCATGGAGCAATGACCACCATGCAGACACGCCAACTCGGCCCCTTTGAAGTCAGCGCCATCGGCCTCGGGTGCATGAACCTGAGCCACGCCTACGGCGCCCCCGTCTCGCCCGAGCAGGGCGAGCGTGTGCTGCTGGCCGCGCTCGACGCAGGCGTGACCCTGTTCGACACGGCCACGCTCTACGGCTTCGGCGCCAACGAGACCCTGGTGGGCCGTGTGATGAAGCCGCACCGCCAGCGCTTCACCCTGGCCAGCAAGTGCGGCATGCAGGGCGTGGACGTGGCCGGCGACGGCAAACTGGTGCGCGTGATCGACGGGCGCCCCGCCACCCTGCGCCAGACCTGCGAGGACAGCCTGCGCCGCCTGCAGACCGACGTGATCGACCTGTATTACCTGCACCGCTGGGACAAGCAGGTGCCTATCGAGGACAGCGTGGGTGCGCTCGCCGACCTGGTGCGCGCGGGCAAGATCCGCAGCATCGGCCTGTCCGAAGTGTCGGCCGCCACGCTGCGGCGCGCGCATGCGGTGCACCCCATCGCTGCCGTGCAGACCGAGTATTCGCTGTGGACGCGCAACCCCGAGATCGCGGTGCTCGAAGCCTGCCGTGAGCTGGGCGTGGCCTTCGTCGCCTTCAGCCCCGTGGCGCGTGGCTACCTGTGTGGCGATCTGAAAGATGTGTCCGCACTGGACGCCAAGGACATCCGCCGTGCGATGCCGCGCTTTGCCCCCGAGGCCTACGCGGCCAACCTGGCGCTACTGGACAGCTACTTTGCGATAGCCCGCCAGGTCGGCTGCAGCCCCGCGCAACTGGCGCTGGCCTGGCTGCTGCACAAGGGTGAGCACATCATCCCGATCCCGGGCACAACCAGCGTGGAGCACCTGCATGACGACCTGGGTGCCGCTGCGGTGCAAATCGACGCGGCGACCATGGCCGCGCTTGACGGCGCCATCAACCAGCGGAACGTCGTGGGCCCCCGCTACAGCGCGCAGAGCGCGAGCGAGGTGGATACCGAGACGTTTGCCTGAAACAATGCACGCCCTGCACCGTTGCAGGGCGGGTCGCATCAGCGGCGTGTCTGCGCTTCGGTGTGCAGGCTGATCTGGGCGGTGCCGGAGTTGGCGGTGCGGATGTTGGCCGCCAGCATGCGCGCGCGTGCCGCATTGGTGGCGGCCTCGGCCTGCAGCGCCGCCATGTAGGCGATGTGGTTGGTTTCCGCCTCGTCGCTGGTCTTGCTCCAGATGCTGTTGGCCTGTGCCAGGGCTTCGGTAGCCTGTTTCAGTTCGAGGGCTGCGTGCCGGGCCACTGCCGGGTCGGCGCTGGCGGTGCCTACGGCCGTGCGGGCCCGCTCCAGGGCCATGGACGGGGCCGTGGCACAAGCGGAAAGAAACCCTGCGGCCATCGCGCTGATGGCGAGAACGGTGGTGCTGCGAAGCATGGGATGCATGGTGGCTGTTTCCTTCAAGGACTCTGGTAAGCAGGTCTGCATAGGTTTCATATGTAACAAATGCATATGACCCGCCCGTGGCAGAAATTGAACAGCAAAACCTGTGCCGCGCCGCATGGGGCTTACCCTGGTGGGGTATTGCCGTTGCCAGGGTCCTGAGCGGGCACCAATCCAATGCACCCAGGTAAAGTCCCAGATGTTACATGTGTGTGAATGCTCACTTAGATGGGTTCACCTTTCTGGATGAAGCGTTGGCCCCACGATTGCCATACCGGTGCGGGCGCGCCAGACATGCAAAAGACCGCGCGGCGTGAGCGGCGCGGTCTGGGGTGGGGTACCGGGGCGGCAGGCCGCCCTGGAGGGGCTTCAGCGGCCCTTGAGGTTGCCCTTGTCGTCGGCGATCACGATCTCCACGCGGCGGTTCATGGCCCGGCCTTCGGGCGAGGCGTTGTCGGCCACCGGGTAGACCTTGCCGTAGCCGCGTGCCGTGATGCGATTCGCGTCCACGCCCCGCGCCACCAGCGCATCGCGCACGGCGCCGGCACGGCGTGCCGACAGCTCCTGGTTGTAAACGTCCGAGCCCACGCTGTCGGTGTAACCCTCGATCAGCAGCTTGCGCTCGGGAAACTGCTTGAGGAAATCGGCCAGCTTGTCCAGGCGAGGCCCGGCCTGCGCAGACAGCTCGGCCTTGTTGAAGGCGAACAGCACGTCACCCAGGGTCACGAGCAGGCCGCGTTCGGTCTGCTGTGCCTCCATTTCGCGCAACTGGGCTTCGAGCATGCGCACGCGGTCCTGGGCGGCGCTGGCCTGGGCCAGGGCCGCATTGGCCTGCATCTGCTGCTGGGCCGCGCGCTGTTCGGCACTCAAGGCCTGGGCCTGGGCGATCTGTGCGTTGCGGGCCTGGGCGTCGGCACGCAGGCGCGCTTCGTCGGCCTCGCGGGTGCGGGCCTGAAGGCGGATGCGGTCGGCTTCGGAACTGGCGCTCTGGATGCTGGCATCGAGCATGCGGGCCCGTGCCGCGTTGTTGGCGATCTCGGCGCGCTGGGAGGCGATATAAGCCAGGTGGTTGGTCTCGGCCTCATCGTGCTTGTCGGCCCAGAAGCGGTCGGCACGGGCCAGGGCATCGCTGGCCTGCTTGAGCTCCAGGGGGGCGTATTGGGCGACGGCGGGATCCGTGCCGGCACGGCTCACCGCCGTGCGGGCCTGCTCCAGTGCGGCGGAAGGTGCAGTACTGGCGCAGGCGGCCAGCAGGCCCGCAGCGATCAGGCTGGTGGCCAGGGCAGTGGTACGGCGAAGAATGGGGTGCATGGTGGGTATTCCTTCAAGATTCGGGGTCACGGAGCGTGACGGCAGGCGCAGTGGGGCTGAAGCGATCAGCGGGCGGGCGCGGCGCGGCGGTTGATTTCTTCCTGCAATGCGCGGATACCATCCTGCACCTGGGCCAGACTGGCGGCATTGCGCTCGGCATCGGCGCGGGTCTCTGCAACCCGGGCGTCCACTTCGGCCTCGGCAGCCAGGCGGCGGGCGGCGGTGTAGTCCTGCGCGCCCATGGCCTTCTCGGCCGCCATGAGCTTGTCGCGGGCACGCTGCAGTTCAACGGGTGCGGTCGCGGTCACGCTGGGTGCTGCGGACACGCGGGTCAGCGTGGTGCGGCTCACGGCCATCTGTTCCGTGGGTGGCGGCGTGGAGGAGCAGGCGGCCAGGGCGCCAAGGGCGAGGACGGCGATGGCAAGGCGAATGGGTGCGGATGAAGGCATGGTGTTCTGAACTCCTGTGGAGGGGGATGGGATCTGCCCTCCCCGATGCCGGCAAGCCGGGCGAGGGGGCGACCAGGAGACGGTGCTGGTACAGGTGCATTGTTCGTGCAGCGACCTGCAGGCCGCGTAGTCCCTGCCTCAGTTCGCCTGTGGGCCAGGTCTTACATCGGCTTACGTGTCAGGTGCTGTTGCGGGCCGACGCAGGCGCGCAGGCCAGGTACCCGCAGGCACCAGGGTCAGGGCAGGTTCTCGCGAAAGACCACCTGGCTGCGTGTGGTCTCCACACCGGACAAGGCGGGACGCCCGTCGCGCAGGTTGGCGAAGATGCGCACGCAGCTGGTGATGGTGCTCAAGGGGTTCTGGGTGATCACCGCGTCCATGCTGCCGTCGATGAGCTGGGCGCGTGTGTCGGGTGTCAGGCCGTGGCCGATGAACACCACCTTGTGCTGCATGCCGCAGTCCTCCAACGCGCGGGCGATGCCGTCGGAGGCGCCGCCGATGTTGTAGATGCCGGCCAGGTCCGGGTGGCGCTCCAGCAGGGTGCGTGTCTGGCGGTAGTTCTTCTCGGTGTCGTCGAGCCCCTCGCGCAGGCCGACCACGGTGAGCTGGGGAAACAGCTCTTCGAGCACGTGGAGGAAGCCAGCCTCGCGCTCTTGGTGCGCCGCGTAGCGCAGGCTGCCCGCGACCAAGGCCACCTTGGCGTCGCGCGCGCCGATGAAGCGGCCGATCAGGTAGCCCGCCGTGCGTCCCGCAGCGCGATTGTCCAGCCCCACGTAGCCCACGCGCTGCGAGTTGCCCAGGTCCGAGATCACCGTGATCACGGGCACGCCGCGCCCGGCCAGGGTGGCCACGGCCTCGCGCACCTGGGGGTGCTCCAGCGCCATCATCACCAGGCCATCGTAGCGCTTGCCGTGGTGCAGCAGTGCCTGGGCCAGCGCCTCGGGATTGAAGCTGTCCACCGTCTCGGCGCGGCATTTGACATGGAAGGGCGCCCAGTGCTCCTGCGAGTAGCTGACCATGTCGCCCAGCATGGTGAGAAAGCGGCTGGTGTTGCGCGGCAGCAGGAACATCACGCGCAGGGGCGCGGGTGCCAGCGTGGCGGCCAGGCCGTCTGCCGGCAGGTAGCCCAGTTCACCCGCGGCCTGCCATGGGCGTGCCTACGTCTGTTCAACTGCATCGCGCAGGCCCGCTCGATGCCATCGGCATCGCCGGCGCGGCGCGCGCCATGGCGCCCGAGACCATGCGCGTCGAGCTGCAACCCGTGGGCCGCTTCTTCGCGCAGATGCGCGTGCCGGTGCTGCACTACAAGGTGTGTTCCACCTTCGACAGCGCGCCGCAGGTGGGCGGTATCGGCGTGGCCGTGCACACGCTGCGCCAGCATGTGGAGAACGGCTTCGTCCCCATCGTCGGCGGCCAGCCCAGCCTGGGGCGCTACTGCGTGTTCGGTAACCTGTTCGCGCGTGCAGGCAGCGCCCCCTCGGTGCATCGCATCGACCGCCACCCCACCATGAGCCGCCACCCGGTCACGCCCATGCAGGAGAGCGACCTGCGCTGCACCTGGCGCAGCAGGCCCTGCAACCGGTACCTGGCTTCGACTACCTGCTGTACGCCCAGCCGCTGGCCCACCAGGAGGCGGCGCTTGATGCCATGCTAGCGGGGCACCCCGCTGCCGTGCTGATGGACGCCAGCCGCCCCGAAGACCTGCAGGCCGTGGGCCAACTGGTATGGCGCCGTGCGCAGCAGGCGCGGCTGCTGGCGGTGGGACCGAGCAGCGTGGTGCAGGCGCTGGCGACGCAGTGGCTCCGAGCGGCTGCGATGGACGCACCGCCATTGGCTGCGGCCCAGGGTCCTGTCTTCGTGCTGGCGGGCAGCCAGTCGCCGGTGACGGCGCAACAGGTGCGAATGGCCGTTTCGTTCGAGACGGTACCCGCCGATGTGTCAAGCCTGGTCGAGGGCGGCGATGCCGCTGCACAGGCCATGGCCGACCGCTTGGGTGCCTTGCTCCGGGCCGGTCGCAGCGTGCTGGCGGTGACTGCGGGCAGCGCATCCGGCGGTGCCACGGCACACGCCGTGGCGCAGGCCAGCGGGCGCGTGCTGGCCCGCGTGCTGGCACAGGTGCCGCTGCGACGCATCGGCATCGCCGGGGGCGACACCTCCAGCCTCGCGGTGCAGTCGTTCGCAGCCTGGGGCCTGTCGTACCGGGCCTCGTTGTCGCCTGACGTGGCGCTGTGCCAGCTGCATAGCGACCACCTGGCGCTCGACGGACTGGAGATCATGCTCAAGGGGGGCAGATGGGGTCTGATGCTCTCTTCGAGCGGCTGCTGCACGGTAGGGCCTGAGGAGGCTGCCGGTAGCGGCAAGAAAAAAGCCGGCCGGCCCTGGAGGGCGTGACCGGCTTGCTTGTTCTGGGGGCTGCTAAGCGGCTGCCGGGGTCACGGGCACTGCGCCGCCTGTGCGAATGTCGAGAGGAACCCCAGGCGCTGAATCGCTGGCGTTGCTTGCGGTTGGTAGATGTACACGCTGGGCTGGTCAAGTGACTGCACTGCGGCATCGGCTCCCAGGCAGATCGCGCCGTTGGCGTAGCAGCGCAGGTAGAAGGGCGGCGCAGTAATGGTGCTCGTCGGGCTGGTCAAAATGGAGCGGAAGGAATTTTCTGCCCAGTCCAGCACGCAGTCGGTGGGCTGGGCCAGACCTGTACCCGTCACCGTGCGGGTCACGGCAGTTGCGCCGCGCACTGGGAAGACCAGGCGCGCCACGCGGGAGCCCGGCTGCTTGGGGGAAAAGATCACCAGGGTGGAGCAGCCCTGGCCCGGCTGCAGCACGGCGTTGCTGCAGCCATCGGAGCCGCCCGGGATCGTGAAGTCGGCTGGGGCAATGGTGGGGCATCCCAGGGCTGCGCAGGTGGCCAGGGCGCTGTCCACACCGGCGGCACCCAATTGCACCGCTGCGCTGGAGCGGTTGAACACCGAGAAATACTGCGTCGCGAAGGTGGAGTTGAGCGCGGCCTTGCCAAAGGTGTGGTCCTGCGGCGGGTCGGAGATCAGCACGTCCTGCGCTTGCGCCGACACGGCTGCCAGCGACAGAAGGGCCATTGCGGCCAGCGACTTGCGGGAGAACAGGGGTGGGATCATGGCAATTCCTTGGGAAGAAGTCGGGGAAGACTCCAAGCGTGCCTCTGCCGTCCGACGGCGTCAAGTCGGTTGCCACGCACTGGCGTGCTGTAGATCACGCCAGCCTGCGTATTAAAGGGGGCGTGCACTGCGGGCTGGAGACTTCGGTGCGCAATGGCGGGTCACCGCACTAGAAAAAAGCCGGCAACCCTTGCGGGTGGCCGGCCTTTGCCGTGGGCCAGGCCCTGATTACTTTGCCACCACGCGCACCATTTCCAGGCACTTGTTCGAATAGCCCCATTCGTTGTCGTACCAGCTGACGATCTTCACGAAGGTGCCATCCAGGGCGATGCCCGCGTCGGCGTCGAAGATCGAGGTGCGGGTGTCGCCTCGGAAGTCGGTGGCCACCACCTTGTCTTCGGTGTAGCCCAGCACGCCCTTGAGCGCGCCTTCGGACTGGGCCTTCATTTCGGCCTTGATTTCTTCGTAGGTAGCTGCGTTTTCCAGCTCCACCGTCAGGTCGACCACGGAGACGTCGCTGGTGGGCACGCGGAAGGACATGCCGGTGAGCTTCTTGTTCAGTGACGGAATCACCACGCCCACGGCCTTGGCAGCGCCGGTGCTCGAGGGGATGATGTTCTCCAGGATACCGCGGCCGCCGCGCCAGTCCTTGTTGGAGGGGCCGTCCACCGTCTTTTGCGTGGCGGTGGCAGCGTGCACCGTGGTCATCAGGCCACGCTTGATGCCCCACTTGTCGTTGAGCACCTTGGCCACGGGGGCCAGGCAGTTGGTGGTGCATGATGCGTTGGAGACGATGGCCTCGCCCTTGTAGCTCGTGTGGTTCACGCCGTACACGAACATGGGGGTGTCGTCCTTGGAGGGAGCCGACAGGATGACCTTCTTGGCGCCAGCATCCAGGTGCTTCTGTGCCGTGACCTTGTCCAGGAACAGGCCCGTGGATTCGATCACCACATCCGCGCCGACCTCGTTCCATTGGAGGTTGGCAGGGTCACGCTCTTGCGTCAGGCGGATCTTCTTGCCGTTGACGATCAGGGTATTGCCTTCCACCGAGACTTCGCCCTTGAAGCGGCCGTGCACCGAGTCGTACTGCAGCATGTACGCCAGGTACTCGGGCTCCAGCAGGTCATTGATCGCAACGACTTCGATGTCGCTGAAATTCTGGATGGCGGAGCGCAGCACGTTGCGGCCGATGCGGCCAAAGCCGTTGATGCCAATCTTGATCGTCATTTCCAAGGTTCTCCAAACGTTAAGGAATCAGGGCTGACACTGCGCCGCCTGCGCGAATGTCGAGAGGTATCCCAGGCGCTGCACCGAGGGTGTGGGCTGCGTCTGGTAGAAGTAGACACTGGGCTGGTCGAAAGTGGGTACAGCCGTGTCGGCACCCAGGCACATCGTGCCGTTGGCATAGCAGCGCAACTGGAAGGGCGATACGGTGGCCGTGCCGGTGGGCGTGGTCAGCAGCTGCGGGAAGCTCTGCTCGGCCCAATCGAGCACGCAGTCCAGCGGCGTCGATGTGCCGGTGCCGTGCAGCGGATAGGTCGCAAGCGCTCCACCGGTGGGCGACTGGACGATCAGCTGGGAGATGCGCGCCCCCGGTGCGCTGGGGGTGAAGGCCACCAGGGTCGAGCAGCCCTGGTTGGGCCGCAGCACGGCGCTGGAGCAGCCGTCCGAGCCGGCCGGGATCAGGAAGTCCCCCTGCGCCACGACCGGGCAGCCAATGCCGGCGCAGGTCGCCAGGGCCGCACCGCTGGAAATCACCGTGCCCAGTTGTAGCGGCGCACTGCTGCGGTTGAACACCGAGAAGTACTGCGTGGCAAACGTGGCATTGAGCGGGACCTTGCCGAAATTGTGGCCCGCCGGCGGATCGGTGATCTCCACCTGGGCCTGGGCCGACAAGCAGGCCAGCGACAGCACGGCCAATGCGGCCAGCGACTTGCGGGGGAACAGGGTCGGGATCATGGCAGCTCCTTGCAGAGGGGGGACGTCAATGAAAACGACTAGCGTGCCGGTCCCATGCAACGGCGTCAAGCAGGCATAGAGGCTGCAACGTGCGGTAAGTCACGCGAAACCTCTGCTTGTTTGCACAATGTTACGTTTCCGCTCCGCCGCGCGCTGTCAGCGGCCGCCCTTGAGCACGGCCTGCACGGTGGCAGCCACGTTCTCTTCGGTGAAGCCGAAGTGCTTGAACAGCACGGGTGCCGGGGCAGATTCGCCGTAGGTATCGAGACCCACGACGGCGGCGCAGCCATACTTCCACCAGCCATCGGTCACGCCCATTTCCACCGCCACGCGGGGGATGCCCGCGGGCAGCACAGACTTCTTGTACTTGGCGTCTTCGCGGTCGAAGGTGGTGGTGCTCGGCATGGAGACCACGCGCACGGCGATCTTGCGATCGGCCAGCAGGCGCTGGGCCTTCAGCGCCAGCTGCACTTCGGAGCCGGTGGCGATGATCACCGCCACGGCCTTCTTCTTGAGGCCCACATCGGCCGGCTCGCTCAGTACATAGGCGCCGCGGCTGATGTCGCCCAGGTCGCGCTTGGGTGCGTAGGGCAGGTTCTGGCGCGACAGCAGCAGTGCAGTCGGCTTGTCCTTGTTCGTCAGCGCCACGCTCCAGGCCACGGCGGTTTCGGCCGTATCGCCCGGGCGCCACACGTCCAGGTTCGGGATCAGGCGCAGGCTGGCGGCATGCTCCACCGACTGGTGGGTGGGGCCGTCTTCTCCCAGGCCGATGGAGTCGTGCGTGAACACGTGGATCACGCGCTGCTTCATCAGCGCGGCCATGCGGATGGCGTTGCGGCTGTAGTCGCTGAAGGTCAGGAAGGTGCCGCCGTAGGGGATGAAGCCGCCATGTAGCGCAATGCCGTTCATGATCGCGGCCATGCCGAACTCGCGCACGCCGTAGTTGATGTGGCGCCCGCCGATCTTCTGGCCTTCGGCCACTTCGGTCTTGACCACGTTGCCCTGCATGTCGAAACGCAGGTTGGGCGTGCTCTTGGTGTTGGTGAGGTTGGAGCCGGTCAGGTCGGCGCTGCCGCCCAGCAATTCGGGCAGGGCGGAGGTGAAGGCTTCCAGGGCCAATTGGCTGGCCTTGCGGCTGGCCACGGTCTCGCCCTTGGTGTGGGCGGCGACCACGGTGTCCACGGCCACCTGGGCGAAGTTGGCGGGCAACTGGCCCTGCATGCGGCGCGTGAGCTCGGCCGCCAGCTCGGGGAAGGCCGCGGTGTAGGCGGCAAAGCGCTCGTTCCAGGTGGCTTCTGCGGCCTGGCCGGTGTCCTTGGCGTTCCAGGCGGCGTACACGTCGTCTGGAATGCTGAAGGGTTCGTGGCTCCAGCCCAGGGCTTCGCGGGTCAGTGCGATTTCCTCGGCACCCAGGGGCTCGCCGTGGGCCTTGGCGGTATTGGCGCGGTTCGGGCTGCCCTTGCCGATGTGCGTCTTGCAGACGATCAGGGTGGGGCGTTCGCCCTGCTTTTTGGCTTCGGCGATGGCGGCGGTGACCTTTTCGGCGTCGTGGCCGTCGATGGGGCCGATCACGTTCCAGCCGCTGGCCACGAAGCGCAGGGGCGTGTTGTCCGCGAACCAGGGGGCGACCTGGCCGTCGATGCTGATGCCGTTGTCGTCGTACAGGGCGATCAGCTTGTTGAGCTTCCAGGCGCCGGCCAGCGACACGGCCTCATGGCTGATGCCTTCCATCAGGCAGCCATCACCCAGGAAGACGTAGGTGTTGTGGTCCACGACGGCATGGCCTTCGCGGTTGAATTCAGAAGCCAGCAGCTTTTCGGCCAGCGCAAAGCCCACGGCATTGGTGATGCCCTGGCCCAGCGGGCCGGTGGTGGTTTCCACGCCGGGCGTGATGCCCACTTCGGGGTGGCCGGCGGTCTTGCTGTGCAGCTGGCGGAAGTTCTTGAGTTCGCCGATGGGCAGGTCGTAGCCCGTGAGGTGCAGCAGCGCGTACAGCAGCATGGAGCCGTGGCCATTGCTCAGCACGAAGCGATCGCGGTCGAACCACTGTGGGTTGGTCGGGTTGTGCTTGAGGTGGCGACCCCACAGGGCCACGGCCATGTCGGCCATCCCCATCGGGGCGCCGGGGTGGCCTGAGTTGGCTTGTTGTACGGCGTCCATGGCCAGCGCGCGGATCGCGTTTGCCATTGGTTGGTTTTGCAGGGTGTTGGCCATGGAAGGGCGGCTCCGGGTGGGGGAGGTTCAGGGGAAACCCGGCATTTTACCGGTGCGCGCCCCGGGGCCCGCCGGCAGGCCTCCGGGAAGCCCCGCCAACCGGCCACGGCAAGCGCCAATGCACTACAGTGCAAGCCATGCAAGGACTGCACCTCACCGCCGATCTCCATGGCTGCCGCTGCGCCCCCGAATGGCTGCTGGACGCCGCCGCCCTGGGCCGTGCCTGCACGGACGCCGTGCGCGCTGCGGGCCTGCAGCCCGTGGGCCAGTTGTTCCATGGGTTTCCCGCCACGCAGCAGGGGCCGGGCGGGGTCACCGCCACGGTGCTGCTGGCCGAATCGCACCTGTGCGTGCACACCTGGCCCGAGCAGCGCGCCGTGACGCTGGACGTCTACGTCTGCAATTTCGGCGCCGACCATTCGGGCAAGGCGCGCGCGCTCATGGATGCGCTGCTGGCCCTGTTCGAGCCCGCCAGCGTGCAGCGCCATGCGCTGCAGCGCGGTGCCGTGGGTGTCGCCGCGATGGAGGGCTCCGCATGAGCGCCGCAGCCCAGGTCCCGGCCCTGCTGCTGGCTGCCGGCCGCGGCGAGCGCATGCGCCCGCTGACCGACACCACCCCCAAGCCCCTGCTGCCGGTGCAGGGCCAGCCGCTGCTGGTATGGCACCTGCAGGCCCTGGCCGAGGCCGGCGTGGGCGAGGTGGTGATCAACACCGCCTGGCTGGGCGAGCAGATCGAAGCCCACTGTGGCACCGCCTTCGGCACGCACCATTCACGCCGGGGCAACCACCGGATCGAGATCGCCTACTCCCGCGAAGGCCGCGATTTCGGCGGCGCGCTGGAGACGGCGGGCGGCATCGCGCGCGCGCTGCCGTTGGTGGAGTCGGACGTGTTCTGGCTCGCGGCCGGGGATGTGTACGTGCCGGACTTCGTGTTCGATGCGAAGGCAGTGCAGGCCTTCAAGGCCAGCAGGCAACTGGCTCACCTGTGGCTGGTGCCCAACCCTGAGCACCACCCGCGCGGCGATTTCGGCATGTCGCCCGAGGGGCTGGCGCTGAACCTGCCGGCCAATGACCCGGCACCGCGCTACACCTACAGCACCATCGCGCTGCTGCATGCAGAGTTGTTCTTCACACCCTGGTGCGACATTCCGGTCGGCAACCCCGGCGGTGAGAAGGCGGCCCTGGCGCCGCTGCTGCGCCGGGCCATGGACGCGGGCCGTGTGGGCGCCTCGCTCTACACCGGCCGCTGGACCGACGTGGGCACCCCCGAGCGGCTGGCAGAACTCAACCGCTGAACGAGAGGCTCACAGCCCCGGGCTGGGGGTTCCCGCATGGGCGGGTTGCACGGTGATGGCCGGGCCGTTCTCGCAGGCACGCAGCAGCCATTCGCTGGGCCGAAAACGCGCGTCAGGCCCATCGGGCGCGGGCTTGCCGACTTCCGCCTGCACGTCGTAGGGGATAGGCGGTACCTGGAACACGGCCACCTGCCCCTTGCGGCAGGCCAGTGCGGGCACCAGCTTGTGCACCACCCAACCCTGGGTGTTGCTGTCGAACCGATAGACGGGGCCCAGGGTCTGGTCCTGCGCCAGCTCCAGACGCATGGGGGTGGTCTGCAGCGCGCTCGCCCAGGCCCCGGCAATCTCCACGGGCTGCGCAAAGCGCACCGATTCCAATCCATGCAATGCAACCGGCTTGCCAGGCTCGCCCTTGTCGAACGGATCGTTGCGGTTGACGAGGCTGCCCGCCGGGATCAGCAGTTCGCCGTACTGAAAGTCCTGCGGCAGCACGAACCGCTCCCTGCTGGCACGGACTACGGCTCCGTCCAGCCGCGCCTGCCGGGCGCTGTTCGCCAGGTACCACTGCAGCACGATCAGTGCATTGCACAGGAAGGCCACTGCACACAGCACCTGGAGCGCACGCCGGGTGAGCAGCCACTTGTGCGGTACGTTGACCCAGCGTGCGTAGACGCCGTAGGCCAGCAAGGCTGCCGTCAGGACCAGGCCCAGCAAGGGCAGCAGCATGGCCAGGATGAAATTCAGCAGGGTCGCAAGCAGGTTGAGCATGGTGCTTGAGTCTGCCACGCCCGTGGGCTGGGTAGCCTGGCTGCCGGGCCTGGCGTGGCGCGCAAGCCACGCGGGCTGTGCGCCAAGCCCGGCCAAGCCCGGCCAAGCCCGGCCAAGCCGGGCACCAGATCACTCGGCGGCGTGGCTGGCAGGCGCCTGCGCGGCCTGCGGCGGGTTGCCCAGCATGCCGGCCAGGCTGTGCGCCAGGCCGGTAATGCCCTCGTTGGACAGGCCCGCGTCCTTCATCACCGCGTCCACGATGGGTTTGGCGATCTGGTACTGCAGGGCCGAGTTCATGACCTGCTCGGGGAAGGTGCCCTGGGCCCCGCTGCCGCCCTGCTGCCCCGTGCCCTGGCCTCCCGAGCCACCGGGCAGGCCGCCGACCTGCACGATGCGGATCGAGTCGATCTTCTCCATGGGGCGCACGGCCTGCTGGATGATCAGCGGCAGCTGTTGCAGCAGCAGGGTTCGCACCTGCAGGTCCACCTGTGCGGCCGACAGCGTGTTGAGCGCCTCGTTCAGCGCGCGCTTGCCTTCGGCCTCGGCCAGGGCCGCCGCCTGGCGTGCGCGGGCTTCGATGGTGATGGCCTCGGCGCGGTCCAGGGCCGCTTCCTTCTCGGCCGATGCGGACACCTTGACCGAGATGGCGCTCTGCTCGGCGTCCTTCGATGCCTCGATCAGCTGGATGTTCTTGTCGCGCTCGGCCACGGCCACCTGGCGCGCGGTGTTCACGGCTTCCTCGGCCTTCACGGCCTCGGCGCGCGCCAGGTTGGCGGCGGCGTCGGCGTCGGACTGCTCGCGCGACTTGTTGGCAATCGCGATCTGCGTGTCCTGGCGGGCGATCTCCACCTGCTTGCGTTGTTCGGCGCGCTTGGTCTCGGTGTGGCGCTCCAGTTCGATCTCGCGCGTCTGGATCACCAGGTTCTTCTCGATCTCGGCGGCCTTGATCTCGCGTTCGGCCTCGATGCGCTTTTGGCTCACCTGGCGCTCGGCCTCGATCTTGGAGGCCTCGGCCTCGCGGCTGCGCTCGGCCTGCTGCGTGGCGATCAGCGCGGCCTGCTCGGCGCGGGTGTTCTCGATCTCGCGCCTTTGCGACAGCGAAGCGAACTCCTGGTCCTTCTCGATGGTGAGCTTCTGGCGCGTGGCCTCCAGGTCCTTGGTGCGCACCTGCACTTCGGTGTCCTGCTCCACGTCGTTGCGCTGCTTGCGGCGGGCTTCGGTCTGCTCGGTCAGGCGCGTCAGGCCCTCGGCGTCGAAGGCGTTGTTGGGGTTGAAGAACTGCTTGTCGGTCTGGTCCAGGCTGGTCAGCGACACGGACTCGAGCTCCAGCCCGTTCTTCTCCAGGTCTTCGGCCACGGCGTTCTGCACGGCCTGCACGAAATCCCGGCGCTTGTCCTGCAGTTCCTGGATGGTCATGGTGGCGGCCGTGGCGCGCAGCGAATCCACGAACTTGTCCTCCACCAGCGCCTTGAGTTCCTCAGGGCTCATGGTGCGCGCGCCCAGGGTCTGGGCGGCGATGCTCACGGCCTCTTCGGTCTGCTTGACGCGCACGAAGAAGGCCGCCGTCACGTCCACACGCATGCGGTCCTTGGTGATCAGGCTTTCCTTGGCACGGCGCACCACTTCGAGCTTCAGGGTGTTCATGTTCACCAGCACGCGCTCGTGGAACACCGGCAGCAGGATGGCGCCGCCGTCCATGATGACCTTCTGGCCACCCAGGCCGGTGCGCACGAAGGCGGTCTCCTTGGTGGAGCGCTTGTACAGGCGCGCAAGGACGATGCCTATGGTCAGCAGCGCCAGCAGGGCAATGGCGGCGATTACGCCCAGTTCGAACAGGTTGGTCATTTCTCGGTGGCTCCCTCGGTTGGTGTTGGTATGGTGATGGGAATGTGCGGCTACATCAAGCCCGGATGCGGGTTGGCAATGCAGCGGTAGAAGGCCCCGGCCTTGCGCACGATGAGGATCTGCGCGCCTTCGTCGAAGACCTCGTCGTCCAGGTCGGGCTCCACCATCAGGTAATGGGTGCGGCCATGGGCATCGCGCACGCGCGCCTGGGCCGCCAGGCCTCGGCGCGCCGCCCCGGCGGAGACAACGCCGTGCCGCCCGATCAGCGACATCTCGCTCACGGCCGAGGTCTCGTCGCGCGGGATGATGTGGGCGATCAGCGCGCCCAGGCTGCGCACCGTGGCCATGCCGGGCGCCACGGCCGCCAGGCCCGCCAGCCACACAGGCAGGTAGCCGCCCAGCAGGCCATGGGCCACCTTCTGCAGGCTATAGCCGAAGATGGCATAGCCCATGAGGAACAGCACCAGCAGCACCAGCGAGGGCACTTTGCCGATATACAGCCAGCCCAGCACCCGGTCCAGTCCGGTGTCGCCGTCGATGTCGGGCAGCAGGTCATCGAGCCAGTTGCTCGGGCTCAGCGAGACCAGCATGCCCAGGCCTTCGATCAGTGCGATGCCGACAATGAGCGCAAAGGCCACGCCGAAGGGCCAGGTCTCTGGGGCGGTGAACAGGCCGACGATCACGGCTGGCCCGTCTTCAGGCGCGCCATGCGCTCGGCGATCTTGTGGTCGCGCACCAGGTCATCGAGCTCCTTGAGCTTGGCGGCCTGGTCCAGCGTGTGGCTGCGGTCGGTGCCCGACAGGCCGGTCTGGCGCGCATACAGGCGGTCGAAGGCGCCGGTGACGGCGTCCATGCGGCTGGCGGGGCTGGCGCTGCCCGGTGCTGCTGCAGCGGGGGCTTGCGCCGCATTGGCACGGCTCTGGCGAAAGCCTTCGAGCGCATCGGCCATCTCGCGCTGCTTGGCCAGCAGGGCGGCCGCATAGCCCGTGAGTTCGCTCTCCTGCCGGGCTAAGTCGGCCAGGGTGGTCTCCAGCACCGGGATCTGCGCCTCGATGTCGAGTTGGCGCGCCACCGCAGCGCGCGCCAGGTCTTCGCGGCCGGCGGCCAGCGCCTGGTCGATCTGCTCCGCGAGCTTGCCGTGCTGCCCGTTGAGGTGGGCATGCTGCTGCTGGGCCAGGTGCCGGTTGGCACTGGTGCGGCCCAGCTCGTGGCGCACCTCGCCGATCACGGTGTCGGCCTCGCGCAGCGACTGCTCCATCACTGCCAGCGGCGCGTGGTTCTCCAGGTGGTCCACCAGTGCATGTACGCTGCCGGCGATGATGCGGCCGACACGTGTCTTGAGCGAATCTGCCATCTCAGGCTCCTTTCGAGAGAGGGGTGTGAATCGACTGGGCCAGCTCCAGCGTCGCTGCGGCGTGGCGTTGCACGACGCCAGGATCGTACGCGCTGGCCTGCGTGGTGGTTGCCTGGCGCAGCAGCATCTCACTGAGCGCAAAGCCCCGGCGCACCAGCAGGTCTTCGAGCCGCGCGGCCTCCTGCTCCGAGGTGGGGGCGTTGCTCACCACGATGGCCAGGCAGGTCGTGACATGGTCGAGCATGGCGTTGAGCACGTCCGAATGCCGGCCCGTCTGGCCCTCGGTGCGTACCAGCGATTCGCGCAGCCGGCCCGTGATGTCGCGTGCCCAGGCATGGGCGGCCACGTAGTCCAGCGCACCGTCATGGTGGCGCTTGAGCTGGCCCAGCAGCACCCGCAGCTTGTCGCTGTTGGTGGTGGCGCCCTCCACCTGCAGCTGCGCCAGCCAGAGGTAGAGATCGCTCGGTATGCGTGCGGAGAGGGGCTCCATCGTGGTGGAGGTGGTGACCATGGCGTCCATCCGAAGTGGGGTTGGATGCAATGGTATTCATATGAATACGTTTGTCAACAAACCCATGGTTCGTTGGGTTTCTGGAATTGTTTGCAAGGCGGATGGCCTGTGGCCGCGAGGGGACGTGGATTCGCGATAAAAATGGCGAATGAATTCACCTTCCTCGCATTCCATCTACGCCCAGCGCCGCGCGCGCCTCGCTGCCCAGTTGGGTGCGGGGGGCATCGCCATCGTCCCCACGGCCCCTGAGTACCCGCGCAACCGCGATACCGATTTCCTGTACCGGCACGACAGCTACTTCTACTACCTGACCGGTTTTGCCGAAGCGGGGGCTTGCCTGGTGATCACGGCCGAGGGGAAGAGCACGCTGTTCTGCCGCCCCAAAGACCTGGAGCGCGAGATCTGGGACGGCTACCGCCTGGGCCCGGAAGCGGCGCCTGGTGTGCTCGGGATGGACGCGGCCTATTCCAGCGCTGTGCTCGATGCACAACTGCCCCGCCTGCTCGAGAACCGCCAGAGCGTGTGGTACCCGCATGCCATCCACAACGGCCTGGCCGCGCGCGTGGAAGGCTGGCTCAATGCCGTGCGGGCGCGGGTGCGCTACGGCGCGCAGTGCCCTGCCGTGCAGCAGGACCTGTGCGGTCCGCTCGACGAGATGCGTCTCATCAAGGACGCGCACGAGCAGGACATCATGCGCCGCGCCAGCGAGATCAGCGCCCAGGGCCACATCCGCGCCATGCAGCGCTCGGCCCGCATGCTGCGTGCCGGCGAGGACGTGCGCGAGTACCACCTCGACGCCGAACTGCTGCACGCCTTCCGCGATGGCGGTTCGCAGTACCCGGCCTACGGCTCCATCGTGGCGGCCGGTGCCAACGCCTGCGTGCTGCACTACCGGGCCGATGCCGCTCCGGTGCGCGACGGCGAACTGGTGCTGATCGACGCCGGCTGCGAGCTCGACGGTTATGCCAGCGACATCACGCGCACCTTCCCGGCCAATGGCCGCTTCACCGGGCCGCAGCGCGCGCTGTACGACCTGGTGCTGGCCAGCCAGGTGGCGGCCGTGGACGCCACCCGTGCCGGTGCCCGCTTCAACGACCCGCACGACGCCACCGTTGCGGTGCTGGCGCAGGGCCTGCTGGACCTGGGCCTGCTCGACGCCAACAAGGTGGGCACGGTGCAGGACGTGATCGACAAGCGCGCCTACTTCCCGTTCTACATGCACCGTACCAGCCACTGGCTGGGCATGGACGTGCATGACTGCGGCAGCTACGTGGAGCCCGGTGAGGCCGACCGGACCACCGAGCGCAAGGACCCGCTCTCGGGAGAAACCATCCTCAACCGCCCGAGCCGCGTGCTGCAGCCGGGCATGGTGCTGACCATCGAACCGGGCCTGTACGTGCGCGCGGCCGAGGGAGTGCCCGCGCAGTTCCATGGCATCGGCATCCGCATCGAGGACGATGCCATCGTTACTGCCACCGGCTGTGAGCTGATCACGCGTGGCGTGCCGGTGGATGCGGACGAGATCGAGGCGCTGATGCGGGCCTGACGGCGCGCCGGCGCCAGGCGCCGCTGGCGCTATACGTTGGCGATGAGGTGGTCGATGAAGGCCCGCACACGCAATGGCATGTGGCGCGTGGCCGGGTAGAGGATCGAAAACGGCCGGGAGCGGCCACCCAGGCCCTGCAGCACCTCCACCAGGGTGCCCTGCCGCAGGTCGTCCTCCACGATGAAGCGGTAGGTCTGCAGCAGCCCTGCGCCGTGGCGCGCCAGGGTGACCACGCCCAGCAGGTCGTCCGAGCAAGTGAGGCTGCCGGAGGTGCCGACTTCCGTGTCCTGGCCATTCTGGCGAAAGACCCAGGGCACCGTCTGCCCGGTGCTGGGCAGCACGAACTGGATGCACTCGTGGGCCGCCAGGTCGCCGAGGCTGCGGGGCACGCCCGCCGACTGCAGGTATCCCGGCGTGGCGACGACGACCAGTTCCGCATCCATCAGCTTTCGGGCGACCAGGCCTGAGTCGGCCTGCGCCCGTGCCCGCACAGCCAGGTCGAAGCCATCGGCCGTGAAGTCCACATTGCGGTTGCTCAACTGCACCTCGACCTGCACCTTGGGGTAGCGCGCGCGAAAACCCACCAGCGCCGGCAGCACACGGCAGTGCCCCAGCGTGGTGGGCACGCTGATGCGCAGCTTGCCAGCAGGCTCGGCCTGCGTGCCGGTCAGCTCCCGCTCGGCCTCGCTGAGGCGGTTGAGTGCCTGCCGGCACTGGTCGAAGTAGGTCCGGCCGCCATCGGTCAGGCGTATCTTGCGCGTGCTGCGCACGAAAAGCCGCACTTGCAAGCGCTCTTCCAGCCGCGCAACGGAGCGGCTCACCGCCGCAGGGGTCAGTCCCGCCAACTGGGCGGCGGCCGTGAAGCTCTGGGCCTCGGCGGCCATGCAGAAGAGTTCGATGCTTCCGAGCATCACGTCGCCAAACTCGCGGGCCATGAATTACTCCATGTAATGAATGAAGTGATTGTGGGTCTGTTTATCGATTCGTGTGTAGTCAATAACCTGGGGCTTCCTCTTTTTGTTGGCAAGGACGCCCCATGACCTCTCCCATCTCCATCGTGTTTCACAGTGGCTACGGCCATACCCGCCAGGTCGCGGCAGCGGTCGCTGCGGGCAGTGGCGGGTCGCTGCTCGCCATTGACGACCAGGGCGAACTCAGCCCCGAAGGGTGGGCGCAGCTCGATGCTTCGCGCGCCATTGTGTTTGGCTCGCCGACCTACATGGCCAACGTGAGCTGGCAGTTCAAGCGCTTCGTGGATGCCAGCTCCGCCGTCTGGGCCCGCCAGGGGTGGCGGGACAAGCTGGCCGCAGGCTTCACCAACAGTGCCGGGATCAACGGCGACAAGCTCACCACGCTCTACACCCTGTTTTCGCTGTCGCAGCAGCACGGCATGCTCTGGGCGGGAACGGCCATGATGCCGAGCAACACCAAGGCCGCCGTGCGCAACGACCTGAATTACCTGGCCTCCTTCGCCGGGCTGATGACCGCCACGCCCTCCGACGCAACGCCCGACGAGATGGTGGCGGGCGACCTGGTGACCGCCCGGGCGTTCGGCGAGCGCATTGCGCAAGTTGCCGGCCGCATCGGCTGAAAGGATTGGCAATGCCTTACGTCAACATCCAGGTCACCCGCGAAGGAGTGACATGCGAACAGAAGGCCGAGCTCATCGCCGGCGTCACCGAGCTGCTGGTGCGCGTGCTGCACAAGAACCCCGCGACCACGCACGTGGTGATCGATGAAGTCGACCTCGACAACTGGGGCGTGGGCGGCTTGCCCGTGGCCGAGTTCCGAAAGCGCAAGCCATGAGCGCAGCCCCCGATTTCAGCGGCGTCACCGCTGCGCTGCACACCTACTTCGATGGCCTGTACCACAGCGACACGGGTAGGCTGGCGCAGGTCTTTCATCCGCAGGCCATCTACTGCTGCGCCACTGAGGGAGCATTGCTGCATCGGAGCATGGCAGAGTACTTTCCCATCGTGGACCAGCGCCCGTCACCTGCCAGCCGTGGGCAGGCCCGGCGCGACCGCATCCTGTCCATCGAGTTTGCAGGCCCGGTCACGGCCTTTGCGCGGGTGGAGTGCGCGATTGCGCCGCGCTTCTTCACCGATTTCCTGACGCTGGTACAGCTCGATGGGCGCTGGCAGATTGTGAGCAAGGTGTTCCACTTCGACGTGGTGGAGTGAAAGCGGTGCATCACCAATGCAAAAAGGCCGGAACCCTTCAGGGGGCTCCGGCCTTTTTGCATGGTGGCAGGCTGCTGCTGCGGGGGACAGCAGCCCACCCAGAGCGAATTACATCGAGCCGATTTCGCCCGAGGAGATCTGGCCGGTGCGAACAGCTTCAGCAGCCTGGGCACGCACGGCAGCGCGGTCGGCGGTGGACTTGTAGGTCACGACGCGCGAACCAGCGGGTTCCAGGCTGCGGGTCTGTGCCACGGTGGCGGCTTCAGCAGCCACTTCGGCGCGTGTGCGGTTCGTGTCGAACTTCAGGGCGAACTGCGAAGAGTCGGCTTCGTCGGCATGGGCACCGAAAGCGGAGAAAGCCGCCACGGCAGCGATGGAGAGGAAACGTGCGGTCTTGTTCATGATGATCTCGATTCTTTGTTGGGTTTGATAGGGGGTCAGGTCAGTTCAGTTCGATCCGGGGCGGCTTACAGTGCGCCGATTTCGCCGGAAGAGATCTGGCCGGTGCGCACGGCATCGGCAGCCTGGGCACGCACGGCAGCGCGGTCGGCGGTGGACTTGTAGGTCACGACACGCGAACCAGCGGGTTCGATGCTGCGGGTCTGGGCCACGGTGGCGGCTTCAGCGGCCACTTCGGCGCGGGTGCGGTTAGTTTCGAACTTCGTGGCAAATTGCGAAGCATCGGCTTCGTCGGCCTGGGCACCGAAAGAAGCGAAAGCGGCAACAGCGGCGATGGAGAGGAAGCGTGCGGTCGTGTTCATGATGAAATCCTTGGAAGAAAAAAGTGACTCAAAAAACCGGAGCAAAAACCATTTCGAACCGGGTTCGGTGAGTCGCCTTGCGGGTTCGGCTCATCGATGGGTTGAACTGTACGCCGCAGGTGATCAAAGAAAAACCACCCGGTCGCGAACTGACTGTTCCAGTTTTGGAAACAGTCAGGCGTGTTCTGCAGCCCACCATCCTGGCAGGCATCCCTGCGCAGCGCCCAGGCGATTGGCCCGGCCAGCCCGCTGGTAATCGGCATGTAACCGCTTTCGTGTGAAAATTGAAATTCGATTACATAACCGACGAAAGAGACAAGCCATGCAAACCCGCCGCGCCACCAAGATCGTTGCCACTCTGGGCCCCGCATCGAGCGATCCGCAACTGCTGGAGGCGATGATCCGCGCGGGCGTCAATGTGGTGCGCCTGAACTTCAGCCATGGCAAGGCGCAGGACCACATCGACCGGGCCACCACCGTGCGCGCCGCTGCCCAGCGTGCAGGGCGCGAGGTGGCCATCATGGCCGACCTGCAGGGCCCCAAGATCCGCGTCGGCAAGTTTGCCGAGGGCAAGGTGCAGCTGGTGTCGGGCGCCCCGTTCGTGCTCGATGCCTCGCGCACCGAGCCGGGTGACAACGATGGCGTGGGGCTCGACTACAAGGAGCTGCCGCGCGACGTGAAAGCCGGTGACGTGCTGCTGCTCAACGACGGCCTGATCGTGCTCACCGTCGATGCCGTGCGTGGTGAAGAGGTGCTCACCACCGTGAAGATCGGCGGCGAACTGTCCAACAACAAGGGCATCAACAAGCAGGGCGGCGGTCTCACGGCGCCGGCCCTCACGGCAAAGGACATGGAGGACATCCGCACCGCGATGAGCTTCCAGGCCGACTACGTGGCCGTGAGCTTTCCCAAGAACGCGACCGACATGGAGATGGCGCGCCAACTGTGCAACGTGGCGGCCTCCGAGTACCGCCATAAGCCGGGCCTGATCGCCAAGATCGAGCGCGCCGAGGCCATCCCGCACCTGGAAGCCATCCTGCGCGTGAGCGACGGCATCATGGTCGCGCGCGGAGACTTGGCCGTGGAAGTGGGCAATGCGGCGGTGCCAGCGCTGCAAAAGAAGATGATCCGCATGGCGCGCGACCTGGACAAGGTCGTGATCACCGCCACGCAGATGATGGAGAGCATGATCACCAACCCCGTGCCCACGCGCGCCGAGGTCAGCGACGTGGCCAACGCCGTGCTCGATGGCACCGATGCCGTGATGCTCAGCGCCGAAACCGCGGCTGGCAAGTACCCCCTGGAAACGGTGATGGAGATGGCCACCATCTGCGCCGCCGCCGAGGCCGCCGAGGACCACCCGCTGGACGCCGATTTCACCGGCCAGACCTTCGGCCGCATCGACCAGTCCATTGCCATGGGCGCGCTGTTCACGGCGCACCACCTGGGCGCCAAGGCCATCGTGGCCATGACCGACAGCGGCGCCACGGCGCTGTGGATGAGCCGCCACCGCATCCACATCCCCATCTACGCCCTCACGCCCAAGGTGGCCACGCAGCGCAAGATGGCCATGTACCGCAACGTGCGCCCGCTGCTGATGGACACCAGCGCCGACCGCGACACCGCGCTGGAGCAGGCCGAAGGCCACCTCAAGACGCGCAACATCGTGCAGAAGGGCGACGTCTACGCCATCACCTGCGGCGAGCCAATGGGTGCGCCGGGTGGCACCAACATGCTCAAGATCTGCCGGGCGAGCTGAACAGGTCCTGGCGCCAGGGCTCCAGGCCTCCAGGCCTGCCGTAGTGGCTCACCGCTCGCTCTCGTGGCATTCCGCGGCGGGCACGCGCGGCAAGAGCGGCCCTTGTTGCAGCAGGGCTGCGCTGCCGATGGTCTCTGTCCGAAAGCCGTCCAGTGCCATCCCTGCGCGATGGGCGGCCCAGGCGCCCAGCATTCCGGTGAGTGCACCTGCCAGCACGTCGGACGGGAAATGCACGCCCAGGCAGACGCGGCTCCAGGCGATGGCCAGCGCGGCGGCCCATGCCACGCCAGCTGCCCATGGCATCCGGCCCAGTGACATGGCTGCTGCCAGTGCAAAAGCACCTGCTGCATGCAGGCTCGGAAAACCCGCCCGAGCGGCGTGATCGATCCATTGCATGCCCAGCCCCAACTGGGCTGGTCGTGGGGCCTGAATGCCATGGCGCAGCGCCTGTGCGCCCACCCACGCCAGCGCCATGCCCGCGAATGCACTCAATACGGCGCGTCGCTGCCGGCCTGTCCCCAGGGCCACGATGGCCGCAAGCCACGCAGCCATTGCCAGTGGCAGTGATTGGGATATCCAGCGGGCAGCCGCCACCACGCCCGCAGGGGTATCCACGCTGGCATTCAGCGACTGGAACAAGTCGAGCTCAAGAGGCAGCATGGGAGGACTCCTCTGCGGGCAATGAGTGAGAGAACTGCCCCAGGCGAGGGCGCAAGCTGGACATCGCCAGGTCGCACAGCCAACCGGTGGTCCAGCACAGCCAGCCCGTCCAAAGGGTGTGGCTCATGAAATGAGCGCCTCTGACCTGCTGGGCCAAACCCAGAATCAGGCCCGCCAGCAGTGAACCGGCCAGCCACCAGCGTGCGGCGGTGGGTTGCTTGCGGCGCAGCGCAAAGTAGCCGCCGACGAATGCAAATCCGGCGGAAGCGTGGCCGGCGGGAAAGCAACGGCCGCCGCCCCCGTCGAGTACGCCCCAGGCCCAGTGCGATGCATAGCGCGCGATACCGCCGAACTCGGACAGATCCCAGGGGCAGCTGGTGGCGCTGAGGTTCTTGGCGATGCTGACCACTGCCAGTGCCAGCAGTGCACTGAGGGCCATCTGCAGCCGCTCACTGGCGTCGATGCGCCGCAGTACGCCCCTGGGCCACCACACACTCAACGCCAGCAGCAGCACCAGCACCCAGCCCAGGCGGCGTGCGCCTTCATGGAGCACGTGCACGAAGAACCACTGGTCGCGCCAGGGGAAACCGGTGGAGTCGCCAAAGGCATGCGCCAGCGTGAGATCTTGCCCCAGCACATCCCATGCGGCCACGCCAACCAGCAGGGCAAGAGTCCACATGAATGCGTTGCGGTGAAGCGAGGAGGCGGTGCGATGGGATGGGGTGGGGGCGGCTTGCATGGCGTGGAACATAAAAGCCGGCACTTAACCCCGTCTTAATGCCCTGGCGGTGGCCGCCTGGCCCGGCGACAATGGGCCCATGCGAATACTCGTGGTCGAAGACGATGCCGGCATTGCCAGTGGCCTGCGCACCAACCTGCTGCAGCGCGGCTATGCGGTGGACGTGTGCGATGGTGTGGCCGGAGCCTGGGCGGCGCTGCGTGCGGAGCGTTTTGATGCGGTGCTCCTGGACCTGGGGCTCGCCGATGGCGATGGCAGCGATCTGCTGCGCCGCCTGCGCCTGAGTCCGGCGCCCGGTGCGTCCTCTACACCTGTACTTCCGGACCCGGCCACGCCGGTGCTCATCGTCACCGCACGCGACCAGATCTACCAGCGCATCGCAGGGCTGGACCAGGGTGCGGACGACTACCTGGTCAAGCCCTTCGACGTGGATGAACTGGATGCGCGTCTGCGTGCCTTGTTGCGCCGTGCGGCGGGCAGGGCGTCGCCGACCGTCCGATATGGTGACATCGAGCTCGATCCGGCTGCCCGCACGATCCGCCAGTCGGGCAAGCCAGTGGACGTATCGCCCAGGGCGTTTTCGGTGCTGCAGGTGCTGCTGGACGCCAAGGGGCGCGTGCTGTCGCGCCAGCAGATCGAAGAGCGGCTGTATGGCTGGGATGCGGCGATCGAGAGCAATGCGGTGGAGGTCCATATCCACCACCTGCGCCGCAAGCTGGGTAGCGATTGCATCCAGACCATGCGTGGAGTTGGTTACTTCATGCCCCAGGAGGCGCCATGAGCGGCGCGCCAGGCCGCACGGAGCAAACCGGCATAGCATCTCGCGGAGCAGAGATCTCCGCCGTGACCTCTAGGCAAAGGTCGAGAGGGTCCTCATTGACGCGGCAATTGTTGCTGTGGTCGTTGGGCGCGCTGGCGCTGGTGTGGGGCAGTTTCGTGTTTCTGGGCTATCAAACGGGTGTCCACGAAGCCGATGAGCTGACCGATGGCCATTTGGCCAGCGTGGCGGCTTTGTTGCTCAACCTGCGTGCCACCGAGGCCATGGCCGGGCCCCAGATCACCGAGCGGACAGCCATGCCCTGGCTCAAGGCCCACGATTACCAGCAGTCGATCAGCGTGGTGCAGTGGGATGCGCAAGGGCGGCTGCTGGCCTTGAGCGGAAGCGCGCCCGAGCCCCGCTTCAGCGCCAGTGAGGGTTTTGCCAATCTGGCCCTGGGGGCCAACGGGTCTATATGGCGCAGCTTTTCACAATGGGATGCAGCCAAGGACAGAAAGATCATGGTCCTGCTGGAATTGCGCGAGCGGGACGAGTTGGCGCAGGACATTGCCGAGCAACTGATCGAGCCCGGGCTGTGGTTGTTGCCGGTCGTGGCCATTGCGCTGGGGCTGGCCATCCGCAGGGGGCTGCGGCCGCTGTACGACCTCTCGCGGGATGTCGCGGTGCTCGACCCCGCAAGTGCCGAGCGCCTGACCACGCGCCATGCATGGAGCGAGTTCGAGTCGGTGGTGGCCTCCATCAACACCTTGCTGGAGCGCCAGCAGGCCATGCTGGCGCGCGAGCGCCGCCTGGCCAACGAGGTGGCGCATGAGCTGCGCACGCCACTGTCGTCGATTGCGCTGCAGGCCGGCGCCCTCGGCAAGGGACTCGACGCGGATGGACAGGCGCAGGCCGTGGCGCGCATCGGGCAGGATGCCCTGCGAGCCGGCCACGTGCTCAACCAGCTGCTGGCCCTGGCACGCGCCAGCCGGGCCGAATTGCACGACGCCAAGGCGCCGCTGGACCTGGCCGCCATTGGCCGGGCGGTGTGCGCCGACTACGCCCAGGCCGCCTGGCAGCGGGGCGACGAGATCGCACTGGCCGGGCCGGAGCAGGTGGCCGTGCTGGGCCATTCCGTGCTGCTCGACCTGGCGCTGCGCAACCTGCTGGAGAACGCCCTCAAGCACACTCCCGAGGGCACACGCATCGCTGTGCAGATGGGGTTTACCGATTCCGGCGCCGCATGGTTCCAGGTCTGTGACGACGGTGCCAGCGGCCCAGGTTCTCAGCGTGCTGTGCGACCGGCGGACAGCCTGCACCTGGGGCACGAGATCGTACGCCGGGTGGCTGAAGCCCACGGCGCGCATTTCGGGCCTGCACCGGCTCCTGTGCCCTTTACCACCTGCTACCGGCTGGAATTCGCCGCAACGCCGGTGGCGACGGCCGGGTAAAATCAGGGTTACCAAGCGGTTACCACCGCCAGCTGCCTGTATCCATGGCGCCCCATCAACCCTGAACGGACCTCACGACCATGCCCCTCGTCTCGATGCGCGAACTGCTCGACCACGCCGCTGCCAACAGCTACGGCATCCCCGCCTTCAACGTCAACAACCTGGAACAGGTCCAGGCCGTGATGGCGGCCGCCGACGAGGTGGGTGCACCGGTGATCCTGCAGGCCAGTGCAGGCGCACGCAAGTATGCCGGCGAGCCCTTCATCAAGCACCTGATCCAGGCCGCCGTCGAAGCCTTCCCGCACATTCCCCTGGTGATGCACCAGGACCACGGCACCTCGCCCAAGATCTGCTCGGGGGCCATCGACCTGGGTTTCGGCTCGGTGATGATGGACGGCTCGCTGATGGAAGACGGCAAGACCCCCTCGTCCTTCGAATACAACATGGAAGTGACCCGCAAGGTGGTCGACATGGCGCACAAGGTCGGCGTCACCGTGGAAGGCGAGCTCGGCTGCCTGGGCAACCTGGAAACCGGTGAAGCCGGCGAGGAAGACGGCATCGGCGCCGAAGGCAAGCTCGACCACAGCCAGATGCTGACCGACCCCGAGGAAGCCGCCGTGTTCGTGAAGGCCACGCAGCTCGACGCCCTGGCCATTGCCATCGGCACCAGCCATGGCGCCTACAAGTTCAGCCGCAAGCCCACGGGCGACATCCTGGCCATCAGCCGCGTCAAGGAAATCCACCAGCGCATCCCCAACACCCACCTGGTGATGCATGGCTCCTCGTCGGTGCCCGCCGAGCTGCTGGCCATCATCAACCAGTACGGCGGCAAGATGAAGGAAACCTACGGCGTGCCGATCGAAGAGATCCAGGAAGCCATCAAGCACGGCGTGCGCAAGATCAACATCGACACCGACATCCGCCTGGCCATGACCGGCGCGGTGCGCAAGTTCCTGGCCGAGAACCCCGACAAGTTCGACGCGCGCGAGTGGCTCAAGCCCGCCCGCGAAGCCGCCAAGCAGGTCTGCAAGGCCCGCTACTTGGAATTCGGTTGCGAAGGCCAGGGCAGCAAGATCAAGGGCCTGAGCCTGCAGCAGGTGGCCCAGCAGTACGCCGCTGGCACACTGGCCCAGGTCGTGCACTGATCCGGTCCCGCCCCCGCAAAGCCCGCCAGCCCTGCGCTCGCGGGCTTTTTTCTTGCCCGAAGTGTCTCCTTTGCGATGGGGAGTTCCCTCTACATCAGGCGAAAGCGGCGGGCATCAAAGTTTCTTCATGTAAGCTCATGGTCAGCAAGTAAGTAATTCCACTGACCTTACCCCTGAGCAAGGAGACGACATGCTGATTGGTGTGCCTGCAGAGTCCATGGCCGGAGAGACCCGGGTCGCGGTGACGCCCGAGACGGTCAAGAAACTCAAGGCCCAGGGCCATACCCTGCGCATCGAGGCCGGTGCCGGCATTGCCGCCAGCGTCACCGACGCAGCCTACGATGCCGCCGGTGCCGAGATCACCGATGCGGCGGGCGCCTGGGGCGCCGACCTGTTGCTCAAGGTGCGCTGCCCCTCCGAGGCCGAGGCGCCGCGCCTGCGCGCAGGCACCACGCTTGTCGGCATGCTCAACCCCTTCGATGCCGCAGGCCTGCAGCGCCTGGCCACGGCCGGCGTGACGGCCTATGCGCTCGAAGCCGCACCGCGCACCACGCGCGCCCAGAGCATGGACGTGCTGTCCTCGCAGGCCAACATCGCGGGCTACAAGGCCGTGATGATCGCTGCCGACCGCTACCAGCGCTTCTTCCCCATGCTCATGACCGCCGCCGGCACCGTGAAGGCCGCGCGCGTGGTGATCCTGGGCGTGGGCGTGGCGGGCCTGCAGGCGATTGCCACGGCCAAGCGCCTGGGCGCCGTGATCGAGGCGTCGGACGTGCGCCCCAGCGTCAAGGAGCAGGTCGAATCGCTGGGCGGCAAGTTCATCGACGTGCCCTACGAGACGCAGGAAGAAAAGGACGCCGCCGAGGGCGTGGGCGGCTATGCCCGCCCCATGCCGCAAAGCTGGCTCGACCGCCAGAAGGCCGAAGTCGCCAAGCGCGTGGCCCAGGCCGATGTGGTCATCACCACCGCCCTGATCCCTGGCCGCGCAGCGCCCGTGCTGGTGACCGAGGAGATGGTCCAATCCATGAAGGCCGGCTCGGTGATCGTCGACATCGCCGCACCCCAGGGTGGCAATTGCCCGCTCACCGAGCCTGGCAAGACGGTGGTCAAGCACGGCGTGACGCTGGTGGGCGAGACCAATCTGCCGGCCCTGGTGGCTGCCGATGCCTCGTCGCTGTACGCACGCAATGTGCTCGACTTCCTCAAGCTCATCATCAACAAGGAAGGTGCCCTGCACATGGACCTGCAGGACGACATCGTGGCCGCCTGTCTGATGGCCCACGAAGGCACGGTGAAGCGCGCATGAGGCACCTGTTGTCCCGCCTGCTGGCTGCCGCAGCAGCGCTGGCCGTTCTTTCCGCCTGTGCCCCCATGCCCGCCGGCCCGGCCGAGTTCAGCGCCGGGCGTACGCGCGTGGTGCTGCCCTCCTCGGCCTGGGAAGACCTGGGCAGCTTCGACGAGACCCTCTTGGCACTGCCGCCGCCCGCCCACGTGCCCTTGCAGACCCGTGCCGTGGCACTGCGCGGTGCCCGCAACGAAGTGCTGGCGGTGATGCTGGTGCAATCCCACCAGCGCAGCGACCCGCGCGACCGCACCCTGTGGACGGCTTCCTGCAGGCAAGAGCAGGGCCTTTGGGTGCAGGACGCCGCTGCGGGCAGCCCCGTGCGCGTGGACTGCCTGCGCTTCAAGCGCTGGGCCCACACCAGTGACCGCTTCATGGAAAGGGCCCACCCTGGCCTGGTCCGCTGGGTGAATGAGCGGGGCGCCGCGCTGGCACAGCCCTACTCGCACCTGAACTACCGCTATGCCACCGAGGGCGGCGCCTACATCGAGGTGAATGCCCTGGTGGACCTGCGCCTGCTGAAGCTGCCCGTAGGCAACACGCCCGATTACCTGCGCGCCGGCGTGCCGGCCGAGGCATGGAGCCAGCAGATGGCCCGCGCCGCACGCATGAGCGTCGGCATGATGGATGGATTCTTGGCCGTGCCGCCTTTCCCCGCCGCACTGCCCCAATAAAAAAGCCAAGGGAGGCACGGAACATGGGGATCATTTTGCAAATCCTGGGCCTGGTCATCACCTTCACGATGGCCATGGAGGCCCTGCGGCGCTTCGGCATCGACGTAGGCTGGCTCAACCCGCTGACCTTCTTCCACCGGCGTGCCTGGCGGAAAAAGGTCACCACGCCACCGCTCTACGCGCTCGACCACCCGGTCGACGTGGTCGCCGTGCTGGCCCTGGCCACGGTGCAGACCACGGGCGCCATCACCGTGCAGCAAAAGACCGGTGTGCAGGCGCTGCTGCGCGAACACCTGGCTCTGACCGATGGTGATGCCGGCAACCTCTGGGTGGCCAGCGCGCACCTGCTGCGCAACCGCGCACTGGCGCTCTCCGAGCTGCCCGAGGTGCTGGCGCGCAGCGCCGACAAGTTCACCGATTACCACGTGCAAACGCTCAAGACCGTGATGCGATCGGCAGCTCTGATCGAGCCGCCCATCAACGCGGCCCAGCAGCAGCTGATCGACGCTGTGGATGCCTATTTCGCCAAGAAGAATGCCGCCAAAGGCCCCTGGTCTGCCGGAACCTAACGCCAATTGAAGAAGGACACCTTTCCATGGATGCCGTCTCTCCCACCCTCATCAACCTCATCATCTTCGTGCTGGCCATCTACGTGGGCTACCACGTGGTCTGGACGGTGACGCCCGCGCTGCACACGCCCCTGATGGCGGTGACCAACGCCATCTCTGCCATCGTCATCGTGGGCGCCATGCTGGCTGCTGCACTCACCGAGACCACGCTGGGCAAGAGCATGGGCGTGCTGGCCGTGGCGCTGGCCGCGGTCAACGTGTTCGGCGGCTTCCTCGTGACGCGCCGCATGCTCGAGATGTTCAAAAAGAAGGAAAAGAAAGCCGCCCCCAAGACTGAAGGAGGCCAGGCATGAGCATGAACCTCGTCACGCTGCTGTACCTGGTGGCCAGCGTCTGCTTCATCCAGGCGCTCAAGGGGCTGTCGCACCCGACGACCTCGATCCGCGGCAATGTCTTCGGCATGACGGGCATGGCGATCGCCGTGCTTACCACCGCCGCGCTCATCGTCGAGCTGTCGGGCGGCAAGGCGCAGGGCATGGTCTACGTGCTGGGGGCCCTGGTGGTCGGCGGCGCGGCCGGCGCCATCATGGCCAACCGGGTCGAGATGACCAAGATGCCCGAACTCGTGGCCTTCATGCACAGCATGATCGGCCTGGCAGCGGTGTGCATCGCCGTCGCCGTGGTGGCCGAGCCCTGGGCCTTTGCCATCGTGCCCAAGGATGCGCCCATCCCCGGCGGCAACCGCATCGAGCTGGCGCTCGGGGCCTTCATCGGCGCCGTCACCTTCAGCGGTTCGGTCATTGCCTTCGGCAAGCTTTCGGGCAAATACAAGTTCCGCCTGTTCCAGGGCGCGCCGGTGCAGTTCCCGGGGCAGCACAAGCTCAACCTGGTGTTGGGCCTGGCCGTGCTGTTCTTCTGCTTCGGCTTCTGGCATTCGCAAAGCTGGATCGACATCGTGCTGGTGATCGCGCTCGGCTTCATCCTCGGCGTGCTGATCATCATCCCCATCGGCGGTGCCGACATGCCGGTGGTGGTGTCCATGCTCAACAGCTACTCGGGCTGGGCGGCGGCGGGCATCGGTTTTTCGCTCAACAACTCGATGCTGATCATCGCCGGCTCGCTGGTGGGCAGCTCGGGCGCGATCCTGAGCTACATCATGTGCAAGGCCATGAACCGCTCGTTCTTCAACGTGATCCTGGGCGGCTTCGGCGGCGAGGCGGCCACGGCCACTAGCGGCGCCAAGGAGCAGCGTCCGGTCAAGACCGGCAGCGCCGACGACGCGGCCTTCGTGCTGGGCAATGCCGAAACCGTGGTCATCGTGCCCGGCTATGGCCTGGCCGTGGCGCGCGCCCAGCATGCGGTCAAGGAACTGGCCGCCAAGCTGACCGAGAGGGGTGTGACGGTGAAGTACGCCATCCACCCCGTGGCCGGACGCATGCCCGGCCACATGAACGTGCTGCTGGCAGAGGCTGAGGTGCCCTACGACCAGGTGTTCGAGATGGAGGACATCAATGGCGAGTTCGGCCAAGCCGACGTGGCCATCATCCTCGGCGCCAACGACGTGGTGAACCCCGCCGCCCACACCAAGGGCAGCCCCATCTACGGCATGCCCATCCTGGAGGCCTACAAGGCCAAGACCGTGATCGTGAACAAGCGCTCCATGGCCGCAGGCTATGCCGGCCTGGACAATGAACTGTTCTACATGGACAAGACCATGATGGTCTTCGGCGATGCAAAGAAGGTCGTCGAGGACATCGGCAAGGCCATCGAGTAAGCCCTTTCCCCCCGGTGAAAGACCCTTCTGGCGCAAAGGCAAAAGCCCTGCAGCCTAGGGGAAACTAACCACCCACGGAACCCGTACCGGCAGAGACAATGCCGGGGTTCCATTGCAACGAGAAGTTTGGAGAGACACGCACCATGACCGACCGCCCCTGGCTGGCCGCCTATCCGCAAGGCGTCCCCGCCGATATCGATACCTCGCAGTACCCCTCGCTCGTCGCGCTGATGGATGAGGCGTTCAGCAAGTACGCCAGCCGCGTGGCCTACAGCTTCATGGGCAGGGATGTGAGCTACGCCCAGACCGACTCGCTGAGCAGTGCCTTTGCGGCCTACCTGCAGGGCCTGGGCCTGGTCAAGGGCGACCGCGTCGCCATCATGATGCCCAACGTGCCGCAGTACCCCGTGACGGTGGCGGCCATCCTGCGTGCCGGCTTCGTGGTGGTCAACGTGAACCCGCTGTACACCCCGCGCGAACTGGAACACCAGCTCAAGGACTCGGGCGCCAAGGCCATCGTCATCATCGAGAACTTTGCCAGCACGCTGCAGCAGTGCATCGCCAACACCCCCGTCAAGCACGTGGTGCTGGCGGCCATGGGCGACCAGCTGGGCCTCGTCAAGGGCACGCTGGTGAACTACGTGGTGCGCAACGTCAAGAAGATGGTGCCCACCTATGACCTGCCCGGCGCCGTGCGCTTCAACGACGCGGTGGCCCGCGGCACGCGCGGCAGCTTCAAGAAGCCCGACATCCGCCCCGACGACATCGCCCTCTTGCAGTACACCGGCGGCACCACCGGCGTGAGCAAGGGCGCCGTGCTGCTGCACCGCAACGTGCTCGCCAACGTGCTGCAGTCCGAGGCCTGGAACGCACCCGTGATGGCCAAGGTGCCCTCGGGCGAGCAGCCCACCAGCGTCTGCGCGCTGCCGCTGTACCACATCTTCGCGTTCACCGTGAACATGATGCTGTCCATGCGCACGGGCGGCAAGACCATCCTGATCCCCAACCCGCGCGACCTGCCCGCCGTGCTCAAGGAACTGTCCAAGCACACCTTCCACAGCTTCCCGGCCGTGAACACGCTGTTCAATGGCCTGGCCAACCACCCCGACTTCAACACCGTCAACTGGAAGAACCTCAAGGTCTCGGTGGGCGGCGGCATGGCCGTGCAGGGCGCCGTGGCCAAGCTCTGGCTGGAGAAGACCGGCTGCCCCATCTGCGAAGGCTACGGCCTGTCGGAAACCAGCCCCTCGGCCAGCTGCAACCCCGTGACGGCCAAGGAATATACCGGCACCATCGGCGTGCCGATTCCCGGCACGTCGATGAAGCTGCTGGACGACGAAGGCAACGAGGTCACCACACTGGGCCAGCCCGGAGAGATCGCCATCAAGGGCCCGCAGGTCATGGCCGGTTACTGGCAGCGCCCCGACGAGACGGCCAAGGTCATGACCGATGACGGCTACTTCAAGTCCGGCGACATCGGCATCATGGATGAGCGCGGCTACTTCAAGATCGTGGACCGCAAGAAGGACATGGTGCTGGTCAGTGGCTTCAACGTCTACCCCAACGAGGTCGAGGAAGTGGTCGCCAACTGCCCCGGCGTGCTCGAATGCGCCGTGGTCGGCGTGCCCGACGAGAAGACCGGCGAGGCCGTCAAGCTGGTCATCGTGAAGAAGGACCCGGGGCTCACCGAAGCCCAGATCAAGGAATACTGCAAGGCCAACCTCACGGGCTACAAGCAGCCGAGGGTGATCGAGTTCCGCACCGAGCTGCCCAAGACCCCCGTGGGCAAGATCCTGCGCCGCGAGCTGCGCGACAAGAAGTAGCAGGCAACCACCTTCGGGTGCCGCGATCCGGTACCTGGAGCGAGTGGTTCGCAAAGGGCCTCCGGCTGGAATAATCGCAGATTCTGCGTGCCCGGCCGCAGGCCCTTTTACTTTTTGCCCGAAGCTCCATGACCACCGCCATTCTCAGCGCCCTGCCCGACGAGCAGGCCAGCCTCGTCGCCCGGCTCGGGCGCCCCCAGCGCCTCACCCACGCAGGCCGCTCCTTCTGGAAGGGCGAGCTGTGCGACCGGCCCGTGGTGCTGGCGCTCTCGGGCATCGGCAAGGTGGCGGCCGCGACCACGGCCACCGCGCTCATCGAGCATTTCGGCGTGGCGCGCATCGTCTTCACCGGCGTGGCCGGTGGCCTGGGGGATGGTGTGAACGTGGGCGACGTGGTGGTGGCAGAGACCTTTTTGCAGCACGACATGGACGCCTCGCCGCTGTTCCCGCGCTGGGAGCTGCCTGGCTATGCGCGCACGCGGCTGGACTGCGATGCGCACTTGTCCACCCTGCTGCGGGACGCGGCCCGCAACTGCCTGTCCGGCGCCGGCCGCCTGCCGGGTCTGGATGATGGGGCGCACCGCGTGCACCACGGCCTTGTCGCCAGTGGCGACCGCTTCGTCTCCAGCGCCCAGGAAGCCCGGCAATTGAGCGAAGGCCTGGGCCTGGCTGGCCACAACGTACTTGCCGTCGAAATGGAAGGCGCCGCCGTGGCCCAGGTCTGCCTGGACTACGCCATCCCCTTCGCCGCCATCCGCACCATCTCCGACCGCGCCGACGACACCGCCCACGTCGACTTCGCCCACTTCGTCCAGACCGTCGCCAGCCGCTACGCCGAGCACATGGTGCGCGTGCTCATGCAAACGTTGTGACCCGGCAGCACAAAGGCGCGCAGCGCCACAGATGGGAGTAGCTTAATACCCGGCTCGACAGCACCAGGGCGCGTAGCGCCCGAAGTGCAACCACCAGCGCCACCGTGGATCCGGCTTTGCCGGTCCAGGGGTGGCGTCCCCCCTCGGGGGGGAAGGCGCGCAGCGCCACAGGGGGCTACTTCAACCAGCCGCGCCTGCGGAAGTACCACATGGGCACCACCGCGCTCGCCACCATCAGCGCGATGCCATAGGCATAGCCGTAGGTCCACGTAAGTTCGGGCATGAATTGGAAGTTCATGCCGTACACGCTGGCGATCAGCGTGGGCGGCAGCAGCGCCACGCTGGCCACCGAGAAGATCTTGATGATCTTGTTCTGGTTGATGTTGATGAAACCGACCGTGGCGTCCATCAGGAAGTTGATCTTGTCGAACAGGAAGGCCGTGTGGTTGTCCAGCGACTCTATGTCGCGCAGGATCTGGCGCGCCTCCTCGAACTGCTCGGAGTTGAGCATCTTGCTGCGCATCATGAAGCTCACCGCGCGGCGCGTGTCCATCACGTTGCGGCGGATGCGGCCGTTCAAGTCTTCCTGGCGTGCGATGGCGGCCAGCACCTCGCCGGCACGGGTATCGGTCACATCGCCGGCCAGCACCTGCTTGCTCACCGCTTCGAGCTCGTCGTAGATGTTCTCCAGCGTGTCGGCCGAGTATTCGGCATCCGCGTCGAACAGCTTGAGCAGCACCTCCTTGGCGTCCTCGATGAGGCCCGGCGCGCGGCGCGCACGCATGCGCAGCAGGCGAAAGACGGGCACGTCCTCGTCGTGGATGGAGAACAGCACGCCCCGGCTCTTGAGGTTGGCGTTGTGCTGGTTCAGGATGAAGGCCACGCGCACCGAGCGCGGGTTCTCGTCGTCGTCGATCAGGAAATCGCTGCGGATGTGCAGCTCGCCGTTGTCTTCCTCATAGAAGCGGGCGGATTCCTCGATGTCCTCGTCCATCGCATCCTCGGGGATGGACAGGCCATAGTGCTGCTTGATCCAGCGTTTTTCTTCGAGCGTGGGGGCTTCCAGGTCCACCCAGATCGGCTGGAACCTGGCGAGCTCTTCCAGGGATTCGATTTCTTCCTGGAACAGCCGGCCATTGGCAAGCGTAAAGATGTTGAGCATGTGCTCACTCCCTTGGTAATTGGCGTCTGCGGTGGGGGTTCAGGGGTTGCTTTCAACCCCACGGCAGGCCGGGGAGCTGAAAGCTACCAACTCGGGTAGGTTTCCAAGGAGCTTTCTCCGTTAAAAAATGCAAGCGCCGGATTATCGCACCGGGCAACCGGCGTGTCTTTGACAGGGCCCGCTGGTGTGGGCCCGCCCGCCCTGGCTTCAAGAGTTGGCAGCCGCCCGCACGGTGGCCAGCGCCCGGCAGAGGTCGGCCCAGGCGGCGGCCTTGTTGTCCTGCGAGCGCAGCAGGAAAGCCGGGTCGTAGGTCACCACGGCCGGGCAGCCCGCCAGGGTGTGCGGCCCTGCGCGCATGCGGCCCAGCGGTTCGGTGCTCGCCAGTGCGGCCCGGGCGGCCACATGGCCCAGCACCAGCACCATGGCCGGTTGCAGCGTGGCGACGGCCTCGGCCAGTTGCCCTGCCACGTCGGCATCGTTGCCGCTGCCATCCTGGCCGCCGGGTGCTGCGCGCTGCAGTGCTGCAAGGAACACACGGGGGTGGTGGTGCAGTTGCATGGCACGCAGCATGTTGTCCAGCAGCTTGCCGGCATCACCCGACAGCGGCTCGGCGGGGTGGGGGATTTCGGCCACGATGAGCCAGCCGCTGCCCAGGCCTGCCGGCGTGCGCGCCGGGTCTGCCGTGGGATACAGCGCCTGGGGCGCGTGGAGCGAGAGGCCGGTGGCCGCTGCCGCCGCGGCCGGAGCCACCGGTGGGGTGGCTGCGGCTTTGCGCAGCGCTGCCGGCGCCGGCGCCGGGGCGTTCGCCTGCGCCGGCAGGGGTGCGGCAGGCGCTGGCGGCTGAGGGGTGGGCCGTACCGCGGTGGCCACTGCGCCATCGTGCACTGGCACGGCACGGTCGGCCGGCGCAGCCACGAGGGCAGCGGCTGGCGGGGCCGCAGTGGCTTCGCCGGGGGCCCACACGGTCACCCCCATCTCCTGCAGCATGGCGCGCTGGCGCGCATCGAGGGAAAGGCTCATGGGGTGGTTCTCACAATGGCAGGCTCATGACCACCGCGTCCTCGCGCTGGCCATGGTGGGCCGGGTAGTAGCGCGCGCGCTCGCCCACGCGGCGAAAGCCATGGGTTTCATAGATCTGCTGGGCGCGCAGGTTGCTCACGCGCACCTCCAGCCACAGCCACTGGGCGCCTTTGCCGCGCGACCACAGCGCCAGCGCGTCCAGCAGCACGCGGGCCCAGCCCTGGCGCTGGAATTCAGGGGCGACGGTGAGGTTCAGGAGGTGCACCTCGTCCACCCCCATCATGGCCACGAAGTAGCCCAGCAACTGGTCGCCGCCCATCAGCAACTGGCACTCGTAGCGCGAGGCCATGGCATCGATGAAGTTGCCCCGCGTCCAGGGGTGGGTGTAGGCGCGCTGCTCCACCTCCAGCACGGCATCGAGCTGTGACAGGGTGAGGGATTCCAGGCGCGCCTCGGGGGCGTCGGCACCAGGGGTTGGAACTGCGCTCATAGGGATGGAGGGTCGGTTCTAGGCAGGGTGGGCGTGGCCTGGGCAGCGCGCAACGCGTCCCGCTCGGCTGTGGTTTTCGCCACTTTATCGCGGATATAGCGCGGCAGGGCAGCGCTGGCGGGCACGCCCCCCCCTGCGGCCAGCAGGGCCGGCGCCAGGCGCAGCAGCGCGGTGGCCGTGGGCAGGGCCCGCACATGCGTGGCCAGGGGCGCCAGGCGCTCGCCATAGGGGGCGTGCGCATTGCCGGCGACGCTCCAGCCGGCTGGCACTTGCACGGTTTCGGGCGCACCCAGGCCGAAGTCCGCATCGGCCAGCCAGCGGCTCTCGGTGGGCAGCCATTCGCAGCGGGCGCTGTAGACCTCGTCCATGCGCGCGTCGAGCACGGCCACCACTTGGGTGCTGCCATGCTGGTGGCGGGCCTCTTCTGCCACGGCCAGCAAGGTGTCGACCGGCAGCACGGGCACACCTGTACCGCCGCGCGCCCCGAAGGCCAGGCCCTGAGCCACGGCGCAGGCGGTGCGCAGACCGGTGAAGGAGCCCGGGCCCCGGCCGAACACGATGGTGTCCAGCGTCGCGAACGACAGGCCGGCATCTGCTAGCAGGCGGTTGATGGCCGGAATCAGCGTGGCCGAGGCCTGGGCGCCGCCAGGGCCCGTGTGCTCGCGCACCACGTCCCCGTGCTGCACGGCGATGGACAGGGTATCGGTGCTGGTATCGAAGGCAAGCAGGTTCATGGCGGTGGCAGGCGGGGACATCAGGCTGCGGATTTTGGCGAAGTGGGCGGCAGGGCGGCGGGCGCGGGGCTCTTGCGCAGCACCCCCAGCAGGATACCCGTGGTCACCAGCGCCAGGCCCGCGCCCAGGTTCCACTGCAGGGGTTCGCCCAGCAGCAGCACCGCACCGATGGCCGACAGCCCGGGCACCAGCGCCGTGATCATGGTGCTGCGCACGGGGCCGTAGTGCTGGATCATGCGCGTGAAGGCAATCCCCGAGATGACCACCGAGCCACCGCCCTGGAAGACCAGCTGGAACAGGATTTCGCGCCACGGCGCCTGCCCCAGGTGGCTGGAGACCGTGCCCAGCGCCACCAGCACCCCATAGACCGGGGCGTAGACCAGCAGCGCAAAGGCCGTGATGGCGATGGTGGCCTGCACCGCATCCACGGCGAGGCGCCGGGCCTGCACGCTGTAGGCGGCCCAGCTGGCGGCGGCCAGCATGAAGAGCACGTCGCCCTTCCACACATCGCCGCCCGAAAAGCCCGCGAGCAGGCTGCGCCCACCCACCAGCAGGTCGCCAGCCACGATGAGCGCCAGGCCCGCAGCGCGCAGGGGCGTGATGCGGTCGTGCAGCACGATCACCGCCAGCAGGGCGGTCCACAGCGGCAGGCTGCCGGGCATGAGCACGGCGGCGTGGGTGGCCGGGGCGTGGAAAAAGCCGGCGTAGGCCAGCACCGCGTACAGCACCCCGCCGAAGATGCCCAGCAGGGCTGTGGTGGTCAGCGGCAACGGCGAGATGCCCGCCAGGCTGGAGGCCGGCGCGCTGGCGCCCAGCAGTGCACGGCGCCGGCGCACCAGCCACCAGCCCCAGGGCACCAGCACCAGGCTGGCGCCCACGATGCGCAGCAGCGTGATGTCCAGGGGGGTGAGGGTGCGCTGCGCCGAGGCGCGGGCGATCACGATGAAGCTGGTCCAGAGGGTGACGGTGACCAGGGCCGCCAGCAGGCCCTTGGCCCGGGGAGAAAAGCGCATCGGGGGATTATCGGCGGGTCGGGCAGGCCGTGCCGGTGGCGGGCGATAGACTCCCTGCCCATGTTGTCCGTACGCCTGTTGACCTGTCTGCCCCAGCCATCCTTCGCGCCTTCGTGGCGCCTTGCCGCCCCGCTGGCCGTGCTGTGGTGGTGCCTGGCGCTTCCCGGCGCCCATGCCCAGGCGCCCAGCCCCTCGCCCCTGCCGCCCGAGGTGGAGGCCGCGCTCTCCCGTGCCCGCCTGCCGCGCGAGGCGCTCTCGGTGCTGGTGGTCGACGCCCAGGGCGGTGCGCGGCAGGCGCCTCGGCTTGCGCACCGCGCCCAGGTGCCCATGAACCCGGCCTCGGTGATGAAGCTGGTCACCACCTATGCGGCGCTCGACCAGCTCGGCCCGGCCTATGCCTGGAACACCCCCGTCTACGTGCAGGGCACGGTGCAGGATGGCAGCCTGCGCGGCAACGTCTACATCCAGGGCCAGGGCGATCCCAAGCTGGTGATGGAACGGCTGTGGCTGCTGCTGCGCCGCCTGCAGGGCCAGGGCATCCAGGTCATCGTGGGCGACATCGTGCTCGACCGCACCGCCTTCGACGTGCCCGAGCAGGACCCCGGCAGCTTCGACAACGAGCCCCTGCGGCCCTACAACGCCTCGCCCGATGCGCTGCTGGTGAACTACAAGTCGCAGGTGATGACCTTCGTGCCGGACGTGGCCGCAGGCCTGGCGCGCATCCAGTACGACCCGCCGATGGCCGGCGTGCAGCGCCAGGCTTCCGTGGCGCTGGCCGCCCCCGGGGCGGACTGCGGCGACTGGCGCGGCGCCCTGCGCGCGGAGCTTTCCGACCCGGCGCGCATTGCCTTCCAGGGCGTGTTCCCGGCCAGCTGCGGCGAGCGCGTGTGGCCCATCGCGCCGGCCGATCCGCGCGGCTTTGCGGCGCGCGCGGTGGAGGGCATGTGGCGCGAGCTGGGCGGCAAGCTCACGGGCAGCGTGCGCGACGGCAAGGTGCCGGCCGGGCTGAAACCCGTCTTCGTGGCCACCTCGCCCGCCCTGGCCGAGGTGGTGCGCGACGTGAACAAGTACAGCAACAACGTCATGGCGCAGCAGGTGTTCCTCACGCTGGCGCTGGGGAACAAGGGTGTGCCTGCCACGTTCGATGGTGCGCGCGACGCCCTGCGCCGCTGGTGGCATCTGCGCTTTGGCGATGCCGACCAGCCCGTGGCCGACAACGGCGCCGGCCTCTCCCGCGATGCGCGCATCACCGCCCAGGGCCTGGCGCGCATGCTGCAATCGGCCTGGGCCTCGCCGGTGATGCCCGAGCTGGTGTCCTCCCTGCCCATCGCCGGGGTGGACGGCACCCTGCGCCGCAGCCAAGCCCGGGGCGCGGCCCACCTCAAGACCGGCAGCCTGCGCGACGTGATGGCCATCGCTGGTTACGTGCATGGCGCCAGTGGCCGGCGCTACGTGCTGGTGGCCATGGTCAACCATGCCAACGCCGGGGCCGCCCGCCCAGTGCTCGATGCGCTGACCGACTGGGCCGCGCGCGACCAGTAGGGCGCAGGCGCGCAGGGCAGGCAGCTGTCGCCCAGGCGTCCTGGGGCACTCGTTATCCCTAATGGTCGCTAGGGCGCAGGTGCGCGCACGATGCTGCGTTACCATCCGCCGACATAGCCCACATAGAGAGAGGATTGCGACCATGAAGTACTTTCGCCTGACCTGTATCGCCGCCGTAGCGGCACTGCTCGCCGCTTGCGGGGGCTCCGACGACGTCGGACGCGGCGACCTGGTAGAGCTCCCCGTCACCCTGACCACGTTAACTGCCGACCAGATCGATGCGGGCACCACGTCCAGCGGCCTCAGGGCCCTTGCCGGCAAGGCACGGTGCGACGTGAAGGTCGTTGCGCTCAACTACTACACGGCAGGCGTCAAGGCGGGCGAACTCACCAACGCCTCGGGCGTGATGCTGGTGCCCGCAGGCAGCTGCAACGGCGAGAAGGCCGCCCTGCTGGCCTATGCCAAGGGCACCGATGTGCAAAAGCCCCGCACCCTGGCCAACCCGCAGGACAGCGAGACCTTCCTGCTGGCCGCCATGTACGCCTCCCAGGGCTATGCCGTGGTCGCCACCGACTACCTCGGGTTTGCCAAGTCGGGCTACAGCTACCACCCCTACCTGCACGCTGATTCTGAAGCTACCTCGGTGATCGATTCGGTGCGCGCCGCACGCAAGGTCGCCGGCTCGGTGGGGGCCAACCTGTCGGGCAGGATCCTGTTCACCGGCTATTCGCAGGGCGGACATGCCTCGATGGCCGCGCACCGTGCCGCCGAGCGCGACTACGGCAACGAATTCGACGTGGCGGCCGGCGCCCACCTGGCAGGGCCCTACAACCTGTCGGGCTCGCTGCGCATTCCGGACGCGATCGCGGGCGTGCAGTTCTTCGTGCCCTACCTCGTGACGGCCTGGCAGAAGGTCTATGGCAACGTCTACTCCGATGTGAAGCAGGCCTTCAAGGCACCGTACTCCAACTACATCGAGACCCTGCTGCCCAGCCCGACGATGAACTACACCACGCTGGTGACCTCGGGCACGCTGCCGGGCGGCACGCCAAACCAGGCACGCGATGCGCTGTTCCAGCCGGCCTTCCTCGCCAGCAGCCAGACGAACGTGAACGACCCGCTCTACCTGGCCGCCCAGAAGAACGACCTTCTCGGCTGGACGCCTAAGTCGCGCGTGCTGCTGTGTGGTGGCTCGGGCGACCCCACGGTGCCGCCTGCCGTGCACCAGCGCGTGATGGCCGCCGATTTCGCTGCCCGTGGCGTGACCAACGTGATCTCGGTGGATGTGGACGGGCCCATTCAGGCCACCTTCGGCCCCGGTGGCGTCGCGCCTACCGATCCGACGTCTGCGGCCTTTGCCACCTACTACGGTGCCTACCATGGCACTTATGAGCCACCGTTCTGCCATGCCCAGGCGCGCGCCGCCTTCGACATCATCGTGAAGTAAGCGAAGCGTCTCGCCAGCATCCAAAGCCGACCTCCGGGTCGGCTTTTTTCATGGTGCAGGGCTTGGTAGTTTCCCGGGCGGGCAAGGAGCGCATGCGGAGTTAGGATGGGTGCTGCAAAAAGCACGGTCGTGCTTTTTGTAATCTTCTTTCCTGGAGACTCCCTTGAACACAAGACAATGCAAGGCCGCCCTTTCGGTGCTGGCAACGGCCTGCCTGCTCGCGGCATGCGGTGGTGGCGGCTCGGACAGCACGCCTGCGGCGCCCGTGACCTCGGTGAAAGTGGCCGGTGACAGCCTGGCCGACAGTGGCACCTTCGGCTACAAATTCACCGTGCAGGGCTCGGCCGCCACCGGTGCCGGATCGACGCCGATCTGGCCCGAGCGCGTGGCCACCAGCTATGGCCAGTCGCTGTGCGCGCACTACGTCTTCAACGGCACGGCGTTTTCCGCCAATGCCGCCTGCTCGAACTACGCCGTGGGCGGCGGGCGCATCAACAACTTCACTGCGCCCACCTCGCCCGTGTCCATCATCCAGCAGCTCAAGGACTTGGGCAACGGCGGCTACACCGCCTCGGATCTGGTGCTGGTCGATGGGGGCGGCAACGATGCGGCGGACCTGGTCGGCGCCTACCTTCGGGCGGCTACCGACAATGGCCAGGCCTATGCTGCCGTGCTGGGCTCGGTGCTGCCCGCAGCCACGGTCAGCGCCGCCCTGGCGGGTGGTGCCGCAGGCCAGGCCCAGGTGGGTGGCGCCTACATGCAGGCGCTGGCCCAGCAGTTCGCGACCACCATCAAGGCCAACACGGTCGCCAAGGGCGCTCCCCGCGTGGCCGTGCTGAATGCCCCCGGCATCACCCGCACTCCCCGCTTCTTGATGGTGCTGGCCTCGATCTCCGCCCAGCGCGGTGCCGAGGCCGCCAAGCAGGCCGAGGCCCTGTTCGACGGCTGGGTCCAGGCCTTCAACGCGCAATTGGCCACCAGCCTGGCCGGTGACGAGCGCATCGTGGTGGTGGACTTCTACACCTCTTTCAAGGACCAGTCGACCAACCCGGCCCAGTACCAGCTCACCAACGCCACCACGCCGGCCTGCCCGGCCACGGGCGTGGGCAGCGATGGCCTGCCCACCTACAGCTTCCCCACCTGCACGGCCGCGGCCCTGTCGGCCATGGTGCCACCCGCCGGCGCGACGGGCGGCACGGACTGGTGGAAGAGCTATGGCTTCTCCGACAGCTTCCACCCCACGCCCTATGGTCACCAACTGGTCGGGCAACTGGTGTCGCGCTCGCTGTCCCGGGCGGGCTGGCTGTGAGCCGCCTTCGCTCCAACCCTTCGAAGGAGTCTTTCATGCAGCATTTTTCCAAGGCCGGCCTGGCGGTGGCGGCACTCTTGCTGGGTGCCAGCGCCTCGGCCCAGGTGGCGGGCACGTTCAGCGTGCGCGCCGGGTTCACGCACATTGCCCCGCAGGTCAGGAGCGGCGACCTGAGCGCTCCGAGCTTTCCGGGCACCAAGATCGACGTGGGCAATGCCACCTCGCTGTCGGGCGGCGTGAACTACATGCTGACCAACCACTGGGCCGTGGATGTCCCCCTGGCGCTGCCGTTCAAGCACGAGATCGAGGGCGATGGCGCCATCGCTGGCGTGGGCAAGCTCGGCGAGACCAAGGTCCTGCCGGTCACCGTGTTCGCCCAGTACCGTTTTGCCGAGCCCGAGGCGCGCTTTCGCCCCTACGTGGGCCTGGGCCTGACCTACAGCCGCTTCTTCAAGACCCGCACCACAGCCACCTTGAGCGGCCTGACCGGTGGCACGCCTTCACGCCCTAGGACGGCGTCGGTGGACAACAAGTGGGGGCTGACTCCCCAGGTCGGCTTTGTCTGGAACTTCAATGAGCGCTGGTCGCTGGATGCCGCCTACTACAAGAGCTTCCTCAAGACCACGACGCACCTGTCTTCGGGCCAGTCGATCAGCAAGCGGCTGAACCCCGACGTGATCGCCATCGGCGTCGCGTACAGGTTCTGACCCGGGCCCGCCAACAAAAAAGCCGACCCCAAAAAGGGTCGGCTTTTTCATGGGCCGGGGCCGCAGGGCTTGCTTACCAGCGAGCGCGCAGGCGGTCGTAGGCGTAGTTGCCGAACTGGCGGTGGGCGTTGGGCGTCAGGTAGACGCTGTCGGCGAACACATAGGCGTCCTGGTTGGCACTGGCCACCAGCGTCGAGGTGGTGCACAGAGCGGAGTTGACCTGGCCGGCACCGATGCCGATACCGTTGGTAGTGTCCAGCGAGGTGCACACCGGCGTGGTGGCGTTGTTGAAGCCGTAGTTGGCCGGTGTGCCGACGTACAGGTTCACGTAGTAGGCCGAGTCCACGTACAGCACGTTGGCGCCCAGGTCGACGATGCTCACCAGCAGGCCTTCGTTGAAGCGGCTGCTGGCATCGCTCAGCAGGGCTTCGCGGTTGATGGCCTTGGCCCAGGGCGTCTTGCCCAGGTCATAGGTACCGGTGACGACCACGTTCTTGGCACCCGCGGCGACCAGGCGGCGCACCTGGGTGGCCAGGTCCTGGCCAGCCTTGCGCGCAGCCGCCACCATGTCGGTGGTGCTCTGGGTGCCGGCCGTCACGGCGGCCATGCCGGCGATCACGTCGCTCGGGCCGCCGTTGATGACGATCAGGTCGTTCGCGGCAACGCCGCCGGCGGCCAGAAAGGCGTCGATCTGTTCGGTCACGGTGGCGGTGGTCGCCACGCCTGCGGCGTCGGGCTTGATCGCCACGCGCGCATTGCCCACGGCATAGCTGCGCCCGCCAGCTGCGGACGATGCGGCCAGCGTCTTGCCGTAGCGGGAGGCGATCTGCAGCGTCCAGTTGTTCACGCTGCCATCGTTGACCGTGTAGCGCGTGCCCTTTTGGCCGGCATCGCTGTAGGCGTCACCGAAGGCCACCAGGCGCTCGGGGTTGAAAGCCGACTCCGTCGTGCTCGAACCGCAGGCCGCAAGCAATGCGACCGACGCGCATGCGGCCACCAGTACGGTGCGGCGCATCCAATTTGCTGCCATGTATTTCTCCAGAAAATGGGGGGTTAGTTTAACGACGCCATGTCAAGGCATGTAAAGCATTGTCACACTGCGGGCATATTGGTATTCAGGCGGCCGCTGCACGCTGCAGGCGGTCCCGCACGCCCTCCCACTCCGGGGTGGCGGGCGGGGTCTCTATCCAGATCAGTTTGACGCCCTCGTCGTCGAAGCCGCGCAGAACCGCAAACAGCTGCTGGGCAGTGGCCGTTGCATCATCGGGCATGCGGCGCATGACCAGTTTGGACGAGCGGGTGCGAAGCGCCGCGCGGGCGTAGATGGCCATGTGGGCCGCATCGGCACCCAGCAGGTCCAGGCCCGTCTGCAGGGCCTTGGCGTCCATCAGGCGCACCTTGGCGTTCGGGGCGTAGTGGGCCTCCAGCGTGCCCGAGGCGCGCGGGGTGTACTCGGGCAGGTCTTCCTTGGACAGCGGAGCGATGCCGCAGGCGCGGGTGATCAGCGCGCGCGTGATGGCCCCCGGGCGCAGCAGCACCGGCGTGCCGCGCGTGCAGTCGACGATGGTCGATTCGATGCCCACGGGGCAAGGGCCGCCATCGAGCACCAGCAGGTCCTCGCCCAACTCATCGGCGACATGCTGGGCGGTGGTGGGGCTCACGCGGCCAAAGCGGTTGGCGCTGGGGGCGGCCACCCCCCACACCGGCGGACCACCCAGGTCACTGCCATCGCCCGGTGCGGCGCAGGCGGCCAGCAGGGCGTGGGCGACAGGGTGGGACGGGCAGCGCAGGCCCACGCTGTCCTGGCCGCCGGTGGCGGCCGTGGCCACGCCAGGGCGGCGCGGCAGGATCAGGGTCAGGGGGCCGGGCCAGAATGCCTGGACCAGGGCCTGTGCAAAGGCCGGCACTTCGCTGGCGAAATGGTCGATGCCCGAGGCATCGGCCACATGCACGATCAGCGGGTGGTCACTGGGCCGGCCCTTGGCCGCGAAGATCTGCGCCACGGCCGCATCGCTGCTGGCATCGGCCGCCAGGCCGTACACCGTCTCGGTGGGCAGGCCCAGCAGGGCGCCGCTGCGCACCGCACGGGCGGCGGCGGCAATGGATTCGGGCCGATGGCCGTCGAGGATCATGGAATGCGGTCCGTACCGGTTCAGAACGGCGCGATGCCCAGCAGGGCCGCCGCCTTGAGGGCGGTGGCGCGTGCTGCATCGGCACTGTCTGCCGTGATGTTCAGGTGCCCCATCTTGCGTCCGGGCTTGGCGTCGCGCTTGCCGTACAGGTGCAGGTGGGTGCCAGGCAGGGCCAGGATTTCGGCCCAGGGCGGGGTCCGCCCGCTGCCATCGGCGGCAAACCACAGGTCGCCCAGCAGGTTGAGCATGACGGCTGGACTGTGCTGGCGCGGCTGCGTGAGTGGCAGACCGGCCATGGTGCGCACCTGCAGTTCGAACTGCGAAACATCGCAGGCGTTCTGGCTGTAGTGGCCGCTGTTGTGCGGGCGCGGGGCGATCTCGTTGACCACCAGAGCGCCGTCCTGCAGCACGAAGAACTCCACGCACAGCACGCCCACGTACGACAGGCCGGTGGCAATCGAGATGGCACCCGCGATGGCCTGGCGTGCCAGGTCGTCGGGCAGGTTGCCGGCATGCACCTCGGTCACGGCCAGGATGCCGTCGCGGTGCAGGTTGCGCTGCACCGGCAGGTGCACGCAGGCGCCGTCGGCCCCGCGCGCGACGATGACCGAGCATTCGAGCGCCAGCGGCAGCATCTTTTCGAGCACGCAGGCCACCTGGCCCACGGAATCCCAGGCGGCCGCGAGTTCGGTCGCGGTCTTCACCCGCACCTGGCCCTTGCCGTCGTAGCCCATGCGCGCGGTCTTGAGGATCCCGGGCAGGAGGTCGGCAGGCACAGCGGCCAGTTGCGCGGCCGTCTCGATCACCGCATAGGGTGCGCAGGGCACGCCGCAGCGCACGAAATGGGCCTTTTCCTGCGCGCGGTCCTGCGCCACGGCCACGGCACCCGCAGCGGGCGACACGGGGCGCAGCGCGCCCAGGGCCGCCAGGGCGGTGGCGGGCACGTTCTCGAACTCGGTGGTCACCGCATCGGCCACGCGGGCCAGCTCGGCCAGGCCGGCGGCGTCCTCGTAGCCGGTCTGGATATGGTGGTGGCTCACCAGCCCGGCGGGACTGGTCGGATCGGCGTCGAGCACAGCCGTGAAGTAGCCCATGGCCTGAGCCGTGTGCACGAACATGCGACCGAGTTGGCCGCCGCCAAGGACGCCAAGGGTCGATCCTGGAAGGAGGGGGGCAGACAGCGTGGTCATGCAGTAGCGGGAGGCAGGGCCATGTTGCGCGCCACTTCGGTCTGCTCGGCGCGGAAGGCTTCCAGGCGCTGGCGCAGTTCGGGGCTCTCGCTGGCCAGCAGGGCGACGGCAAACAGGGCCGCATTGGCCGCGCCGGCCGTGCCGATGGCGAAGGTCGCCACGGGAATGCCCTTGGGCATCTGCACGATGCTGTGCAGCGAATCCACACCCTGCAGGTGGCGGCTGGCCACGGGGACGCCGAGCACGGGCACCGTGGTCTTGGCGGCGATCATGCCGGGCAGGTGCGCTGCGCCGCCCGCACCGGCGATGATGGCCTTGAGGCCCCGGCCGGCAGCGGCTTCGGCATAGGCGAACATGTCGTCGGGCATGCGGTGCGCCGACACCACGCGTGCCTCGTGGGAAATGCCGAATTGCTCAAGAATCTGCACTGCATGCTGCATGGTCTCCCAGTCGCTGCTGGAGCCCATGACCACGCCGATCTGGATGGGTTTCATGGTGTGTGTGGGGGCGCTGCGGCGGACTCCGGTCTGCCTCAGTGCTGTAGGTGGAACCCGCGATTTTACGATTTGCGATGGCCCCCCTGACACGGGGTTGTTTCAATGCGCCAAAATAGCGCCAACTTGCTTCACCGGCCCTGGGCCCCCGACCATGATTGATGTCACCGTAGAAAATTTTGAAGCCGAGGTGATTGCCGCCTCGATGGAAGTGCCTGTGCTGGTGGATTTCTGGGCGCCCTGGTGTGGCCCCTGCAAGTCGCTGGGTCCGGTGCTGGAGAAGCTGGAGACCGAATACGACGGCCGCTTCAAGCTGGCCAAGATCGACTCCGACCAGGAGCAGCAACTGGCTGGCATGTTCGGCATCCGCAGCATTCCCACCTGCGTGCTGCTCATGAACGGCCAGCCCGTGGACGGCTTCATGGGCGCCCTGCCCGAGGGCCAGGTGCGCGAGTTCCTCGACAAGCACCTGCCCACCGCCGAAGTCCTGGAAGCCGAGGAGCAGGAGGAAGAAGCCCTGGACGCCCTGGCCGAAGGCGACACCGACACGGCGCTGGAGAAGCTGCAGCACGCGGTGGCCACCGACCCGGGCAACGACGACGCCCGCTTCGACTACGTCAAGCTGCTGCTACAACTGGGCCGTGACGACGACGCCAAGGTGGCCTTTGCGCCGGTGATCGCCAAGGCTCCCAATTCGCGCAAGATCGCTGCGCTCAAGGTGTGGATGGATGCCATCGATGCGGTGCTGACCAGCGAAGGCGCCGGCGACACTGCCGCGTTCGACGCGAAAATCGCCGCCAACAAGCGCGACTTCGATGCCCGCCTGGCACAGGCGCGCTGGCTCATCACCGAGCAGCGCTGGACCGACGCCATGGACGAACTCCTGGAGATCCTCATGCGCGACAAGGCCTGGGGCGAGGAGGTGGCGCGCAAGACCTACGTCGCCATCCTGGAGATCATCGAGCAGCCCAAGGCCAAGGTGGCCGACGGCCAGATCCCGCCGGACGATCCGGTGGTGGCCACCTACCGCCGCCGCCTGTCGAGCGTCGTGCTCAGCTGACCGGCACCCTGCAAAAAGGCTCCCTCGGGAGCCTTTTGCGTTGCAGGGACCGGGAAATCAGCCGATCAACCGCTCCAGCGCCTCGCGGTACTTGGCGGCGGTCTTCTCGATCACTTCGCGCGGCAGGCGCGGCGAGGGCGGGGTCTTGTCCCAGGGCTTGCCGTTGACCTGGGCCTGCTCCAACCAGTCGCGCACGAACTGCTTGTCGTAGCTGGGCGGGTTCTGGCCGGCTGCGAGCGCCGCTTCGTAGCCTTCCACGGGCCAGTAGCGCGAGCTGTCGGGCGTGAGCACCTCGTCCATCAGCACCAGCGTGCCGTCGGGCGCGAGGCCGAATTCGAATTTCGTGTCGGCAATGATCATGCCCTTGGTGAGGGCGATCTCGGCGGCGGCCTGGTAGATGGCGATGCTCAGGTCGCGGATCTGGGTGGCCAGGGGCAGGCCGATCATCTCCACGGTGCGCTCGAAGGTGATGTTCTCATCGTGCTCGCCCGCAGCGGCCTTGGCGGCCGGGGTGTAGATGGGCGCCGGCAGCTTGGCCGCATTGGTCAGGCCTTCGGGCAGGGGCACGCCACAGACCGAGCGCGACTCCTGGTATTCCTTCCAGCCGCTGCCGGCCAGGTAGCCGCGCACCACTGCCTCGACCGGAATGGGTTGCAGGCGCTGCACCAGCATCGAGCGGCCGCGGATCTGCTCGGCCTCGGCCGGGGTGACCACGCTCTCGGGGGCATCGCCCGTCAGGTGGTTGGGGCAGATATGGCCGAGCTTGTCGAACCAGAACAGCGCCATCTGGGTGAGCAGCTCGCCCTTGCCGGGGATGGGTTCGCCCATGATCACGTCGAAGGCCGAGAGGCGGTCGCTGGCCACCATCAGGATGCGGTCGTCGCCCACGGCGTAGTTGTCGCGCACCTTGCCGCGTGCCAGCAGGGGCAGCGAGGTCAGGGCAGAGGTGTGCAGGGCGTTGGAGCTGGGCTGGGTCATGGTGTCGGTGTGGGGCAGTCGGTGTCCGCTGCAGGCAGGCCTTGGGGAAAAGGAGAGGGCGCGCACCCGCGCGGCCACATTCTGTGCAATCAGCGATTTTACGCGCCGGGGCGTGCGGTCCGGTCGGGCAGGGGCTTGTGGGGCACCCCGAGGGGCGGCACACTGCCGGGCTTGCTTTCACCACGCCCTTGCCGGCAACCCTTTGTGCCCACTTCCCATCCCCTCACTCCCCGCCGCGAACTGTGGCTGCTGCTGACCCTGGCGGGCGTGCAGTTCACCCACATCCTGGATTTCATGATCATGATGCCGCTGGGCCCGCAGCTCACGCGCATCTTTTCCATCAGCGACGCGCAGTTCGGCCTGCTGGTGTCGGCGTACACGCTGTCGGCCGGTGTGTCGGGGCTGCTGGCTTCCACCTACATCGACCGCTTCGGCCGCAAGCGGCTGCTGCTGGCGCTGTACGCACTGTTCGGCCTGGCCACGCTGGCCTGCGGCCTGGCGCCCACCTACGCCACGCTGATGGTGGCGCGTGTGCTGGCCGGCATGTTCGGCGGCGTGCTTTCGGCCCTGTGCCAGACCATCGTGGCCGATATCGTCCCCTTCGAGCGGCGCGGGCGGGCCATGGGCATCGTCATGACCTCGTTCTCGGTGTCCACGGTGGCCGGGGTGCCGCTGGGGCTGGTGTTCGCCGAGTACGGGGGCTGGCACATGCCCTTCTTCGCCATCGCCGCCATGTGCCTGCTGCTGCTGGTGTTTGCCGCGCGCACGCTGCCCACCATGAATGCCCACCTGGCGGCAGGTCAGCAGCGCACGGCGCTGGGCGGCATTGCCGAGGTGCTTCGGGACCCCAACCACCGGCAGGCCTTCTTGTTCTCGGGCCTGCTGATGTTCACCGGCTTCACGGTGATCCCCTACATCACCATCTACATGCAGGCCAATGCCGGCGTGCGAACCGACCAGGTGCCGCTGATCTACCTGTGCGGCGGGGTGGTGACGCTCTTCACCGCGCGCCTGTTCGGGCGCCTGACGGATGCGCGCGGCAAGGTGGCCACCTTCCGCTGGCTGGCCCTGGCGGTCGGGCCCTGCCTGCTGGGCATCACGCTGGTGCATGGGGTGCCGCTGTGGACCGTGCTGATCGTGTCCACGCTGATGTTCGCCTTCATGAGCGGTCGCATGATTCCGGGCATGGCCATCATCACCTCGGCCGCCAATCCGCAACTGCGCGGCACGTTCATGACGCTCAATGCCTCGGTGCAGTCCGCTGCCATGGGCGTAGCGTCACTGGTGGGGGGTGTGCTGATCAGCCGCGATGCCCAGGGCTTGGTGCAGGGCTACTGGATGGCCGCCGTGGTGGGCACCGTTGCCAGCGTGCTGTCGATCATGGTGGTGGGGCGGCTGGTGCTGCATGGCGCAGCGCCGGTGACTGCAGCCAAGGCCTGAGTCGCGGGGCGAAAGGGGAGGTGCGCCCCCGCCAACTCAGCCATTGTGCGCCCTTTTCGGGCCGCTGGCACCTTGGCCGGCATAACCCAGCGGGCAGGGGCGGTATGGGATTGCATTTCGATGACAGCAGGGGCATAGTGAACCCGTCAATGGATGCATCCAAGTTCGCCGGGCCGCACCTCTGATCCAGGGCGGCATTTGTTCCACCGAGAGCCACAGGAGACTTATTTATGAACTTGACGATCAGCGGTCACCACCTCGAAGTTACCCCAGCCCTGCGCAGTTATGTGACCACCAAGCTGGACCGGATCAATCGCCATTTCGACCAGGTAGTAGATGTCAAGGTGCTGCTGACAGTAGAGAAGCAAAAGGAAAAGGAAAAGCGCCAGCGAGCGGAATGCAATATCCATGTGAAAGGCAACGACCTGTTTGCCGAAAGCTCCCACTCTGACCTGTATGCTGCGGTCGATGAGCTGGTCGACAAGATGGACCGCCAGGTGGTGCGCCACAAGGATCGCCTGCAGGACCACCACCACGAAGCTGCCAAGCGCGAAATGCACGTCTGAGCGTTGCATTGCGGGCCACAGCAACCGCCCCTGGAGGCGGTTTTTTTGTGGCTCCTTGTAAATTGCTCAGGGTTTTTGCCAATATGTGCATAATTGTTACCTCTGACCATGAACCGACTCGCCTCCATCCTGCCTCCCGCCCAAGTGCTCGTGAGCGTGGACTCCACCAGCAAGAAGCGTGCTTTTGAAGAGGCGGGTCTGCTGTTCGAGAGCCAGCACGGGCTCTCGCGTGCCCTGATCACCGACAGCCTGTTTGCGCGCGAGCGCCTGGGCTCCACGGGCCTGGGCCACGGTGTGGCCATCCCTCACGGCCGCATCAAGGGCCTCAAGGCCCCGATGGCCGCCGTGTTCCAGCTGGCCCATCCCATCGGCTTCGACGCCCCCGACGAAATGCCGGTGGCCTTGCTGATCTTTCTGCTGGTGCCCGAAGCGGCGACCCAGAAGCATCTGGAAATCCTCTCGGAGATCGCCGAGCTGCTCAGCGACTCGATCCTGCGCGAAAAGCTCAAGGCCAGCACCGACGCGGCCGAGCTGCACGGCATGATCGCCGGCTGGCAGTCCACCCAGGCCGCCTGAGCCGCCCGGCACCGCGCATTTCCCCCGCAGCCTTGCCGTGAAACCCAATGTTGTCAGCGCCGACGTCCTGTTCGAGGAGTTCCGTGGCCCCCTGAAATGGGAATGGGTCGCGGGCCTCGGTGCCTCCGAGCGCCGCTTCGACGAAGTCGCCGTGCGCTCCGCCCGTTCGGGCGCCGATCTGGTGGGCTACCTCAATTACATCCACCCCTACCGGGTGCAGATCCTCGGTGAGCGCGAAATCGCCTACCTGAGCAGCGCCTCGCCCGACGATTGCAAACGCCGCATCGCACGCATCGTGACGCTGGAGCCGCCGGTACTGGTGTTGGCCGACAACCAGACCGCGCCCGATGCGCTGGTCTCGATGTGCGAGCGCGCGCAGATCCCGATGTTCTCCACGCACGAGTCCTCGGCCTTCGTGATCGACGTGTTGCGGGCCTACCTGTCCAAGCACTTTGCCGACCGCACCACGATGCACGGCGTGTTCATGGACATCCTGGGCCTGGGCGTGATGATCACGGGCGAGTCGGGCCTGGGCAAGAGCGAGCTCGGCCTGGAGCTGATCTCGCGGGGCAACGGTCTGGTGGCCGACGACGCGGTGGACCTGTTTCGCATCAACCAGACCACCATCGAGGGCAAGTGCCCCGAGTTGCTGCAGAACCTGTTGGAAGTGCGCGGTATCGGCCTGCTGGATATCCGTGCCATCTTTGGCGAGACGGCGGTGCGCCGCAAGATGCGTCTGAAGCTCATCGTGCACCTGGTGCGCAAGGAGACGCTGGAGCGCGATTACGAGCGCCTGCCCTACGAGCCGCTCACCCAGGACGTGCTCGGTGTGCCCGTGCTCAAGGTGGTGATCCAGGTGGTGGCCGGCCGCAACATCGCCGTGCTGGTGGAAGCCGCCGTGCGCAACACCATCCTGCAGCTGCGCGGGATCGATACCTACCAGGAATTCGTGGAGCGCCATCGCCGCGCCATGGAGCGCGATACCGGAGGCTGACGCCAGGCGCGGCCCGCAGGGCTGCGGACTTCAGGCGTTCTTGCTGGCGCAGGCGGCGCACTGACCGTAGAGCGCCATCGTGTGGTCCTGCACCAGCCAGCCTTTGGCCTTGGCCACGATCTGCTGTCGCTTTTCGATCTCGGGGTCGTAGAACTCTTCCACCTTGCCGCAGGACGTGCAGACGAAGTGGTCGTGGTGCTGCCCCTCGTTGAGCTCGTACACCGCCTTGCCGCTCTCGAAGTTGCTGCGGATCAGGATGCCCGCCTGCTCGAACTGCGTGAGCACGCGGTACACGGTGGCCAGGCCGATGTCCGAGCGCTCTTCCAGCAGCACGCGGAACACGTCTTCCGCCGTCATGTGGCGCTGTGCGCCTTTCTGGAAGATCTCCATGATCTTCAGGCGGGGCAGGGTTGCCTTGAGGCCGGTGCTTTTGAGTTCGTCGATATTGGTCATGGATTGGTCCTGGTTGCCGGTGGCCCGGGAAGGGGAGAGAGGCTGCCGCTACAATGGTTTGATCATATCCTCTGCTCTTTCCCACATGCCAGTCAAAGCCCGTATCAATGCCCGCCTGGGCTGGATCCTGTTGGTGGGTGCCGTTGTCGGTACCCTGGCAGGGTGCGGCAGCCTGGACGGCGCCAGCCGCCGCCTGGCCACCGTGGTCACGCCGTACAAGATCGACGTCGTTCAGGGCAATTTCGTCTCGCGCGAACAGGTCGAGGCCCTCAAGCCCGGCATGAGCCGCCAGCAGGTGCGTGAAATCCTGGGCACGCCCCTGGTGACCAGCCTGTTCCATTCCAACCGCTGGGAATATGTCTTCACCCTGAAGAAACCGTCGGCCGAGCTGCAGACGCGCAAGCTCACGGTGTTCTTCGAGGGCGACGTGCTGGCCCGCTCGGAAGGCGACCAAATGCCCTCCGAGACCGAATTCGTCGCTTCGCTGGATGGCGGCCGCACCGGCAAGGGCAAGGTGCCGGTGCTGGAAGCTACGCCAGACCAGCTGTCGCGCTATCCCGCGCGCAAGGCCGAAACCCCAGCCGAAAAGGCTGCCGATGCAGCGCCGCAGGAACTCGCACCCACCCGCTACCCGCCCCTCGAAGCGCCCGGGCGCTGACCGGGCGGCCCCCCATGGGGGCTTTTTTCATTGTCACCAATTAGCGAACCCAGGAATCACATGGCAGGGAATACATCGACAGCCCCCACCCCCGTGCGCGTGGCCGTGGCCGGCGCTTCGGGCCGCATGGGCCGCATGCTCATCGAGGCCCTGCGTGCCACCGATGACTGCGTGCTTGCCGGCGCACTGGACGTGGCCGCCAGCCCCGGCATCGGCTCGGACGCCACCGCCTTCCTCGGCCATGCCAGCGGCGTGGCCATCACCTCCGACCTGCGGGTGGGCCTGCAGAACGCCGACGTCCTGATCGACTTCACCCGCCCCGAAGGCACCTTGGCCCACCTGGCCGTGTGCGCCGAACTGGGCGTGAAGATGGTCATCGGCACCACCGGGTTCTCCGACGAGCAGAAGGCCGAGATCGCCTCCCTGGCGCAGCGCACGGCCGTGGTCATGGCGCCCAACATGAGCGTCGGCGTCAACGTCACGCTCAAGCTGCTGGAGATGGCCGCCAAGGCCATGGCCACCGGCTACGACATCGAGATCATCGAAGCCCACCACCGCCACAAGGTGGATGCGCCCTCGGGCACCGCACTCAAGATGGGCGAGGTCATCGCCGAGGCCATGGGCCGTGACCTCAAGGAATGCGCCGTTTATGCCCGCGAGGGCATCACCGGCGAGCGCGATCCCTCCAGCATCGGCTTTGCCGCCATCCGCGGCGGCGACATCGTGGGCGACCACACTGTGCTGTTTGCCGGCATTGGCGAGCGCATCGAGATCACCCATAAATCCTCCAGCCGCACCACGTATGCCCAGGGCAGCCTGCGCGCCGTGCGCTACCTGGCTGCCCACAAGACCGGCCTGCACGACATGTTCGACGTGCTCGGGCTGAACTGAGGCCTGTCGGCGCATGGACGCACTCCACTGGTGGCGCCAGGGCGATGCGGTCACGCAGGCCACCGCCCTGGTGCTGCTGTGCATGTCCGTCGCCAGCTGGGTGGTGATCGTCTGGAAGCTGCGCCTGCTGCGCCGCGCCAGCGCCGACGTGGCGCGCTGCGTGGCGGCCGTCTGGCAGGCCCCATCGCTGCAGGACGCCGCGCTGCGCCTGCCGACCTTTGACCGGCTGGCCCTGGTGCTGCCCATGGTGCAGGCCGTGAACACCGTGGCCGACCAGGCATCCCCAGCAGCGCTGGCCTCCATGGGCAGCCTGTCGCAGCGCCTGACGCGCGTGCTGCGCGACGCACTGCACGCGGTGCTGGGCCGCCTGCAGTTCGGCCAGGTGCTGCTGGCCACCGTGGGCTCCACTGCGCCGTTCGTGGGCCTGCTGGGTACCGTCTGGGGCATCTACCATGCGCTTTCGGCCATGGCCGGTGCGGGGCAGATCACCATCGACCGCGTGGCCGGTCCGGTGGGTGAAGCCCTGGTCATGACCGCCGCCGGCCTGGCCGTGGCCATTCCGGCCGTGCTGGCCTACAACGTCTGCGGCCGGCTCATCGGGCGCATCGAGGCCGACCTGGAAGGCTTTGCGCGCGACCTGCGCGAGTTGCGCATCGATACGGCTGCCGGTGGCGCCCCGAAAGGCGGGGCTTCCCGTCCGGGAGGCGGGGAATGAGCTTCGGCCGGTTGGAGCGCACCCAGGGCGCGGCGCCCATGAGTGACATCAACATGACCCCTCTGGTCGATGTGATGCTGGTGCTGGTGGTGATCTTCATCCTCACCGCGCCGCTCATGGCCAGCGCCATCCGTCTGGACCTGCCACGCGCCGATGGCGCCGCGCCGGGAGCCCCCGCCAGGGCCCTCACGCTAGTGGTGGATCGCACCGGCCAGGCCTACCTCGATGACCTGCCGCTGGCGCAGGCCGCGCTGGCCGAGCGCCTGCAGCGCATCGGCGCTGCAGAGCCCGACACCGAAGTGCAGCTGCGCGCCGACGCCGCCGTACCCTATGGCCGCATCGTCGAGATCATGGGTGCGGCCCATGCCGCAGGCCTGCAGCGCATCGGCTTCGTGGCCGATCCACAGGCGGCTGCCACGGCCCCGAAAACCCCCTGAAAGCCGGCTGGCAGGGCATGCGCGCAGGGTGGTGCGCCCGACAGCCTAAAATCCGCGCAGCGCAGTCCTGTGGCTGCACCCCATTCTGACCCGAGCCTCCATGCAAGACAAATACTCTCCCCAAGAGGTTGAGCGCGCCGCGCAAGACCACTGGACCGCCCGCGATGCCTACCGCGTGACGGAAGACGCGAACAAGAAGAAGTTCTACGCCTGCTCGATGCTGCCCTACCCCAGCGGCAAGCTGCACATGGGCCATGTGCGCAACTACACCATCAACGACATGCTCACGCGCTACCTGCGCATGAACGGCCACAACGTGCTCATGCCCATGGGCTGGGACGCCTTCGGCCTGCCGGCCGAGAACGCGGCGCTCAAGAACGGCGTGCCGCCCGCGAAGTGGACGTACGAGAACATCGCGTACATGAAGACGCAGATGCAGGCCATGGGCCTGGCCATCGACTGGTCGCGCGAAGTCGCCACCTGCGACCCCGAGTACTACCGCTGGAACCAGTGGCTTTTCCTGAAGATGCTGGACAAGGGCATCGCCTACCGCAAGACCCAGGTCGTGAATTGGGACCCGGTGGACCAGACCGTGCTGGCCAACGAGCAGGTCATCGACGGCAAGGGCTGGCGCACCGGCGCCACGGTGGAAAAGCGCGAGATCCCCGGCTACTACCTGAAGATCACCGACTACGCCGAAGAGCTGCTGGACTTCGTGACCGGCGACAAGCTGCCTGGCTGGCCCGAGCGCGTCAAGCTCATGCAGGAGAACTGGATCGGCAAGAGCGAAGGCGTGCGCTTCGCCTTCCCGCACGACATCCGGGGCGACGATGGCGCGCTGATCGGCGATGGCCGCATGTACGTCTTCACCACTCGTGCCGACACCATCATGGGCGTGACCTTCTGCGCCGTGGCGCCCGAGCACCCGCTCGCGACCCATGCGGCACGCAGCAACCCGGCTCTGGCGGCCTTCATCGAGGAATGCAAAAGCGGCGGCACGACCGAGGCCGAGCTCGCCACGCAGGAAAAGAAGGGCCAGCCCACGGGCCTGTTCGTGACGCACCCCATCACCGACGAGCAGATCCCGGTGTGGGTGGGCAACTACGTGCTCATGGGCTATGGCGACGGTGCCGTGATGGGCGTGCCCGCGCACGACGAGCGCGACTTTGCCTTCGCCCTCAAGTACGACCTGGAAATCAAGCAGGTGGTGCTGGTGGACGGCGAGCACTTCGACTACCACCAGTGGAACGACTGGTACGGCGACAAGCAGCGCGGCGTGACCATCAACTCCGACAGCTTCAGCGGCATGGGCTACAAGGAGGCCGTGGCCGCCGTGGCCCACGCGCTGCAGGCCAAGGGCCTGGGCGAAACCAAGACCACCTGGCGCCTGCGCGACTGGGGCGTTTCGCGCCAGCGCTACTGGGGCACGCCCATTCCCATCATCCACTGCGATGAACACGGCGCCGTGCCCGTGCCCGAGAAGGACCTGCCGGTGGTGCTGCCCACCGACTGCGTGCCCGATGGATCCGGCAACCCGCTGCACAAGCACGAGGGCTTTCACGCAGGCGTGGTCTGCCCCGTCTGCGGCAAGGCCGCGCGGCGCGAGACCGACACCATGGACACCTTCGTGGACAGCTCCTGGTACTTCATGCGCTACTGCGACCCGAAGAACGACGATGCCATGGTGGCCGACGGCACGGCCTACTGGATGCGCGACCAGCAGGCCGCCACCGGTGGTGCCGGCATGGACCAGTACATCGGCGGCATCGAGCATGCCATCCTGCATTTGCTGTACGCGCGCTTCTGGACCAAGGTCATGCGCGACCTGGGGCTGGTGACGGTCGACGAACCTTTTGCCCACCTGCTCACACAGGGGATGGTGCTCAACCACATCTACTTCACGCGCGACGAGAAGGGTGGCAAGAGCTACTTCCCGCCCGAGGGCGTGACCCCCGTGCTGGATGCCCAGGGCCGCATCACCGGCGGCAAGCTGAACGAGGCCGAGGGCCGGTTCGCTCAAGGCCTGCTGCTCGAATACGGCGGCGTCGGCAAGATGGGCAAGACCGAGCGCAACGGTGTTGATCCGCAGGACCTGATCGCCAGGTACGGTGCCGACACGGCCCGCCTGTACACCATGTTCACGGCCCCGCCCGAGGCCACGCTGGAGTGGAACGACGCCGCCGTGGAAGGCAGCTACCGCTTCCTGCGCCGCGTGTGGAACTTCGGCTTCAAGCTCGCCGCCATCGACCGCGATGCGGCGCTGGCCAGCGTGGCCGGGGCCACCAGCCTGGCCGACGTGCAGTTCGGCAAGGAGGCCAAGGCCCTGCGCCTGGAGATCCATACAGTGCTCAAGCAGGTGGACTACGACTACCAGCGCATGCAGTACAACACGGTGGTCTCGGGCGCGATGAAGATGATCAACGCGCTTGAGGACTTCAAGGCCACCGACTCGGCCGGCGCCCAGGTGGCATTGATCGAGGGCTTCGGCATCCTGCTGCGCAGCCTGTACCCCGCCACGCCCCACATCGCCCACACGCTGTGGACCACGCTGGGCTATGCCGGCGCTTTGGGCGAGCTGCTCGATGCGCCCTGGCCCCAGGTCGATGCCAGTGCGCTGGTGCAGGACGAGATCGAGCTCATGCTGCAGGTCAACGGCAAGCTGCGCGGCTCCATCCTCGTGCCGGCCCAGGCCGACAAGGCCGAGATCGAGCGTGTTGCGCTGGCCAGCGAGGCCTTCATCGCTCAGGCCGCCGGGGCCGCGCCCAAGCGCGTGATCGTGGTGCCGGGGCGCTTGGTGAACGTGGTGGTCTGAACATGATGAACAAACGCACACTGCTCACGCTGGCACCTGCCGCACTGCTCGCGGCCTGCGGGTTCCGCCTGCGCGGCGTGCCCGAGTTCTCGTTCGATACCTTGTTCATCGCCGCAGCGCCCAGCTCGACGCTGGCGCGCGAGCTGCAGCGCACGCTGGATGGGTCCGGCTCCAAGCTCACGGTGCTGCGCGACATGGCCGACCTGCCCAAGGCCCAGGTCGGGCTGGAGCTGCTGTCCGAGCAGCGCGAGCGCGTGGTCGTGGGGCAGAACGCCTCGGGCCAGGTGCGCGAGCTGCAGCTGCGGCTGCGCGTGAAGTTTCGCGTGCGCAGCTCCACCGGCGCCGAACTCCTGCCCGAGACCGAACTGCTGCAACAGCGCGACATCAGCTACAACGAAACCATCGCCCTGGCCAAGGAGGCCGAAGAGGCGCTGCTGTACCGCAACATGCAGACCGACATCGTGCAGCAGTTGCTGCGCCGGCTCGCAGTCGTCAAGCGCTGAAGTTATTTCAGCGGGGGCACGCGCATGAGCGTGCTCTTGCCGAACAGTGATTCGACCAGGTCCACGGCCACCTCCGCCGTCTGGTTGCGCACATCCAGGGCCGGGTTCAGTTCCATGATGTCCAGCGACGCTAGGCGCCCGCTGTCGGCGATCATCTCCATGCACAGCTGGGCCTCGCGGTAGGTGGGTCCTCCGGGCACTGTGGTGCCCACGCCGGGGGCAATGGCCGGGTCGAGGAAGTCCACGTCGAAGCTTACGTGCAGGTGGGTCTTGTCGTCCATGCCGGCCAGGGCCTGCTGCATGGCCTGGCGCATGCCGATCTCGTCGATGGCGCGCATGTCGAACACTTCCAGCCCCTGTTCGTGCACCAGGCGCTTTTCGCCTGCGTCCACGCTGCGGATACCGATCTGGCGCACCTGCTGCGGCCGCAGTGCCGGGCCGCCGCCGGGCATGTCGGCCAGGCCGGTGAGCTCGGGCGGGCCCAGGCCGCACAGGCACGCCACGGGCATGCCGTGCACATTGCCGCTCGGGGTCAGGGCGCTGGTGTTGAAGTCGGCGTGGGCGTCGAGCCACAGCACGCGCAGCTTCTTGCCTGTGTCGGCACAGTGGCGCGCCACCGCACTGATGCTGCCCAGGCCCAGGCAGTGGTCACCGCCCAGCAGGATGGGCAGGCGGCCCTGCTGCAACTCGGCATACACCGCGTCGAACACCAACCGGTTCCACTGCACCACCTCAGGCAGGTGGCGATAGCCATCCACCGGCGGCTGCCAGGGGTTGGCCGGGCCGTTCAGGTTGCCGCGGTCCACCACCTGCAGATCGTGCCGTTCCAGGGCCGCCTGCAGCCCTGCCACGCGCAGGGCTTCGGGGCCCATGGAGGCGCCGCGCGCGCCAGCACCGATGTCGGTAGGGGCGCCGATCAGGCTGGCGGCAAGCTGCTGGGCAGGGGAGATGGTCATGCGAAAAGGCCTTTGTGGGGTGGTGGTCGGGCAAGCCACTGCGGCACGGATAGCGCCGCAGCATTGCGGACCGTTATTGTGGGTCTGCGCACGCGCAATGGAAAGCCAGAGGCCTGTGCAATTCTTGCAGTAAACCGATCAATTTGCAGGGGCGCACTGGCAGTTTGCCCAGTGTGATCGGTGTATCGCTTCGTGGGATGGTGCGGCGCGCACTCCGGGAGCGATAGACTTTGCCCCATGCAAGTCGCCCTGGCCCAACTCTCCACCCACCTCCAACGGGCCTTGTCGCCACTGTATGTCCTGCATGGAGACGAAGCCCTGCTGCAGCAGGAGGCGGCCGACGCCATCCGCGCCACGGCGCGTACCCAGGGCTATACCGAGCGCAGCTCCTACACGGTAGCGGGTGCCCACTTTGACTGGAGTGCCGTGCTCGCGGCCGGCGGCTCCCTGAGCCTGTTTGCCGACAAGCAGATCGTGGAGATCCGCGTGCCCTCGGGCAAGCCTGGCAAGGATGGCAGCGTGGCGCTGCAGCAGATTGCCGAGGCCGCCAAGGGCAACGACAGCACGCTCACGCTAGTGATGCTGCCGCGCCTGGACAAGGCCACCCGCACCGGGGCGTGGTTCGCCGCACTCGAAGCCAACGGCACCTCGATCCAGATCGACCCCATCGAGCGCGGTGTGCTGCCGCAGTGGATCGCCCAGCGCCTGGCCACCCAGGGCCAGCGCGTGGTGGCGGGCGAAGAAGGCCAGCGCACGCTGCAGTTCTTTGCCGACCGGGTGGAGGGCAACCTGCTCGCCGCGCACCAGGAAATCCAGAAGCTGGCGCTGCTGCACCCGCCTGGCGAGCTCACGCAGGCCCAGGTGGAAGCCGCCGTGCTCAACGTGGCGCGCTACGACGTGTTCAAACTCTCCGAATCGGTGCTGGCCGGCCACACCGGCCGCGTGCAGCGCATGCTCGACGGCCTGCAGGCCGAGGGCGAGGCCGAAGTGCTGGTGCACTGGGCCCTGGCCGAGGATATCCGCGCCCTGAAACGTGTGAAGGATTCGATGAATGCCGGACGCCCCCTGCCCATGGCCCTGCGCGAAAACCGCATCTGGGGTCCCAAGGAGCGCCTGTTCGAGCGCATCCTGCCCAAGGCCAGCGATGCGGCGCTGGCACGCCTGCTGCAATCGGCCCACACCGTGGACGGCATCGTCAAGGGCCTCAAGTCGCCCGACTGGCCCACCGATGGCTGGCAGGCCCTGCAGCGCCTGGCGCTGCAGCTTTGCAGGCTGACAAGTTCGGCAAAGTAACCCGCACTGCGTTCAGCGCGCGTCCAGCGTGCCTCGCGCCTTGTCCACCCACATCTGCAGATTGGCCACCAGATCCTTCTGGCTGAATGAGCAGCTTTCTTCGGAGAACAGCGCGCTCGATTCGAGCCGGTCCAGCAGGTTCAGCAGCACCTCGCTGTAGCGCGGCGGCAGCGCCGCCAGCAATTGCGCCTGTCCGCGCGCCAGCTCGCTCAAGGACGCTGCACTGGCCGCGCCCTCGCTGAAACGCGCCAGGGCGCCTTGCAATGTGGTGAGTTGATCGTGTTCTGCAGCCATGCCCCAAGTATCGGCGAAAGGACCTGGAGACCCGGCGCATGCACGACCGTGCGTTTTTCCGTCCAGGGTTCGTGCACAAGTTCACGCCTGCCCCGCCGGCCTGCGCCAGACACCATTGTTTGCAAAGCCGGCCGTCGGCAGACTCGCAGCCAGGCGGGTCGCAGCCCGGCATCTGGAGGATGGAATGGCTGCAACACCGCTTGTTCATGGAGCCCTTGCAGGCTCTGAACGGTGGATTCCATTTTCTTTTTTATTCTTATCGAGGGAACCGATGAAGTATCCGATGATGAAGAAGTCTTTGCGCACCGCCGCTGCCCTGGGTGCGGCCGTGCTGTGCTCCGCTTTCGCGATGACCTCCGCCCAGGCCGTGCAGCCTGCCATTTCCATGGGCTACGACCATGCCCTGGTCCTGCGTGCGGATGGCACGGTCTGGGCCTGGGGCTACAACGGCGGCGGACAACTGGGCCTGGGCGGCAGCACTCGCACGGTGCCCACGCAGATCCCCACGCTGCAAAACGTGGTCCAGGTGGTGGCACGGGGCTCGTTCTCGATGGCCCTCAAGGCCGATGGCACCGTATGGGCCTGGGGCGACAACTCCGGTGGCCGCACCGGCGGCAGCGGCACCAGCGTGCCGGTGCAGATCAACGGCCTGTCGAACATCGTCAGCATCAATGCCGGCACCGATACCGCGGCAGCCTTTGCCACCGACGCGGCGGGCCAGGTGTACGCCTGGGGCAGCAACAGCACGGCGCAACTGGGTACCGGCCAGACCAGTGGCGGCGGCAACCCCGTGCCCCGCCTGGTGGCAGGCGCGCAGGGCGCCGTGGCGGTGAGCGCATCGGATGCAGCCGTGCTCGCACTGCGCCAGGACGGCAAGGTGGTCGCCTGGGGAGCCAACGGCAACAAGGCACTGGCCCCTGTTGCCGGCACCGCCACGGCGCCGGTCGTGATCGACGCCCTGGGCACCGTGCAAGCCGTGGCCTCGACCTCCATCAACATCTCCGGCCAGTACTACGCGCTCAAGAGCGACGGCACCGTCGCCGTCTGGGGCCAGGCATCGACCAATGCCCCCTACTGCGGCCAGAAGGGTATCCAGAATGGGGGCTACGCACTGATCGACATCTCGCCCATCCAGGGCCTGTCGCGCATCCAGCAGATCGAGCCCGGCGACGGCCACACCCTGTTCGTCGATGCCGACGGCGCCGTGCATGCCTGCGGCGTCAACAGTGCCGGCCAGCTTGGTGACGGCACCCTGGTCAACCCCTCGACCGAAGTACCCAAGATCGCGCACATTGCGGGCCTGCCGCCTGTGGTTGCAGCAGCGGCTGGCTCGGCGATCTCCGGCGTGATTGGAACGGACGGCAGCGTCTGGATCTGGGGCAAAGGCACCAACCTGGGCGGCACCGACAAAACTACCGCCCCCGTGCGCGTGATGCAGGCCAACGGGGCGGCGTTCGATGCGGGCCGGGTGGGCGAGGCCACCGGCACTTTCTCTGGCGGGCAGACCGGCCCCCTGAGCAATGTGACGGTGGACGTGGGCGCCACGGTCTCGACATTGCACCGCGGCAAGACGGGCCGCGTCTACGTGGCCGCGCTCGCGGGGTCGACCTTGCTGTTCCTCGGCCCGAACGGCTGGGCGCCCTACACCGGCGGCGCCGTGCCGGCCTACCTGGGCGGCCCGCTGCCCCGCACGGTGCCCGTGCGCAAAGCCTCCGGCGTGAACTTCAGCGGGCTGGAGGGCGTGCAACTGGTGGTGGGCTACGGTGTGGGCGACGATGCCTCGGCCGCTGCGGAGATGGTCCGCGCGGGCCGCTACCAGGTCGTCCATACGCTGAACTAAGCGCCTGGAACCGGTGCGGGTGTCGGCGCGGGGCGCGGCACCCACCCGGGAGCATGGCCCGCATGCCCTGCCCCTGGGTGCGCAGGGGCAGGGCGCTTCTGCGAGAATCTGTGCCATGAACGCGCTCAACGTGGCTGAATACACGCACACCCTCGGATCCCAGGCCAAGGCCGCCTCCGCCCTCATGGCGCGCGCGCCTGCGGCCGTCAAGAACAAGGCACTTCGGTCCCTGGCGCGCCTGCTGCGCGAACACACCGCCGCACTGCAGGTGGACAACGCCCGCGACCTCGAACGTGCCCGCGCCGCCGGCCTGGCCGAACCGCTGGTCGACCGCCTGAAACTCACGCCCAAGGTGCTCGACACCTGCGCCGAAGGCTGCGAACAGCTGGCCGCCATGGCCGACGTGATCGGCGAGATCATCGGCATGAAGCAGCAGCCCAGCGGCATCCGCGTGGGGCAGATGCGCGTGCCCATCGGCGTGTTCGGCATGATCTACGAGAGCCGCCCCAACGTGACCATCGAGGCCGCCAGCCTCTCCATCAAGAGCGGCAATGCCTGCATTTTGCGTGGCGGCTCGGAGGCCATCGACTCCAACAAGGCGCTGGCGCGCCTGGTGCAGCTGGCGCTGGCCGAGGCCGGCCTGCCGCAGGACGCGGTGCAGCTGGTGCAGACCACCGACCGCGAGGCCGTGGGCCAGCTCATCGCCATGCCGCAGTTCGTGGACGTGATCATCCCGCGCGGTGGCAAGGGCCTGATCGAGCGGATCAGCCGCGATGCCAAGGTGCCCGTCATCAAGCACCTGGACGGCAATTGCCACACCTACGTGGACGACCCCTGCGACGTGGCCATGGCCGTCAAGGTGGCCGACAACGCCAAGACGCAGAAGTACAGCCCCTGCAATGCCAGCGAAGGCCTGCTGGTCGCGCGCGGCGTGGCGCCCGAGTTCCTGCCGTTGATTGGCGCTGTGTACGCCGCCAAGGGTGTGGAGATGCGCGTCTGCCCCGAGAGCCGCACCCTGCTGGCCTCGGTGGCTGGCGCCAGGCTGGTCGATGCCACCGAGCAGGACTGGTCCGAGGAATACCTGGCGCCCATCATCAGCATCAAGGTGGTGGAGGGTGTGGACGAAGCCATCGCGCACATCAACCACTATTCGTCGCACCATACCGACGCCATCCTGACCACCAACCATGTGCACGCCCAGCGCTTCCTGCGCGAGGTGGATTCGGCCAGTGTGATGGTCAACACCAGCACCCGCTTTGCCGATGGCTTCGAGTTCGGCCTGGGCGCCGAGATCGGCATCAGCACCGACAAGTTCCATGCCCGTGGCCCCGTGGGCATTGAGGGCCTGACCTCGCTCAAGTACGTGGTGCTGGGCGAAGGCGAGGTGCGCGGCTGATGCCCCTTCCCGACTGCCGCTTGCGGCAGCCGGCTTGACGCGCCCGCCGCCTGTACCCATCATCCTCCCGTGAAAATCATCATCCTGGGTGCCGGCCGTGTCGGCCACAGCGTGGCCGAGAGCCTGGTCTCCGAGCGCAACGACATCACCGTCATCGACACCGATGGCGAGCGCCTGCGCGACCTGGAGTCGCGTTTCGACCTGCGTGGCGTGGCGGGCAACGGCATCGACCCGGCCGTGCTGGCCGAGGCCGGCGCGCACGACACCGACCTGCTGATCGCCTGTGCCGCGCAGGACGAGACCAACCTTGTGTGCTGCAAGATCGCGCAGATCGTGTTCAATATCCCCACGCGCATCGCGCGCGTGCGCTCCTCGGGGTTCGACAACGACGAGCGGCTGGTGGGCCCCGAGGGTTTTGCGGTGGACCGCATCATTTGCCCCGAAGAATCGCTCACCCGCTACATCGGCAAGCTCATCGAGTACCCCGAGGCCATGCAGGTGCGCGAGTTCGCGGGCGGCCGGGCCTGCCTGGCCTCGGTGCGCGCGCGGACCGGGGCGCCCATGGTGGGCCACACCATTGCCGAACTGCGTGCCGGCGCACCCGACGTGGCGGTACGCATCGTGGCCATCTACCGGCGCTTTCCCGACGAGCCCGACCGCTTCGTGGCCTGCGACGGCAACACGCGCATCGAGCCTGGCGACGAGGTGTTCGTGCTCGCGGCCAGCGAGCACATCGCGCACGTGCTCGCCGCATTGCACCGACGCGGGGCGACGGCCGTGCAGCCTGTGCGCCGCATCATGATCGCCGGCGGCGGGCGCGTGGGCCTGCGGCTGGCGCGCCAGCTGGCGAAACAGGCCGGGCGCTTTCGCGTGAAAATTGTCGAAGGCGACATGCAGCGCTGTACCGAGCTGGCGTCCCTGCTGCCTTCGGACACGCTGGTGCTGCAGGGCGACGCCACTGACGAGGACCTGCTGGGCGACGAGAACATCGAAGAGATCGACCTCTTCCTGGCGCTCACCGACGATGATGAGAACAACATCATGTCCTGCCTGTTGGCCAAGCGCATGGGGGCTCGCCGGGTGCTGGCGCTGATCAACCGGCGCAGCTACGCCGACCTGATGCATGGCACGCAGATCGACATTGCGCTGTCGCCCGCGCAGGCCATGCTTGGCGAGCTGCTGGCCTATGTGCGCCAAGGCGATGTGCAGGCCGTGCACAGCCTGCGCCGGGGCGTGGCCGAGGCGCTGGAGATCGTCGCCCGTGGCGACCGCAAGAGCTCGCGCGTGGTGGGCCGCAAGGTCAGCGAACTGCAGTTGCCCGGCGAGGTGCACATGGGCCTCATCGTGCGCGGCCTGCCCGATTCGACCGATGTCTCGCCCGAGGACCTGCGCGAGCCTCAGGTCATCATTCCGCGCAGCTCCACGGTGATCGAGAGCAACGACCACGTGGTGTTCTTCCTGCCGCACAAGCGGCTGGTGCGCGAGGTGGAAAAGCTGTTCCGTGTGAGCGCCACCTTTTTCTGAACGCCATGGTGGACCTGTTTCCCGTCCTGCGCGTGCTGGGCATCCTGGCCATGATCTTCTCGCTGACCATGGGGCTGCCGCTGGCCGTCTCGCTGTGGACGCGCGATGGCATCTGGCAGGTGTATCCACAGGCCATGGGCGCCACCTTCATGGCCGGCGCCTGGCTCTGGTGGCGCCTGCGCCACTTTCGCCATGAGCTGCAGCCGCGCCACGGGGTCATGCTGGTGTCGCTGGTCTGGATGCTGCTGCCACTGGCCGCAGCCCTGCCGCTGATGCTGGCGGGGCACTACATCGGGCGCCCCATGTCGTTCACGCACGCCTATTTCGAGGCCGTGTCGGGCCTGACCACGAGCGGCTCCACGGTGCTCAGCGGGCTCGACACGCTGCCGGTGTCAGTCAACGTTTGGCGCACCTTCCTGCAGTGGGTGGGGGGCATGGGCATCCTGATCCTGGCGGTGGCCGTATTGCCCCTGCTGGGCGTAGGCGGCAGCCAGCTGTTCAAGGCCGAGGCCGCCGGCCCGCTCAAGGATGCCAAGCTCACGCCGCGCATGACCGGCACGGCCAAGGGCCTGTGGGGGGTGTATGCGCTGTTCTCCGTGTCCTGCGGCCTGGCCTACTGGCTCGCCGGCATGGCGCCGCTGGATGCGCTGATGCACATGTTCACCACGGTGAGCCTGGGCGGCCTGTCTTCTTACGATGCCAGCTTCGGGCACTTCCAGTCGCCGCTGCTCGAAGCGATCTGCATCTTCTTCATGCTGGTTGCCAGCTGCAACTTCGCGCTGTACTTCGTGGCCTTTCGCAAGGGGCACTGGCGCGGCTTCTGGACGGATCCGGAGCTGCGTGCCACGCTGTTCGCGCTGACCGGCGGCGGGCTGGTGGTGTCACTGCTGCTCTGGGCCAAGGGGGTGTACGCGCCGCTCGATGCCTTGCGCCACGGCATGTTCAACACGATCTCGCTGGCCACCACCACCGGCTATGCCACGGTGGACTATCTGGCCTGGCCGGTGTTTGCCCCTGTGCTCATGCTGCTGCTGTCGGGCGTGGCCACCAGCGCGGGATCGACCGGCGGCGGGATCAAGATGGTGCGCATGCTCATCCTGGTCAAGCAGGCACGCCGCGAGATGAACCGCCTGGTGCATCCGCGCGCCGTGCAGCCGGTGTGCCTGGGCGGCGGCGTGGTGGACAACCGCGTGATCTTCTCCGTGCTGGCCTTCATGCTGGTGTACGGCGGCACGGTCTTCGGGCTGAGCATGCTGCTGCTGCTGACCGACCTGGACCCGGTGACCGCGTTTTCGGCGGTGCTGGCCAGCGTCAACTGCGCGGGGCCGGGCCTGGGCGGCGTGGGGCCGGCAGCGAATTTCGCGGTGCTCACCGACTTCCAGATCTGGGTCTGCACCTTTGCCATGCTGCTCGGGCGGCTCGAAATCCTGAGTTTCATGGCGCTGCTGACCCCGTCGTTCTGGCGGCGCTGAAAGAAAGCGGGCCCGGGCTTGCGAAGAACCGGTCACGCCCCAACCCTACAATGGATTGCAATCGTTACCGTCTCCTCTGAGGGCTCCCCATGGTTCCGCATCTCATCACGGCCCTTACCGGGCCGATCAACGAACTCGAGCAGCGCGTGCTCGACTCCATGCCCGCCATCGAGCGCTGGTTCCGGCTGGAGTGGATGGAGCACACCCCGCCGTTCTACACCTCGGTGGACATCCGCAATGCCGGCTTCAAGCTGGCCCCGGTCGATACCAACCTGTTTCCCGGCGGCTGGAACAACCTGACCAAGGAGATGCTGCCGCTGGCCGTGCAGGCTGCCATGGCCGCCATCGAGAAGATCTGCCCCGAGGCGCGCAACCTGCTGATCATTCCCGAGAACCACACGCGCAACACCTTTTACCTGTCGAACGTGGTGCAGCTGCAGCGCATCTTCAACATGGCCGGCCTCAACGTGCGCGTGGGCTCCATCAGCCCCGAGATCAAGAAGCCCACCCTGATCGAGCTGCCCAATGGCGACACGGTGACGCTGGAGCCCGTGGTGCGCACCAAGCGCCGCCTGGGGCTCAAGGACTTCGACCCCTGCACCATCCTGCTGAACAATGACCTCACTGCAGGCGCGCCGGGAATTCTGGAAGACATCCACGAGCAGTACCTGCTCCCGCCTTTGCATGCCGGCTGGAGCGTGCGCAAGAAGAGCACCCACTTCAAGAACTACGAAGAGGTGGCCAAGCGCTTCGGCAAGATGCTGGGCATCGACCCCTGGCTGGTGAATCCCATGTTCAGCCAGTGCGGTGACGTGGACTTCTCCGAAGGCGCCGGCATGGAGAACCTGCAGACGCACGTGGATGCGCTGCTGACCAAGGTGCGCCGCAAGTACAAGGAATACGGCATCAACGAGAAGCCGTTCGTGATCGTCAAGGCCAACAACGGCACCTACGGCATGGGCATCATGACTGTGCGTGACGCCAAGGAGCTGGACGCGATCAACCGCAAGACGCGCAACAAGATGGCCGTCATCAAGGACGGCCAGGTGGTCAACGACGTGATCATTCAGGAAGGCGTGCTCACCCAGGAGCGGGTGAACGACGCCGTGGCCGAGCCCGTGGTCTACATGATGGACCGCTACGTGGTGGGTGGTTTCTACCGCATGCATGCCGAGCGCGGCATCGACGAGAACCTGAACGCGCCGGGCGCCAGCTTCGTGCCCCTGGCCTTCGAGCACAGCACGCACATGCCCCAGCCGGGCATGCGCCCCGGGGTGAGCGCGCCGAACCGCTTTTACATGTATGGCGTGGTTGCGCGCCTGGCGATGCTGGCCGCCAGCTATGAACTGGAAGCCACCAACCCGGACGCCGAAGTCTACGACTGAGGTTTTCTCTCTAAAGACGACGACCCAAAGCCGCAGGACACCCGCCTGCCACGTCTGTCCGCAAGGCGCCAGAGGGCAGTTGCTGCGCTGCAACATGCCCCGGGCTGGTGCACCGCTGCACCAGCGCAGGAGCACAATAGCGTTCCCAAAAGTAACGGAACCCCGGCAGCCACGTGTGCCGGGCGCGGTCAGTGCAAAGCTCCAAATCCTCGCTCGCAGCGCTCACGCTGGGCGCCATCGGTGTTGTCTACGGTGATATCGGCACCAGTGTGCTGTATGCGCTCAAGGAAGTGTTCGGGTCCGGCCATGTGCCTTTTACCCAGGACAACATCTACGGCATCCTGTCCATCCTCTTCTGGACCCTGACGGTCATCGTCTCCCTGAAGTACGTGGTGCTGGTGCTGCGCGCCGACAACAACGGCGAAGGCGGTCTGATCGCCATGCTGGCCCTGGCCTCCCAGGCGGTGAAGGACAAACCCCGTCTGCGCAGCGTGCTGCTGGGGGTGGGCATCTTCGGCACCTCGCTGTTCTATGGCGATGGGGTCATCACCCCGGCGATCTCGGTGCTCTCGGCGGTAGAGGGGCTGGAGGTGGTCTCGCCGCACTTCAAGCAGTACGTGATCCCGCTGACCCTTGTGGTGCTGTTCTGCCTGTTCATGGTGCAAAAGCGCGGCACGAGCGGCATCGGCAAGTTCTTCGGGCCCATCACGCTGGTCTGGTTTTCGACCCTGGCGGTCCTGGGCGTATCCCACATCGTCACCCACCCCGAGATCCTCTGGGCCATGAGCCCGCACTATGCGCTGGGCTTCATGCTCGCCAACCCGGGCACCAGCTTCATCATCCTGGGCGCCGTGGTGCTGTGCGTGACCGGGGCCGAGGCCTTGTACGCCGACCTGGGGCACTTCGGAAAGCGGCCTATCCGCCTGGCCTGGTTCTGCGTGGCCATGCCGGCACTCGTACTCAACTACTTCGGTCAGGGCGCGCTGTTGCTGGCCCAGCCCGAGGCAGTGAAAAATCCATTCTTCATGATGGCGCCCGACTGGGCGCTGCTGCCTCTGGTGGTGCTGGCTACACTGGCCACGGTGATTGCCTCGCAGGCGCTGATCACCGGCGCCTTCAGCGTGACCAAGCAGGCCATTCAGCTCGGTTACCTGCCGCGCCTGAACATCCAGCACACCAGCGTGCGCGACACGGGGCAGATCTACATCCCCCTCGTGAACTGGGGCCTGTTCGTGGCCATCGTGCTGGCCGTGGTGATGTTCCGCTCGTCGAGCAACCTTGCCGCCGCCTACGGCATCGCCGTGACGCTGGACATGCTGATCACCACCACGCTGACCTTCTTCGTGATCCGCTATGGCTGGGGTTACCCCTTGGCACTGTGCGTGGCCGCCACGGGCTGCTTCTTCGTGGTGGATCTGGCCTTCTTTGCCTCCAACATGCTCAAGTTGTTCGCGGGTGGCTGGTTCCCGCTCATGATCGGGGGCGTCGTCTTCACGCTGATGATGACCTGGAAGCAAGGGCGCCATCTGGTCAACGACAAGCTGCGCGCCGATGCCCTCGACCTCAAGGACTTCCTGGAGTCGGTGTTCATCAGCCCGCCCACGCGCGTGGAAGGCACTGCGGTGTTCCTCACGGCCGAGACGGGCGTCGTGCCCAATGCTTTGCTGCACAACCTCAAGCACAACAAGGTGCTGCACGAGCAGAACCTGTTCGTGACGGTCAAGAGCCACGAGGTCCCCTGGATCGGCATGGACAAGCGCCTGCAGGTGGATGCCCTGGGCCACGATTGCTGGCAGGTGGTGGTGCACTACGGCTTCAAGAACGACCCCGACCTGCCGCGCGCCCTGGAGCAACTGCGCGGGCGCGGCTGTGGCATGGAGCCCATGACCACGAGCTATTTTCTCTCGCGCGACACCGTCGTGCCCACCATCGGCAGCGGCATGGCCCCCTGGCGCGAAAAGCTCTTCGCCCAGATGCACCACAACGCCAGCGGTGCGGCGGACTTCCTGCACCTGCCCAACAACGCGGTGGTGGAGCTGGGCTCGAAAATCGAGATCTGACGCTTCCCAGGGGTGGTGCCTCTTGGGGCGGATAGCCCCCGCCGCGCACCGTTTCGGTGCGCGATGCAGAATCCAGCCCATGCAATTTTTCAAAGACCTGAGCCTTTCGGCTTTCACCGCAGGCTTTGTCGCCGTGCTCGTGGGCTTCACCAGCTCGGTGGCCATCGTGTTCCAGGCCGCGCAGGCCTTCCACGCCACGCCGGGGCAGGTCACCTCCTGGATATGGGCACTGGGCCTGGGCATGGGGCTGTGCTCCCTGGTGCCCTCGCTGGTGTTGCGCATGCCGGTCATGATCGCGTGGTCCACGCCTGGCGCTGCCGTGCTGGCCACGGCAGGGCTGGCCGGTCGCTTCGGCATGGCCGAGGCCATCGGTGCCTTCATTGTCAGCGCCGCGCTGATCACGCTGTGCGGAGTCACCGGCTGGTTCGAGCGCATCATGAACCGCATCCCCATGGAGATCGCGGCCGGGCTGCTGGCCGGTGTGTTGGCGCGCTTCGGCATCCAGGCATTCACCGCCGCGCAGACGGCGCTGCCCCTGGTGCTGCTGATGCTGGCCACCTACCTGCTCGGTCGCCGGCTGCTGCCGCGCTATGCCGTGGTGCTCACGCTGGCCGTGGGCATTGCCTGGGTGGCCTTGCGCGGGCAGATGGCCTGGTCCGCCGTACACCTCTCGTTGGCCGCGCCGGTGTGGACCACGCCAGAGTTCAGCCTGGCGGCCACCGTGAGCCTGGCCATCCCGCTGTTCGTGGTGACCATGGCCTCGCAGAACCTGCCGGGCGTGGCGGTCATCCGCGCCTCGGGCTATCCGCTGCCGATCTCGCGCCTGCTCACGCTCACAGGGCTGGGCACATTGGTGCTCGCGCCGTTTGGCGCCTTTGCCCTGAATTTCAGCGCCATCACCGCAGCCATGTGCATGGGGCCCGAGGCGCATGAAGACCGCGCACGCCGCTACACGGCCGCCGTGTCCTGCGGCGCCATCTATGTGGTGATCGGGCTGTTCGGCGCGGTCATCACGGGCTTGCTCACCGCGTTCCCTTCCGAACTGGTGGTGGCCATCGCCGGGCTGGCCCTGCTGGGCACCATCGGCAATGGCCTGGCCACGGCGTTGCGCGAAGAGGGGCACCGCGAAGCGGCGCTCATCACCTTCCTGGTCACGCTCAGCGGCGTGGTGGTGGCGGGTGTGGGATCGGCCTTCTGGGGCGTGGTCGCAGGCAGCCTTGCGCTATTTGTGCAACAGTACGGGCGTTCGCGCCCCCAAGGCGGCTGACGGCTTCCTCTTATATGGAGCCCGTCCCGGCCCTGGGGACGCACGCCTTCTTCACACCCATCCACGCCCCGCCCATGCAAATCCTCTTCATTGCCGACCCGCTGGCCAGTTTCAAGATCTACAAGGACACCACCTTCGCCATGATGCGCGAGGCCCAGCGCCGGGGCCACACCATCACGGTGTGCGGCCCGCAGGACGTGAGCTGGGTGCGCGGCGGCAAGGTGACGGCGCGCGTGCGCGACATCGTGCTCACCGGCCACCCGCAAGACTGGTACACCGAGCAGCCCGTGCGCAGCGCCGTGCTGGCCGACTTCGGCGCGGTGCTGATGCGCAAGGACCCGCCGTTCGACAGCGAATACTTCTATGCCACGCACATGCTGGAGCAGGCCGAGCGCGATGGCGCCCGCGTGTTCAACAAGCCCCGGGCGCTGCGCGACCACCCGGAAAAGCTGGCGATCATGGAGTTTCCGCAGTTCATCGGCCCCACCCTGGTCACGCGCGACCCGGCGGACATCCGCAGCTTCCACGCCGAGCACAAGGACATCATTCTGAAGCCCCTGGACGGCATGGGCGGCATGGGCATCTTCCGCGTGGGGCCGGACGGCATGAACCTGGGCAGCATCATCGAGACACTGAACAAGGACGGCCGCGAGAGCGTGATGGTGCAGAAATTCCTGCCCCAGATCTCCGAAGGCGACAAGCGCGTGCTGGTCATCGGCGGCAAGCCCGTGCCGTTCTGCCTGGCGCGCATTCCCCAGGGCACCGAAGTGCGTGGCAACCTGGCGGCCGGCGGCAAGGGTGTGGCCCGCCCCCTGTCCGAGCGCGACTGGGAGATCGGCAACGCCCTGGGCCCCATCCTGCAGGAGCGCGGTCTGCTGCTGGCCGGCGTGGACGTGATCGGTGACTGCGTCACCGAGATCAACGTCACCAGTCCCACCTGCTTCCAGGAGATCTTCGACCAGACCGGCTGCGACGTGGCTGCCTTGTTCATCGATGCGCTGGAGGCGGCGCTGGCTGCCCTGCCCGCGCGATAAGTCGCCAACTTTGCCGGCAGCCCAAAAACTCATGCTATAGTCGAGGGCTTCGCTACCAAGACCACTGATCTTCAGTTGGTCGGTCAGCAGAAGGTA
>NZ_JAUZDX010000080.1 GCF_030704685.1 Acidovorax sp. A1169
GCCAATAAAGACGCGTCTTTCACACCAGGGCCGCGTTGCAAATCCTCGCGATAGCTACGGCTATCGCTGCAGTTTGCGCCTTGCCATGGCACGAAATTCATCGGCGTTATTTTTGGCATCTATTTGCGGGACGGGACACTAGCTATGCACTATGGATTTCAACGACGCACTGGACCTGTTTCAGCGCACGCTGGCCAGGGAGCGATCCAGGCCGGATGTGCACGCCGCGATGCTGGGCCTGGCCAAGCCAGACACCATAAACGAGGCCAGCTCGCAGATCGTGAATGCTCTGATCCGCGGTGAGCGACAC
>NZ_JAUZDX010000081.1 GCF_030704685.1 Acidovorax sp. A1169
AGTCGCCCGCCCAACTGCTGGAAGGCATGGGTACCGCAGGCGCCATCCGCGTGGATGCCATCCGCGACGTGACCGTGACCGGCGATGCGGGCAACAACACCATCACCCCCACACTGGGCCTGGCGCGGTATGTGGATGGCGGTGCTGGCATCGACACCGTGGTCATCCCGGCCACCTTGGGGCAGACCTATGTGCAGTCCCAGAACAATGGCACTTTCACCTTGCAGCGCCTGACCGATGGGGCGATGCTGGATGTGACGCGGGTGGAGCGGGTCACGTTCAA
>NZ_JAUZDX010000082.1 GCF_030704685.1 Acidovorax sp. A1169
ACGGTGAGGATGCCGGTGGCGGCGTTGTACGAGGAACTGAGGATGCTGGGAGCGGCGTTGGCGACCGTGATGCCATTGCCCGTGAGGTCGGCAATGTTGCCGCCCGTGACCACGCTGTTCCAGTCATCGCCCGCTGCGATGTTGTACGTGGTGCTGCCTGCGGCACTGGTGCCGTTCTTGTTGAGCAGGGAGTCCACTGCTGCAATGTC
>NZ_JAUZDX010000009.1 GCF_030704685.1 Acidovorax sp. A1169
CGACGTGACGCGGGCCTATGACGAAGCCACGCAGTACCCGGACCCGCGCATCTGGACGGCCGAGCGGGACGTGCAGATGTGGAAGTCGCTGGAAGGCTGAGCACCACGGAGGAGACAAGCATGACAACGACAGCGTCCGCACCAACCGCCTTCGACGGCACAGGCGCCCAGGTACAGGCCATCGAATTCACCTACCAGCGCTCCCGCGACCAGGATGCCCCGGCACCCGTGCAACACCCCGTCGTGGTGGTAGGTGCCGGGCCCGTGGGCCTGTCCCTGGCCATCGACCTGGCCCAGCGTGGCCAGCGCGTGGTGGTGCTGGACAACGACTGCAGGCTGTCCACCGGCTCGCGCGCCATCTGCTTTGCCAAGCGCACCCTGGAGATCTGGGACCGCCTGGGCGTGGGCCAGCGCATGGTGGACAAGGGTGTGTCGTGGAACGTGGGCAAGGTGTTCTTCCACGGCGCGCCGCTGTACGAGTTCAACCTGCTGCCCGAGGACGGCCACGAGCGCCCAGCCTTCATCAACTTGCAGCAGTATTACGCCGAGGCCTACCTCGTGGAGCGGGCGCTGCAGTTGCCCAACATCGAACTGCGCTGGCACAGCAAGGTGGCGGGCATTGCGCCGCGCGAAGATGGTGCGCAGCTCACCATCGAGACGCCCGAGGGCAGCTACCGCATCGACGCGCAGTGGGTCGCTGCCTGCGATGGCTCGCGCTCGCCGCTGCGGCAGATGATGGGCCTGGAGAGCAAGGGCCGCATCTTCCAGGACCGCTTTTTGATCGCCGACGTGAAGATGGCCAGCAGCGCCGACTTCCCCACCGAGCGCTGGTTCTGGTTCGACCCGCCCTTCCACCCCAACCAGAGCGTGCTGCTGCACAGCCAGCCCGACAATGTCTGGCGCATCGACTTCCAGCTGGGCTGGAACGCCGACCCCGAGGAAGAGAAGAAGCCCGAAAACATCCTGCCGCGCGTGCGCGCGCTGCTGGGCCCCGATGCGCAGTTCGAGCTCGAGTGGGCCAGCGTCTACACCTTTGCCTGCCTGCGCATGGACCGCTTCGTGCACGGCCGCGTGGTGTTCGCGGGCGACAGCGCGCATGGCGTGTCGCCCTTTGGCGCGCGGGGCGCCAACAGCGGCGTGCAGGACGCCGAAAACCTGGCCTGGAAGCTCGACTGGGTGCTGCGCGGCCGGGCCGGCGAGGAGCTGCTGGCCAGCTACGGCCCCGAGCGCGAGTACGCGGCCGACGAGAACATTGCCAACTCGACCCGCGCCACCGACTTCATCACGCCCAAGAGCGAGATCAGCCGCCTGTTCCGCGACGCGGCGCTGGAGCTGGCGCGCGAGCACCCGTTTGCGCGCCGCATCGTCAACAGCGGGCGCCTGTCGGTGCCGGCCACGCTGCATGGCTCGCCGCTGAACACCCCGGACGGCGACACATTCGCCGGCACCCAGGTGCCGGGCGCCGTGCTGCTCGACGCGCCCGTGGGGTACGGTGGCCAGAGTGCCTGGCTGCTGCGCACGCTGGGGCCAGAATTCACGCTGCTGGTGTTCGGCACCGCGCCGGCCTGGGCCACCACCCTGCCCCAGGTAAAGCTGCTGCAGGTGGGCCACGACCTGCAGGACACCCAGGGACTGCTGGCCCGGCGCCTGGGCGCCCAGCCCGGCACGGCCTACCTGGTGCGGCCCGACCAGCATGTGTGCGCGCGCTGGCGCAGCCTGAGCGAAGGCGCCGTGCGCGCCGCCCTGGCCACCGCGACGGCCAGCCACCAGCCTGCCGTCGCCGCTGCCGACCTTGCAACCGTCTGACGAAGGAGCCATGAGCATGCTCGATACCCAGCCCCACCTGCAGGCCTGCGACGATTTCTACGAGGCCCTGATCGCCGGGCACAACGGCCTCACCCCGCCCGAGAGCCACGCGATGAACGCCCGCCTCATCCTGCTGCTGGCCAACCACATCGGCGACCAGGCCACGCTGCTGCATGCGCTGAAGCTGGCGCGCGGCAGCACCGCGCCCACCAGCGCTGCGGACATGGTGGCCGTGACACCGATCGCGCCGGTACACGCGGCGAACTGACGCCGCCCAAAACCACCCACCCACCGTTCAGCCACCGCGCAAGCCCCGCAAAGACGGGGCCTGCGGCGCCGCTGTGCCCGTTCCAACCCAATCCATCGCTTGACCACCGGAGACAAACCACCATGCTGCGCAAACATTTCCTCGCCACCCTCGCGGGCCTGGCACTCACGCCCCTCGCCCTGCCCCTGCACGCGCAGGACCACAGCAAGCCCCTGGAATGGGTGGTCGGCTATGCGGCCGGCGGGGGCTCGGACATCGTGGCCCGCACCATCGCTGAATCCATGGGTGCCAGCCTGGGCCGCTCCGTCATCATCAACAACAAGCCCGGCGCGGGCACCAACATCGCGGCCGACTATGCCGCGCGCAACAAGGATTTCGGCAACCTGATCTTCTCGGCCGATTTCGCCACGCTGGCGGCCAACCCCTTCCTGTTCAGCAAGCTGAGCTACAACGCCGAGAAGGACTTCCAGCCCGTGGGCCTGCTGGTGCGTTTTCCGATGTTCCTCGTGGTGTCAAACAACGTGCCCGCCAAGAACCTCAAGGAATTCATGGTCTGGGCCAAAGGCAATGCCGATGGCGTGAACTGGGCATCTGCCGGCCCAGGCAGCCCGCACCACCTGGTGGGCGAGCTGTTTCGCGAGCAGAGCGGGCTCAAGCTCACCCACGTGCCCTACCGCGGCGCGGCCCCGGCCATCCAGGACGTGATCGGCGGCCAGGTGCCCGCGATGTGGATCGACAGCGCCACGGTTTACCCTTTTCTCGCCGCCAACAAGGTGCGCGCCATCGGCGTGGCCAGCCCGCAGCGAGTGGGCACCATGCCCGACGTACCGACGATGCAGGAACAGGGGCTGCAGGGCTTCGAAGGCTATGCATGGCAGGGTCTGGTGGCCCCCACGGGCACCTCGCCCGAGGCCGTGGCCCAGTTCAGCAAGGCGCTGCAGACCGCGCTGGCCGACACGCGCACCCGCGCGCGCCTGCAGGCCCTGGGTGTGGAGCCCCTGCCCGGCACACCGGCCCAGATGGGCAGCTACGCGCGCGCCGAGCGCGAAAAGTGGGGCCGCGTGATCACCAAGGTGGGCGTCAAGCTCGATTGATCCACAGGCTCAGGCCTGGTCGCGCAGGGCGCGGGCACGCTGCCGGCGGCGCCCTCGTTGCAGCACGGGCGCGAGCCACAGGGCCTGCACCGCTGCATAGCCCAGCACGGCGAGGATCAAGCCCAGCACCGGCAGGCCGACCAGCAGCGGCGTGCCCAGGGCCTGCATCCACTCGGCCAGGGCCTGCACGCTGAAGGCGCCAGCAGGGCCGGCCGCATTGAAGGCTGGCAGCGACTGCTCGCCGGGCAGCACCAGCGAGCCCACCTGGAAGGCCAGCACATACAGGGGCACGGTGGTCAAGGGATTCGTATAAAAGGTGGTGACGCCGCCCGCCACCACGTTGCCGCGCAGCCAGGCGCAGGCACCGACCGCACCCACCAGCTGCAGCGGGCCGGGGATGAGCCCGCAGAACAGGCCGGCGGCCACCCCGCGTGCCAGCGGCTCGCGCTGAAAGCGGAACAGCGCGCGCTGCTCCATCCAGGGCACGGCCCGGGCCAATGCCGTGCGTGCCAGCTGGTCGCGCACGCTCGGCTCCAGGTGGCGCAGCTTGCGGCGCAGGGTGCTCAGCATCCGCATGGGCGCGCCATCACCAGCTGAAGGCCGCTGCGGTGGCCAGGCCCCACAGCGTGGCCAGGGCCGTGAGCAGGCCCACGTCGCGCCGGTCATTGCCCAGGCGCCAGGCCATCAGGGCCGTGCCCGCAAGGGCCACCAGCAGGGTGAGCATCACCGATTCGATCATGTCCATGGCCGGTCTCCTTCAGGGCTTGGGGGGCTGTGCAGAGGGTGGGCTACCAGCCGAGGTGCGCAGCGACAGGACGATGGAGCCGGCAATCAGGCCCGCCGTCACCAGCAGAGCGTAGCCGATCGGGATCTTCACCAGATCGATGAGCAGCATCTTGCTGCCGATGAACACCAGCACCAGGGCCAGGCCATAGGCCAGCAGGTGGAAGCGGTCGGCCAGGTCGGCCAGCAGGAAGTACAGCGCACGCAGGCCCAGGATGGCGAAGATGTTGGCCGTGAGCACGATGAACGGGTCATTGGTGATCGCGAAGATGGCCGGAATGCTGTCCACCGCGAAGATGATGTCCGTAGTACCGATCAGGATGAGCACCACGAACAGCGGTGTGTAGTGCTTGACGCCATTGATGCTGGTGGTCAGCTTCTCGCCATCGAACACGTCGGCGATGCGGATGCGCTTGCGCAAAAAGCGCAGCACCGGGTTGGTCGCGATGTCGGGCTCCTGGCCGGCGGCAAACCACATCTTGGCACCCGTGAACACCAGGAAGGCGCCGAACACGTAGAGCAGCCAATGGAACGACGCCAGCAGCCAGGCGCCTGCCAGGATCAACAAGGTGCGCAGCACGATGGCGCCGATGATGCCGATGATCAGCGCGCGCTTCTGGTGCTGGGGCGGTACGGCGAAGTAGCTGAACAGCATCAGGAAGACGAAGATGTTGTCGATGGACAGGCTCTTTTCCACCAGGTAGCCGGTGATGAACTGCATCGACACGGTGTTGGCCACCTCGCGACCCTGGCTACCGTCCAGGTACCACCACAGGCCGGCCACGAACACGAAGGCCAGCGAGAACCACAGGACACTCCACTTGACGGCCTCCTTGGTGGTGACCTTGTGCGCACCCTGGCGCTCCATCACCAAGAGGTCGATGCCGATGGCCACCACCACAAAGACGGCAAAGCCCGCCCACATCCACCAGGTTCCGATTGTTTCCATGATGTCTTGCTCCTTCGCGCTGGCGCGTCAGCGCCGCGAACGCGGCAGGGGTGGCAGGCCCGGGGTCGGGGTGGACAGGGGACGGGGGGCGGCATGGCGCATGGGTTCTCTCCGGTGCGGTCAGTTGGAATTCAGGGCAAGCCCGCACTGTAGGGATGCATGGGCATCTTAAAAACCTGTCTTCACGGTACTATGGGTTCGGTTTTTACGAACCAAATATTCTCCACGCCCATAGCCCTTCAGCCTGTCGGGATACGCAACACCATGAGCCAGAGCTTCAACTACCGCCACCTGTACTACTTCTGGGTGGTCGCCAAGGAGGGCGGTATCGCGCGCGCCGCCGAGCGGCTGGACATGGCCGTGCAGACCATCAGCGCGCAGGTGCGCCTGCTGGAGCAGGCCTTGGGCACCAGCCTGCTGCGCACCGAGGGGCGCAGCCTGGTGCTGACCGAGGCGGGCGTGGCCGCACTGCACGAGGCCGACCAGATCTTTGCGCTGGGCGAGCAGTTGACCCACCGCGTGCGCGAGGCCGCCAGCGGCCGGACGCTGCGGCTGAACCTGGGCATCTCCGACGGCATCGCCAAGCTGGCCATGCACCGGCTGCTGACGCCGGTGCTCGACGAACCGCACCTGCGCCTGCTGTGCCACGAGGGGGAATTCCAGCCGCTGCTCGGCGAGCTCGCGCTGCACAAGCTCGACGCGGTGCTGGCCGACCGCGCCGCGCCGCCGAACCCGGCCCTCAAGACCACCAGCCAACTGCTGGGCACGAGTGCCGTGGCCTGGTATGCGCCGCCTGTGTGGGCCGAGGCGGCGGCCCGGCAGTTTCCGCAGAGCCTGGCCGTGGTGCCCGTGCTGCTGCCCACCGACCACGCCGCCATGCGCGCGCGCATCGACCACTGGCTGGAGCGCGAACGCATCCGCCCGCGCATCGCGGGCGAGTTCGAGGACAGTGCCCTGCTGAGCACCTTTGCCGCCACCGGCATGGGTGTGATGCCCGCACCCGCGTCAGTGGGCGAGCACCTTGCAAGCACCCATGGCCTGGTGCACGTTGGCACCACGCCCGACGTGCAGGAGCAGTTCCACCTGATCTACAACGCGCGCAAGGTCATGCACCCGCTGCTCACGCGGCTGCTGGAAGCGGCGCAGGGCGGTGCGCTGCTTACTTCGTGAACCTTCCGTCGCGACCCATCATGAGCAGATCCACGAACTTTCCCGAACTGTGCTGCGTGGCCGACAGCTCCACGGGGTAGCCGCCCAGGTTCACGCTCTTCATCGACTCCATCGCCTGGACCAGCGTGGCCCGCGTGGGCTTGGCGCCGGCGCGCTGCAGCGCCTCGACCAGGAACCGGGCGGAGATGAAGCCCTCCATCTGGCTGAAGGTGTACTCGGTGATGCCCTTGGCTTTGGCCAGGGTCTGGAACTCGCGCGAGATCGGCATGCTCTGGTTCCACGGCGAGGGCACCACCTGCGAGACCACCACGCCGCGTGCGCGCTCGCCCAGCGCCTTGACGAGCTGCGCATTGCTGATGACCGAGAGCATGTAGAAGGTGGTGCGGTGGCCTGCAGTCAGGTAGGCATCGACGAAATCCACGCTGGGCTTGCCCGCGCTGATGACGATGATGGCCTGGGGGGCGGCCTTGGCCACAGCGGCCACGGCATCCGCCATCTTCGATCCATCCACCTCCAACAGGGCCTGGGCCACGAGTTCCACCTTGTGGTTCTTGACCGACTTCTCGACCGAGGCCAGGCCGCCCGTGCCGAAGGGATTGTTGAGGTAGACCGCCGCGATGCGCGCGATGCCCACCGAGGCCAGTTGCTTGACCGTGGCATCGAGCTCGGCGGCATAGCCGGCCTTGATGTTGAAGACGTAGCGGCTGCCCGCCTGGCGCAGGCCGTCGGAGCCCGTGAACGGCGCGATGAAGGGCACGCCGCGCTCCTCGGCAATCGGCAGGGCGGCCAGGGCCGGGGGCGTGCCGGCGTACTGGAACAGCGCGAGCACCTTGTCCTCGTCGATCAGTTTCTTCGTGTTCTCGGCCGCCTTCCTGGGGTCGTAGGCATCGTCGATGGCGACCACGCGGATCTTGCGGCCGCGCACGCCGCCCGAGGCATTGACGTGGTCGAAATACAGGGCCGAGCCCTGGCGCACTTCGCTGGTCAGTGCCGCGAGCGGGCCGCTCAACTGGCACGACTGGCCGATGACGATCTCGCTGTCGGTCACGCCCGCGCTGTCCTGGGCCCAGGCCGTGCCTGTGGCCCAGCCCAGGGCCATTGCAAGTGCGGTGCGCCGGCGGGCGGCACCCGCGCGTGAGAGGGGCTGAACTCCTGCTGCTGCCATGTTGTCTTGTCTCCTGTCGTCTTTATGGTTCTTCATCACAACGCAAAAACCTTCCGGTGCCAGGCCTGGCATGCGGAAGGATGGAAAAACGGGACTGCCGCCGCGTCACGCCGCAGCCCTGGGAGCGCACTGGCGCTCCCCGAGAAATCTCAGGCCACCTCGGCCGGGGCGTGCGCAGCCCCGCCCATGCCCAGGTAGGTGTCGATGATTCGGCGGTCGTTGAGCAGGTCCTGCGCGGCACCCGTGAGCGCCACGGCGCCCATTTCGAGCACGTAGGCCCGGTCAGCCACGCGCAGTGCGGCGCGCGCGTTCTGCTCCACCAGCAGCACCGACACGCCATGCGCCCGCAGCGAGGACACCACCTGCAGCACCTCGCGCACGATGAGCGGGGCCAGGCCGAGCGAGGGCTCGTCGAGCATCAAGAGGCGCGGGCGCGCCATCAGCGCACGGCCGATGGCCAGCATCTGCCGCTCGCCGCCCGAGAGCGTGGAGGCCAATTGCGGGCGGCGCTCGCGCAGGCGCGGGAATATCTCGAACACCTCGTCCATGCGCTGCGCCTGGTCGCGCTGGCCACGGCGCCAGCGCGAAAAGCCGCCCAGGAGCAGGTTGTCCTCCACCGACATCTCGCCGAAGAGCTCGCGCTTTTCGGGCACCAGGGCCACACCGCGCGCCACCATGGCCTCCACGCTGGGGCGCACGATGCGCTCGCCGGCCAGGGTGATGGCGCCGGTGGCCGGCAAAAGGCCCATGGCCGCGCACAGCAAGGTGGTCTTGCCCGCGCCATTAGGGCCGATGACGGTGACGATCTCGCCCTCGTTCACGTCCAGGTGCACCTGGTGGACGGCCTCCACCTGGCCGTACGACACGGAGAGGTCCTGCAGTTGCAGCAAGGCGGTCATGCGGTGGCTCCTTTGGTGGCAGTGGCGGCAGGCAGGTCGTCGTCGGCCCCGCCCAGGTAGGCGTCGAGCACGCGCTGGTTGCTCTGCACCTGTGCGGGCGTGCCCTCGGCGATCACGGTGCCGAACTCCAGCACCGTGATGCGGTCGGCCAGGTTCATCACGAACTCCATGTCGTGTTCCACCACCAGGATGCCCAGGCCCTCGGCGCGCAGCTGGCGCAGCAGGTCGGCCAGGGCCTTCTTTTCCAGGTGGCGCAGGCCGGCGGCAGGCTCGTCGAGCAGCAGGATGGCCGGCTGGCCGGCCAGGGCGCGTGCGATTTCCACGATGCGCTGCTGCCCCAGGGCCAGCGAGGCGGCGGGCCCATCAGCATGGGCGCCCAGGCCGCAGCGCTCGATCTGGCGGCGCGCCTCGGCCAGCAGGGCGGCTTCTTCGGCGCGGTCCAGCCGCAGCATCGAGGCCAGCCAGCCACGGTGGGCGCGCTGGTGGGCACCCAGGGCGACGTTCTCGACCACGCTGCGCTGGCCCAGCAGGCGCACATGCTGGAAGGTGCGCGCCATGCCCAGGCGGGCAAAGGCGCGCGAGGGGCGGCGCAGCATGGCCTGGTCCACCATGCGCACCTCGCCCTCGGTGGCGTCGTCCACGCCCGAGATCATGTTGAAGAAGGTGCTCTTGCCAGCGCCGTTGGGGCCGATCAGTGCATGCACCTCACCGGCCTTGACGTCCATGGAGACGTTGTTGTTGGCGACCAGCCCGCCAAAGCGCTTGGTCACGTTGCGCGCCTGCAGCAGCACCGTGCCGGGCGCTGGCAGCGTGCGCTGCGCCAGTTGCATGGCCTGGCGCACGGCACGCGGCGCCTCGCGGCGCAGCCAGCGCTCGCCCAGGCGGTTCAGCGTGGGCCACAGGCCGTCGGCAAAGCGCTGCAGCACGAAGACCATGAGCAGGCCGAAGACGATGACCTCGAAGTTGCCGCTGGTGCCCAGCAGCGAGGGCAGCACGTCCTGCAGTTTCTCCTTGAGCAGGGTGATCAGCGTGGCGCCCAGCACCGCACCCCAGAGGTGGCCGGCGCCGCCGACCACGGCCATGAACAAATACTCGATGCCGATGTTGAGGTTGAACGGCGTGGGGCTCACGAAGCGCTGCAAATGCGCGTACAGCCAGCCCGAGATCGCCGCCAGCAGCGCGGCCAGCACGAAGAGCTTGATGCGGTAGTGCGCCGTGTCCACGCCCATGGACTCGGCCATCACCCGCCCGCCCTTGAGCGCGCGGATGGCACGGCCCTCGCGCGAGTCGAGCAGGTTGTGCAGCAGCCACAGCGACACCAGCAGCACCGCCCAGATCAGCACGCCGATGGCGCGCGGCGAAGCCAGAGAGAACCCGGCCACGATGAGCGGTGGCACGCCGGTGATACCTGTCTGCCCACCCAGGAACTCCATGTTGCCGAACAGGTAGTACAGCGACAACCCCCAGGCGATGGTGCACAGCGGCAGGTAGTGACCCGAGAGCTTGAGCGTGACCGAACCCAGGCCCCAGGCCAGCGCGAAGGTGATCAAAAGGCCCAGCACCAGCCCCACCCAGGGCAGGCCGGCCATGCCGACGATGCCCGAAAGCGCCTGCACCGAGGCCGGCGCCGTGCAGATCCAGGCCGTGGCATAGGCGCCGACGCCCACGAAGGCGGCCTGGCCAAACGAGGTCATGCCGCCCACACCGGTGAGCATGACCAGGCCTGCCGCCACGATGGCGTACAGCCCGATGTAGCTGAGCATGACCACGGTGAAGTCGGGCAGCCAGCCCCAGCACAGGGCCAGCAGCGCAACGCCGGCCAGGGTGAGCTGGGTGCGCGTGACGATGCCGCGCGATGTGGGTGCGGCTTGTGCGCTGGCGGCCATATCGGTCTTGACGGGCGTGCTCATTCCTCATCCTCCACATGGCGGCTGTTGAGCGAGCGCCACCACAGCACGGGCACGATCAGGGTGAACACGAGAACCTCCTTGTAGGCACTGGCCCAGAACGAAGCGAAGGCCTCCAGCTGCCCCACCAGCAGGGCACCGGCCAGCGCCATGGGGTAGCTGGCCAGCCCGCCCACGATGGCCGCGACGAAGCCCTTGAGGCCGATCAGGAAACCCGTGTCGTAGTACACGGTAGTGAGCGGCGCGATCAACAGGCCCGAGACGGCGCCGATCAGCGCAGCCAGGGCAAAACTCACGTCGCCCGAGAGTTCGGTGGGGATGCCCATGAGGCGTGCCCCCACGCGGTTGATGGCCGTGGCGCGCAGCGCCTTGCCGACCATGGAGCGGCCGAAGAACAGGAACAGCAGCATCACCAGCGCCAGCGTGACGCCCAGCACCACCAGCGACTGGCCCGAGACGGGGATGCCACCGAGGTCGAAGCGCGCCTCCGAGAACGGCGGCGTGCGCGAGCCTTCGGCACCGAAGAACAACAGGCCCAGGCCCACCAGAACGCCATGCAGCGCTACCGAGACTATGAGCAGCATCAGCACCGTGGCATCGGCCAGCGGCCGGAAGGCCAGGCGGTACAGCAGCGGCCCCATGGGCGTGATGAGCACCAGCGTGGTGAAGGCCTGCATGCCCAGCGAGGTCGGCCGCAGCCCGAGGATCAGCCCGGCGGCCACCAGCGGCAGCACCAGGCACCACACCACCGTGGCGGACCAGTTCACGGGGCTGCCGCGCCGAAAGCGCACCGCCTCGACCACCAGCACCACGGCGGCCATCCCCAGCAGCAGCCATAGCGTGGCGGGAATGCGCCCGCCCTGCATCATGGCCATGGTCAGCGCCCCGAAGGCCACGAACTCGCCCTGGGGGATGAAGATCACCCGGGTCACGGAAAAAACCAGCACCAGCGCCAGCGCCATCAGTCCATAGATGGCGCCGTTGACAATGCCGTCCTGCCCCAGCAGCAGGGCGATCTGCAAATCCATATTCGGCTTTCTGTCTATTGAAGGCAGGTATGCCGCAGGGCTGCGCAGGCAGCGGGCACTTCGTAGGCCGCCGCCCTCGCATCTGCGCCATCAGACCTCGCTCTGCTCGGTCAGGGCTGGTACTTCCAGGTGCCGTTCTCGATCTTGACCATCACGCGGGCGCGCTGGTCCAGGCCCAGGTGGTCGTTCTCGGACATGTTGAAGATGCCGTGCGCGCCGGGCACTTCCTTGATCTGCTCCAGCGCATCGCGCAGGGCAGCACGGAACTCCACGGTGCCGGGCTTGGCCTTCTTGAGCGCGACAGGCACGGCGGCGGCCATCAGCACGCCGGCATCCCAGCCGTGGGCGCCGAAGGTGGAAACGCTGTCCTTGCCGTGGGCAGCCTCATAGGCGGCCACATAGGCGCTAGCCGATTTCTTCACCGGGTGCGAAGCAGGCAGTTGCGAGGCCACGAGCACCGGGCCCGAGGGCAGGAAGGTGCCTTCCACGTCCTTGCCACCCACGCGCAGGAAGTCGGCATTGGCCACGCCGTGGGTCTGGTAGACCTTGCCGGTAAAGCCACGCTCCTTGAGCGCCTTCTGCGGCAGCGCGGCCGGCGTGCCGGAGCCGGCGATCAGCACGGCGTCGGGCTTGGCAGAGATCATCTTCAGCGTCTGGCCGGTCACCGAGGTGTCGGTGCGCGCATAGCGCTCGTTGGCCACAATCTGGATCTTCTTGATGGCGGCGGCCTTGCCGAACTCCTGGTACCAGCCTTCGCCGTAGGCATCTGCAAAACCGATGAAGGCCACGGTCTTGATGCCGGCGTTGGCCATGTGGTCGACGATGGCCAGCGACATCATGATGTCGTTCTGCGGGGTTTTGAAGACCCATTTCTTCTTGGCGTCCATGGGCTCGACGATGCGCGCCGAGGCGGCCATGGAGATCATGGGCGTCTGCGCCTCAGCGACAACGTCGATCATGGCCAGCGAGTTGGGCGTGGTGCTCGAGCCCAGGATGATGTCGACCTTGCTTTCGCTGATCAGCTTGCGCGTGTTGCCCACGGCCGTGGTCGTGTCCGACGCGTCGTCGAGCACGATGTAGTTGACCTTCTGGCCGCCGATGGTGCGCGGCATCAGGGCGATGGTGTTCTTCTCGGGAATGCCCAGCGATGCGGCGGGGCCGGTGGCCGACACCGTGACGCCGACGGTGATGTCGGCCAGGGCAGCGCCGCAGGCCATGGCGGCAGCAGCGGCCACCAGCGCGAGTTGTGCAAAACGGAATTTCATGCTTTGTCTCCTGTGGATAGTTGTGAAAGAAGGAAAGGGGTCAGCGCAGAGGGGCGCCCTGGCTCAGGTCCGGCTCTTCGCGGCCGGTGTGTGGTGCACGGCAAGCGTGGCTTCGCATTGTCATGGACGGGGAGGCCTTTCGGCCAGTGGCGGGGGCATGCGCACGGCAGGAAACCCGCCAAAGAACAGGTCGGCCACGATGGGCGCCATGGTCTCGTAGTCGAGTTCGCCATCCGGCTTGAGCCAAGTGAACATCCAGTTGATCATGCCGAACAGCAGCATGGTCAGAGCCTTGGTCAGGCCTGCGGCATCGGTGTCGGGGCGCATCTGCGCCAGCGCCTGGGCAAAGACGGCCACCACGGCGCGCTCCTTGCCGAGGATGCGTTCGCTGTCCTCGGGCTGCAGAAAGCGCACGTCCTCGGTCAGCACGCGGTGGGCATGCTGGGCCTCGGCGTATTCCTCGACGAAGCGGTGGATCAGCTCGCGCAGCCGCGCCTCGGGTTCGAGCTGCTTGCCCTGCACCTCGTCGACCAGGGCCTGCAGGCGCGAGACATGGCCGTCGGCGATGTGCACGAGCAGGTTGTACTTGTCGCGAAAGTAGTGGTACAGCGTGGGCTTGGACAGGCCGCAGGCCTCGGCCACCTCGTTCATCGAGGTGGCGGGGTAGCCGCGGCGTGCAAACAGTTCGGCGGCATGGCGGAGGATCATTTCGCGCTGGTCGTCGTATCCGGGGGATCGTCCTCGGGCCATGGGCAGTTTTCCTTTGCATCCGGTAATGAAGGGTTGCCATCTTGCCGCATGCCGGCGCACAGGGGGCACGCTGGCGCCCATTCTCCCCAGGGAGAAGGCGCTGTACGGCACTGCAACAGCCGGGTTCATCACCGCTCGTCGAACGACAGCACCACGCTGTCGGTCAGGGGCCGGCACTGGCAGGTGAGGACGAAGCCGGCGGCCACGTCGGCCTTGTCGAGCGCGAAGTTGCGCTCCATGCGCACCTCGCCCTGCACGCACTTGGCGCGGCAGGTGCCGCACACGCCGGACGTGCACGAAAAAGGCACCTCCAGCCCGGCGGCCGACGCGGCATCGAGGATGCTCGCCTGCCCGTCGGAGAAGGCGAACTCGCGCCTGAGGCCGTCGCGCACGATGGCGATGCGCGCGGTCTTGGCATCGCCGGGAAGTGCCTCGTGCACCACGGCCCCCACCTGCCCGCCTGCGGGCAGGGCCACGCCGAAGCGCTCCACGTGGATGCGCTCCGCCGGCACGCCGCCCGCCAGCAGCGCGGCCTCGGCCTCGTCGTTCATCTGGAAGGGACCGCAGATGAAGGCTTCGTCGATCTTCTGCGCGGGGATCAGGGCCTTGAGGAACTCGGCGAGCTTCTCGCGGTTCACGAAGCCCATGTTCAGCGGCGCATCGGTCTGCTCGGCCGAGAACACGTGGTGCAGCACCAGGCGCGTGAGGTAGCGGTTCTTGAGGTCCTCGATCTCCTCCTTGAACATGGTGGACTGCAGCGTGCGGTTGCCATAGATCAGCGTGAAGCGGCTGCCGGGCTCGCGCGCCAACACAGTCTTCATGATGGACAGGATGGGCGTGATGCCGCTGCCGCCCGCGATGCCCAGGTAATTGCGCTGCGCATGGGGCTGTATCGGCACGAAGAAGCGGCCTTGCGGCGCCATGACCTGCAGGGTGTCGCCGACCTGCAGCTGCGCATTGATCCAGTTGGAGAACACGCCGCCGTTGACCTTGCGCACGCCCACGCGCAGCTCGGCATCGTCGACGCCGGCGCAGATGGAGTACGAGCGGCGCAGGTCCTGGCCGCCAATGTCGGTGCGCAGCGTGAGGTACTGGCCCTGGGTGAAGCCGAACACTTCGCGCAGCTCGGGCGGCACGTCGAAGGAGACGATGACGGCCTCGGCCGTGTCGGGCTCGATGGCGCGCACGCGCAGGTGATGGAAGATGACGCTCATGTCGGTGTCTTGTATGGGGGCGTGAAAAGGGTCTTCACAGCGGCTTGAAGTGCTCGAAGGGCTCGCGGCAGGCCATGCAGCGGTACAGCGCCTTGCAGGCCGTGGAGCCGAACGCGGACAGGCGCTCGGTTTGCGGGCTGCCGCAGCGCGGGCAGGCCAGCGCTGGCGCAACGGCGTTGGCGCGGGGCATGAAGCGCAGCGGCACCTCGGTGCCCGGCGGCAGCGGGCCGGGCGGCGCGATGCCATAGGCCAGCAGGCGCGCACGCCCCTGCTCGGTGATCCAGTCGGTGGTCCAGGCGGGGGCGCGCTGCAGGGTGGCGTGGGCCGGGCCCAGGCCGGCGGCGTCGATGGCCGCGAGCACGTCGTGCTCGATCACCTCGGTGGCCGGGCAGCCCGAATAGGTGGGAGTGAGCACGATCTCCAGGCCCTCACCCGCCAGACGCACGTCGCGCACGATGCCCAGGTCGCACACGGAGACTGCGGGCACCTCGGGGTCGGGCACGTTGGCGAGCACCTCCCACGCCCGCGCAATGCGCGCGTCGGCGGCTTCCGGGCGAGCAATGGCCTCGGCCATCATCACCACACGCCCCCGGGGAAGCTGCGCTGCAGGTGCTGCATCTCGGCCAGAATGAAACCCATGTGCTCGCTGTGCACCCCCTGCTTGCCGGTGCTGCGAAACGCCGACTCCTTGGGCGTGGCCAGGCTGGCGGCGGCGAGGACCTGCGCCATCTCGTCCGTCCAGGCGCCCTGCACGTCGGCCCAGCGCGGGCCCAGGCCTGCGGCATGGGCAGCGTCCTCGACCGCATCGGAGGCGAACAGTTCGGGCGTGTAGCGCCACAGCGAAGCCAGGGCGGCCTCGGTGCGGCGGCGCGACTCGGCCGTTCCATCGCCCAGGCGCACCACCCAGTCGGCGCAGTGCTGCTGGTGGTAACGCGCCTCCTTGAGGGCCTTGCCGGCGATGGCGGCCAGTTCGGTGTCGCTGGAGCTGGCCAGGCGCTCCCACAGCAGCTTGAGCAGGGTGGCGACCATGGTGTTGCGCACCATGGTGAAGGCGAAGTCGCCGCGCGGCAGCTCCACCAGGGTCACGTTCACGTAGTCGCGCTCGTCGCGCAGGAAGGCCAGCTGGTCTTCGTCATGGCCGCGGCCTTCGATCTGGCCGGCCCGCGTGAGCAGCGCGCGCGCCTGGCCCACCAGGTCCAGCGCCATGTTCGCCAGGGCGATGTCTTCTTCGAGCACGGGGCCGTGGCCGCACCATTCGGACAGGCGCTGGCCCAGGATCAGGCAGGTATCGCCGATGCGCAGCAGGTACTGCACGGCCGGGTCCTGGCTGGTGTGGATGCTGGTGGCTTGCATGGCGGTCGCTCTCACATGTGGTCCACGGACTCGGGCAGCACGTAGAAGGTGGGGTGGCGGTAGACCTTGTCCTGCGCGGGATCGAAGTACATGGCCTTCTCGCCCGGGTCGCTGGCCACGATCTGGTCGGAGCGCACGACCCAGACGCTGGTGCCTTCCTGGCGGCGGGTGTAGACGTCGCGCGCCAGCTGGATGGCCATGCGCGGGTCGGCCGCATGCAGGCTGCCGCAGTGCTTGTGGTCGAGGCCGGCCTTGCTGCGCACGAACACTTCCCACAGCGGCCATTCGGTGGCCATGGCGGGATCGGCAGCAGGGGTGGAGGGGGTGGATGGGATCGTCATGGGGTATCTCGAATTGGGAAGGCTCAGGCAGCGGCGCGAACCGGTGCGTGCTTGGCGGCATGGGCCAGGGCGGCTTCGCGCACCCAGGCACCGTCGTCCCAGGCCTTGACGCGCGCGCCCAGGCGCTCTTCGTTGCAGGGGCCGTCGCCGCCGATCACACGCCAGAACTCGCTCCAGTCGATGGCGCCGTAGTCGTGCGCCTGGCGCTCCTCGTTCCACTTCAGGTCGGGATCGGGCAGGGTGACGCCGAGCAACTGGGCCTGCTCGACCGTGGCGTCGATGAACTTCTGGCGCAGGGTGTCGTTGGAGACGCGCTTGATGCCCCATCGCATGGACTGCGCGGAGTTGGGCGACTGGTCGTCGGGCGGACCGAACATCATGATGGAGGGCCACCACCAGCGGTTCACGGCGTCCTGCACCATGGCGCGCTGGGCGTCGGTGCCCTGCTGCATCATGGTCAGCAGCGCGTCGTAGCCCTGGCGCTGGTGAAAACTCTCTTCACGGCAGATGCGCACCATGGCGCGCGCATACGGCGCGTAAGAGCAGCGGCAGATCGGCACCTGGTTCATGATGGCAGCGCCATCGACCAGCCAGCCGATGGTGCCCATGTCGGCCCAGGTCAGCGTGGGGTAGTTGAAGATCGAGCTGTACTTGGCGCGGCCGGTGTGCAGCGCGTCGATCATCTGGTCGCGCGAGGTGCCCAGGGTCTCGGCTGCGGCATACAGGTACAGGCCGTGGCCGCCCTCGTCCTGCACCTTGGCCAGCAGGATGGCCTTGCGCTTGAGCGTCGGCGCGCGCGAGATCCAGTTGCCCTCGGGCAGCATGCCGACGATTTCCGAGTGCGCATGCTGGCTGATCTGGCGCAGCAGCGTCTTGCGGTAGTGGTCGGGCATCCAGTCCTTGGCCTCGATGAATTCGCCCGCGTCGATGCGCGCATCGAACGCTTCCTGGCGCTGCATCTCTTCAGCGCTGCGCAGGGCCTTGGCGTCGCCGCCGTCCTTGCCCATGGTGTCCATTGCCTGCGTGTACATGGTGGTGTCCTTTCGGGGGGGGGGGGGCGCCGCTCAGCGGGCGCGCTGGTCGATCACGCGGCGGGCCTTGCCCACCAGCGTGCGTTCGATGGAATCGGTGGCCAGCACCTCGACCTGGCAGGTGATGCCCACCAGGGTCTTTATGCGGTGCTGCACCCAGCCGGTAAGGTCCGGGCGCTCGCCGTCGGCCACGCCGGGCTGCAGCTCGCAGCGCACGGTCACCTGGTCGAGGTTGCCGTCGCGCGCCACGAGGATCTGGTACTGACCCGAGAGCTTCTCGTTCTGCAGCACGATCTCTTCGATCTGCGTGGGGAACACGTTCACCCCGCGGATGATGAGCATGTCGTCCGAACGGCCGACGATCTTGCCCATGCGCCGGAACGCGCGCGAGGTGGGCGGCAAGAGGCGCGTGAGGTCGCGCGTGCGGTAGCGGATCATGGGCAGTGCCTCCTTGCTCAGCGAGGTGAAGACCAGTTCGCCCTCCTGGCCGTCGGGCAGCACCTCGCCGGTTTCGGGGTCGACGATCTCGGGGTAGAAATGGTCTTCCCAGACCACCGGGCCGTCCTTGCTCTCAATGCATTCACTGGCCACCCCAGGGCCCATCACCTCGGACAGGCCGTAGATGTCCACCGCGTCGATGCCCGACTTTGTCTCGATCTCGCGGCGCATGGCCTCGGTCCAGGGCTCGGCGCCGAAGATGCCGATCTTGAGCGAGCTCTCACGCGGGTCCAGCCCCTGGCGCACGAACTCTTCGTTGATGACCTGCATGTACGAAGGCGTGACCATGATGATGCTGGGCGCGAAGTCGCGGATCAGCTGCACCTGCTTTTCGGTCTGGCCGCCCGACATGGGGATCACCGTGCAGCCGGCGCGCTCGGCGCCGTAGTGCGCGCCCAGGCCGCCCGTGAACAGGCCGTAGCCGTAGGCCACGTGGATCAGGTCGCCGGCGCGCCCACCCGCAGCGCGGATCGAGCGCGCCACCAGGTCGGCCCAGGTGTCGATGTCCTTGCGCGTATAGCCCACCACCGTGGGCTTGCCCGTGGTGCCCGAGGAGGCATGGATGCGCGACACCTGCTCGCGCGGCACGGCGAACATGCCGAAGGGGTAGTTGTCGCGCAGGTCCTTCTTCACCGTAAAGGGAAACTTCGACAGGTCGGACAGCTGCTTCAGATCGGACGGGTGCACGCCCTTGGCATCGAAGGCGCGCCGGTAGTGCGCCACGTTGTCGTAAGCGTGCTGCAGCGTCCAGCGCAGGCGCTGCAGTTGCAGGGCCTGGACTTCATCGCGGCTGGCGGTTTCGATGGGCTCCAGGTCGCCTGGGGCAGGTTGGCGCACGGCCATGGATGTCTCCTGTGGGTCTATCTAGGTATGGGGGGTCAGCGGCCGGCGGCATCCAGCGGCACGGTGGGCTTGCCCTTCATGCAGTACGAGCGGCCGCGGAATACGGCAATCGCCTCGCCGCGCTGGTTGCGCACATTCACGTCGTACACGCCGGTGCGGCCGGCCAGCGAGACCTCGCGGGCCTCGGCCGTGAGGCGGTCGCCCTCGCGTGCGGGCGCCAGGAAGTCGATGGACAGGCCCGAGGCCACGGTCATCTCGTTGCGCGCATTGCACGAGAAGGCGAAGGCCGAATCGGCCAGCGTGGTGATGAAGCCGCCGTGGCAGATATCGAAGCCGTTGAGCATGTCGGCACGCACGGTCATCTCGAGCGTGGCCTGCCCCGGGCCGATGGCCGTGATGGCGATGCCCAGGCCCTGCGTGGCACGGTCGTTGGCCAGCATGCCGCTGCGCACATGCTCGGCGATGGCCTGGGGGTCGAGCGTGGAAGTGGTGGAATCCATGGGGTACTCAGCGGTCTTTGAACACGGGGGCGCGCTTGCCGATAAAGGCCTCGACGCCCTCGCGGTAGTCGGCGGATGCACCCAGCGTGCGCTGCACGGCCGCCTCGTGCGCCAGGGCCTGGCCGAAGTCCATCTGCGCAGCGGCGTCCATCGCGTTGCGCGTGGCCACCAGTGCCTTCACCGGCATGGCGGCCAGGCGCTGGGCCAGGGTCTGGGCCTCGTCCTGCAGGGCCGCATCGTCCACGCAGCGCCAGATCAGGCCCAGGCGTTCGGCCTCGGGCGCGGGCAGCTTGTCGCCCAGCAGCGCCAGGCCCAGGGCCTGGGCGCGGCCCACCAGGCGCGGCAGCAGCCAGGTGCCGCCGGTGTCGGGCACCAGGCCGATCTTGGTAAAGGCCTGGATGAAGCTGGCCGAGCGCGCGGCCAGCACCAGGTCGCAGCCCAGCGCCAGGTTGGCCCCGGCGCCCGCAGCCACGCCGTTGACGGCGGCGATGACCGGGATCGGCATGCTGCGGATGCGCTGGCACAGCGGGCCGTAGAGCTTGTCGATCACCCCGCCCAGGTCCTTGGGGGCGGCACCGGGCGTGAGGTCGGGCGCCACAGCCGGGTCGGCCAGGTCCTGCCCCGCGCAGAAGGCACGGCCCGTGCCCGTGAGCACCACGCAACGCACCTCGGCGTTGGCAGCGGCTGCCTCCAGCGCGGCCAGCAACTGCGCATGCAGTTCGGCCGTGAAGCTGTTGAGCGCGGCAGGCCGGTTGAGCGCCAGCGTTTGCACGGCGCCCGACTGCGTCACGAGGACCAAAGGTTCAGACATGGATGCTCCTGCCTATCAAGGTGGGGAAATCGTGTGTTGACCGATCGCAAACATTATTGACCGACCGTTCGGTAGAGAATAAACTTTCCACAACCCTGATGCAAGTCAAACCCCTCAGGGCAAACCCTAAACGGAGACAAATACATGCCCCTGTTCGATACCCACCGCGCCCTGCTGGACGGAGCCCTCGGTGCCCTGGCCACGCGCGGCCACTGGACGCCCTTCCCCGAATCGCCTTCGCCCAAGGTCTATGGCGAGACCGGCCAGGCCGATGGCCAGGCGGCCGTGGCCGCCTTGCTGGGCAAGGATTTCCCGCTGCTGCAGCCCGGCGAGCGGGGCCGGCTGGCCACGGAGCGCTCGCCCTATGGCGTGGCGCTGGACGTGCGCTACCCCGATTGCGACGTGCTCGCGCTGGTGGCCGCGGCCCAGGCCGCCGAACCGGCCTGGCAGGCGCTGGGCGCGCAGGGCCGCGTGGGCGTTCTGCTGGAGGCGCTCATGCGCATCCACCGCCGCAGCCACGAGATCGCGCATGCCGTGATGCTGACCACCGGCCAGGGCCCGATGATGGCCTTCCAGGCCGGCGGCCCGCATGCGCAGGACCGCGCGCTCGAAGCCATTGCCTACGCCTGGAAAGCCATGGCCGACGTGCCCGGCGAGGCGCTGTGGGACAAGCCCCAGGGCAAGAACCCCTCGCTGGTGATGCAAAAGCACTACGAGATCGTGGGGCGTGGCGTGGCCCTGGTGATCGGTTGCGCGACCTTCCCCACCTGGAACACCTACCCCGGCCTGTTCGCGGCGCTGGCCACGGGCAACCCGGTCATCGTCAAGCCGCATCCCAACGCGGTGCTGCCCGCCGCGATCTCGGTGAACATCCTGCGCGAGGTGCTGGCCGAGCAGGGGCTGGACCCGAACACCGTGACGCTGGCCCTGAGCCCCCGCGCCGAAGACACGCAGGCCCTGGCCACGCACAGCGCGGTGGCCAGCATCGACTTCACGGGCAGCAACCAGTTCGGCCACTGGCTCATCGACAACGCCCGGCAGGCGCGCGTGTATGCCGAGATGGCCGGGGTGAACACCGTCATCATCGAATCAACCGACCAGTACGCGGCCCTGCTGCGCAACCTGGCGTTCACGCTGTCGCTGTACAGCGGCCAGATGTGCACCACCACACAGAACATCCTGGTGCCGCGCGGCGGCATCGCCACCGACGACGGGCACAAGAGCTTCGAGCAGGTGGGCGAGGACCTGGCGGCTGCGGTGACCGAGCTGGCCTCGAACCCGCGCGTGGCAACCTCGGTGCTGGGCGCCGTGGGCTCGCCCGAGACCGTGGCGCGCATGCAGCGGGCGAGCAGCAAGGGCCGTCTGGTGCTGGGCTCGCGGGCCCTGCCCCACCCCGAGTTCGCCAGCGCGCAGATCCACACGCCGGTGATCGTGGCGCTGGACCAGGCCGACAGCGCCATCTATGGTGAGGAATGCTTCGGCCCCGTGTCCTACCTGGTGGCCACCGATTCGGGCGCGGCCTGCCTGCAGGTGGCCGAGGCCACGCTGCGCACGCACGGCGCACTGACCCTGGGCGTGTACTCCACGGACCGCAGCTACATCGATGCCGCAGTGGCCCTGGGCCGGCGCACGCGCGTGGCCCTGTCCATCAACCTCACGCAGGGGGTGTTCGTGAACCAGTCCGCATCGTTCTCGGACTACCACGCCACGGGCGGCAACCCGGCGGCCAACGCCACGTACACCAGCCTGGCCTTCGTGGCCGACCGCTTCGTGATCGTGCAGCGGCGCGAGCATGTGGCTGCGCCGGCTGCCTCAGCCACCAGGTAAGCAGCGTCAGCGTTGCGGCATGTCCTTGATGGAATAGCCAAGGCTGACCGTCGCGTCCTCCGGTATGGCCGGCATGGTGGCGTTCCACGCCTCCCATGCCGCGCGCATCGCGGCCAGGCGCCCAGGGTCCACCTGGGCGCGGTTGGCGCGCTCGCGCTCGTCATCGGCCAGGTTGAACAGGTAGTCGTTGCCGTCCACGCGCAGGTACTTCCACTGGCCTTCGCGCATGGCGCGCTGGCCGCGGTGGTTCATGCGCCAGAACAGCGGGCGCTCGCACTCCCAGTCGGCATCGCGCAGCAGCGGCATGAGCGAAGTGCCGTCGAGCGGGTAATCCGCATCGGCGGCCACGCCGGCCGCGTCGAGCATCGTCGCGGACCAGTCCATGGTCATGCAGCTGTGCACGCTCTCGCCGCCCGGCGCGATCACGGCAGGCCAGTGGGCGATCCACGGCACGCGGATGCCGCCCTCGGTCAGGTCCATCTTGCCGCCCACCAGGGGCCAGTTGTCCGAGAAGCGCTCGCCGCCGTTGTCGCTGGTGAAGACCACCAGCGTGTCGCGATCGATGCCGTGGCGGACCAGCGATTCCATGATGCGGCCGATGCCCTCGTCCATGTGGTGGATCATGCGGCGGTAGGTTTCGATGTTGCCGCCGTGCAGGTGGAACAGGTTCTGCCGCACCTCATCGGCCAGCGCAGCATCGTCGCGTGTTTCCCAGGGCCAGTGCGGCGCTGTGTAGTGCAGGCTCAGGAAGAACGGCGTGCCCGCCTGGGCGCCGGGCGCCATGCGCTCCACAAAATCCAGCGCATGGTCGGTGATCAGGTCGGTGAGGTAGCCGTCCTGCTGCGCCTCCTCCTCCCCCAGGTACAGGTCGTGCTGCCCGGCAGAGCTGCAGTGCGTGAAGTAGTCCACCCCGCCCGACATGGGGCCGAAGAACTCCTCGTAGCCCGACTGCAGCGGCCCGAAGGCCGGCGGGTAGCCGAGGTGCCACTTGCCCATGAGCGCCGTGCAGTAGCCGCCCGCGCGCAGCAGCGAGGGCAGCGTGGGGTGCGAGGGCGGCAGGCCCAGCGTGGTGCTGCCCCGGCTCTTGCTGTTGATGGGCTCTTCGGCCGCACCGCGCAGGCGGTACTGGTAGCGCGCGGTCATCAGCGCAAAGCGCGTGGGCGAGCACACGGGGGAGTTGGAATAGCCCTGCGTGAGCTTGAGGCCCTGCGCGGCCAGGCCGTCGAGCACGGGCGAGACCGGGCCAAAGGCGGCCTCGCGCCCGCCGTAGCAGCCCAGGTCGGCATAGCCCAGGTCGTCAGCGACGATGAAGAGGATGTTGGGGCGCTTTTGCTGCATGGCGATCAGGGTTTGAAGCCGGAGCGTTGCACCACGGGGGCCCATTGCGCACGGTAGGCCTTGAGCATGGCCTCGGTCTGCGCCATGCTGCTGGCCACGGGCTCCATCTTGGCGGCCTCGAACTTGCGGCGGGTGTCAGGGTCCTTCATGACCTCGTGGATCAGGCCGGCCAGGCGCTCGGCCTGGGCCTTGGGCATGCTCATCGGCGCGAAGAAGGTGTTCCAGCCCGTGGCGGCCAGGTCCATGCCGCCTTCCTTGAAGGTCGGGATCTTGGTGTCCAGCGGGCTGCGCTTGGCACTGGAAACGGCCAGGATGCGGATCTTGCCCGCCTCGTGCTGGGGCAGCAGGGTGTCGAAGGTGTCGAAGGCCACGGGTACCTGGCCACCGATCAGGTCGTTGAGCAGCGGCGCCGAACCGCGGTAGCCGATCACTTCGGCATTGACCTTGGCGGCATCGCCCACCATGAGGCCGAAGAAGTGCGGCAGGCTGCCGGTGGCGGGCACGCCGAAATTGGCCTTGTCGGGATTGGCACGCAGCCAGGCGATCAGGTGCGGCAGCTCGCGCACGGGCACGGCGCTGGAGACGGCCACGCCGAACTCGTAGCTGTTGACATGGCTCACGGGGCGGAAGTCGCGCTCGGCGTCATAGCCCGCATCGGGGAAGACCAGCGGCGCCACCAGCATCACGGCCGGGTTGGCCAGCAGCAGCGCGGGCTGGTTGGCCGGCGCGCTCTTGACGGCCTGGGCCGAGAGGCGGCCACCGGCACCGGTGCGGTTCTCCACGATCACGGGCGAGCCGAGCTTGGCCTGCAGCTTGTCGGCCACGATGCGGGCCACGCGGTCGCTGGAGCCGCCAGGGGCATAGCCGACGATGATGCGCAGCGGCGCCTCCTGTGCCTGGGCCAGGCAGGCCGACAGCGCGAGCGCGGCAGTGAGTAAGGAGACGAGGGGTTTCCACATGGCGGTGCTCCAAAAGAAGATAGCCGCACTGTAGAAGGCCCACAATCGATTGATCTAAACAACCGATGCCCGGACATACCCTGATGCCCGAACCCGCCACCCCGCCCCGGCTGGCCGACCCCGAGGCGGCCCAGCACCTCCTGATGTACCGCCTGAACCGCCTGCTGGCCGTGGCCGGCAGCCTGGTGGTGCGCCTGTGCGAGGGCGGCTACGGCATCACGCGCCGGGAGTGGGGGCTGTTGATGTGGCTGGCCGAGCACCCGGGCATGCCGCCGGCCGAGCTGGCCCTGCGCCTGGGGCTGGATCGCGCGCGCACGTCACGCGCCATCACCTCGCTGCTGGCCAAGAAACTCATCACCCGCGATGCCATGCCGGGCGACCGGCGCCAGGCCGTACTTTCGCTCACCCCGGCAGGCCAGGCGGTGCACGATGCCCTGTTCCCACAGATCAAGGCGCTCAACCAGGGCCTGCTGGCCGGGCTGGATGCGAGCGCGGTCGAGGCGCTCGATGCCAGCCTGGCCCACCTGCAGCGCCAGGCCGAGGCCCTGGTGGCCACCCGCACCGATGTGCCGCGCACCTACCGGCTCAGGGGCGGGCGGCACATCGAATAGGCCAATTCATTGGCCGATGTACAGGCAATCGAAGGGTTGTGCCACGCCAAAGGCGGCTGGTAACGCTATCCTGTGACCACAGGTGCAGCGCGCACCTCCTCTATATAAGAATCCCACTCCGCATCCATGTCCACATCCACCTCGCTCTGGAGCCCCCTGCGCCAACCTGCATTCAGGGGCTTGTGGCTGTGCGGCGGGGTGTTCTTCATCGGCAGCGGCATGCAGACCATGGCGGCCGCCTGGCTGATGGTGGAACTCACGGGCTCCTCCTTCCTGGCCGCACTGGTGCAGACCGCCGTGTTCATGCCCATGTTCCTGCTGGCGCTGCCGGCAGGCGTGCTGGCCGACACCACGGACCGTCGCCGGCTGATCTCCGGCGCGCTGCTGGCGCAGATCGGTGCCTGTAGCCTGCTGGCCCTGCTGGTGCTTATGGGCTGGGGCGGGCCGGCGTCGGTGCTGTTCCTGGTGTTCGTGTGCGGCTGCTGCACGGCCGTGCTCACGCCGGCCTGGAACTCCTCGGTCATCGACCCGGTGCCGCGCGAGGAATGGCCGCAGGCCATCACCGCCGTGAGCATTGCCTACAACGCAGCGCGCGCCGTGGGCCCCACGCTGGCGGGGCTGGTGTTCGCGCAACTGGGGGCAGGCTGGGTGTTCGCCGTGGCGGCGTGCACCACCGTGGTGATGTGGGAATCCATCCGCCGCTGGCCCCCGCGCCCGCATGCCCCGACGCGGCTGCCGGCCGAGCGCCTGTGGGGCGGCACCCTGAGCGGCCTGCGCTTTGCCTGGCATTCGCGCATGATCCTGGCGCAGCTGGTGCGCGTGATGGCGTACAGCGCGGCGGGCTCGGCCCTCTGGGCCCTGCTGCCCGTGATCGCCCAGCGCCAGCTGGGCACGGGCGCCCAGGGCTTCGGGCTGCTCATGGGCTGCCTGGGCACCGGCGCCGTGGCCGTGGGCCTGGTCATCGGCAAGCTGCGCGCCCGCTTCAGCCTGGATGCCATCGTCAACGTGGCCTGCCTGGTGTTCGCCGGGGCCATGCTGGTGGCGGCGTTCTCACATACCGCCTGGGTGGTGTACCTGGCCATGGTGCTGGGGGGCGCGGCCTGGATGTCGGCCATGTCCACCTTCAACACCGCCACCCAGGCCAGCGCACCGCCCTGGGTGCGCTCGCGTGCGGTGGCCATGCACATGGTGGCGGCGCTGGGCGCCTTCGCCATGGGCTCGGCCTTCTGGGGTGCGGCGTCGGACATCGTCGGCCTCGCGCCCACCCTCTGCGTCGCCGCCGCCATCATGGGCGCCGGCCTGCTGCTGGCGCGCCCCATGCCGCTGCGCATGGGCGCCCTGCACGAGGTGACGCAGGCCACCCCCTGGGACGAACTCTTCATCGAGGCCGAGCCCCTGCCCGAAGCCGGCCCGGTGGCTGTGGAAGTGGGCTACCGCATCGCGCCGGGCAACGACGCCGACTTCCTGGACACCATCAGCCGCATGAAGGCGCCACGCCGGCGCGACGGCGCCACCTTCTGGCGCGTCTACAAGGATCTGGGCGAGCCCTCGCGCTATGTGGAGCGCTTCATCGTCGAGTCCTGGGCCGACTACCTGCACCAGCGCGCCCGCGCCACCATGGCCGACCAGGCGCTGGAGACCGAGGTGCGCGCCTACCTGGCGCCCGGCGAGGTGGCACGCATGTCCCATTACATCGCTGAACGGTAGCCCTCCACGCGCCCTGCGACAATCGGGGCATGAGCTTCGCCCCCCTTTCCAACGACACCTTCCTGCGCGCCTGCCGCCGCCAGGCTACCGACTACACCCCCCTGTGGCTGATGCGCCAGGCGGGCCGCTACCTGCCCGAGTACAAGGCCACCCGCGCCAAGGCCGGCAGCTTCATGGGCCTGGCCACCAATGTGGACTACGCGACCGAGGTGACGCTGCAGCCTTTGGCCCGCTTCACGCTCGACGCGGCCATCCTGTTCAGCGACATCCTCACCGTGCCCGACGCCATGGGCCTGGGCCTGTCGTTCGCCGAAGGCGAGGGCCCGCGCTTTGCCAAGGTGGTACGCGATGAGGCCGCCGTGGACGCACTGGCCGTACCTGACATGGACAAGCTGCGCTACGTGTTCGACGCCGTCACCAGCATCCGCAAGGCACTGAACGGCCGCGTGCCGCTGATCGGTTTTTCGGGCAGCCCCTGGACGCTGGCCTGCTACATGGTCGAAGGCAAGGGCAGCGACGACTACCGCATGGTGAAAAGCCTGATGTATTCGCGCCCCGACCTGATGCACCGCATCCTCGCCACCAATGCCGATGCCGTGGCCGCCTATCTGAACGCGCAGATCGATGCAGGCGCCCAGGCGGTGATGATTTTCGACAGCTGGGGTGGTGTGCTGGCCGACGGCGCCTTCCAGGAGTTCAGCCTGGCCTACACGACGCGGGTGCTGGCACAGCTCAAGCGCACCGGCGTGGACGGTACCGACGTGCCCCGCCTGGTCTTCACCAAGGGCGGCGCCCTGTGGCTGGAAGACATGAAGCCGCTGGACTGCGAGGTGCTGGGCCTGGACTGGACGGCGAACCTGGCGCGCGCGCGTGCCCTGGTGGGCGGCGCCGTGGGCGGCCCGGGCAAGGCCCTGCAGGGCAATATCGACCCCAATGTGCTGTTTGCCCCACCCGAGCAGATCGCCGCGCAGGCGCGCCGGGTGCTCGACAGCTTCGGCACGCCGCACACCGACCGCAGCAGCACCGGGCCCACGCACATCTTCAACCTCGGGCACGGCATCAGCCAGTTCACCCCGCCCGAGCATGTGGCGGCGCTGGTCGAGACCGTGCACCAGTATTCCCGCAGCCAGCGCGCCGGAGGCTGAAAAGCCGCCCTCCAGCGCCGGGAATAGCCTGGGTTGTGCACACCAGCGGTGCATCTGCGAAAAAATCAATCGGGCCGTCTGCGTGACGGCCCTTTTTTTTCGCACTGATGCAAGTGCTTGATTTGTATAGGCATTCACCGGATGCACTTTTGCTGGGCAATCTACCGGAAGCACGGTTTTTCAATGGTCGGCAGGCCAAACACCGGGGATATCAACAAAGTTATCCACAGAATTTCTGGATTTCTTATGAAAACCCCGTGAAATCAAGCACTTGCAGCCGAAATGACAGAAAACGCTGCATGTCGCCCTGCAGCGCCAGCATAAAAACCGGGGCCAACCTCCCCTTGACGAACCGGGCCCAATGCACTTATGCACACAAAACGTGATGCGGCGCAGCAAAAACCGCAGGCATTGCCCTAGCACAAGAAAGCGCTGCAGAAATCCTCAGATGATTGATTCATATGGATTTTTTGACCCTGCCACTTTGACAGGCATTCTGTTGGAGCCCAGCATCCATGCGGTTTGCGGAGCCATGGAGACAGGATGTCAACAAAGTTATCCACAAAATCCCGGGATGACTTGCCAGAGCGCGTCGGAACCGCCGGCCGGGTGATCCGCCCCGCCCTGCGCCTTCACTGTGGGGTGCGCCGGCCGAAAATGCCGCTGGCCTCCGCATGCTTACTGATTTGGGTAGAAAAGGCTGTCAGAAAAGCCATTCCAGGACCAGGAATAGCCAGGGTTGTGCACACCGACAGCCCATCCTTGAAAAATTCTATCGCGCGGTTTCCACGGCAGCACTTTATTTTCGCCGTGTCGCAAGTGCTTGATTTGTATAGGCATCCACCGGTTGCACTTTTGGCAGGCAACCTAGCAAAAGCACGGTTTTTCAAGGGCTGGCGGTCTGCATGCAGGAGATATCAACAAAGTTATCCACAGATTTCCTGAACTTCTCGGGAAACCCTTGATAAATCAAGCACTTGCGTGCGACATCGCAGAAATCAGTGGACATCCACCTTGCTGGCTAGCACAGAAAGTACCCTAAATGCCCTCTTGACGAACCGAGCCAACTGCACTTATGCACACAAAACGTGATGCGGCGCAGCAAAAATTGGGTCTATGCCGCTAACACAAAAAATCGCCCAGAAAATCTTCAGATGATTGATTCATATGGATTTTTTGACGCTGCCGGATTAACAGGCAATCTGTTCAGGCCCAGTATCCATGCGGCCTGGGCCGTGGTGAAGACAGGATGTCAACAAAGTTATCCACAGAATTGTGGGATGACTGGAAAAACGCAGCGCGATCATGCACTTGGCGCCCACATCGCCACAGAACATGAACTAGCGCACGCAAGCTGCGCAGGCCGCCCGTGCGCCCGGCGAGCTGGAGGATTCGCGTACGATTCCCGGTTGCCTTGCCGCTCCTGCGCGGTCGCCGCGCCCCCTGATCCCTTGACCTTGCCCCCCACCACCATCGTCCATGTGGCCCTGCACGCGCCCTCGCACAGCGGCGTGGGGGAGCTGCTGAGCTACGCCAGCCCCGAGGCCCTGCCGCCGGGCACGCTGGTGCGGGTGCCGTTTGGCACGCGCGAGGTGCTGGGCGTGGTCTGGGACAGCGACGAAGCCACGGGCGAGTTGCCCGAGGGCGCCACCATGCGCGCCATTGCCGGGGTGCTGGCCGGCGTGGCGCCGCTCGATGCGCCCTGGCGCCGCCTGGTGGGGTTTGCGGCACGCTACTACCAGCGCTCGCTGGGCGAGGTGGCCCTGGCGGCCCTGCCGCCACAGCTGCGCGACCTGGGACCGGAGCAACTGGCCCGGCGCCTGCGCCGCCCGGCCGCGCCCGTTGGTGACACCAGCCAGGACCTGCCCACCGTGGCCCTGACGCCCGAGCAGGAAAGCGCGCGCGCGCATATCGCCGCCAAAAAAGGCCCGTTCGTGCTGTTCGGCAGCACCGGCAGCGGCAAGACCGAGGTCTACCTGCGCTGCGTGCAGGAGGTGCTGGACGCCGACCCTAGCGCCCAGGCCCTGGTGATGGTGCCCGAGATCAACCTCACCCCCCAGCTCGAAGAGCGCTTCACCGCCCGCTTCGCGCCCCGTTTCGGCGCCCAGGCCGTGGTCTCGCTGCACAGCGGCATGACCAATCCGCAGCGCCTCAAGAGCTGGCTGGCCGCCCACAGCGGCACCGCGCGCATCGTGCTGGGCACACGCATGGCGGTGTTCGCCAGCCTGCCCGGGCTGCGCCTGATCATCGTGGACGAGGAGCATGACCCCAGCTACAAGCAGCAGGAAGGTGCCCGCTACTCCGCACGCGACCTGGCCGTGTGGCGCGGGCGCGAGCAGGGAGCCAAGGTGCTGCTGGGTTCGGCCACGCCCTCACTGGAAAGCTGGTACGCCAGCCGCCCGCCCACCGCGGAAGACCCGGAGGGCGGCCGCTACCTGCGCCTGCACATGCCCAGCCGCATCGGCGCGGGGCAACTGCCGCGCGTGCGCCGGGTGGACATGAACCAGCAGCCCCGGCGCGCGGTGTTCACCGCCCCCTTGCTGGCCGCCATCACCGAGCGGGTGCAGCGCGGTGAGCAGAGCATGATTTTGCTCAACCGCCGCGGCTACGCACCCGTGCTGCACTGCGCCGACTGCGGCTGGAAGAGCGACTGCCCCCACTGCAGCGCGCACCAGGTGTTCCACAAGACCGACCGCACCCTGCGCTGCCACCACTGCGGCTACACGGTGCGCGTGCCGCGCCACTGCCCCACCTGCGGCAGCCCCGACATCCTGTCCATGGGCCGGGGCACCGAGCAGTTGGAGGAGCAACTGGGCGGCCTGCTGTCCGAGGTGCTGCGCCCCGACGGTTCGCCTGCGCGCATCGCCCGCATCGACGCCGACACCACCAAGGCCAAGGGCGCACTAGAGAGCCAGCTGGCGCAGGTGCACTCGGGCGAAGTCGATGTGCTGGTGGGCACGCAGATGATCGCCAAGGGCCACGACTTTCGCCGCATCACCCTGGTGGCGGCGGTGCAGCCCGACGGCGCGCTGTTCTCCAGCGACTTCCGTGCGGCCGAGCGCCTTTTTGCCCTGCTGATGCAGGCGGGCGGGCGCGCCGGGCGCGACGCAGCCTACATGGCCGCCCAGGGCGGCGCCGCCTGCGAGATGTGGGTACAGAGCTTTCACCCCCAGCACGCCGTGTTCGAGGCGCTGCGCACGCACGACTACCCTGCCTTCGCCGCCCAGCAGCTCCAGGAGCGCCAGGAGGCGGGCATGCCGCCCTTCGCTTACCAGGCCCTGGTGCGCGCCGACGCCCGCACCCAGGAGGTGGCCCAGGGCTTCCTGACCGCCGCCAGCGCCGCCGCCCGGGAGCATGGCCTGCCGGGGCTGAACCATGTCACCCTGTACCCGCCGGTGCCGCTGACCATCCAGCGCATCGCCAACGTGGAGCGCGCCCAGATGCTGCTGGAAAGCCCGAGTCGGGCCGCCCTGCAGCGTTTTCTGGCTACTTGGCAGCCGGTGATGCAGGCCACGCGCAGCGATCCGGCCCACAAGGGGCTGATCCGCTGGCTGGTGGATGTGGACCCTCTGGCTATTTGACCCCATTAACAGGAACTCGTCTTTGTTACGCGCCCCAGCACAAGCCCACCCATGCAGGGGGTGCCCCGGGAAAGGCGAACAAACTACAATGCCGGGTGGTGCCAGAACGCCCCCAGCCCGTGGCTGGACGGGTCGCGCAGCGCCCATGCCACATGCCTTGGGCCGCTGGCAAACCCCTTTTCACCCCAAGTTCCCCGTGCCGAACCGGCCATTCCCACAGCAACTATGAGCAGTCTCCCCATCGGCACCGATGACGCCGGCAACCAGGAAGCAGAGCTTCTGGCCCAGTTCGCGCGCAACCTGAAGGTGCCGCTGCTCAACACCATGACGCATGCGCTGCAGGACGTGGCCCCCATCGAAGGGCTGTCGCCGGCCTTCCTGCGTTCCAACTCGCTGCTGCCGTTCTCGGTGTCGGACGAGGTGGTGCACATCGCCTCCAGCGTGCCGGTGCAGTTGGCGGCACTCGATGCCCTGAAGCAGTTCTTCAGCGTGCCCACGCGCCTGCACTTGGCCCCGCGCATGTGGATCCACTCCGGCCTGGACCAGATCTACCGGCCCGAAAACGCCAACCTGGCCGCCTTTGACGACGAGAACGCCTCGGGCTCCGACAACCAGGACGACGACCTCGAAACCCTGAAGGCCCTGGCCGAAGACGCCCCCGTGGTGCGCCTGGTGCAGTCGCTACTGCTGCGCGCGGTGGAAAGCCGGGCATCGGATTTGCACCTGGAAGTCTCGCAGCAGAAGTTCCGCGTGCGCTACCGCATCGACGGCGTGCTGTTCGACGCCGAGTCGCCGCCCCGGCGCATGTACATGGCGTCCATCTCGCACCTGAAGCTGCGCGCCAAGATGAACATCGCCGAGCGCCGCCTGCCCCAGGACGGCCGCATGAAGATGGAAGTCGGCGGCCGCCAGATCGACATGCGCGTCTCCACCGTGCCCACGGTGTACGGCGAAAGCATGGTCATCCGCCTCTTGGACCAGGGCCCCGGCATGATGGGCATGGACTCGCTCGGCCTGAACGCCGAGGCGCTGGCCATGCTGGAGGCCGCCATCGTGCAGCCGCACGGCATGATCCTCGTGACCGGCCCCACCGGCAGCGGCAAGACCAGCACGCTGTACGCCTCGCTGGGCAAGGTGAACCTGCCGGGCAACAAGATCATCACCGTGGAAGACCCGGTCGAGTACCAGATCGACGGCATCAACCAGATCCAGGTGAAGTCGCAGATCGACCTGACGTTTGCGAGCGCGTTGCGCTCCATCGTGCGGCAGGACCCGGACATCATCATGGTCGGCGAAATCCGCGACCGCGAAACGGCCGAGATCTCGATCCAGTCCGCCCTCACGGGCCATTTGGTGTTCTCGACCTTGCACACCAACGACTCGTTCGGCGCACCCCACCGGCTCATGGAGATGGGGGTGGAAAGCTACCTCATCGCCTCCTCGGTGGTGCTCATCGTGGCGCAGCGCCTGGTGCGCATGATCTGCCCGCACTGCCGGGAGGGCACCACGCCTACCTCGGCCGACCTCTTGTTCCTGGCCGAAGAAGGCGTGCAGGCGCACCAGGTGACCGAGCTGTTCCACGGCAAGGGCTGCCACCACTGCGGCCAGTCGGGCTACATCGGGCGCACGGGCATCTATGAAATGCTGCCCATGACCACCGCGATCAAGGAAGCCATCATCCAGAAGCTGCCCGCCGAAGGTGTGCGCCGCAAGGCCATCGAGCAGGGTGTGCGCACCATGCGGGCAGACGGCATCAGCAAGGTGCTGGCCGGCGTGACCACGCTGGAAGAGCTGGCGCGCGTCACCCGCCAGGAGATGACGTGAGACCCCGCCCCAGTGCAGCGGGCGCCAGCCAGCCGCCCCTGGTCGACAGCGGCAGCCCGCTGCCTGCCGACACCGCCCAGCACCTGCCGCTCGCGGCCGACGCGAAGCCGGCCGCAAGTGGCATTTCCTGGACGGCCTCGCTCGGCGGCGGCAGCAAGCGCGTAGGCATCAAGCATGTGCTGGCCATGACGGAGCAACTGCTTACTTTGCTCGATGCCGGCCTGCCGCTGGACCGGGCGCTTCACATCTGCCAGAGCAGCATCGAGCAGCCCTTCTTTCGCGGCGTGATGCAGGCCGTGGTGGTCGATGTGGAAAAAGGCAACTCCCTGGGCGATGCCTTCATGCGCCACCCCTCGGTGTTCCCGCGCCTGTACGTGAACATGGTGCGCGCGGGCGAAGAAGGCGGCGTGCTGCCCGTGGTGATGCAGCGGCTGGTGGAGTTCTACACGCGCAGCATCGAGTTCCGCTCGTTCCTGGTCACCTCGTCCATCTACCCGGTGCTGCTGTTCTTCTTCGGCGTCAGCGCACTGCTCGGGCTCACGGTGTTCGTGCTGCCCAAGTTCGGCCAGATCTTCACCGACATGCACCAGGAGCTGCCCATGGCGGCGGCCGTGCTGATCGGCACCGGCGAGTTCCTGAAGACCTACGGCCTGTACATCCTGGCGGTGATCGCGCTGGCCCTCACCGGCTTCGTGATGGCCCTGCGCGACGAGAAATGGCGCGAGCGCTGGCAACTGCTGCTGCTGCGCATGCCCGTGCTCGGCCCCCTGCTGCTCAAGATCCAGCTGGCGCATGTCTGCCGCACCTGGGGAACTCTATTGGCCAGCGGGGTTCCGATACTCACCGGCATGCGCATCGTGCGCGAGCTGACCGAGCACATCCCTTTGCGCCGGGCGCTCGACCGGCTGGTGCGCGCCGTACAGGAAGGCAAGGGCGTGTCGGGCCCGGTGCGGGCGGACCCGTTCTTTCCACGCCTGCTGGGCCAACTGGCCGCAGTGGGCGAGGAATCCGGTGCGCTCGATGCCATGCTCGTGAAGGTGGCCGACCAGTATGAGAAAGACATCCAGAAGGCCACCCGCAACCTGGTGGCGCTGTTCGAGCCCATGATGATCCTGCTGATGGGCGGGCTGATCGGCACCATCGTGGTGTCGATGCTGACCGCCATCTTCTCGATCAACGACATGCCCCTGTGAATGAACAAGTGAAGTAGCAAGTAGGTTTTTTCAATGCATATCCCCTTCCAGATCCCTTCCCGCAAGCCCTCGCTGCGCCGCGCCGGCGGCTTCACGCTGATCGAGTTGCTGATCGTCATGGTCATCCTGGGCCTCTTGGCCTCGCTGGTCGGCCCACGCCTGTTCGGCCAGCTCGACGCCTCCAAGGTCAAGGCCGCGCGCACCCAGATCGAAATGCTGGGCGCCGCCATGGACACCTACCGCCTGGACATGTCGCGCTACCCGGGCACCGACCAGGGCATCGCCGCCCTGTCGGACAAACCCGCCGACGCGGCCGAGGCCGCCCGCTGGCGTGGCCCCTACCTCAAGAAGAAGGTGGACAAGGACCCCTGGGGGAACAGCTACGTCTACCGTTCGCCTGGCGAAAAGAGCGACTACGAGATCTCGTCCCTGGGCGCCGACGGCAAGGAAGGCGGCACGGGCGACGACGCCGACATCCGCAGCTGGGAATAAGCCATCCCGGAGCCAGTGCGGTTGCGCATGAAAAAATGGTGCCCCCGCACTCCGCCGCTGCGCGGGTCGCTGCCCCCCGAGGGGGTCGCTTTTCATCTTGGGGCGGCCCGGCGATGAAAAGGTCCGCCGGGTTTACGCTGCTCGAACTGCTCTTGGTGCTGGTGCTCGTGGGCATCGGCACGGGCCTGGCCATGGTCTCGGTGGACCAGTTGGCCGGCCGCGCCGAGGAGCGCCGCTGGCTCGACCGGACGCAGCAGGAGCTCAAGCGCCTGCGCAACCGGGCCGTGCTCAGTGGCGCATCGGTCGAGGCCACGCTCTACTTCGATTCGGGGCGCATCGCCACGGCAGCCGGCAATGTGCTGGAGCTGCCCGGCAGCTACCGCTTCGTCGCCAGCCCCGACACCCGCCCGCGCACGGCAGCCACGGCCACCCGTGCCGAAGACGAAACATTGCAACTCCTGTTCTACCCCGATGGCACCGCACAGGAGGCGGCCTTCCTCGTGCGCACCCCCTCGGGCGTGCAGCAGCAGTTCCGCATGGCCCGCATCAGCGGGCGCATTGAAAGAAAAGATGCCGCGCCGACCGAGCAGTAAGCCCTTGCCGGCCCGGCCACGCCCCCTGCAGGAGCAGCACGGCTTCACGCTGCTGGAGGTGCTGGTGGCCATGGTGCTGATCGGCTTTGGCCTGGCGATCGCGTTCACAGCGATCTCGGGCACGGCACGCCTGGACGACAAGATCAACGGCCACACGGCCGCCATGGCGCTGGCCCAGGCCAAGCTCGACGAAGCGCTGGCGAGCCCCACCTTCAGCGTGGCCGACGACGCCGTGGACCAGGGCTATGCGGGCACCGATTTCGGCTACCGCATCCACCTGCGCCCGTTCGAGGCGCTCACGCGCACCCAGCAGGAGCGGATTCCCGCCTTCCGGCAAAAGCTCGAAGAGGTGGAGGTCGAGGTTTTCTGGGGCCCCAAGGGCAACCAGCAGGTCTACCGGCTGAACAGCTACCGCCTGGCACCGCCCCCGCCGGGCGAGCGCGCGGCAGGCGGCGCGGCACCCACGTCGTCGACCCCGCAGAACCCGCAAACCCCCGTGCGGCCCACGCCATGAGGAGCCAGCGCAGCCATCCCCTTGCAGGCACCCAGACCGGCTTTACGCTGCTGGAGCTGATGGTGGCGCTCGCCATCTCGGCCGTGGTGGCGGTGATCGGCGCCTCGGCCATGTCCACCGCGCTCGACTTCTATGGCCGCAACAACGACCGCGCCCGCTCGCGCGAAGAAGTGCGCGGCGCCGAGCGCATCCTGCGCCATGAATGGACCACCCGTGGCATCGCCGTCAAGGGCAGCGCCACCACGCTGGAGTTCGACACCCTGCACCCGGTGATGGGCACGCCCGGGGCGGCTCCGGCCATCGCGCGCGTGGAATACGCCTGCGAAACCGCCGAAGGCGGCGGCACCATGGTGCTGGTGCACCGGGTCAAGACGCTGGCTGTGGCCACCACCAACAACAGGCAAACGGCCCCGACGCTGCTGGACACCAGCGTGCTGGCCTCGGGCCTGCGCATGTGCGCCTTCTCATACCTGACCCGCATGCCCAACCGCGAAGGCAAGCCCATCCCGACCTGGTTGGCCAAATGGGAGCAGTTGCGCCAGCCACCGGACCTGCTGCGACTGGGACTGTCGGGCGTGCGCGATGACATGCCCGCCCTGGTGTACAGCGCACGCGGCGAGGCGACTGCGCCATGACCGCCCGCCCCCTGCAGCCCACCAGGCACCTGCAGCGCCGTGCCCGCGCGGGACGGGGCGCGGCCGAGCGCGGCTACATCCTGCTGTTTGCGCTGGGCCTGATGGCAGTGGTGACCACGGTGGTGCTGGGCGTCTCGGTCTCGCTGCGACTGGACGCCCAGTTGCTCGCCCGCGAAAAAGAAGCGCTGCAGGAAGGCTATGTGCTGCAATCGGCCGCCGCGTACACCGCCCTGCAACTGGGCGTTGCCTCGGCCGTGGCGGGCGCCAACCCGCCCTTGCCCGAAGAAGTGCGCCGCAACTGGCCGCTGTGGCGCCTGCCCGAACCGGGTGCGCCGCCCGCCGTGGCACCAGGCACGGCCCCCTCATCCCGCAGCACGGCGGCAACGGCCGCTGCCGGCACCACCCCCACGGCCCGCTACGAAGCCACGCTGGGCCGCCAGCCGTTCACGGTCGAGCTGCAGGACGCCAGCGGCCTGCCCGACGCCAACGACCTGACAGCACAGGAGTGGGAGCGGCTGTTTGCGCTGCTGGGCACGGCCCCGGAGCGTGCACGCGAGCTGGCGCTGCTGACCATGGAGTTCAAGAACCGTGTGATGGACGCGCGCGGAACGACCGGATTTTCAAGCATGCGAGAATTGACGGATTGGAACGAGATACCGCGCAGCTTGGTGCGGGGCGGCACGACCCAGGTTCCCGTGGGTTTGCAGGACCTGCTGGTGGTAGGCACCAAGAACCGCAAGGTGCGGCTGGACACAACGCCCGTCGTGCTGCTGCGGACCCTGGGCAATCTCACGGACGACCACCTGCAGCGGCTGGCCACCATGCGCCGCTCGGGCACCCCCATCACGGCAGCTCTGGCCCAGCAGTGGACCGCCGGCACGGGCCTGATCGCGGCCGACATGGCGGGCCCGCCCACGGCCGCCAAGGCGCGGTTGCGCCTTGGGGGGCCCCGGCCCACGGGTGCGGCCCTGGTGGCGACCCTGGTCCAGCAGGGTGGAAAGTACAGCGTGGTGGATTCCGTTGTCGATGTAAGCGCCCGCTGACCCCTGCCAGCCCAGCGACCGACCGAACACCCGAAGGCAGCCCGAAAAGAACACCTCGATCAGATTGAAACCTCAACCGATGCGCAATTTTTCCCCCTCAGCCGGCTGGCGCCACCAGCTCGTGCTCTCCCTCTCACCGCACAGCCTGTGCATCCTGCATTTCTACCGCGGGCTGCTGGGCTGGAAGCGTGCGCATGAGCTCTCGGTGCCCCTGCCCGAGGGAGACGGGTTTTCGTCGCAACTGCAGCAGCAGCTGGCCGACTGCGTGACGCGCTGGAAGATCCCGCCAGCCACGCGCGCGCACTGGGTGCTGGCCGGTGACATCCTGGGCATCGTGCCGCCCAGCACGCAGGGCGCAGGTGCCCCGCCCTCGCTGCCCTTCCCGGCCAGCGACACGCGCACCCAGGTGGACAGCTTCGGCGGCGCCGAGGGCGCCTCGCTGATGTGGATGCACAAGGACTGGGTGACCGAGATCGAGCGCATCAGCAGCGCCTGCCGCCTCGACCTGGTGGAGCTGTACGCCCGCGCCCAGCTGTTCCAGCGCATGGCGGCCAAACAACCCGCCTCGCTGCGCACCGTGGTCGAGGCCGATGCCTCGGACCAGTACCTGCATGTGTATGGCGCCAACGGCACCATGCTGCGCACCCGCGTGCTCGACGCGGGCGACACCCACGAACACCTGGCCCAGACCCTGCAGGTGGAACTGGCCGCCCTGGGCGCGCCGGCCTACACCGCACCCGCCCGCCCGGTGCAACTGACCACGCCCAAGGGCTACGCCGCCGAGCCACAGACCTGGGCCGACTACCAGCACCATGTGCTGCAAGCCGACTCCCACAGCGACCTGCTCGAAAAGCTCTGGCGCTCGGACCAGGGCGGCATCATCGTGCGCCACACGCACAACGACATGGTGCAGGCGCTCAAGGTGCTCAGCGTGGGGCTGGGCGCCGCCGGCCTGGCGGGCCTGGCGCTCATGGTCTGGCATGACGGGCGCCTGGTGCGCCAGATTGAGGAAGGCCGCGACCGCGTGCGCAAGGACCTGCCCAAGGTCGAGGCAGCCAAGCTGCTCAAGGCCCGCACGCTGCGCATGGCCGATGCGGTGCAGGCCGTCAACACGGCGCGCGAAGCACCCTCCGCATTGGGCCCGTTCTCGCAATTGGTTGCGTATTTCCCGCCGCCTCCGGCCACTTTGCAGTACTTCAGCTCCGACAATGGCGTGGTAGCGCTGGCGGGCCAGGGCAATGAAGCAAGCGTGAAATGGCTGCAGGACCGGCCGCTCGCAGGCTTTGGCGCCTGGACCGACTTCCCCGTGCCTGAATACCTGGCCGCCAGCACCCCGCAGATCCACCTGCAGGCGCGCAAGGAAGCGCCCAAACCCATTGTTCCCGCACCGGCACAGCCACCCGCATCGGGGGCCTCCCAACCATGATGAAGCGCGATCTCAAGCGGGTGCATGCCGCCCACGGCATCAAGTACTTTGCCTTTCCCGTCGTCGTGCTGCTGCTGATTGCCGCACTCGTGGACCAGCGCCTCACCGGCTATCTGGAGCACCGCGAGCAGGCCAGCGACCTGCAGACCCTGCTGGAGAGCAACCAGACCACCCTGGACCTGGACAAGAAGGTGCAGGCCAACAGCGAGCAGGTAGGCGGCAGCTACACGCCCGTGCAGGCGCAGCTGTTCGTGGCCAATGACATCACCGACTCCGTCAACGCCATGCAGCAGCAGGTGACCAAGCTGCTGCAGGGGCTGTACTTCGACAATATCGACCTTTCGGACTTCTCGGATGCACCCAAGGGCAGCATCTCGCGCATGTCCTTCACGGCGCGCTTCAACGGCGTGCCCCAGCAGTTGCCGCGCCTGCAGATCGCACTGGCGCAGTCGCCCACCCTGCTGGTCATGGAGAAGGTCGAGATCAAAGTGGTGGACGACACCCAGCGCGGCGGCCAGCAACTGCACATCGTGGCCCGGTTTTCCGGCCTGCACATGAAGCCGCTGCCCGAGGCGGCCGCCCCTGCTGCGCCCGCTGCCCGAAAATAAATCGAAACCCAGCCGAACCGCTGAATTTCAGAGACTGCAATGAAAAAATCCATTCCTCCCATGCTGCGCAAACTGACCGCTGTGAGCATGCTCCTGCCCACACTGGCGGCCACGCAACTGGCGATGGCCCAGCAGGCACCGATCAACCCCTTCACCGGCCAGCCCATGCCTGCAGTGCCCAGCGGCAGCGGCACCCCCGTGCCCGGCGGCTTCAGCCTGCCCGGCATCACCATGCAGCCCCCGCAGGCGGGCGGCGCCGTTGCACCGGCCACAACACCGGCAACGGCCCCTGCTGCGGCAGCGCCCGCCATGCCGGCCCCCATGGCCATGCCCGCCCCTGGTACTGCCGCAGCGCCTGCGGGCGGCAACCCCGGCGCGGTGCTGTCCAACACCCCCAACCCGGGCGTGACGCTCAAGTTCGACAATGCCGACATCTACGAGGTGATCCAGGTCGTGCTCGGCGAGGTGCTCAAGCTCGACTACGTGATCGACCCCACAGTGCAGGGCCGCGTCACGCTCAAGAGCACCGGCGCCATCAGCATGGCCGACATCTACAGCACGCTGGAGACGGCGCTCGCGGCAAGCAACATCTCCATCGTGCGCCAGGGCAAGATCTACAAGGTGCTGCGCGACACCAATGCCGTGCGCGACAGCGGCATCGGCCAGGGCGTGGGCCCGGCCTCGTCGGTGATGCAGATCATCCCGCTGCAGTTCGTGCAGGCCAACCAGTTGGCCAACACCCTGCGCGGTTTTGTCGGCGCGCAGGCGGCCATCACCAACGACCCGTCCAACCGCTACCTGATCGTGGTCGACCGCGCGGCCAACGTCGAGAAGATCGTGGAAATGGTCAAGACCCTGGACTCCGACTACGTGAGCCAGGTACAGATCAAGCTGTTCCCGTTGGCGCACAGCGAAGCGGCCGACGTGGCCAAGGAGCTCGACGCCATCTTCAAGACCTCGGGCATCTTCAACAAGGCAGGCACCGACGCCAACAAGACCTACTTCCTGCCCGTGGCGCGCATGAATGCGGTGATGGTGGCTGCCGCCAACCCCGCTCTGCTGCAGACGGCAGAGCAGTGGATCAAGACGCTGGACGCCGAGCCGCGCAATGGGCTGGGTTCGTTCGTGCATGTGTACCCGGTGGCCAATGGGAATGCGGCGAATCTGGCGAGCCTGGTGACGCAGATTTTTGGCGGGTCGGCGCCGACGCAGAACAATGCGAATACAGGGGCTTCGGCGTTGCCATCGGCATCAGGAACGGCCTTCGGTTCGGCTACGGGCGCTACCGGTAGCAGCACAGGCCTGGCAGGTGCCGCCGCCGGTGGTACCAACAACCAGAACAACAGCTCCACTGCACGCACCATTGAACGGGGCAACACGCCTTCGCAAGGCACGACTGGCACCGCCCCTGGCCTGGGTGGCTCGGTGCAGGTGATAGCGGACACGGAAACCAATACGCTGATCGTGCGCGCGTCGCCACAGGACTATCAACAGGTGCGCAAGGTACTGGAGCGGCTGGATGCATCGCCGCGTCAGGTATTGGTGCAAGTAATGGTTGCAGAAGTCTCACTGACTGACGCGCTGCAGTACGGCGTGGAGTGGTGGATCAAATCTGCACTGAGCACCGGAGGCAAAAGCTGGCCAGGCTTCTTCGGGCTTGACGGCTCACCCGTCCCAGCAAACGTTGGCGCTGTTTCCGTGTCTGGCGCAACCCCAGCGGTTACCGGTACCGGCTCTGGACTGAATTACGCTGTTTTTGGCAGCGCTGGCCAAGTGATTGGTCTGCTCAACGTGCTTGCCAAAGACACCAACGTGAACGTAATGTCCACACCACACGTGTTGGCCAGCGATGGAAAAATCGCCAAGATAGAGGTAGGCCGCGAAATTCCAATCGTCACGCAGACTGTATCCACGCCCAACAGCAGCTTGCTCGGCACTTCGAATTCCACCTCCAACTCGGTGCAGTATCGGCCCACGGGCATTTTGCTGGAGGTCAAGCCCAGCATCACCTCTACTGGACGTGTCACGCTGAGCATTTCGCAGGAAGTCAGTAGCCTGGGGCCCAACGTGGCGGCAGGTGGCGCCGAGTACCCTAGCTTTCAAAAGCGCAAGGTAACCACGGATGCCACCATCGAAGACGGCAAGACCATCATGCTTGCTGGCCTGATCGAAGAACGAGGCGACAACACCATCAATGGAATTCCCCTGCTCAAAGACATTCCTGTTGTGGGCGGGCTGTTTGGCAATACGAGCAAAAACAAGACTAAAACGGAACTGCTGATCACCATCACCCCCTACCTTGTCAACAACCGAGAAGAGGCCGACCGGCTGGCAGGGACCTTCCAGGAAAGCCTGCAGAAGCTCCGCGTAATGCTCCAGGATAACAAATCAGCCCAGGCTCCCAATCTGAGCCGCGATGCCCCCGTACGCAGCCAGCAAAAGCCTGCAGCCCTGGCTGCACCGCAGATCCAGAACAGCGAAGCCTTCGTCAACTGATCCCGTTTTCGCCCAAACGGAACAGCCCACTTCGGTGGGCTGTTTTGCTTTGCGGAGAATTCAAGTCAGCAAAGCCACTGCGCCAGAGAAGCTCAAAAACGCCAACGCCGTAGACACCAGAATGATCCGCGCCACGCGCCCGTTGTTGGCGCCAAAGCGCTCGGCCAGCAGCGAGACGTTGCTGGCGCTGGGCAGGGCAGCCACCAGCACCAGCACAGTAAGCGCAAAGGGCGTGAGCGGCACGCCCATGGCCATGGCTACCGTGCCCGCGCCCCACACCAGCACCGGGTGCACCAGCAGCTTGGCCAGTGCCACCGGCACGTACTCGCGGGCAGGAACCTGTTCATGCTGGTTCATCTGGGAGCGGGCCAGCACCGCGCCGATGGTGAACAGTGCCACGGGCGAAGCCGCATCGGCCAGCATGGCCACGGTGCGGTCCACCGGGCCGGGGAGCTTGAAACTGAGCGCCGATGCCAGCGCACCGAGGGCGATGGACCAGGGCATGGGATTTTTCACCATGCCCTTGAAGGCATTGCGCAGCGCCACACCCACGCCGTGCGTGCCCGCGCCGTCCAGGCGCGAGAGGGCGATGCACAGCGAGCTAGTGACCAGCATGTCCACCGCAATGGTCACGATGGCGGGCCCCGCGGCCTGCGCACCCAGCAGCGCCACGAGCAGCGGCACGCCCATGAAGCCGGTGTTGGGAAACGCGGCCACCAGCGCGCCGAAGGCCGCGTCGTTCCAGCCGATGCGCCCGCGGCGCGTGAACGCCACCGTGCCCGCCACCATGACCAACGCACACAGCACATAGACACCGGCCACGGCCGGATCGAGCAGTTGCGCGATCGGCGTGCTGGCGCCAAAGCGGTACAGCATGCAGGGCAGCGCGAAGAACAGCACGAAGGCGTTGAGCCCCGGAATGGCCGGCTGCGGCAGCACGCCCCGCCGGGCGGCGAGGTAGCCGCACAGCACCAGTGCGAAGAAGGGGAAGGTGATGAGGAGGACGGATAGCACGGAAGATATTGTCGGCGCGGCCAAGCCCCGCACGGGCGATGGATACCGCAGGCGGTCAGCGCAAAGTCAGGTGGGCGCCATCGCCCCTGGCGGGCACCAGGGCGCCCAGGCGGCCCCTCACTGCTTGCGCTGGATGATCAAATTGCGCTTGGCATCCTCGGGATAGGCAAACGTGATGGCGCCGTTCTTCACCGCGCCGATCACCAGCATGTTGCGCGTGATGGCGTCCTTGTCGGCGGTGCTGAACGGTTTGTCGTAGGTGGCGACCACGCCGTAGTAGGTCTTCATCTTGCCCTCCAGCGATTCCTTGAGCGCCGGGCCGTTGAGGTTGCCGTCGCGGATGCCCAGGAAGGAGTACATGAGCAAATAGGTGGCATCGTAGGCATTGGCTGCCGCCATGGGCACGGCCAGCTTGCGCTGGAACTTGCGCGTGTAGCTCGACAGAAAGGAGGCACGGCGTTCGTTGCTCGGCTCGGCGATGAAGGTCTGCACCATCAGGGCACCCTCGGCCGCATCGCGCGCGCCATCAAGGAAGTAAGGGAACGACAGGGTCCACGGCCCCACCTGCGGCGCCTTCCAGCCCAGGGTCTTCTTGCCATTGGCGATGACGGCGTTCTCCTGCCCCACGGTGTAGCTGAAGACCACGTTGGCACCTGCGGTGCGCGCGGCTGCGAGCTCGGCGGTGAGGTCCTTCACCCCCAGGTCGAAGCGTGCCACATGCACGGGTTTCAGGTTCTTGGCGGCCAGCGCGGCCACCACGTCGTTGTAGCCGCCTTCGCCATAGCCGGTCTTGTCGGCGAAGATGGCAACCTTGTCCCAGCCGCGCTTGACGATGTCTTCCACCATGAAGGGGGCCTGCAGCGCGTCGCGCCCCTGCACGCGAAAGATGTAGCTGTCGGCCGGCGGGTACTTGGCGGTGACGGCCGTGCCCGACGCGCAGGGCACGATGAGCGGCGATTTGGCGTCCTGGAACAGGTCGATGGCCTTCATCGCCACGCCGGTGTTGCAAAAGCCGATGGTGGCGACCACCTTCTCAGCCAGCAGGTCCTGCGAGACCTTGCGCCCCTGGTCGGGGTTGGCCGCATCGTCCTTGACCACCAGCTCGAGCGGCCGGCCCAGGTAGCCGCCGCCGGCATTGATCTCGTCCACCGCCATGCGAATGCCGTTGAGCATGGGCACGCCGAAGTCGGCCGATGCCCCGGTGAACGGCCCCACCACGCCGATGCGCACCGGGGCCGTGTTGCCGATCTGCGCGCGGGCAGGCAGCGCAGCCAGGGCCATCGCCACACAGGCGCCCAGAATGAAAAATGCCCCACTCCACCCTGCATGTTGCGGCGCAGTGGCTATGGGGCGCGATGGCGCGAGGCTCTTGGTCGGCATGGCACGGCCTTTCGGGCTTGTCTCGTTGGTCAGTGCAGTATCAAAGTGCCAACAGACCTGGGACAGCGGGGTTTCCCGCAGGAAGGCGCGTGCCAGCGCGTGCCGTCAGAATTCGATCAGCTTCTCGACGTCCTGCACCTTGCGGCGGGCCAGGGCCAGGTTGGCGCGCGCCTTGTCGAGCACCAGGTAGATGAAGATGCCTTCCTTGGTGGCCAGGGGGCGGATGATGTGGTACTGCTTGCCCAGTGTGATCAGGATGTCGTCGATGGTGTCCTGCAGGCCCAGCGCCTGCATGGTCTTGTTCTTGGCACGCACGACTTCGGTGTTGCCGGCGGCGGCCAGTTCCATGTCCACCCCCGTGCCGATGCTGCCCAGCAGCATGCCGCTGCCACTGTCCACGATGGCGGCGCACAGCGCACCTTCCACGGCCTGCAGCTGGTTCAGGGATTCATTGAGAGTCGCCATTTTTCGTTTCCTTGTCGTTCATTCACACTGGCTGGAAGGGAGAGTGAACGCTGACCGCCAATGAAAGCCAGCGCCCGAAATGCATCGACCAGAGACCGGTCAGGCCCGGGACATCTCCTGCATCACCTCGCCGGCCGCCCACAGGGCGCGGCCGAGCAGGGCATCGCTGCCCAGCACCAGGCACAGGATGCAGGGCACCGGCGCATCGATGGACTGGAAGACCACGGTGCTGCCCTCGGCCTCGAAGGTCAGGCGCTTGCACTGGGGGCTCTGGATCTCGCGGCCCACGGCACGGGCCATGGCCATGAGCGAACTGGCCATGGCCGACAGGCGGTTGGCCTGCAGGTCGCTGCGGTTGCGCAGGCAGGCGATCTCAAAGCCATCGGGTGTGGCCAGCAGGGCCAGCTGCAGGCCGCTGATGGGCGCGGCATGGGTATCAAGAGCGCGCTGGGCCGTCTGGGCCAGTGCTTCGGAAATCAGGGGGAAACTGCTTTTCATGGGGACTCGCTGCGCAGGGACAACATCGACACAAGCACGCCGAGCGCCTGCAGCACGTCGGCACGCTTTCTCACATCCACCTGCAGCACCGGCACCACGCCATGGCCGGCGGCCTGCAATCCATCGGCAAAGCCCTGCATGGTGGCGGCAGATGCCGGGCGGGTGCTGAGCACCAGGGCCAGCGGTGGGTGCTCGGCCGCCGCAGCCTCGGCCAGCAGGGCACCTGCGGCCTGCATGGCATCGGGCGCATTGGCGTCGACCATGACGAACACGCCCACCGAGGCGGACACGACCCACTGGCGCAGGAAGTCGAAGCGGTCCTGCCCCGGGCAGCCGCAGACCTGCACGAACTCGCCATCGCCCAGGTCGATCTGGCCGAACTCGGCGCCCACGGTGGTGAACTCCTTGGCGTGGGCCTGGCGGTCCAGGTTGGGCACGTCGGAGGCGACCATGTCGTCGCCGCACAGCGCACGGATGGCCGTGGTCTTGCCCACGCCCATGGGGCCCATGAAGGCGATGCGCGGCATGGGGGCAGCGCTGGAATAGGTCTTTACCGAAGCATTCATGGGCGGTTGGCTCCTGTCAGCCAGTGGGACAGGCGACGCACGAAGCCCTGGGACACGGCACCGCCCGCGCGGGACGGCGAGGCCGCAGCGGGCACCGCCTGGGTGGGGGCAATCACCTGCAGCACCTTGCGATGCGCCAGCTCCCGCAGCAGCATGGCCACCATGGCGGGCTCCAGGCCGCTGTGCGCTTGCAGCTGATGCGCCGTCACGGGCTGGCGGGCCAGCAGGGCCAGGGCGCTGACGTAGCCTGCACTGTCGAACGGGGCGCCCAGGAACACCCAGGAGCCCAGGCGGTAACGACTACCCTGCGCGGCGGCCATGGCGGCCGAACCCACGGCGGCAGGCGCTGCAGGCTGTATGGTGCTGTGGGCAAACGACCGCGCTGGCTGTGCCGCAGGGGCAGGCGTGGGCGCAGGGGGCGCAGCCTGCACCGCCACGGCGATGGGGGCGGCATTCTGCCGCGCCTTCCAGTCGAGCAGGAAGACCGCCGCACGATCGAGGATGTCGATCAGGTCGGCCACGGTGTAGTCCTGCGGCAGGCGCCCCACCCAGGTCTGCGCAAAGCGTGCGCCAGGCTGTTCGTGGCCCACCCAGATCACGCACGCGGGCATCGGCTGCAGGCGCATCAGGTTGGACGATACGTCGAGCATGGCCACCTGCGCCTGGGCCAGGGGCGACTCGCGCCACGCGAACACCGATTTGCGCGAGGCCACGCCAAACAATTCTGAAAACCGCGCGCGCAGTGCGGGAGCCAGCAAGCTGGTTGCCAAATCCCCCTTCAGATTGGTCTTCACACAAATACCCCGTGGTGCAGAAAGCAACTAATCAGTTTAAGTGAGCCCTCCATTCGCGACCAGTACAAAACCGTATCAGCCAGGTTTTGTGACAGTAGTTGACCTTTCTGTGGTCAATTGTTCACAACGGGGCTCGCGAGGTGCCCAAGGTATGATTCGCCACCCCCTTGCCGAAAGCACGCCGCGCGCCCTCCCGCGCTGTGCGCGTCACCCTTCCCTGCCCGCTGCTTCCCCCATGTCTTTCGGTCTCAACCTCGCCCAGCTCCAGGCTGTCCACTACACCGAGGGTCCCTGCCTCGTGCTGGCGGGCGCCGGGTCGGGCAAGACGCGGGTGATCACCCAGAAGATCGCGCACATGATCGAGCGCGGGCTCGATCCCAAGCGCATTGCGGCCATCACCTTCACGAACAAGGCCGCCTCCGAAATGCGCGAGCGCGCCAAGGGCCTCATCGGCCGGCGTGCCAAGGACGTGCTGATCTGCACCTTCCATGCCCTGGGGGTGCGCATGGTGCGCGAGGACGGCTCGGTGCTGGGCCTCAAGCCCCAGTTCAGCATCATGGATGCCGACGACGTGACCGGCATCCTCAAGGAAGCCGCCGGCGGCACGGTCGACATGGCCACCGCGCGCCAGTGGCAGTGGGTCATCAGCGCCTGGAAGAACAAGGGTCTCACGTCCGACGAGGCGCTTGCGCAGGCGGCAGACGACAACGAGCGCAGCATTGCCGTGCTGATGGCGCGCTACGAGGAGCGCCTGGCCGCCTACCAGAGCGTGGACTTCGACGACCTGATCGGCATGCCGCTGCGCCTGCTGCGCGATTTCCCCGAGGTGCGCGCCAAGTGGCAGGCGCTGCTGGGCCACGTGCTGGTCGACGAGTACCAGGACACCAATTCCACGCAGTACGAGTTGCTCAAGCTGCTGGTAGGCGAGCGCGCCCGCTTCACGGCGGTGGGGGACGATGACCAGTCCATCTACGGCTGGCGCGGCGCCACCCTGGACAACCTGCGCAAACTGCCCATCGATTTCCCGACCCTGCAGGTCATCAAGCTGGAGCAGAACTACCGCTCCACCAGCGCCATCCTGCGCGCGGCGAACAACGTGATCGGGCCCAACCCCAAGCTGTTTCCCAAGACGCTGTTCAGCGAACTGGGCGAGGGCGAGCCCGTGCGCGTGATCGACGCCGACAGCGAGGAACACGAGGCCGAGCGCGCCGTGGCGCGCATCATGAGCCTGCGCGCGGCAGCCAACCCGCCGCCGGACTGGAAGCAGTTCGCCATCCTGTACCGCGCCAATCACCAGGCCAAACCCTTCGAGAAGGCGCTGCGCCGGCAGAACATCCCCTACAAGGTGTCGGGCGGCACGAGCTTCTTCGACCGCGCGGAGATCAAGGACCTGTGCGCCTGGTTCCGCCTGTGGATCAACAACGACGACGACCCGGCCTTCCTGCGTTCCATCACCAGCCCCAAGCGCGGCATCGGGCACACCACGCTGGGCTCCCTGGGTGAGTTCTCCACCCAGCACAAGCAGAGCATGTTCGCCGCGCTGTTCAACGGCATGCTGCCGGCGGCCGTGCCCAAGCGCGCGCTCGATGGCCTGCACGAGTTCGGCCGCTACATCAACGACCTGGAACACCGCGCCCGGCACACGCACGGCGCCGAGGCCTCGCGCGCCTTCCTGGCCGACTGGCTCAAGGAAATCGGCTACGAGCAGCACCTGTACGACGGCGAAGACAGCGAGACCGTGGCCGCCGCGCGCTGGACCAACGTGCTCGAATTCTGCGACTGGATGGCCCAGCGTGCTGGCGGCCAGATCGACGACACCTCGGGCACGCCCGTGGCGGCCGAGAGCAAGAGCCTGCTGGAGGTCTCGCAGACCATCGCCCTGCTGTCGACCATTTCGGAGCGCGAGAAGGAGCAGGACATGGTGGTGCTCTCGACCCTGCACGCCTCCAAGGGGCTGGAGTGGCCGCACGTGATCCTGGTGGGCGTGACCGAGGGCATGCTGCCCTTCAAGCTCGATGACGACGAGGGCCGCCAGAAGGTGGTGGCCGAGGACACGCAGCAGCGCCTGCAGGAAGAGCGCCGCCTGATGTACGTGGGCATCACCCGCGCCCAGCGCACCCTGGCTGTGAGCTGGACCAAGCGGCGCAAGAAGGGCCGCGAGATGGTGCAGGCCCGCCCCAGCCGCTTCATTGCCGAGATGGGGCTGGACCGCACCACTGCGCGCGAGGACCCGCGCGAGAAGCTCAGGGCACTGCGCGCCGAGTTTGCCGCCAAGGCTCAGGCGGCTGGCAGCGCCACGCCGCCGCCATGATGATGGGCCCACCCGGAACCCAAGGCATGCAAGTCGGGATCAGCGCCGACAACCCATGGCGGCCCGACTCTGGAAGAATGGGCCCCGACACGAAACCCAGCGATCTGGCCGGACCAGGACGTCCACAGCCATCGCCGCAAGGAAGTACCAGACACATGCAACAACCTCACAGCACCTTCTCTCCCACGCCTCGTCGACCTGCGCAGGCTGGCACGCCGGGCATGATTGCAGCCCGCCGCACCGCAGCCCTCGCCCTGGCGGTGCTGGCGCCCGCCGGCGCGGCCTTCGCCCAAGGGACCGCCACGCCGACCATGGCTCCCGGCAGCAGTACCAAGGCAGACCAGGCCGCCTGGCGCCGCTGCGCCGCACTGCCCGACGACAACCAGGCGCGCCTTGCCTGCTTCGACCAGTGGGCCGGCCAGCAGGCCTGGCAGTCGCCCGCCGCCACGGCCGAGGCGGCCAACGCCGTGCCGGCTCCGGTGGACACCACGCTGCCCGCCACGCGCATCATCGAAGTGGCGCGCACCGAAGGCTGCCGCGACCCGCAATACAGCGATCTGTCGCGCTTCTGGGAGCTGGAGTCGGGCAGCGACTGCGGCACCTTCAGCTTCCGTGGCTACCGCCCCATCACGGTATCGGTGGCGGCAGGCAGCAACGTGAACCGCATGCCCACGTCGACCGCAGAGGGCAGCTCGGCCACCGAATCCACGCCCTACCGCCGTACGGAGAACCGCATCCAGCTGTCGGTGCGCACCAAGGTCGCGCAGGGCCTGCTCACCCAAGGCCACCCCACGCTCAAGGATTCGGTGTGGTTCGGCTACACGCAGCAGTCGTACTGGCAGCTTTTCACGCCCGAGCTGTCGCGTCCCTTCCGCACGACCGATCACGAGCCGGAAATGATGTACGTCTACCCCACCGACGCCAAGCTGCCCTTCGGCTGGCGCTGGCGTTACAGCGGCATCGGCCTGGTGCACCAGTCCAACGGCCAGAGCAAGCCGTTGTCGCGCAGCTGGAACCGCGCCTACCTGATGACGGGGCTGGAACTGGGCAACGATATCAACGTGCGCGCCCGCCTGTGGAAGCGCCTTTCCGAAAGCGCGAGCAGCGACGACAACCCCGGTATCAGCGACTACATGGGCCGCCTGGAACTGGCCGCCTTCTGGAACTACGACAAGGACAACACCCTGGGTGCCACGATGCGCCATTCGCTGGCCAACAGCGACCGGGGCTCCCTGCGGGTGGAATGGCTGCAGACCCTGGGCTCGGGCTTCCTGGGCAGCAAGAGCAACCTGCGCCTGCACACCCAGCTGTTCAGCGGCTATGGCGACAGCATGATCGACTACAACCGCAAGCGCACGGTGTTCAGCCTGGGGCTGAGCTTGGTGGACTTCTAGGCTCCCCCTGAGTCGCTTCGCGCCTTCCCCCTGAGGGGGACGCCCACGGTGCGTCGGGGCGGCCCTTGCACGGGGGCACTAGCCTTTGCCGTGCGTTTTTTACCATCGGCAGGCGATCTCAATCGCCGTTGAAGGTGGCTCGCCCAAGCCTCTCACAAACCGTTACTCAATTGCGGTCAAGTTTCATTTGCACATGCCGAGGGGCCGCGCACAATGGCACGCGCACCGACTGGCATGGCTGCATGCGGACACGCTTCGATAAGAGCGGTTTTCCGGCCCCATTCCCTGCGATTGCCCTGTGGTGCGCCCTCGACAATGACCCCAGAGAGGAACCACCATGGACATGCAATACCAGCTCAAGGCCGGCAGCTACTACCTGTACGACATGCGCGATGAGCCCAGCGCCGTGACGGGTGAACGCAGGTTCAAGCTCAAGACCGATACGGTGGCCATCGCCTTCGATGCGCACACAGGCGAGGTGCACCAGCATGGCAGCCCTACGCGCATCCAGTCCTGGGCCAACAACACGCGCCGCCGCCTGCGCGCGGCCGGGGCACAGGACATGGCCAACGACATCGTGGTGGTGTCGGGCCCGCTGCCGGTGGACGAGCTGAACAAATGCCTGTGGGTCAACGGCTATGTGCGGCGCATGTTCTCGCGCCTGGCCAGCCTGCCCCACGGCAAGCTGCAGCGCACGGCTGAACCATTCCGCAAGGCGGCCTGACGGTCCCCTCTGCTGCATTCTCTCTGCCACAAGGGCCGCTCATGCGGCCCTTGGCACATGGGGATGTGCTTCAGGTCATGGCATCGGCCGTGCCATCCTCCTGCTCCGGCTCCACCTGCATCGCCACGTCGGCATGCTTGACGATGGTCACCGGCACGGAGCTCGCGTGGGCCACCTCCTGCGACACCGAGCCGAGCAGGGCACTGCTGATGGTCCCTTGCCCGCGCGCACCGATCACCACCAAGTCACAGCCGCTGCGCTCGATCATGTCCACCAGGGTGTGTGCCACGTCGCCTACGCCGATGTCGGTTTCGTAGGCAACGCCAGCGGCATCGAGCAGGGCACGGGCCGGGGCCATCAGGTGTTCCCCGGCTTCCAGGCTGGCGGCGGCAATCAGGTCCGCGTCGCGCGCTGTCACCATTTCATAAAGGGTGGCGGGCTCCTGCACATTGGCCAGCACCATGCTGGCCGACAGCCCCTGGCGCACCAGGCCCAGGGCATGGTGCACGCCGTCCAGGGAGAGGTCCGAGCCGTCCACGGCAATCAGGATCTTGAACATGGGGTTCTCCTTCCGTTGGTATGGGGTTCAGTGTACCGACACAGGGGCCTAACGGCACCCATGGCCTCATGCACCGCACGGTCTGGGACAATGCGGCCCATGCTGCAGTTTGACCTTCTCACCACCGACCCCGCCAGCCACGCGCGCCGGGGCATGCTCACGCTCAACCACGGCGTGGTGCAAACACCGATCTTCATGCCCGTGGGCACCTATGGCACCGTCAAGGGCGTGATGCCGCAAAGCCTGCACGACATGGGCGCGCAGATCATCCTCGGGAACACCTTCCACCTGTGGATGCGCCCGGGACTCGATGTGATGGAGAGCTTCGGCGGCCTGCACGGCTTCGAGCAGTGGAACAAGCCCATCCTCACCGATTCGGGAGGTTTCCAGGTCTGGAGCCTGGGCGCCATGCGCAAGATCACCGAGGAGGGCGTGACCTTCGCGAGCCCCGTAAACGGCGACAAGCTGTTCATGTCGCCCGAGGTGAGCATGCAGATCCAGACCACGCTCAACAGCGACATCGTGATGCAGCTCGACGAGTGCACGCCCTACGAGACCAAAGGCCACCTGACGAGCGAGCGCGAGGCGCGCCAGTCCATGGAGATGAGCCTGCGCTGGGCCAAGCGCAGCCAGGACGAGTTCCACCGGCTGAACAACCCCAACGCACTGTTCGGCATCGTGCAGGGTGGCATGTACGAGAACCTGCGCGCCGAGTCGCTGGAGCGCCTGGTGGAGATGGACTTCCCCGGCTACGCCGTGGGCGGCGTCTCCGTGGGCGAGCCCAAGGACGAGATGCTGCGCATCATGGCGCACACCCCGCACCTGCTGCCAGCCCACAAGCCGCGCTACCTGATGGGCGTGGGCACGCCCGAGGACCTGGTGGAGGGCGTGGCCCAGGGCGTGGACATGTTCGACTGCGTGATGCCCACGCGCAATGCACGCAACGGCACCATGTTCACGCGCTACGGCGACCTCAAGATCCGCAACGCCCGCCACAAGAGCGACCACCAGCCCCTGGACACCAGCTGCACCTGCCACGCCTGCGCGGGCAAGAGCGGCATCTCGTGGGAGGCAGGCGGGCGCGAGGGCTTCAGCCGCGCCTACCAGCACCACCTGGACCGCTGCGGCGAGATGCTGGGCCCCATGCTCACCAGCATCCACAACCTGCACTACTACCTGAACCTGATGCGCGAGGTGCGCGAGGCGCTGGACGCGGGCACCTTCGCCCAGTTCCGCGCCCAGTTCAAGGCCGATCGGGCGCGCGGCGTCTGACCCCCGGCCCCGCAGCCCACCCACCGTGCCACCCATCCTGCGCAAGCTGCTGCTGTGGCCGCTGCGCCTGATCGCGGGCCTGGCCGGCTGGCTGCTGGCGCTGCTCATCGTCTTCGAGGAATGGGGCTGGGAGCCGCTGCAGCGCGTGCTGGCGCGCATCGGCCGCTGGCCCGGGCTGCGCTGGATCGAGGGCGCGGTGCGCAGCCTGCCGCCCTGGGGCGCAGTGCTGGTGTTCGCCCTGCCCTCGCTGATGCTGCTGCCCATCAAGCTGCTGGCGCTGTGGACCATCGGCCAGGGGCATGTGCTGCTGGGCATGCTCATCATCGTGGCCGCCAAGCTGGCGGGCACGGCCGTGTTGGCGCGCCTGTTCACGCTCACCCAGCCGGCCCTGCTGCAACTGCGCTGGTTTGCCTGGCTGTATGGCCACTGGACGCGCATCAAGGCCGTGCTGCTGGCCCGTGTGCGCGCCTCCTGGCCCTGGCGCGTGGGCCGGGTGCTCAAGCGCCAATGGCGCCAGCGCTGGCAAGCATGGCGCGCCAGGTAGCCAGAAGCCACGTTCGGCCTGCCAGGCACCTGTCCGCGCTGAAAAGCGACTGCCAGGGCGGTGTCATGGTGCCCCTCGATAATCGGCGCGATACCTCTGCGCACACGACTCCATGGACTTCCAGCTCGACCTGGCCACCGTTCTCCTTCTCTACAACACCTCTCTCATCGCCGGTGCCCTGAGCATCTTTCACATCCGCCGCCACTCGTGCCGGCCGCAGGGCCTGGCGCCTCTGGCTACGGCCTATCTGATGCTGGCGGTGGGGGCGATCCTGGCCTGGCGCGGCGAGAGCGCAGCCCTGCCGATGTGGATGTGGACCCATGGCAGCCTGCTGCTGGGTACCGGCGGGTACGCCCTATTCTGGGCAGGGGTGCGCGGCTTCAGCGGCCGCAGGCGGGTGCCCTGGCGGGCCGTGGTGCTGCTGCCACTGGCATGCCTGGTGGTGGGCATCGCCACGGGATTTCCCCTGCAGAACCTGCTGCGCGCAGGCGCCTTCCACGCCACGGCCACACTGGTGCTGGCCGCCTGCACATTCGAGATACTGCGCGACCGCCGCAGCGAGCCCCTGCCTTCACGCATGCTGATGGCCGCCTTTCTGGGACTGAGCGGCAGCATCTATGCCTTGCGGCTCGCCTACATCCTCAGCGGCACGGCCGGCTCCACCGGCTTTGCCTGGGCGTTCTACGTTCAGATGTTCTGCCACTTTGGCATGGCACTCATGGTGGCCGCACTGTCCAATGAACGCGCCGAGATCCGGCTGGAGCAGGCGGCCCACACCGACCCGCTGACCGGAACCGGCAACCGGCGCTGGCTGGAATCGCGGCTACCCGCTCTTCTGCCGCCCCAGAGCGCCATCGCCCAGCTGGACCTCGACCACTTCAAGCAGATCAATGACCGCTTCGGCCATGCCGTGGGTGACCGGGTGCTCGTGGAGTTTGCCCGGTGCCTGCAAGGACAACTGCGCAGCTCGGACCTGCTGGCGCGCATGGGAGGCGAGGAGTTCGTGGTCTACCTGCCAGCGGTGACGCAGGCGGAGGCCCAGGCGATTGCCGAGCGGCTGTGCGCCCATGTCGCCATGCTGCGCATCGAGATACAGGGGTCGCCGATTTCCGTCACGGTGAGCATAGGCCTGGCCTGGGTGCATGACACCTGCACCCCTGCGGACACGTGGTTCAAGAGAGCCGACGATGCCCTGTACCAGGCCAAGCAATCGGGGCGCAACCAGGTGATTCTGGCGACAGGCACTGCCGCGCAGGGGGCCTGAGCGCCTGAAAATGTCCCGCCCGGACACAATCTTCCACAGTTGTCGGCAGTGTTTGCTGCCGAGCCCCCTGGGGCGCTGAGAGATTTCGCGGCTACAGTGGGTCCAAATCGCTTTGGGCGCCCTGAACTTCAACGCATGCCGTCTTTGCTTCGTCCCCCTTCACCCGGCACCGCCGCTGGCCCGCTGACGGGCTGGGGCCTGTGCGCAGGCATTGGCCTGCTGGTCTTTGCCGCGTCGCTGCTGGGCATCGTGACCCGACCCCTGGGGTTCATGGCCGCCTTCTGGCCCGCCAATGCCCTGCTGCTGGGTTTGCTGGTGCGCTACCCACGCCTGGCGGCATCGGGCACCTGGGCGGCCGCCGCCCTGGGCTACGTGGTTGCGGACCTGGTGACCGGCACCGCCCCCCTGGCGACGCTGTGGCTGGCCAGCGCCAATCTTTGCGGCGTGGCCATGGGCTGGTGGCTGTTCGGCCAGGTGCCGGTGGCCACGCGCTTCCTCAAGCGGCAGATGTCGGCGGTGCTGATGTTCGGCATCTGCGTGGCCAGCAGTGCGGCGGCCGCGCTGGCGGGCTCAGGCACGGGCCCGCTGCTGTTCAACACCACCTGGCTGACAGCCCTGGGCATGTGGTTCTGCACAGAGCTGATCAACGGTGTGCTGATCCTGCCGGTCATCCTCAGCCTGCCGACCCCGCAGGAGGCGCGGCGCACGCTCAAGAAGCGACGCTGGTCCCGGCGCCGCTGGAAGTACGCGGCGCCCCTGCTCGCGCTGGCGGCCAGCGAGGCTGCAGCGATCGCCATTGGTGGCCCCGGGGCGCTGGCGTTTCCGGTGCCGGCGCTGCTCTGGTGCGCACTCACATACGGCGTGTTTGCCACCAGCGTGCTGTCCATGCTGACCTGCTTCGGCCTGGCGATCGCGGCCGGCGCGGGCATGCTGGAGCTGGCGTTCGCGCCCAACCAGGCCTGGGCGGTGTTCTCGCTGCGCGTGGGGATCTCCCTGCTGGGGCTGGGCCCGCTCTCGGTGGCCACGGCCAAGGCGGCCAGTGTCGAGGCCATGCGCCGCCTGCACCGCGCGGCCAGCCACGACTTTTTGACCGATGCGCTGGCGCGCCGCGCCTTCATGGCCCAGGGCAGCAAGCTGCTGGCCCGCCTGGCTCGCGAGCGCAGCAGCGTGGCCGTGCTGATGCTGGACCTGGACCACTTCAAGCGCGTGAACGACACCCATGGCCACGCGCAGGGCGACAAGGTACTGCATGGCTTTGCCGCCACGGTCAGCGAGGCGCTGCGGCCTGGTGACCTGTTCGGCCGGCTGGGCGGCGAGGAATTTGCCGTGGTGCTGCCGCGCATCCGCCAGGCCGATGCCATGGCGGTGGCGCGGCGCCTGTGCAAGCAGGTGCGCAACCATCCGTTCGCCCTGCCGGGGCAGCGCGACCCGCTGCACGCCACGGTCAGTATCGGCCTGGTGGTGTGCACCGGGGTGTCTCTGCAGGACTCGCTGGGCGCGCTGATGTCCGATGCCGATGCAGCGCTCTACGAAGCCAAGGCAGCCGGCCGTGACCGCGTCCAGCTGCATGAGCCCCGGCAGGCGCCGGGGCGCTGAGGGGATCAGGACACGCTGCCGGGCCCCGCAGGCACGGGTGGCGTGGGCGCGATCACGGGCAGGATCTGCGGTGCCGGCGCGCCGCTCGCACCGGTTCCGCAGGCGTGGCAGAAACGGGCGAATGCACTCTTGCGGGTGGTGCACACGCCGCAGTGGTCGAACAGGCCGATGCCGCAGTGCGGGCAGAAGTCGATCTTCTCGTTCTTGAGGTCCACCGGCCGCTCGCAGCCGGGGCACACGCTCTTGGCCAGGCGCGCCAGGGCCACGTCGTAGCTCAGCTCCTTGCGGCGCTCCTGGTCGGGCAGTGCCTCGGCCAGTTTCTGCCGCTCCAGGTAGCGGTTGAGGGCCACGATGGCATAGCGCCCCACGAGCACCGTGATGCCGATGCCCACCACGTAGCGCACATAGCCACCGTAGCTGGGCAGGTAGGGCACCAGCTCCACGAAGAAGGCGAACAGCGCGAAGAAGATGAAGCCCCAGACGAAGGGCCAGTAGGTGCCCTTGCGCTTCTTGACGAACAGCCAGCCGGCAATGGCCAGCAGCGGCAGCGTGAGCGCCAGCCGGTACAGGAAGACGCGCAGCTCCAGCTTGCGCTGCTCGACGGCCATGCCCACATAGCCCTCGCGCTCCATCTCGCTCTGGCGCTGCTGCGCGGCAATGGCGGCCTGGTGCGCATCGAGCGCGGCCTGCTGCTGCGCCTCCACGGCCTGCTGGGTCTTGCGCTCGGCGAGCTTGAGCACGTCGAGCCGCTGCGTGCGCGCAATCACCTCGGGGTCCTGGTCGGCGCGCTGGGTGGCGCTGCGCGTGGCCAGCCAGTTGTTGAAGGTCTCGCGCTCGGCAGCGCTTTCGCTGCGCGACTTGCTGCGCTGCAACTGGGCCTGCTGCAGCGCGGTCTCGGCGTCTTCCTCGGCCTTCTGCGCGGTGCGCACCTCATTGCGCACCGCGTCGAAGGCGGCCTTGTCGACGAAATCCTCAACCTGCAGGCGCTTTTCGACCTGGGGCAGGTCACCGACGAGGGTGCCGCCTAGCCCGATCAGGAAGCCGGCGAAGACGAAGGCCACCAGCCACAGGCCACGGCGGAACCATTTTTCGGACAGGCGCAGCGATTTGCTCATGGGCACATCTCCCTCGTGTTGGTGGCAGTCAAAGGCATCTGGCGTGCAGACGCATTGTCACGAAAACTTCAGTTCTTGAGTACCAGGGTGGCAGGCGCCGAGCCCAACTGCGCACGCTGCAGCCACGACAGCATCGAATCGACGGTCACGGTCTCGATGCGGTCCGAGTAGCGTTTGTCGCTGGGATGGTCGTCGAACGCGATGTTCGCCGAACCCACGCGCCCGCCCATGCGGGTCAGCGGCCCGATCTTGAGCGTGGTGGGCTCGTAGCCCTTGAACTTGAGCCAGGCCTGCGCCTGCTCGCGCGAGTTCACCGAGGTCGGCTCCATGGCGGCGGCCAGGGTCTCCAGCGCCCACTGGTTGGACTGCTGGTACTTGGTGCCCCAGGCGTAGCTGACCATGCTGTAGGCCGGCTGGTTCATGACCTTGGTGCGGCCCTTGTCCTGCAGCAGCACGAACAGGCGCTGCTGCACCTCGGGGCTGGGCACCGCCCACACGGCCTCGTAGCGCCACAGGTCGTCGAGGAAGAACTCGCCCAGGCCCTGGCGGTAGACATGGCCCACGGCGGTGCCGCATTCGTTGAGCTTGTGCGCCACGCGCCAGGGGCCTTCGGGGGTCTTGTAGGCCCAGCCCAAGTGGGAGTAGCGCACGCCATACTTGCCCAGGTCCTGGCCTGCGCGGCCCAGCATCACGACCTGGGCGCCCGTGGCATCGAGCGCCTGGGAGGCGCGTTCGGCCAGTTGCATGCCGCGCTCCACGCTCTTGGCGGGAGGCGGCTTCTGTGCCTCGCACGATCGGCCTGCATGGGCCTGGGTGGCGGTGAACACGGCGGCCCCGGCGATGAGCGCTGCGCCCATGGCCCAGCGCATGCCAGCGCGGCGCATGGCGCTGCTGCGGCGCGACACGGGCTGCAGCGGCAACTGAATGGGCATCTGGATGGCGCGATGGACGGTGGTTGGCATGGCGGGGGACCTCATCACAGGCGCTCGTTGTGCAGCAGTGCGCGGCCGATGGCATTGGGCACGAAGGCCAGGGCCTCGCCGGCCACCGACAGCACCACACCCGAGCCGATCACCGTGCAGACCACCACCGTGCCCACGGCATGGGCCGATGCGCCCACGCCCTTGCCGACCACTTCCACACTGACGCGGGCGCCGTCCGAAGCACGCTCCAGAACGTACACGGTGCCAACGGCAGAGACTTCCACTGCCCGCACCGACAGCACGGCACCGCCCACCGACAGGGCCGCAGGCACGGCCACGATCGCACCGGCAGCCGCCGAGCCCACAGAGGCCGTGCCCACAATGGAGGCCACGGGCAGCAGGGACAGCGCGGCAGATGCCTCGCTCTGTGCACGGGCCGGCAGGCTGGCCATGGCGCACACGAAGCCGGCGGCCAGCAGCGTGCGGGCCAGGGTGCGTTGCAAAGTCTTGTTCATCATGATGGATCACTCCTTCGGGTTGGGTGGGCCCGGCGCACAGGGGCGCCGGGCCAGGGGTTCGACAAATGCGCTGCGGATCAACCGTTGTTGCTGGACGGGGCCTGGGCGGCTTCGCGGCGGCCTTGCAGGCGGGCGTCGAGCAGGTCGGCCTCATGGCGGTCGCGCAGCATCTTGGCCAGCGTGAAGGCGGTGGTGATCAGGTACAGCCAGCTCACACCGAGGAAGGCCTTGTAGGTCTGGTTCACGTCCATGCTGAACAGGCCCCAGCCCGTCAGGCCCATGGCGACCGCAAAGCCGCCCCACACCACCAGCTTCCACATGGGGGTGTCGCCAGCGCCACGGCGGCCAGCGCTCTCGTTGTCCCGCACAAACTTGGCCAGCACGAAGGCGGCCGAGAGGCAGAACACATAGCCCATCACCATGAACGCGCGCTCCAGCTGTTCTCCGGGCAGCCAGGCCAGGCCGACTGCGCACAGAAACACGGCAATGCCGAACGAGATCCAGACCTGGAGCTGCCAGGCACGGGTGTCACGCTGAACGACGAAAGGAGATGCTGACATATAGGCGGGTGGCCCTGGGGCCTTGGTTGAACACGGAACGAATAGTGGCAAAGCCCCATCCGGCTGTCCGCATTGAACCACCACAGTGGCATTGCGCAGGCTGCTGGGTATCGTTTTCCGGTACTTGGTCACACTTTGACACCCTTATCCGCCTCCAAAGTTGCGCGCAAGCTACCCACCGAAGCGCCTGGGCGACAGCCGATGGAGCCTGCGTCTTCGACAATCCCGCCGATCACGGGCCCGCCCCGTACCCCCCGAATTTCCAGGAGCCCCCATGACCAAACCCTTTGACATCGTCGTCCACGGCGCCACCGGCTTCACCGGCCGGCTGGTGGTGGAGTACCTGCTGCAGCGCTACCCCGCCGGCAGCGGCCTGCGCTGGGCCATGGGCGGGCGCAACGCCGAGAAGCTGGCCGCCGTGCGCGACGAGCTGGGCGCCCCGGCCGACACGCCCCTGGTGGTGACCGACAGCGCCAGCATGGAAAGCCTGCAGGCCCTGATGGCGCAGACCCGCCTGGTGCTGACCACCGTGGGCCCCTACCAGCTCTACGGCAACGAACTGGTGGCCGCCTGCGCTGCGGCCGGCGTGGACTATGTGGACCTGTGCGGCGAGCCCGCCTGGATGCGCCACATGATCGATGCACACGAAGCCCAGGCCCAGGCCAGCGGCGCGCGCATCGTGTTCTCGTGCGGCTTCGACTCAATCCCGTTCGACCTGGGTGTGTTCGTGCTGCAGCGCGAGATGAAGGCACGCTTCGGCCACCCCGCCAACCGCGTGCGCGGCCGGGTGCGCAAGATGAAGGGCACCTTCTCGGGCGGCACGGCGGCGAGCCTGAAGGCCACCATGGCCGCCTCGGCGGCCGACCCCAAGGTGCTGGACCTGCTGAAAAACCCATTCTCGCTGACGCCCGGCTTTGAAGGCCCGCGCCAGCCCACGGGCCACAAGCCCATGTTGGACGAAGCCCTGGGCATGTGGGTCGCCCCGTTCGTGATGGCGGCCATCAACACGCGCAACGTGCACCGCTCCAACTTCCTGCTGCAGCATGCCTGGGGCACGGATTTCGTCTACGACGAGATGCTGGTCACCGGCCCCGGAGAGAAGGGCGAGGCCATCGCCAATGCCGTGGCCAACGACAAGTCCATGGGCTCGGACAAGGGGCCCAAGCCGGGCGAAGGCCCTTCGCGCGAGGAGCGCGAGGCCGGCTTCTACGACGTGCTGTTTTTGGGCGATGACGGCCAGGGCAACACCCTGCGCGTGGGCGTCAAGGGCGACCGCGACCCGGGCTACGGCTCCACCTCGAAGATGATCGCCGAGGCGGCGGTCTGCCTGCTTCAGGAAGCTGCCGGCACGCCGGGCGGCATCTGGACCACCGCGCCCGCCATGGGCGAGCCGCTGGTGGCGCGCCTGCAGGCAAATGCCGGGCTGACGTTCGCCGTCGAGACGGCTTGATCCCCGCTGCTGGTCACAAGGCCAGCGGCAGCTCCGTGGTGGACAGCACGTTGCGCAGCACCATGAACGAACGCACCTGCCGCACGCCCGGCAGGTAGATCAGCTGCTCGGCGTGCAGGCGGTTGAAGCTGTCGCTGTCGCGCGTGCGCACCAGCATGAAGTAGTCGAACTCGCCCGTGACCACGTGGCACTCCATGCAACCCGAGATCTTCACGGCGGCCTTCTCGAAGGCCGCGAACGACTCGGGCGTGGAGCGGTCGAGCACCACGCCGATCATCACCAGCATGCCGGCCCCCACGGCCTTGGGGTTGAGCAGCGCCACCACCCCGTCGATGAGCCCCAGGCGCCTGAGCCGCTCCACCCGGCGCAGGCAGGCGGGCGGGCTCAGGTGCACCTTCTCGGCCAGCGCCACGTTGGACAGGGAGGCATCGCGCTGCAGCAGGCGCAGGATGGCCTTGTCGGTGCGGTCGAGCTCGTCCGTCATTCCAGCGCTGGCCGGCACGCTCTTGGCACGAACTTTTGTTGCGCACATGGTTGGTTTTGTGGAATCAATGCAAATCAATTTCCATTTTCACATACCAAACCTCTGAAATCCACTCCATTTTCACAACCACGTTAAACGCAGCTTTTCCTACGATGGAGGCACTGCAGGCAAGGCGCCACCGAAGCGCCCCTGCGAGTGATTCCCCACCCTTCCATCGCACACGAGAGCCGCCATGAACCTGCAGAAATTCGCCCGCCACCCGCTGACCTTCGGGCCCTCGCCCATCACGCCGCTGCCACGCCTGTCGGCCCACCTGGGCGGCAAGGTGCATCTGTATGCCAAGCGCGAGGACTGCAACAGCGGCCTGGCCTTTGGCGGCAACAAGACGCGCAAGCTCGAATACCTCATCCCCGAGGCGATTGCCGGCGGCTACGACACACTGGTGTCCATCGGCGGCATCCAGTCCAACCAGACGCGCCAGGTGGCCGCCGTGGCCGCCCACCTGGGCATGAAATGCGTGCTGGTGCAGGAGAACTGGGTGAACTACTCCGACGCGGTGTACGACCGCGTGGGCAACATCGAGATGTCGCGCATCATGGGTGCCGACGTGCGCCTGGATGCGGCAGGCTTCGACATCGGCATCCGCCCCAGCTGGGAGCAGGCCATGGACGACGTGAAGAAGGCCGGCGGCAAGCCCTTCCCCATCCCCGCCGGCTGCTCCGAGCACCCGTACGGTGGCCTGGGCTTCGTGGGCTTTGCCGAGGAAGTGCGCCAGCAGGAGAAGGAACTGGGCTTTGCGTTCGACTACATCGTCGTGTGCTCGGTCACGGGCAGCACGCAGGCCGGCATGGTGGTGGGCTTTGCGGCCGACGGCCGCTCGCGCAAGGTGATCGGCATCGACGCCTCGGCCAAGCCCGAGCAAACGCACGCCCAGGTGCTGCGCATCGCACAGAACACCGCCAAGCTGGTCGAGCTGGGCCAGGAGATCACGGCCGAGGACGTGGTGCTGGACACCCGCTACGGCGGCCCCGAGTACGGCCTGCCGAGCGAGGGCACGCTCGATGCCATCCGCCTGTGCGCGCGCCAGGAAGGCATGCTCACCGACCCGGTGTACGAAGGCAAGTCCATGCACGGCATGATCGACATGGTGCGCAAGGGCGAATTCCCCGAAGGCTCCCGTGTCCTGTACGCGCACCTGGGAGGGGTGCCGGCGTTGAACGCCTACAGCTTTCTTTTTCGCAACGGCTGATGCACCGCGCGATGAAACGGAGCAGCAGCGCCTGGACCGACTGGCGGGCCTGTCGCTCATCTGAACCCCTCTGACTCCCGCCATCGACCCGAGCATGCCCACGGGTCGCCGCCATGATCCCGTGCATCCACGGCCATGGCGGCTGCGCAAACATCTGTAGCAGCGACAGGCATGGCCGGTGCGAGACGAAGGCTGGTGCGCCCTGCAGTGCCTGTTCGCAGCCAACAACGGCTGACCGACCAGCCCTCACCCGAAGGATCGCCAAATGAAGTGCTTGCATCTGAACCGACGCACAAGCGTCGCCATGTTCGTGGTAGCCATTGCAGTGACAGGGCTGGGTGGAGGGACCAAGGCACATGCCGATGGCTACCCCGTCAAACCGGTCCAGCTGGTTGTGCCCTTCCCGCCTGGCGGGGCCGTCGATATCGTGGGGCGCCTGATCAGCAAGAAGCTGGGCGAGCGCCTGGGCCAACCGATCGTGGTCGAGAACAAGGCCGGGGCAGGCACCATCGTGGGCGCATCCTTCGTGGCCAATGCTCCTGCCGATGGCTACACGCTGCTGATCAGCTCCGGCTCCACCTTCACCGTCAACCCCGCGCTCAACAGCAAGCTGCCCTACGATCCGCTCAAGAGCTTCGAGCCGGTCGGCATGGTGGCGCGCGTGCCGCTGATCCTGCTGGCCCATCGCGATGTGCCTGTGGACAACCTGAAGCAGCTGATCACGGCAGCGCACCAGGCTCCCGACAAGTTCTCCTACGGCTCGTTCGGCAGCGGCACCACCGGCCATTTCGCCGCCGAGCTGATGTGGTCTGCCACAGGCATCAAGCTGCTGCACGTGCCCTACCGGGGAAGCGCGCCGGCCATGAGCGACCTGATGGGCGGGCAGATCCCGTTCACCATCGACACGGTGGCCGCGGCGCTGCCGCAGCTCAAGTCGGGCAAGATCAAGGCCATCGTCGTCACGGGCGCCGCGCGCGCCACGCGGTTGCCTGATGTACCGACGGTGGCGGAAAGCGGTTTTGCAGGTTTTGCTGCTGACTCGTGGCTGGCCGTGGTCGCGCCCCGCGGCCTGCCCGCCCAAGCAAAGGCCAGGCTGGAAAAGGCGCTGTCCGAAACCATGGCGGATGCCGAGATACGCAGCAAGCTCATCGCCAGTGGCCTGGAGCAGGCCTACGCCCCCGGCAACACCGTGCTCGCGCAGATCGAGGACGAACTACCGCGCATGCGGGCGATTGCCCAGCGCGCGAACATCCGCGCGGAGTGAACGCGGCCACGCAGCACCTGGGCAGCGCGCTCGAAAGCGGCGTTGTAGGTGGCGGGGTCTTCCTGGCAGGGCGCGATCGGGATGGCCTTGGCCAGGCAGAACAGCCAGCCGAGCACCGGCACGCGGAAGATGCGCTGGTCCATCACGAAGTAGATGGGCCCGGGGGCTGGCCGCCATGCGCAGCATCGCGTCGATGAAGCCCACATGGCTGCCGGTCAGGGTGGCGGCACCGCTGGCGGTGCAGGTTATCGTCGCCCTGCACCTTGAAGCGGTAGATGAAGCGCGAGGCCATCCAGACCACGAAGCGCAGCAGGTACCCGGGCACCAATGAACATGAGCCCCCTGACCGAATCGGCAAGGCCCGGGGTTCAGGAACGCAGCCAGGCCAGGAGATGCGGATAGGGAGCGCCCCCTGCCGATGCCTGCGCGGGTGTGGCCGCCAGGCCCGCCGATACCAGCCCTGCGGCTCCCAGGTAGACGCCCAGCTCGAAGGTGGTGCGCAGGCCCTGGGACCGGCCATGGTAGCCACCGTCATGGAACAGCACCTCGGACGGCAACTGAAGGTGCCGCAAGGCTGCCCAGGCCCATGCCGTGGCCTCGATCTCGCCTGCGTGGGGGACAGGGGGCAACTCGGCCAGCGCGTCGTCCATGGTGGCACGCAGCGCGGCGGGCACCACGGCCAGGTGCCCGGCTTCGTGCAGCAGGTCACCCGGCCAGCGCAGTTGACCCAGGTCCACCTGCAGGCCGCCCTGCACGATGCGCAAGCCCGGCAGGAAGCTGTCGGGAGGCACTGGCGCCTCGGTCACCACCAGGCCGATCCCGCGCAGGAACGACATGACCCGGCGCGCCAGCGCCACCCGCTCCTGCGCTTGCAGGCGGTCGGTATCCGGCATTCAGGTGCCCAGCAGATCGGCCACGCGCGAGCGCAGCAACGCGGGCTGCACGTCCGACGACGCCACGGCATGTCCCACGTTCAGGCCCACGCGGCTGTAGAAGCCGCGGCGAAAGGGGCGCACCATGGCCCCGCCCTGCTCGATGCGGCTGAAGTACGAGCCCCACAGATTGGTCAGCGCCATGGGAATCACGGGGGCGTTGATGCCTTCTTCGCGCGCCCGGTCGATGATCTTCATGATGCCGCCCTTGAACTCCTGGAGCTGCCCGTCCTTGGTGATGCCGCCTTCGGGGAAGATGGCCAGCAGGTCGCCTTCGCGCAGCACCTGGGCGGCGCGCTCGAAGGCAGCGTCGTAAATGGCGGGGTCTTCCTTGTAGGGCGCGATCGGGATGGCCTTGGCCAGGCGGAACAGCCAGCCCAGCACCGGCACGCGGAAGATGCGGTGGTCCATCACGAAGTAGATGGGCCGCGGGCTGGCCGCCATGAGCAGCACCGCATCGATGAAGCTCACGTGGTTGCACGCCAGGATGGCGGCGCCGGTGGTGGGCAGGTTCTCGTCGCCCTGCACCTTGAAGCGGTAGACGAAGCGCGAGGACACCCAGGCCACGAAGCGCAGCAGGTACTCGGGCACCAGCATGAAGATGTAGAACGCCACCACCGCATTCGCCAGGCCGGTGAACAAAAAGATCTGCGGCACGGTGAAGCCCGCGCCCAGCAGCGCGCCGGCGATCAGCGAGCTGGCGATCATGAACAGCGCGTTCAGGATGTTGTTGGCGGCGATGATGCGCGCGCGGTGCGTGGGCTGGCTGCGCATCTGGATCAGTGCGTACATGGGCACGCTGTACAGGCCCGCGAACAGGCTGAGCAGCGCCAGGTCGAGCATCACGCGCCAGTGCGGGCTTTGCGCGAGAAAGGCCCCAAGGCCCATGATCTCCGACGGCGGCAGGCTGCGCGCGGCAAAGTACAAATCGATGGAGAACACGCTCATGCCGATGGCGCCCAGCGGCACCAGGCCGATCTCCACATGGCGGCGCGACAGCACCTCGCACAGCAGCGAACCGATGCCGATGCCCACCGAGAACACCACCAGCAGCAGCGAGGCCACCTGCTCGTTGCCGTGCAGCACCTCCTTGGCCAGGCTCGGGAACTGCGACAGGAACACGGCGCCGAAGAACCACATCCAGCTGATGCCCAGCAGCGAGCGGAAGACCACGATGTTGCCGTGCGCGAGTTTCAGGTTGCGCCAGGTCTCGGTGATGGGGTTCCAGTTGATGACTAAGCCCGGATCGGTGGCCGGGGCAGAGGGAATGGCCTGCGCCACCACCCGTCCGGCCAGTGCCAGCGCCACACAGGCGATGGCCACCGTGGTGTGGCCGATGCCCGGCAGCGCCACCAGCAGGCCGCCCGCCACGTTGCCCAGCAGGATAGCGACGAAGGTGCCCATCTCCACCATGCCGTTGCCGCCGGTGAGCTCGCGCTCAGTCAGCACCTGGGGCAGGTAGGCGAACTTCACCGGGCCGAACAGCGTGGAGTGCATCCCCATGAGGAAGGTGCACAGGAGCAGGATGGGCACGTTGCCCGCCACGAAGCCCACGGCCGCCACCAGCATGATGGCGATCTCCAGGTTCTTCACGAAGCGGATCATGCGCGTCTTGTCGTACTTGTCCGTGAGCTGGCCCGAGGTGGCCGAGAACAGCAAAAACGGCAGGATGAACAGCGCCCCGATCACCAGCCCCGCCATGGCCGGCGGCAGCCAGCCCACGCTCAGCTGGTAGGTCACCATCACCGTGAAGGCGAACTTGAACAGGTTGTCGTTGGCAGCGCCCGAGAATTGCGTCCAGAAGAAGGGGGCGAAGCGGCGCTGGCGCAGCAGGGCGAACTGGTTGGGGTCCTCATGGCCGCCGTGGCTGCCCTGAACGCTGGGGCTGCCGTGCAGGGGGCTCGCGCCCGCAGAAGGGGTCTCGGTGCTCATGCGTCTCTCCTCGTTGGCATCTTGGTGTGTAAGAACGACATCTCTCAGGCGCCCTGGCGGCGTGCATTGCGCGCCGTGGTCGAGCGGCTTTGCGGCCGGTGCTGGCCGCCATTCTGCCCGGTTGCAGCGACAGCGCGGGGGGCATTCGTGCGCTGCAGCAACGCTGCAAGCGCAGACAGCACAGGCAAGGCAGCGCCGGCCGCGATCAGGTGCTTGAGGCTATGGCCCGACACCCACTGCCCCGTGGCCTCCAGGATCGCATGGTCGGCCGCCTCGAACAGCTTGGCCACGCCGTAGAAAGCGATCACCGCGCCCAGGTGCACGGCCAGGGCTTCAGCGCGCCGGGGCAGCGCGGCCAGCGCCAGCACCACCAGCATGCCCCCCAACTGCACCACCGCCCAGGGCAGCACGTTACCGGACAGCGCCCACCACAGCACGGCCGATGTGCCGCCCAGCAGCACGGCACCCGCCGTGGCGATGCCGGCGCGCCCGCTGACGCGGCCCGCAGCCGCCAGCCCCAGCAGGCCTGCGAACGGCAGCACCATGCCCAGCCGGTCCCAGAACAGGCCGAAGTCGCTGGGACGCCAGTGGTAGAAGGACGAACCCACCGAGGTGCACACCAGCCCGGCCAGAAACAGGGCAACGAGGGCGCGGGATACCCCGTCCATCGCGGCATGCGGCAAGCGCACCAGCCAGGCCAGGCCCAGGACGCCAGCGATGGCAAAGGGAAGGTTGCTCAGCACGTCGAGTGCACAGGGAATGCCCAGCAGCGTGCGCTGGTCGGCGAACCCGTGCTGGTGGGCGCTGTCCAGCATCGAAGGCCCGAACAGGGCCAGGCCCAGCAAGGCACAGGCGCCGACCAGAAGGCCTGCTTCTGGCCGGGACAGGCCCGTTGTGGAAGGAGCGAAGGGCAGTGGCATGGTGCGGCGTCTCGGCAGTGGTTGATGCAGCGCAGTGTCGGCAGGCCCCAGGCCAAACCAGTACCGAAATCAGTGCAAAGGGCTACCCAGAACACCGCAGGTACTGATAATCGATACCCATGAGCACCACCGCCGACCTCGTCACCGCCCTCAAGAAGGAACTCAAGACCGCGCAGATGACCTACGCCGACCTGGCGCAGCAGCTGGGCATGGCGGAGTCCAGCGTCAAGCGCATGCTGGCCAAGGGGGACATGCCGCTGTCGCGCATCGACGCCATCTGCCGCGCGCTGGCCCTGGACTTCGCCGACCTGGCACGCCGCGTGGCCGACAGCCAGCCACTGCTCAAGGAGCTGACGCAGGAGCAGGAAAAAGCCGTGGTGGCCGACAAGCGGCTGCTGCTCATGGCCATCTGCGTGCTCAGCCAGTGGACGCTGGAGCAGGTGACGGGCACCTACCGCCTCTCGGAGGCCGAAGGCATCAAGTACTTGGCGCAGCTCGACCGCATCGGCATCATCGAGCTGCGGCCGCTCAACCGCTACCGACTCAAGCTGGCCAAAACCTTCCGCTGGCGGCCCCATGGCCCGGTGATGAACTACTTTCGCGAGCATGCGCTGCTCGACTACTTCGCTGGCGGCTTCGATGGCGCGGGCGAGGGTGTGCTGCTGGTGCACGGCACCATCAGCCGCAGCCTGGCCCCGGCCTTCATGGAGCGCATGCAGCGCGTGGCCCAGGACTTTGCGCAGCAGCACCTGGCCGACCAGAAGCTGCCGGCCCGCGAGCTGGAGGGCTATACCTTGCTGCTGGCCCTGCGCAGCTGGGAGTTCGAGGCTTTCACGGGCATGCGGCGCTGAGCAGCACCGCTGCTTTCGACAGCAAAAACACCCCGCCAACCTGCCCGGACGTGCCGGCAGATGGGCTCTATGTTGCCTGCACGCTCTGAACTCGCTTGACGGTTTAAACAGAATTAACTATTCTTTAAATACCAAATTCATGGGATTTAAAGAAAATGAAAACCACTCGCCAACAGCAGGACGCTACGCGCCGCCAGATCGTGGCCAGCGCGGTCGATCTGATGACGCGCCAGGGCTTCGACGGCACGACGATGAAGGACATCGCGCGCGCGGCCGGCATTGGCGATGCGACGATCTACAAGTATTTCCCGACCAAGGACCGCATCGTGCTGGGCTATCTGGACGAAGCGGTGCGCAGCGCCCTGGCCGATACGCTGGCCACACCGGGCCTGGCCGACTACGGCCTGCAGGAAAAGCTGCAGCGCCTGACCGACGCCGTGCTCGAGCGCCTGCTGCCCGACCGCGAGTTCGTGGCCGGAGTGCGCACACTGGCCAGGCGCTCCCCGCTGTCCATGCTGGCTGAGCCGCTGGCGGCACGCCAGGCCCTGCGCGAGGCGGTGACGGGCTTCATCGAAACGGCCGAATCCCAGGGCGAGATCGAGCCCTGCGATTTCAAGGGGGTGGCCAGCGGCCTGTACGGCGACTACCTGGCGGGTGTGGTGGCCTACTGGCTGGCCGACGAATCGGACGAGTTCGCGGACACCACGCAGCTGGTGGACCTGTCGCTGGGCGTGCTGGTGCTGGCGCTGCGCGCGGGCCTGGTCAACCGCATGCTGCAACTGGGCGGCTTCATGCTGCGCAGCCAGATGGCGCGCTTCATGCAGCATGGCAGCGGCCTGGTGGGCGTGCTGCGCATGGCCAAAAGCGCGTTGGGGGACACGATGGTGCCCCCGGTGGATACGCCGCCGCGCACGCCGCGTGCGCGCCCGTCGGCCCAGGCCCCCGCGGCCGATGCGCCCAAGCCCGCCCGCAAACCCCGTACCCGCAAGGCCGCACCATGAGCCCCGCCCGCACCGTCCGCGCCACAGCCATCCCCTCGGGCAGCGTGATCGCCATGCACCTGCCCGGAGCCCAGTTTGCCGACTGCTTCGAAGCGGCCGACCCCACACCCGACAGCAGCGCGCTGCAGACCTGGCTCGACATGGTGAAACAAACGCCGGGCTGGACACGCGCGCTCATGGCCCTGCGCAACCGCCTGATGCGCATGGTGGGCCTCAAGGCTGTGGGGCAACTGCATGACGGCACCCGCCAGACTGAGGCGGGCTACCGCGTGGGCGATCTGGTGGGTTTCTTCGAGATCCGCTACCTGGGCGAGCGCGAGGTGGTGATGGGCGTGGACGACCGCCACCTGAACGTTCAGGTGTCGCTGCACAAGCGCATGCAGGACGGGCAGGCCGTGCTGGCTCTTTCCTCCGTGGTGCACATCCACAACGCGCTGGGCCACACCTACATGGCCGTGATCGCGCCGTTCCACCGGCGCATCGTGCGGACCCTGCTGGCGCGGGTGGATGCTGGCGCACCGGCTGCTGCCAGCCCTCAATACCCGCCCCGCGCATGACAGGCGCCAAGCCACCCCGCACCGGCACACTCGCGCGCGGCACCATCACCGGCATCACGGCCGCGCGTCTGGGTCTGGCACAACTGGGCCAGCGCTTGCGGCCCGCCCCCGCAGACGAAGTGGCACAGGCCGATGCCCAGGCCCGCCACGAGGCGGCCATGGGCCGCATCCTGTTCCAGGCCATGGGGCAGTTGCGCGGCACGGCGCTCAAGGTCTCGCAGATCCTGAGCATGGACACCAGTTTTTTACCCGAAGGCGTGCGGCGCGAACTGGCGCGCGCCTGCCACCAGGCCACGCCGCTCAACCGCGCGCTGGTGGGCCGGGTGTTCCGCCAGGCCTTCGGGCAGGAGCCCGAGGCCCTGTTCACCCGCTTCGAGCCCCAGGCCTTTGCCGCTGCCAGCCTGGGCCAGGTGCACCGCGCCGAGCTGGCCGGGCATGGCGCCGTGGCGGTCAAGGTGCAGTACCCGGGCATTGCCTCGACCATCGCCTCGGACATGCGCCTGCTGCGCACCACCCTGCGTGCCCTGGCGCACAGCGACCTGCCGCTGCCCGGCGATGTGGTGGTGGAACGGGTGATGCAGGAGATCGAGCGCACGCTGCTGCACGAGGTGGATTACCTGCACGAGGCCCGGCAGCTGCAGTGGTTTGCCGAACATGCGGCGCTGCCGGGCATCGTGGTGCCGCAGCCCATCGCCTCGCACACCCGCGCACAGGTGCTCACCCAGCAGTACCTGCCAGGCGTGCACCTGGGTGAATGGCTGCACAGCGAGCCCACGCAGGCCGCGCGCAACCAGGCCGGCCAACTGCTCTGGGACTGGTTCATGCACTGCACCTTTGGCCTTGGGCACATGCATGCGGACCTGCACCCGGGCAACTTTCTGTTCCTGCCGGACGGGCAGCTCGGCGTGCTCGATTTCGGCTGTACGCGCGAGCTGTCGCCGGCCTTTCGCACCGGGGTGCTGCGGGCCTGGCGCGCGCTGCTGCAACCCGCGTCGCCGGCCCACGCCCAAGGCGTGCTGCAAGCCTACGTGGCGCTGGGGCTGGTCGATGCGGCGATGGATGTCACCACCTTCACCGACGAGCTGATGCCCGCCCTCTCGATCATGCAGGCCTGGCAGACCGAGCCCTTCACGGAGCCGGTCTTCGACTTCGCAGGCAAGAGCCGGCCGCCCGCCCCCGTGGCGGCGCAGCAAAAAGTGCTGGCCAGGCACCTGGCCGGCGTACCGTCCGAGCTGCCAGCTTTCGAGCGCGCCTGGCTCGGGCTCATGCACCTGCTGACCGAAATCCGGGCGCAGGTACACACGCAGGCCGACCGCTGGATCGGCTGACCACACTCCGTTCCCCGTATGACAAGGAGCATTCCATGCACAGCCTTCCCTGGTCCCTTTCCACCCTTGCTGCCCGCCCCTGGAAGGGCCGCTGGCTGTTGGCCGTGGCCGTGCTGCACACGCTGGCGGCGGCCGTCCTGTTCGTCCCACAGTGGCAGATCCTGTGGCAGCGAGGCGTGTTCAACGCCGTGGCAGACGACATGCACCTGAGTGCCGCCGTCTGGTTCCTGCTGTTCGGCGCTGTGTTGGCCCTGCTGGCATGGGAGGTGACGGCGCTGGAGCGCAGCCAGCCGGCCGTGGCGCTGCGGCCCATGGGCTGGTGCCTGCTGGCCCTGGTGCTGGCCGGCTTGGTGCTGATGCCGGTGTCGGGCTTCTGGCTGGTCCTGCCGCCGGTCCTGGCGCTGCTGGTCCGCTGATGTGACATAAGTCACGCTTTGGTCGCGAGAGCGGCTTCTGCGCAACACACACTTACAACTCTTCGCACGAGCCCTACACCGGCTTGACGCAAAGCGCCCACGATCAAGGCTCCGGTTCCGCAAGGAATCATTTCCAAGGAGACCTTCATGGCCCGCATCGCCCTCGCCGTCGCTTCCCTGGCCTTGCTGTCGCTGGGTGCCATTGCCCCGGCGCTGGCATCCCCCAGCGCCACCATCGTCATCCAGACCGGCAGCCCTTACTACCAGCATCCCGTGCAGCGCCCCGCCCTGGCGCCGCTGCAGGTCACCCCGGTGCAGTACCACGCACCCCCCCCACCCCGCTACGAAGCGCCACCGCACTCGCGCCGCGGCATGGCCTGGGTACCAGGCCATTGGGAATGGCGCGGCGGCCGCCACGTGTGGATCCAGGGTTACTGGATGAAGGCCCGCCCCGGCTACAGCTACCGTGAACCGCGCTGGGAAGAGCGCGACGGCCGCCACCACATGCGCCCCGGCGGCTGGGACCGCGATGGCGACGGTGTGCCCAACCGCCACGACCGCCGTCCGGACAACCCGTACCGCAACTGACGGGGCCTGCCGGCTGCCCTGGTGGCGCCGGCCCCGCTCGCCTACAGGGACCAAGGCGCAGCGCCTACAGACGTGGCACTGCTGCCTGCCCACCATACAAAAGCGACACAACAACATTGAAAAAGGAGTCAACCATGGCTTACAAAACCACTTACGCAGCCCTTATTGCGACTACCCTGGCCCTGGCAAGCCTCTCGTCTGTGGCCACGGCCCAGCCGGTGCACCAAGGTACCGTGGTGATCCAGTCGGGCCCCCAGGGGTACCAAGTGATCCCCGCACCTCCACCACCCCGCCGTGAAGCAGTGCCACGCCAACGCCGTGGCCAGGTTTGGGAAGAAGGCCACTGGGACTGGCGTGGCGGCCGCCATGTGTGGGTCGCCGGCCACTGGGTGAAGGCACGCCCAGGCTATGCCTATCGCCAGCCCACCTGGCAAGAGCGTGATGGCCGCTGGGAAATGCGCCGCGGCGGCTGGGACCGTGACGGTGATGGAGTGCCTAATCGTATGGACCGCGACCGTGACGGTGACGGCGTGAACAACCGCAATGACCGCGACCGCGATGGCGATGGCGTCTCGAATCGTCGCGACAGCAACCCTGACAATCCCCGCCGCAACTGACACCTGACCGGGCCACGGCCCGGTCTTGTATCAGCAACGAACGCCGCACATTAGCTGCGGCGTTCGCTTTTGTGCGCTGGCCTCGCCCTAGAATGGCCTTCGCAGGAGAGCAAGCGGCACCGCCCGCTTCACCGAAGGCGCAAACTCCCATGCACGCTCAGGTTCCGTACTGCACCATTCATCAAGGCCGTCTGGAGAGCCGCTACACCACGTAGCGCACCGAAGGAGCAAGCTGCAGCCCATGAGGGGCCTGCGGTGAATCTCTCAGGTACCAAGGACAGGGGGAGCGGCAGCCGGGCAACGACATGCCCGCTGCGCGCTATTGGTATCCAATAACCGCAGTGGTAGCAAGGACCAGCCTGGCGATTGCCCTTTCAAAGGCTTTCAAATGCGTGTGATCGTTCTTGGCGCCGGCCTGCTCGGCGTGACTTCGGCCTATTTCCTGCAGCAACTCGGCCACGAGGTGACCGTCATCGACCGCCAGGGTGCGCCCGGCGCGGAAACCAGCTTTGCCAACGGCGGCCAGATATCGGTGAGCCATGCCGAACCCTGGGCCAACCCCAGCGCCCCGCTCAAGGTGCTGCAGTGGCTGGGCAAGGAAGACGCGCCCTTGCTGTTCCGTATCCGCGGCGACATGCGCCAGTGGCTCTGGGGCCTGTCCTTCCTGCGCAACTGCACGCCGGCGCGCACGCGCCACAACATTGAGCAGATCGTGCGCCTGGGTACCTACAGCCGCGACACCTTGCAGCAGCTGCGCGCCGCCACCGGCATCGCCTACGAGCAGCGCACGCAGGGCATCCTGCATTTCTATACCGATCCGAAGGAGTTCGATGGCGCCCTTGCGCCGGCCGAGCAGATGCGCCAGTTGGGCTGCGAGCGCCAAGTCATCAGCGCCGACGAGGCCGTGCGCATCGAGCCGGCCCTGGCCCACATCCGCCCGCAACTGGCCGGCGCCACCTACACCGCCGAGGACGAATCCGGTGACGCCAACACCTTCACCCGCGAGCTGGCGCGCCTGTGCGAGGCTGCGGGCGTGCAGTTCCGCCTGGGCCACCACATCACGGCGCTGCGCGAGGCCGGCGGGCGCATCGACCATGTGGAGGTGACCACCGCCGAAGGCCGCTTCGAGCGCGTGCACGGTGATGCCTTCGTGCTGGCCATGGGCTCGTTCAGCCCGCTGCTGGCACAGCCCCTGGGCATCCGCCTGCCCATCTACCCTGCCAAGGGCTACTCGGTGACCATGCCGGTCAAGGACGCATCGATGGCGCACCAGGTGAGCCTGACGGACGACGAATACAAGCTCGTCTTCTCGCGCTACACCAGCGAGCGCGGCGACCGCCTGCGCATTGCCGGCACGGCCGAATTCAACGGCTACAACCGCGACCTCAACCAGGTGCGCTGCGACGCCATCGTGCGCCGCGTGGAGCAGATGTTCCCGGGTGCGGGCGATGCCAGCCAGGCTCAGTTCTGGACCGGCCTGCGCCCCGCCACGCCGAGCAACGTACCGCTGATCGGCAAGACGAAACTCGGCAACCTGTTCCTCAACACCGGCCACGGCACGCTGGGTTGGACGCATGCCTGCGGCTCGGGCAAGTCGCTGGCACGCATCGTGAGCGGCCTGGCGCCCGAGCTGGACTTTGCGTTCACGGGCATGCCCCACAGCGCGGCACCCAGCCGGCTGCCCACGGCAGCGGCCCACAAGGCCTGACGCTCAGGGAGCAGCGCCGCTGGCCTGCGCCACAAAGTGCGCCAGGGCCCGCATGTCCTTGTCGCTGAGCTTGTCGGCATAGGAGGGCATGACGCCAATGCCCGCACGCAGTGCGCGCAGCACGCGCTCGGCGTTGGGCTTGAGCTCATCGAGCACGGGGCCGACCTGGCCCTCGGCGCCCGCTGCCTGCAGCGTATGGCACACCGCGCAGGCCGGCTGGATCTTGCCGAACAGCTCCTTGCCCCGCGCCAGCTCGCCGGCATCTGCGGCCCAGGCGCCGCTGCTGATCAGCGCCAGCAGCCAGGCCGCGGCTGCGGTGCGCAAGATGCGCACCGCTTCAAGCGACCACCACGGTCACACCGTGGTCTCGCCAGCTCGTGTTGTTGTAGCCGCCCAGGTTTTCCTCGCGCTGTTCGGGCTGCACGTTGCCTGCCGTGTCGGTAGCGCGGCTGAGCAGTTCATGTGAACCTGCGGCCAGGCGTGCGGGCAGCACGAACTGGCGCCACGCAAAGCGGCCCAGGTCAGGCCCGATGAGCTGGGCCGCCTGCCAGGTCTTGCCGCCGTCCACCGAGACCTCCACGCCCTTCACGCCCCGCGTGCCGCCAAACGCCACGCCATGCACCTGCACCATGCCGGCCTTGAGCGCGCCCTGCTCGGGCAGGGGGCCGTTGATCCAGGACTTGGTCGTCATCTCCCACACCGAGGGCTGCTCGGGGCCCGCCTTGGTGCCGGGTGGCGACATGCGGTAGCCGTGCGACATGATGCGTGCCTGCGACTGCTCGGCACCGAAGGCCACGCGCTTGACGTACTTGATGTTGTTCACCCCCTGGTAGCCCGGCACGATCAGGCGCAGCGGCCCACCGTGGGCCAGCGGCATGGGCTCGCCGTTCATCTCCCAGGCCAGGATGGCATCGTCCAGCGCCTGGATGGGCACCGAGCGCTCGACTACCACCGAGAGCGGGTCCACACCCTCGGGCAATTTCTCGCCGCCCGTGCCCGTGAGGTAGGCAGCACCGCCCGCCAGCCCACCCAGGGCGGCCACCACGTTGCGCAGCGGCACCCCGCTCCAGACCACGCAGCCCGCCGCGCCCACCGTCCACGGCGTGCCGCTGGGCTTGCTGGGGAAAAAGCCGCGCCCGTTGCCCGAGCATTGCAGCACCGTGGTCACCGTCTCGATGCCCAGGGTCTTGAGCTCGGCCACGGTCAGCGCCCGTGGCGCCTTCACCCCTTCGATGGACACAGTCCATGCATCGCGCTCGGCCACGATGGCGGCATCGGGCGCGGGCAGGTTGTTGCGGATGTACAGCTGGCTCGACGGCGTGACCACCCCGGTGCCGAAAGCGCCCCGGCGCGTTTCCAGGGTGCTGCTGCTGTGCACGATCAGGCTGCCAGGGTTCTTCCACCCCACGTAAGCGGGCAGCGGCTTGGCCGCCGCCGCAGGCGCAGCCTGGGCATGCGCGCCCCGGGTCCATGCAGCCAGCCCCAGGGCGCTGAGTGCGGCAGCGCTGCCAGTGAGCAGGTGCCGGCGCGGCAGGGTCACGGGATTCTTCATGGAACGTTCCTCCAGAGGTGGGTAAGGCTGGTGTTTCCGCAGTCGGCACCGACCGCAGACGGCCGCCAGGATGCGGGGCATATCCCATTCTGGTATGGCCGCCCCGATTTGCCCTGGGGGTTTGTGAGAGCAGGTGTAAGAAATGGCAACAACATCCTCAAGGACGTGTGTTCGGTAGCGCCCTGGTGCATATTTGACATCGGCTGACAGACTCCAAAGGAGACACCATGTACTGCCAAATACGCCCTGCCTTGCTGTGCCTGTTGCTGCTGTTGCTCAGTTCCGTGGCCCAGGCCCAGCTCACGGCCATCGTGGCCGTGGAGCCCACGGCCAAGAAGGCCGCGCACAGCATTCTGCGCAGCGCGTTCGAGTCAGGCCTGTCCAAGGCCGCCGGTCAACCGGCCACCGTGGTCACCAGCGACGACTTGGCCGATGTCATGCGTGCCACGCGCAGCGCGGGCTACGATGTTTTCATAGGCCCTGCCCAGGTGGCGGCCTCCGCGCTGCAGCGCGGGTACGAGCTTGTGGGTGCCACGCAGAAATCGGACCTGTACCTGCTCGTGGGGTCTGCCCAGGTGGCGAACGTGGCGGCGATGAAAGGCCAGCGCCTGTACCTGCCCCAGCAGGATTCGATCTACACCTACATGGCACGCGGCATGCTCAACGAAGCAGGCCTGTCGTTCCAGGACCTCAAGTCGGTACTGCACGAAAAGCACCCGCAGGCGGGCTTGAGCGCGCTGGTGCTCGGCAGCACCGATGCCACCGTGGTGCGGGCGGACGACTGGGCCGAATGGTCGGCCACCCACAAAGGCGACGCGCGGGTGCTGGCGACCTCACAGCCGGTGCCGGGCGGCTTCTCGATCGCCGTGAAGAAGGACCTGCCTGCCGACGTCAAGGCACGCCTGGCCCAGTGGTTCACCTCGGGCTCCGCGGCCACAGGGCTGAGCCCGGTGGCCCTGCGCCCCGAAGCGCAGGAGTACCGCCGCGTGGCGGAACTCGGTCTCTTCACCCCCAACAGCCTGCCCGGCGTGAACCGCATCACCGCGCGCGAGGCGCAAAAGCTGCAGGCGCAGGGGGCGGTGGTGGTCGATACACGCACCGAAAAGGAATTCAAGGCCAAGCGTATCCGCGGCGCCGTCTTCGCGGCCTATGTGGAAAAAAGCCTCAAGGACGTGGCCTTCAACGCCACGCAGGATGACTTCCAGGCACTGGAGAAGGTGGACCGCAGCAAGCCCGTGATCTTTGCCTGCAACGGGGCCGAGTGCTGGAAGTCCTACAAGGCGGCCAAGGTGGCGGCCAGCAAGGGCTACAAGACGGTGTACTGGTTGCGCGGCGGCCTGCCCGAGTGGGATGCCGACGGGCTTCCGACCGAGAGCAGTTGACAGGGGCGATCAGGCTGCCGGCCTTCAGGTGAAGACCGTGAGCACGCCCGTGTAGCCATACAGATGGTGGTGCGCGATCTCTCCGCCGGCGAAGAAGCCGGTCAGCGGCACGTCGCCCAGCGCATGGCGCACGATCTGCAGCTCTGCGCTGGGCCCGCCGAAATGCGGACCGCCACGGCCCGAGCAGCTCACGTAGATGGCGCCGCGAATGCGCCGGCCGTGGTGCCCGGCGGCAGGGCCTTGCGCCTCCATTCCGGGCGCCGGGGCCATGGCGCGACCCGTGTGGTCCTGCGACTCCAGCGGCGCGGGCTCCAGTTCCTCGGGTTCCAGCTCTTCTCGGATCTCGGCGCAGATGCGCATCAGGTCGGCGCGCGCCGCCGCCACGTTGCGCTGGCAGAAGGCCAGGTGCATGCCGGGCTCTACCCGGTCGCCCAGGGCCACGCCCCGGCGCGCACCGTCCAGGCCCACGATGTGGCGCACGCGCGTATCGGTGCCGAAGTGGCCCGTGCGCTGCTGGCCCCGGGGCTGCTCTCCGGCATCCACCAGCCCTGCCAGCGTGGCGCGCACCTTGCGCAGCGCAGGCTGCGGGTCGCCGTCGAGCGAGACCTCGAGCGTGTCGAGCAGCACGTCGAGCGCCGGCTCGCCATCGAGCTGCAGCACCACGTTCTCATGCGCAGCGGTCACACTGCGCAGCGGCCCCACGGGCTGGCAGCCCTGGGTGACGCGCGAGACCAGGACCACCTCGGCGCCAAAGGCCACGCCCGACAGGCCGCCATCGAAGACACCGCTGGCACCGCCCTGCCCGGCGATATTGCCGTCACCGGCGACCGCGAACTGCACGCCCGCGCCCCGGCTGGCGCTCAGGCCGCCAAACAGGTAGCCGGTCTCGGTGCGCGCAGCCATTTCGGCCAGCAGCTCGGCCAGCTCGGGCGTGTGGCCATCGGCATGCACCAGCGCCGTGTGGGCCACGAAGCCGCTGGCCGGTTGGCGCGGCAGCGGGGCCACGCCCGAGAACACGCGGTACTGGTCGGGCGAGACATCGAGCAGCATCACGGACAGTGCAGGCTCGTCGAAATACTCGGCATTGTTGGCGGCCACGCCCACGCCCACGGTGCCGCTCCAGTCGGTCACGCCGGGCAATTCGCTTGCCAGGTGGTCGAGCAGGGCCTGGGCATCGCCCGCATAGTGGTCGGTGATGTAGAGCAGGCCCAGCGTGGGGGCACTCGCGTACTGGGGCAGCGCCATCTGCGCGCGCAACTGCGCCAGCGCCAGGGCCGCAGCCATGCGCCACTGGGGGTGGGTGGCATGGCCGGAGGGAAAGAGTGTCATGGTGTGTGTCTTTTCGCAGGCGGTTGCGCGGCGCCCACCCGCGCGGGACGCACAGGCCGGGGTCAGCCTGCGCTCTTGCGCGGCGCGCGCCTGGCCGCAGCCGTTGCCTTCTTCGCGGCCGGCCGGGCCTTGGCTGCGGGCTTGGCCGCTGGCTTTTTGGCTGCGGGCTTGCGCTCGCCCGACATGCTCTTCATGCCTTTGGCAGCGAACTGGCTGGCCATGCCGGTGGCCGTCTTGATGGCCTCCTTGGCCAGGCCGGTGGCCATGTTCTTGGTGGTGTCGAGGGCAGTCTGCTTGGCCGCATCCTTCATGGCATTGGCGGCGATCTGCTGGAACTGGCCGGTGAGCGCGCCCCACCACTGCAGCGGGTCCACCACGGAGGCGTCCGGTGCCGAGGCAGCAGACTTGCCCTTTTTGGCCTTGCCGGGCGCCTGCACCTCGGGCTCGGCATCGGCCTCTGCTTGCTCAGGCTCTTCTTCCTTCGCGCGGCCGGTGACGCGGGCAGCCGCACCGGCGACGGCCCCGGCCGCACCACTCACCGTGTCGGCAGCCTTTTGCACACCGCTCATCACCGTATCGGCAGTCTTCAGTTTGAAGGCATTGGCCACATCCCCCATGCTGAAGTTCATGCCTTTCAGGGTGGCCAGGGTCATCTTCTGCACTTCCAGCGCCTGGATGGTGGCGGCCAGCGCGCGGGAGTTCTGCTCCAGCCAGAACTGCACGGCCTTGAGCTCGTCGATGCGCTTGTCCAGTTCTTCGACACTGATGGTCGGTGCCACCCAGTTCGAGAGGTTGGGCAGTTGCGGAATGCTGGTCGACGCACCCTTGGCCAGGCTCTGCAGAAAATCGAAACCGGGGACGAATTTGCCGAAACCAAAGTTGGATGTGTCGCTCATGGCTGCTCCGCAAGAAGGGGGTTGGAACCTGTCTTGACAGCTTACCCCAATGAGTGGCGCCTGGCGATGGCCTGCACAGGCCCCTGGCTCAGTGTTTGTGCCCATGCGCCGGGGCTGCCGCTCCAGGCTGTGCACCCGGCGCACTGGCCGCCACAGGCACGGTCAGCTCGAGTTTGCTTTCCATGCCCTTGGCGTCCTTAAACGTCAGCGTGAGGGGCACGGTGCTGTCCTTGGGCAGGGGGGCCTTGAGGTCCAGCAGCATGACGTGAAAGCCGCCGGGCTTGAGCTCCACGGCCTTGCCTGCGGGCAGATCGAGCACCGGTACGGCGCGCATGCGCATCACGTCGCCATCGAGCTTCATCTCATGCACCTCGGTCACGCCAGCGGCGGGGGATGAAGCGCTGACCAGGCGCGCGCCCTGCGGCGCCGTGAGCTTCATGAACGCGCCGGTGCCCTTCTGGCCTGGCACGCTGGCGCGGGCCCAGGCGCCTTCCACCTGCACAGCGGGGGCAGGCGCCTGGGCCAGGGCAATGCCGGCCAGCAGGGTGGACAGCGCGAGGCCGGCGAGGGAACGGGAGAAAATCATGCAAAAGGCTCCGAAAACAGTGGCGGTACAGATGGGGTGGCCGGCAAGCCGAGCCCGGCGCCAGCAGGCGCGGGCGGCCCCTGGAATGCAAGGGGCTGCGCAGGAAGCGCGTGTCCTGCCATTGTAGGCAGCGCCCCCAGACACGGCGCCCTGGGGTCATCTGCGCGACGCACCCGGCCCCGGCCAGCCTCTAGCATGGCGGCTGGCGCAAACCAATAGCCCCTCAAGGCGATACAGGAGACACCCCATGCTCACACTCTGCGGCTTTTCGGCCAGCAACTACTACAACAAGGTCAAGCTCGCGCTGCTGGAAAAAGGCGTTCCCTTCGAAGAAGAACTGGCGTGGATCGGCGAGACCGACCGCAGCGCCAGCCCGCTGGGCAAGGTGCCCTACCTGCGCACCCCGGGCGGCACGCTGTGCGAGTCGGCCGTGATCGCCGACTACATCGAGGCGGCCTACCCCGCGCATCCGCTGATCCCGGCCGATCCATTGGCCGCCGGCAAGGTGCGCGAGCTGATCACCTTCATGGAACTGCACCTGGAGCTGGTGGCGCGCAACCTCTACCCGCAGGCCTTCTTTGGCGGCACGGTGAGCGAGGCTGCGCGCGAGAAGGTCGGCGCCCAACTCGCCAAGAACGTCGCGGCATTCGCCCAGCTCACGAAGTTCAGCCCCTTCATCGGCGGCGACACGTTCACGGCGGCGGACTGCGCGGCCATCGTGCACCTGCCCCTGGTGTCGTCGGCCACCAAGATCATCTACGGCCGCGATTTCCTGGCCGAGCTGCCGGTGCGTGAGTACCTGGCCCGCATGAACGAGCGCCCCCATGTGGCGCGCGTGAATGCCGACCGCAAGACCAACACCGCCGAAATGCTCGCACGCCCGAAAGGCTGACGCTTCCAGGGGGCGCATGGCGGCTGCTATCCTGCGCCGATGCACAGCCTTTTCCACCTTGCCTTCAACGTCACCGACCTCGACGCAGCCCGCCGCTTCTACGGCGGCGTGCTGGGCTGCCGCGAAGGCCGCAGCACCGACACCTGGGTCGATTTCGACTTCTTTGGCCACCAGATCTCATTGCACCTGGGCACGCCGTTCGCCAGCGCCGCCACCGGCCATGTGGGCGAGCATCTGGTGCCCATGCCGCATTTCGGCGCCATCCTCGAATTGCCCGCGTGGAAGGCCGTGGCCGAACGCCTGCGCGCGGCCGGCACGTCCTTCGTGCTCGCACCCCAGGTCCGCTTCGAGGGCGAGCCCGGCGAGCAGTGGACGATGTTCTTCCGCGACCCGAGCGGCAACCCGATCGAGATGAAGGGTTTCAAATCCATGGAGCAGGTGTACGCGGCCTGAGAGGCTTAGCCGACCCCTGCCCTGAAAAATCTGGTGCAGGGGGTGGCCACCCACCCCCTGCACGCTTCTTCAGCGCCGCTGCATCAGCGGCATGGTGCCCAGCGCGAACACCGAGTTGGGCACCCCCACACCGGCCATGCGCGGCTTGGGCTTGCTCGTAGGCACGGCGCGGGCACGCTGCTGCGGCTCAGCCGCATCCACCACCACGCCGCGCTCGATCTCCTGGGCCACCAGTTCCGCCAGGCTCACGGACTGCAGGTAGTCCATCACCCGGCTGTTGAAGGTGATCCACAGCTCGCCCGTCATGGCCGTCATCTGCGCGGCCTGGCCCTGGCCCAGCCCCTGGGTGTCATCGCCCTTGAGGTTCTCCACCGCCAGGATGATTTCGGCCACGGACACCTGCTCCGCGCGGCGCGCCAGGGTGTAGCCGCCGCCGGGGCCGCGCGTGCTGTCCACCAGCCCGGCGCGCCGCAGCGCGCTGAACAGCTGCTCCAGGTAGGACAGCGAGGTGCCCTGGCGTGCACTGATGGTCGACAGTGCCACAGGACGCATCTGCTGGCGCAGTGCGAGATCGGTCATGGCCGACACGGCAAGTTGCCCTCGGGTAGTGATACGCATCTTTGACTCCTTGTGAACGTTGTATGGCCAGGGTTCGGTGCCCGAAGGGGCGTTCCGCGATCTGTCCATGTACGTACTGTAGGGATCTTGACACTTCGCGTATATTCGATTTATTGAGTTTTTTACTTCGATTTCTGCGAAGTATCAAGGAGACGGCATGAACTTCAAGCACCTGCGCTACTTCTGGACCACGGCCAAGGCGGGCGGCATCATGCGCGCTGGCGAGCAGCTCAACACCACGCCGCAGACACTGTCGGGCCAGATCAAGCAGTTGGAGGAGTGGCTGGGCCACGACCTGTTCAGGAAGCGCGGCCGGGGGCTGGAGCTGACCGCCGAGGGCCGGGTGGCACTGGGCTATGCGGAGCAGATCTTTACCCTCGGCGACGAGCTCGAAAAATCCATCCGCCTGGCACGCGGGCAGTCGCGCCCGATCACCTTCCGGGTGGGCGTGGCGGATTCGGTGGCCAAGTCGGTGGCCTATCACCTGCTGGAGCCGGCGATGGGCCTGGCCGAGCAGGTGCACATGACCTGCCACGAAGGCAAGTTCCCTGAGCTGGTGGCGCAGCTGAGCCTGAACCGGCTCGACCTGGTGCTGGCGGACGAGCCGGTCTCCAAGAAGATCGGCGTCAAGGCCTTCAACCACGGCCTGGGCACCAGCTCGATGAGCTTCTTTTGCGCGCCGGCCCTGCGCAGTCAGCTGCAAGGCCCATTCCCCAAATGCCTGCACGGCGCGCCGATGCTGATCCAGGGGCCCATGTCCTCGGTGCGCCAGCAGCTCGACCACTGGTTCAACAAGCACCAGCTGCAGCCACGCCTGGTGGGGGAGTTCGACGACAGCGCTCTGATGAACGCCTTCGGGCGAGAGGGCCGCGGGGTGTTCACCTCGCCCACCGTGCTGGAAGAGGAGACCCAGGCCCAGTTCGGGGTGGAGGTGATCGGCCGTTCCACCGAACTGGTGGAGGAATTCTTCGCGATCTCGGTGGAGCGGCGCATCAGCCACCCCTGCGTGGCCGCCATCACCAAGGCGGCGCGGTCCGACCTGTTCGCGACATGACAGGGGCAGGTGCCGACGGCCCTGCCCCGCAGGCTCACGCCACCGCTGCCTGCACCTGGCGCGCGTACGGCAGCGGCGCGACGGCGCCATAGCCCTGCACGGCCAGTGCGGCCGCCGCGTTGGCATAGCGCGCCGCCGCGAACACGTCGTCGCCCTGGGCCATGCGGGCCAGCAGGTTGCCGCAGAAGCAGTCGCCCGCGCCCGTGGCATCCACGGGGGTGACACGCTGGCCGGGCATGCGTTCGCGGCGCTGGCCGTTGCTGGCCAGCGCCCCCTCGGCCCCGAGCTTGAGTACCACGGTGGCTGCGCCCCGGGCATGGCCCCAGTCGACGATGGCGTCCGGGTCGGACAGGCCCGTCAGGGCCTGCATGTCCTCCAGGCTGGGCAGAAAGATGTCGCACAGCGCCACGGCCTGCGCGATGCAGGCCTGGGCGCGCGCCAGCGGCCAGAGTTTCAGGCGCAGGTTGGAGTCGAAGGCCACCAGCGTGCCGGCCTCGCGCGCCAGGCGCATGGCCTCGAAGGCGGTGTCGCAGGCCTGGGACGAGATGGCCAGCGAAATGCCCGACAGGTGCAGGATGCGCGCTGCCTGCAGCACGGCCGTGGGCTCACCCTCCAGCCATTGCGGCGACATGCGGCTCGCGGCCGAGCCCGCGCGCAGGTAGCTGAACTCGTGCCCGGCCTCCCCGTGCGAGACGAAGTAGATGCCGGTGGGGTGCTCGCCATCGCTTTGCACGGCACGGGTGTCCACACCCTCGGCGCGCCACAGCGCGGTAAGCGCCTGGCCAAAGCTGTCCTGCCCGATGCGCGTGAGGTAGGCCACGCGCGCGCCGGCCCGCGCCGCTGCGATAGCGGCATTGCTGGTATCGCCGCCAAAGCCGCGCAGGTATTGCGGCTGGCCGGGGTGGACCTGGTTGAACTCGACCATGGCCTCGCCCAGCGCGGCCACGTCGAAGCTCTTGCCCTTGGAGGCGTGGGCGCGCTCAGGCACGGGGCTTGTAGGCGGTGACGTCGATCTCGACCTTGGCGTCGATCATGAGGCGCGACTCCACCGTCGAACGTGCCGGCCGGTGCGCGCCTAAGCACTCCATGTAGACGCGGTTGAAGCTGCCGAAGTCGCGCGCATCGGCCAGCCAGACGCTGACCTTGGCCACGTCGGCCAGGGTGCAGTCGGCCAGCGCCAGGGCATCCTTGACGCGCTGGAACACCTGGCGCGTCTGCGCCTCGATGCCGCCGACAATCACCTGACCCTGGTCGTCCGTGGGCACCTGGCCCGAGACGAAGACAAAGTCGCCGGCGCGCGTGGCGGGCGACAGGGGACGCGCCTGGCGGTCGGAGGCGACGGGGGACTGGCCCAGCAGTTCTACGTGGCTCATGCAAGCTCCTTGTGTAATGAATTTACATAAATCATCGAAAAAAACCCGTTTGACTTTCACAAACGAGTCATCTACGATTAAAAATGTAATTTTATTACTTATGGAGCCACGATGCAATCCTCATCCATCCGTGATCGGTTGACGCTCGCAGTGCCTGTGCAAACCGCACGGCGCCGTGTTCTGGGCCTGGCGGCAGCCACTGCCGCCATGGTCGTGGCCCTCGGCTCGGGCCTGCCGGCCCAGGCGGCCCCTGCGAAGGGGGGCGCCGCCAACCTGGCCATGGTCGGCGAGCCCCAGGGGCTGGACCCCATGGTCAGCACGGCCGACCTGGTCGGCACCATCATGCAGCATGTCTACGAACCGCTGTACACCTTCGACGCGAACTGGGCCGTGGCGCCCATGCTGGCTGAAGGCCTGCCCACCGTGTCCAAGGACGGGCTGACCTACACCATCGCGCTGCGCAAGGAAGTCAAGCTGCACAACGGGCGCGACCTGAACGCCGACGACGTGGTGGCCTCGCTTCAGCGCTGGATGGAGCTGTCGCCGCGCGGCAAGGCCGTGGGCAAGGAGGTGGCCTCGCTCACCGCCAAGGGCCCGCTGTCGGTGGAGCTCACGCTCAAGGCGCCCTATGCACCGCTGCTGGCCCAGCTGGCGTTGCCCAGCGGCATGGCCGCCATCATGGCCAAGGAAAGCATTGCGCCGCAGCTCAAGGACTTCATCGGCACCGGCCCCTACAAGTTCAAGGAGCGCCGCCCCGACCAGTTCACAGTGCTGGTGCGCCACGACAGCTACAGCGCCCGCAAGGAGGCACCGAGCGGCTATGCCGGCCGCCGCGAGGCCCTGCTCGACGAGCTGCGCTTCGTGCCCGTACCCAACGCCAACACCCGCGTGGAAGGCGCGCTGTCGGGCCAGTTCCAGTACGCCGACCTGCTGCCCGTGGAAGCGGCTGGCCGCATCGACAAGGGTGCCCCGGCCGTGGTGCCCATCGTGACCAAGAACTTCGGTTTCCCCTACATCGTCTTCAACACCAAGGAAGGCGTGCTGGCCGCGCAGCCGCTGCGCCGCGCGGTGCAGACGGCCGTGGGTTCGGGCGAACTGCTGGCCGCGGGCTTCGGCGACAACCGCTTCTTCGTGGTGGAGCCCAACTTCTTCCCCAAGGGCACGCCCTACTACTCGGATGCGGGCAGCAAGCTGTACAACGAGCGCAACCCGCAGGCCGCCAAGGACCAGGCCGCCAAGGCCGGCTACAACGGCCAGCCGGTGCGCATCATGGCCAGCCGCCAGTACGAGTTCCACTACAACATGGCGCTGGTGATGGCCGAGCAGCTCAAGAAGGCAGGCTTCAAGACCGAGCTGCAGGTGGTGGACTGGGCCACGCTGGTGCAGCGGCGCAACGACGCCAAGCTGTGGGACGTGTACTTCACGCACTCGGGCCTGTTCCCCGAGCCCATGCTCTCGCCGCCGCAACTCGGTGAGGGCGCGCCGGGCTGGTGGGACACCCCGGCCAAGAAGGCCACGCTAACGGCCTTCAACCAGGAGACCAACATCGCCAGGCGCGGCCCGCTGTGGGGCGCCGTGCAGCAGGTGGTGTACGACGAAGTGCCCTTCATCGAGGTCGGCAAGTTCAACGGCCTCTCGGCGCGCTCGGCCAAGCTTGAGGGCTACACGCCGGCGATCTGGCCGTTCTTCTGGAACACCGGCCTGGCCAAGTAAGCCCACCGCACAAGGTTCGTTGTCATGCGTTTTCTGATGACCCGCCTGGGCGGCGCCCTGGTGGTGCTGGCCCTCGTCGCGGTGCTGGTGTTCGCGCTCACGCGCCTGGCCTCGGGCGACCCGGTGGCGCTGCTGCTGGGCGAGCAGGCCACGGCCGAAGACATCGCCACGGCGCGCGTGCAGTACGGGCTGGACAAGCCCTTGCCCACGCAGTTCGTGCTGTGGATCGGCGAGCTGCTGCAGGGCAACCTGGGGCAGTCGATCTTCCTGCAGCGCCCGGTGGCGCAGGCACTGCTCGAACGGGCCGAGCCCACGCTGTTCCTGGCGCTGTTCGCCGTGGGCATCGCCGCGCTCATCGGCATCCCCTGCGGCATGGCCGCAGCCATCTGGCGCGGCAGCCCCGGCGACCAGGCGCTGAGCGGCGTGGCCATGCTGGGGGCCAGCGTGCCCAGCTTCTGGCTCGGGCTGATCCTGATCCAGCTGTTCGCGGTCAAGCTCGGCTGGTTCCCGGCCTCGGGCTATGGGAATCCGGAGTCGCCGCTTGCGGAAAGATTGACCCACCTGCTGTTGCCGGCACTGGTGCTGGGCCTGCTCAACTCGGCGCTGATCATCCGCTTCACGCGCGCCTCGATGCTCGACATCCTGGGCGAGGACTATGTGCGCACCGCGCGCGCCAAGGGCTTGGCCGAGGGCACGGTGATGGTCAAGCATGTGCTGCGCAATGCGCTGGTGCCCATCGTCACGGTGCTGGGCCTGACGCTGGCGCTGATGATCGGTGGCACCGTGGTGACCGAAACCGTGTTCAACCTGCCCGGCGTGGGCAACCTCGTGGTGCGCGCCGTGCTGCGCCGCGACTACCCGGTGATCCAGGGCACGCTGCTGGTGATCGCCGCGATCTACGTGTTCATCAACCTGGCCATCGACTTCCTGTACACGCTGGTCGATCCGCGCATCCGGCTGGAGGGCCAATGACATGGTGCAACGCCTGATTCGCAATCTCAAGGACTACTGGCTGCCGCTGGCACGCCGCCTGTTCTCGCGCAAGGTGGTGCTGGCCTCGGCCATTTTGCTGGCGCTGGTGGTCGTGGTGGCCACCGTGTTCCCCTGGGTGTCGGACGCCGACCCCAACGCCATATCGATCAGCGAGCGGCTGAACGCGCCCTCGGCCGCGCACTGGGCCGGCACCGACGAGCTGGGCCGCGACGTGATGCTGCGCATCGTGCACGGCGCGCGCTACTCGCTGCTGATCGGCGGGCTCACCGCAGCGGGTGCCGTGCTGTTCGGCACGCTGCTGGGCATGTTCGCGGGGTTCTTTCGGCGCCTGGATGCCCCGCTGATGCGGGTGGTGGACGCGATGATGTCCTTCCCCGACATCCTGCTGGGCATCGCCCTGGTGTCCATCCTGGGCGCCTCGCTGTGGAACGTGATGCTGGCGCTGGTGATCGTCTACACGCCGCGCGTGGCGCGGGTGGTGCGGGCCAGCACGCTGGTGCTGCGCGAGCTGCTGTTCGTCGATGCCGCGCGCGCCCTGGGCGTGCGCACGCCGCTCATTTTGCTGCGGCACATCCTGCCCAACCTGGTCTCGCCCATCCTGGTGCAGGTGACCTTCATCTTCGCCTACGCCATCCTGGCCGAGGCCGGCCTGTCCTTCCTGGGCGTGGGCGTGCCGCCGGACATCCCCACCTGGGGCACCATGATCGCGGGCAGCCTGGAATCGGCCGACCGAGCCTTCTGGACCATTCTCTACCCAGGCCTGGCCATCGTGCTCACCGCCCTGTCGCTGCAGATGCTGGGCGACGGCGTGCGCGACCTGCTCGACCCCAAGCTCAAGAAAGCCTCGTGAGCACCGCTTTCGCCCCACCCACGCAAGCGCCCGCCCGCGGGCGCGCTACGAAGGTATCTCCATGACCACCCACACGGCTGCCATGGCCGCCCCGCGGCTCGAAGTGCAGGGCCTGTCCACCTCGTTCGCCACCGACGCCGGCCGCATCCAGAGCGTGGCCGATGTGTCATTTGCCATCCAACCCGGACAGACGCTGGCGCTGGTCGGTGAATCGGGCTCGGGCAAGTCCGTCACCAGCCTCACGCTGATGGGCCTGCACGCCAAGACCTCGCAGGCGCAGGTGACCGGCCAGGCTTGGTTCACGCGCAAGGGGGGCCAGCGCGTGGACCTGCTGGCCCTGCCCGAGGCGGAGCGCCGTGCCCTGCGCGGCAACGAGATCGCGATGGTCTTCCAGGAGCCCATGACCAGCCTCAACCCGGTGCTCACCGTGGGCGAGCAGATCGCCGAATCGGTGCGCCTGCACCTGAAGCTCGACCGCAAGGCCGCACTGGCCCATGCGCAGCGCATGCTGGAGCTGGTGGAGATACCGGCGGCGAAGCAGCGCGTGCACGAGTACCCGCACCAGTTGTCGGGTGGCATGCGCCAGCGCGTGATGATTGCGCTGGCCATGGCCTGCAGCCCGACACTGTTGATCGCCGACGAGCCCACCACCGCGCTGGACGTGACCATCCAGGCGCAGATCCTCGCGCTCATGGGCCGGCTGCAAAAGGAGACGGGCATGAGCATGCTGTTCGTCACCCACAACCTGGGCGTGGTGGCGCAGTACGCCGACGCGGTGGCGGTGATGTATGCGGGCCGCATCGTCGAGTCGGCCCCCGTGCACGACCTCTTCGCCCAGCCCGAGCACCCCTACACGCGCGGCCTGCTGGCCTGCCTGCCCGGCGTTGCCAGGCGCCATGCCGTGGCGGTGGCTGGCCAGCGCCCACGCCTGGTGGCCATTCCGGGCCAGGTGTCGAGCCCGCTCGCACCGCCACCGGGCTGTGCCTTCGCGCCGCGCTGCGAGCGCCGCATTGCGGCCTGCGATGCGCGCATGCCGGCCCTGTCCGACGAGGGCAGCGCAGGCGCCAGCCGCCGGGTGCGCTGCATCCGTGTGAACGAGCAGCCCATTGAAGAGGTGGCTGCATGAACGCCGTGTCCATTGCTCCGACCCCGGGCGACAACCTCATCGAAATGCGCGGCCTGCGCAAGTATTTCGGCAGCGGCCCGCACCCGGTGCGCGCGGTGGACGATGTGAGCTTTGCCATCCGGCGCGGCGAGACGCTGGGCCTGGTGGGCGAATCGGGCTCGGGCAAGAGCACCATCGGCCGCCTGCTCACCCGCCTGGTGGACCCCACGGCGGGCCAGATGCTTTACCACGGCGAGGGCGCGAGTGGGCAGGACCTGGCCGCAATGAGCCAGGGCCAGTTCCGCCCGCTGCGCTCGAAGATCCAGATCATCTTCCAGGACCCGTACGCCAGCCTGAACCCGCGCATGCGCATCCGCGAGGTGCTGGGCGAGGCGCTCGATACGCACAGGCAGGCGCGCGGTGCGGCGCGCCTGCCGCGCATCCACGAGTTGCTAACCCAGGTGGGCCTCAGGCCCGAGCATGCAGACCGCTTTCCGCACGAGTTCTCGGGCGGGCAGCGCCAGCGCATCGGCATTGCGCGCGCGCTGGCGGTGCAGCCGAACTTCATCGTGGCGGACGAGCCGCTGTCGGCGCTGGACGTGTCGATCCAGGCCCAGGTGGTGAACCTGCTGGGCGACCTCAAGGAGCAACTGGGCCTGACCTTGCTGTTCATCTCGCACGACCTCGATGTGGTGGAGTACCTTTGCGACCGCGTGGTGGTGCTCTACCTGGGCCGGGTGATGGAGATCGCGCCCACCAGCGTGCTGTATGCGCAGCCCGCGCATCCCTACACCCGCGCCCTGCTCGCCGCTGCGCCCATACCCGACCCCGCGCAGCGGCGTACCATCCCCCTGCTGCAGGGCGACTTGCCCAGCCCCGCCAATCCGCCGTCCGGCTGCGTGTTCCGCACGCGCTGCCCGCATGCGGTAGCCGAATGTGCCAGCGCCGATATGGCCCTGCGCACTGTGGGCGCGGACCACTGGAAGGCCTGCTGGCGCGACGATATCTGACCTGCGCAGCCCGCCTGCCCACCCCGACACCAAGAGACAACATGACCACTGACTTCACCCTGGACGCCACCTGCAAGAGCTATCCCCTGTCTGCGGCGCCCTGCCGCGCCAGCGAGATCGCCCAGCGTGGCTGGAATGTGCTGGCCGATGACCTGGCGTTTCCGCTCGCCGTGCTCAGCCGCACGGCGCTGGCACACAACCTGGCCTGGATGCAGGACTTTGCAGAGCGCAAGGGCATCGCCCTGGCACCGCACGGCAAGACCACCATGTCGCCCCAGCTCTTCGCACAGCAGCTGGCGGCCGGCGCCTGGGGCCTGACCTTCGCCACGGCCTTCCAGGTCGCTGTGGGGGTGCAGGCCGGTGCCCGCCGCGTCATCATCGCCAACCAGGTGGTCTGCGATGCCGACCTGGACGCGCTCGACGCGCTGCTGGTCCGCCATGCCGACCTCACCGTGTGGTTCCTCGTGGATTCGCTCGCGCAGCTCACGCTGGTCGAGGACTGGAAGCAGCGCCGTGGCAGTGCCAGCGTGTTCAACGTGCTGCTGGAGATGGGTATCCCCGGCCAGCGCACGGGCTGCCGCACGCTGGACGAGGCACTGGCGCTGGCGCGCGCGCTGGCGGCGTCGAAGGCCGTGCAGTTCGACGGCATCGAATGCTATGAAGGCGGCGTGGCGCGCTGCGACAACGAGCACGACGCCCGCGAAGTGACCGCCCTGGTGCGCCGCGTGATGGACGTGGCGCGGGCCTGCGACACCGAGCACCTGTTCGCACGCGACCGCATCCTGCTCACGGCCGGCGGCTCGGCCGTGTTCGACCTGGTGGTGCCGCTGCTGCAGGCCCAGGGCCTCTCGCGCCCGGTGGAAGGCGTGCTGCGCTCGGGCTGCTACGTGACGCACGACCACGGCAACTACGCGCGCTTTCTCAAGAACGTGGAGCAACGTGAAGGGCTCGATGCCTCGCTTCGCCCGGCGCTCACGGTCTGGGCCATGGTGCAGTCGGTGCCCGAGCCGGGCCTGGCCCTGCTGACCTGCGGGCGGCGCGACATTTCCTACGACCTGGAGATGCCCATCCCCGTGCAGCTGGCGCGGCGCGGCGAGCGCACGGCGGCTGCCGCGCCTGCCGGCTGGAGCGTGAGCGCGCTCAACGACCAGCATGCCTACCTGCGCTTCGATGCGGCGGCCGGCGACGGCAGCACCCCGCGGGTAGGAGACCGCGTGGCGCTGGGCATTTCGCACCCTTGCACCACCTTCGACAAATGGCGCTGGATGCCGCTGGTGGAAGACGATGGCGCCATCACGGGTGCCATCAGCACCCGGTTCTGAGGCCGGAGAAGCGCATGAACAGCAGCCTGCCTCCTTCGCCATCGTCCACCCTGCCGCCCAGCACCACGCCCGGACTGCTGCAGCAGCTGCGCGAGCGGCAGGACAGCCTGCCCGAAGCGCAGCGCAGCGTGGTGCGTGCCGTGCTCGAAGACCCGCGCGCCGCCGTGGCCGCCACGGTGGAGCAACTGGCGCAGCAGGCGGGCGTGTCCATGCCGACCATCGTGCGCACCTGCCGCAGCTTTGGCTACGACTCGGTGCGCGAGTTCATGCTGGCGCTGGCCCAGGACCTGGCGGTGTCGGGCTCGTACCTGCACCGCAGCGTGCTGGCCGAAGACTCGGCGCAGGACGTCTCCAGCAAGATCATCCACGCGGCTGTCTCGTCGCTGACCGAGCTGGGCCGGCGCATCGACGTGGACGTGATCGACCAGGTGGCCGCCAAACTGGCCAAGGCGCGGCGCATCGACTGCTATTCGGTGGGCGCGGCGTCGACTTTCACGGCCAGCGAGCTGCAGAGCCGGCTGTTTCGCCTGGGCCTTACGGCCAACGCGATTTTCGACGCGCACCAGCAGTTGGTGTCGGCCAGCACACTGGGGCCGGAGGGCGTGGCCTTCGTGGTCTCGCACGTGGGGCGCATGCCCTACACGGTGGAGGCGGCCCGCTTCGCGCGCTCGCAGGGCGCCACCGTGATCGCCCTCACCCAGCCGGGCACGCCGCTGGCCGAAACGGCCGACCTGGTGCTGGCCGTGTCGGTGCCGCAGGACGCGGTGATGCGCGTGGGCACCGAGGCCTACCTGGCGCACCTGGTGGTGATCGAGATCCTGATGGTGCGCCTGGCGCAGCAGCTGGGACCGGTGGCCACGCGTGGCCTGCAGCAGTTCAAGCAGCTTTTGCACAAACACGGATTCGACAGCGCCGAGTATTCGGGCGCCATGGACCCCGGCCCGGGCCTGCACAAGCCGGGCCAGAAAGACAATTGATGGCAGCAACGCAAGCGACCCTGCTGAAGAACGGAACCCTCATCGACGGCACCGACCGCCCCGGATGGGTGGGCGACCTGCTGCTCGCGGGCGAGCGCATCCTGGCCTTGGCCAAGCCCGGCGCCATGGACCCCGCCTTGTTCGCCGGCATGGCAGTCGAAACCATCGACTGCACGGACCGCGTGATCGCGCCCGGTTTCATCGACGTACACACGCACGACGACGCCGCCGCCATCGACGCGCCCGACATGCTGCCCAAGCTGTCGCAGGGCGTGACCACGGTGATCGTGGGCAACTGCGGCATCTCGCTGGCGCCGATGGTGACGGATGCGCCGGCAGCGCCGCTGTCACTGCTGGGCCAGCACCAGTTCCGCCACGCCAGCATGGCCGCCTATGCGCGCGCCGTGGATGCCGCGCAGCCCGGCGTGAACGTGGCGGCGCTGCTGGGCCACACGGCGCTGCGCATGCGCCACCTGCCCGAGCTGGGCCGCGCCGCCACAGCCAGCGAGCGCGCCGCCATGGCAGCCGACATGCAGGAGGCCATGGACGCGGGCGCACTGGGCCTGTCGTCCGGCGTGTTCTACAAGGAAGCCTACGCGGCCGACATCACCGAGCTGACCGAGCTGGCCAGCGTGGCCGCGCGCAACGGCGGCGTCTACGCTACCCATATCCGCGACGAACTCGCAGGCATTCTGCCGGCGCTGCAGGAGGCGGCGCTCACCGCGCGCCAGGCGGGCCTGCCGCTGGTGCTGTCGCACCACAAGTGCGCAGGGGCGGCCAACTGGGGCCGCACGCGCGAGACGCTGCCGCTGATTGAGTCGCTGGCCCAGGGCCAGCCCATCAGCCTGGACGTGTATCCCTACACCGCCGGCTCGACGGTGCTGCGCACCGATCTGGTGGACGGCGTGATCGACATCCTGATCACCGGCAGCCAGCCCCACCCCGAAATGGTGGGCCGCTATCTCAAGGACATCGCCCGCGAATGGGATGTGAGCGAGCAGGCCGCGTGCGACCGGCTGCAGCCCGGCGGCGCCTGCTACTTCCAGATGCGCGAAGACGACGTGGAGCGCGTGATCACCCACCCGCTGGCCATGATCGGATCGGACGGCCTGCCGCATGACGAGCGCCCGCACCCGCGGCTGTGGGGCGCGTTTCCGCGCGTACTGGCCTGCTACTGGCGCGAAAAAGGCCTGCTGCGGCTGGAGGAGGCCATCCACAAGATGACCGGCCTGTCGGCCCAGCGCTTTCGCATCGGCGAGCGCGGGCGCCTGGCAGCCGGCTGCATGGCCGACGTGGTGGTGTTCGACCCGGCGCGTGTGCGCGATACCGCCAGCTACGAGCAACCCGTGCAGTTCAGCGAGGGCATCGAGCAGGTATGGGTGAACGGCGTGCTGAGCTATACCGCTGGCGGCCGGGCTACCGGGGCGCGTGCCGGACGCTTCATCCGCCGGCAGGCATCGGCCTGACCCAGGCAGCCTGCGGGGAAGTGCCCGATGGCATTTTTCGGCCCCACTCGGCTTTGTCTTGATTGAGAATTGCTTCTCAATAGTATCATTCGCATCCACCATGCGGATCTCGCGCTCCCTCCTCTGGCTCTTGCTGCTCACACTGTGCCTGCACCTGACGGCAGGCATGGGCCTGCACGCCGCAGAGCACCTGGGGAGCCAGCGCGCGGCGGCAGCGCAGGCCATGGCGTCCGACGAAGACAGGGAGGCTGGGCACCCCGGCAAGACCTCTGTCGAGGCAGGTGTGTGCGCCTGGTGCCTGGCCCACGCCCAGCAGGCGGCCGACCTGGCCACGGCCCCGCCCGTGCATGGCGCTGCGCAGGCCTGGGCCCGGGTGCGGCCGGTGCCGGATGCGGTGGCCTTCATCCCGCATCCCGGCCATTGGCCGTTCGCGTCACGCGACCCTCCCGCCGCACAGGCCTGACCCTGCGCACTGCGTTGGGCTGAACGTCCCGTCCCCATCGACCTTGCGGCTGCGCCCGGCGCCTGCCGCAGGCCGGTGCATTTCTTCCTGTTTCGCGCTACCGCGTTACCGCGCCTGCACGCAGCAGGCATGCGCGCGAGACCCTGCCCCTTCGAATGCCTTTCATGACCACCGCCACGCTTCGCACGGGTATTTCCGTGCCCGTTTCCCTCCACCTGCGCATCCACCCTTTGTCATGGGCCATTGCTTGCGCGCTGGTTGCTCCGGTGTTCGCGCAGACTACACCGCCCCCCGTGGCCCAGGCGCCTGGACAGCTGTCCACCATCGAGATCGTGGGCCGCACCGAGTCCGGGGCCTACCACGCCGATGAAGCGGCCGGAGCCAAGTCGGATCTGCCGCTGCGCGAGCTGCCGCAGTCGGTGCGCATCGTGACGCGCCAGGCCATCGACGACCTGGGCGCCACCAAGCTCGACGACGTGCTCGACTATGTCGGCGGCGTATCGCGGCAGAACAACTTTGGCGGGCTGTGGGACAACATCGCCATCCGCGGCCTGCCGGGCAACGAGAACACCGGCATGGCCACGCTGCTCAACGGCTTCTCATCCAACCGCGGCTTCAACGCACCGCGCGACCTGGCGGGGGTGGAGCGCATCGAGTTCCTCAAGGGCACCGCTGCCGCGCTGTACGGCAGCAGCGAGCCGGGCGGCACGCTCAACATCGTCTCCAAGCGCCCGCTGTGGAAGGCCGCCCACGCGGTGGAAGGCTACGTGGGCAGCCATGGGCTCAAGCGTGGCGCCTTCGACAGCACCGGCCCCATCGGCGAGAACTTCGCCTACCGCCTCAACGTGGCGGTGGAAGACCGTGACAGCTTTCGCGACCATGTGACGGCGCGGCGCGAAGTGGTGGCGCCCGCCTTCACCTGGAAGCTGGGCCGCGACACGGTGCTGGAATATGCCGGTGAGGTGCTGCGCCACGCCACGCCCCTCGACCGCGGCGTGGTCGCGGTGAACAACCAACTGGGCGCCATTCCCCGCAACCGCTTCCTGGGCGAACCGGCCGATGGCAAGGTGACGGTGGAGAACCAGACGCACCAGTTCATCCTGTCGCATGAATGGAACCCCACCTGGCGCAGTCGGTTCGGCCTGTCGTATCGAGAGACCTCGGTGAATGGTTTCTCCACCGAAGCCACCGCCTTGCAGGCCAATGGCAGTCTGACGCGGCAGCGCCGCTTTCGCGATTTCGAGTCTGACGATATCGCGCTCCAGGCCGAATTGCAGGGCAACCTGAAAGCAGGAGCCATCGAGCACGAACTGCTGCTGGGGGTGGAGAGCTTTCGCTTCCACATGGATTCGCTGATGCTGAGAGCGAACCCGACCAGCGCTGCGCCTTATGCGGTCAACATCTACAACCCGGTCTACGGCCAGGCCCAGCCCACGCCGACGGCCAACACCGACACGCTGGAGCATCAGCGCAATACGGCGTTCTATCTGCAGGATGCGATCAGGCTGGCGCCCGACTGGCGGCTGGTGGCGGGCGTGCGCATGGACAACTACCGCCAGTCCCTGGAGAACCGCCGGACCCGCGCCACGGCGAGCCAGGAACCCTCGTCCACCTCGCCGCGTGTCGGCCTGAGCTGGTTGCCGACACCCCAGTGGACGTTCTATGCCAATGCGGGCCGCTCCTTCCGCCCGAACGTCGGCTCCGACGTGGCGACCCGCGCATTCGAACCGGAGACAGGCCGGGCGCTGGAACTGGGCACCAAGTGGGAAAGCACGGACAAGCGCATGGGCGCCACCGCAGCGCTGTTCGATATCCGCAAGCGCAACGTGCTCACGGCCGACCCGCTGAACAGCGGATTTTCAGCGGCTGCTGGCGAGGTCCGCAGCCGGGGCCTGGAACTTGACCTGGCGGGCCAGGTGACGACGCACTGGCGGGTCAACGCGAGCATGGTGTTCAACGACGTGGAGATCACGAAGGACAACACCCTGGAGGTGGGTGGCCGCTTGCTCAACGTGCCCAAGGTCAACGGCAGCGTGCTGGCGGTGTACGAGGACATGCTGGGCAATGGGCAGCGCTACGGCGTAGGCGGCGGCGTTACCCACGTGGGCCAGCGCCTGGGCCAGGCGCGCACGCAAGGCGAAGCCAACGCAGGCACGCCGGCCTTCGACCTGCCCGCCTACACCACGGCCAAGCTGGTCGCGTACTGGCGCCTGTCGCCCACGCTGCGGCTGACGCTGGACGTGGACAACCTTTTCGACAAGACCTACTACACCAGCTCCTACAGCCGCGTGTGGGTGACCCCGGGCACGGCCCGCACGGTCACCATGGGCCTGCAGGCGACGTTCTGAACATGACGACCATGGCAACCCCCCATCTCTCCGAGCATGTGCTGCAGGCCCGCGCCATCACAGCCGGCTACGGCGGCCGCACCATCCTGCAGGGCCTGGACCTGCATGTGAACCGGGGCGAAATCTACGCCCTGCTGGGCTCCAACGGTGCGGGCAAGACGACCACGCTGAGCCTGTTCCTGGGCTTTCTTGCGCCCACCGCGGGCAGCCTGCGCGTGCACGGCACCGACCCGGTGGCCGACCCGGACGGGGCACGCAGGCAACTGGCCTATATCCCCGAGAACGTCGCACTCTACGAGCACCTGAGCGCGCGCGAGAACGTGGCCTACCTGCTGGACCTGGCGGGCCAACCCGAGGGCGCGCAGGCCATTGACCAGGCACTGCTGGCCGCCGGGCTCGCCGCTGCGGCCCACAGCCAGCGCGTGGCGGGTTTTTCCAAAGGCATGCGCCAGAAGGTGGCGATTGCACTGGCACTGGCACGCAAGGTGCCGGCGCTGCTGCTGGACGAGCCCACCTCGGGCCTGGACCCGCAGGCCACTGCCGAGTTCAACCGGTTGCTGGCGCTGCTGCGCTCGCAGGGCGTGGCGGTGCTGATGGTGACGCACGACCTGCTGAGCGCCGCCGACGTGGCCGACCGCATCGGCTTCATCGATGCCGGGCGCCTGGTCGAGGAAGTGGCGGCCAGTGGCGACGAGCGCTTTGACGTGCGCGCCCTGCACAGGCGCTACGCCACGCCGGGAGCCACGGCATGAGCCGCGCCGTCACCCGCATCGCGCGCGAGGAGTGGCGCCTGATGCTGCGCGACCGCGTGGCCGTACTGGGCCTGGCGCTGCTCACGGTGCTGACCCTGGTGGCTTCGCTCACCGCCTGGGAATCGCGCCGCGCAGCCGATGCCGAGCGCGCCCGCTACCAGGCGCAGGCCAACCAGGACTTCGAGGCCCAGCCCGACCGCCACCCGCACCGCATGGTGCACTACGGACACTTCGTGTTCCGGCCACTGAACCCGCTGGCGGCATTCGACGCCGGCATCGATGCCTACACCGGGCACACGCTGTTCCTGGAGGGTCACCGCCAGAACAGCGCCAACTTCGGCGACGTGCGCCAGTCGTCCCTGTTGCTGCGCTTCGGCCAGCTCACGCCGGCCTTCGTGCTGCAGGTGCTGGCGCCGCTGCTGCTGGTGTTCCTCGGGCATGCATCCCTGGCACGCGAGCGCGAGTCGGGCACCTTGCGCATCCTTCTGGCACAGGGCGTGCGGCCGGGCCAGATCGTGCGCGGCAAGCTGCTGGCACTGGCCGGCGCGGCGGCACTGGCCCTGCTGCCCGCCGCCCTGGCGCTGGCCTGGATGGGTGCACTCTCGCAGCCCCTGCGCTCGGCAGCGCTGCTGGCGGGCCATGCACTCTGGCTGCTGCTGTGGGCACTGGCGGTGGTGGGGCTTTCCGCGCTGTTTGCGCGGCGGCGCGATGCACTGCTGTGCCTGCTTGCCCTGTGGACGGTCACGGTGATCCTCGTGCCGCGGCTGGCAGCCGATACGGCCGCCTATGCCCACGGCCTGCCCACCCGCCTGGAGAGCGACATTGCCGTGGCGCGCGACCTGGCCGCGATGGGTGACAGCCACAACCCCGACGATCCGTACTTCGCGGGCTTCCGCCAGAAGGTGCTGGCGCAGTATGGCGTCGCCAGGGTCGAGGACCTGCCCGTCAACTACAAAGGCCTGCTCGGCATGGAAGGCGAACGCATGACCAGCGAGCTCTTCAACCGCTATGCCGCAGACTCCTTCGACCAGCAGGGGCGGCAGAGTGCCTGGATGGACCGTGCCGGCCTGCTCAGCCCGCTGCTGGCCCTGCGTCGGCTGTCGACGGCCACGGCGGGCACCGACCTGGCCAGCTACCGGCGCTTTCTGGAGCAGGGGGAGCACTACCGCTACACGCTGATCCAGTCGCTCAATCGCCTGCAGGCGGAGAAGATCCGCTATGCCGATGACCGCAACCCCAACCGCCAGAACCGCGTGGACCGCGCGCACTGGCACGACACTGCGCATTTCCAGTACCTGCCGGCAGCACCGGCGGCCGTGCTGCAGTCGGTGCTGCCGGCCGCAGCCACGCTGCTGGCCTGGCTGGCTGCACTGCTGGCGCTGCTGGCCTTCAGCGCCAGGCGCCTGGGAAGGAGCACCCGATGATGCGCTGGCTGGCTCATGAATGGCGGCTGGTCTGCCGCTCACGCCTGTGCCTGTGGGCCCTGGTGCTGCTGTGCCTGCTGTCCGCCGTGTCCCTGGTATCGGGCGCGCGTGAGGTGGCCCGCCAGCAGGCCCACATCGCACGCCTGGCTCCGCTGCACGAACGGGATGTGCAGGCCGTGGCCGCCCGCTTTGCCAAAGGCGGCGATGCGGGTTACGCGGCCTACTACACGTTCTTCGACACGCAGGACCCGCCTTCGAGCGCCGCCTTCCTGGCCCTGGGCCTGCGCGACGTGGCGCCCTATGTGCTGCGCGTGCGCGCCCTGGGGCTGCAGGCCCAGCTTTACGAGGGGGAGACTTTCAACCCCGAACTCGCGCTCGCGGGGCGTTTCGACTTCGCCTTCGTGCTGATCTACCTGGCGCCGCTGTTCATCATTGCGCTGCTGCATGACCTGGTGTCGGGCGAGCGCCAGTCGGGCCGGTTGCGCATGCTGCTGGCCATGCCGGGGGCGGGTACGCGGCTGTGGCTGCGCCGCGCCGGCCTGCGCACGGCGCTGGCCATCGCCAGCCTGGCCCTGCCGCTGCTGGCAGCCGCAGCCGTGCTGCCCATCGGCATGGCGGCCCTGGCAGGAGCGCTGGCCGTGGTGGTGGTCTACGCGGTCTTCTGGGGCACCGTGTGCGTGCTGGTGGCCGCCCGGCCCTGGAGCTCCACCGCGCATGCCACCGCGCTGATGGGCTGCTGGGTGGTACTCACCCTGGTGCTGCCCACGCTGGCGCAGATGGCCATCACGCGCAGCATTCCCGTGGGCCAGGGCGTGGACCTGATGCTCGCGCAACGCCAGAACGTGCACGGCGCCTGGGACCAGCCGCGCGATGCCACGATGCACAAGTTCTTCAAGTCCCACCCCGAATGGAAGGACACGGCCGCCCTGCCGGTGCAGTTTCACTGGAAGTGGTACTACGCTTTCCAGCAACTGGGCGACGAGAGCGTGGCCAGCGAGGTCAGCGCCTACCGCAGCGGGCTCGCGCGCCGCCAGCATTGGACGGAACGCCTGGGCTGGCTGCTGCCCGGCGTGGCGGCCCAGGGCGCACTCCACGGGCTGGCGCGCAGCGACCTGCCAGCCCAGCTGCGCTACCAGGAACGCATAGAAGCCTTCCACCGGGAAGTGCGGGAGTTCTACTACCCCTATGTCTTCAACGAGCGTCCTTTCGGCCCCGAAGACTTTGCCCGCCGGCCCCGGTTCTCGGCGGCGGAGCTGGCACCTTCACTGCCGCTGGCGCCGCTGGTGGCCATGCTGGCCTGGGTGCTGTGCGTGGGTGGCTTGTGCGCCCGCGCATTAATGCGGGTACAGGCCGTCGCCTGAGTTCCTGAAAGGTGGCGGCTTTGCACGTGCTGCAAAGCCGCTTCCTGCGGGCCGCCGTGTCCGAAAACAAGGCCGAAAACTACAGTGGCAGCACACACCAACCGTCACTGACAAGGAGTTTTCCATGCCCATCATCAACGTCAAGGTTTCTGCCGAACGCTCGGCCGCCCTCTCGCAGCGTATCTCGGACATGCTGCTCGATTTGACCACCCGCATCCTGGGCAAAAACCCCCAGATCACGGCCGTGACCATCTCCTACGTGCATCCCGAGGACTGGATCGTGGGCGGCACCAGCCTGGCCGCACAGGGCAAGAACAGCATGTACTTCGACATCAAGGTGGTGGACGAAACCAACACCAAGGCGGAGAAGGCGCGCTATATCGCTGAGGTGTTCGCGGGGTTCGAGGCCCTTCTGGGCAAGCTGCACGAGGAGAGCTACGTCTATGTGCAGGACGTGCGCGCGACCGCGTACGGCTATGGCGGCAAGACGCAGGAGTTTCGCCACCAGCATCCCCAGTGACTGCCCGGGAGCGCCCGGACTGCGCCAACAGATCGGCGGGGCAGCATCCGGGCTTGGGGGCCTTCGGCAAGGGACTGCCTCACGAAAACCATCCCAGAAACAAAAAAGCCCACTGTTCAGTGGGCTTTTTTGAAGCGGCTAACCGCCATATTGGTTGCGGGAGGAGGATTTGAACCTCCGACCTTTGGGTTATGAGCCCAACGAGCTACCAGACTGCTCCATCCCGCGGCAAGATTGAATTATATACCTTATTCTGCGGCTGCGGCCGAAGAATTTTCAGTTTCTTTGGCATCGCCACGGTCAACGAGTTCGACCAGGGCCATGGGCGCATTGTCGCCAACGCGGAAACCCATCTTCAGGATGCGCGTGTAACCACCGGGACGCGCGTTGAAGCGGGGGCCCAGGTCGTTGAACAGCTTGGTGACGCTGTCACGGTCGCGCAGGCGGTTGAAAGCCAGGCGGCGGTTGGCGACGGTGTCGACCTTGGCCAGGGTGATCATGGGTTCAATCACACGGCGCAGTTCCTTGGCCTTGGGAACGGTGGTCTTGATGACTTCGTGCTCGATGATCGAGTTCATCATGTTCTGCAGCATCGCAAGGCGGTGCGAGCTGGTGCGATTGAGTTTGCGGAGTCCGTGTCCGTGGCGCATGGTGCTTTCCTTCTACTGTCTATGTAATTAAATCGGGCAGCCGTATCAGGTACTGCGCGAGGCACTGTTGTTCCCTCTGGGGGAACGAAAAGTCCCCCTTGCGGAGGACTCTGAAACCCAGGGTCCCTGTTTAGGGGAGCCGGAGATTATAGCGGTTTTGATTAACGCTTGTCCAGACCGGCTGGTGGCCAGTTCTCAAGCTTCATGCCCAGCGTGAGACCACGCGATGCGAGCACTTCCTTGATTTCGTTGAGCGACTTGCGACCCAGGTTAGGCGTCTTGAGCAACTCGTTCTCGGTGCGCTGGATCAGGTCACCGATGTAGTAGATGTTCTCGGCCTTCAGGCAGTTGGCAGAACGCACGGTCAGTTCCAGCTCGTCCACAGGGCGCAGCAGGATCGGATCGAACGTGGCATTGCCGCGTGGGCCTGCAGGTGCGTCGAACGCAGCCAGCTCGCCGCCTTCCAGCTGTGCGAACACAGCCAGCTGTTCCACCAGGATCTTGGCCGATGCACGCACTGCGTCTTCGGCAGTGATGGCACCATTGGTTTCGATCTCGACAACCAGCTTGTCCAGGTCGGTACGCTGCTCCACACGGGCGCTTTCCACGGTGTAGCTCACACGCTTCACAGGGGAGAACGAGGCGTCCAGCACGATGCGGCCAATCGACTTGGTCGATTCGTCGGCATAGCGGCGCAGGTTGCCCGGCACGTAGCCACGGCCCTTTTCCACCTTGATCTGCATGTCCAGCTTGCCACCGGCCGACAGCGTGGCAATCACGTGGTCGGGGTTGACGATCTCGACATCATGGGGCGTCTGGATGTCGCGCGCGGTCACCACGCCTTCACCATCCTTGCGCAGGCTCAGCGTAACTTCGTCGCGGTTGTGCAGCTTGAACACGACGCCCTTGAGGTTCAGGAGGATGTTGACCACATCTTCCTGAACGCCGTCAATGGACGAGTACTCATGCAGGACGCCTGCAATGGTGACTTCCGTCGCTGCGTAACCCACCATGGACGAGAGCAGGACGCGCCGAATGGCGTTGCCCAGCGTATGGCCGTAGCCACGCTCGAACGGCTCCAGCGCGACCTTGGCACGGTTGTGGCCAAGCTGCTCGACATTGATCGCCTTGGGTTTCAGCAAATTGGTTTGCATTCAGACTTCCTCTCAATACCCCCAGCTCGTTACACCGGTAAGGCTGGTGAAGCGCCTAAACCGCGATGCCTCGCGGTTCAGGTACGGTTTTCTCGAAATGTGATTCGAACTAGCGATTAGCGCGAATACAACTCAACGATCAGCGATTCGTTGATGTCGGCGCCGAACTCGTCGCGGTCAGGCACCTTCTTGAACACGCCTTCTGCCTTCTCGGCATTGACGTCCACCCAGGCGGGCATGCCGACCTGTGCAGCCAGTTGCAGTGCTTCGACGATGCGGTTCTGCTTCTTGGACTTTTCGCGCACGGCCACGACATCGCCGACCTTGACCAGGTACGAGGGGATGTTGACGGGCTTGCCGTTCACGGTGATGGCGCAATGCGACACCAACTGACGGGCTTCTGCACGCGTGGAGCCAAAGCCCATGCGGTACACGACGTTGTCCAGACGCGATTCCAGCAGGAACAGCAGGTTGGCGCCGGTGTTGCCCTTGCGGCCGTCAGCGGTCTCGAAGTAGCGGCGGAACTGCTTTTCCAGAATGCCGTACATGCGCTTGACCTTCTGCTTTTCGCGCAGTTGCAGGCCGTAGTCGGACGTGCGGGCACCGGAGGTGCGGCCGTGCTGACCAGGCTTGGAGTCGAACTTGCACTTGTCCGCAATGGAGCGGCGTGCGCTCTTGAGGAACAGGTCGGTGCCTTCACGGCGGGAGAGTTTGGCCTTGGGGCCGAGGTAACGTGCCACTTGAACTTCCTTTTTGTCATCTACCGCAAACCATTGCGGGAGCCGCCTGTGTCGCTCTCGCGTACGCAGGCGGCGGTGGGCTTGTGAAAATTAGATACGACGGCGCTTTTGAGGGCGGCAGCCGTTGTGCGGGACTGGCGTCACGTCGGAGATCGACGTGATGCGGATGCCCAAGGCACCCAGTGCGCGCACCGAGGATTCACGACCAGGACCTGGGCCCTTGATCTCGACGTCCAGGTTCTTGATGCCTTGGTCAATGGCGGCGCGGCCAGCCACTTCCGAAGCCACCTGGGCAGCGAAAGGCGTGGATTTGCGCGAGCCCTTGAAGCCCTGGCCACCCGACGAGGCCCACGACAGGGCATTGCCCTGGCGGTCCGTGATCGTGATGATCGTGTTGTTGAACGAAGCATGCACGTGGGCAATGCCGTCCGACACGTTCTTGCGAACCTTCTTGCGAACGCGCTGTGCTGCGTTATTGGCTGGAGACTTGGCCATATTGATCTTTCAATCTCTTTATTTCTTCAGTGCAGCAGCACCCTTGCGCGGACCCTTGCGGGTGCGGGCATTGGTGCGGGTACGCTGACCACGCATCGGCAGACCACGACGATGGCGGAAACCACGGTAGCAGCCAATGTCCATCAAGCGCTTGATGTTCATGGTGGTTTCGCGGCGCAGATCACCTTCAATGGTGAATTGCTCGATCTGCTCACGAATTTTTTCCAGGTCGCCGTCCGTCAGATCCTTGATCTTCTTGGAGTAAGCGATTCCGGTTGCTTCGCAAATCTTGCGAGCGCGAGTCCGACCAATGCCAAAAATGGCGGTCAAACCGATTTCCGCGTGCTTGTGGGGCGGAATGTTAATGCCAGCGATACGTGCCATATGCGTCCTCTAATACTTTCCAATCAACCCTGGCGCTGCTTGTGACGCAGTTCCGTGCAGATCACGCGCACCACACCTTTGCGGCGGATGATCTTGCAGTTGCGGCAGATTTTTTTGACCGAAGCCGAAACTCTCATTGCATTCTCCTAAAACTTTTGCATCCGTCCCGGCATCTTGCACGGAACACAATTTGTGCCCGCGACAAAAATCGTGGGGCGCCAACTAAACCAAACCTTGCATTCAGGAGACCAGCCGCACAAAGCGCCTGGCCCCTGTCACCCGTCAACCGCCCTGATTGCCTTTGAAATTGGCTTTCTTGAGCAGCGACTCATACTGTTGCGACATCATGTAGTTCTGGACCTGGGCCATGAAGTCCATGGTCACCACCACAATGATCAACAGCGAAGTTCCACCAAAGTAAAACGGTACGTTGTACTTCAGGATCAAGAACTCGGGCAGCAGGCAGACGAAGGTGATGTAAACCGCCCCCGCCAGTGTCAGTCGCACAAGAATCTTGTCGATATAGCGGGCCGTCTGCTCACCAGGACGAATCCCGGGAATGAACGCACCGCTCTTCTTCAGGTTGTCTGCCGTTTCACGGCTGTTGAAGACCAGCGCCGTGTAGAAGAAGCAGAAGAAGATGATCGCAGCAGCATAGAACATCACATACACCGGCTGACCAGGCGTCAGGGCAGAGGAGATGTCGCGCAACCAGCGCATCGACTCCCCGGCACTGAACCAGTTCACCACGGTGGCTGGCAGCAGGATGATGGACGACGCGAAGATGGGAGGAATCACACCTGCCATGTTCAGCTTCAAGGGCAGGTGCGACGATTGTCCACCATACACCTTGTTCCCCACCTGCCGGCGCGCATAGTTCACCAGGATCTTGCGCTGACCACGTTCCACGAACACCACGAAGTAGGTCACCGCAGCGACCACCAGCACGATGAAGATGGCTGCCAGAATGCTCATCGCACCCGTGCGCACCAGCTCCAGCAGGCCACCGATGGAGCTTGGCAGACCGGCCGCGATACCTGCAAAGATCAGGATCGAGATACCGTTGCCAAGACCACGTTCCGTGATCTGCTCACCGAGCCACATCAGGAACATGGTGCCTGCCGTCAGGCTGACCATGGCCGTGATGCGAAAACCCATGCCGGGGCTCAGCACCAGGCCGGCCGAGCTCTCCAGCGCCACGGCAATGCCGAGCGACTGGAAAATGGCCAGGCCCAGCGTGCCGTAGCGCGTGTACTGGGTGATCTTCCTGCGGCCGGACTCGCCTTCCTTCTTGAGCTGTTCAAACGTCGGGACCACGTAGGTCATCAGTTGCATGATGATCGATGCCGAGATGTACGGCATGATCCCCAGTGCAAAGACGGTAAAGCGCGAGAGCGCTCCACCCGAGAACATGTTGAACAGGTTCAGGATGCCGCCTTGCTGGCCGCTGAATAACTGCTGAAGTTGGGCTGGGTCGATACCAGGCACCGGGATATGAGCCCCGATGCGGTAAACGATCAGCGCAAGCAACAGAAAAACCAGGCGACGACGCAGGTCGCCGAACTTGCCGGTTTTTGCAATTTGAGCCGCGCTAGTTGCCACAGGTGCCTTCTTTCAGAACCAAAATCAGGCCAGGCTGCCGCCAGCAGCTTCGATAGCCGCCTTGGCACCCGCTGTAGCGCCAACACCCGTCAGCTTGACAGCCTTGGTGAGCGTACCGGTCTTGATGACCTTGACCACCTTGGCCAGCTCGCCGATCAGGCCAGCTTGCTTCAAGGCAAGCACGTCCACTTCGGCCAGGCCCAGCTTTTCCAGGTCGGTCAGGTTGACTTCGGCATTGAACTGCAGCAGGTGCGACTTGAAGCCGCGCTTTGGCAGGCGACGTTGCAAAGGCATTTGACCGCCTTCGAAACCCACCTTGTGGTAGCCGCCTGCGCGGGACTTTTGACCCTTGTGACCACGGCCAGCGGTCTTGCCCAGACCGGAGCCGATACCGCGGCCTACACGGCGCTTGGCATGCTTGGCGCCGTCTGCGGGCTTGATGCTATTGAGTTCCATGATCTATCTCTCAGAGGACTTTGACCAGATAGCTGATCTTGTTAATCATGCCGCGCACTTCGGGCGAGTCCTGCAGTTCGCTGACGCTGTTCAGCTTGCGCAGACCCAGGCCACGGACGGTGGCGCGGTGCGATTCCTTGGTGCCGATAGGGCTGCGCACCAGTTGAATCTTGACGGTTTGTTGCGTAGTCATTTACAGCTTCCAATCAGGCGAAGATGTCTTCGACCGTTTTGCCGCGCTTGGCTGCCACTTGCGAAGGCGTCGTGGAGTTGACCAGTGCGTCAAAAGTAGCGCGGACCATGTTGTAGGGGTTGGACGAACCATGGCTCTTGGCCACGATGTCGGTCACGCCCAACACTTCGAAGACAGCGCGCATGGGGCCGCCAGCGATGATGCCGGTACCCTTGGGGGCCGGTGCCATCATCACATGTGCAGCGCCGTGGTGGCCGGTCACCTGGTGGAAGATCGTGCCATGCTTGAGCGTGACCTTCACCATGTTGCGACGGGCTTCTTCCATCGCCTTTTGCACGGCAGCAGGCACTTCCTTGGACTTGCCCTTGCCCATGCCCACGCGGCCGTCACCGTCGCCGACCACAGTCAGTGCGGCGAAACCGAGGATACGGCCACCCTTCACGACTTTGGTGACGCGGTTGACCGCGATCATTTTTTCGCGCAGACCGTCGTCACGACCTTCGTCTTGCACTTTGGGTTGAAATTTAGCCATTTTGTATTCCGCTCCGCTTAGAACTGCAGGCCAGCTTCACGGGCTGCGTCGGCCAGAGCCTTGACGCGACCGTGGTAGGCAAAGCCTGAGCGATCAAATGCAACCTTCTCAACGCCAGCAGCCTTTGCCTTTTCAGCAATGCGCTTGCCGATGGCCGTGGCTGCAGCGGCATTGCCGCCCTTGCCCGAACCACCGAGTTCCTTGCGGACATCGGCTTCTGCGGTGGAGGCGCTTGCCAACACCTTGCTGCCGTCGCCGGAAATGACGCTGGCATAAATATGGAGGTTCGTGCGGTTCACGGTCAGACGGGCCACGCCTTGCTGTGCAATGCGGATACGGGTCTGGCGCGAACGACGAAGACGCTGCTCTTTCTTGGTCAACATGTTGCAGCTCCTTACTTCTTCTTGGTCTCTTTGATCGTGATCTTCTCGTCCGCATAGCGGATGCCCTTGCCCTTGTAGGGCTCGGGTGGACGAACAGCACGGATCTCAGCGGCAATTTGGCCAACGCGTTGGCGGTCGGCGCCCTTCACAACCACTTCCGTGGGGGTGGGGGTGGCCACCGTGATGCCAGCAGGCATCTCGATGTTGACCGGGTGCGAATAACCGACAGCCAGGTTGAGCTTGGCGCCGGAGGCGGCGGCCTTGTAGCCCACGCCGATCAGGGTCAGCTTCTTCTCGAAACCCTTGCTCACGCCCACAACCATGTTGTTGACGAGTTGGCGGATCGTGCCGCTCATGGCATTGGCTTCGCGAGAATCGTTGACAGGCTCAAAGCTGAGCTTGCCGTCGTTGCTCGACACCTTCACCAGCACGTTTTGCGCCAGCGACAGAACACCACCAGTACCCTTGACAGAGATCTGGTCGGCTTTAACGGACACATCCACGCCAGCGGGGATGGTCACGGGCATTTTTCCTACTCGGGACATTTCAGTTTCTCCTCAATGTCGCGGGTTAGGCCACGTAGCAGAGCACTTCGCCACCGACACCGGTAGCGCGCGCCTTGCGATCGGTCATCACGCCCTTGGGGGTGGTGACAATTGCCACACCAAGACCGTTCTGGACTTGCGGGATGGAATCGTAGCCTTTGTAGACACGCAGGCCAGGGCGGCTGACGCGCTCGATGCGCTCAATCACCGGGCGACCTGCGTAGTACTTCAGGGCGATTTCGAGTTCGGACTTGCCGGATTCGGTCTTGACCTGGAATCCGTCGATATAACCCTCGTCCTTCAGCACCTGGGCGATGGCAATCTTCACTTTGGAAGAAGGCACCAGAACCGTGGCTTTGGCGACCATCTGTGCATTACGGATGCGGGTCAGCAAGTCAGCGATAGGATCACTCATGCTCATGTTGTAATTCTCCTGCCTGCTTACCAGCTGGCCTTGGTGACACCGGGGATGTCGCCTGCAAAAGCCAGTTCACGGATCTTGGCGCGGGCCAGACCGAATTGACGGAAGGTACCGCGCGGACGACCGGTGATTTCGCAACGGTTGCGCTGGCGCGTGGGGTTCGCATTGCGGGGAAGCTTCTGCAGGCCCAGGCGGGCTGCATCACGCTCTTCGTCGCTGCGCTTGGCGTCACCGGCAATCGCCTTCAGTTCCGCATACTTCGTTGCGTACTTGGCGGCCAGTTTTTCGCGCTTCAGTTCGCGCTGGATCAAAGCTACTTTAGCCATACCCTGCCTCAGTTCTTGAACGGGAAACGGAAACCAGCGAGAAGAGCCTTGGCTTCTTCGTCGGACGTGGCCGTCGTGGTGATGCTGATATTGAGACCACGCAAGGCGTCAACCTTGTCGTATTCAATTTCAGGGAAAATGATCTGTTCCTTGACGCCGATGTTGTAGTTGCCACGGCCGTCGAAAGCGCGACCGGAGATACCACGGAAGTCACGAACACGGGGCAGAGCCACGGTCACGAAACGGTCCAGGAACTCATACATCTGCACGCCACGCAGCGTGACCATGCAACCGATGGCCTGGCCTTCGCGGATCTTGAAACCGGCGATAGCCTTCTTGGCCTTGGTGACCACGGGCTTTTGGCCGGCGATCTTGGTCAGGTCCGCCACGGCGTTGTCCATCACCTTCTTGTCCGAGACTGCCTCGCTCACACCCATGTTGAGCGTGATCTTGGTCAGACGGGGAACCTGCATGGGCGAGGTGTAGCCGAACTGCTTGATCAGTTCGGGAGCGATCTTGTCGCGGTAGATTTCTTGGAGTCGTGCCATGTTTGCCCCTTAGGCCACCTTGATTTCAGCGCCGCTGGACTTGTACACGCGAATGCGTGCGCCGTCTGCCTGCACCTTGATGCCCACACGATCAGCCTTGCCGGTAGCCGCATTGAAGATGGCTACGTTGGACTGGTGAATAGGCATGGACTTTTCAACGATGCCGCCCGTCGTACCCTTCATGGGGTTCGGCTTGGCGTGCTTCTTGACGACGTTGATACCGTCGATCAGCACATAGGAATCGTCCTTGCGCGACGACACCGTGCCGCGCTTGCCCTTGTCGCGCCCTGTCAGCACGATGATTTCGTCGCCCTTGCGAATCTTGTTCATGGCGCGTCCTTAGAGAACTTCAGGAGCCAGGGACACGATCTTCATGAACTTTTCGTTACGCAGTTCACGCGTCACGGGTCCAAAGATGCGGGTGCCGATTGGCTCCAACTTTGCATTCAGCAACACTGCTGCGTTGCCGTCGAATTTGACGAGCGAGCCATCACCGCGGCGGATACCCTTTGCGGTGCGAACGACCACTGCGCTGTAAACCTCGCCTTTTTTGACGCGGCCACGCGGAGCGGCTTCTTTGATACTCACTTTGATGATGTCGCCAACGCTTGCATAGCGACGCTTCGAGCCACCCAGCACCTTGATGCAAAGGACGGACTTGGCGCCGGTATTGTCGGCAACCTCTAACCGAGATTCTGTCTGGATCATTTCAATATTCCCAACTTGCACCAGAAGACCACGGCCCCAGAGAACTTCTCAAGGGCTGCAGATCAGCCAGTCAGTCTTGGGCCCGTCGTCCGCACCGCAAACCATTTGCAGCACTTCCCGCTGGGCAGAAACTTCACGTAGGAAACGCGAAGCCCTCGATTATTGCAAAGGCAACAAGCGAAGTCAAGTGCCTATCACAAGGGCGCATGCAAATATTGCTGGGCGAGCAACAAAAACGCATCCAGCTGCGGATCGGAGCCCAGCTCCTCCTGCAGGAGGGCCGCCACCGCAGGGGCGCTGGCGATGGCCTGGCGGGCGTCCAGGAACAGCATGCGCGAGCGGCGGGCCAGCACATCCTCCACCGTGCAGGCGTACTCGAAGCGTGCGGCAAAGCGCACCATGGCCTCGGTCAGGCCGCCACCCAGGTCCACGCCTGCGCCCGGCAGCGCCTGCACGCAAGGGGCCTCACCCCCGTAGGAATGCAAGCCCTGGGCGTCGCTGATGCGGTGGCGCACCGGCTCGGCGGGCGTGCCCACCAGGGGCAAGCGGTTGGTGACACCAGCGGCCTTCTCCGGCAGCAGGCCAACGGTGAAGCATTTTTGCAACACGTCCTCGGCCATGGCACGGTAGGTCGTCCATTTGCCCCCGGTCACGGTCACCAGGCCGCTCTTGCTGGCCAGCACGGTGTGCTCGCGGCTGATCTTCTTGGTGTTGTCGCCGTCGTCGTCCTGCGGCTTGACCAGGGGGCGCAGGCCCACCCAGATGCTGCGGATGTCGGCCACCTTGGGGGCCCGGGTGAGATAGCGGGCCGCCTCGTCGAGGATGAAGGCCACCTCTTCCTTGAAGGCCAGGGGCTCGCGCACCACGTCCTGGCGCGGGCTGTCGGTGGTGCCCAGAATGAGCTTGCCCAGCCACGGCACGGCAAACAGCACCCGGCCGTCTGCCGTCTTGGGCACCATCAGGGCATGGTCGGAGGGCAGGAATTCGCGGTCCACCACGATGTGCACGCCCTGGCTGGGCGCCACGATGGGCTTGACCGGGCGGCCGATGGCGTCGCCATCCATCTGGCGCAGGGCATCCACCCAGACACCGGTGGCGTTGACCACGGCCTTGGCGCGCACGGTGAACTGGCGGCCGCTGGCGCTGTCTTCGCAGACGAAGCCGGCCACCTTGCCGCTGTCATGGACCAGCGAGGTCGCCGGGCAGTAATTGACCAGTAGCGCACCCTTGGCGGCCGCCGTGCGGGCCAGGGCCAGCGCCAGGCGGGCATCGTCGAACTGGCCGTCCCAGTATTTCACGCCGCCCTTGAGCCCGTCCTGGCGCGCGTTGGGCAGGCATTGCAGCGTCTTGGCGCGGCCCAGGAACTGGGTGGACCCCAGGCCCGCCTTGCCGGCCAGGGCGTCGTACATCATCAGGCCGATGCCGTAGAACGGCGTCTCCCACACCTTGTAGGACGGCATGACGAAGGCCAGGGGCTGGGCCAGGTGGGGGGCGTTGTTGAGCAGCGTCGTGCGCTCGTGCAGGGCCTCGCGCACCAGCGCGATGTTGCCCTGGGCCAGGTAGCGCACGCCTCCGTGCACGAGTTTGGTGGCACGCGAGGAGGTTCCCTTGGCGAAATCGTGCGAATCGACCAGCACCACGCTGAAGCCCCGGGCCGCCGCGTCCAGCGCCACACCGAGGCCCGTCGCCCCGCCCCCGATCACGGCCAGGTCGTACTGGTGCGGCGCGGCAAGGCGGTCAAGGAGGTCGGAGCGCCGCGTGGGCAGGGGAGCGAAAGCGTGGGTCATAGGTGCTGATTGTCCACAGGCACGGGGGTTGGGCTAGGGTAAACCCTGAATTCTTGACACCTGCGGGGCGGATTGGCCTGGTGGGCCTCCCGCGCCCGCGGATGCGGAGGAGAAAAAATGGCGGCCGGCTGTCCATGGATACATGGACAGAGGACCGGCCGCCAGGGGCCTGGGCGCTCAGCGCGCCTTGCCGTCCTTCCAAGCCTGCAGCAGCTTGTCGTAGGCAATGGTTTCGCCCTTCGGCTTCTCATTGGCCAGCTTGGCCCATGGGGCCTGCTTGTCGCTCAGCCACTTGGTGGGTGCGCTCTTGGGGTTGAGCTTGGGCGCGCAGTGGGCCATGCCGGCGCGCTCCAGGCGGGCCATCACCTGGTCCATCTCATCGGCCAGCGTGTCCATGGCGCCCTGGGGGGTCTTTTCACCCGTGACGGCCTGGGCCACGTTCTTCCACCACAGCTGGGCCAGCTTGGGGTAGTCGGGCACGTTGGTACCGGTGGGCGACCATGCGACGCGGGCCGGGCTGCGGTAGAACTCCACCAGGCCACCGAGCTTGGGCGCCATGTCGGTCATGGCCTTGGACTGGATGTCGCTTTCACGGATCGGCGTCAGGCCCACCAGGGTCTTCTTGAGCGAGGTGGTCTTGGCCGTCACGAACTGGGCGTAGAGCCAGGCAGCAGCGGTCTTGTTGGCGTCATGGTCCTTGAAGAAGGTCCAGGAGCCCACGTCCTGGTAACCGTTCTGCATGCCCTGCTTCCAGTAAGGACCGTTCGGGCCGGGGGCCATGCGCCACTTGGGCGTGCCGTCGGCATTCACCACGGGCAGGCCGGGCTTGGTCATGTCGGCCGTGAAGGCGGTGTACCAGAAGATCTGCTGGGCGATCTGGCCCTGGGCAGGCACGGGGCCGGCCTCGCCGAAGGTCATGCCCGTGGCTTCCTTGGGCGCGTACTTCTTCATCCAGTCCACGTACTTGGTCAGTGCATAGACGGCTGCGGGCGAGTTGGTCGCACCGCCACGGGCCACCGAGGCGCCCACGGGCGTGCACTTGTCGTCGGCCACGCGGATGCCCCATTCGTCGATCGGCAGGCCATTGGGCGCGCCGATGTCGGCGGTGCCGGCCATGGACAGCCAGGCATCGGTGAAGCGCCAGCCCAGCGAAGGGTCCTTCTTGCCGTAGTCCATGTGACCATAGATGGCCTTGCCATCGATGGTCTTCACGTCGTTGGTGAAGAACTCGGCGATGTCCTCGTAGGCGCTCCAGTTGAGCGGCACACCCAGGTCGTAGCCGAACTTGGCCTTGAACTTGTCCTTGATGTCCTTGCGGTCGAACAGGTCGGCGCGGAACCAGTACAGGTTGGCGAACTGCTGGTCAGGCAGCTGGTACATCTTTCCGTCCGGACCGGTCGTGAACTTGGTCCCGATGTAGTCCTTGAGATCGATGCCCGGGTTGGTGAACTCCTTGCCCGCGCCGCCCATGTAGTCGGTCAGGCTCATGATCTTGCCGTAGCGGTAGTGCGTACCGATCAGGTCCGAGTCCGAGATCCAGCCGTCATAGATCGACTTGCCCGACTGCATCGAGGTCTGCAGCTTCTCGACCACGTCGCCTTCCTGGATCAGGTCGTGCTTGACCTTGATGCCCGTGATCTCCTCGAAGGCCTTGGCCAGGGTCTTGGATTCGTACTCATGGGTGGTGATGGTCTCGGAGACCACGGAGATCTCCTTGACCCCCTTGCCCTGGAGCTTCTTGGCAGCGTCGATGAACCACTTCATCTCGGCCATCTGCTGGTCCTTGCTCAGCGTGGAAGGCTGGAACTCGCTGTCGACCCACTTCTTGGCTTCGGCCTCGCCCGCCATGGCCGACTGCCCGGTCACGACTGCTACCGCCAGTGCCAGCGCTGTATACCGCGTCTTCATAGTGCCTGTCTCCTCATAGTCATCTCCCCATTGGATACACAAGGGTCGCCCGGCTCCGGGGAAGGTTTGAGCCGTGCAACGGGAACATTTCCAGGGCGCCTTCAGCCCTTGCGCATGATCAGTCCGAGCAACAGCATGGACAGCACGAAGCTGAACCAGATCGACGGGTCCTCGCCCAGATCGAACCACTGCGCGAGCCTGCCGCTCACGCCCACGAAGATCAGGTTCACATAGGCCGCCGACAGCAGCCCGATGAACAGGCGGTCGCCGCGCGTTGTTTCCAGGGGCAGGAAGCCCTTGCGCATCGTGGTGGGGGACTTGAACTCCCACACCGCCATGCCAGCCAGCATCAGCACGATGCACGTGAAGAACACCGCCACCGGCAGGGTCCAGGCCATCCACTCGAACATGGCAGCTCCTTCTTAAACGCGGCCCATCGCGAAACCCTTCGCGATGTAGTGCCGAACAAACCAGATCACGATGGCGCCCGGCACGATGGTGAGCACGCCGGCCGCAGCCAGCGTTGCCCAGTCCATGCCCGAGGCGCTCACGGTGCGCGTCATGGTGGCCACGATGGGCTTGGCGTTGACGCTGGTCAGCGTGCGCGCCAGCAGCAGCTCGACCCAGCTGAACATGAAGCAGAAGAACGCTGCCACGCCCACGCCGGCCTTGATCAGTGGCAGGAAGATGGTCACGAAGAAGCGCGGGAAGCTGTAGCCGTCGATGTAGGCGGTTTCGTCGATCTCGCGCGGGATGCCGCTCATGAAGCCCTCCAGGATCCACACCGCCAGCGGCACATTGAACAACAGGTGGGCCAGCGCCACGGCAATGTGCGTGTCCATCAGTCCCACCGTGGTGTACAGCTGGAAGAAGGGCAGCAGGAACACGGCAGGCGGCGTCATGCGGTTGGTCAGCAGCCAGAAGAACACATGCTTGTCGCCCATGAACTGGTAACGCGAGAAGGCGTAGGCCGCCGGCAGCGCCACGGTGAGCGAGATCACCGTGTTGATGCCCACGTAGATCAAGCTATTGATGTAGCCCGAGTACCAGGATGCATCGGTGAAGATGGTCCTGTAGTTGTCCCAGGTGAAGTGCTGGGGAAAGAACGAGAACGAGGACAGGATCTCCGCATTCGTCTTGAAGCTCATGTTGATCATCCAGTAGATGGGCAACACGGCGAAAATCAGATAGGCGATCAGGAACAGCGACCGCTTGTGGAAGCGTTTTTCATTCATGGCCGGCCCCCTCGTTGCTGGCGGTGCCCACGCGCTGCATCCAGTTGTAGAGGATGAAGCACAGGAGCAGGATGATGAAGAAGTAGATCAGCGAGAACGCCGCCGCCGGGCCCAGGTCGAACTGGCCCACGGCTTTGGTCGTCAGGTACTGGCTCAGGAAGGTGGTGGCATTGCCCGGCCCGCCGCCCGTGAGCACAAAGGGCTCGGTGTAGATCATGAAGCTGTCCATGAAGCGCAGCAGCACCGCGATCATGAGCACCCCACGCATCTTGGGCAGCTGGATGTAGCGAAACACCGCGAACTTGCTGGCCCCGTCAATGCGCGCCGCCTGGTAGTAGGCGTCGGGAATGGAGCGCAGGCCGGCGAACGCCAGCAGCGCCACCAGCGGAGTCCAGTGCCACACATCCATCAGCAGCACCGTGAGCCAGGCCTGCGTGGCATTGCCGGTGTAGCTGTACTCGATGCCGATCTCCTGCAGCATGCGGCCCATGAGCCCGATGTCGGCGCGGCCGTAGATCTGCCAGATGGTGCCCACCACGTTCCAGGGGATCAGCAGCGACAGGGCCACCACCACCAGCACGGCCGACGACTTCCAGCCCTGCGCGGGCATGGACAGCGCCAGCATGATGCCCAGCGGAATCTCCACCGCCAGCACCGCCAGCGAGAAGGTGATCTGGCGCCACAGCGCGGCGTGCAGCTCTTCGTCGCGCATCACGGCGGCAAACCATTCGGTGCCAACGAACACGCGGCGCTCGGGCGAGATGATGTCCTGCACCGAGTAGTTCACCACCGTCATCAGCGGCAGGATGGCCGAGAAGGCCACGCAGATGATGACCGGCAGGATCAGGAACCAGGCCTTCTGGTTCACCGGCTTGGTCGTGGTGCTCATGGGGTGACCTCCGCAGCCAGCAATTGTTCGTTCTGGTAGAAGCAGGTGTGCGTTCCCAGCACCTGCAGCCACGCCGTGTCACCGGTCGACGGCAACCGGGTCTCCGGCGCAAAGCGCGCCTTGAGCGTGTGCTCGCCCACCTTGGCGGTGAGCATCAGGTAGGTGCCGATGTCCTGCACCTGCACCACGGTGCAAGGCAAGGCGCCTGGCTGCTGCGGCTCGGCCAGGGCCAGGTACTCCGGCCGTATGCCCACCTGCAGGGCGCCTTCGGGCAGCGTGCGGCCCACGGGCGCCGACAGGCGGTGCCCGGCCACCGAGAGGTTGCCTCCATCGCGCTGCGCGGGCAGGAAATTCATGCCCGGCGAGCCGATGAAGTGGCCCACGAACACGTGCGCGGGGCGCTCGAACAGCGCATCGGCCGAGCCCACCTGCACGGCACGGCCGCGCGTCATCACCACCACCTGGTCGGCAAAAGTCAGCGCTTCGACCTGGTCGTGGGTCACGTAGATCAGGGTCAGCTTGAGTTCGTGGTGGATCTGCTTGAGCTTGCGGCGCAGCTGCCACTTGAGGTGCGGGTCGATCACCGTGAGCGGCTCGTCGAACAGCACGGCCGCCACGTCCGAGCGCACCAGGCCGCGGCCCAGCGAAATCTTCTGCTTGGCGTCGGCCGCCAGGCCCGCCGCGCGCTGGTTGAGCTGGCCGCTCATCTCCAGCATCTCGGCGATCACGCCCACGCGCTGCTTGATCTGGTCTTCGGGCACCTTGCGGTTGCGCAGCGGGAAGGCCAGGTTCTCGGCCACCGTCATGGTGTCGTAGATCACGGGGAACTGGAACACCTGGGCGATGTTGCGCTCCTGCGGGCTGGCGCGCGTGACGTCGCGGCCATCGAACAGCACCTTGCCATGCGAGGGCACGAGCAGGCCCGACATGATGTTGAGCATGGTCGTCTTGCCGCAGCCCGAGGGGCCGAGCAGCGCATACGCACCGCCGTCCTCGAACTCCATTTTCAGGGGCAGCAGCGCGTAGTCGCTGTCCTGCTTGGGGTTGGGCTTGTAGGAATGCGCCAGATCCAGGCTGATACGTGCCATCTCAACGCCCTCCCAGGCGCGCGGGCGCCCACACCAGCCGGTCGTCGGCACCGAACACATAGGCCTGCGCCGGGTCCAGGTGCAGCGCCAGGGGCGTGCCCAGTTCAAAGTAATGCACCCCGGTGAGCTGTGCCACCAGGTCGCCCCAGGGGGTGGAGGCATGCACGAAGGTGTCCGAGCCCGAGATCTCTGCCAACTCCACCGTGCCGTTCACGCTCACGTCGCCGGGGCGGGCGTGCACGCGCAGTGCGCTGGCGCGCACGCCGACGGTGACAGCGCCGGCCGCCGTACCCTCTGGCAGCGGGATGGACAGCGTGGCTCCGCCTTGCAATTGCACGCCTTGCGCGGCCACCGTGGCCGCGATCAGGTTCATCGGCGGGTCGCTGAAGGCACGCGCCACGCGCAGCGAATTGGGGGCATGGAACACCTCGGCCGTGGGGCCGTACTGCAGCAGGCGGCCTTCGTCGAGCACGGCGGTGTAGCCGCCCAGCAGCAGGGCCTCGCCCGGCTCGGTGGTGGCATAGACCACCGTGGACTGACCGGCGGCGAACAGCTGGGTCAGTTCCTCGCGCAGTTCCTCGCGCAGCTTGTAGTCCAGGTTCACCAGCGGCTCGTCGAGCAGCATCAGCGGCGCGCCCTTGGCCAGGGCGCGCGCCAGCGCCACGCGCTGCTGCTGGCCGCCCGAGAGCTCGGCAGGGTAGCGGTCGAGGAACATCTCGATGTGCAGGCGGGCGGCGATTTCGCGCACGCGGGTGTCGATGTTCTTTTCGCCGCGCAGCTTGAGCGGCGAGGCGATGTTGTCCGCCACCTTCATCGAGGGGTAATTGATGAACTGCTGGTAGACCATGGCCACGTTGCGCTCGCGCACCGGCACACCGGTCACGTCCGCACCGTCCACCCGCACGCTGCCGGCGGTGGGCGTGTCGAGCCCGGCCATGATGCGCATCAGGCTGGTCTTGCCGGCTTGCGTGGCGCCCAGCAGCACCGTCACGGCGCCGCTGTGCAGCGCCATGCTCATGTCATGGAGCCAGGTCTGCGCCCCCACCCTCTTGCTGATGCTGTCCAGTGCCAGCTGCATCACGCATGCCTTTCCATAGTGCCCCTCAAGGGGCCTGTTGCGCCAAACCGCTGGCACAGGCGCACAGCGGTCGTTTATTTTCGATTGCGTTCATTCTTGTTCTTTTGTGATCGTTTCAAATCAAGGTTTACCCTTAACGGGTTCCTTTTTGTTCCATTTAAAGTACATCCACCACTGGCGTCCTTCTTGCTGATCCATTCGCGTGAATACCAACCCCCGACAACTCCTGCTCCTCGAAGAAGTACGCGCACGCAAATCCGCCAGCGTTGAACAGTTGGCCGAAACCCTGGGCGTGACCCTGCAGACGGTGCGCCGCGACGTGCAGCGCCTGGCCGAATCGGGCCTGCTCACGCGCTTTCACGGCGGGGTGCGCGTGCCCAGCTCCACCGTGGAGAACCTGGCCCACACGCAGCGCGAAACCCTGCATGCCGAGGGCAAGGCGCGCATTGCACGCGCCGTGGCCGAGCAGGTACCCAACGACTGCTCGCTGATCCTGAACATCGGCACCACCACCGAAGCCATCGCGAAGGCGCTGCTGCACCACCGCGGCCTGCGCGTGATCACCAACAACCTGAACGTGGCCGCCATCCTGAGCGGCAACCCCGAGTGCGAGGTGATCGTGGCCGGCGGGGTGGTGCGCACGCGCGACCGCGGCATCGTGGGCGAGGCGGCGGTGGACTTCATCCGCCAGTTCCGCGTGGACATCGCGCTGATCGGCATCTCGGGCATCGAGCCCGATGGCTCGCTGCGCGACTTCGACTACCGCGAGGTGAAGGTGGCACAGACCATCATTGCCCAGTCACGCGAGGTCTGGCTGGCGGCCGACCAGAGCAAGTTCAACCGCCCGGCCATGGTGCAGCTGGCCACTCTGCAGCAGATCGACCGGCTGTTCACCGATGCGCCGCCGCCCGAGCCCTTCCCTGTACTGCTCCAGGACGCCGAGGTGATCTGCACCGTGGCTGCCTGACTTATCCTTGTTTGCCATGACCTACCTGCTTGCACTCGACCAAGGCACCTCCAGCTCCCGCAGCATCGTCTTTGACGAGCAGGGCCACATCGTGGCCCAGGCCCAGCGCGAGCTGCCGCAGATCTACCCACAGCCCGGCTGGGTGGAACACGACCCCATGGAGATCTGGCGCACCCAGCTGGCCACGGCCCGCGAGGCGCTGGAGAAGGCGAACATCCAGGCCAGCGCCATCCGCGCGGTGGGCATCACCAACCAGCGCGAGACGACCGTGCTGTGGAACCGCAAGACTGGCCTGCCGGTGCACCACGCCATCGTCTGGCAGGACCGCCGGGCCGAGCCCGCCTGCGCCGCGCTGCGCGAGCAAGGCAAGGCCGGAACCATCCAGGCCAAGACCGGCCTGCTGATCGATGCCTATTTTTCAGGCACGAAGCTGCAGTGGCTGCTGGACCATGTGCCCGGCGCACGCGACCAGGCAGAGCGCGGCGAGCTGGCCTTCGGCACGGTGGACAGCTGGCTCATGTGGCAGCTCACCCACGGCGAGGTGCATGTGACCGATGTGAGCAATGCCTCGCGCACCATGCTGTTCAACGTGCACACCAACCAGTGGGACGATGAGCTGCTGGCGCTGCTGCGCATTCCCAAATCGCTGATGCCCAGCGTGCAGCCATCGAGCTCGCATTTCTGCGACGTGGCCCCCGACCTGCTGGGCCACGCCATCCGCGTGGGCGGCGTGGCGGGCGACCAGCAGAGCGCCCTTTTCGGTCAGGCCTGCTTTGGCGCGGGCATGGCCAAGAACACCTATGGCACGGGCTGCTTCATGCTCATGCACACGGGCACCACCTTCCAGACCTCGCAGAACGGCCTGCTCACGACCAGCGCGGCCCAGGCCGGCACGCAGACCGAGTTTGCGATGGAGGGCAGCGTCTTCGTCGGGGGCGCCGTGGTGCAGTGGCTGCGTGACGGCCTGCGCGCCATCTCTACCAGCGGCGAGGTCGAGTCGCTCGCGCAGAGCGTGCCCGACTCGGGCGGCGTGATGATGGTGCCGGCCTTCACCGGCCTGGGCGCCCCCTACTGGAAGCCAGATGCGCGCGGCACCATCACCGGCCTGACGCGCGGCTCCACCTTGGGCCACATCGCGCGTGCCGCATTGGAGAGCATCGCCTACCAGAGCGCCGCCCTGCTGCTGGCCATGAGCCGCGACGCCGTGGCCGCCGGCGGCGCGCCGGTGAGCGAGCTGCGCGTGGATGGCGGGGCCTGCATCAACGACCTGCTGATGCAGTTCCAGGCCGACCTGCTGGGCATACCCGTGGTGCGCCCGGCTGTGATCGAGACCACGGCCCTGGGCGCAGCCTATCTCGCAGGCCTGTCGAGCGGCGTGTACGGCAGCACCGCCGAGCTGTCGCAGCTGTGGCGCGCCGAGCGGCGCTTCGTGCCCACCCTGGGCAAGGCGCGCGCGCAGGAACTCATGGAGCGCTGGGAGCTGGCGGTGCGCCAAGCCACCCTGGAATGACGACCCCGGTGGTCGGCGGGGCGGCTACCATCATGCCCCTGCCGTTCCCTTGTCTTCGTTCTTCCGACTGCACACCATGAGCCAGACCACCGCCTCCCTTTCCCTTCCCGTGATCGCCTTCATCGGCGGCGGCAACATGGCCAGCGCCATCATCGGTGGCCTCATCCGCCAGGGGCACCCGGCCAGCCAGATCGAGGTGGTCGAGCCCTGGGCCGAGGCGCGGGACGCCTTGCTCAAGAACCATGGTCTGCAGGCACAGCCCGAGGCCGGCCCTGCCCTGCAGCGCGCCCGCATCGTGGTCTGGGCGGTCAAGCCCCAGACGTTCAAGGATGCCGCGGCCCAGACCCGCGCCCATACCGAGGACGCCCTGCACCTGAGCGTGGCCGCCGGCATCCGCTCGGACAGCATCGCCCAGTGGCTCGGCAGCGAGCGCGTAGTGCGCACCATGCCCAACACCCCGGCCCTGGTGGGCAAGGGCATGAGCGCTCTGTATGCCCGCCCCGGTGTGTCACCAGCGGAGCGCGAGAGCGCGCAGGCCATCATGGCCACCACGGGCGAGTACCTGTGGGTGGACAGCGAAAAGCAGCTCGACGCTGTGACGGCCCTGTCGGGCTCGGGCCCGGCCTATGTCTTTTACTTTCTGGAAGCCATGGCGCGCGCGGGCACGGCCATGGGCCTCTCGGCAGAGCAGGCGCACCAGTTGGCAGTAGGCACCTTCGTGGGCGCGTCGGAGCTGGCGCGCCGCTCCGACGAATCACCGGCCGTGCTGCGCCAGCGTGTCACGTCCAAGGGCGGCACCACCTACGCGGCCCTGCAGTCCATGGAAAAGGATGGCGTGGGCGAGGCCTTCGAGCGCGCGATGAAAGCCGCCGAGCAGCGCGCCGACGAACTGGGCAACGAGTTCGGGGCCTGAGCCCTGGAGATTGCTATTCAGTTGGCCGTCATCTGCCGCAGCAGATAGCTGCCGGCAATGCCGGCGAACACCGTGGCGCCGAGCCAGTGGTTGACCCGGAAGGCGATGAAGCAGCCTTCGCGGGTGCGGTGGCGTATCAGCGTCCAGTGCCAGACACCCTGCGCCAGGGCCGCGCCCGTGGCCAGCCAGTACACCGGGCCCAGGCCATAAGGCGCCAGCGCCACGCCCCAGATGGCCAGGAACAGCAGGTAGAACAGAACGATGGCTGCCACATCGAAACGGCCCAGGGTGATGGCCGAGGTCTTGATGCCGATCTTCAAGTCGTCATCGCGGTCGACCATCGCGTACTCGGTGTCGTAGGCCAGCACCCAGAACAGGTTGCCGAGCCACATCCACCAGGCCACGGCAGGCACCTGGCCCTGCACCGCGGCGAACGCGATCACGATGCCGAAGTTGAAGGCAATGCCCAGCACCGCCTGGGGCATGGCGATCACGCGCTTGGAAAACGGGTAGGCAATGGCCACCAGCACGGCGGGCACGGACCAGGCGATGGCCGCTGCATTGGTGGTCAGCACCAGGCCGAAGGACACCAGGGCCAGCAAGGCGCCCACGGTCAGCGCCTCCTTGACGGAAACCGCGCCCGTGGTCACGGGCCGCGCCGCCGTGCGCTTGACGTGGCGGTCGAAGTCGCGGTCGGCCACATCGTTCACGCAGCAGCCGGCGCTGCGCATGAGGAAGGTGCCCAGCACGAACACCGCCAGCAGGTGCCAGCCCGGAAAACCGTCCGAGGCAATCCAGAGCGCGCTCAAGGTGGGCCACAGGCAGACCAGCCAGCCGGCGGGCCGGTTCCAGCGGATCAGGTCAAGGTAGAGGGAAAGGCGGCTGCGCGAAGGGGCGGGCATGGCGAAGAAGGCGGCAAATACGGGCAATGTTGCCCGTCGGGCGGGCGGCACCGGGAATGTAGCAGCCGCGCGGACCCCACTCGCCGCGCCTGCGATGCAGGAAATGTCCTACATCGGGAATTTGTACAAACCCGTTACATTGTCCGGTTGCCCCTCAACCGGAACCCGCTTCGCATGCCCCGATCACCGAGTACCCAGGCCGCCCAGCGTTTTGCCATTCCTCGCAGCCTGATGGCGGGGTTCATCGTGGCGGCCCTGGCCACGCTGGTCATTGCCTTCGTCAACTACCGCGCCTCGGAAGTGCGGGCCGATGCCGTCGCCGCCATGGACCGCACCTCGCAAGGCATGCGCCAGCTGTCGCTGGTTCACTCGGCGCTCAAGGACCAGGAGACTGGCCAGCGCGGCTACCTGCTTACAGGCGATGCCTCGTACCTGCAGCCCTACCTGCTGGCGCAGAACGTGCTGGACCGGCAGTTGACGGCCCTCAAGGCCAGCACCGAGGGCAACGCCAGCCAGCGCCGCCTCGTCATCCAGATCGAGGACCTGGCCCGGCAAAAGCGCAGCGAGCTCGCCGAAACCGTGGAGCTACGCAAGGCGGGCAACGTGGAAGGCGCCATGGCACTGGTGCGCACCGACACGGGCAAGAACATCATGGACAGGGTGCGCGACCTGGCCTCGGACCTGGCGGGCCTGCAGACCCAGGAACTTGAAGACCGCCGCCGCGGCTGGGAGGAAGCGACGTCGCTGTCGGCCTATTACTCATGGGGCGGCTCGCTGGTGCTGATGGCACTGATCTGCATCTCCGCCGCCTTGACGGCACGCGAGCACCGCCTGAAAGCGCGCCAGAACTGGGTGGTGACAGGCCTGAGCGGCCTGGCCCAGCGCCTGCAAGGTGACCGCCGCGTGGAAGAGATCGGCGAGCTAGCGCTCGAATACCTGGCCACCTACCTCAACGCCAAGGTGGGCGCGGCCTACGCGGTCAACGAACATGGCGGCGGCTTCACCCTGTTCGGCGGCTACGCCCTGCCGCGTGAGCGCCTGGCGCAGAAGCTGATCGACGGCGAGGGCCTGGTGGGCCAGTGCGCGCGCTCGCGCGAGCTGCTGCATGTGCGCGATGTGCCGGCCAACCACCTGACCGTGTCCTCCAGCACGGGCGCGTCGGCGCCGGCCGAGTTGCTGGTGGCACCCGCCATGGAGAACGGCGAGGTCTTTGCGGTGATCGAGCTCGGTTTCTACCGCGCAGTGGACGACTTCGAGCACCGCCTGTTCAAGCAGGCCTCCGAGATGCTGGCCGTGGCGATTCGCTCCGGCCAGGACCGCAGCCGGCTCGAAGCCCTGCTCGAAGAGACCCAGCGCCAGTCCGAAGAGCTGCAGGCCCAGCAGGAGGAACTGCGCGTCAACAACGAGGAGTTGGAGCAGCAAAGCCGCATCCTGCAGGAGTCGCAGGCGCAGATGGAGCTGCAGCAGACCGAGCTGGAGCAGACCAATGCCCAGCTCGAAGAGCAGACCCAGCAGCTCGAGAACCAGCGCGAGGAGCTGCTCGCCGCCCAGACGGACCTGACCGAGAAGGCGCGCGAGATCGAGCAGACCAGCCAGTACAAGAGCGAGTTCCTGGCCAACATGAGCCACGAACTGCGCACCCCGCTCAACTCCACCCTGATCCTGGCCAAGCTGCTGGCCGACAACAAGGCCGGCAACCTGACGAGCGAGCAGGTCAAGTACGCGCAGACCATCTCCTCGGCCGGCAACGACCTGCTGGCGCTGATCAACGACATCCTGGACCTGTCCAAGATCGAGGCCGGCCAGGCCACCATCGACATCGAGACCGTGGACATCGCGCGCGCCATGCAGTCGCTGGTCGACCCGCTGCGCCCCATCGCCGAGGAAAAGGGCCTGACCCTGGCCTTCACTATCGATGCCAACGTACCGGCCACCATGGACACCGATGCCCTGCGCCTGGGCCAGGTGCTCAAGAACCTGCTGTCCAACGCCGTGAAGTTCACCGAGCAGGGCAGCGTGGCGCTGCATGTCTCGCACCAGCCAGGCGACCTGCTGGCCTTTGCCGTGCGCGACACCGGCATCGGCATTCCCGAGCACCAGCAGGAGCTGGTCTTCGAAGCCTTCCGCCAGGCCGACGGCAGCACCCACCGCAAGTATGGCGGCACCGGCCTGGGCCTGTCGATCTCGCGCGATCTGGCCCAGCTGCTGGGCGGCAGCATCGCCATCCACAGCACGCCAGGCCAGGGCAGCGAGTTCACGCTGACGGTGCCGCGCCATGCCGTGCAGTCCGACGAGCCATCCACCGGCCGTGCCTTCCAGGCCCCCCAGAGCGCCGCCAGCGCGCCGCCTCCGGCGCCAGCCTCCAGGCCTGCCCGGCCGGCGCCGACAGCCCCCGCCATCCTGCCCGTGGCAGCGCGCCCCAAGGGCGAGCGCAACATCCTCGTGATCGAGGACGACGTGCGCTTTGCCAACATCCTGAACGACCTGGCGCAGGAGATGGATTTCCACTGCATCCTGGCCCACACGGCCACGGAGGGCCTGGCGGCGGCCACCCTGCACCAGCCCAGCGCCATCGTGCTGGACGTGAACCTGCCCGACTTCTCGGGTCTCGGGGTGCTCGACCAGCTCAAGCGCAACCCGGCCACGCGGCACATCCCCGTGCACGTGGTGTCGGTGGCCGACTACTCGCAGGAGGCCATGGGCCGCGGTGCCGTTGGCTACGCGCTCAAGCCCGTCAAGCGCGAAGAGCTGGTGCACGCCCTGCAGCGCCTGGAGGCCAAGTTCACCCAGGGCATGCGCCGCGTGCTGGTGGTGGAAGACGACGCGCGCCAGCGCGAGAGCGTGCGCGCCCTACTGGCCAGCGATGGCGTGGACATCGTGTGCGTGGAGAACGCCACGGCGGCCCTGGATTACCTGCGCAGCAGCACCTTCGACTGCATGGTGATGGATGTGAACCTGCCCGACCTGAGCGGGTACGAGCTGCTCCAGGCCATGTCCGAGCAGGAGGACGTCTCCTTTCCGCCCGTCATCGTCTACACCGGGCGCGCCCTCACGCGCGACGAGGAACAGCAGCTGCGCCGCTTCTCCAAGTCCATCATCATCAAAGACGCACGCTCGCCCGAGCGCCTGCTCGACGAGGTGACGCTGTTTCTGCACCAGGTGGAATCCGAACTTTCGGTGGAGCGCCGGCAGATGCTGCAGGTGGCGCGCAGCCGCGACGCGGCCTTCGAGGGCCGCACGGTGCTGGTGGTGGAGGACGACGTGCGCAACGTGTTCGCGCTCTCCAGCATCCTGGAGCCCACGGGCATCTCGGTGCAGATCGCGCGCAACGGCCGCGAGGCGATCGAGTTCCTGGAGCGCTCGGGTGGCAGCGGGCCCGCCGTCGACCTGGTGCTGATGGACATCATGATGCCGGAGATGGATGGCTACACCGCCATGCGCGAGATCCGCAAGCAGCCCGCCTGGCGCAGGCTGCCCATCATCGCCCTCACGGCCAAGGCCATGAAGGACGACCAGGACAAATGCCTGGCCGCCGGCGCCAACGACTACATCGCCAAGCCACTGGACGTGGAGAAGCTGCTGTCGCTGGTACGGGTGTGGATGCCCAAGTGAGCGCCCACCCCAAGACGGCCAGGATTGCCGACATCGAGCAGCGCCTGCTGCTGGACGCGATCTACTACCGCTACCACTACGACTTTCGCGGCTACGCGCAGGCTTCGCTCAAGCGGCGCCTGCAGACCGCGATCTCGCGCTTTGGCTGCCAGACGCTGTCGCAGCTGCAGGACAAGGTGCTGCACGACGCCACCGTGTTCCCGGCGCTGCTCGAATACCTCACGGTGCAGGTCAGCGAGATGTTCCGCGACCCGCGCTACTTCAAGTCGCTGCGCGAGCAGGTGATCCCCATCCTGCGCACCTACCCCTCGCTCAAGGTCTGGGTGGCCGGCTGCAGCAACGGCGAAGAGGTGTACTCGCTGGCCATCCTGCTGCACGAAGAAGGCCTGCTGGAGCGCACCATCATCTACGCCACCGACATCAACCAGCAGGCCCTGCAGGCCGCCGAGGCCGGCGTGTTCGACCTGGCGCGCGTAGCGGCCTTCACCGAAAACCATGCACGCTCGGGCGGCAAGACCTCGCTCTCGGACTACTACTCGGCCGGCTACGGCCGGGTGGTGTTCGACCGTGCGCTGCGCAAGCAGGTAGTGTTCTCCGACCACAGCCTGGCGACGGACACGGTGTTTGCCGAGGTGCACCTGGTGTCCTGCCGCAACGTGCTGATCTATTTCGAGCGCGAACTGCAGAACCGGGCGCTGGGCCTGTTCAAGGAGGCGCTGTGCCGCCGGGGTTTCCTGGGCCTGGGGTCCAAGGAGTCGATGCGCTTCACCGAGCAGGCCCCAGCCTTCGACGACTTCGTGCTCGAAGACCGCATCTACCGCAAGAAGGTAGGTACCTGATGGCATCTTCACCGGGATACCCGCACGGCCCGCGCGCCTTCGATGCCATCGTGATCGGTGGCTCGGCGGGCGCCATCGATGCCATCTCCACCATCCTGCCATCGCTTCAGGCGCAGACCCGCGTGGCGGTGCTGGTCACCCTGCACCTGCCGCGCGAGGCCCCCAGCCTGCTGCCCGAGATCTTTCGCCCGCGCTGTGCGCTGCGCACGGCCGAGGCGCAGGACAAGGAGCCCATCGAGGCCGGCAACGTGTACTTTGCCCCACCCGACTACCACCTGCTGGTGGATGCCGGTCCGCAGCTGGCGCTGTCGGTCGATGCCCCCGTGCACTTCTCGCGCCCGTCCATCGACGTGCTGTTCGAATCGGCGGCGGACATTTATGGAGAGCGTTTGATTGGTATGCTCCTGTCCGGTGCCAACCACGATGGCGCCCGTGGCATGGCCGCCATCGGCGCTGCAGGGGGGCTCTGCATCGTGCAGTCTCCTGCAAGCGCCGCCATGTCCGCCATGCCCCAGTCCGCGTTGGACCTGATGACGCCGCACCACATCCTCCCCCCTTCGGAGATCGCATCCCTGCTGACCGAACTGCAAATGCGGAGAATCCTGTGAGCCCCACCCTTCTCCACCCCCAGCCACCGCCAGCCGAGCGCATCAAGTGCCTGGTGGTGGACGACGTGCCCGAAAACCTCGTGGCCGTGGAAGCCCTGCTGCACAGCGACAGCATCGAGGTGCTCAAGGCGCAATCGGGCCCCGAGGCACTGGAACTGCTGCTGCTGCACGGTGACGTGGCGCTGGCGCTGCTGGACGTGCAGATGCCCGAGATGAACGGTTTCGAGCTGGCCGAGCTGATCCGCGGCAGCGAGCGCACGCGCCATATCCCCCTGATCTTCATGACCGCCGGTTCGCGCGACCCGAACTGGCAGTTCCGTGGCTACGAGACGGGGGCCGTGGACTTTCTGTACAAGCCCATCGATCCACAGATGCTGGCATCCAAGGCGGGCGTGTTCTTCGAGCTGTTCCGCCAGAAGCGCAGCCTGGCCCGCGAACTGCGCGAGCGCACCGAGGCGCTGCGCATCAACGAAATGTTCATGGCGGTGCTCAGCCATGACCTGCGCACGCCCCTGATGGCCATCGGCGCGGCGGCCACGGCGCTGCAACGCCAGCCCCTGGCGGCGGACAGGGCACAGGCGCTGGCCGGCCGCGTGCTCAGCAGCAGCCAGCGCATGGCACGCATGATCGAGGACCTGCTGGATGTGACGCGCATCCGCCAGGGCTCCGGCCTGGCGATGCGCATGGCCCCGGTGGACCTGCATGCCGTACTGCAGCGCTCGCTGCAGGAGATACGCACCAGCTTTCCCAACCATGTGATCAGCACCAGCGACCAGGGGAATCTGGCCGGCATGGGGGACGAGGAGCGCCTGTGCCAGCTGGCCATCAACCTCATCGGCAATGCGGTGCACCACGGCGATCCCGCGGTGGCGATCCATGTGGCACTCGATGGCACCGACACGGACACCATCGCCTTGACGGTGACCAACGGCGGCACCATTCCGCCGGCCCTGCTTCCGCAGTTGTTCAGCCCGTTTCGGGGGCGTGACCAGGAACCGGGGCGCCACCAGGGCCTGGGGCTGGGCCTGTTCATCGTGCAGCAGATCGTGCGCTCGCACGGCGGCCGGATCGATGTGCAGTCCGAAGACGGCACCACGCGCTTCCATGTGGTTCTGCCGCGCTGCGGCGCTGCGGCTGCAGGCTGATCGGACATCTGCCCGCGCTGCGGCGGCAGCTCCCGCGCCGGCCGCGCAGGAAGTCAGTGCCCGGCGGGCGTCTTTTCGAGGGTGGACTGCACCTGCACCAGCAATGCCTCCAGGTCTTCCAGCTCGAAAGGCTTCATCAGCGTGCGCACATGGGGGCCCCAGCCCGATGGATGCGCGCCCAGGTCATAGCCGGTGCACAACACCACCCAGCGCTGCGGGTCCACCGCCAGCACCTGCCGGGCCAGGTCCGTGCCCGACAGCCCGGGCAGGCTCACGTCGGTCACCAGCAGGTCAAAGCTGCCGGCCTTTTCGAGTTCGAGCGCCTCTTCGGCAGTAGTGCAGGTCGTGATCGCGCGCCCCTCGCCCTCCATCAGCATGCCGATGGTTTCGCGCAGTTCGGGGTTGTCCTCTACATAAAGGATTCGCATAGGGCGTCGTGTTCTCGAAGGCTGGCCATGGTTGAAAGAGGCAAATGCCAGCGGCGATCATTCCGCATCGCGCTGGCAGAGCTTGTAGGACGAGCACCCAAGGTGCAGCGCCGTCCTGCGGAAAAAGACCGGGCCGGATGAAAAACGGGGCCTCCGGGCCCCGTTCGCGCGGCGGACTGGCGGCTTATTCTTCGAGGAGCGAACGCAGCATCCACGCGGTCTGCTCATGCACCGTGAGGCGCTGGGTCAGCAGATCGGCCGTGGGCTCGTCGCTGGCCTTGTCGGCCAGGGGAAATAGGCTGCGCGCCGTGCGGGCCACGGCCTCATGACCTTCGACCAGCACGCGCACCATGTCCAGCGCCTTGGGCGGCCTGCTCGGCGCATCGGCGACGGTGGCCAGCTTGCCGAAGTCGGCATACGAGCCGGGAGCGATGTGGCCCAGCGAGCGGATGCGCTCGGCAATAGGGTCCACCGCGGTCCACAGCTCGGTGTACTGCGCCATGAACATGGTGTGCAGGGTGTTGAACATGGGCCCCGTCACGTTCCAATGGAAGTTGTGCGTGGTCAGGTACAGCGTATAGGTGTCGGCCAGCAGGCGCGACAGGCCCTGGGCGATGGCAGCCCGATCTTTTTCGCTGATGCCGATGTTGATGGTGGGGGCGGTGGACTTGGCGGCTTTGGCCATGGGGGGCTCCTTCGTTGGGATGGTGGTCGATCAATCGATGGAAGTACGCCGCGCCAGTGGACCGGGAAGGCTCCCGGCCAGAGCACGGCGGCTTGCGGTCACTTTAGCGCAAGCGCCTTTTCCCTCACTGCATCTGGCCCAAATTGCCGATGCGCACCAGCATCTCGGTGAACATCTGCATGTCGGCATCGAGGTCCACCACCTCCTTGAATTCCTTGGCGTTGTGGGCCGTGTACTTCTTGCCCGGCATGGCGGGGCCGAAGTTGATGGCGTTGGGCATGAGCTTGGCCGTGGTGCTGCCGGCGGTGGACACCGGCTGGGCTGTGAGGCCCGTGGTGTCGCCGAAGGTGTTGAGCAGCGTGGACAGCCAGGCGCCCTTGGGGTCGCGCGCCATCCAGTTGCCCTGCTGGTGGTCGATGATCACCGGAACGGACGCCTGCGCGGCCCAATCGTTGACCTTGACCTTGGTGGCGTGCACCAGGGCGTCGGGCGTTCTGCCGCGCGGCATGCGCACGTTCACCAGCACGTCGACCATGCCATCCTTCTCGCGCACGAGGTTGGGCGACATGGTCAGCGGGCCCATGAAGTCGTCGCTGTAGGCCAAGCCGATGGTGCGGCCCAGGTAGTCCGTGCCGTACAGCTCGGCGAGGTAGCGCACAGCGTTGGCATAGCCGGTGGGTGCCACGGGCACTTCGGATTCGCGCAGGAACAGTGCCATGCGCGGCAGCGGGTTCACGCCTTCTTCAGGGCGCGAGCCGTGGGCGGAGGTGCCCGTCACCTTGATCTGCACCGCGCTGGCGTCCTGCACCACGTCGATGCCGAAGCTGCCGCCCTGGGGCGTGTACTTGGCGATGAACGCAGCCTTGGCGGCGTTCAGGCGGGCCGCCACGGCAGCCAGGTCACCGCCCTGCAGACGCGCGGTCGCGGTCTGCGGCACGGCATTGGTGGAGGCGGCACCGGCCATGGCAGCGATGTAGGTGAAACCGGCCGGCGCATCCTGCAGCGGGAATGAGGTGCGCAGCGCGCCCGAGCCCTTCTCTGCGACCACGGCCGGGTACTTGCTGTCGAGCACGATGTTGTACTCGGGCAGCTCGGTCTTGGTGCGGTAGTACTTCATGGCGTCGCCACCGGTCTCTTCGGTGGTCTCGATCATGAGGCGGATGGTGCGCGACAGCGGCAGTCCGCTGTCCTTGACGGCCTTCATCGCATACAGCACGGTGGCGATGGAGCCCTTGTCGTCGATGGAGCCGCGGCCGTGAAGGTTGCCGCCCACCCGCGTGAGCTTGAAGGGATCGAGGCGCGTGCCGTCGTCCAGCACCCATTCGTCGGCCACCACGGGCACCACGTCGGCGTGCGTGAGGATACCGAATTCTTCCTTGCCGGTGCCCGGCAGCTTTACCTCGAAGATGCGGTTGTCCACATTGCGGTATTCCAGGCCGAAATCCTTGGCCATGGCTTCGACCAGCGCACCGAAGGCGATGATGGCCTTGTCCTCGTGCGGAGGCACCTTGTCGCTCCGGAAGGTGGGAAGGGCGACCATGCGCGCCGTGGCATCGATCACCGCAGCCTGGTTGCGCAAACGGTTGTACAGGCCCAGCAGGCGGCTGATGTTGACCAGGTCGTCGCCGGCCAGCGGCGCCTTGGCCTTGTAGCCGGCCACGCTGGCCTGCAGCATGGGGTTCTCACGCGCGGCCTGCGCCAGGAACTCATCAAAGCTGCCCTGGGCGGCGGCGGGCAATGTAGCCACCAGGCGGTCCATCTGGACCTTCTTGATCGTCGTGGCCTGCGGCGCGTTGGTCGTCACGCTGGAGCAGGCGGCAAGGCCCACGGCGAGGCCTGCGGCCATCAAAATCTTCTTCATCTCTGTAGCTTTCCTTGGGAATTGGGGAGCGCGGGACAGGCGCGGGCTGCATGTGGCGCAGCTTCGCAGCACCGGACCCCGTGTATGGCACGCCGGCAGGCCCTGCGCGGCGAAAGTGTAGCGCTGCCGGCCCCGGCAGCGCCAGGAATGCCCTGAATGGCAGATTTCATTCCGACCTGCGTGCAAGGGCGGCGCAGAGCATGAAACTGGCGCGACCCAAGCCAGCGCCCCCGCGCAAGGGCCGCCCCGCCGCGAAGAGGGCGTATCCATCGCTTGCGCTGGGGGCGTCCCCCTCCCAGATTGCGAAGCAATATGAGAGAGGGGTGAAGGCGCGCAGCGCCTCAGGGGGTGCTCACCTCACGACAGGCGCGTGACGCCCGGCAGCTCGCAGGCGTAGATCGCGTTGCGCAGCGCGGCAATGGCTTCGTAGCGCGTGAAGCTGCGCCGCCAGGCGAGCACCACGCGGCGCATGGGTGGCGGGCTGCCATCGTCCTCGCGGATGGGGATGTAGCGGATGTAGTTCTCGTCGCTCTTGCGCCGGCGCGACACCGTGAGCAGCGCATCGCGCGGCACCGACAGGCGCGGCACCAGGGTCACGCCCATGCCGGCCGCCACCATGTGTTTGATGGTTTCCAGCGACGAACCCTCGAAGGACCTGCGGATACCCTCGGCATTGCTGGCAAAGCGCGCGAACTCGGGGCAGACCTCCAGCACATGGTCGCGAAAGCAGTGGCCCGCGCCCAGCAGCAGCATGGTTTCGCTCTTGAGTTCTGCGGCTGTGATGGATTTCTGCGTGCCGAGGGGATGGGTGCTGGGCAGGGCGGCCATGAAAGGCTCGTCGTACAGCGGCGCCATGGCCAGGCCGGTGTCGGGAAAGGGCTCGGCCAGGATGGCGCAGTCGATCTCGCCGGTGCGCAGCATCTCCAGCAGCTTGACGGTGAAGTTCTCCTGCAGCATCAGCGGCATCTGCGGGGTGCGTGCGATCGAGTGGCGCACCAGGTCGGGCAGCAGGTAGGGGCCGATGGTGTAGATCACGCCCAGGGTCAGCGGCCCGGCCAGGGGATCCTTGCCGCGCTTGGCGATCTCCTTGATGGCGGCCGCCTGCTCCAGCACGCTTTGCGCCTGGCGCACGATCTCGTCGCCCAGCGGGGTGACGGTCACTTCGCCGGCGCTGCGCTCGAAAAGCTTCACGTCAAGTTCCTCTTCGAGCTTCTTGATGGCCACCGACAGTGTGGGCTGCGACACATAGCAGGCATCGGCGGCGTGGCCGAAGTGCTTTTCGCGCGCCACCGCGACGATGTATTTGAGTTCGGTGAGGGTCATGGAGATTCCAGACGGGTAGACCCCGCATTGTGCAGCGCCGCGTGCCATGCCACCCAGGGCGTGGTGCCGCAGCGGTGCAGAAAGAAGACCGACAGCAGCACAAGAATCCTCGCACAGGCTGCAACGGCAGGGATGGCCAACGGGTGGGACACGGTGACGGCCGGCCACGGCTTGGCAACTGGGGCTTGCGTCATGGCGGGGTCAGGCTTTCAGATAGTCGGATTTTCCACCCAGCCAGCGCATCACGTGGCGCTCGGCCAGCTCGGCGTGGCGGTCCAGCATCATCGGCGCGAGTTCGCGCGCCCATTCGAGCAGGTGGGTGTCGGTGGCCAGGTCGGCAAAGCGCAGCAGCGCGTCGCCCGACTGCCGGGCCCCGAGGAATTCGCCCGGCCCGCGGATCTCCAGGTCGCGCCGGGCGATCTCGAAGCCATCATTCGTGTCCGACATGGCCCTCAACCGCTCCTTGGCGGTCTCGCCCACCCGGCCGCTGTCGTTGGTGGAATACAGCAGCACGCAGGCCGATGCCGCCGCACCGCGCCCCACGCGCCCGCGCAGCTGGTGCAGCTGCGACAGGCCGAAGCGCTCGGCATGCTCGATCACCATCAGCGAGGCATTGGGCACATCCACCCCCACCTCGATCACCGTGGTGCTCACCAGCACGCCCATCTGGCCGCTGCTGAAGAGCGCCATCACGGCCTTCTTTTCCGCCGTCGGCATGCGCGAGTGCAGCAGGCCGACCATGATGCCGGGCAGGGCCTCGCTCAGGTCGGCATGGGTGGCGGTGGCATTGCTCAGGTCCAACGCCTCGCTTTCCTCGATCAGCGGGCACACCCAGTAGACCTGCCTTCCGTCGTTTACCTGGGCGCCAATGCGAGCGATCACTTCGTCCTTGCGGCTGTCGGCAATGAGCTTGGTGACGATGGGAGTGCGCCCGGGCGGCAGTTCATCGATCACCGAGACATCGAGGTCGGCGTAGTAGCTCATGGCCAGGGTACGCGGAATGGGCGTGGCACTCATCATGAGCATGTGCGGTTCCATGCCCTGAGCCGCCAATTTCTGGCGCAAGGAAAGGCGCTGCGCCACGCCGAAGCGGTGCTGCTCGTCGATGATGGCCAGCGCCAGGTTCTTGAAGCGCACCTGGTCCTGGATCACGGCATGCGTACCCACCACCAGCGCGGCCTCGCCGCTTTCGACCAGGGCCAGCATGGCCGTGCGTTCCTTCTTCTTCTGCCCGCCCACCAGCCAGGCCACGCGCCGGCCGTGCGCCGCCAGCAGCGGCTCCAGCCAGCCGATCATCTTGGCGAAGTGCTGCTCGGCCAGGATCTCGGTGGGTGCCATCAGCGCGCACTGCCAGCCGGCGTCCATGGCGATGGCGGCGGCCAGCGCCGCCACGACGGTCTTGCCCGAGCCCACGTCGCCCTGCAGCAGGCGGTGCATGGGCACGCGGTGCGCCAGGTCTTTGGCAATCTCCACCCCAACCCGCCGCTGGGCGGCGGTCAGGGAAAAGGGCAGCACGGCCATCAGTTGTTCGTGCAGCGGCAGCACGCCATCCACCACCTTGCGGGGGCGCAGCACCGGTGCGCGCAATTGGTCGCGCTCGCGGCGCGACTGCTGCTGCGACAGCTGCTGTGCCAGCAGTTCCTCGGCCTTCAGGCGCTGCCAGGCCGGGTGGCTGTGGTCCTCCAGTGTGGACAGCGACACGTCGGGCGTGGGGTGGTGCAAAAAAGTGAGCGCCTCGCGCAGATTGAACGCGCGGTAGCTGCCGTTGTCATGCCGGAAGACGGCGTACGGCGGCTCGGTGCCGGCAGGCAGGGTTTCGGACAGGTCCACCCGGCTGAGCGCACCCACCACCGCCCGGCGCAGGTAGGCCTGCGGCAGGCCGGCCGTGGTCGGGTAGACGGGGGTCAGCGCGGCCGGCAGCTCGCCGCCGGCCTGGCGAAAGGCCGGGTGCAGCATCTGCCGGCCCCAGAAGCCGCCCTTGACCTCGCCCCGGATGCGCAGGCGCGCGCCCACGGCCAGGGTCTTCTGGTGCGAGGGGTAGAAGCTGAAGAAGCGCAGCTCACAGGAGCCCGAAGCGTCCTCCACCTGCACCAGCAACTGGCGGCGCGGGCGCAACTGCACTTCGCAGGCCGTCACGGTGGCTTCGATCTGCACCATCTGGCCGTCGCGGGCACTGGACAGCGGCGTGATGCGGGTTTCATCCTCATAACGCAGTGGCAGGTGCAGGGCCAGATCGATATCGCGCTTCAGACCCAGCTTGTGCAGTGCCTTTTGCGCCACGCTGGCGGTGGAGGGCTTGCTGGGAGCAGCAGCCGCGGGCATTTTGTTCAAAGGTTATCCGGCAGGGCGAAGGTTTCGGCAGTCAAAAAGGCTACCATGGTTACTGTTTATTACCTGATTTCGGCAGACCCCGGCGATCCGGACAGATTCCATGCTCAAGCGCATCAGTATTCAGCATCTCACGTTGGGCATGTACCTGCACGACTTCTGCGGCTCCTGGATGGACCACCCCTTCTGGCGTGCCAAGTTCGTTCTCAAGGATCCCAAGGATCTGGCGCGCATCAAGGATACGGCCATTGAGGAGGTGTGGATCGACATTTCCAAGGGCCTGGACGTGGCGGCGGGCGTGCGCTCCATCTCGCGCGAAGAGGCGGACATCCAGGTCGAGACGGACTTCAGCATGCTGGAGAACCTGCCCTCCCTGGTGGTCGACCCCCCACCCCCTCCTGCCCCCCCCGCGCGCCGCCAGACACGCGGCAAGGCACCCGCCAGCATGCACAGCGAACTGCTGGCGGCCGCCTCGATCTGTGGCGAGGCCAAGCAGGCCATGGTCTCCATGTTCCGGGAAGCGCGCATGGGCAAGGCCGTGAATTCCGAGAATGCCCGCGGGCTGGTGGAGGAGATTTCCGACTCGGTCACGCGCAATCCGGGCGCCCTGATCAGCCTGGCCCGGCTCAAGACGGCCGACGACTACACCTACATGCACTCGGTGGCGGTGTGCGCGCTCATGGTGGCATTGGCCAAGCAGATCAACCTCAACGAAGAACACACCCGCAGCGCCGGCATGGCGGGGCTGCTGCACGACCTGGGCAAGGCAGCGATCCCGCTGGCGGTGCTCAACAAGCCGGGCAAGCTCACCGACAGCGAGTTCGCCATCGTCCAGACCCACCCACAGGAGGGCTACGACATGCTCAAGGAGGGTGGCAGCGTGGAAGATGCGGTGCTCGATGCCTGCCGCCACCACCACGAGAAGATGGACGGCTCGGGCTACCCCAGCAAGCTCAAGGGCGACGAGATCAGCCTGATTGCCCGCATGACGGCCATCTGCGATGTCTACGACGCCATCACCTCCGACCGCCCCTACAAGTCAGGCTGGGACCCGGCGGAGTCGCTGCGCCGCATGGCCGAGTGGACCAAAGGCCATTTCGACCCCCGCCTGTTCCAGGCCTTCGTCAAGAGCATCGGCATCTACCCCGTGGGTTCGCTGGTGCGGCTGACGTCCGGGCGCATCGGCGTGGTGATGGAGCAGGGGCAGCAATCACTGACCTCGCCCAAGGTGAAGCTCTTCTTTTCCACCAAGTCGGACCTGCGCATTCCGCCCGAGGTGGTGGACCTGGCTGCGCCCGGTTGTGCCGAGAAGATCGTGGCCCGCGAAGACCCGGACAAGTGGAAGTTCCCGGACCTTAACCAGCTGTGGTCCGGTTTTGCCGGGCAGGCCTGGTAAAGGCAGCCCGGGCTGGCGTGGGAAAATAGCGCCCCTGTTTCTTTACCCCTTGGTACGGGCCCGTCCGGCCCTCAAGCTCCATGACTGCTTCTGCCACGCCGGCCCCGCGCCACTTCACGCTCAGCGATTTCGACTTCTCGCTGCCCCCCGAACTCATTGCCCAACACCCCGCTGCAGAGCGCAGCGCATCGCGCCTGCTCGACGGCCGCGCGAGCGCACCGGTGGACCGCATCTTCCGCGAGCTGCCTGGCCTGCTGCAAAGCGGCGACCTAGTGGTCTTCAACGACACGCGCGTGGTCAAGGCGCGCATCTTTGGCGAAAAGGCCAGCGGCGGCAAGCTGGAGCTGCTGATCGAGCGCGTGCTGCTGGGCAATGAGGTCGTGGCCCACATGAAGGTCAGCAAGAAACCGCTGCCCGGCGCCGTGGTGCACATGGCGGGTGGTCTACGCGGCGGCGGCTTCAACGCCACCCTGCTCTCGCGCTGGCCGTCCGAGGACGATGGCCCGCTGTTCCGCTTTGCGCTCCAAGGTCCGGCCGGCGAGACGCCGCATGAGCTGATGGAGCGCCATGGCCACCTGCCATTGCCGCCCTACATCGAACGCCAGCAGAACGCCGACCACGACCCCGATGCGGCCGAGGACGCACAGCGTTACCAGACCGTGTTCGCGCGCGCACCCGGCGCAGTGGCCGCGCCTACGGCGGCCCTGCATTTCGACGAAGGCGTGCTGGCCGCGCTGGCAGAACGCGGCGTGGAGCGTGCGAGCGTCACCCTGCACGTGGGCGCCGGCACCTTCCAGCCCGTGAAGACCGAGAACCTTGCGGAGCACCAGATGCACAGCGAGTGGTACGAGGTGCCGCAGGCCACGCTGGCAGCGCTCGAGCGCTGCCGCCAGCGCGGCGGCCGCGTGGTGGCGGTGGGCACGACGACGGTGCGCACCCTCGAATCCTGGGCCCGCAGCGGCCAGTCCTCGGGCGATACGAACATATTCATCACCCCGGGCTTTGCATTCCAGGTGGTGGACCTGCTGCTCACCAACTTCCACCTGCCCAAGAGCACGCTGATGATGCTGGTCAGCGCCTTCGCGGGCTATGGGCGGATCATGGATCTGTACCGCCATGCCATTGCGCAGCAGTACCGCTTCTTCAGCTATGGCGATTCGATGCTGCTGGAGCGCCAGCGCCCCTAGTCCACTGAAACCGAGAAATCGGCTGTGCGTGAGGGACTGGCAGGGCCGCAATCTAGGCGCCGGGCGCAGCCGGGTTGCACACCCGGCGAGCACGGCAACGACGAGTGCGGCCCTGCCAGACCCTCACCCTGCGGGCCGGGTTGCAGCGGGCACATCGCTGCGTTGCGGGCTTTGCCAAGGCGGCCAGCCTTGGCCGCAGCCCGCGCCTTGCGCTGCATCCCGCGGCCACCCCGGCGCACTGCCGATTTCTCGGTTTCAGTGGACTAGGGCATGCTCAGCAGTTCGTGACGGTGGCGATGCGGGGCGCGGCCCCCACCTCCGGCAGGCGGTTGGCCGAGGGCAGGCGCACACAGTAGACGCCGGCCTCGCTCTCCACGCGCGTGACCCGGCCTGAATACGCGTTCTGCCACTCCTTTTCGGTGAGGGTGCCCAGGGGCCGGGGAGCCGGGCTTGCCGCGTTCGCAGCGAGTGCCGCAGCGGCGGGTGAACCATGGCGGCGCTGCCATTCACGCTCCTGCCGCGCGGCACGGGCCACGCCCTCGGGGCTCCATTGGATGGCGGGCACATCGCGGGTATCGGAGGCGGCGGGCAACGGTGCCGGGACGGCCACCAGGCCCGGACTGGGCTCCTGCGGCAAGGCCAAAACAGCAGGTGAGTGCACACTGCGGCCCTCGCGCACCGGCCCAGGCCGAGGTTCGGCCGACCTGGGGGGCTGCGCCGCCACCGGTTCTGGCGCGGGCGTTCTGGACACCGGTACCGCAACCTGCGGCGCCGTGATCCACAGGACTTCCATCGCCTGCCTGTCGGGCGGATCGGGTACCCGCACGGCCGTTGCCGGCAGCACCAGCCGCCACAGCAGCACCGCGTGCAGCAGCAGCGAAGCCACCACGGCAGCCCCAAGGCGCCGTCGGCCCGGGCGGTAGCCGTCAGGTGGCCACATCGTCCACGGCGCCGTCGTCCACACCATTCTCGGACGCCACCCAGGCGAGCAGTTCGCCGGGCTGGCACTGCAGGTAATCGCAGATGGCGGCCAGGGTCTCGAAGCGCACGCCCTTGACCTTGCCGCTCTTGAGCAGCGACAGGTTGGCCTCGGTGATGCCCACGTGCGCCGCCAGGTCGCGCGACTTCACCTTGCGGCGCACCAGCATTTCATCAAGGGTGACGACGATGGGCATGGCCACCTTTCCGGCGCGCGCCCTGGTCGTTGAACAGGCAGGCCCCCAGGCGGTCAGACAAACGCACTGGACTCCTCCTGCAGGCGCTGGCCCTCGGCCATCACGTGGGCCAACAGCAGCATCATCAGGCCGACGATCAGCACGCTCATCTCGAACGAACCCACCGACAGCGCCACCTGCCCGCCGCGCTGGCCCGAGGCCAGCCAGGACAACAGCGCCGTCACTGCCGCGCCGTGCACCAGCGAGGCCGCGAACATCGCGATGAAGCCCCAGCCCACGCCACGAAAGCCGCGCACCACTGCCGAACCGAACACCTCGCCACGCAGAAAGGCGGTGCAGATGCGGTGCAGGCACCACACGGTGAACAGCATGGCGGCGGTCGGCAGGCATTCGATGGCCAGGCCCACCAGGCGCCAGCTCACGTCGATCTGCAAAGGGGCGCCAATGTTTGCCTGCAGCGCCTGCGAGGGCAGCAGCATCTGCGCCAGGCCGCCCGATTCGCCACGGCCCAGCAGCAGCCAGCGGGCCACGGAAAAGCACACGCCCGCCAGCGCGCACAGCAGGGTCAGCGCGTGCAGCCCGCAGGACAAGCGCCGGAAGGCCGGGCTTTGGATGGATGCCATGGTGATTGCCTCATGTTTTCTGTAAAACAATAATAATATTCTGCCATACAGAAACAAAAAGGCAATCACCCGGTGCGCAGCCGCCCCCCAGGGCCGACAGCCGCTCTCTGATGCGTCAGAAAGCGACCGCGTGCCCGTCCTTGCGCGGGTCGGAGCCGGCGATGTAGCTGCCACCGTCACGCAGCACGAGCTGGGCGCCGCCGAAGGCGAAGACGCCATTGCCCTCCTCCACCGTGACCTCGTGGCCACGAGCGCGCAGTGCGGCGACCACGGCGGGGTCGAAGGCCGGCTCCACCGCCACGCCCTTGCCGCCCGTCACGCGCCAGCGCGGGGCGTCGGCCGCTGCCTGCGGGTTCTGGCCGTAGCGCAGCACGCGCAGGGCCATCTGCAGGTGGCCCTGGGACTGCATGGGGCCGCCCATTACGCCAAAGGCCATCTGCGGCGTGCCGTCGGCATGCATGGAAAAAGCCGGGATGATGGTGTGCGAGGGACGCTTGCGCGGGGCCACCTCGTTGGCATGCCCTGGCGTGAGGGTGAAGCCGTGGCCCCGGTTCTGCAGGCTGATGCCCGTGCCCGGCACGACCACGCCGGAGCCGAAGCCCATGTAGTTGGACTGGATGAACGAGACCATCATGCCCGAGGCATCGGCCGCTGCCAGGTACACCGTACCGCCGGGGCGCGGCGCACCGTGGCCGGGGTCGCCGGCCTGCGCGGCATCAATCAGTTGTGCGCGCTGCGCCAGATAGCCGGCGTCGAGCAGGTCGCGCGGCGTCACCGCCCGCATGGCATCGATGTCGGCGTTGTACTGGTGCAGGTCGGCCAGCGCGAGCTTCATGGCCTCGATGCTGGCGTGCACCGTGTCCACATGGTCCAAAGGCTGGCCGCCGATGCCGAAGGACTCAAGCATGCCCAGCGCCATCAGCGTGGCGATGCCCTGGCCGTTGGGCGGGATTTCATGGACCACCGAATCGCCGAAGCGCTGGCTCACGGTGCCCACCCAGTCGGCCTGGTGCGAAGCGAGGTCATCCTCGGTCATGGCTCCGCCATTGGCGCGGGAATGCTCCACCATCTGGCGTGCCAGGGTGCCACGGTAGAAGGCCTCGCCCTCGGTCTGGGCAATCAGCTCCAGCGTGCGCGCATGGGCTTCGCTGCGGAAGATCTCGCCCGCGCGCGGTGCGCGGCCACCGGGCATGAAGCACTCGGCAAAGCCGGGCTGGGCACCGAGCTTGGCCGCCCCCAGCGCCCACAGCCGGGCGATGGTGGGCGAAACCGGGAAGCCATTGCGCGCATAGTCGATGGCGGGCTCGGCCAGTTTGGCAAACGGCAACTTGCCCAGGCGTTTGGACAGGGCCACCCAGGCGGACACGGCGCCAGGCACGGTGACGGCGTTCCAGCCCGTCTCGGGCAGGCCCCCGCGCTCGGCGAAGTACGCAGGTGTCCATGCGGCGGGCGAACGGCCCGAGGCGTTCAGCCCATGCAGTTCCTTGCCGTCCCAGACGATGGCGAAGCCGTCGCTGCCCAGGCCGCAGCCCGTGGGCTCGACCACGGTGAGCGCCATGGCGGCAGCGATGGCGGCGTCCACGGCGTTGCCGCCGGCCAGCAGCATGCGCAGCCCCGCCTGCGCGGCCAGCGGCTGCGAGGTGGAGACGACGTTGCGCCCCATCACCGCGCTGCGGTGGGAGGCATAAGGCAGGGCCCAGTCCAGGGCGGGGGTGTCGGCAGGGGTGCGTGCGTTCATCGTCTCGGTCACTCCACGGAAATCTTGTGCTGGCGGATCACGGTGGCCCAGCGGGCGCTGTCGGCCTGCACCATGGCAGCGAACTTGGCGGGTGTGCTGGGGGCGGCGGGCTCCACGCCGAGCTTGGCCAGGCCTTCGGCCACCTCGGTCGACTGAATGGCCTTGGCAAAGGCCTTGTGGATGCGGTCCACCAGTGCGGGCGGTGCGCCGGCCGGCAGGTACACGCCGAACCAGGTCACCGAGGAATAGCCGGGCAGGCCGGACTCTGCCATGGTGGGCAGTTCGGGCGCGAGCGCGCTGCGCTTTTCGCTGGTCACCGCCAGGGCGCGCAGGCGACCGCCCTTGACGTGCGGCATGCCCGTGGGCAGCGAGTCGAACAGCACGTGGGTCTGACCAGCCACAAGGTCGGGGATGGCAAGGGCCGTGCCCTTGTAGGGCACGTGCATCATCTCGACGCCGGCCTGGGCGCTGAAGGCCGCAGCGTTCAGGTGCACGATGGTGCCATTGCCACTGGTGGCGTAATTGAGCTTGCCGGGGTGGGCCTTGCCGTAGGCAATCAGCTCGCCCACCGTCTTCACGGGCAACGAGTTGGTCACCAGCAGCACGCTGGGCGCATCGGCCAGGTGGGCGACGGGCGTGAAGTCCTTGCGCGGGTCGTAGGCCAGACGCGGCATCAGATGGGGCGAGATGGCGTGCGTGCTGCTCGTGGTGAGCAGCAGGGTGTAACCGTCGGGTTGCGCCTTGGCGGCTTCGGCCGCGCCGATGGTGCCGCCCGCGCCGGGGCGGTTGTCCACCACCATCTGCTGGCCCAGGTCCTGCGCCACGCGCTGCGCGACCACGCGGGCCACGAGGTCGGTGGCACCGCTGGCCGGGAAGGGAACGATCACCCGCACCGGACGGTCGGGCCAGTTCGATTGCGCATGCGCCCCCGCACACACGGCCATCAGGCAGGCCAGGCCAAGCACGCTACGGCCCCAGGAAAAAAGACGCATACGAAGCACTCCAGAAAAAGAACGGGGACAGGAAGAACCGGGCACGCTCTCCCCCGATATCCACAGGAAGGCGGCGCAACAGGCTTCATCTTAGGAATGTGGCAGTCGCATGACCACCACCAAATCAGCAAATAGCTTTGCCGCACCGGCAAAGCGCTTCGCTTTTTGAGATGATCCACGGCAAACCTCCCATCGACCCCTCCATGCGCGCCCAACTCCTGCAAGACACGGCTCTGCGCTACTTCCTCGAAGTGGCGCAAAGCGGCTCGCTCACCGAAGCCTCGGCGCGGCTGCACGTGGCCGCCTCGGCCCTGAGCCGGCAGATCGCCGGGCTCGAATCGCAGCTGGGCACGCCGCTGTTCGAGCGGCACCCGCGCGGCATGGTGCTCACCGCGGCCGGCGTGATCCTGGCCACGCACGCGCGCCGCACGGTGCTCGACGCCGAACGGGCGCTGGGGGAGATCGGCGCCTTGCAGGGACTGCGCGCCGGTCAGGTGCGCCTGGCCACTTCCGACGCCTTTGCCAACGAGCTGGTGCCGCGCCTGTGCGTGGAATTCCAGCGCACGCACACCGGCATCCAGTTCGAGGTGCAGTCCCTGCCCACGGCCCAGGTGCCCGGTGCGGTGCGCAGCGGCGCGGCCGACATCGGCCTGTGCTTCAGCCGCGCGCCACACAAGGACATCGACGTAGCCTACCGCCAGCGGGCGCCGGTGCTGGCCCTGGTGCCGCCCGGCCACCCTCTGGCCGGTGCGAAGAGCGTGACGCTGGCGCGCATGGGCCAGTACCCGCTGGCCCTGCCGCCGCCCGAAACCACGGTGCGCCAGATGATCGACATCGTCTGCAGCCGCCAGGGCCTGCAGCTGGCGCCGGTGCTGGTGAGCAACCACGTCAAGACCATGCTCCACTTCGTGGCCAACGGGGGTGGGCTGTCGGTGTCCAGCGAGATCGCGGCGCGCCACATGGTGGCCGCTGGCGACATCGTCGCGCTGCCCATCGGCGACCAGGGCATGGACCTGCGCGACCTGGAGCTGCAGACCCTGTCGGGCCGCAGCCTGCCCGTGGCGGCGCAGGCCTTTCTGGACCTGCTCAGGGAGCGGCTGCCCGGGCCCTGGTGATTCTCAATCGCGCCCTTCGTGCTGTTGGCGGAATTCGCGCGCCTTGCCGAAGTGGCCGTTGCCGATGAAGGGCACGGGGGGCCGCAGAGCCGACAGCGGCGAGGGGTGGTTGGAGGTCAGCACCATGTGCCCCCGGTCGGCCGGGATCCACACGCGCTTGGACTGGGCATGCGCGCCCCAGAGCATGAATACCACCGGGCGCTCGCCTTCGGCCACGTGGCGGATCACGGCGTCGGTCAGTTCCTCCCAGCCCTTGCCGGAATGGCTCGCGGCCTGGCCCTCTTCCACCGTGAGGCCGGTGTTGAGCAGCAGCACGCCGTTCTTCGCCCATTTGACGAGGCTGCCGCCCGGCTCGGGCCATGCGGGAAACGGGGTCTCCAGGTCACGCTGCATCTCCTTGAAGATGTTGCGCAGCGAGGGCGGCAACTGCACGCCGGGCGCGACGGAGAACGCCAACCCCTCGGCCTGGCCACGCCCGTGGTACGGGTCCTGGCCGAGGATGACCACGCGCACCTGCTCGGGTGGTGTCAGCTCCAGCGCGCGCAAAGGCTTGGGCGGGAAGATGGCAGCGCCGGCGGCCAGGCGCTGTTGCAGATAGCCCAGCAGCGCCTGGCCACGCGGGCCGGCGAAGAAGGCATCGACCAGCGGCTGCCAGCCGGGAGCCACAGGCCAGTCAGCGGGGTCAGCGCTTTGCAGTTGGGTGGCGTCGGTCATGGGTGGCAGGCCGTGGATCAGGCGAACAGGTTCGCCAGCGCCTCGCCGGGTTCAGGCGCGCGCATGAAGGCCTCGCCCACCAGGAAGGCATTCACGCCCGCATCGCGCATGGTCTTCACGTCGGCCGGCGTGAGGATGCCGGACTCGGTGACCAGCAGGCGGTCGGCCGGCACGTTCTTCTGCAGGTCCAGCGTGGTCTGCAGCGACACCTCGAAGGTGCGCAGGTTGCGGTTGTTGATGCCCACGAGCCGGGTCTTGAGCTTGAGCGCACGCTCGAGCTCAGCACCGTCATGCACCTCAACCAGCACCGCCATATCCAGGCTGCGCGCAATCGCCTCGAAGTCGGCCATCTGGGCATCGTCCAGGCTGGCCGCGATCAGCAAAATGGCATCGGCGCCCATGGCCCGCGATTCGTAGATCTGGTAGGCGTCGACCATGAAGTCCTTGCGCAGCACGGGCAGCTGGCAGCTGGCGCGCGCCTGCTTGAGGGCATCCACGCTGCCCTGGAAGAACTGCTTGTCGGTCAGCACCGAAAGGCAGGCCGCGCTCACCGTGCCATCGCCATCGGCATAGCTCTGCGCGATATCGGCGGGGATGAAGTCGGCGCGCAGCACACCCTTGCTGGGGCTGGCCTTCTTGACCTCGGCGATCACCGCCGCCTGGCCTTTGGCGATCTTGGCGCGCAGCGCGCCCTCGAAGTCGCGCGTGAGCACACGGCTCTCGGCATCGGCACGCATCGCGGCCAGGGGCATGCGCTTGGTAGCGGCGGCCACTTCTTCGTGCTTGACGGCCACGATCTTGTTGAGGATGTCACTCATGGGAAAACCTTCACGAAAAATTCAAACTAGCCGCACCAAAGTACACCACGAAACTTCGGCACACAAGAAATCAGCGGTGGCGTGATGCCGCCTCTGGCTACCGGCCCTGCCTTGGCTCGACACCCTGGAGACCAAGACGACCGTTCAAATGCTCCAGGCACCGGTCAATCAATGCCTGGTCACGCCTGGAGCCACGCTGCAACGTCAGGCTCGTCAGTGGGATTCTCTGGCCAGCAGGCCCAGGGTCCAGTACCAGGCGGCAGTAAAACATCGTCCCCTTCGCATTGCCAAAGGGCTCCCAGCTCAGGCCGCACCCCTCATGCAAGACAACTGTGCCTTGCCTCTTCAAGCCCAGAGGCGTAAGTGTGCGGCTTCGAAAATCCAGTATCCAGCCCCGCGACTTGTCGTTTTGGAATCGAAGTCGCAGAGCGATGGTTGCGCAAGCAACGCAAGGCAGCCCAACAGACCAGAAATGCTCCAAAGATACTGCGCCCGCCAATCCAGGACCATGATCACCGTTGCAACAAAAACAAGCACCGACATGCCACACAATGGGACGAAAACCGTCAGATCCGCGAGACTGGCGCCCCCGAGGCTCAAGGGAAGCCACACCCTGGATTGCTGCTCGATAGCAGCCACCCAAGCCGACAAAATGCGCAGACGTGCGGGCACAGGTGAAGGCTTGCGCGTCACGACGAGTCCTCTGACCTGGGGCAACGCGCAATGCGGTCGCAAAGAGAGACGCAGGCGCATCTGCCAATACACAGCGCGCCGGAAAGGCACGCCAGGCAGCCAGCGCGAAAAAGCCCGCCACCATCGAATGCCCCCCGCAGATGCATGCGGCGTGTGCCGGCCCAGCCACCCTCCCGGCGCATTCGCGCGCATGGGCACGATGCCCCCGGTATCGGCGAGCACCATGGCCCGGCGCGGTGCGCCGGGGGACGGGTGGCAGCATGGCAGCTCGGCACGCAGGACAGGTCAGTAGACAGGCATCAAGCGGCCACCGGACCGCCGGATACCGAGGCGGGCCGCCAGTTCATCCACGCACCGGTCGAGGGTGCCCATCTGCATAGACAGCGTTTCGGTATCGGAGGACTGCAGTTCCACCGCGAACAGGGTCGCGATCGGACCTGCTGTTCTATGGCGAAACTCGACCTCGCAGGAAAGGGAGCCGTGATCTGGAGGGCCGGGCATGATGCCGATGGAATGCGCCGGGTCCAGGGGAATGGCCGGGCCTGCTGCCTGTGCAGGCAGCAACGTGCGCAGGGACATGTTCAGCACCCACCGCACCCGGTACGTGAAGCGCCGCAGCTGCCACCAGCACATGCCCATGGCGGTGCCAACGACCAGCGCAATGACCCACCACGCGGTAGCGATCGAAGGCTGCAGCACGAATAGAAAGAAGTAGCAGCTGCCCCAGGCGAACAGGACAGGTCCCAGATAGGCCCATACGGCCTTTCGGTGCAGCCGCTCGGGCAGGTACAGACAGGCGTCCTCCCTCACGGCAGCCGCGAGGTCGTTGACGTCCCGCAACATGCGGTGCCCTTGTGTTGTCATGCGCTGCTGCGGCGATCAGACCGCCAGCGCGTGCGTGCGCGCCACCAGTTGCTCAAGCCGGGCCAGCGCGGCACCCGAGGCAATCGCTGCGCGCGCCTTGGCCAGGCCATCCGCGATGGAACTCGCCACATTGGCCGCATACAGCGCGGCGCCGGCGTTCAGGCAGACGATGTCTTGCGCGGCACCGGGATCGCCCTTGAGCACACCGATCAGCATGTCGCGCGACTGCTCGGGGGTTTCCACCTTGAGTGTGCGGTTGCTGGACATGGCCAGGCCGAAGTCCTCGGGGTGCACCTCGTACTCGGTGATCTGGCCGTTCTTCAACTCCCCCACCAGGGTGGCGGCACCCAGGCTGACTTCGTCCATGCCGTCGCGGCCATAGACCACCAGCGCATGCTCGGCGCCCAGGCGCTGCAATGCGCGAACCTGGATACCGACCAAGTCGGGGTGGAACACGCCCATGAGGATGTTGGGTGCACCGGCCGGGTTGGTCAGCGGGCCGAGGATGTTGAAGATGGTGCGCACGCCCAGCTCACGGCGCACGGGCGCCACGTTCTTCATCGCGGGGTGGTGGTTGGGCGCGAACATGAAGCCGATGCCCACCTCGGCGATGCATTGGGCAATCGCCTCGGGCGTGAGGTTGATGTGGATGCCCAGCGCCTCCATCACGTCGGCACTGCCGCTCTTGCTCGACACGCCGCGCCCGCCATGCTTGCTGACCTTGGCGCCCGCAGCAGCCGCCACGAACATCGAGCAGGTGGAGATGTTGAAGGTGTTGGCCCCGTCGCCGCCGGTGCCCACGATGTCCACCAGGTGCATGCTGTCGGGCACGTGGACTTTGGTGGAGAACTCGCGCATCACCTGCGCGGCGGCCGTGATCTCGCCGATGGTTTCCTTCTTCACGCGCAGGCCGGTGATGATGGCCGCCATCATCACCGGCGAGAGCTCGCCGCTCATGATCAGGCGCATCAGGTGCAGCATCTCGTCGTGGAAGATTTCGCGGTGCTCGATGGTGCGCTGCAGCGCTTCCTGGGGGGTGATGGACATGGTGTGGTCTCCGTCTCGTAATTTTTTAAGCGGCAGGCCGGTCCGAGAAGGCCAGCTTGAGGCCGAAGCCGATGAACATTGCCCCGGCGACGCGGTCCAGCCAGTGCATGCCGCGCTGCACGGCGCCCACGCGGCGCGCCATCCAGCTGGCGGCCAGCGCCCAGCCCACGTTGACGGGGATGGCGTTGAGGTTGAACAGCACCCCGAGCAGCACGAAGGCCAGGGCCTTGCTGTCCGTGCCCGGCGCGATGAACTGGGGCACAAAGGCCAGGAAGAAGATCGCCACCTTGGGGTTGAGCACATTGGTCCAGAAGCCGCCCATGAAGACGCCGCGCAGCGGCACGGCCGCAGCCGGCGCGGCCTGCGCCGCAGCGATGGCGGCACCGCTGCCACCATCACCCGAGGCCTTGGCGAACAGCATGCGCACGCCCATCCACAGCAGGTAGGCCGCGCCCACCCACTTGAGCACGGTGAAGGCCGTGGCCGACGCGGCCAGCAGCGCGCCCACACCCACGGCGGCGGCAAAGATGTGCACGAAGCAGCCGGCCGTGATACCCAGGCCCGCCACGATGCCCGCGCGCGTGCCAGAACGCAGCGCGTTGGAGACGATGTAGAGCACATCCGGCCCAGGCGTCAGGTTCAGCAGCCAGCCGGCCGCGATGAACATCAGCAGTTGGTGCGTCTCGATGATCATGGCCGGGGCTCCAGGAAGTTCTTGAGCATGGCGTGGCCGTGTTCGGTGAGGATGCTCTCGGGATGGAACTGCACGCCCTCGATGTCCAGCGTCTTGTGGCGCACGCCCATGATCTCGCCATCGTCGGTCCAGGCGGTCACGGCCAGCACCTCGGGGCAACTGGCGCGCTCGATGGACAGCGAGTGGTAGCGGTTCACGGTGAACTTCTCGGGCAGGCCCGCGAACACGCCCTGCTGCGTGGTGGTGATGACGCTGGTCTTGCCGTGCATCAACTGCTGTGCGCGCACGATGGTGCCGCCGAAGGCCGCGCCGATGGCCTGGTGGCCCAGGCACACGCCCAGAATGGGCAACTTACCGGCGAAGTGCTGGATCGCAGCCACCGAGATGCCGGCCTCGGCCGGTGAACACGGACCGGGCGAGATCACCAGCCGGTCGAGCTGGCCGGCGGCCAGGCGGGCGGCAATCTCGTCGACCGTGATCTCGTCGTTGCGGTGCACCTCGACCTCGGCACCGAGCTCGCCGAAATACTGCACGATGTTGTAGGTGAAGCTGTCGTAGTTGTCGACCATCAAGAGTTTCATGCTGCGCTCCCTGCGGTCTGGCCCGCGTCGCTGGCGTGCCCGGCGCGCAGGCGCGCGAACTCGCGGTGTTCGTAGGCAATGGATGCCTCCATGAGGCCCCGGTAGATGGCTTCCATCACTTCGGCCTGGCCGCCCTGTGCCAGGGCGCGCTCGCGCACCCGGTCCACGATGGCCTGGATGCGCGCCTCGTCGCGCACCTGCGCGTCGCTGTGCTTGATGCGCGCAGCCTGCGTCATGTAGCCCGTGCGCAGCACCAAGAGCGGCACGAGCACGTCGTCGAGTGCGTCGATTTCACGGCGCACGTCGGCCATGGTGGTGCAGTGCTGCACCTGGTCGATGGCGCGGCTCATTCGAGGCCCTCCTCGACGAGCTCCGCAGCGCGCAGCAGGGCGCGGGCCTTGTGCTCGGTTTCCTTCCATTCGAGCTCGGGCACCGAATCGGCCACCACCCCGGCGGCTGCCTGCACGTAGAGCGTGCCGTTCTTGATGATGCCGGTGCGGATGGCGATGGCCACGTCCATGTCGCCGGCATAGCTCAGGTAGCCGCAGGCGCCGCCGTACAGGCCGCGCTTGGTGGGTTCAAGCTGGTCGATGACTTCCATCGCATGAACTTTGGGCGCACCCGTGAGCGTGCCCGCCGGGAAGGTGGCCTTGAGCACGTCGATGGCCGTCATGCCGTCGTTGAGCATGCCCTCGACATTGCTCACGATGTGCATCACGTGGCTGTAGCGCTCCACGGCGAAGGCCTCGGTCACCTTCACGGTGCCGGTCTTGGCGATGCGGCCGATGTCGTTGCGCGCCAGGTCGATCAGCATCACATGCTCGGCGCGCTCCTTGGGGTCGTTGATGAGTTCGACCTCGGCGGCCTTGTCCTTCTCTGGCGTGGCGCCGCGCGGGCGCGTGCCGGCCAGCGGGCGGATGGTGATCTTCTGCCCGTCCGGCGTGCTCTCCTGGCGCACCAGAATCTCGGGGCTGGCGCCCACCACGTGGAAGTCGCCGAAGTCATAGAAATACATGTACGGCGAGGGGTTGAGCGAGCGCAGCGCACGGTACAGCGACAGCGGGCTTTCGGTGTAGCGCTTGTGGATGCGCTGGCCCACCTGCACCTGCATGAAGTCCCCGGCGGCGATCAGCTCCTTTGCGCGGTCCACCGCGGCCAGGTAGTCGGCCTTGGAAAAATCGCGCTGCGCGGGATGGCTCTCGGTGGGCTTGACCACCGGGGCGCTGACCGAATACTTGAGCTGCTCTTTCAGTTCGCGCAGGCGCTTCTTGGCCTTGGCATAGGCTTCGGGCGTGGCAGGATCGGCGTAGACGATGAGGTAGAGCTTGCCCGAGAGGTTGTCGATGACCGCCAGTTCCTCGCACTGCAGCAGCAGGATGTCGGGGCAGCCCAGGGTATCGGGCGGGCAGGTGTTCTCGAGCTTCTTTTCGATGTAACGCACAGCGTCGTAGCCGAAGTACCCTGCCAGGCCACCGCAAAAACGCGGCAAGCCGGGGCGCAGCGCTACCTTGAAGCGCTTTTGGTAAGCCGCGATGAAGTCGAGCGGATTGCCTTCGGCAGTCTCCACCACCTGGCCGTCGGTAACGACCTCGGTGCGCGCCGCAGCGCCGAAACCGCTGGCGCGCAGCAAGGTGCGCGCCGGCAGGCCGATGAAGCTGTAGCGCCCGAAGCGCTCGCCGCCCACCACGGATTCGAGCAGGAAGCTGTGCTTGCCGCCCTCCTTGGCGCGCGCCAGCTTCAGATAAAGCGAGAGCGGGGTTTCCAGGTCCGCAAAGGCCTCGGCCATGAGCGGAATGCGGTTGTAGCCTTCGCCGGCCAGGCTTTTGAATTCAAGTTCAGTGATCACGGGGAGAGCTCCCAGCTATCACAGCGCGTGTCCCCGCCAATGGGCATTGGGGGCGCTGCGGTTCATTCAATCGGCCCTGACAAGGGCCACGGGTGCACGCTGGGGCGGATCGCCCAGGTGCCATCAGGCGTTCAGGCAGACAGGCTGACGCCAGGGCCAGGCTCCCCGGTCGCTGCAACCTGTGATGAACACGTGGTGAATGAACATGGTCCAAAGTGTAGCAAAGGTCTTGGAGCTTTCGGGTTTTTGGCATGCAATCACCATGAAGAACCACTCGAAAACCCTGTTGCGCCCGTTGCACGGTCTTGCAACAATTAGAAACGAACGGTCGTTCTATTTTGAGGAGACAAGCATGAAAAACATGGTGCGATGCGCTGCACTCGCCGCCGCATGCATTCTGGCCGGGGCCACCATGGCCCAGCCCATCACGGTGTCCAACGTGAAGTACGAAGAGACCACCCAGGTGGCCGACAGCAGCCTGCAGCTCAATGGTGCGGGCGTGCGCTACAAGGCGGTGTTCAAGGTCTACACCGCCGGGCTGTACCTCGAGAAGAAGGCCGGCACCCCGCAGGAGGTGGCGAGCCAGAAGGGCCCCAAGCGCATGAGCATCACCATGCTGCGCGAGATCGATTCCACCGAGCTGGGCAAGCTGTTCTCGCGTGGCATGGAAGACAACATGGACCGCGCGGCCTTCTCCAAGCTGATCCCCGGCGTGCTGCGCATGAGCCAGATCTTCTCCGACCACAAGAAGCTCATGGCCGGTGACCAGTTCCAAGTGGACTGGATTCCCGGCACCGGCACCGTGATCACCGTCAAGGGCAAGCCCCAGGGCGAGCCTTTCAAGGAGCCCGAGTTCTTCAACGCCCTGCTGGGCATCTGGCTGGGCAATGCGCCGGCGGACTGGAAGCTCAAGGACGCGCTGCTGGGCAAGCAGCCTGCGTAAGCAGCTCTCCCATTGCGCCCACCCTCCCGGGAAAGCACCTACCCACCTCTGTCACCCGGCAGACACAGCGTCTGCAAACCGCAGGCGTAACCTTCGAAGAACCTGTTCAAGCCCCGGCAGCGTGTGCATGCGCCATCCGCCGCACGCTGCAGCCGGGCCTTCTCCTCGCCGGAGCGATCCGCCGACAACCCTCGCCCTATGACCCTGCACCTTCGTTCGCGCGCCTGACCACACCATGAAACCAAGCAACCTCTCCGTCGGCCTGCGCCTGGGCCTGTCCTTCAGCGCCATTTTGCTCATCACGGCGCTCATCGCAGCCACCGGCATGTGGCGCATCGCCAGCCTGCAGGGCGCCAGCGAGCGCGTGGCCACGCAGGAGATCGAACAACAGACCCTGGTCGAGAACTGGGCCGCCGACATCCGCCTGAACTGGGTGCGCACCGAGGCCTTCCTCAAGGCCATTGACCGCGACTACATGGAGAAGCTCACGGCCGACACGCAGGCCACGGCCAAGGGCATCGAGGCCAAGGTCCAGCGCGTCGAAGGCCTGGTGCAGGGTGACAGCAACCGCGCGCAACTGGCCACCATCGCTGCCGCCAGCAAGGCCTACAGCGAGAAGCTCGCCGAGATCCGCGAGCTGCACCGCGGTGGCGAGCCGAATGTACCCACACTGGTGGACAAGGAACTGCGCCCACTGGCCGACCGGTACCTCAAGTCCCTCGATGACCTGCGCACCGCCATGGCCACGCAACTGGCCGCGAGCCAGAGCGACACCGGCGCGCTGGCCAAAGCCAGCCAGGTGCTGCTGGGCGTGGGCACGCTGATCGCGGTGGCGCTGGGCGCTCTGCTGGCCTTCACCGTCACGCGCTCCATCGTGCGGCCGGTGCAGCAGGGCAAGCAGGCGGCCGAAAGCATTGCCGATGGCGACCTGACGCACCCCATCACCACCACGCACAACGACGAAACCGGCCAGTTGCTGCAGGCCCTGGCCACCATGCAGTCGCGCCTGGCAACCATCGTCGGCAATGTGCGCCACAGCGCCGAGGGCGTGGCCACCGCCAGCGCCGAGATCGCCTCGGGCAACAACGACCTGTCGGCCCGCACCGAGCAGCAGGCGTCGGCGCTCGAAGAAACCGCCGCCTCCATGGAGGAACTGGGCTCCACCGTGCGCCAGAACGCCGACAACGCACGCCAGGCCAACCAACTGGCGATGAGCGCTTCGACCGTCGCCATCCAGGGCGGCCAGGTGGTGGCCGAGGTGGTGGACACCATGAAGGGCATCAACGAAAGCAGCAAGAAGATCGCCGACATCATCAGCGTGATCGACTCCATTGCCTTCCAGACGAACATCCTGGCCTTGAATGCCGCAGTGGAAGCAGCCCGCGCGGGTGAACAGGGCCGCGGCTTTGCCGTGGTGGCCAGCGAGGTGCGCAACCTGGCCCAGCGCAGCGCCGAGGCGGCCAAGGAGATCAAGGGCCTGATCGGCACCAGCGTGGAACGTGTGGAGCGCGGCAGCGCCCTGGTGGACCGGGCCGGCGCCACCATGAGCGAGGTGGTGGCATCCATCCGCCGCGTGACCGACATCATGGGCGAGATCAGCGCCGCCAGCAGCGAGCAGAGCTCGGGCGTGGGCCAGGTGGGCGAGGCCATCACGCAGATGGACCAGGCCACGCAGCAGAACGCCGCGCTGGTGGAGCAGAGCGCTGCGGCGGCCGACAGCTTGAAGACCCAGGCCGGGCAGTTGGTGGAGGCGGTGGCCGTGTTCCGGCTCGGGGCGGGCCATGCCACCCCGGTCGCAGCCCCCCGCCCAGCCAGCAATGCCTCACGCCTGCTGCCGGCGAACGGACAGCGCCGTATCGCGGCCTGACAAACCCTCAGGTTGCGGCCGAGAACTCCGCGAGCGCATCCACGAAGCCATCGGCATCCACGGCCCGCACGGGGTGGCCGTGGTTGTAGCCATAGGTCACCAGCACCACGGGGCAGCCGGCGGCGCGCGCAGCCTGTGCGTCATTGCTCGAATCACCGACCATCAGCGTGCGCGCAGGCGCAGTGCCCAGGGCCTCGCAGGTCTTGAGCAGGGGCAGCGGATCGGGCTTCTTGCGCTCGAAGCTGTCGCCACCGAACACCTGCGAGAAATAACCGTGGAGCCCCTTGGCCTTGAGCAGCGGCACGGCAAAGTCCGTGGGCTTGTTGGTCAGGCAGGCAAGGCGCAGGCCTGCCTCCTGCAGCGCCTGCAGGCCTGCCACGACGCCTGGGTACACCTGCGCGTACTGGCCATTGATATCAAGGTAGTGCTTCTGGTAGCTGGCCCAGGCAGCGAGGTACAGCGACTCCACCTGCGCGGCATCTGCCGCCTGCGCGCCGGACGCCAGCACATGGCCCAGCACCGAACGCAGCAGGTGCTCCGAACCCTTGCCCACCATGTGCTCGATGTGCTCGGCCCCGATGGCAGGCAGCGCCAGTTCGCGCAGCATGCGGTTGAGCGCCTCGGCAAAGTCCCCGAGCGTGTCCACCATGGTGCCGTCCAGGTCCACGATGGCGGCGTCCACGCGGGACAGCAGGGCGGACAACGGTGGCGATGCGGACATGCGAAGAACTCCTCGGAATGCGGATGAAGAAAGGCCGGGCAGCGCTGCCCGGCCTTGGCGAGTTTAAAGGCGCCGGCTTACCGCAGACTCAAGGTCTGGCGCTTCCAGGCGGGATCCTGCCAGCGCTGGAACAGGGGCAGCGCAGCCACGTCGCCGGTCACGCGCTCGGTGGCCAGGCCTTCCAGGCGCACGATCTCGAAGCTGCGGCGGTAGCGGCCCTGGCCCCGGGCCTCGCGCGCCACCAGCATCTGCTGGCCGCCAGGCACCCAGCCGGCCCACTCGGCCACGCCGGTCTCGGGCGCGCTGGCGGCGGGGGGCAGCACGTCGACCAGCCAGCCCTCGGCTGTCTTGCGCATCACCCACAGTTCGCGCCAGCCTTCCAGGGGCTGCACGGCAAGCGCCAGGGCCGTGCCCTCGCGGTTCACACTGGCCGAGGCGGCCCAGACCACGCCGTAGGTGCAGCGGCGCACCAATGGTGCCTTCACACCCTTCTGGGCATCGACCAGCAGCACGCAGGTCTCGCCGGGCGCTCCGGGCTCGGTCACGATGCCGGGGCGGTTGCCTTGGGCTGCCGGCAGGCTGGTGGGCACCAGGGCCCAGCGCACGGCGCCTACGCGCATGGCGGCATCGTTGTAGGCGGCCTGGTCTTCATCGGGCAGGTCGTTCTTGCTGACTCCCGCGAACTCGGCCAGGGCGCGGGATGCCGCAGCGGCCACGGCCGGGCCGGCGGCGTCCTTGCGCGCCTGCTGGAAAGCCATGGCGCTCCACACGCCAGCGCGGCGCATCTGGATGCGGTTGCGCACATAGGGCGACAGGCCCGCCACTTCCACGCGCTCGAGCACCTGCGATTGCCACTCCTGCACGCGGGCCCGTTCGTGCGGCGGCAGGTCGGGGTTCACGCACTCGGGCCGCGTCAGCGCCAGGGCGGCGCGGGCGCGCTGCTCGGCATCGGCCATGGGCATGGCCAGCACGCGGCGAAAAGCCTCGCCGTCGTAGCAGACCTGCATGCGGCCTTCGACCTCGTAGGTGGTGAAGCGCACACCGTAGCCGTTGGCCACGTCCAGGTGGGCCGACAAGGTGGCGCCCGAGGCCTTGCCAGGCACGGCGGCCGAGGCGCGGCGCGCCAGCCGGTCGGCCAGGGTTCCCAATGCGTCGAAGGCCTGGGCGCCCTGCTCGCCGGCCAGCGCACTGGCGGGCGCCGCCTGCAGGTAGGCGGCCGTGATGCCGATGCCCAGCGCCTCGGAACCCGGAGTGTCGCGCACAAAGCGCAGCACCGACAGCAGCGCCGGGCCCTCGGCCTCATCGAGCGCCACGCGGCGCACGTCGCTGGTGCGGATGAAACCGCCGCGCTCGCGCTTGTGGTCCCATACCTGCAGGTAATCGAGACGCTCACCGCGCACCTCGAGCACCTCGCCCTGCCACAGGGCGGACTGCTGCTGGGCCGAGTCACGGGGGGCAGCACGCAGGCTGGCCTGGTCCTGCACGACGATGGCGCTGCCCAGGGCGCTGGCAGGTGCGGGCTGCACGGCAGCGGTGGCGACCATGGTGGCGGCAGAGGCGATGGCCGCGACGAGCGTCAGGGTGGTGCGGTTCATGTTCATTGCTCCGTGGCTTGGGTCGTGGAGGCGTCGTCGGCACCGGCAGCAGCCTGCGCGGCCACGGCCTGGGCGTTGCGGTTGCCGCCCAGCAGCGCGGCACCGATGAAGTCGCCATTGGTCGGAGGGGGCGCGATGATGACCTGGATCTTGTCCGACAGCTTGTCGGCCAGCGTCTTCTGGATCAGCAGCGGGTGGCGCGTGACCAGCGCGCCTTCGCGCGCCATCTGCTCGGCGTTGACCTTGCCGATGCGGTCCATGCGGTAGGCCTCGGCCTCGGCCAGCTTCTGGCGCGCGTCGGCCTCGCCGTTGGCTTCGATGCGGCGGGCCTGGGCGTTGCCTTCGGCGGCCTTGATGCGCGAGACCTTCTCGGCCTCGGCTTCGAGCTGGCGCTGCTCGATCTGACGCTGCTTGAAGGGCAGCACGTGCTTCATGGCTTCTTCCTGGGCGCGGGCGGCGATCACCTGTTCGCGGGCGGAGGCTTCGGCGGCCACTTCGCGGCGCACCTTGTCGGCGCTGGCGTCGAGCTCGGTTTCCTTCACGCGCTTGTCCTTGAGCTCCAGCGTGTAGCGCATCTTCTCGGAGGCCAGTTCCTCTGCCAGCAGGCTGTCCATGCCGCGGCGGTATTCGGCGGGCAGGTCCACCTTGCCTATCTGCACGTGGCGCAGCAGCACGCCATCGGCGGCCAGGCGGGTGCGCAGCTCGGTCTCGATGATCTGCTGGATTTCGGCGCGCTTGGACGAGAAGATCTCGCGCACCGTGTAGCGGGCGAACACCTTGTAGATCAGACCCTGCACGGCGGGCTCGACGATCTCGGCACCGATGTTGTCGGGCAGTTGGGCCGAGCGGGCGGCCATAGCGGCCGGATCCAGCGCATAGCGCACGCTCAGGTCCAGGCCGAAGGACAGGCCTTCCACCGACTGCAGCGGCGCGCTGCCCGTGGCTTGGCGCATCTGCTCGGCGCGGTAGGTCTGGTCACGCAGGGTGAACACGCGCACGCTGTGCAGGCCGGGCAGCACCCACACGCTGCCATCGCGCCACTGGCTGACCGAGCCGGTGAACTGGTTCACGCGCACACCGAGTTCGCCCTGGCCCAGGTGCTGCACCGGGGGGTTGCGGTACACCATGGCGCCCGCGGCCACCACCGCCGTGCCGGCAACCAGCCAGCCCAGGGTGCGGGGCGACTGCAGGGCCAGGGGGCGGGAGGCGGCGATGGGAGCGCCTGCAGCGATCTCTTCCTGGGCGCCGTCCAGCATGGTCTCCACGGCAGGGGCAGCAGCAGGGGTGCGGCGCAGGGCGCGGGTGATGCGGTTCCAGGTGGCTTTCATGGTGTTTCCCTCGTTGGTTCGGTTCGGTGGGTGGTTTCTCTGCGGCGCCGGATTTCCGTGCTGCATTGGTGTCCAATTCTTCGCATTCCCCCCGGAAGCAACAATGCGGCGCACCCACCAAAGCGCTCACGCCGGGCGTGCAAAAGCTCCTACCCCGGAAGAAAAACTCACACCGCTGCCGGCGGGGGCCCGGGATAATCCCTGCAGCACCACTTCCAGAACCGCTCCATGACCCGCATCGCCGTGATCGAAGACGACCTGCCCACCAGCAACCAGCTGGCCGGCTGGATACGCAGTGCGCGCAGCGGCATCGTGATCGACCAGTGGTTCACCCGCGACGAGGCCGAGGCGGCCCTGGCGCGCGAGCACTACGACGCAGTGGTGCTGGACATCGAGCTCGGCCGCGAGCGCCATGCGGGCGTGGCCCTCATCAACGCCATCAACAAGCTGCGCCAGGGCACGCCGGTGCTGGTGGTGTCGGCCATGCCGGCGGCCATCTACCGCAGCATCATGAAAGCGCTGGACGCCTGGGACTACCTGCAAAAGACGACCTTCGAGGAGGCCGACTTCATCGAGACCTTCCTCGACATCCTGCGCACCACGCAGACGACCCAGGCTGCGGCATCCGTTGCCGCGGCTGCCGCCGCACCGGGCGACGCGCTGGTGCTCGACCCACTGTGGCAGCGCACCCCCACCTGGCGCGGCGAGCGCATCAACCTGCCGCTCACGGCGCAGCGCATCCTGGCAACGCTGCACCAGCGCAGCGGCGAGGTGGTCTCGTACGACGAGCTGTTCGAGGTGGTCAAGAGCGGGCGCAACCGCGACAACGTGCGCAAGCATGTGAGCACCATCCGCGAGGCCCTGCGCGAAGTGGACCCGGCCTTCGAAGGGATCGAGAATGTGCCCATGCGCGGGTTTCGCTGGGTCGGCTCGCCGCTGGCGCAAGGCCGCCTCAAGACATGATCAAGCGCCTGCTGCGCCCCGGCCTGGAGATGCCCCGGCTCGAAATGCCGCGCCTGGGCCTGCCGGCCTTTCGCCTGCGCATCCTTGTGCGCAGCGTGTTCATCCTGCTGGCGGTGGCCACCGTGGCGCTCAGTGTGGTGCTGCTGCGCGAGGAGAAGGAGCGCGCCTGGCAGAGCTACCAGCACGGCTTCGAGCGCAGTCAGGCCGAGGTGATGGCGCGGCTGCGCCACCCCTCCGGGCAGCTCGCGCTGCTCAACGCAGGAAGCCTGGGCCAGGGTGCCACGCCGCTCGCACCGCTGCTGCTGCCCTACTCGGCCATCGACTTCGACGACCAGAACAAGGCCCAGCAGGCGGTGGAGATGGCCGGCTGCTCGGTGCTGTACCCCGATGGCTCCTCGGTCTGCGCGGCCATAGGCAACAACCCCTACGCAGGCGGCTTCATCTACATCGTGGGCAGCTTCTACGCAGGCGAACTGGCCGCGCGCGAACGCGGTGCGCTGGACCTGGCGGCCGTGCACCGGGCCCGAGTGACGCTGGACATGCGCGGCACCACCAGCCGCTGGGTGGCGCCATTCGAGGCCATGGCGCCAGCCAGCAGCACGGCGGCCGGCAACAGCCCCGGGGCGCGTGGCCGGCTCACCGGCTTCGTGGACAACGGCGGCGAGGCGCTCGATGTGCGCGCCCGCCCGGTGCGCGATTTCCGCGGCTGGCTGTGGCAGAACGGCCAGTGCCGCGACCTGGCCGGCGCTGCGCCCGACTGCCTGCGCCGCAGCTTCTATTCCATCCGCCTGCCGGTGGAGTTGTTCCGCGAGGCCCTGTTCCGCAAGGAGCGCCTGGTGTGGCCGCCCGAAGACCTGGGCAGCATGCGCGTGCGCGTGGAGATGCTCGCGCCCGGCGAGGGCCCGGCGCTGTTCGACAGCAACACCCCCGGCGCGCAGCCCGGCGCCTCGCTGACCGAGGTCACGCGCAGCCTGCTGCCCGGTGAAAAGGTGCAGGTGCGAAAGATGGGCGATGGCGAGGAGAACACCCTCACCCTCAAGGGCAGCGAGGTGCAGGCCGAGCCCTCGGCCCCCTGGCTGATCCGCCTGGTGAGCTGGCTGCCGCTGGACGCACCCGATGCGCGCGCCACGCCGGCGGGCCTGGACATTCTCGACACGCCCACGGGCAACTACGTGGTCAGCTTCACCGGCAATCTGCGCGGACTGGAGCAGGGCCTGGCCGCCGTGGCCACGCGCATGTCCTGGTACCTGGGTGCCATGCTGACCGCCATCGCGCTGGCCTGGCTGGTCGTGGAGGTGGGGCTGCTGCGCCGCGTGACCGCCCTCACCCGGCGCGCAGCCGCCGTCTCCTACAACGTGCAGGACGGGCACATCGGCCCGCGCCTGGGGGACCTCGATGTCTCGGACCTGCGCGGCTCGGACGAGTTGGGCATCCTGGCGGGCGGCCTGGCCGACCTGCTGCAGCGCGTGAAGGACGACATCCAGCGTGAACAGCTGCGCGCCCAGCAGGAGCGCGACATGTGGCACGCCGTGGGCCACGAGATCATGTCGCCCCTACAGTCGCTGATGGTTCTGCATGGGGGCCCTGGCGACCCAGGCCACCGCTATGTGCAGCGAATGCAGCAGGCGGTGCACGTGCTCTATGGCACCGCTTCGCCGGCCGAGGCGCTGCAGGCGGCCGACGTGCCGCAGGGGCGGCTCGACCTCGACGCCTTTTTGCGCCATGTGGCGGACAACGCGCACTTCGCTGGCATCGTGGACGTGGTGTACCAGGGGGGCGCTGGCACAGTCATCGTGCGCGCCGACGAATTCGCGCTGGAGGATGTGGTCACGCACATCCTGCGCAATGCTGACCGCTACCGCCCTGCGGGCACGGCCATTACGCTCACGCTCACGGCATCGGAATCCACGGCCAGCGCCACGCTGCACAACGTGGGGGTCACAATTGCCGACGAGTTGCTGGGCCGCATCTTCGAGCTGGGAGTCTCCGACCCCAACCTGCCCACACCCGTGGGCGAAGGGGAGCACCGGGGCCAGGGCCTGTTCGTGGCCAAGACCTACATGGCCAAGATGGGCGGCACGATCAATGCGCGCAATACGGCAGATGGGGTGGCATTCATTCTGACGTTCCAGCGGCTGGGCTAGGCAAGGCTGCAGGAAGAAGGCGCCACGGCGCACGACCGGGGTCGGCGCTGTCCGACAGGGTACGAGGAGATGCAGGGCTACGCTGCAACCATCCTTTTGCAACTCGATTGCACCCCTGAAATTTGCGCCCTGCGCAAGGAGCCCTCGCCATGAAACGTTTCGCCTTTTTCGCCCCCGTTGTCACCGCCGCCCTGCTGGCGGCCTCTGGCGCCGCTTTGGCCCAGTCGCCTTCCTCGGAGGCCACGGCCCGCTATGAGCAGGATCGCCAGAAGTGCATGACCAACAACACCCAGGACAGCATGGCGACCTGCATGCGCGAGGCCACCAACGCGTTGGATGCATCGCGCAAGGGCCAACTGAGCGACCCCGGCCCGATCGCAGCGGCCAACGGCACCGACCGCTGCAGTGCGTTCCAGAGTGCGCAGGAGCGTTCGGAATGCGTGCGCCGAGTCGAGAGCAGCGCCTTGAGCGGCTCGGTCTCTGGCGGCGGCGTGCTGCGCGAATCGACGACCACCACGATCATCGTCCCGGCAAAATAAGCGAAAGTCGCCTGCGGCGGGCTCAGCCCAGTTGCAGGCGCATTGCGTCGATGACGCCCTTGTAGTCCGGCTTGCCAAAAATGGCACTGCCGGCTACGAAGGTATCGGCACCCGCATCCGCCACCCGGCGGATGTTGTCCGTCTTGATGCCGCCATCGACTTCGAGGCGGATGTCCTTGCCCGAAGCATCGATGCGGCGGCGCACGTCCTCGATCTTGCGCAGGGCCGAATCGATGAAGCTCTGGCCGCCGAAACCGGGGTTCACGCTCATGATCAGGATGAGGTCGATGTCGTCGATCACCCAGTCCAGCACGTCCAGCGGTTCTGCCGGGTTGAACACCAGGCCGGGCTTGGCGCCCTTGGAGCGGATGGCCTGGATGCTGCGGTGCACATGGCCCGAGGCATCGGGGTGGAAGCTGATGTAGTCTGCCCCGGCATCGGCAAAGGCGGCCGCCAGGGCGTCCACGGGCTCGATCATCAGGTGCACATCCACCGGAATGGCGGCTCCATCGGCCGTCTTGGCATGCGGCTTGAGCGCCTGGCACACCATGGGGCCGAATGTGAGGTTGGGCACGTAATGGTTGTCCATCACGTCGAAGTGGATCCAGTCCGCTCCGGCGGCAATGACATTGCGCACTTCTTCGCCCAGGCGGGCAAAATCGGCGGAGAGGATCGAGGGGGCTATGCGAAAAGGTCGGCTCATGCCCCAATTGTCGCAGTTACCATTCGCCCATGCCAAAGTACCAGTTTGACGTGCAAGTGCAGCCCGAGTACCTGCCGGAGCAGTCTGCCCCGGACACAGGGGTGTTCAGCTTCGCCTATACGATTACCATCACCAATGCCGGGGATGCGCCCGCCCAGTTGATCTCGCGCCACTGGATCATCAGCGACTCGCGCGGCCATACCGAAGAGGTCAAGGGCCTGGGCGTGGTGGGTCACCAGCCCCTGCTCAAGCCTGGTGAATCCTTCCAGTACACCAGCGGTTGCCGCCTGCGCACGGCCAGCGGCACCATGCACGGCACTTTCCATTGCGTGGGCGAGGAAGGCGAGCCCTTCGATGCCAAGGTCGACCTGTTCATGCTGGAGGCGATCAACCAGGGTCCCACGGGACAACCCTTGACCGGCCGGGTGCTGCATTGAGCCGCAGCGTCGATCTGGCCACCATCCTCGCGCGGCTGGACCCCACCGCCGATCTGGCCCACCGCCACCTGTGGCTGATCGGTCTGCTCGACTGGGTGCGCGGCAAGCGCGACTCGGTGCCCGGCGCCATCGGCCGCCTGCAGCTGTTCCTGGACGCGGTGGAAGCCCGCCCCGAGGTGCAGACCAAGCTGCAGGCATGGTGGGCGGTGCTGGTGGATACGGTAGACATCACCACCCTGCTCGCCGACTTCGGTTTTGCGCCGCGCACTGCGCTGGCCAGCGAGGTGGCCGAGCGCCTGCGCACCAAGCTGCTGCCGGCGAGCCCCGAGACCATCGATGCCTCGGAACTGTTCATGCTGGCCCTGCCCGGCGGGTTCGACGCCCAGTGGGTGGCCGCGCTGGAAGAGGCCCAGCTCACGCGCCTGGTGCACCTGCTGGCACCCACGGACACGGGCGGCGCCTCGCGCTGGCAAAAGGCCCTGCTCGATGCGATCACCTACTGCGCCGGGCAGATCCTCTCGACCGGGTTCGCACCCGAGCTGCGCCTGCGCATGAGCGAGACGGCGCGCGAGTCCCAGCCCTTCCACGCCCTGATCCACGACGTGGAAAGCCTGCGCGTGGAGGTGCTGCACGGCCTGCGCACGCCCGAGCGGCTCGATGCCGCCGTGCAGCGCCTGCGCGAACGGCTGGAGGCCTGCCGCGCCGCGGCTGCCACGGTGTACACGCACTTCGAGGAAAACGGCATCTCGGTGGGCCTGGTGTTCCGCCTGCGCCAACTGCGCGAGCGCATCCTGCGCGTGCGCCAGTTGCTCGACTGCCTTCTGTCGCCCCAGCCGGCGCTGACGGCGGCCAAACTCATGGCCAACCTGGTGCTGGTGGGGCAGGAGCGGCGCAGCCTGCGCGCGCTGTTCGCCTCCAACTCCTCGCTGCTGGCCGCCAAGGTGGCCGAACGCAGCGCCGAGACGGGCGAGCACTACATCACCCGCACGGGCGCCGAGTACCGCTCCATGCTGAAGAAGGCGGCGGGCGGCGGGGCCCTGATGGCCTTCACCACGCTGGCCAAGTTCGGCCTGTATGCACTGGCGCTGTCGGCCTTCTGGGGCGGTTTCTGGGCAGGCGTGAACTACGCCACCACCTTCGTGCTGATCCAGCTGCTGCACCTCACGGTGGCGACCAAGCAGCCGGCCATGACGGCACCGGCCATGGCCGCCAAGCTCAAGGAGCTTGGGGCCAGCGATGCCATCGAATCCTTCGTCGACGAGATCACCCACCTGGTGCGCTCGCAGGTGGCGGCCGTGCTGGGCAATGTGCTGGTGGTGTTCCCGGCCGTGCTGGCCCTCGCCTTGCTGATCGCCCAGGCCACCGGCGCGCCGGCCATCACGGAAAAGCAGGCAGAGCATGTGTTCGAGTCGCTGCATCTGCTCGGGCCCTCGCTGTTCTTCGCGGCCTTCACCGGGGTGCTGCTGTTCCTGTCGAGCATCATCGCGGGCTGGACGGAGAACTGGTTCGTGCTGCACCGGCTGGACTCGGCCATGCACTACAACCCGCGCATCACCCGGTTTCTGGGGCAGGCGCGGGCGGCCCGATGGGCGCGTTTCCTGCGCGAGAACCTGTCGGGCTTCGCTGCCAACATCTCGCTCGGCTTCATGCTGGGCCTGGTGCCGGCCATCGCCGGCTTCTTCGGCCTGGGGCTGGATGTGCGCCACGTGACGCTGTCCACCGGCCAGATCGGCGCGGCCTGCGCCGCGCTGGGCATGGCCGTGCTGCACATGCAGGCCTTCTGGTGGGCCGTGGCGGCCATTCCGCTGATCGGGGCGCTCAACGTCACGGTGAGCTTCTACCTGGCCTTCAGCCTGGCGCTGCGCGCGCAGAGCGTGAGCGGCGTGGACCGCTCGCGCATCTACGCAGCCATCCGCAAGCGTCTTCGCTCATCGCCGCTGAGCTTCTTCATGCCGGGGCGCGGACGCACAGCAACCGCCTGACGCACGCAGCAAGGGTTGCAAACAGCTCCTTACAAAGCTCGAAACTGTCCTACAAGAAGCGCAGGCGGCGGCAGTTAAATTAGGCGCACCCTGGAAAGCCTCAGCCCTTCTGAAAAACCGAAGCGATTCCTGAGGTCTCTGCAGGGTACGTTAAGGTAACGACGCGCCAGCAGCTGTCTGCTGGGGCCACGGCTATGTACAACGCCGTGCCAATCAGATGCGATCTGGCGGGTACCGCACGGCACACGCCACCCCACCGGTGGCACTGCGCCGCCGAAGAATCAACCCGCGGGCGACTCGTGTGCCCGCGCCATGCAGAGGTCACCTACATGAATGAAATCCTGAGCTTCTGGGCGCAGTGGCTGCGCCCCTCGGCCGGGCTCCCCACGGTGCAATGGTCCCTGCTGCTGGCCGTGGCCGCCATGGCCGGCTACCTGTGCCAGCGCCACACGGGCCTGCCCAAGGTGGTGGGCTATTCGCTGGTGGGCACGGCCGCGGGCCTGGCCGGCTTCAGCGGCGCGCTGTGGCCGCTGCAGGGCATCGGCCTGTTCTTGTTGGAACTGGGTATTGCCCTGGTGCTGTTCGAATGCGGCGGGCGCATCCCGCTGCGCTGGTTTCGCCACAACCCCATGGTGCTGGTGCAGAGCATTGCCGAATCCACGCTGACCTACTTCGCCGTGTACTGGGTACTGGTCTGGCTCAACCAGCCCACACAGGTGGCAGGGCCCCTGGCCCTGGTGGCGCTGGCCGCCTCGCCCGCAGTGCTGACGCGTGTGGTGGCCGACACCCGCGCCGCTGGCCCGGTGACCGAACGCGCCATCGTGCTGGCCACCCTGTCCACCTTGTACGCGCTGACCTTGGGCAGCGCCCGGGCCGAGCAGATCAACCGCCAGAGCCTGACGCTCATCGACACCATGTACCCGGTGATCGTGGTGCTGGGCGTCTCGGTGGTGGTGGCGGCCGCACTGGCGCTGGTGATGCGCTCGGCGCTGCGCTTCATGAGCCCCACGAGCGAGAACACCTCGATGCTGCTGTTGGCACTGATCGCCGCGGGCACTGCCGTGGCGGCGCACATGGGCGGCTCGGCCCCGCTGGCTGCGCTGCTGGGCGGCATCTTGCTCAAGCAGCTCAACCCGCGCCCCTGGGCCTGGCCACGCCAGTTGGGCAATGCGTCATCGCTCTTGACCATGCTGATGTTCGTGCTGGTCTCCACCGTGGCGGCACAGGCCGACTGGAGCGGCCCCGTGGCCGGCGTGGTGCTGGCCCTGATCGCCGTACGCCTGGTGGCCAAGGTGCTGGGCGTGGCCCTGGGCAATGTGGGCAGCGGCGCCAGCTGGCGCCAGGCCCTGTGGGTCGGCGGCGCGATGACGCCCATGTCCTCCATCGCGCTGCTGATCGCCTCGCAGTTCGTCGTGGCCTCGCCCTCTACCGGCCACCTGATCGCCCGCGTTGCACTGCCCGCCATCCTGCTGATGGAGGTGCTGGGCGCGGTGATCGCCACCATCGCCATCTACCGCGCAGGCGAGAGTTCGAAACCCTGGGCGCCGCTGTCGAACGCCGCCGCCAGCAGCAACGGAGACCACGCGTGAGCCTTGAAGCCTTCAACCATTCCGAACCGCTGACGCTGGGCGTCGAGCTGGAACTGCAGCTCGTCAACACCAACGACTACGACCTAGCGCCCTATGCCGAGGACATGCTGCGCCTCATGCACAAGACGCCGCTGCCCGGCAGCGTGGTGCCCGAGATGACGAACAGCATGATAGAGATCTCCACCGACATCTGCCACTCGGCCAGCGAGGTGCTGGGCCAGCTCACGCCGATCCGCGATGCGCTGGTCAAGAGCGCCGACAAGCTCAACATCGCCGTGGTGGGCGGGGGCACGCACCCCTTCCAGCAGTGGCATGAGCGGCGCATCTACGACAAGCCGCGCTTTCGCGAGCTGTCGGAGCTGTACGGCTACCTGTCCAAGCAGTTCACCATCTTCGGCCAGCACGTGCACATCGGCTGCCCCGACGCCAATTCTGCGCTGCTGATGCTGCACCGCATGTCGCGCTACATACCGCACTTCATCGCACTGTCGGCGTCGAGCCCCTACGTGCAGGGCCAGGACACGGCCTTCGATTCGGCGCGGTTGAACTCGGTGTTCGCCTTCCCTCTGTCGGGCCGCGCACCGTTCGCGCTGACCTGGGAAGACTTCACGGCCTACTTCGACAAGATGACGCGCACCGGCGTGGTCAAGAGCATGAAGGACTTCTACTGGGACATCCGCCCCAAGCCCGAGTTCGGCACCATCGAGATCCGCGTGTTCGACACGCCGCTGACCATCGAGCGTGCCGCCGCGCTGGCGGGCTACGTGCAGTCGCTCGGCGCCTGGTTCCTCGCAGACCAGCCCTTCATGCCAGAGGAAGACGACTACCTGGTCTACACCTACAACCGCTTCCAGGCCTGCCGCTTCGGCATGGACGCGGTGTACGTGGACCCGGCCACCGGCGACCACATGCCGCTGCGCGAGCACATCATGATGACCATGGACAAGATCGCCAGCCATGCCGCCATGCAGGGCGCGGCCAACGCCATGCACATGCTGCGCACCGAGACCGAGGCGGGCCAGAACGACGCCCGCTGGCTGCGTGAGCGCCAGCGCGAAGAGCAACTGCTGGCCGAGGTCAGCCGGCAGGCGGCGCAGCGCTTTCGCGGCGCACGTCTCTGAACAGCGCCGTCAGGCGCCCCAGGGCCTGGGCGGCGATGTGCCGCAGCCTCCCGGGAGCGCTCCACAGCGCTTCGTTGCGCAGACGGTGGGATTCGCGGATGGGGGCAGCCTTGAGGCGATGCAGGTCGGAGGGGTAGAGTTCATCGTGCTGCGACATGGGGCACATCCTTGCGGTTCGAAGCGGGATGTGGCCAATGTAGGCATGGGCATGCGGCGGCGAAACGCCACCCGCTGCAAGGGCGTTTTGCAGCGTCTGCAAAGGCCTTGCCACCCCGGGCTCGGCGCCCGCTACCATTGACCGATGCGCGATATCCGCTTTGAAGACATGCACCTCTTTGTCCGCGTGGCGGACCTGGGCTCGCTCTCGGCTGTGGCGCGCGAGCGCGATGTGCCGGTGAGCCAGGTCTCGCGCACCCTGGCGCGCATCGAGAAGGCCTGCAATGCGCGGCTGATCCACCGCTCGACGCATGGCCTCACGCCCACGGCCGAGGGGCTGACCTTCCTCGAATACTGCCGACGCCTGACCAGCACCATGGACCAGCTCGAAGGCGAGTTCGCCAGCCAGAGCGGCCAGGCCAGCGGCTCGGTGCGCGTGGCCGCCAGCTCGGTGGTGGCCGAGCACCTGCTGATCCCCAGCTTCGACAGCCTGCAGCAGGCACACCCGCTGCTGCGAGTGGAGCTGGTGGTGGACGACCGCATGGCCGACATGGCGCGCGATGGCATCGACATCGCCATCCGCACCGGACCGCCCACCAGCGACACCGTGGTGGCGCGCCCGCTGGGCACCCTGGTGCGCCGGCTCTATGCCACGCCGGCCTACCTGCAGGCCCACGGTGCGCCGCAGCACCCGGATGAGCTGCACCGCCACCGGCTCATCACCAACAGCGCGATGGCCCAGCTCAACCGCTGGCCCTTCGTGGTCGATGGCGAGCCCCACGTGGTGGTGGCCAACGGGCACTGGCGCTCCGGCAGCACCGGCATCACGGCGCGTCTGGTACTGCAGGGGCTGGGCATTGCCCGGCTGGCCACGCTGGTGGCCGAACCCCTGGTGCAGCAGGGCGTGCTGGCACCGGTGCTGCGCGATTGGGTGGACGAGCAGCCCTCGCCCATCCATGCGATCACGCTCACGCGCAGGCACCGCCTGCCCAAGATCAAGGCCTGCATCGACCACTGGGCGCTGTGGTTCGGCAGCGGCGGCAGCGCCCCGGGCTGAAGCGGCCAGGGCGCGCTCTGGTCACAGGAACACGGCAGCATCCAGGGGCTGGACCACGCCCACCAGCTCGGCCAGGCCTTCGGTGGCGATCGGCAGCTTGGCCACCGCCGCCAGGAAGGCGCCTTGCGTGGCATAGGCCTTGCCAGGGCCGATCAGCGATGCGAACTCCTGCACCTGCTGGGCCGTGGGGGCCACGCCGGTGACGCTCTGGAACAGGAAGCTCACCAGGCCATCGTTGCCGATGCCAGGGGCCAGCGCATCGATGAAGGACTGGGCCAGTGCGTCCAGGCCCGTCATGCTGTCGGCCTTGTGCACCCACTGGCTCAGGGCGGCGGTGTCCGGCTTCTGGCCGAAGATGGTGTAGGCCAGGGCCAGCAACTGGCCGGTCTTGCCGCCCTCGCTGGTCGCAGTGGGCAATGCCACGTCGAAGGCAAACAGGCTGCCCTGCAGTTCCACGCGTTCCACGCCGCTCAGGGTGACAGGGCCCGTAGGGGTGTTGATCACCACCTTGCCGCTGCTGTCCTGGCTGATGCCCAGGCGCAATACATCGGCCAGCGTGGCCGAGACCACGACCGTGTCCACGCCACTGCCACCCGTCACTGTGTCGGCGCCGCCACCCGTGACCACACGGGTCAGGGGCAGGTCGGGCACGACGATGGTGTCGTTGCCGCTGGAGCCCTGCAACGTGGCAGGCGCGCCAGGCGCCGTGGGGGGAATGACGGGAATGGTCGGCGGGGTGGGCGTACCACCACCGCCGCCGGCCGCAGGCGTGCTGCTGAGGTTCAGACCGATCAGGATCGGGTTGTGGTCGCTGGAGCGGTAGGGGTCGGCATTGAAATAGCTGGCGTCCTGCGCGTCGTTCTTGTTCTCCATGTTGTAGTCGAGCACGGCGGGCTCTTCGGCATTGATGCCCCACTTGTAGGTGCCGCTCACCTGGCCCGCCAGGCTGCCGCTGGCCAGCGCATGGTCGAGCGAGCCCCACAGGCCGTCGAACGAGTACGAGTTGCCCGTGGACACCTTGCTGTAGCCGTTGGCGGCCAGCTTGGTGATCGGGTCTTCCTTGCCGTAAGCATTGAAGTCGCCGACCAGCAGCACATCGCTGTCGGTGGTGCCGGTGGGCTTGGTGGCCAGCCAGGCCGACAGGTCCTCGGCGGCCTTCACGCGTGCCAGGTTGTTGGCGCCCTGGCCATCACCGATGTCCGGGTCGTTCACGCTGCCCTTGGACTTGAAGTGGTTCACCACCACGGTGAACTCCTCGTTGTCGGCATTCGATTTGAAGGTCTGCGCCACCGGCACGCGGCTGCCGAAGGCCGCCGAGAAGGCGGTGTACACCGTCGGATCGGCCACGGCGGCCTGGCCCACGGGGGTGACCTTGGCTGGCTTGTAGAGGATGGCCACCATGATGGCATCGGTGCCTGCGGTCGCAGCATCTCCGGCCTTGGCACCATCGTTGTACGGCGCCTTGATGTAGGCATAGGTGCCGGCACCGGCCTTGGCGTTGAGGGCGTCCACCAGCGAGTCGAGGGCACTGGTGCCGTCGCCAAAGCCGTTGTTCTGCACTTCCATCAGGCCCAGCACATCGGCGTCCATGCCCACCAGGTTCTCGACCACCTTGGCCTGCTGGCGCGCGAGCTCTGCGGGGTTGGTGGCGCCACGGCCGGACTGGGTCCCGCCATCGGGCGTGGTGAAGCTGCCGGTGCCCAGCGTGGTGAAGTAGTTGAGCACATTGGCAGAACCGACCTTGATCTCGGCGTTGCGGATGCTGGCCGGAATGTCGGCCGTGGTGGGGCGTGCATCGCCCGTGAAGTTCACGGCCTGCGTGGGCTGTAGGCGGTAGCTGGTTTCGTGCGGGGCCGCCGCCGCGTCCACCAGTTGGTCCACGATGCCGGTCACGCTCGCCACACCATCGCCCGCGCGCAGTGTGTTGCTGGCCGACAGCGGCTGGCCGCCGCGGCCGAGGTGGCTCGTGGGGTTCTGCGTGCTGCTCAGGTCATCCAGGATGATCTGGTCCTTCTTGAGCTCGGCCAGGTAGTCGGTGTTGCCGCTGATGCTGGGCGCGTTGTGCTCGGTGTACTGCCCCTGGATGGCATCCGAGGTCAGCGTGACCTGGCCGTACTGGCCCAGGTTGTAGTTGTCGGTGACCACCAGTTGGCCGCCAGCCGTGCCGGACTGCACGGTCACCAGCATGCCTTCATAGGCCTCCCATTGGATGGCGCTGGCCACGGGCAAGGTCACCACGGTGGCAGCGGGCAGGCCGGCGTTGTCCTGCACCAGCGTGAAGCCCGACAGGCCCGTCAGCTGGGTCTGACCCTTGAAGTCGGCCACCGTGCCCTTGATGCGGACCTTGTCGCCCACGCTGTTCGCGTCCAGGCCGGCGATGGGCGTGCCGCCGTAGTAGACGAAGATGCCTTCGGAGGTGCTGGCATTGCCATCCTGGTCGGCCACCTCTTCCTGCACGTAGAAGCCCTGCAGGTTGGGTGCGTAGCCGGTCACGATGCCTTCGATGGTGACGGCGCTGCCCATGAGCAGCGCGGTGTCGTTGCTGCCCTGGATCTCGTGGATCCTGGTGATCGGCGCTTCGTCGGTGCGAACCAGTCCTTGTGCGGTGCCGCCACCGATGATGGTGGTGCCGCCGGACGCGCCCGACAGCGTGACGGTGAAAGCCTCGTCCTGCTCCAGCTGGGTATCGCCTTGCACGCCGATGGTGATGGTCTTGCTGGTCTCGCCGGCCGCAAAGGCCACGGTACCCGAGGGCAGCGCACCGCCCACGAAGTCATCGGCCGCCACGGGCGAGCCGCCCGAGCCCGCCACGGCCCATTGCACCGAGGCAGCGGCCGAGGCATCGCCCGCACGCGTCACGGTGAAGGTGTACTCGGTCGTGCCGCTGTTGCCTTCGGGCTTGTCGGCGCTGGTGGCGGCGATGGACACCACCGGGCCCGTGAAGCTCTCCAGCTTGAAGTCGTCCACGCGCCAGCTCGAGGAGCTGTTGCTCGCCGTGCCAGAGGCCTGGTACTGGAAGCCGAAGTGGACGTTGCTGCCCTGGATGGCGGACAGGTCGATCAGGCCCGAGGGCGTGGTCACCTGGCTGTCCGCCGGGGAGTGGGTGTAGGACAGCTGCGTCCAGGTGGCGGCCGTGGGATCGCCCGAGCCGCTGTAGTTGGTGGAGTAGTAGAGCTTGACCTCGGGGTCGGCGATGCCGGTGTCGGCAAAGCGCGTCCAGGTGTTGAAGCTCAGGAACTCGGCGCTCGTGCCGTCGAGGTTGAAGGCCTTGGAGACCAGCCAGTCGTTGGCATGGGCCGTGTCACCGAAGCCGTTGACTTCGGCGGTCTTGGTGGCCGTGCTGTAGTACCAGCTGCTGGCCACATCGGCATCCTTGCTGAACACCGTGAACTCGTTGAAGCCTGCCGCGTTCTCGAACGTCTGCGTGTAGCTGGGGGCGGCGCCCGGTGGGATGGCCGGAGCGCTGGTCAGGCCGGGCGAGCCGATGTTGGCCGGCGTGCCGGTCTGCGCAAATGCGCCCAGTTGGCCGACCACGGCGGCCTTGTAGGTCGGGTTGGTGGTGGACAGGCCGTCCCACACGGCCGAGGTGGTGGCCGTGCCGCCGAAGGCCAGGCCCGCATGCTCGGAGCCGGTCACCGCGCCGCCACCGGTCTTGGACATGGGTGCTACCGCCGTGCTGCCATTGTTGAAGGCCGTGCCGCTGTAGTTGATGGCCGTGGCCACCTGGCCGTTGGCGTCGAGGATCACCACGCCATCGCCCTTGCCCAGGCCGGGGCCGCCCACGGCCACAACGCTGGTGTTGGCGTCCAGCCCCCAGGCTGCCTTCAGGGCGGTGGGATCGGTGACTTCACCGGCCACCACCAGCTTGCCGCCGGCTGGGATCTTGGTGCCCGCCGCAAACGTACCGAGCTTGGCGGGGTCGGCAGCGGAGTCGGTCCACTTCCAGCCGGAAAGGTCGATCTCCGTGGTGCCGTAGTTGTACAGCTCGAAGAAGTCGCCCGGCGTGGCGTTGGAATTGACCTCGGTGATCAGCAGCTTGGGCTGCGCTACCACCAGCGTGCCGGGGGAGCCGATATTGGCAGGGGTACCGGTCTGCGCAAACGCACCCAGTTCACCCACCACGGCCGCCTTGTAGGTCGGGTTGGTGGTGGACAGGCCGTCCCACACGGCCGACGCGGTGGCCGTACCGCCCACGGCAAGGCCCGCGTGCTCCGTCACGCTGACCACCCCGCCGCTGCTTTTGGCCAGCGGGTTCACCGTGGTGCCGCCATTGGTGAAGGCAGCGCCACCATAGTTGAGGGCGGTCGCCACCTGGCCGTTGTCGTTGAGGATGACCACGCCATCGCCCTTGCCCAGGCCAGGGCCGCCGACGGCGACGACATTCGTGCCGGCATCCAAGCCCCAGGCCGCCTTCAGGGCGGTGGGGTCGGTGGTTTCACCGGCCACCACCAGCTTGCCACCGGCCGCGATCTTGGTGCCGCTGGCAAAGCTTCCCATCGAGCCGACAACGCCTGAGGAATCGGTCCACTTCCAGCCCGTGAGGTCGATCTCCGTGGAGCCGTAGTTGTACAGCTCGAAGAAGTCGCCGGGGGTGGCGTTGGAATTGACTTCGGTGATCAACAGCTTGGGCGCCGGAGCGGCCGAGGTGGTGAAATTGAGCGCTGCATTGCCCGTGAGGCCGCTCCAGTGGTTGCCGTAGTGGTCCTTGATGGTGCCGGACACGGCCTCGATGTAGTACGCGGTGCCCGCAGCCAGATCGGCTGTCGGGTTGATGGTGACCGTATTGAAGGCCACCGTGACCTGGGTCGTGTCGGTGGCGGCAATCGTGGCCACGGTGCTGTTGTCGCTGACCTTCTTGATCACGAAATCGCCAGTGCCGCGCGCCACGCCTTCGTTGAAGCGCAGCACGATGTCGGCGCCCTTGCCAAAGTTGGCGGCATCGTCGGCAGGCGTGCTGCTGGCCAGCGCCGGGCCGGTGCCGTCGGTGACATTGGCACCGATCTGCACCCAGTTGCCCACGAATTTCTGCTGCGCTGCGGGCAGGTCCTTGGAAGCGGTTGCGCCGCCCCAGGTGCTGTCGCCATTGTCCTGCAGCAGCTGCACCAGGGTGCCCTGGGCCGTGCTCTGCACATCGACGATGCTCTCGAAGCTGCCGCCCGTGCCGTCGCGCAGGGCGTCGAGGTCCACGTCCAGCTCGGTGGGCGTGGTGCCCGCGCCATCCCAGCGAAACAGGCGGAAGTCGTGGGTGACTTCGGTGCTGGCGCCCCCCGATGGGCCGGCCAGGATCAGGTAGCTGCCGTCGCCTGCCTTCTCGATGGAGCGGATGCCACGGCCGCCCAGGTTGAGTTCGAACACGGCACTGACGTTGGGCGCGCTGCCACCCGTGGCGTCGACGAGCCCGGCCACGTCCAGCGCCAGCACCACGGCCTTGTCGCGCGTGTTGGCGTCGGTCTGTGGCGCGCGGAAGGCCACCAGGAGCTTGCTGCCGTCCTGCGAGGCGGTCATGCCTTCGATGGAGAAGCCGTTCACGTTTTCGGGAATCACCCCGACCGACGAGGCGGTGAAGCCAAAGTAGTTCGCGCCCTTGCCGTGGACGTTGCCCTGGTCCCAGGCCACAAGCTGGTCTTCCAGGCCGCTGTGCTTGCCCAGGTAGGTGAATTGCGTGTCGGCGCCCGTGCCCTCGATCTTCACGGCCAGGATGTATTCGCGGTTGTTCTGCTCCGCGCCGCTCTTGTTGTTGCTGTGCGAGCCGGTGAAGTAGAAGGTGTCGCCGATGCGCGTGCCGGCCTCCAGGTCCAGCTCGCCGCCGTTGCCCAGCGCGGCGCCGTAGTTCCACTCCTTGACGGCAGCGCCGCCTGCACGGTCGTAGACACGCAGCACGCTGGCTTCGTCGTCTCCGACCACCATCCAGTTGGCGTCGAGCGCGAGCGCGTCCGATGCGTCGGAGCTGCCGAGCGTCGTACCGGCGTTGGGGGTGAAGGTCTGCGCGCTGCCGGCCGCGCCCTCGTCGCCGAAGTTGACCTTCAGGCTGTTCTGGGTGGCGTTAGCGACACCTGCGGCGGAGCCGCCGGTGAAGGCGCCATCGGCAAACGTGACAGTGAGGTTGCCCACGTCGTTGGCGTTGGCATGGCTGGTGGCCGTACCGGTGAAGCCCAGTTCGGCCGTGGTGGCGCTGGTGCGGGTGAGCACGGCCGTGAGGCCGGCAGGCACGTTGCTGACGGTGGCCGCCGACAGCAGGCTGGCCCCGTCGGTGCCGGTGAAGGTCTCGCCCGTCAGGGTGATGGTGATCTTGGTACCTGGGGCCATGTGGCCGTCGAAGGCCTGGGATTCGTTGATAGAGCCGCTGTAGGCCAGGCTCGGGCCGACAGGGCCGGCCGCGGTGGAGCTCACCACGATGTCGTCGATGCCGGTCCACTCGTCGCTGCTGGCCGCATTGATGGTGATGATGCGCAACTGGATCTGTGCAGCACCGTTGGCGTCGGCCGGCAAGGTGGCCGATACGGCGGTTTCCTTGGTCGCCGTGCCGCCCTCTGACGCATCGGCCACGTAAGCGGCAGGCACATTGGTGAAGTTGCCACTGTTGCCCAACCGGTATTGCAGGGCCACTGGCTGGATGGCGTTGTCTGCCGCGCCATCGACGTCGCGCAGCTTGTAGTTGACAACGATGTCCTTGCGCCCCGTGGCATCGAGGTGGATCACGAGGCCAGGGGCATCGGCCGTACCCGAGCCCTGCAATGCCACAACGGGGTTGGTGAGATGGAATTCCGCCACCCCGCCCGACGTGTTGGTGCTGGGATTGGTCTGGTTGGCGATCACATCCACGGCACCGCTGTTGGCCCCCAGCACCGTCTGCGGATCACCACCGGCATAGGGGGTGGTGGAGGCCGCATCGATGTCACCCAGGTAGCCGACGACGGAGGGCACGCCATCCCAGTTGTCATTGGCGGTGATCAGCCCGATATCGGTCCAATCCTGGGTGAAGTTGCTGGTCGACAGGGCGTGGTAGACGGTGGTCATGCTCGTTTCCTCCGCGTGCGGGCGGGTGGGTGGTCTGGAATGAAGGGATGGCGCGGGGAAAGCCGGGGTTCGCCGCGCGGCTGCGAAAAGCCTGCGGCCCCCGGGAACCCGTTAAAGGGTCTCCCTGCCAGGAAGCGGTAACTCTAGGCACCGTGTGTTGCAGAGATATGTCACGCTGTCGGTGCCAATGAACGCGGGGCACGCCACAATCGACCCATGGGTGAATTCGATCTGATCGCACGCTATTTCACGCGGCCCGTGTACCGCGCCGCGCTGGGCGTGGGGGACGACTGCGCGCTGCTGGCACCTGCGCCGGGCATGCAGCTGGCCGTCTCCAGCGACATGCTGGTGGAGGGCCGCCACTTCTTTGCGGACGTGGCACCCGAGCTGCTGGGCCACAAGGCCCTGGCCGTGAACCTGTCGGACCTGGCGGCCTGCGGAGCCCGGCCATTGGCCTTCACCCTGGCGCTGGCGTTGCCGCGCGTGGACGAGGCCTGGCTGGCCGGCTTTTCACGCGGGCTGCTGGCCCTGGCCGATGCGCATGGCTGCGAACTGGTGGGGGGCGATACCACGCAGGGCCCGCTCAATATCTGCATCACGGTGTTCGGCGAGGTGCCTGCCGGCCAGGCCCTGCTGCGCAGCGGCGCGCGCGCAGGCGACGACCTGTATGTGAGCGGCACCCTGGGCGATGCCCGGCTGGCGCTGGAGGCGCTGCTGGGGCACACGGCCCTGCCCCCCGAGGTGCTCGCCGCCGCCCGCCTGCGGCTGGAGCAGCCCACGCCGCGCGTGGCCCTGGGCCTGGCGCTGCGCAACGTGGCCAGCAGTGCCATGGACGTGAGTGACGGGCTGCTGGGCGATCTGTCCCACATCCTCAAGGCATCCGGCGTGGGGGCACGCATCGACACCTCGCTCACGGGCGCCCTGATGGCCCATGGCAGCACCGTGGCGGACCCCGAGCTGCTGCGCCAGTGCACCCTGGCCGGTGGCGACGACTACGAACTGGCCTTCACCGCACCGCCATCGCAGGGTGCGGCTGTGCTGGCTGCTGCGAAGACCAGCCAGACACCGGTGGCACGCATCGGGGTGATCGAGGCGGAACCCGGCCTGCGGCTGGTGGATGGGCAAGGCCGGCCAGTGGACCACCGCTACGCCTCGTTCGACCACTTCGGCTGACAGCTTTTTTCTCGCAGCATGAATCCTTTGGCCCCAAGGCCCGCTCTTGTCAGGGAAGGCGCCCCGTGCCGGCGCTTTCTCTTTCAACACCCAAGGAGCTTTGCCATGCTGTACCGCAAGAACATCACCCGTCCCGAAAGCCTGCTGCGCGTCGTCGCCGGGGTAGCCCTCATCGCCGCCAGCCTCTTCTGGCTGGGTGCCACACCGCTGGGCCTGGTGCTGGCGGCATCGGGCGCCATGGGCATCGTGACCGGCATGTTCGGCTACTGCCCGGCCTGCGCCATGGTGGGCAGAAAGCCGGTGGAATGGGCACTGCCTCGAACACGTTGGCGCAGCTCCTGCCCGCCGCGCAGGCGGGCGACACCGAGGCCATGGAGCGCCTGCTGGCGCTGGCCCGGCCCGACATCCGCCGCTATGCGCTGCGCCACTGCGCGGCCACCACCGCGACCGACGACGTGGTGCAGGAGGCGCTGATCATCGTCTACCGCCGCGTGGGCGCGCTGCGCGAGGTGGCAGCCTTTGGCGGCTGGGTGGTGCGCATCGTGCAGCGGCTGTGCATGCGCCCGGCGCTGGCCTGGCTCAGGGGCGAGCCACTGGCGCAGGTGGAAGATGCGCTGGCCTGGTCGCACCGGCCCGACCACGAGTTGCGCCACGACCTGGCCCTGGCCATCGACTCGCTGCCGCCCCTGTACCGCGAAGCCCTGCTGCTGCGCGACTTCGAGGAGCTCACCATCGAGGAGATGGCCCAGCGCCTCTCCACCACGCGCGAGGCGGCGAAGAGCCGGCTGCACCGCGCGCGCAGCCTGGTGCGAGAGTACCTCGTGCCCTCGTCGCCCGGCTGATCCCGCAGTAGCTGCGGTTCACTCCGGCTGCAGGCCAATCTTGCGCACCACGGCGCCCCAGTGGCCCACCTCGTCGCGCAGGAAGCCGCGCAGTTCGTCGCGCGTGGAACCCTTGAGCTCGATGCCCAGCGTGGTCAGGCGCTCGCGCGTGGCGGGGTGCTCCAGCGCGGCAATGGCTTCCTTGCGCAGCCGCTCGATCACTTCGATGGGTGTGGTGGCCGGAGCCACCAGAGCCCACCACTGGTTGAACTGCATGCCGGCCAGGCCCGCCTCGCGGGCCGTGGGCACCTGGGGCATCGAGGCCAGGCGTGCAGGCCCGGTGGTCATGAGCACGGAGATCTTGCCCGCTGAGAGCAGCGATGCACCGCTGGCCAGCGTGGCGAAGTGGCCCGCCACCTGCTCGGCCGCCACGTCGGTGAGCGCCGGGGCCGAGCCTCGGTACGGGATGGCATTGACCTTGAGCCCGCTGGCCCCGGCCAGCAGTTCGGACGAGAGGTGGCTGATGGAGCCATTGCCGCTGTGGGCCAGGGTGACCGGTGTGGCGCTGGCGCGCCCGTCCTTCAGGAATCCCTTGATGTCGCCCGCCTTGTACCTGCTGCCGTTGACGAACAACAGCAGCGGCGAGGTGCCGACCATCGAGATCGGCGTGAAGTCCTTGAGCAGGTCGTAAGGCAGTTTGGCCGCGACAGCAGGCGCAATGGCATGGGGCAACTCCACGATGGCGATGGTGTAGCCATCGGGTGCCGCCTTGGCGGCCGCCTCGGTGCCGATGCGGCCAGACGCGCCAGAGCGGTTGTCCACGATGACGCTCTGCCCCAGCGACTCGCCCATGCGCTGCGCAATGGCGCGGGCAATGGCATCGGTGCTGCCGCCCGGTGCCCACGGCACGATGAGGCGCACGGGTTTGTCGGGATAGGCGGCGAAGGCGCTGGTGCCCAGGAGGCAGGCACAGGCCAGCACGAAGCTGCGGCGGAACAGGAAGGTCATGACAAGGGTCCTTGGTCAGGCGAAGAGATAGAAAAAAAGCGATCAGGCGTCTCGGTCGCCCTTGGCGGTGAGCAACAGCAGCACGTGGTCCTCTGGCGCAATGCGGCCCTGCCGGCGCAGCTGTGACGCCGCGCCCACGCAGGCGCCCGCACACAGTTCCACCCACAGGCCCTGGGCACCGAGCTCGGCCACGCCACGGGCCGCATCCGCATCGCCTACCACGGCGGCACCGCCGCCCGAGCGCTGCACTGCGATCTGCTGCTGCAGGGTGACGGTGCTGCCGGCAATGGAGAACTGCGCAGTGCTGCCGCTGAAATCGGCCTGGGCCGGTGCGCCGGCCAGCACCTGGCTGAGCCGGGCAAAGGGCTCCACTGCCCACAGGCGCGGCATGTGCGTGATCAGCCCTGCGGCCAGCAGGTCGCGCAGGCCGCTGTACAGGCCCCAGAGCAGGTCGCCACGCGCAGTGGGTACGAGCACATGGTCGGGCACGCAGCCCTCGGCCACGCATTCGAGCGCCACCGCGCGGTAGCCTTCCACGCCGAAGGCCGGGCTGCCCACGGCCGGCACGCTGAAGTTGGTGAGCGCAAAGGCCCCCTCGTCCAGTACCTGCCGGCGCACATGGGTCCAGCGGTCCAGTCCCTGGTCGAACGCAACCCGGCGGGCACCCAGGCGGTCCAGCGCTCGGGCAAAGGACTCCGGCATGTCCCGGTAGGTGGCGATTTCGCACGGCAGACCCGCCGCCGCACAGTAAGCGGCAGCGGACACGGCCGCATTGCCGCTCGATGCCAGCACCACCTTGGAGGCACCCACCGCCAGCGCGCGGGTCACGGCCTGGGCCGACATGCGGTCCTTGTGCGAGCCCGTGGGGTTCACGCCCTCGTGCTTGGCCGTCAGTTCGCGGATGCCCAGGGACCGGGCCAGCCGCGGCAGCGTGAGGCAAGGCGTGTTCCCCTCGCCCAGCGACACCCCGTGGGTGTAGGGCAGCCATTCGCCCCAGGTATAACCCGAGCTGCTTGCTGCCAGCGTGCGCGGCAGATCACTGTAGACCGCCTCGACGCTGGCGGGCGTGCCTTGTGCTGCACATGCAGGGCAGCCGGCGGGCATCTCCTGTACCGGGTAGCGCGCGCCGCAGTGAATGCAGCGCATGCCCTGGAGCCGCGGATTTTCGCGCTGGGCAGGGGTTTCGTTCGTGCCGGAGCGGTGCGGCTGCACACCGAAGGATGTATCGGAAATCATGCCTGCATCGTAGTCAGGCGCAGGCCATCGCGGTACCATGCCGCAGCCGTTTCCATTAAGCCAAACTTATATGAAAAACCTTCCCAAGCTCGATGCCAAGGAAGTGAGTACGCGCCAGATCGAGGTTTTCCGCATGGTGATGCGGCTGGGCTCGGCCAACCGTGCGGCGGCGGCACTGCACGTGAGCCAGCCTGCCGTGACACAGCTGCTACAGCAGCTGGAGCTGCGCTCACAACTCACGCTGTTCGACCGGCCCAAGGGCCGCCTGGTTCCCACACCCGAGGCCCATGCGCTGATGGAAGAAATCGAGCGTGTGTACGAGGGGCTGGAGGCGGTGCAGCGCAAGATCGTGGCGCTGCAGTCGCTGGAAGACCAGGTGCTGCGCATCGGCAGCCTGCATGCCCTGGCCGCGAGCATCATGCCCGGGGTGCTGGCCGATTTCCAGCGCCACTACCCGCGCACCCGCTGCCTGCTGATGGTCGACAGCTCCAAGGCATTGCGCGAGGCGCTGTTCCAGGGCGCCGTGGACCTGGCCTTCCTGGGCGACGAGGCGGACACCAGCGGCCTGGTGTCCTCAGCGTTCTATGAATTGCCCGCCGTGTGCGCCGTGCCCGCTGCCCACCCGCTGGCACGCAAAGCAGTGCTGGAGCTGGCCGACCTGCGCGATGCGCCGCTGATCGGCCTGTCGGCCACCGACCCGGCCCAGCAGCGGCTGGAAATACTCTTTGCCGCCGCAGGGATCACGCCACGCTTCGTGATCGAGACCCCGTACAGCGCAACACAGTGCGCGCTGGTGCTGGCCGGCGCGGGGCTGGCCGTGACCAACCTGCTGGTAGCGGCCGAGCATGCGCCCCTGGGGCTGTGCAGCGTGCCCTTGGCGGGCGAGGGCCTCTTCTTTCGGGCCTTGCTGGCCTTCAAGCCGCGCCAGGCCCAGTCGCGTGCGGTGCAGGAGTTCGTGGCCCTGTGCCGGCGGCGTCTGGCAGGCTGACCGCGCCGGGGGCACCCAGGAGCGCCATCACTTGGAGATGATGGTCAGCAGTTCTTCGCGCGTGGTCGGGTCGGCCATGTACTTGTTGTACAGCGGGGCCATGCGCCGCACGAAGGGGGAGACGTCCTTGACCCGCACGAACTGCGCACCCTGTTTGGCCGTGTTCTCCAGCGCCTGGGCCACGCGCTTGTTCCACAGCTCGCGCATCAGCAGTGCCGACTGGGCGCCCGCGTCCGAGAAGGCCTTGCGGTCCTCGGGCGAGAGCCTGGCCCATAGCGCGCTGGACACCACCAGTGCTTCGGGAGAGATCACATGGTTGGTCACGTACACGCTCTTGGCCACCTTGAAGTGCCCGGTGGACTCGTAGGAGGGCATGTTGTTCTCCGCACAGTCGATGGTGCCCTGCTGGAAGCCCGCCAGCACTTCCTTGAAAGGCAGGGCCACGGGTTTGGCATCGAGCAGCCGGATCATCTCCATGAAGACCTCGGACTGCTGCACGCGGATGGACGCCCCCGCCAGATCGCGGATGGTGGCCAGTGCGCGGTTGGCGCAGTAGAAGGAGCGCCCGCCCCCGTCGTACCAGCCCAGCACCACGAAGCCGGCAGATTGCAGGTTGGCGGCAAAGCGCTGCCCCAGTGCGCCATCAAGGTGGCGGAACATGTGGGCCGAGTCGGTGAACAGGAACGGCAGGTTCAGCACCTTGATGCCGGGCACCGCGTCGGACAGGGGCCCTGAGCTGAACTCGGCAATGTCGATCTCGCCGCTCTTGAGCATTTGCACCGCCTTGGGCTGGTCGCCCAGCGTGGCGTTGGAGAACACCTCGATCTGGTAACGGCCCTGCGTGGCCCGCGTCACCTGGGCGGCAAAGCCCTTCATGGCCTCGGTCACCGGGTAGCCGTCGGGGTGGATATTCCAGGCGCGCAGTCGCGTCGGCGCTTGCGCATGGCTGGCCTCGGCGCACAGCAGGGCCATGCACAGGGCACCCAGCGTCGCCATGCCGGATCGGGTCCATCGGTTCACAGGTCTCCTCCTTTGTTGTGGTGCCGGTCAGGTCGAACCCAGGGTTCAACGCCAGCAACTGTGCGTCAATTTATAAGACGTCATATAACTAACTTGTCTTCAACGATACCTGCAATGGCATCCGCCCACTCCAACCGGGCGCATCGAGGGCCATTCTGCTGCAACATCTGCACACAAGATGTTCGGGTAAACGCCAGCACACCGGTGGATCCAGCTGTCGAGAATCACCACCAAGTTGTACGACATCATCTGTCTTGGGTGCCGTGCAACTGCAGGTGACAAGAGCCCATGGGCCACGCCCGTGATGGCGGCACGCCAGGTGCCAGCCCCGACCCCAACCTTCGAGGAGACCAACCGATGAAGCGCAGAGACTTTGCCATTGCCACCACCTTGACCCCGCTGCTGCTGTCCGCCTGCGGCGGCAGCGACTCCGGGCCCGCACCCCTGACCGGCCCCAAGGCCGAAGCCGCCGCCGGCCTCAAGCGTGCAGCGCAGTACATGGACGAGGTGGTGTCCTACCAGGGTGGCTACGTGTGGTCGTACTCGCCCGACCTCAAGCAGACCTTTGGCGAGATGGAGGCCTACCGCACCATGTGCTGGATCCAGCCGCCCGGCACGCCCTCCGTCGGCCATGTGTACCTGGACGCCTACCACGCCACGGGCGATGAGCGCTACTACCAGGCGGCAGAGCGCACCGCGCTGGCCATCGTCGCGGCGCAGCACCGCTCGGGTGGGTGGAACTACATCCACGACTTCGCGGGCGAGGATTCGCTCAAGCGCTGGTACGACACCATCGGCAAAAACGGCTGGCGGCTCGAGGAGTTCCAGCACTACTACGGCAACGCCACCTTCGACGATGCCGGCACGGCCGTGGCGTCGCAGCTGCTGCTGCGCATGTTCGTGGAAAAGCGCGACGTGCGCTTCTCCGGCCCGCTGCAGCGCGCCATCGACTTCGTGGTGCAGTCGCAGTTCGGCTCCGAGTACGGCATTGCCGATGGGGGCTGGCCACAGCGCTTTCCGCATTTCCCGGGGGCCATCAGCAGCATGCCGCTGCCCAATCCGCAGCAGGTGCCGCCGGGCGCCCGCGTGGGCATGGCCGATGGCGACTACACGCTGCACGTGACCTTCAACGACGACGTGATGGGCGAGAACATCAAGTTCCTCACGCTGTGCGTGACGGCGCTGGGGGAGACGCGCCTGATCGGCAATATCCAGCGCGCCATGGAGTGCATGCGCCTCATGCAGCAGCCCGGCCCCCAGGCCGGCTGGAGCCTGCAGCACCTCTAGCGCCCCACAGGCGGGCGGCCAGCCGGTGCGCCCGCTGGCGCGCGCAGCTACGAGCCGCGCTCGCTGGCCACGCACACCACGCAGACCAACATCCGCCAGCTGTTCAACTACTTCCAGCTCAGCGGCGACAGGAAGTACCTGGCCCGCATCCCGGAGGCGATTGCCTGGCTCAAATCCTGTCCGCTGCCGGCGGATGCAGCCACAGTCAATCCGCTGCTCGGCGGCGGGCGCACCCATCCCACCTTCGTGGAGCTGGGTACCAACGACGGCCTGTACATGCACCGCTACGGCTCCAACATCCACAACGGGGCCTACTACGCCGACAAGGACTACACCAACACCATCAGCCACTACTCGGCCGGCCGCCCCATCGACATCGCCGGGCTCGAGTCGACCTACCAGTCGCTCAGCCGCATGGGCGACACGGCGATTGCCGACATGGTGGCGCGCTCGCCGCTCAAGTCCACGGGCGCAACGCGCACGCTGCCGCGCTACTTCTCGATCCGCGAGGTGGACTTCCCGGACCTCTTCGCCGGCGCCACCATGCCCACCCCGGTGGTGCCCGACAGCGAGGCACAGACGCTGCTGACCGAGCTGGGCACGAAGAACTACTGGACCTCGCCCGTGCCCGAGATCGTCAACACCTACCGAGGCGATGGCCCCACCACGCCCTACACCGGCACGGCTTACCGCAGCAGGCATGTGGGCGATGTGTACGACACATCCCCCTACCCGGCCGACAACCCACCCGACATCGAGCCCTACGTGAAGCGCGAGAAACCGCAGTTCATCGTGACCTCGGAATGGATACGCCGCATGGGCCGGCTCATCGCCTACGTGGCACCGCAGGCTTGAGAGCCAGCAGCCTCAGGCCTGCAACAGGTGCGCCAGGGGACGGCGCGGCGTGGCAGGCACCTCGCCCTGCGGGTAGCCGATGCGGCACAGCATCTGCACCGTGGGGTCGCCGGCTTCCTTGGGCGCGCCGTGCCCCAACACCAGCTGGTGCGCGCGCTCGTAGTGCGGCGCCATCTCGGCAAACTCCTGCAAGGCCTGGCTCATGGGGTGCATGCCCACGCCCAGTTCGGTGGACTTGAGCTGCAGGCGCACATAGGCGCGGCCGGCCGCGATCTGCTCGGCGCGGGTGTTGCCCCCCGTCAGCCACACGAAGCCCATCGCCGTGCGGCTGTGGCCCTCGAAGCGGTCCATCGCGCCCTTGTAGCCCGCACTGCCCTCCTCGGGCGGGGCGGAGCGGTCGAAGAAGCCGAGCGCCGCTGCGGCGCGTATGAACGGTGTGTTCAGCGAGATGCCATCGCGGTGTTCCAGGATCTCGGAGGGGCCGACACGGGTGAGGCGGATGCTTTCCATCATGGTGCGCGGCGTGCGCAGCTCCACCTGGGCCGACTGCCAGCACAGCGCGCGCAAGGCGTCCAGGCGGGCGGGCTCCACCGTTCCACCCGCCTGCGGGCTGCCCGACAGGGACGCACTGGCCAGCAAGGCCTTGAGCAGATCGGGTGCCACGGGCCGGGCCAGGTCGAAATCCACCTTGGGCGTGCGGCGGCGCAGCACCTGGGTGAACAAGGCCTCGGGCTCGCCGCCGGGCCGCAGCACCACGCGGGCCACAGGGCGCTCGTCCCATTCGCGCAATTGCGCCGGCAGCGGTCCCTGCGGCCACAGCGTGACCTCGCTGGCCATGCCCTGCTGGGCCAGTGCCTGCACCAGGAGCTCCAGGAAGGCGCCGTGGCCGATCAGGATCTGGCGGCCCAGCGGGTCGGTCTCGGGCAGCACGCGCTCGCGGTCGGTGCGCAGGGTGATCACGCCCTCTTCGCGCAGGTCCACCACCCAGGGCTGCAGGTTGTGCGGGTTGGGCGCGGTGATGGCATAGGCCACGGCACGGCGGCGCAGGTCGGTTTCGCCCACGGGTCCCTGCCAGGCCTCGACGGCCTGGGCGGGGTAGTGCGGACCCGAGCTGCAGGCAACCAGGGGGGCGATGGCAGCGGCGGCGATGGTGCCACCGCCGGCCAGGCGGATGAAGGTACGGCGTTGCATGGTGAGACTCTCCTTGCGGTTCATGCCAGGGCGGCTTGGGGATGGGCCGGGGCCAGCAGCCCCAGGTCGTGGAGCGCGCGGCGAACCGCCTGCTCGAAAGGGGTGTGCGGCTCCTCGCCAATCAGCGCGGCCAGGCGCGTGTTGTCCAACCGGTGCGGCGTGTTCCAGAGGTAACGCATGTCTGCCAGGGCCGCCAGATGGGGCACCACCAGGCCGGCCATGCGCAGCAGCGGCCAGGGCAACTGGCCTGCGCGCAGGGTCTGGGCGTCTGCTGCCCAGCCCTGCTCGGCCGCCACGGCAGAAAGCACCCGCACCCACTGGTGCGCCGTGACCTGCTGGCCAGCGAAGTGCAGCGTGTCGAACGCAGAAAGGCGGTGGCGCTCCTCGGCCACCCTTACCAGGGTGCGGGCCAGATCGGGCAGGTAGGCCCAGGGCCGGCTGATGTCCAGCGGGCCGGGCCAGGTGACGCGGCCTTTGGGCAGGTCCTTGGCGATGGACTGGTCCAGCCAGCTGCCAGCGCCGCTGCCAAAGAAGTCGCCGGCGCGCACCACCACAGCGCGCATGGCGCCATCGCGCGTGGCGGCCTGCAGGCGCTGCTCCAGGTGGATGCGCAGCCGCCCCTTGAAGTCCAGCGCGGTCTGCGGCGTGTCTTCGCGCAGCACCGGCGGCATGGCACGGCCATAGTTGTACACACTGCCCGGCAGCATGAGCGTGGCGCCCAGAGTGCGAGTGACTTCGATGGCAGCGTCCATCAGCATCGGCGCCTCCTTGCGCCAGGCCTTGTGCGTGTAGGCCGGGTTCATGGCATGCACTACCACCTGCGCCCCCTGCGCTGCAGCCACCAGGGCCGGCGTGTCCTGCGGTGCGACTGCGATCCACTGCACACCGGGCACGGCGGGGCCGGCGGCACCCGGGCGGACCTGGGCACGCACCTGCCAGCCGGCCTGGGCGAAAGCCCGGGCGGCAGCAAGCCCCAGGCGCCCGCGGGCCCCTAGGATGAGAACGGTGGATGCAGCGATCGACATGGCAGGGCTCCTGAACAAAGACGGAATGGAGCGATTGTGGAAATGCGGCCGCCGTTACACAATTGGCTAACTGTCGATAACAGCAATGCAAAAATGAATACCTGTACCGGCCGTGAAACAACGCTTTGACTGGAGCCTCATCCAATCCTTTCTGGCTGCCCTGGACCAGGGCAGCCTGCTGGGCGCTGCGCGCGTGCTGAACGCGAGCCAGCCCACCATCGGGCGCCACATCGCCGAGCTGGAGGCCCAGCTCGGCGTGGTGCTGTTCGAGCGCACGGGGCGCGGCCTGCTGCCCACCGCGACCGCACTGCGACTGGCGGAATCGGCACGGACGATGGAGGCCGGGGCCGACCAGTTGGCGCGCAGCGTCTCGGGCGCCGAGGCCGGCGTGAGCGGCACCGTGCGCATCACAGCCAGCCAGCCGGTGGCCTGTGTGCTGCTGCCGCCCCTGCTGGCGCGCATGCGCCAGGCGCTGCCCGAGGTGCAGGTGGAGCTGGTGTCCAGCAACGAGGTCACCAACCTGCTGCGCCGCGAAGCCGATATTGCGCTGCGTATGGTGCAGCCCATGCAGGCAAGCCTTGTGGCCAAGCGCATCGGCAAGGTCACGCTGGGCGCCTACGCCCACCGCGACTACCTGCGCCGCCGGGGCACGCCACGCCAACTGGTCGACCTGCTGCAGCATGAGCTCATCGGCAACGACCGCCATGAAGACATCCTGCGCGGCTTTGCTGCCATGGGCCATCCGGTGGCGCGCGAGCAGTTCGCGTTCCGCACCGATGACCTCATGGCCTACTGGGAAGCCGTGCGCAGCGGCCTGGGTATCGGATTCGTGGGCCACTACATGGCGCGCACCGATCCCGATGTGGTGGGCATACTCCCCATGCTCCAGCCGCCGGACCTGCCCATCTGGCTCACGGTGCACCGCGAGATCCGCACCAACCAGCGCATCCGGGCGGTGTACGATTTTCTGGCACAGGCCGTGCCCGAAGTGCTGTAACCCGCCCTATCCACCATGACCATGCACTCCAACCACCTGCGCCGATTCGCGGCAAGCCTTCTCGCCTGCATCCTGAGCGCCGCAGGGGCGGCCATGGCGGCCGATACCGCGACCTTCGAGCCCGCCACCAGCACGTTGCGCCTGCCCACCCTGCAGTTGGATGCCGGCGACCGCTACCGTGACGTGGTCGTGCGTCTGCTCGAACCTGGGCAGCTGCGGGTGGAAGACCCCGCCGTGGGCGCCGAACTGCAGTTCATGACTACCGGCAGCGTGCTGCGCATGCCGCAGGTGGTGATAGGCACCGTGACCTATCCACGAGTCACACTGACCCGGCCGCAGCTGGAGCTGCTGGGCGTGGGCGGTCTGGTGGGCCCTGCCAGCGCGGCGGACGCCAGTGTGCCCGGCGCCGTCACCACGCCCTTCCCCACGCTGGAGAACATCACGGTGGAATGGGCCTTCACGGGCGATGCCAACCGCAATGCGGTGGTCGGCGTGCGCTACCGCGCGCAGGGCAGCAGCACCTGGCTCACGGGCATGCCGCTGCGCCGCATCCACAACGAGACCTCGGGCCAGGGCCGTACCTGGCCGCTGCGCCATTCGGGCAGCATCTTCGACGTGGCGCCGGGTACCACCTACGAGATCGAGCTCACGCTCACCGACCCCGATGGCGGCAGCACCGTGCGCACGACCACGGCCACGACACGCAGCACGCCAGCCCCAGCAGCGGGCGCCATCGTCAAGCCCGCCACGCCAGCCACCCTGGCCAGCGTGCTGGCGGCCGCGAATGCTGGCGACATCGTGGAGCTGGGCGCCGGGCGCTACAGCGGCTTAAGCGTGGCGCGCAGTGGCGCACCGGGACGGCCGCTGGTGATCCGGGGCACCCCGGGCGCGGTGGTCGAAGGCGAGATCAGCGTCTTCAACCAGCGCCATGTGATGCTGACCGAGCTGACCCTGAACGGCCGCGTGCGCTTCAACGGCAGCAACGACTTCAGCATGACGCGCAGCACCGTCAACGCCACGGCGGCACTGGGCGGGCACGGCATCATCACGTTCACGCGCGCGGAAAACGCCTACATCGCCGACAACACGGTGACCGGCACGGTGGTGTGGTCCGAAGCGGCGCTGGGCACATCGGGCGGCAACGCGGGCGAGGGCATCCTCATCACGGGCCCCGGCCACGTGGTCATGAACAACCGCGTGGCGCGCTTTCGGGACAACATCTCGCTGCTCGAAGACGACGAGGCAGTGGACCAGTACAGCATCGACATCCTGAACAACGACATTTCCGAAGCGGCAGACGACGGCGTGGAGGCTGATTTCTGCATGCACAACTGCCGCATCATGCGCAACCGGCTGACCAATGTGTTCATCGCGCTGTCATCGCAGCCGGGCCTGGGCGGGCCCACCTACTTCGTGCGCAATGTCGTCTACAACGCCGTGCACGTGGCCTTCAAGCTGTACCGCAGCAGCTACGGCGACGTGCTGCTGCACAACACCGTGGTGAAGAACGGCGACGCACTCGGCATCTATGCCGGCGCTACGGTGGGGCGGCTCCATGCGCGCAACAACCTGTTCATCGGCGGGCCGGGCGGCACGTATGGCGGCTATTCCAGCGGCACCGGGCGCGTGCTGTCGATTGCCGACCTGGATGCCGCCAGCGCCGACCTCGACTTCGATGCCTATGGCTCCACCGTGGGCAGCTTCACCGGCCGCTGGGGCGCTACCAGCTTTGCCAGCCTGGCCGAACTGCGCGCCCGCACCACCGAGCGCGCCGCCGTGCAGGTGGGCATGGACTCGTTCGCCTCCGTTCCCGTTTTTCCCGGTTCGCCCATCACGCTTTACACCGTGCCCGACCTGCGCCTGCAACCCGGCTCGGCGGCAGTCGATGCAGGGCAGGCCATTCCCAACATCAGCCAGGGATTCCAGGGCCGAGCCCCTGATGCCGGAGCCTATGAACTCGGCCAGGCCCTGCCGGTGTACGGCCCCCGCTGAGCAGGATCAGAACAGCGGAGATATCGGTTTCACCACATACAGCATGTTGCTGTCGGGCTTGCCGTCGTACAGGTACTTCTGCTTGATGCCGCCCAGGTTGTCCGGGGCGATCACGAAGTCGGCATCGTTGATGATGGCCAGGCGGTTCGCGTCGATGACCCACATGCCTTCCAGCTTGTCGTGCGGGTACTTCTGCGAGGCAACGGCGTCATAGGCCAGCACCTTGGTGATGGGCTTGATGCCCAGCGCGGCCAGCTGCGCCCAGCCGGCGGCGTAGTTGTCGGCGGTGCCGCCGTCCTTGACCACCAGCTCCAGCGTCTTGCCATCGACCAGCAGGCCGTTGGCGGCATTCACCGTGAGCGATGCGTTGGCACTGCGCAGGGCGGTGTTGGAGCGGTCCACGTTGGTCGCCTGGCCGATGTCGATCTTGTAGATGTTCTTGCGGACCACCCCGGTGTCGATGCCGTAGAACTTGGTGTCGCGCTCGACCACCAGGAAGCTGGTGGCGGAAAGGGCTGCGATCTCGGAGTTGGCCAGGCCCGCCGCATCCTGGCGGTACAGGTATTGCGCCGTGGCACCGGTTTCGATGTTCACCGTGATGAGGCGAACCAGGTTGATGCTGCCCACCGCGCTGCTGGGGTTGTACAGGTTCGATTGCATCATGCCCACCAGCGTCTTGCCGTCGGGCGTGATGGTCAGGCCTTCCATGCCGCGGTTGGGCCAGCGCGTGGACAGCTCGGCCGGCAGGGTGCGCCCGGCTTTGTTGCGCGGGTCGGCCGCAAAGGGGTTGATGCGCTCGATTTCCTTGCCCGTGGCGTCGAAATGCACGATGTGCGGGCCGTATTCGTCACTGATCCAGAACGTGCCGTCCTTCAGCGCCACCAGGCCTTCGGAATCGAGCCCGCTTTCATCGAAGCCCTTGATTCCATCGCCGTCCGGGTCCAGTGACACCACGCTGCCGTTCAGGTTGTAGGGTGTCTCGCCGGTGCCGCCGAATTGGCGGTTGGGCAGGCCGGTGATCGGGCGTCCCTTGGGGTCTTTGAGCAGGATGGTGCTCACCAGCTCGGCCCTGCCTTCGGGCGTGAGCTTGAACAGGCCGATGCGCGGCGTGTACTCGGGCGTGATGAAGATGATGCCCGAGGGCGTGCGGCTCGGTTCGGTGGCGGCGTTCGGGCCGCGGTCGCTCAGGCCGTAGAAGTAGCCTTCCAGGGTGGGGTGCGGCGTCATGGACGAACCGTAGCTGCCGTTGCGCAGCTCGGTCTTTTCGGCATTGTCCACCCGGCCCATCACCTCATAGGGCAGGCTGGTGCCACTGGCGCCGGGGTACTGGAACCCGTCGTCGGAGCCCCCGCAGGCGACCATACCCAGGCCCAGGGCAAGAATGGACAGGGCATGGGGAATGAAATGCGTCATGGTTGTTGGAGTGAGAATGGAAGACTTTTCGAGGGTATGAAGGCTGCGTGACAATCCCATGAATCCACCAAGGTTGGCGCTGTTGATCGCCCATGCGCCGCCGCACGACGGCCTGCATTTGCGCTACAAACGCTGAAACAGACCCCGCGCTGCCGCCCTCGGCGCGCCCCGAACCACACCAGGAGGCATCCTTGACCCCTACCACCGGTTTCGCCGCCCGGCTCGCCGTCTGCGCCAGCCTGCTGCTGTGCGCTGCGGGCACAGCGCTCGCGCAGGACACGACCCACTCCCGCATCTCCCGCGTCACCGTTTATTCCGGCAGCGCCACCGTGGAGCGAGCGGCCAAGGTGCCCGCGGGTGCGCGCAGCTTCACCTTCACCTGCCTGCCCGCCTCCCTCGATGCGCAGAGCCTGCAGATCAATGCCGATGCCAGCGTGCGCCTGGGTGAATTCAACGTGCTCACCGAGGACCGCGACGTCGCCCCCGCCTGCGCCAGCCCGCTGGACGGCCGCATCCGTGAGCTGGAGGACCAGATCGCCGGCGTGAAGGCCGAAACCGGGGCGCTGGACCTGGTGGACAGCTACCTCAAAGGCGTGGCCAGCAGTCGGGGCACGGGCGATGAAGCCCCCGGCGGCCGTACACAGCACCCCACGCCGGCGCAGATCACCGCCATGGCCGAGGTGCTGCGCAAGTCGGGCCAGGACGCACTGGCCCGCACGCACCAGTTGCGGCGCAAGCAGGAGGCGCTGGAGTTGGCCTTGAAGCCCCTGGTGGCCGAGCGCAACCGTGTGGCCAGCCAGCGCGCGCGCGTGGTGTCGGTCAGCATCAACCTGGCGGCCGAGCGCGAGGGCGAGTTGCGCCTGTCCTACCAGGTGCGCGGCCCCGGCTGGCAGCCGACCTACCGCGCCACGCTGGACCCGGCCAAGGCCACCGTGCTGCTCGAACGCCAGGCCCTGGTGGCACAGAACAGCGGCGAAGACTGGAGCAATGTGCAGCTCGTCCTCTCCACCGGCCAGCCGGGACGCGCCACCCAGGGCCGCCTGCCGCGCCCGTGGACGCTGGACGTGGCCCCGCCACCGCAACCCATGACCATGGCGGCTCCGGCGATGGCCATGGCCCCTGCCGCGCCTCCCGCCCCTGTGGCTCGGGAGCGGGCCATGGCAGAAGAGGCCATGCCCAGCTTCGACGTGAGCACCACCGACAAGGGCTTTGCCACCGAGTTCGCCGTGCCCCAGCGCATCACCGTGCCCTCGAGCGGCCAGCGCGTGACACTGGCGCTGGGCAACCACACCAGCAACGCCACGCTCATCACGCGCACGGCCCCGGCCGTGGAAGACGCCGCTTACCTGGTGGCCGACATCGCCACGCCGCCCGGCGTATGGCCGGCGGGTGCCGTGGGCCTGTACCGCGACGGCGCCTTCGTGGGCACCGGGCGGCTGGACTTCGGCGCGCCCAGCACCGCACCTGCAGGCAGCACCAGCCTGTCGTTCGGCAGGGACGAACTGGTCACCGTGCGCGCCGAGGCCCCGCAGGACCTGACCGGCGCCACGGGCTTCACGGGCTCGCGCACCGAGCGCCGCACGCGCCGCGCCTATAGCGTCGAGAACCGCCACAAGACCGGCATCACGCTGCAGGTGCTGCATGCGGCCCCGGTCTCGCGCAACGAGAAGATCGAGGTCGAGTCGCGCTACCAGCCGCAGCCCGCCGAAATGGCGTTCAACCGCACGCCTGGCACGGTGGCCTGGCAGCAGCCGCTGGCGGCAGGCGCCACGGCGCAGTTCAGCGCCGAGCACACGGTCCGCTACGCCAAGGAACTGCAGCTGCAGGAGCGCCAGTGACAGCCCCCACCATGGATCCGACGGCCCCCCACACTCCGTCTGCACCGCGCCGCGCCACGGCGGCCTTCATGCTCTCGCACCCGGCCCACTGCATCGCGCTGGGCTTTGGCGCGGGGCTCTCGCGCATCGCCCCCGGCACCGTGGGCACGCTCTGGGCCTGGCTGGCCTTCCTGGCGCTGCAGCAGTGGCTGAGCCCTCTGGCCATGGGCCTGCTGATCGCCGCCAGCACGGTGGTGGGCTGGTGGGCCTGCACGGTGGCGGCGCGCAACCTGGGCATCGCCGACCCCGGCAACATCGTCTGGGACGAGGTGGTGGCCTTCTGGCTGGTGCTGTGGCTGGCCATGCCCATGGGCTGGTGGGGGCAGCTCGCTGCGTTTGCGCTGTTCCGCTTCTTCGATGCCGCCAAGCCCGGCCCCGTGGCCTGGGCCGACAGCCTGTTCAAGGGCTTTGGCTGGCGTGGGGGCTGGGGCATCCTGTGGGACGACTTCGTGGCGGCCTTCTGCACGCTGCTGGTGATCGCACTGTGGAGGTTCTGGTGGTGAACGATCCCAAGGCACAGGCCACCCTGCTGGCCGACATCGCGGCCAGGCTGCTCGCACGCGGGCAGATGCTGGCCACGGCCGAGAGCTGCACCGGCGGCATGATCGCCGCAGCCTGCACCGACCTCTCGGGGTCGAGCCAGTGGTTCGAACGCGGCTTCGTGAGCTATTCCAACGAGGCCAAGGCCGAGCTGCTGGGCGTACCACCCGCATTGATCGACGCCCACGGCGCCGTGAGCGAGCCAGTGGCCCGCGCCATGGCCGCAGGCGCGGTGGCGCATTCGCGCGCGCAGGTGGCCGTGGCCGTCACCGGCGTGGCAGGGCCCACGGGCGGCAGCCCGGCCAAGCCGGTGGGCACGGTGTGGTTCGGCTGGGCCGTGGATGGCGCCGTGCACACCGAACTGCAGCAATTCCCAGGCGACCGTGCCGCGGTGCGCCATGCCACCGTGGCGCACGCGCTGCAGCGGCTGCACCACTACCTGGGTTGACGCGGCAAGCGCGTCGCCCAGGCGCCAGCGGGCCTGCACAGCGCCGGTGTAGCATTTGCCGCCCGGGCTCCAAAGCCCGCATTGCCCCTACCGGAGCCTCCATGCACCCCAACGCCCAGACCCTGCAGCGCTTTTACACCGCCTTCGGCCAGCTCGACCATGCCACCATGCAGGCCTGCTACGCGCCCGACGCCAGCTTCGACGACGAGGCCTTCTCGCTCAGGGGCCGCGAGCAGATCGGGGGCATGTGGCGCATGCTGGCCACTGCCACGCGCAAGAACGGCGCCGAGCACTGGAAGCTCGAGTCGAGCGGCATCGAGGCCGACGACAAGGGCGGGCGCGCGCACTGGGAGGCACACTACCTTTTCAGCGCCACGGGGCGCAAGGTGCACAACATCATCGACGGCACGTTCACCTTCACGCCCGAAGGCCTGATCGCCACGCACCGCGACCGCTTCAACTTCTGGCGCTGGTCGCGCCAGGCCCTGGGCACGCCCGGGCTGCTGCTGGGCTGGTCGCCTTCGCTCAAGCGCAAGGTGCGCAGCACGGCGGCGGGCAACCTGGCCAAGTTCCTCGCGCAGGAAAAGAAGTAAGCCGGCGCAGGCTGCGGCAGCAGCCCGACCTCAGCCGCTGCGCGGCGCCGAACCCATCCGGTCGACCAACACCGCGCTGGCCTGGTTGAGCCCCAGCACCTGCACCGTGCAGCCATGGTGCTGCAGGCGCTGCACCACCTTGTCGAGCGCTGCCACGGCGGTGACGTCCCAGAAATGCGCGCCCGAGACGTCGATGCGCACGGGCCGGCCTTCGGCGCCCAGGATGTCGAAGGCGTCGATGAAGGCATCCGCCGAGGCGAAGAACACCTGGCCCGTGACCTGCCAGGTGCGCAGGCCGCTGGCTTCGTCGTCCGTTGCGCGCACCTGCAGCATGCGCGCCACCTTGAAGGCAAAGAACACGCCGCTGAGCAGCACGCCCACGGCCACGCCGGCCGCCAGGTTGTGCGTGAAGAGGGTCACGGCCACCGTGGCCAGCACCACGGCGCTGGACATGCGCGGGTGGCGCACCAGGGTGCCGAGCGACTTCCAGTCGAAGGTGGAGGCAGACACCATGACCATGATGGCCACCAGGGCGATCACCGGCACCTGCGACACCCAGGGCTTGAGCACCACCATGAGGATGAGCAGGAACACGCCTGCGAACAGCGTGGACAGGCGCCCGCGCCCGCCGTACTTCACGTTGCCCACCGCTTGGCCGATCATGCCGCAGCCGGCAATGCCGCCGAACAGGCTGGCTGCCACGTTGGCCACGCCCAGGCCGGCGCATTCGCGGTTCTTGGAGCTCGGGGTATCCGTCATTTCGTCGACCACCGCGGCGGTCAGCACCGATTCCAGCAGTCCCACCATGGCGATGGCCAGCGCGGGCAGCGCGATGATGCGCAGCGTGTCGAGCGCCAGCGGCACCTCGGGCAGGCCGAACAGGGGCAGGGAATCGGGCAGCTGGCCCAGGTCGGCCACAGTGGGCAGCGGCAGGCCCATGCCAGAGGCCAAGAGCGAGAGTGCCACCACGCAGATCAGCGGCGAAGGGATGGCCGTGAGCGCGCGCCAGCCCAGGCGCTGGCCCAGCGCAGGCAGTCCGTAGATGATGGCCAGCCCCAGGCCCAGCATGGCCCAGGTGGCCGTGCCCGCGCCGGCAAGGTGCGGCAGCTGCGCCGAGAAGATGAGGATGGCCAGTGCATTCACGAAGCCGGTGCGCACCGAGCTGGAAACGAAACGCACCAGCACGCCCATGCGCAGCAGCCCGAAGGCCAGTTGCACCACGCCCGCCAGGATGCCCGCAGCCAACAGGTACTGCAGCCCATGCGACTGCACCAGCGGCGCCGCCACCAGGGCAACGGAGCCCGCCGCCGCCGAGACCATGGCCGGTCGCCCGCCCACGAAGGCGATCACCAGGCTGATGACGAAGGAGGCAAAGAGCCCCACCGACGGGTTCACCCCCGCGACGAAGGAAAAGGCGATGACCTCGGGGATCAGTGCAAAGGTGGCAACGGCACCAGCCAGCAGTTCGCGTGGAATGCTGACCGGCGCCCATTCGGCGCGCAGGCGGGACAGGGTGGAGGCGTTCATGGGGCAGCCGCACGCCGCAGGCGCGCTCGGTCAACGGGGACAGGAAAGAAAAAGCAGGAAACACACCCAAGGGCGCCGCGCCCGTGGAAGCGACACACCGCAACCGCGTGCGCCGCAGGGAAAGGGCTCAGCCGCCGCTCAGCTGGCGCCGTGGCACTTCTTGTACTTCTTGCCGCTGCCGCAGTGGCAGGGGTCGTTGCGGCCGGGCTCGGGGGCCTTGCGCAGGGTTTCCACGCGCGGGCCCATGCTCTTCCAGATCTGGCGCAGGTCGTACACGGCCCAGATGGCCTCGCCGAAGGCCTCTACCCGGGCCTGGCTGGTGCTGGGCGGGCCGTTCTCGTCGAACATGCAGACTTCGGGCTTGCCGGTGTCGTCCTCGGTCAGGGAAACGATGCTGTCCAGCGCGTCGTTGAGCCATTGGGCGGCCTCCTTGTCGCGCGGGGCGGCCCAGTCCTCGGGCCAGTTTTCCACGGCGAACATGAAACCCAGCGCCCAGACCTGGCCGAACGAGGGAATATCCTGCTCATCGGAGTCCATCTCGGCGCGTTGCTCTTCGGTCAGGCTGGCCACCGCGCCGCGCATGTCCATGGCCTCGGGCTGGAAGGTCTGATCGTCGTCCAGGCGGTCGACCTTGGCATCGAGCTGGCGCACCACCTCGTCCCAGCGGCGTGTCCACAACTCCAGGAACCGCGCCTGCTGGGCTGCATCGGCAAACGCCGGCAGCAGCGGCAGGGGCTCGCCCTCGACCACTTCGAGTTCGGCGCCATCGCCCAGCAGCATGGGCAGGTACTCGGCCGGCGCGATGGGGCGGCGGTTGCAGATGACGGCGGTCATGAAGCCATCGCAGAACTCCCACTGGGGAATCTCGTCGCCGCGCGTGCGCAGGTCGTCAAGGAGGTTGTCGATCTCTTCGAGCTCGTCAGGGCCCAGGGCCGGGGCCAAGGCAGCGGTTTCGGGATCGGTTTCGGGCTTTTCAATGGGGTCGGTCATGGCGGGGCTCCGTGGTGCGGCTGCTGGAAGCAAAGTTTTACTTTTATGATGCGCAAGGCCTGCGCCCGAGCGCAACACCCGGGCACAGTGCGGTGGGCGGCAACGCCACCCGTGCAAAGGCGGCCAGTGTAGCCCTCCCGCTTCGCCCGCAAAAGAACCAGGACACCCGATGATCCACCAACTCAACTCCCTGTACCCGGTGCGCTACACGGCCTTTGCACTGTGCGTGCTGGGCCTGCTGGCGGCGCTCTGCGCCCTCGTGGTCTTCGGCCCGAGCCTGGCGCTGGTGCTGGCCCTGGGGGCTTTGGCGGCGCTGGTGGCCGTGGGCGTGTACGACCTGCGCCAGACGCGCCATGCCATCCTGCGCAACTACCCGGTCATCGGGCACATCCGCTTCATGCTCGAATACGTGCGCCCCGAGGTGCGCCAGTATTTCATCGAGAGCGACAGCGAGGCCGCCCCGTTCTCGCGCGCCCAGCGCTCGCTGGTCTACCAGCGCGCCAAGGGCGAGCCCGACAACCGGCCCTTCGGCACGCACCTGGACGTGGGCGCACGGGGCTACGAATGGGTGAACCACTCCATGGCGCCTTCGCACCTCACATCGAGCGACTTTCGCGTATGGATCGGCGGCAGCCCCGATGCGCCCTCGCCCTCCGTGTCGCCGTGCACCCAGCCCTACCACGCCAGCGTGTTCAACATCTCGGCCATGAGCTTTGGCGCGCTGTCGGCCAACGCGGTGCTGGCGCTGAACAAGGGCGCGCAGCTGGGTGGCTTTGCCCACGATACGGGCGAAGGCTCCATCTCGCAGCACCACCGCGTGCACGGAGGCGACCTGATCTGGGAAATCGGTTCGGGCTACTTCGGCTGCCGCAACGACGATGGCAGCTTCAGCCCCGAACGCTTTGCCACGAATGCGCAGGACCCGCAGGTGAAGATGATCGAGCTCAAGCTGAGCCAGGGAGCCAAGCCCGGGCACGGTGGGGTGCTGCCCGCAGCCAAGGTCACCATCGAGATCGCGGCCGCACGCGGCGTGCCCGTCGGCAAGGACTGCATCTCGCCCTCGCGGCACAGCGCGTTCGCGAGCCCGGTGGAGATGATGCAGTTCATTGCCCGCCTGCGCGAGCTCTCGGGCGGCAAGCCCACCGGTTTCAAGTTCTGCCTGGGCCACCCCTGGGAGTGGTTTGCCATCGTCAAGGCTATGCTGGTCACCGGCATCACGCCCGACTTCATCGTGGTGGACGGGGCCGAGGGCGGCACGGGGGCCGCGCCCGTGGAGTTCAGCGACCATGTGGGCGCACCGCTGCAGGAAGGCCTGCTGCTGGTGCACAACACGCTGGTGGGCGTGAACCTGCGCGAGCGCGTGCGCATCGGCTGCGCGGGCAAGGTGATCACAGCCTTCGACATCGCGCGCATGATGGCGCTGGGTGCTGACTGGTGCAACGCCGGGCGCGGCTTCATGATGGCGCTGGGCTGCATCCAGGCGCAAAGCTGCCACACCGGCCACTGCCCCACCGGCGTGACCACGCAGGACGCGCAGCGCCAACAGGCCCTGGTGGTGCCCGACAAGGCCTCGCGCGTGGCGCAGTTCCACCACAGTACCCTGCATGCGCTGCAGGAGCTGGTGCAGGCCGCCGGCCTGCAGCACCCCAAGGACATCACAGCCCACCATATCGTGCGCCGCATCAGCGATACCGAGGTACGTCTTCTGTCCAACCTGATCACGCGCATGCAGCCCGGCGCCTTGCTGGGCTCGCTGGAGGCGCAGCACAACGTGTTCCGCCTGTACTGGCCGCTGTCCAGCGCGCACAGCTTTGCCGCCAGCGAACCGGCGCTGGAACCGTCGGTGCCCCACCATGTGGAAGTGGCCCACGCGGCCGTGGCCGCCGTCAGCGATCTGCCCGCCAACGCCGCCGTATGACGATGGAGGCAGGCAAGGTTCCTGACAGCAACCCCGGCAGCAACACCGTCGATTACGCGGCCTACCTGCGCCAGCAGCTCGTGCAGCAGCAGTTCAATGTCGCCAGCTACCGGCTCGGCGAGGAGCAGGTATGGCTCAAGAAGGCCGGTGCACCCCACGGCCCGGGCCGCTACCGTGCCATGGCGGCAATGGCTGCGGTGCTGCGGCTGGAAGTGCTGCGCCCGGTGCCCAACCGGGGCGGGCGCGAAGCCATCGCCACCGAGGTGCGGCGCCTGCGCGACCTGCAGGCGCGCGGCCTGCGCGTGCCCACCGTGCTGGCAGCGCAGGAGGATGGCTTTTTGATGCGCCACCTGGGGCGGCCCGCGCAGCAAACTCCCTCGCTGGGCAATGAAATCGACCATGCCGTGTCCGCCGGGCCCGCCGCCGTGCTGGCGCTGTGGCAGCAGGGCCTGGTGGCCATTGCGCAGGTGCACGCCAGCGGCACCTGCCTGAGCCAGGCGTTCGCGCGCAACCTCGTGCGCTGCCCCGATCGCGTGGTGGGCTACATCGATTTCGAGGACGACCCGGCCGCCGTGCTGCCGCTGCCGGTATGCCACGCGCGCGATGCGCTGTGCTACGCGCACTCCACGGCCATCTACCTGCGCTTGGTGGGCGCGCTCGACGACGCCCGCGCGATGTGGACAGCCTGGATCGCGTCAGGCAGCCCGGAGCTGCAGGCCATGCTGGCCACCAGCATCGGGCGCATGGGCTGGATGCAGCACCTGCCGCAAAACCGCAAGCTTGGCCGCGACATGCAGCGCGTGCGCGCGGCCTACGACCTGCTGCGGCCTTGAACCATGCCCGCGGGCATGGGCTGCGCGCAAAGCGGGCCCGTCCTTAGCGGGCTGTAGGCATTGGCTGACAGAGGCAGACCGGCCGCCCGCCTATCGTGCAGGCGGTGCTCCCGTTTGCCTCCTTTTGCCTGTGCCTTATGTCTACTCCTGCCGCCACCCTTTCAGCACCACCCGCTCCCGCATCGCCGCCGCCGGCCGCGAAGAAGCCCCGCCGCCGCCGCCCTCCTACCCTGTCGCTCTCGGCATGGAAGCAGTTCATGAGCGTGGCCCGCCCCTACTGGATGGGCGAGAAGAAAAGAACGGCCTGGGGCCTGCTCGCGCTGCTCATCGGCCTGATGGTCTGCGAGACGCAACTGGCCGTGATGCTGATCGACAAGACCGGCGAAATGACCTCGGCCCTGGCCGCCAAGCAGGCCGACCGGTTCTGGGACGCGGTGCGCGCCAGCCTCATCGTGCTGGCCTTCGCGGTGCCGGTGTACGCCTTCTACTACTACATGCGCGACGCGTTTTCCAACCACTGGCGGCGCTGGCTCACGCACCGCTTCCTGGATGGCTACCTGGGTGAGCGCAAGTACTACGAACTCGGTACCGGCAGCGACATCGACAACCCCGACCAGCGCATCAGCGAGGACATCAACACCTTCACCGGCCGGTCCACGCACTTCCTGCTGATCTTTCTGGGCTCGCTGATGCAGCTCGTGGCGTTCAGCGCAGTGCTGTGGTCCATTTCCAAGGTGCTGGTGGCCTTTCTGGCGGTGTATGCGCTGCTGGGAACCTTCGGCGCGCTGTACCTGTTTGGCGCACCGCTGATCCGACTCAATTTCTGGCAGATCCGGCGCGAGGCGGACTTCCGCTTCGGGCTGATGCGGCTGCGCGAGAACGCCGAGTCCATCGCCTTCTACCGCGGCGAGCCGCAGGAGCGCGCGCAGATCGACCACCGCTTCGAAGCCGCCTTCACCAACTACGCGCGGCTCATCAAGAAGCAGCGTTCGCTCAACCTGTTCCAGCGCTCGTTCAGCCAGCTCACGCTGGTGCTGCCGAGCATCATCCTGGCCAATGGCGTGCTTTCGGGCGAACTCGAGGTGGGGCGCGCGATCCAGGCGGCGGGCGCCTTTGCGGCCGTGCTGGGCGCGGTCTCGCTCATCGTGGATAACTTCGAGAGCCTGAGCCGCTTCGTGGCCGGCATCGACCGGCTGCACGCGCTGTCGCAGATGGTCCTCAAGACACCTGCCGCCCCCACCCCCTGGGCCGAGCCGGCTGCGACGACGCTGCCTGCCAACGGCACCGCCAGCGCAGCACAGGCGCCATCAGAACCTGCGCCGCAGATTGCCACGCGCATCGGCGAAGCCATGGCCATCGAGGGGCTCACGCTCTACACGCCTCAGTTCGGCCGCCTGCTGGTGCAGGACCTGTCACTGCAGCTGCAAACCGGCGATGCCCTGCTGATCACCGGCCCCAGCGGCTGCGGCAAAAGCTCGCTGCTGCGGGCCATTGCAGGCCTGTGGCGCACCGGCAGCGGTGCCGTGCAGCACCCGCCGATGGAGGATGTGTTCTTTCTGCCCCAGCGCCCGTACATGCAGATGGGTACGCTGCGCAGCCAGATCATTTACCCCATGAAGGAAACCGACCTGGCGGACGAACGTTTGCTCGAGCTGTTGCAGGAAGTGCAGCTGGAGTCCTTGGCCGAACGCGTGGGCGGGCTCGACGCCTCGCACGACTGGGAAAAGCAGCTGTCCATCGGCGAGCAGCAGCGCCTGGCGTTTGCCCGAGTGCTGGCGCGTGCGCCGCGCATCGTGATCCTGGACGAAGCCACCAGCGCCCTCGACAGCGCCAACGAGGCAGCGCTTTACGAGCGCCTGCGCGCCAATGGCACCACGCTGATCAGCATTGCCCACCGCCCGGCCGTGCTCAAGCACCACACGCATGTGCTGGAGCTCAAGGGCGAGGGCGCGTGGCAGGTGCACGCGGCGGGCGATTTCAGCTTCGACCGCTGACGGGGGGATTCAGGCGCTGGCGCAGGCGGGTTCGCCCACCATCTCCAGCACCAGCGCCGTCGCCACGTGGGCGTCCAGCGTCAGCAGGCGCTTGCGCATGCAGATCACCGCCTTGTCCTTGCTCAGCAGGATGGCGCGGTGTGCGGCGGCCAAGTCGATGAACTTCTGGTCGTCGGTGTCCTTGCAGACGTAGGCCACGCGCGGAGCAATCTCCACCAGGCGGGCCTGTGCGTCGAAGGCGGCCAGCACCTGCGCCGCGTCCACACGGTAGTAGTCCATGCGGCCGACGATGTGCGGGTAGGCCAGCACGCGCTCGAGTTCGTCGCGCATGACCTGCGTGGCGATCCAGGCCAGGCGCCCTTCGGCGAGCAGTTGGCGCAACGGCACGGTGGCGGGGTCCGAGAAGATCAGCAGGTCCAGCGCGACGTTGGTGTCGACGACCACAGGGCGCACGGGTTCACCCGCCGGCGCCTGGGCCGGCAGCGCCAACTCAACCCGCATCGCGCGGGCCGGCCTGTGGCGTCTCGGATGATGGCTTGGTGCGCACCGATCCCTTGACCATGTCGAAGCGGAACATGCGGCACTCGATGGGGCCGTTCCACATGGGCACGCGGCGCGACTCCTTCAGGCGCATCTTGCCGGGCAGCTTGAGGTCGGGGGTCAGCATCCAGGCCGTCCAGCCCGCATAGTTCTTCTTCCAGTGGGTGGCCAGTTGGCTGAAGAACTCGCCGCCGTCGTCGGTGTGCGCGGCCTCGCGGCCCACGCTGGCGCCCAGGGCCCGCTCGGCCGCGCGTTCGTTGGCGTTCTGGCCGGCGGAGCCGGCGGCGGCAATGCGCTCGCCGTAGGGCGGGTTGAGCAGCATCAGGCCCGGCTGTTCGCTCGGCGGCATGCGCTGCAATGCATCGCCACCGCGCAGCTGCACGGCCTCGGCCACGCCTGCGCGCTCGGCATTGCGCTCGGCAAAGTCGACCATGCGGTGGGCCACGTCGCTGCCGAAGATGGGCACCGGGCTCGCCTGGATAGCGCTCTCGGCCTCGGCCTGGATGGCCGACCACACATGGCCCTGGAAGGGCAGGAGCTTCTCGAACGCAAATCGGCGCAGCATGCCGGCCGGGATGCGGCAGGCGATCTGCGCGGCCTCGATGGCGATGGTGCCGCTGCCGCAGCAGGGGTCGTACAGCGGCACGGGCGCATCACCGAGCGGGTCCCAGCCGCTGGCGGCGATCATGGCGGCGGCCAGGGTTTCCTTGAGCGGGGCGTCGCCCTTGTCCTCGCGCCAGCCGCGCTTGAACAGCGGCTCGCCCGAGGTGTCGATGTAGACAGTGGCCTCTTCGGTGGTCAGGTGCAGGTGGATGCGCACGTCGGGCCACTGGGTGTTCACGTCGGGGCGCACGCCGGACTTGGCGCGAAAACGGTCGGCCACAGCGTCCTTCACGCGCAGGCCGGCGAAGTTCAGACTCTGCAGCGGGCTGTGCTGGGCCGTAACCTCGACCTTGAAGGTCTGGCGCGTGGTGAACCAGATCTCCCAGGCCACCTCGCTGGCGATGCCGTACAGGTCGTTCTCGGAGCGGTAGGGCCGGTGCGCCAGTTGCACCAGCACGCGCTGCGCCAGCCGGCTGTGCAGGTTGAGCAGCAGCGCCTGGCGCCACGAGGCGCGCAGCAGCACGCCGCCCCGGCCCATGAGCAGGTCCTGGCCCGTGAGGCCGGTGATGGCGTGCACCTCGTCGGCGAGGTAGCCCTCGACACCGGCGGCGCAGGGGAGAAAGAGTTGGAGTTGGTTCATGGCACTGGGCGAAAGGATACGCGCTTAAACGACGACTGCGTCAGTCGCTGCGCGCGCCAGCAGCAGCTGGCGGATGGATTCAGGGATGGGCGCCACCTTGCGGTCGCTGCGGCCGATGAAGACGATGCCGACCTTGCCGCGCGCCACTTCGCGGCCCGTCGTCTTCTCCGTCATCCGAAAGACGAGGTCGAAGCCGTAGCGGTTGAGGTCCTCGGGCGCCATCTCCACGCGCATGGTCTCGCCATGGAAGCCTTCGGACTTGTACTGGGCCACGATGTCGCCCACCACGGTGGACAGGCCGCCCACGTCCGCCTCGGGGTAACCGAGCGACTGGAAGAAGCGCACGCGCGCCTCGGACACCAGGCTCAGCAGCTGCGCATTGTCCAGGTGCCCGCCCTGGTTGACGTGGCTGATGTAGATCTGCAGCTCGGTGGCAAAGCCGAAGTGCGTGGGGAGGTCGAAAACAATGCGGGCCATGGCGCGGGCGGTAGAAAGGTAAGCAGCGAAACGGTGGCAGCCCATGCAAGGCGCTCCGCAGGCAAGGCCCGTGGAAGGACCAAAAAAGGAAGGCCGTATCCCCATTGGCGGGGTAGCCGGCACAGGCAGCGCACGCGCTGCCGGGTCTCGGGGCAGAAGTCTCTTATGCTCCCGGAATGCCGATTTTACCCGGAGCCCCCATGCACGCCCTGCGCTGTACCCTGACCCTCGCCCTGATTGCGGCCGCGCTCACCGGCACGGCGCATGCCCAGACGCTCTACAAATCCGTGGATGCGAGCGGAAAGGTCGTCTACAGCGACCAGCCCCCCGCCTCGGGTGCGGTGCAAAAAACCCTGAAGCTCGAAAGCCTGCCCGTCAGCGTGGTCCCGGGCAACCCGCTGCCACCCACCACGCCCGGCCAGGCACCTGTAGAAGCCCAGAAAGCAGCCCAACCCCGGGGCGAGGTCACGCTCTACATGGCCACCTGGTGCGGCTACTGCAAAGCGGCCAAGGCCTACCTGGGCGGCAAGGGCATCGCGTACCGGGAGTTCGACGTGGACACGCCCACCGGCAAGGCCGCCTTTGCGCAACTGGGTGCGCGCGGCGTGCCGGTGCTGCTCACCAATGGCCAGCGGGTGGCGGGCTTCAGCACGCAGTCGTATGACGCCGTCTTCGCCAGCCGCAAGTAAGCCACCACCTCACTCACTCCGTTCCTCCGACCACCGCTCCATGCTCCGCACTGCCCTCACGCTGCTCACCTTCGCCCTGTGCCAGCCCGTTCTTGCCGAAGAACTGCGCGTTCCGCTGCCCGGGCGCGACGACCTCGTCATCGACCTGCCCGCCCAATGGCGCGCCCAGGTCCGCCGCCCCCATGCCGAGCTGCCGCCCTCGGTCGCCATCAGCGGCCCCGATACCACGGCCCTGCAGATGATCCTCACGCCCATCTGGCCCGCAGGCACAGGCAAAGCCTCTACGCCCGATGAACTTAGGGCCCAGGTGCAAAGCGCGGCAAGGCAAGCCCAGCCCCGCGCCGTGGAAGCCGAACTGCCCCTCAAGGACCTGGGTGCCTCGGGCAAGACGGGCTACTACTTCTCGGCCACCGACGGCGCCCCCGAGCCGGGCGGCTACAAGTATTTGACCCAAGGCGTGCTGGGCATGAACGAACTGCGCGTGGCCTTCACCGTGCTGGCCAATGGCCAGTCGCAGGAGCCGACCGCACAGGCGCTGGAGCTGCTGCGCTCGCTGCGGCGCGCGCCGGCCTCGAAGTCGCCTTGATGGCGGATGGCCGACCCACCATGCACCCCATGCTCGGCACCATCATGGTCTACGCGCGCGACATGCAGCGCAGCGCGGCGTTCTACGGCACGCATTTCGGCCTGCAGACCACGGGAGAGGTGGTGGAGGGCCTGATCGAACTCAAGGCCCCGGACGGCGGCGCCAGCATCCTCATCCACCAGGCGGCCAAGAGCGTGAAGCTCGGCCAGGCCGGGGTGAAGCTGTGCTTTCATGTGCACGATGTGGAGGCATTCAAGGCGAAGGCGCTGGTGCAGGGCCTGGCGTTCGGCCCGACCCACCAGGCCAACGGCTATGCGTTTGCCAATGCCAGGGACCCGGACGGCAATGCCGTCAGCATCTCCAGCCGGGCGTTCAGAACAGCCGCCTGATCAGAGCGCCTTGCGCAGGTTGGCCGGCGCGATCCGGAGCGCCTCGCGGTACTTGGCCACGGTGCGGCGCGCGCACTCGATGCCCTGCTCCTTGAGCATCTCGGCGATCTGACTGTCCGACAGCGGCTTGGCGGGGCTTTCGGCCGCCACGAACTGCTTGATGAGGGCACGCACGGCCGTGCTCGATGCGTTGCCGCCGGTCTCGGTGCCCAGGCCCGAGCCGAAGAAGTACTTGAGCTCGTAGGTGCCGATGGGCGTGGACATGTACTTGGCCGTGGTCACGCGGCTGATGGTGGACTCGTGCAAACCCAGCTCATCGGCGATATCGCGCAGCACCAGCGGGCGCATGGCCAGCTCGCCATGGGTGAAGAAGCTCTTTTGCCGCTCGACGATGGCCCGCGAGACGCGCAGGATGGTGTCAAAGCGCTGCTGGATGTTCTTGATGAACCAGCGCGCCTCCTGCAGCCGCTGCTGCATGGCCTGGTGGCCCTCGCCGCCCTTGTGGCCGCGCAGGGCACCGGCGTAGATGTCGTGCACGCGCAGGCGCGGCATCACGTCGGGGTTCAGGGCCACGATGAAGTTGTGCTGGCCATCGCGGCCATTGGCCCGCCCGGCCTTGCGCACGATGACGTCGGGCACGATGATGTTGCGCTCCACGTCCACGAACTTGCGCCCGGGGCGAGGCTCCAGCCGCGCGATCAGGGCCATGGCGGCGCGGGTGCGCTCCTCGCCATCGCCACACAGCTGCGTGAGGCGGCGGATGTCACGGCGCGCCAGCATCTCCAGCGGCTGCTGGCACACGCGCAGCGCGGTCTGCACGGTGTCGGGGTCGATCTCGCTGTCCTCGTCGGCGGCCAGCGCCGTGAGCTGCAGCGTGAGGCATTCACCCAGGCCACGTGCACCCACGCCCACGGGCTCCAGGCTTTGCAGCAGGCGCAGGGCGACGGTGAAGCGGTGCACCAGCTCCTCGATCTGCTCCAGGTCGTCCGGGCCGGCCAGGCCCACGGCCAGTTCTTCGAGCGGGTCTTCGAGGTAGCCGTCGTCGTTGAGCGATTCGATCAAAAAGCGCAGGGCGGCCCGGTCCACCTCGGACAGGCGCAACGACAGCGCCTGCCGGTGCAAAAACGCGGTGAGCGATTCGTGCGTGCGCGCCAGCTCGGTGGCGTCCGCCTCGTCGCCTTCGGAATCATTGCGGTTGCGGGCCGGCGCATCGCCGCCCCACTCGGCATCATTGGGGGACACGTCCACGGTGCCATCGCCACTCCAGTCGGGCTCGTCGCCCGCACTGCTGCCCACTTCCGCATCGCCCTGCGGGCTGTCGGCCGAGGTCTCGGTCGAGGTGCTGGAGCCCGGGGCGCTGGAATAGACCGCGTCGTCGGAACTGTAATCGTCCGGCTGCACCGGCGCATCGGCCGTTTCCACACCGAACTCTTCGCGCGGCGCCTCGTCGGCATTGCGTTCGAGAAAGGGGTTTTCGTCGAGCATCTGCTCGACCTCCTGGCCCAGTTCCAGCGTGGACAGCTGCAGCAGCCGGATGGACTGCTGCAATTGCGGCGTGAGCGCCAGGTGCTGCGATACGCGCAGTGACAGGCCGGGCTTCATCGCACAGCCCCCCGAGGCTGCCGCAAAGGCAGGTGCATGGCGAACGGGTGGTCCATCGGTCTGTTACATGCGGAAGTGTTCACCCAGGTACACCCGGCGCACTTCGGCGTTGTCGACGATTTCGGAGGGGGTTCCCTGGGCCAGCACATGGCCGTCGCTGATGATGAAGGCGTGGTCGCAGATGCCCAGCGTCTCGCGCACGTTGTGGTCGGTGATGAGCACGCCAATGCCGCGCGCCTTGAGGAAGCCGATGATGCGCTGGATCTCGATCACGGCGATGGGATCGATGCCGGCAAAAGGCTCGTCCAGCAGGATGAAGCGCGGCTGCGTGGCCAGCGCGCGGGCGATCTCCACGCGGCGGCGCTCGCCGCCGGACAGGGCCAGCGCGGGCGAGGCGCGCAGGTGCTCAACGCGCAGTTCGGTCAGCAAGGCCGTGAGGCGTTCCTCGATGGCCGCGCGCGGCAGCGGCTGGCCGTCGTCGCCGCGCTGCAATTCGAGCACAGCGCGCACGTTCTCTTCGACCGTGAGCTTGCGGAAGATCGAGGCTTCCTGCGGCAGGTAGGACAGGCCCAGGCGCGAGCGCCGGTGGATGGGCATGTGGGCCACCGAGTGGCCGTCGATGCGGATGTCGCCGGCATCGCTGCGCACCAGGCCCACGATCATGTAGAACGAGGTGGTCTTGCCCGCACCGTTGGGGCCGAGCAGCCCGACGACCTCGCCCTTTTGCACGACCAGCGATACGTCCTTGACGACCTTGCGGCTGCCATAGGATTTTTCGAGGTGGTGCACCTCCAGCCGGCTGTCCGCCGGAGAGTCGGCGACGGTACTCACGTGCGGCCCACTCACTTGGCGCCGCCGCTCAGGGTGCTGCTGGGGCGCAGGGCGGTGCCCGGTGCCGCTGCGGCAGGGGCGGCCGCGCTGGCGGGTGTTTCCTTGGGCGACAGGATGGCGCGCACGCGGCCACCGGGCGCCGGGGTGTCGCCCGCGGCATTGGTGCTGCCGCGCGGCTTGGCGTCCACGGTGAACACGTCGGTCAGGTTGTTGTAGACGATGACCTGCCCGGTGATCTCGTCGGTCAGCGTGGATTCGCGGAAGCGCCGCAGCTCGGCGCGGGTGATGAACTTCACGTTGTCGGCGCGGCCGTCGTACTCGATGACCTCGCTCTCGCCCTCGATGAACTCGTCGGGCGCTCCCGCCAGCGTGTCGCGCTTCTGGCGGAAGAAGGCGCGTTTGCCCGGCTCGGCCGTGACCACGCCGAACTGGTAGCCATCGGCGTCCTGGCGCACGTCCAGGCGCGCGCCACGCAGCACGATGGTGCCCTTGGTCATGACCACGCGGCCGGTGAACACGCTGGTCTGCTTGAGCTCATCGTGGCGCAGTGCGTCGGCCTCGATGTTCATGGGCTTGTTGCGGTCGGCCTTTTCGGCGTGGGCCGCCGTCTGGACCATGGCCAGGGCCGAGAGGAGGAGTAGGGTCGGGAGGATGCGGTAGTTCATAGGGCACGAATCTTGCAGATCATTGTAGCCACCCGTGGCGACATGCCATGAAAAAAGCCCGCATCAGCGGGCTGTTGGTACACGCAGGCGCCAGTCCTGCCAAGAAACGGTCAGCCTTTGCGGGCCACGCCCACCAGTTGCTCCACCACCTGCAGCACCACAGACATGCTGCCGGCCATGGTGCCATCGGTGTAGAAACGGCCGGCCACGCCCATCGAGGGCACGCCTTCCACACCGTACGCATCCTGCAGTTGCGACGCGCGGCGCACCTGGTTGGATACGGTGAACGAGTTGTAGACTTCCTTGAACTTGGCCACGTCCACGCCCTGCGTGGCGATCCAGGCCATGATTTCATCGTCCTTGGCGAGCTTGGCCTTCTCCACGTGGATGGCACGGAAGACCTTGGCGTGCAGGGCATCGAGCTTGCCCATGCCTTCGAGCGTGAAGTACAGCTTTTGCTGTGGCACGAAGCTGGCGTTGAAGGCCACCGGGATACGGCGGATGCTCAGGTCCTTGGGGGCTGCCTTGACCCAGGCGTCGAGCGTGGGCTCGAAGGCATTGCAGTGGGGGCAGCTGTACCAGAAGAATTCGATCACGTCGACCTTGCCCGCAGGCGCGTCGGGCGTGACAGGCTTGTCGAGCTTGCGGTAGTCCTTGCCCTCCTTGAACTGGCGCGGTTGCGCCAGCGCGGGGGCGGCCACGGGCAGGGTCAGGGCGGATGCGGCCACTGCGGAAGCGGCAGACAGGGAAAACTCGCGGCGTTTCATGAAAGTGGCACTCCTTGGTCTGGTATTGGGGGGTGTGAGCCACTCCCCCGGAAAAAGTTCAGGCAGGCATGCGCTCAGCGCTGCACCCGCACCAGGGCAGATTCGACACCCGTGGTGTCGAGCTTGTCCTTGAGCTGGGCGGCATCATCGCGCTTGGTGAACGGGCCGACGCGCACGCGGAACACGGTGCGGCCATTTTGCTCGCGCTCGCTCACGCGGGCCTCCCAGCCCAGCATGGCCAGTTTGGCGCGCTGCGCATCGGCATCGGCCTGGGTGCGGAAGGCACCGGCCTGCACGAAGTAGTCGAAGGGGTCGGCACTGTTGCCGGGCGCCGCAGCGGCCTTGGCAGCGGCCAGATCACCCAAGGGGTCGGCACTGCCGGGCTTGGTGGCTGCGGCGGCAGGCTTGGCCGACGAGGCGGCGGCACGCGGGTCCGCTGCTGCCACGGCAGGTGCCGAGGCGGCAGGCGCAGGCGCCACCCCCGCCGTGGCGGGAACCGACGCTGCAGCCGCAGGAGGCCGCGCGGGGTTCTTGCCATACAGCGGCGAGTTCGGGTCCCAGTTCTTGTTCTTCTGCGCTTCGGCCGCGTCCTGGTCGGTGCCGCGTGCGCCGCCCTTGTTGAGGAAGGGCACGGGCACCTTGGTCACGTAGACGGCGACCGCCAGCGCGGCGCCCAGGCCGAAGATCACGCCCACGATAAAGCCGATGATGGTTCCGCCCAGTTGCTTGTTCTTCATAGGTAGTGGTTGCTTACATTCTGGCCGGAGCCGATACGCCCAGCACAGCCAGGCCATTGTGCAATACCTGCGCGGTGGCGGCGACGAGGGCCAGGCGCGCGCGCTTGACGGCCTCGTCATCCACCAGGATGCGCTCGGCATCGTAATAGCTGTGGTAGCTGGCGGCCAGGTCGCGCAGGTAGAAGGTGACGTCGTGCGGGGCCTCGCCATCGGCAGCGGCGGTGAGCATCTCGGGGTACTTGGCCAGCTGCAGCATCAGCGCCTGGGCCTGCGGGCCTTCGAGCGGGGACAGGTCCACGCCCTGGAGCGAAGCCATGTCGCCACCGCCCTGCTCGGCCCAACTGCGCAGCACCGAGCAGATGCGCGCATGCGCGTACTGCACGTAGTACACCGGATTGTCGTTGTTCTGCGCAACGGCCAGGTCCACGTCGAAGGTGTACTCGGTGTCGGGTTTGCGGCTGAGCAGGAAGAAGCGCACCGCGTCCTTGCTGGTCCATTCGATCAGGTCGCGCAAGGTGACGTAGCTGCCCGCGCGCTTGCTGATCTTGACCTCTTCACCACCCTTGACCACGCGCACCATGGTGTGCAGCACGTAGTCGGGGTAGCCCTGTGGAATGCCCACTTCGGCCGCCTGCAGGCCGGCGCGCACGCGCGCGATGGTGCCGTGGTGGTCGGTGCCCTGGATGTTCACGACCTTGGTGTAGCCGCGCTCCCACTTGGCGATGTGGTAGGCCACGTCGGGTACGAAATAGGTGAAGGTACCGTCCTGCTTGCGCATCACGCGGTCCTTGTCGTCGCCGTAGTCCGTGCTCTTGAGCCACAGGGCGCCGTCCTGCTCGTAGGTCTTGCCGTTGGCCACCAGCTTGCCCACCGTGGCCTCGACGCGGCCGCTGGTGTACAGGCTCGACTCGAGGTAGTACTCGTCGAACTTCAGGTTGAAGGCCTGCAGGTCCTTGTCCTGCTCGTTGCGCAGGTAGGCCACGGCGAACTGGCGGATCGATTCCACGTCGTCGACGTCGCCGCTGGCGGTGTACTCGCGGTCATCGGCCTTGACGGTCTTCTTCGCCAGGAAATCGTTGGCAATGTCCTGAATGTAGTCGCCGTTGTAGAAGGCCTTGCTGGCCGGGTTCTCGGAATCGGTGGGCCAGCACTCGTCGCCGGGCTTGAAGCCCTTGGCGCGCAGCTGGGTGCTGTTCGTGAGCGTCTGGATCTGCACGCCCGCATCGTTGTAATAGAACTCGCGGTGCACGCCCCATCCCTGGGTGGCGAACAGGTTGCAGATGGCATCGCCCAGGGCGGCCTGGCGGCCATGGCCCACGTGCAGCGGGCCGGTGGGGTTGGCCGAGACGAACTCGACCAGCACCTTGGCACCCCGGTCGGCCTGGTAGCCGAAGCGCTCGCCGGCAGACAGCACCTCGCGCACTACCTCCTGCTTGGCAGCGGGCTTCAAGCGAATGTTCAGGAAGCCCGGGCCCGCGATCTCGATGGCATCGACCCAACGCTTGAAGGCGGGCGTGGCCTCCAGCGCGGCCTTGAGCTGCTCGCCCAGGGCGCGCGGATTGAGCTTGAGCGGCTTGGCCAATTGCATGGCCGCCGTGCAGGCGAAATCGCCATGCGCAGCCACCTTGGGGGATTCGAACGCCGCCTTGGCGCCCGCGCCAGGGGAAAGGGTGTCCAGCTCGGCCGCGAGCGCGGCCAGCAGATCGTGTTTGACAGAGAGCATCGGGGGATTTTACGGGGCGGCCCGGTCACCGCCTTGGGAAGGTGTGTTGCCCGCGCCACCAAATGCCTGCCCAGGCCTGTGCAGCGGAGCAACAGATCGTAAAGAATTCTTGCCGCCGGGCAGGCATGTCAGCGCGGCCCGATGCCCGTACGTTGTAATCGGGCAATCCGATGCGGATTGCGTTGGATGCCCTTACCACCGGAGCACTATATGAAAAAGCTTCTCTCCCTCGCGGCCCTGAGCCTGGTTCTTTTGTTGGGCGCAGCACATGCTGCCGATGCCCCTGCGGCGCCCGCCAAGGTGGCTGCACCGGCGACAGCGGCCACCCCAGCCGCACCTGCAGCCTCTGCGGCAGCCCCGACCAAGCAACAGACCAAGATGGCCACCTGCAATACCGAGGCGGCCGACAAGAAGGGCGACGAGCGCAAGGCGTTCATGAAGACCTGCCTGTCCAACAAGCCTGCCACCCAGCAGGACAAGATGAAGACCTGCAACGCCGATGCCACCGGCAAGAAGGGCGACGAGCGCAAGGCCTTCATGAGCGAGTGCCTTAAGAAGTGATCTGCTGAGCCAGCCACCGCGCTGGCTCTTGCCACCCACCCGCCCGGCACCTGTGCCCGGCGGGTTTTTTTCATCGCCGGGCCGCCCCAAGATAAATCACCCCCTCGGGGGGCAGTGACCCACGCAGCGGCGGAGCGTGGGGGCCATCTTTCATGGGCTTACCAGCCGCGGGCCCAGAACACCGCGATCACGGCCACCACCGGGATCGCATGGGCCTGCAGCATCACCAGGCGGCGCACCCTGGCGACTTCGCGCGCGTCCGGCAGGGTGCCATCGGCGCGCAGCTTGCGCAGCCAGCGCCGGAAGGCGATGGTCGGGAAAATGGACAGGATGGCAATCGCCACCACCAGCGTGATCTTGAAGTGGAACATGGGCTGCGACACATACCAGGACATGCCCTTGACCCCGAAGAACACCCGCGCCAGCCCCGTGGCCACCAGCGCCATGGCCGCAGCGGCGTAGATGGCGTCGAGCCGCGCCAGGCGCTCCACCACCGCGGCGTTGAGCCATTCGATGCGGCACAGCGCGGCCTGGCTCGACAGGAAGACCACTAGGGTCAGGATGGCCACCATGTGCAGGGCGGCCAATACGGCTTCGAGGGTCATCGCGGATCCTTTTTTTGGGCAGTTCGCGGCGATTGTGCGCGAGGAACGGCCCGGCAGAGGTAGGCGCCCTTCCTGACCCGTCCCTGGGCCGACAGTTGCATGCGAAAAAGGGGCATGCCCATGCAGGCACGCCCCTTCTTGTGAAACCATGGCCCCGCAACGGGGACTGCCAGCGATCAGGCGGCCGTACGCGCCACGGCGGCCACACCGGCCGGCACCACGGGTGCCGATACGGGAGCGGCAGCCTCCGGCAGCGGATGGCCGTCCAGCGCGGCATTCAGGCGGTCGTAGTCGAGCGCGTTTTCCCAGCGGGAGACCACCACGGTGGCGACGGCATTGCCGATGAAGTTGGTCAGCGAGCGGCACTCGCTCATGAAGCGGTCCACGCCCAGGATCAGGGCCATGCCGGCCACGGGCACTTCGGGCACCACGGCCAGGGTGGCGGCCAGGGTGATGAAGCCTGCGCCGGTCACGCCTGCTGCGCCCTTGGAACTCAGCATGGCGACCAGCAGCAGGGCGATCTGGTGGCCCAGCGTCAGTTCGGTGTTGGTGGCCTGGGCGATGAACAGCGCGGCCAGGGTCATGTAGATGTTGGTGCCGTCCAGGTTGAAGGAGTAGCCTGTGGGCACCACCAGGCCGACCACCGACTTGCTGCAGCCGGCCTTCTCCATCTTTTCCATCAGCGAGGGCAAGGCCGATTCGGAGGACGAGGTGCCCAGTACCAGCATCAGCTCGGCCTTGAGGTAGCGGCACAGCTTGAGCACCGAGAAGCCGCACAGGCGCGCCACGAAGCCCAGCACCACCAGCACGAACAGCAGCGAGGTGATGTAGAAGGCGCCCACCAGCCAGGCCAGGTTGACCAGCGAGCCCAGGCCGAACTTGCCGATGGTGAAGGCCATGGCACCGAACGCCCCCAGGGGCGCGGCCTTCATCACCAGGCCCACCACCTTGAAGACAGGGGTCGTCAGGGCTTCGAGAAAGTTCTGCACGGGCCGGCCGGCCTCACCCACCATGGCCAGCGCAATGCCGAACAGCACGGCCACCAGCAGCACCTGCAGGATGTTGTCGCCCACAAAGGGGCTGACCAGCGTCTTGGGGATGATGTCCATGGCAAAGCCGGTGAGCGTCATCTCGTGCGACTTGGCGACGTAGGTCTTCACGGCCGTCTGGTCCAGGTCGGCCGGGTTGATGTTCATGCCCGCACCGGGCTGCACCACATTGGCCACGATCATGCCGATGACCAGTGCCAGCGTGGAGAAGAACAAGAAGTACGCCATGGCCTTGCCGAACACCCGACCCACGGAGCTGAGCTGCGACATGCCCGCGATGCCGGTGACGATGGTCAGGAAGATCACCGGGGCGATGATCATCTTCACCAGCTTGATGAAGGCATCGCCCAACGGCTTGAGGGCCTCGCCGTACGCCGGCTCGAAATGGCCCAGCAGCACGCCCAGGACGATGGCGAGCACCACCTGGAAGTACAGTTGGCGGTAAAACGGCAGGTGCACCGGTTGGGCGGCCTTGGCAGGAATGGCGTGCATGGGGGACTCCAGAAGTCACGAAAACTGCACCACCGGGGTGCTTCAAGGGTGCCGTTTGTACCCCTGCACTCCGTTTCAGCAGATAGCTAATTGGTAGTAGTCGCTGGCACCCCCATAGGAGGCGGGTCGGCAGAACCTAGGGAAAACACCTAGCACCCCAGAAAGGTGCGGCACACTCCCATGCGCACCAGATTTGCACCAAGCGCGCGCTTGCAGGCGCCCTCCACTCACCTCACCCGCCATGACCCCGTCCCACCGCCGCAAGTTCTGGACTGTGCTGATCCTGCTCTCGGGCATGGCCGGCTGCATGTTCGTGGCCGGGCAATCGGCCTGGCGGCATTCGCTGTACGACGAGAGCGACAGGGTGCAGCGCCAGCTGGCCCTGTATGGGCAGACGCTGGCCCAGCGCATCGACCGCTACCGCACCCTGCCCGAGGTGCTGGCACTGGACGCGCAGCTGTACGACGCGCTGAGCCGCCCGCGCAGCCCGGCGCAGGTGGAGCAGCTCAACCTCAAGCTGGAGCGGGCCAACGGCGCCAGCCAATCGTCCACCCTGACCCTGATCAACCGCGAGGGCCTGGCCGTGGCAGCCAGCAACTGGCGCAGCGCCACCAGCAACGTGGGCGTGGACTACAGCTTTCGCCCCTACGTGCAGCAGGCTCTGACCCAAGGCAGCGGCAGCTTCTATGGCATCGGGGTGACGACGGGAGAGCCTGGCTACTTCCTGTCGCAGGCCATCCGCGATGACCAGGGCGAGCCGCTCGGCCTGGTGGTGATCAAGATCGCACTGCAGGAGCTGGAGCGCGAATGGCTGCAGACGGAGGACATCGTGCTGGCGTCCGACGCGCACGGCGTGGTTTTTCTCGCCAGCCAGGATGCCTGGCGCTACCGGCTGCTGGAACCGTTGACGGAGGCAGAGCGCAGGGAGCTTGCCGCCACGCGTCAGTATTCGGACCAACCCCTGCGCCCGCTGGACTACCGGGTGGACGACCACATGGACAACGGCGGCCGCCTGGTGCGCGTGCTCACCCCCGACCTGCAGGACGTGCCCGGCCGCCTCTTGTGGCAGACCCAGCCCTTGCCCGGCACGCCCTGGCAACTGCACCTGGTACATGCAACCCACAGCAGCTTGGCGGACAGCCGCTGGGCTGCTGCGGCGGGCGGGGGCGGCTGGCTGGCACTGGCCCTGCTGGTGCTGTTCGTGCGCCAGCGCCAGCGCCTGGCCCACCTGCGCCAGCGCAGCCGCCAGGAGCTGGAGACCGTGCTGCAGCAGCACGCCCAGGAACTGCGCACCGCTCAGGACGGCATCGTGCAGGCGGCGCAGCAGGCCGCGCAACAGACGGATACGGGACTGTCACGCAGCCTGGAACACCTGCCGCAGGGCGTGGTCATCATCGACGCCGACCTGCGCCTCGTGGCCTGGAACTCGCGCTATGTGCAGCTGTTCCGCTACCCCTCCGACCTGATGCAGGTGGGCCAGCCCATCGAGGGCCTGCTGCGCCACAACGCACGCCGCGGCCTGCTGGGGCCCGGCCCGGTTCAGGACTCCATCGAGCGGCGCCTGTCGCACCTGCGCAGCGGCCTGCCCCACCTGCACGAAAGCGCCAAGGACGACGGCACGGTGCTGGAGATCCGCGGCACCCCCCTGCCCGAGGGCGGGTTCGTGACCAGCTACGCCGACATCACCAGCTACAAGAATGCCGCGCGCGAGCTGCGTTCGCTGGCCGATGCGCTGGAGCAGCGCGTGGCCGACCGCACGCGCGACCTGGACGCCGCCCGGCGCGAGGCCGAGCAGGCCAACCGCTACAAGACCCGCTTCGTCGCGGCGGCCGTGCACGACCTGCTGCAGCCGCTGAACGCTGCGCGCATGTTCAGCTCGCTGTTGCGCAGCCACCTGCACGACGATGCCAGCCGGCATGCGGCCGACAGCATCGACGGGGCCCTGGCCGCGCAGGACGCCATCCTCAACAGCCTGCTCGATATCTCGCGCATGGAGTCCGGCCAGCTCGACGTGCGTATCCACGACGTGGCCCTGGGCCCGCTGCTGCAGGTGCTGGCCCACAATTTCGGCGTGCTGGCCGAGAACCAGGGCCTGAAGCTCTCGTGTGTGGCCACGCGCCAGGTGGTACGCACCGACGAAAACCTGCTGCGCCGCATCCTGCAGAACTTCGTCTCCAACGCCATCCGCTACAGCCGGCGCGGGCGCATCGTGGTGGGCTGCCGGCGCGTGGGCAACGGCCACCTGCGCATCGAAGTACATGACCAGGGGCCAGGCATTCCCAAGGCGCTGCAGCGCGAGATCTTCGAGGAGTTCCGCCGTCTGGACGAGGGCCGTGCCGACGACCGGGGTGCCGGCCTGGGCCTGGCCATCGTGGAGCGCCTGGGCCGCCTGCTGGGCCACCCCATCGGGCTGCGCTCGCAACTGGGGCGCGGCAGCGTGTTCTGGGTGCTGGTGCCGCTGGGCGATCCGGTCGCCCTGCAGCAGCAGACTGCCCCACCCGCCACCGCACAGCAAGCGCCCGAGGACACTCCGCTGCACGGCAGCAGTGCCTGGGTGATCGAGGACGATGGCCCGACTTGCGCCGCCACCCAGGCCCTGCTGGAGCGCTGGGGTTGCCGTGTGCCGCTGGCCGGCGGCGCTACTGCGGCGCTCGGCCATGCGCAGCCTGGCCAGGCCCCACAGTTGGTGCTGCTGGATGTGCACCTGGAGGGCGACCACCACGGCCCTGACGTCTATGCCGAGCTGTGTCAGCGCTGGGGTCAGGCGCCTGCCGTGATCCTGGTGACCGCCGAGCGCGACGCCACGCTGCGCCGCCAGGCCGCCGAACGCGGCTGGGGCTTCCTTGCCAAGCCGGTGCGCGCGCCTGCGCTGCGGGCCCTGATGAGCCAGACCCTGCTGCGTCTGCGGGAGAGATAGAGGACCGCAGGCTCAGGCCGACGCAGCGTCCTCGGGCTCCAGGCTCTTGACCAGCACGGCGGCCTGGGTGCGGCTGTGGCAGGCCAGCTTTTTCAGGATGGCGGTGACATGCACCTTGACGGTGTTCTCGGCCAGGCCCAGCTCACCCGCAATCTGCTTGTTGAGCAGGCCGTCGGCCAGGCACAGCAGCACGCGGAACTGCTGGGGGGTGAGCTGCGCCAGGCGTGCGGCCAGCTCGGCGTCGGCCTCGGAGCGCTCGGCCGCCATGGGCGGGAACCAGCTGTCGCCGGCCAGCACCGCCTCGATGGCCTCGCCCATGGCTTCGGCGGGCGCGGACTTGGGGATGAAGCCCACCGCGCCGAACTGCTGGGCGCGGCGGATGACGCGCGGGTGGTCATTGGACGAGATGATCACCACGGGCAGCTCCGGGTACTCACCACGCACATGCAGCAGGGCCGAGAAGCCGCGCGCGCCCGGCATGCTCAGGTCCAGCAGCACCAGCTCCACCTCGGGATGCTCCTGCAGCGCCGCGCCCAGCGTGGCCGCACTGGCGGCCTCCAGCGTGCGGAACTGGGGCAGGCGCTCGTGCAGCACATGCAGAACGGCAGCGCGGAACAAGGGGTGGTCGTCAGCGACCAGGAGCGTGGGCTCGGACATGGAATCTGCAGTCTGCCACGGGCCCGATCAATGGGCCGGTATGCCCCGCCAGAAGGCAGGCTGCGCGTAATGGTGCTTGAGGAAGTCGATCCACAGCCGCACACGCAGCGGCATGTGCTTGCGCTGGGGAAACACCACGTAGATGCCGTTGGGCGGGGCGGCAAACTCTTCCAGCACCTCCACCAGGCGGCCGGCTGCGATCTCGGCCTCCACCTCCCAGGTGCTGCGCCAGGCGATGCCGTAGCCGGCCAGGCACCAGTCGTGCAGCACCTGCCCGTCGGAGCAGTCGAGCGGCCCGCCGGGCTTGAGGTGAACCACCTCGGTGCCGCCGCCGTCCACCGGCATGCGAAAGGCCCAGCCGCGCGTCTGCGAGGCTTCGCTCGACAGGGTGAGGCAGTTGTGCGAGGGCAGTTCGCCCGGGTGGCGCGGGGTCGGGTGGCTTTTCAGGTAACCGGGCGTGGCCACGCACAGGCGCCGGTTGTCGGCAATGCGCACGCTGACCAGGGACGAATCGGGCAGATCGCCCACGCGCACGGCACAGTCGAAGCCTTCACCGGCGAGGTCGACCACCCGGTCACTGAGGTTGAGTGAAATCGTCACGTCCGGGTGTTCGCTACGAAAGCGCGGCACGAGCGGCGCTACATGGCGCCGGCCAAAGCCTGCTGGCGCCGTGATGCGCAGGTGCCCTGTGGCCTTCACGCCGCCTTCGGACACGCTGGCCTCGGCGTTGGCCACGTCGGACAGCAGGCGCTGGCAGTCTTCCAAAAAGGCGCTGCCCTCGTGCGTCAAGCTGATGCGCCGCGTGGTGCGCACCAGCAGCTTCACGCCCAGGTGCTCTTCGAGCGCATCGAGCCGGCGGCCCATGATGGCGGGCGCCACGCCCTCGGCCTTGGCGGCGGCGGTGAGGCTGCCACGTGTGGCAACCGAGACGAAGGATTCGAAGGCCTTGAGCTTGTCCATGGGGCTGATTATGGGGACGGAGCGCGCCCGCCGCACCCTCACTTGTGCGTAAAAGTCATTGGTTTACAGCTTTTGAGCATATTTATACCGACAAACATTTGCAATACAGTCTGTCCATGGCCTGCAGTGGCGGGCTCCGCATTTGTTCATATCCAACGCCTGAGGCACTCCCATGACCGACCGCACCTCCATCCACGGCCTGCAAGTGGCCACGTCCTTGTTCCGCTTCGTCGAAGACAAGGTGCTGCCCGGCACCGGCGTGGACAGCGCCGCCTTCTGGAAGGGCTTTGACGGCATCGTCGCCGACCTGGCACCGCGCAACATCGCCCTGCTGGCCGAGCGCGACCGCCTGCAGACCGAGCTCGACACCTGGCACCAGGCCAACCCCGGCCCCATCACGGACATGGTGGCCTACCGCAGCTTCCTCGAAAAGATCGGCTACCTGGTGCCCCAGCCTGCCGACGTGCAGGCCACCACCACCAACGTGGACGACGAACTGGCCACCCAGGCCGGCCCGCAGCTGGTGGTGCCCATCCTGAACGCCCGCTATGCGCTGAACGCGGCCAATGCGCGCTGGGGCAGCCTGTACGATGCGCTGTATGGCACCGATGCCATCCCCGAGACCGATGGTGCGGACAAGGGCAAGGGCTACAACCCCGTGCGCGGCGCCAAGGTGATCGCCTTCGCGCGCCAGGTACTGGACGACACGGCCCCCCTGGCCAGCGGCTCGCACAAGGATTCGACCGGCTACCGCGTGGAAGGTGGCCAGTTGGTGGTGGCGCTTGCCAACGGCAGCACCTCGGGCTTGAAGGATACTTCCCAGTTCAAGGGCTACCAGGGTGATGCCGCCAGCCCGTCTTCGGTGCTGCTGCAGCACAACGGCCTGCACCTCGATCTCCAGATCAACCGCAACACCCCCATCGGCCAGAGCGATGCGGCCGGCGTGAGTGACCTGGTGCTGGAAGCGGCGCTCTCCACGATTCTCGACCTCGAAGATTCCGTGGCCGCGGTGGACGCCGAAGACAAGGTGCTGGGCTACAGCAACTGGCTGGGCATCATCCAGGCCACGCTGACCGAGCAGGTCGTCAAGGGCGGCAAGACGATCACGCGCGGGCTCAATCCCGACCGGGTGTACACCGCCCCCTCCGGCGCGGCCGGTGCGGTGCGCCTGCACGGCCGTTCGCTGATGTTCCTGCGCAATGTGGGCCACCTGATGACCAACCCGGCCATCCTGTACACCGACGCCCAGGGCAAGGAGCGCGAGATCCCCGAAGGCATCATGGACGCCGTGGTCACGACCACCATCGCGCTGCACGACCTGCAGGGCCATGGCGCCAACGGCATCCGCAACTCGCGCAAGGGCAGTGTCTACATCGTCAAGCCCAAGATGCACGGCCCCGCCGAAGTGGGCTTTGCCAGCGACCTGTTCGGCCGCGTGGAGCAGTTGCTGGGCCTGCCCACCAACACCGTGAAGCTGGGCATCATGGACGAAGAGCGCCGCACCAGCGTGAACCTCAAGGCCTGCATCGCCGCCGCCGCCAGCCGCGTGGCCTTCATCAACACCGGCTTCCTGGACCGCACGGGCGACGAGATGCACACCGCCATGCTGGCCGGCCCCATGATCCGCAAGGGCGACATGAAGACCAGCGCCTGGATCCAGTCGTACGAAAAGAACAACGTGCTGGTGGGCCTGTCCTGCGGCCTGCGCGGCAAGGCGCAGATCGGCAAGGGCATGTGGGCCATGCCCGACCTGATGGCCGAGATGCTGAAACAGAAGATCGCCCACCCCAAGGCCGGCGCCAACACCGCCTGGGTGCCCAGCCCCACGGGCGCCACGCTGCACGCACTGCACTACCACCAGGTCAACGTGGCCGAGATCCAGATCGGCCTGGAAAAAACCGATGTGAACAGCGAGCGCGACAACCTGCTGACGGGCCTGCTCACCGTGCCCGTGACCGCCACACCCAACTGGACCGATGCCGAGAAGCAGCAGGAGCTGGACAACAACGCCCAGGGCATCCTGGGCTATGTGGTGCGCTGGGTGGACCAGGGCGTGGGCTGCTCCAAGGTGCCCGACATCCACAACGTGGGCCTGATGGAAGACCGTGCGACGCTGCGCATCAGCAGCCAGCATATGGCCAACTGGCTGCGCCATGGCGTGGTGACCGAAGCCCAGGTGAAGGAGACCTTCGAGCGCATGGCAGCCGTGGTGGACGGCCAGAACGCCGGCGACCCGCTGTACCAGCCCATGGCCGGCCATTTCGGCACCAGCATGGCCTACCAGGCGGCCTGCGACCTGGTCTTCAAGGGCATGGCCCAGCCCAGCGGCTACACCGAGCCGCTGCTGCACGCCTGGCGCCTGAAGCTCAAGGCGGCGGCCTGACCACCGGGGCCCTGCGGCCCCCCCCTGCACAGAGGGGTCCCCCGGATCCCTCCTCCAACGGCACCTTCGGGTGCCTTTTTTCGGCATGGCCCGCACCGCCGACCACACAAAGGCCCTTACCCTGGCCCTTGGGCCCGGGAGGCGGCACAATGGGCCGGGCACTCCAGCCAAGCAGCGCGCCAGGCGTGGCGCGCCCTGCTGCACCCACCCCATGATGACCCCCCCACCGATTTCCACCGCCTCGCAGTGCCCTTTGTGCGGGCAGGCGAACCAGTGCGCCATCGCGGCCGGGCAGCCACCCGAAACCTGCTGGTGCATGGCCATCACCGTGGCGCCCGAGGCCCTGGCCGAAATTCCTGCGGCGGCCCGCGGCAAGGTGTGCATCTGCCCCCTGTGCGCCCGGCCTCGACCGGCTTTGGGCGTGTTGGACCCGGCGGCCCCGATATGATTTCCTCTTTCCTTTTCGTTCACTGACCATTACCCCAAGGAGTCCTGCATGCCCACTTACCACGTCGAGATGATGGAAGGCCGCACCATCGAGCAAAAGAAGAAGCTCGTGGAAGAAATCACCCGCGTGTCCGTCGAAGTGCTCGGCGGCTCGCCCGAGTCGGTCGACATCCTCATCACCGACATCAAGCGCGAGAACTGGGCCACCGGCGGCAAGCTCTGGTCCGAGCGCACCTGATATCCCCCGGGACCACGATCCCCCGCCCATGAGCGCACAGCGGTCCTCCAGCTCCCTCGCCGCACTGCGCGAACGCCATGGCGAGCGCTACCGCTGGCTGCTGCTGCTGTCGGTCATGGTCGGCACGATGGCGTCGATCATGTCCTCGACCATCGTCAACGTGGCCATCCCGGACATGAGCCATTACTTCACGCTGGGGCAGGAACGTGCCCAGTGGGTGACCTCGGGCTTCATGGTGGCCACCACGGTGTCCATGCTCACCACGCCGTGGCTGCTGTCGCGCTACGGCTACCGCGCCACCTACGTGGGCGCCATGCTGCTGTTGCTGGCGGGCGGCATCGGGGGTGGCCTGGCGCGCGATTTTGGCCTGGTGCTGGTGGCGCGTGTGGCCGAGGGCCTTGCGGCCGGGGTGGTGCAACCCATTCCTGCCGTCATCATCCTGTACGCATTCCAACCGCATGAACAGGGCCGCGCGAGCGGCATCTTCGGCATGGGTGTGGTGCTGGCGCCGGCGATCGGCCCCAGCATCGGCGGGCTGCTGGTCGATTGGTTCGGCTGGCGCTCCATCTTCTTCATGGTGGTGCCGCTGTGCCTGGCCTCCATCTGGCTGGCCTACAAGTTCGTACCGGTCACGGCACCGGGCGGCGTGGCGGCCAACCGCAATGGCGAGGCGCTCGACTGGCGCGGCCTGGCGCTGGGTACCGCCGGCACGCTGTGCCTGCTCAATGGGCTGGTGGCCCTGCATGGGGGCACCGTCACCGAAGCCATCCTCCTGCTGGCGGGCGCCGTGGTGGCCACAGGCCTGTTCATCGGCTGGCAGCGCCGGCAACTGCGGCAGGGCCGCAAGCCGCTGATGGACCTGCGGCTCTTTCAGTACCGGCAATTCGCCATGGGCAGTATCGTGGCCTTCATCTACGGCACGGCGCTGTTCGGCTCCACCTACCTGCTGCCCGTGTTCATGCAACTCGGCATGCAGCTGTCGGCCTCGCACGTGGGCACCATCATGCTGCCCGCAGGCTTCGTGCTGGCCATCACCATTGCCATGGTGGGCCGGCTGGCCGACCGGCAGCCCACGCACCTGCTGGTGAGCATCGGCCTGGCCCTGCTGGCCCTGTCCTTCGGGCTCATGGTGCTGGTGGGCCTGGGCTCGGCGCTGTGGATGCTGGTGGCCTTTGCGATCCTGGGCCGCATTGGCCTCGGTTTCATCCTGCCATCGCTGAACCTCGGGGCCATGCGGCCGCTGGACAAGTCGCTGATCTCGCAGGGATCGAGCGCCATCGGCTTTCTGCGCATGCTCGGCGGTGCTGCGGGTGTGAGCCTGTGCGGTATCGTGCTCGAATGGCGCCTGGGTGCGCATGGTGTATCGCTGACCTCGGGCGCGAGCAACGCAGCCCGCATCGATGCCTTTGGCGAAACCTTTCTGATGTTGACCGCGCTGTGCGTGCTGGCCCTGGTGGCCGCCTGGCAACTGCGCGAAGCGCCTGCGGCGCCGGCCGATACACCCTCCTCTTCACCCCAGGCCTGATGGCCGACTGATCCGGACTGCTCGCGACCATGTGCCAACTGCTGGGTATGAACTGCAACACGCCGACCGACGTGACCTTCAGCTTCACCGGATTCGCACAGCGTGGCGGCAACACGGCCGACCACGCCGACGGCTGGGGCATCGCCTTTTTCGAGGACCGGGGGCTGCGCCACTTCGTGGACCACCTGCCGGCGGTGGATTCACCCGTGGCGGAGCTGATCCGCCGCTACCCCATCAAGAGCCGCAACGTGATTGCGCACATCCGCAAGGCCACGCAGGGCCTGGTGAGCCTGCAGAACTGCCACCCCTTCGTGCGAGAACTATGGGGGCGGTACTGGGTGTTTGCGCACAACGGCGACTTGAAGGACTTCCGTCCCCGCCTGCACGCGCATTTCCACCCCGTGGGGGATACGGACAGCGAACATGTGTTCTGCTGGATCATGCAGGAGCTGGCCAAGTCCCATGCCAGCGTGCCCAGCATTGCCGAGCTGACCATCACCTTGAAGGAACTGGCCGCACGCATTGCACCGCACGGCACCTTCAACTTCCTGCTCTCCAATGGGCAGGCGCTGTGGGCCCATGCCTCCACGGGCCTGTACTACATCGAGCGCAAACACCCGTTCAGCGAGGCGCAACTGTCCGATGAGGACGTGCGCATCGACTTCGCCACCCAGACCACGGCCACCGACCGCGTGGCCGTGATCGTGACTGCACCACTCACCACCAATGAGGAGTGGACGGCCTTCGGCAAGCAAGAACTGCTGGTGTTTGTGGACGGGCAGCGGCAAGTCTGCTGAAACGCTGGGTGCTGGCCTGGGTCGCTAGAAGGCTGGCCGACCGGCCCACAACCCTCTGAACGCTCTGCGGAAAATCGCAAAGGCCTTGCGGTCATGGCAGCACCTGCGGCGCGGCTATGTGTCTTCAGCGGCCACCGCGACCATTGGGCGA